>NZ_JBICSN010000008.1:0-263659 GCF_043197115.1 Micromonospora sp. NPDC049275
CGATCTGTTCCCGCTCCAGCGGGCTCAACCTCGACGCCATAACCACCCCAACGAAGAAAACGGAAGGGTGTTGCAACCACCGGTTGAGCCCGCCCCAATGACGGAAACTGTCCAAGATCTCCTCGGTCCGGGGGTTGTGGCCGCAGTGGGAGGGGCGGTGACGCCGCCCCAGATATGAGGCAGCTCTATAGGCTCCGGCCAGCAGTACGCGCGCGGGCCGGGCGGCGCGGCACGGCGTTGCGCGGGTGGCACGCGGGCAACGCACGAGGGCCGGACGGACGGCACGCCGGCCGCACGCGCGGGCGACCCGCACGGGCCGGACGGGCGGCGGGGGCGGGCGGCGCGGGCGACCCGCACGGGCCGGACGGGCGGCGGGGGCGGGCGGCGCGGGCGGGGGCGGGCGGCGGGGGACGCTCTCGTGGGCGAGGATCGGCGGATGATCAGACAGACGGCAGCACGGCGACGGGCCAGCGCGGCGGTCGCTGCGGTCGCGGCAGTTCTCCTGCTCGCCGCCTGCACCATCGGCGAGGAGGGCTATCAGGGCGGGGATCCCCCGGGCCCGCCGCCGCCCCCGCGCGTGACCGCGGCCCCGTCGGCGAGCATCGACCCGCTGGCCAACTGCCCGGCCTCCGGCGTGCGGATCCGGTCCACCGGAGGGGACGCGGCGATGGGCCTGCGCGCCCTCGGCGTGGAGCTGATCAACTGCGGTGGGCGCCCCTACCAGCTCAACGGCTACCCGGTGCTGTGGGTCCTGGACGAGCAGCGCAAGCCGATCATCCTGAGTGTGGTCAACGGTGCAAAGGAGATCACGTCGGGCTTCGACCAGCCGCCGAAGCCGGTGACGCTGCAGTGGGGCGAGCGGGCCGTCGCCACCGTCCTCTGGCGCAACCTGGTCACCGATTCCGAGGTGGTGGCCACCGCCGGGGCGTACCTGACTGTCGCGCCCGCCGCCGGGCAGCCGGCCCAGGAGATCGACCCGGATGGGCCTGTCGACGTGGGCAACACCGGCCGGATCGGCGTCAGCGCCTGGAGGGCGGCTACGACGTGATGTCCTTGCGGGTGAACCGCCAGAACGCCAGTCCCCAGAACAGCGTGGCGTAGCTGATCGCCGAGATGCAGCCGCGGACGACGTCGTCGGTCTGCACCGGCGTGGACAGCAGTCCCAGCCAGGCGGTGCTGAAGTGGGTTGGCAGGAAGTCGCGCAGCGCGCCCAGGGCGGTGATCTGGTCCAGGATGCTGGACAGGATCCAGAGCAGGACCGCTCCGCCGACCGCGCCCAGTGCGGCGTCCGTCGTCACCGACAGCAGGAACGCAAGACCGGCCACCACCAGGAGTACGACCGCCAGGTAGCCGAGCACGGCCAGCAGCCGGAGCAGCCCCTCGCCCGGCTCCAGCTCGGCGGCGACGGTGCTGCGCAGCGGCGACCAGCCGTAGCGCAGAGTGCCGGCCAGCAGGGCGGTGCCGGCCAACAGCAGCAGGGCCAGACCCGAGTACGCGAGCGCGACCACCAGCTTCACCGTCAGCAGGCGGGCCCGGGGCACCGGAACGGCAAGCAGGTAGCGCAGGCTGCCCCAGCTCGCCTCGCTGGCCACCGTGTCGCCGCAGAACAGCGCGACGACGACCACCAGCAGGAACGACGCCGACACGAAGATGGAGAAGAGGGTGAAGTTGAGCCCTCCGGAGGTGGCCAGGTCGACCAGGCTGGCGAACTCGTTGTTGCCGTTGTCGTCGTCACCGCCGGAGTTGAACTGGAAGGCGACCAGGATGATCAGCGGCAGCAGCACCATGAACCCGAGTGCGAGCTGGGTCCGCCGCCGGGACGCCTGCCGGCGGAACTCCGCCGCGAAGGGCATGGTGGCCGAGGGCCGGTAGCCCCGGGCCTCACCCGCGTCGGTAACAACCATCACCTGTCACCGCTTCCCCGTGAGTTGTCGCCCACCAGGGCGAGGAACGCGTCCTCCAGGCGTCGCCGGGGCACCACCCGGTCCACGCCGATACCGGCACGCACCAGCTCGGCCACCACTTCGCTGCGGGCGGTGCCGTTGGTGTCCACCACGAGCTGCCCGTCGCTCTCCGGCAGCACGCGTACGCCGTGCAGCCGGTCCAGTACCGCCCGCGCCGCCACCGGGTCGGAGACGTCGAACAGCACGCTCGGCGACTCGCCCACGATCTCCTGCACCGGCCCGGACGCCACGATCCGGCCCTTGTTCACGACCACGGCGTGCGTGCAGGTCTGCTCGACCTCGGCCAGCAAATGGCTGGAGACCAGCACCGCCCGACCATCGGTGGCGTAGCGCTGGAGGACGCGGCGCATCTCGGCGATCTGCGGCGGGTCGAGCCCGTCGGTCGGCTCGTCCAGCACCAGCAGCTCGGGAAGGCCCAGCATGGCCTGGGCGATGGCGAGCCGCTGACGCATGCCGTGGCTGTAGTTCTTGATCTTTCGGTGCACCGAGTCGCCCAGCCCGGCGATCTCCAGGGCCGCGTCGAAGTGCGCGTCCTCCCAGGGCCGGCCGGTGGCCCGCCAGTACGCCTTCAGGTTGTCCAGACCCGACAGGTGCGGCAGGAATCCGGGCCCCTCCACCAGCGCCCCGATCCGGGACAGCACCGGCGAGCCGGGCACCAGCCGACGGCCGAACACGTAGATCTCCCCGGCGGTCGGCTGGGTCAGCCCCATCAGCACCCGCAGGGTGGTGGTCTTGCCGGCGCCGTTCGGCCCGAGCAGACCCACCACCTGACCCGGGTGCACCTCGAAGTCCACGTTCGACACCGCGACGAAGCCGTCGGCGTACTCCTTGCGCAGCGCGCGCACGGCCAGCGGCGTGTCCGCGTACTCCTGATGCACGGAGCGGTCCTGGCGTCGGTGCCGGCGGCGGACCACGGCGACGACCACGACGAGCCCGATCACGATGGCGGCCAGCAGGCCGGCCAGCACCCAACGCCAGATCGTCGCCGCGGTGGGGATCGGCTCGCCGGCGACTGTGGGCAGGCTGACCGCGCCGTCCGCGGCCACCGTGTAGACGGTGGGCGCGGCCGGGGTGGTGTACGCCTGGTCGGAGCTGGCGACCACCAGTCGCAGCCGGTGCCCGGCCTCGACCCGGCGGACGATCCCGGGCAGCGTCACGGTGACCGGGCGGGCGTCCTGGACCTGTTTCGGCAGGCCGGTGAGCCGAACGGGGGCGACCAGTCCGTTCGGGAGCGTCGCCGTGCCGTCGGGGTCTACGTCGTAGAGCTTGACGAAGAGCACCGCCTCCCCGGTCGGCGAGGCGGCCCGGACGGTCACCGTTGGCGCTCCCGCCACGTCGACCGCCTCGGTGAGCGGCGCCGACTCGAAGCGCGCGTGCTGGCCGGGCACGTCGCCGGCCACCCCGTCCAGCAGCGAGGCGAGGCCACCGGCGAACGGGATCGAGGAGATGGCGGCCGGGTTGCCGTTCGGCGGATTGGCGATCGGCTGCGCCGGGCCGGCGACCGTGACGTCGCGGCGGGCGTTGCCGGTCAGGCCCGGATAGTCGGCCCGGCGGAAACCGGTGGCTACCAGACCCCGGTCGAGCGCGTCGAAGCCGGCGATCCGCGACCAGGTGAAGTCGTCGCCCGGCGCGTTCCCCTCGCCCTTGACGTAGTGGTCGAGCCACTGGACGGTCAGGAACTTCACCCGGTCTTCGTCGGAGCGGGGTCCGCTGCCGCCGTCGTGCCCGCCGGTGAACCAGGCGACGCGTACCGGGGTGCCGGTGGCGGCGATGCCCTTCGCGTTCGCGTCCGCCTCATCGAGGGGAAAGAGGGTGTCCGCCTCGCCCTGCACCAGCAGGGTGGGGGCCTTGATCCGATCCAGGACACCCGCCGGGCTGGAGCGGCGCAGCAGGTCCACGGCCGCCTGGTCGGCGCGGCCGGCGGTGGCGATCCGCAGGTACGCGGCGCACACGTCGGCGGCGAACCGTCCGCAGGACGGATCGGCGGCACCGGCCGGGGCGCCCCCGGAACCGGTGCCCGGACCCTGGCCCGGCCCCGGGCTGGGCGGGCCGGCCGACGCCGGCGCCCCCTGCGGCTGGGCGGCTGTCGCACCGGAGAGTCCGGCCGGGCCGGAACCCACGTTGCCGCCCCCACCGAAGAAGAGACCCGCCCAGCCCTTCTTGAACACGCCCTCGGTGGGCGCTCCACCGGTGCTCTCCGGCAGGAACGCCCGGGACAGGTCGTTCCAGGTGATCATGGGCACGATCGCGTCCACCCGGCGGTCCTGGGCGGCAAGCAGCAGCGCCAACCCGCCGCCGTACGAGCCGCCGACCACGCCTACCTTCGGGTCGCCGGGGGCGTCGGTGCGTACCTCGGGCCGGGCGGCCAGCCAGTCCAGCAGCCGCTGGGCGTCGCGCACCTCGTAGTCCGGGTTGTCCAGGTGGATCTCGCCGCCGCTGCGGCCGAAACCCCGCGCGGTCCAGGTGAGCACGGCGTACCCGCGCCCCGCGAACTCCTCGGCGTCGGAACGCACCGACTCCTTGGTCCCGCCGAACCCGTGCGCCAACAGCACCGCCGGGACCTTCCGACCGGACGACGCGTCATCCGGCAGGTAGAGGGTGGTGTCCAGGTCGACGGGCTGGTCACCGGACGGTCCGGAGCGGACGGTGAGCATCGCGCTCTGGGTGCGTACGTCCGATCCCTGCGGCCACACCGCCCAGGTCACGGCGGCCGCCAGCAGCACGACGACCACCGCCGCGGCGATCACGCGGCGGCGGGTGGGCAGGGCACGCCGGAACCACGCGGCCGGCGACGGCGCTCTCATGCGGCACACGGTACGGCTCACAGCCTGAGCGTTGGCTGAGATCCGCCGTACGTCCGTCCGGTTGCCCCGATCGGTGCTCCGGGCCGGTGCAATCGCGCATCGTCCGTGGCGGGCCAGTGAGTTGAGTTCGGATCCCGTGAATTCCGATCTAACGCGGATATCACCCTCGATCCCTTCATGTCACACCCACGGACGGGACAGAGCGTGCGCGCAACCGTGACGAACGGTGACATCGCTCGAACTGACGCAAACCTGACTCACCGGCAACCAACCGGCCCACGCGGGGTTCGGTTAGTTTTCCGGTCCGGTGGACGGGACCTGTCGGCGAGCCCGACACCGCGCCGATCCCCCGCCCGACGCCGGAGGAGACACACCATGACAGTCCCCGCGCCGCGGGCCCGTCGACGGACGTCCGTGCTGGGCCGGTCGCTGCCGCTGCTGCTCATCGTCGCGCTGCTGGCGCCGGTGGGGCTGCTCTTCGCATCCACCTGGCGGCAGACCGGCGACGATCGGAGCCTGGCCGACTCCGAGCGGCTCGGCGTGCAGTACCTGCGCGCCCTGGCTCCGGTCACCGAGGCGCTGGTGGAGGCCCAGTCCGCGGCTGTCGCCGGACGCCCCGTCCCCGGCGAGCCGCTGACCCGTGCGGTCGAGCAGGCCGCCTCGGTGGACGCCCGCATCGGCGGGCAACTGCGCAGCCAGGAGAGATGGGCCGGGCTCCGGGCCAAGGTGGAGGCGCTGCGCGGCCGCAGCCCCGCCGACCCGGAAGCCGCCTACACCGCGTACGGCGAGGTCACCGACCTGCTGCTCGCCCTGCACGGCAAGGTCCGGGAGAGCTCGGGGCTGGGCCGGGACCCGGGCGCCGACTCGTTCTTCCTCCAGGACAGCGCCGGCCAGAAGCTGCCCGAGGCGGTGGTGGCCGCCGGCCGACTCGCGGACCTGGGCGCGCTCGCCACCCGACGACCGGCCGCCGAACGGACCCGCGGCCTCATGGAGCTGACCGGTCTGCGGGTGGCCGCCCTGGCGCCTGCGGGAGACGTGGTCGACAACCTGCGCTCCGCCGTGGACAGCTCGGAGAGCACCGACCTGGGCGCCAACGTGCTGACCCCACTGGACTCCTATCAGCGGTCCGTGGAGACGCTGGCCCTGTACTCGACCCCGAGCGCCAGCGGCGCCATCGACCAGGTTCAACTGACCGCCGCCGCACTCAACTCGCGAAACGCCGCGCGGCAGCTCCAGCCGGTCATCCTCGGCGAACTGGACGCGCTGCTCACCGAGCGGACCGACGGACTGGCCCGGGACCGCTGGCTGGCCGGCGGGGCGGGCGTGGCAGCCGCGCTGCTGCTGGCCTGGCTCGCCGGGCTGCTGATCGCCGCCGGTCGACGCGCACGTCGGCGGGCCGCCACGCCGGACGCCGGCAGCCCCGCCGCCCCGCCGCCCGGCGACCCCTGGCAACCGCCGGCCCCGACCGGTCCACCGGCCGACCCTCGACCGCTGCAGCCGGTCGGCGCGGTCCAGGAGCCGATCCTCGCGCAGTGGGGGCCGTTCGATGCTTCTCGGTAGGCTTCGGATCCGCGGCAAGCTCGCGCTGCTCGTGGTGATCCCGCTGCTCAGCATGGTCGGCCTCGCGGTGCCCGTGGTGCTGGAGCGGGTGGCCGCCGCGCAACGCGCCGCCGACATCACCGAGCAGGTACGGCTCGCCAGCCGGGTCGGTAGCCTCGTCCAGGACCTGCAACAGGAACGCATCCTGTCGGTCGGTTTCCTCCTCGGCCGGGTCGAACGCTCCGAACTGATCCGCAAGGCCGCCGACGTGGACGACCGGGTGGCCGACCTGCGGGCCGACGGCAGCGACGCGCTGACCGAGCGGGTCGACCACGCGCTCAACGGGGTGTCCAGTCTCGTCGACCTGCGGACGGCCGTGCTGGCCGGAGTCGCGAACCCCGGTCAGGTGATGGACGCGTTCGGCCCCGTCAACAGGGGGTTGATCGAGTCGCTGCGACTGGTCTACAGCGTGGACACCGAGACGTTGCCCGGCCGCCAGGTGCTCGCGTTGGACGGGCTGCTGCGCGCCGACGAGGGCCTGGGCGCGTGCGCCACCCTGAGCATCCTCGTCAAGGCGATCGGCAGCCCGGACACCACAGCCGGGTACGTGGCCTGCATCGCCGCCCTCCAGGTCGACAACCTGCGCTTCCGTACCCTGATCACGCCCGAGCAGCTCAAGGTGGCCCAGCTCAACGACGCGGCGGTGGCCGCGCGTACCAGCCCCGACTTCCTGATCACCAGCGCTCGGGACCCAGCAGGCGCGGTCCGCGACGTGCCGATGGACGCGCTGTTCCCGGCCGTCCGCACGATGATCCGGCTCGGGCAGTTCGTCGAGAAGAAGCTCGTCGCCGACGTTCTCGCCGAGGTGAAGGCCGACCAGCGGCGCGCGCTGACCGCCGCGTACCTGGTGGGTGCCGCCGCGGCGCTGATCCTGGCGCTCGTGGTGCTGCTCAGCGCGGCTGTCGCGCGGACGGTGGCCCGACCGCTGACGCAGCTCACCCGCTCCGCGGACCGGGTCGCCCGGGTCGCCGAGGCGGAGCTGGTCCGGGTCACCGACGACGAGATGGAGCACGTCCAGTCGGTCCGGTTGGAGCCGGTGGTCATCCGGTCCAACGACGAGATCGGTGACCTGGCCAAGGCGTTCGACCGGGTGCAGAACACGGCGGCTCAGCTCGTCGAGCGGCAGGTCGCCGGCCGGCGCAACGTGGCGCAGATGTTCGGCCACGTCGGGCGGCGTACGCAGAATCTGGTGGGCCGGCAGCTCGCGCTCATCGACCGGCTGGAGCAGCAGGAGGCCGACGCGGGTCGCCTGGAGCACCTGTACCGGCTCGACCACATCTCCAGCCGCCTGCGGCGCAACGCCGGCAGCCTTGTGGTGCTCTCCGGCTCGGCCGGCGCCGACGCGCACACCGCGCCGGTGCCACTGGCGGACGTGGTCCGGCTGGCGCTCGGCGAGATCGAGGACTACACCCGCGTCGAGGTGCAGGTGCCGGCGGGCATCGCCGCCGCTCCCGCGGTCATCGGTGACCTCGTCCTGGCGCTGGCCGAGCTGATGGAGAACGCGACGGTCTTCTCCCCGCCGCACACCCGGGTGCTGGTGGCCGGCGAGACCTCCGGACGGGGCGCCCGGATCACGGTCATCGACAACGGCATCGGCATGAGCGAACAGCGGATGGCCGAGGAGAACGCCCGGCTCACCAGGCGCGAACGTCTCGACCTGGCGCCGACCGAGGTGCTCGGCCTCTTCGTGGTGGGCCGGCTGGCCCGTCGTCACGGCTGGGAGGTGAGCCTTGCCGCAACGGTGGGTGGCGGGGTGACAGCGCAGGTGGAGATCCCGCAGACGTCGCTGGTGGTGCGCCGCGCCGACCGAGCCGGGGTGACTGTTGCCCGGGCCGCCGTACCGGACCGGGGGCGACGGCCGGCTCTCGACTCCACCCGCGAAGCCCGCTCCCGTACCGCCGTCGCGGCGCCCGCCGGATTCGACACGGACCTGCTCAGCCGGGCCACCCGCAGCCTGGAGTCGGGCCATTCCTGGGACGCGTTCGGCGCCCGGGAACCGGTGGACACAGGCGCTCCCGTCGCTGCGGCACAGGGTCCGGCCGCCGTCGTGGACAGCCCCGCAACCGCAACCGTAGCTGCGACGCCGACGACGACCTCCACGACGGCGGCGGGTGCGGCTTCCGGCCCCCGCGTGCGGCAGCGGGTGCCCGGGGCCAGCCTTCCCGCCTCCGCCGCGCCGGCCAGGCCTGTCGACGCCACAGGCGCCGACCCGGACGCCGCCCGCGCACTTGTCGAGGCGTTCCAGTCCGGTGTACGCCGGGCGGAGCTGAGCGTCCCGCCGGCCGGCCGCCCCGGCGGGCAGTGGTCGATGCGGCCGGCCACCGAGCCGGCCACCAACTCCGACCCCACGGTGGCGGACCCGGGCGCGACAGTCGACCTGCCCGCCACCCCGGGCGGCCTCGGCCCCACGGTGGCGGACACCGCCGGAGTCACCAGGGGTCGTCCCCGGTTGAGCCGCCGGGTGCCCGGCGCCAACCTCACTGTCTCCCCGCCCTGCCAGCCGCCCAGCACCCACCTGGGGGACCCGGCCGAGGTACGCGACCTCATCACCGAGTTCGAGGCGGGCGTCGCCCGTGCTCTCCTCGAAGTCAGCCCAGACCGTCGGAACGAAGAAGGATCATCACGGTGACCAGCCCCTTCCTGCACGACAACGTCGACCACCAGAGCCAGCCCGGCGTCGGGGACCTCAGTCCCGAGGCGCGCACGTTCAACTGGCTGCTGGACTCCTTCACCTCCAGCACGGCGGGGGTGGTGGAGGCGATCGCGGTCTCCTCGGACGGGCTGCTGATGGCCATGTCGGCGATCAAGGACCGGTCCAACGCGGAGCGGCTGGCCGCCGTGGTCTCCGGCATGACCAGCCTCGCCGGCGGCGCGGCCAGCTGGTACGCGCTCGGCGGCCTGAACCGGGTGATCGTGGACATGGCCGACGGCTACCTGCTGATCAGCGCCATCAGCAGTGGTTCCGTGCTCGGCGTCGTCGCCGACCGGTCGGCGAACCTGGGCACAGTCGCGTACGAGATGACGCTCTTCGCCGGTCGGGCCGGTGGCGCGCTGACCCCGCGACTGATCGTCGAGCTGAAGAACGCCGTCCAGCAGTGACGCCCGACGTCGCCGGCGAGGATCCGGACCCGGAGCCCGGGACCCGGATCCGCCCCTACCTGCGCACGCCGCACCCGGGTGGGGGCGGCGCGCCGGCGGCGCCGGAGCCGGAGCAGGGCGGTGACGGCCCGACAGGTCCGCGACCGTTCGTGCTCACCTCCGGACGGGTTGCCGGCGCGGATCCGGCGATCGGGCTGGAGACGCAGGTGACCCTGCGCCCGGACGGCGGCCGGTGGACCGAACCGCCGGTCGGCCTGCTGGCGCCGGAGCTCCAGGCGATCATCGCGCTCTCCGTCGAGCCGATCTCGGTGGCCGAACTCTCCGCCCGGACCCGGCTGCAGTTCGGCGTGACCCGGGTCCTGGTCGGCGACCTGCGGGCCGCCGGGCACCTGGACGTACATGTCACCGACGCCAACGACGCCTTCGACCCCGACCTCATCCTGCGAGTGATTGATGGACTTCGTGCGATCTCCTGAATGGCCTGTCGTCCCGATCGGAGGACTCGCCGGCAACAGCGCCACCGCCCGATACAGCACGGCCCCGGGCACTCCGGGAGCGGTCGGGCGTGCCACGCCGCCGCCGGCCGGGCCGCCACCGCCGTACCGGCCGCCGGCCGGCGCCGGGCCGACCAACAGGTCACCGGCGGCGCCGCCCGTGCCGGTCAAGATTCTCGTCGCCGGCGGGTTCGGGGTGGGCAAGACCACCACGGTCGGGGCGATCTCCGAGATCGCGCCGTTGACCACCGAAGCCGAGATGACAAGCGCCGGGATCGGCGTGGACGACCCGGGCGTACGGTCGACCAAGACCACCACGACTGTGGCGATGGACTTCGGTTGCGTGACCATCGACCGCAGCCTGAAGCTCTACCTGTTCGGCACTCCTGGGCAGGCACGGTTCGGGTTCATGTGGGACGACCTGGCCCGGGGTGCGCTCGGCGCGCTGGTGGTGGTCGACAGCGCCCGGCTGGACGACTGTTTCCCGGCGATCGACTTCTTCGAGCGGGCCGGGTTGCCGTTCGTGGTCGGGGTGAACGCGTTCGACGGGCGACTGGCCCTGGAACTCGGCGAGATCCGGTGGGCGCTCGCCATCGGTGATCACGTGCCCCTGGTGCAGTTCGACGCTCGGGACCGGCTCTCGGTGCGGGACGCCCTGCTGGTCGTCCTGGATCGCGCGTTGGAGCGGGCCACCCGGGACAGGAAGGCCTGAGCCGACCGGCTCCGGCCGTGGCGGGAAGGGGTGATCTGGTGAGGGGCGACCTGGACGAGACGCTGGCCCGGCTGGCCCGGCGCGAGGAGGCGCTGCGCCGGCGGGTCACCGATCGTGACGACACCGCGCCACCGCCCGGCCCGACCGCTGGGCAGGACCCCGCCACTGGTGGGCGCAACGCCGGGCCCGCCCGGCACGACGGTCGGCACGCGGAACGGGAGAGCGTCGGCGACGTCGGATGGGGTCCGGTCGAGGAGGTCGCCGAGGCGGTCCGCCAGGTCGTCGGCGTCCACCCGGGCCTGGCGGTGACCGTCCGCGTCGAGTACGACGGTCGGACGTACCCGATGCGGGTGTCCTGGAACGGCGCGGACGTCACGGTCGGCCCGGAACCGCCGGCGGCCCCGGTGCAACCCCCGCCGTCCTGGCCGCTGTCCGGTCGGACGGTGCCGGAGTGGGCACCCGGCCCGGACGGGTTGACCCCGGACCCGGCGGCCCGCCTGGCGGAGCTGATCCGGCGGGACCCGTCGCTGCTGGACGAGTTGGATCCGCGGCGCTGATCGCCTCGACCGGCGGACGGCGGCTACGGTCGGGCGGTGGCCCAACCCGACCTGACCCTGACGGCGAGCCTGCGGCCCGCGGCGCTGGACGCCCGACGGGGCGTCGTGCGGCTGCACCCGGAGGCGCTGACCGCCCTGGGGCTGCGCCCCGGCGACCCGGTACGTCTGGCAGGTCGCCGGGAGACCGCCGGGATCGCCGCGGCGGCCGGGGGCGACGCGAGCAGCGCCCTGCTGTACGCCGACGACCTGACGCTGGGCAACCTGGGCCTGCGGGACGGCGCCTCGGTGCGGGTGTCGCCGCTGCCGCTGACCCCGGCGGGTCGGGTCACGCTGACCGGGCCGGTGGAGGTGGTGGCGGCGGTCAGCCCGGAGATGCTCCGGCTCGCCCTGCTCGGCAAGGTGGTCACGGCGGGCGACGACGTGTCGCTGCTGCCGCAGGACGTGCTGCCGGACGCCTCGACGCGCAGCCTCGTCGAGGCGGCTCGGCGCAGCCTCGCCACCACCGTCGGCTTCGCCTGGACCAGCACCCTGCTCACAGTGGTCACCGTCGACCCGTCCGCCGGTTCGCTCGTCACCATGGACACGGTGGTCGCCTGGGAGCACGGCCCGGCCACCCACGGTGAGCCCGTCCCCGCCCGGTCGGCCGCGGCGGTGGATGCGGCGCCGACGGCCGACCGGACGCCCGACGCACCCGACGCTCCCGACGTGGACGAGCTGCCCGGCCTGCGGGCCCAGGCCGAGGAGCTGACCGAGCTGTTCGATCTCGGCTTCCACCACCGGGAGGTGCTGGGCCGGCTGGGCACCACCATCTCGCTGGGCGTGCTGCTGTCCGGGCCTGCCGGTTCCGGGAAGTCGGCGCTGGTGCGAGCGGTCGCGGCCCGGGTGGGCGCCCGCGTCCACCCGCTGTGGGCGCCCGAGGTGGCCGCGCTCACCAACCAGGCCGCCACCGACCGGCTGCGTGCCGCGGCGACGGCGGTCCGGGCAGGCGGACCGGCGGTGCTGCTGGTCACCGATGTGGAGGCGCTGGCCCCGGCGGACGAGCCCGGCCCGCTGGCCACCGTGTTCCGACAGGTGCTCGCGGAGACCGTCCGGGTCGGCGTCGCAGTGGTCTGCACCACCGGCCGGCCCGAGGCTGTCGACCCGGCGCTGCGCGCACCGGACCTGCTGTCGCTGCGGATCAGCGTCCCGCTGCCCGACCCGGCCCTGCGCCGCGAACAGCTCACAGTGCTGACCCGGCAGGTACCGCTCGCCGACGACGTCCGGCTGGACGAGGTGGCCGCGCGTACCCCCGGGTTCGTGGCGGCGGACCTGGCCGCGCTGGTCCGGGAGGCCGGGGTACGCGCGGCGCTGCGCCAGAAGTCCGCGCGGACGCCGACGGTGGCGATGGCCGACTTCGCGGCCGCCCTGGAGGTGGTCCGGCCGACGACGATGGCCGCGTCCACCCTGGAGCTGGCGTCGGTGACCCTGGACGACGTCGGCGGCCTGACCGAGGTCAAGCAGACGCTCACCGAGTCGGTGCTGTGGCCGCTCACCTACCCGGACACGTTCGCCCGCCTCGGCGTGCAGCCACCGCGCGGCGTGCTGCTCTACGGGCCACCCGGCTGCGGCAAGACGTACCTGGTCACCGCGCTCGCCGGGTCGGGGCGGGCGAACGTGCTCTCGGTGAAGGGCGCGGAGCTGCTCTCCAAGTGGGTGGGCGAGAGCGAGCGCGCCGTACGGGAGCTGTTCCGCCGGGCCCGGGAGGCCGCGCCGACGCTGATCTTCCTGGACGAGATGGACGCGTTGGCGCCGGTACGCGGGCAGGCCACCGACGGGGGCACCACGGATCGGGTGGTCGCCGCGCTGCTCACCGAACTGGACGGGGTGGAGACGCTGCGCAACGTGGTGGTGGTAGGCGCCACGAACCGGCCGGACCTGGTCGACCCGGCGCTGCTGCGACCCGGCCGGTTGGGACGACTGGTCTACGTACCGCCGCCGGACGGGCCGGCTCGCGCGGAGATCCTGCGGGCCGCGTCCCGGCACGTGCCGCTGGCGCCGGACGTCGACCTGGCGGCCCTCGGCGCGGAGCTGACCGGCTTCTCGGCGGCGGACTGCGCGGCGGTGGTCCGGGAGGCGGCGCTCGCGGCGATGCGGGAGTCCCTGGCCGCCGCCACCGTCACCGCCGCGCACGTGGCGGTCGCGCGGGAACGGGTCCGCCCGTCGCTGGACCCGGCCCAGGTCGCGTGGCTCGCCGCGTACGCCGCCGGCCGGGACTGAACATCGACCCAACCTTTTGCCGTACCCGGAGCGTTAGCAGAGCGACACATTCCTCAGTGGAGAGATCCACTCGACGACAGGCGGTGTTCCTCTTGCGCAGGCTGCTCACTCTTCTCGTCGTCCCCCTGGTGGCGGCGGCCACCCTCAGCACTGTTGGTTCGGCGGCGACCGCGCACCCGACGACGCCGTTCCCGTCCCGGATCGCCCTCCCCGACGGGTTCTCCCCCGAGGGGCTGACGATCGGCCGGGGCACGACCGTCTACGTCGGGTCCGTCGGGAACGGCGCGGTCTGGCGGGGCGATCTGCGTACCGGGCGCGGCTCGGTGCTCATCGAGGGCACGCCGGGCCGGGAGAAGGCAGGCCTCAAGCTCGACGAGCGGGGCCGGCTGTGGAGCGCCGACTTCTCGGCCGGGGCGGCAAGCGTCCACGACGGCGAGACCGGCGCCCAACTGGCCCACTACCAGTTCACCGACGAGCCGGGCAGCATCGTCAACGACCTCGTGATCACCGGACGCGCCGTCTACTTCACCGACTCGGCCCGTCCGGTGCTGTACGTCGTACCGCTGCTTCCGGGTGGGCGGCTGCCCGCCACCGGCGCGGTGCGGACCCTGCCACTCAGCGGCCCGGCTGCGACGCCCGACGCGTTCAACAACGGGATCGTGGCGCTGCCCGACGGCGACCTGCTGGTCGCGCAGATGCTGACCGGCCAGCTGGTACGCGTCGACCCGCGCACCGGCACGAGCAGTGTCTTCGACCTCGGCGGCTACTCGGTGGACCGGGCCGACGGGCTGGTGCTGCGGGGCCACACCCTCTACGTGATCCGCAACCTGACAAACGTCGTCGCGGTCGTCGGGCTGAACGCCCGCTACACCGCCGGGGTGGTGCGGCGGGAGATCACCGGCCCGGCCCTGCGGTCGCCGGCCACCGGCGACCTGCTCGGCTCGGCGCTGTACGTGGTGAACGGCCGGTTCGACGTCGAGCCCGGCCCGGACGTCGACTACGACATCGTCCGGCTCCCGGCCTGATCGCAGGGTCGGCGGTGGCCCTACCGGGTCACCGCCGGCCTTCGGCGCGGGGGTCAGTTCGGGGAACGCCAGCAACGACGAAAGGCTGGCGCGGTATTCAGAGGGCGGGAGGTGTCGAATCCAGGCAGATTTCGGCGTGCACCTTTCCGCCGTCCTCGCGCAGTTTCGCACCGCATTTTTCGAGGACTGCGACCGCACCGACATTGTCCGCCGTCGTCTCGGCGACCACGACCCGCATGCCCGCCCGGGCGGCGACGTTGAGCAACTCTCGCAGGGCGGCCGCGCCCACTCCCTGGCCACGTGCCGAGAGGCCGAGCCACATGCCCGTCTCCACCGTGCCGGGCTCGTCACAGCGCGTCATCCGGATCATGCCGACCACCTCACCGCCGACGAGGATCGCGTACATCTGGGAGCCGGTCGGGCCGTCCAGGCCGGCGAAGCTCGCCCGGTGGAACTCGCGGAACGCCTCCCGGCGGGCGAGCGACCAGCCGGCGGGAGCCTCGACCGGGGGCATCACCTCGCCCGGCTCAGCCTCGGCAGCCGCTACGGAGAGCAACGGCTCCAGATTCCGCTCGTCCACCGGCTCCAGCCGGACCGCACCCGCCACGTGCCGCAGTCTGCCGCCCCCATCGGCCGAAGTCCACCCCATTGGGCATCCACTGGCGGTCCGGCCAGCGGTACCGGCCGGTCGGGCGGGCCGGGTGTTCCTCATCACGCTCCGTTGTCATCCGGCCGGTTCGAACTCGCAGAACACGACCGAGGCGTCGTCGGTGGGCTTGTGCCGGCGCAGCCGGTCGGGGTGATCGCGTTCGGCGTCCCGGACCCGGCCGAGCAGGGCGGCCGGCCCGTCGGCGCTCAGCAGGTCCAGCAGTCCCGTCCAGTCGGTCAGCCCGAACTGCTCGACCGCGCTGGACGCACCGTCGCTGAGCAGCGCCGCCCGGCGCAGGGCCGCCGCACCTCGGCGGGGCACCGTGCCGGTCACCGCGTGGAAGGCCGCGTCCGGGTCGGCCGCCGCCACCCAGTAGCCGTGGGTGCGGTTCATCCGCTCCCGTTGGACGCCCACCGCGTGCCGGAAGCGCGCGACCGGGTCGGCCGTACCTGCCGGCACGGTGGCGACCGTCTGCCGCAGCTCGGCCATCGCCGTGTCCAGCCGGTCGTCGGTCACCACGCTTACCTGCCCGCCGACATCCAACACCAGAGGGCTGTCGCAGAGCACGAGGTAGTCCACCTGGTCGCCGCAGTCGCGCAGCAGGCAGACGGTGCTGGACGGGGTGCCCGGGTGGTCGAGGTCGCACTGCCCACCGTGATCGGCACGGACGGCGAGGATGGCCGCGGCCAGATTGCTGGTCAGGCGGGCCGCCGGACGGACCGCCTCGGCCACACCGAGCCGAGCGGCCAGGTGCCGGACGTACCACTCCGGCCCGTGGACGCAGCCGGTGTCGAAGCCGTCCGGCACTGTCGCGCCGTCCAGGACACCGACAAGCGGGCCGAACTGGAACACCAGGTCCTCGTTTACCGACCGGCCCGGCGCCGGCGTGGACGCGGAGCACACCCGCATCAACGCCGCGACCCCCGTCGGGTTGCTGCCCCTCATCGCCCGCTCCCTCCGTCGGCCCCGCGCCGCACGACGGCGGCCGGGACGGGACGTCGCGTACCCCCGGGACCTTGCCGCATTCCTGCCCCGGCCCGGTATCGCGGCAACCGGCGTTCGTGCGGCGGCACCGGCGGTAGCGTGACAGATGTCTGGCCTCCGTGGTGTTCCTCCGCAGGTGGGAGGGCGCGTCGGGGCCGCCGTCGGCGACAGGGGGATCGCGTGTTGAAGCGGTTGCACGAATCAGGGCTCAAGGCGGATCACATGTACATGGCGGGCTTCGCCAGCATCGGTCTCTCGTTCGCCAGCTGGTTCCTCTCCAGGCACCTGGAGAAGGCCGGCGTGGCGCGCGCCGACCGTTGGGGCATCTTCATCGGCGAGTGGGCGCCGACGTTCTTCGCCATCGGCAACGGCCTGCAGGGGTACGAGAAGAGGTAGCGCTGGCGGCGGTCAGCGTCGGCGGTTGCGGGCCCGCGAGGAGCGCAGCCGGCGGAGCCGGCCGATGAGCACGGGATCGGCGGCCAGCGCCGCCGGATTGTCCAGCAGTCCGTTGAGCAGTTGGTAGTACCGGGTCGAGGAGATGCCGAAGGTGTCCCGGACGGCCTGCTCCTTGGCGCCGGCGTGTCGCCACCACTGCTGCTCGAAGGCGAGGATGGCCCGTTCGCGGGTGGTCAGGCCGACCGCGGGCTCGGCGGGCTGCGCCTCGTCGTCGGCCGGTGCGGTGTCCTCGGCCGGCCGGGCGTCGTCGGTGCTCTCGACGGGCGGCGCCGGTCGGGGGGTCGGGACGCTCGGTGTGCCAGCGCCGGTCAGGTCGCCCGGACGAGCGTCGGTGGACGGCTCGGGAGCGGTCGGGGCGGCGTCGGCGGGCATGACGGTCAGCCTAACCAGGGACGACCACTGTCGCAGTAGCCGGCACGGCCGGCACCGCACGTCGGGAACACCCGACGGCCGGGCCGGCCGCGCCGCTGTCGTCGTACGTCAGGTGATGTCTCGCCGCCGCATGCTCCAGACCGCGGCACCGAGGATCACGACCGTCCCGACCACGAGCAGCACCGAGGACTGCTGCCAGGTGATGTCCAGGGTCGGCGGGTTGCACTCCCCGCTGTAGTTGAAGTTGCAGGAGTCGTAGTCCTGCAGGGTCACCTTCTTGGTCATCCAGGCCAGCAGGTAGGTGGGGAGCAGCCACGCCTGGGCCCACTGCACGCTTGCCATCTCCAGCAGGATGCCCAGGCCGAACTGGAAGACCACCATCACCGCGACCACGCCGCCGAGGGCCATCGCGGTGTGTCGGCCCAGGGAGGCCAGCGCGAACCCGATGGTGGTGAGCACGAGCACCAGTGCCACGCCTCGCAGCCCGGTCAGGGCGAACGACTGCCAGGCCCCCGAGGTCATCTTCTCGGTGCTGCCCCGGAAGCTGGCCACCGCCCAGAACCCGGCGAACCACAGCACCGCGGCGGGCAGCGTCACCGCCAGGATGCCGGTGAGCAGCGCGGCCAGCTTGGTGAACAGCACGGTGAGCCGCTTCGGCCGCCAGAGCAGCAGGTTCATCATGCCGCCGGTGCTCCACTCGGCACCGACGAAGGACGCGCCGACGATGAACCCGACCAGGGCGAGGATCGCCGCGAACGGGATGAGCGTCGCGTCGAACGTCTCCCGGAAGTTGAACGTCGAGGGCAGGAACCACTTCGCGTCGATCTGGTCCCGGGACGGGGGCGAGATCACCGAGCAGTCGTCGGGGTAGCGGCCGTCGTTAGGCGTACCGGCCGTCTTGGCCTGCTCGCAGTTGACCCGCTCCTGCTCGGCCCAGCGCACCTGATCCTGGTACTGCTGGTCGGCCTGGCGCTCGGCCTTGGCGAGCTGGCCGGCGTCGATCTTCTGGTTGGTGAAGAACACACCGACCACCACCGCGGCCAGCACCAGCAGGCCGAGCAGCGTCATGTAGCGGCTGAAGCGCCGCTTGGTCAGTCGGCGCAACTCAGTCCGAAAGAGGCTCACGCGCCCCACCCTCCTCCGGTGGCGCCGGGCTGACCCGTCCCACCGACCTTCATGGACTCGTCGACCTGGCGGGCCTGGCCGGGGACCGGCGCGGTGGCGGTCAGTTCGAGGAAGACGCTCTCCAGGTCGACCGCGATCGGGGCCAGCTCGCTGACGTACAGGTTCTGCTCGGCGAGCAGTCGGGTCACCGTGGCCGGCTTGTCGACGCCGATAAGCATCAGGTGGTCCGGGTGCCCGGTGACTCGGACCCCGGCCCGGGTGAGGGCCTCGGTGGCCGTCGGCAGGTCACTCACCGCCTCCAGGCGGACCCGGACGGCGCCGGACGAGTGCTGGGCGAGCACCTCGTCGACCGGGCCGAAGGCGACCCGGCGGCCGAGCGAGATGATCGTGACCGAATCGCAGATCAGCTGGATCTCGCCGAGGATGTGGCTGGACAGCAGCACTGTCATCCCGGATTCGGCGAGCGTCCGCATCAGCGTCCGCATCTCCCGGATGCCGCCCGGGTCGAGGCCGTTGGCCGGCTCGTCGAGGATGAGCAGCTTCGGGTTCTTCAACAGGGCGGACGCGACGGCGAGCCGCTGCTTCATGCCCAGCGAGTACGTCTTGACGCGCTCACCGGCCCGGTCGCGCAGCCCGACCAGCTCGAGCACCTCGTCGACGCGCGCGGCGGGCACCTCGCCCGCCCCGGCCAGCAGGGACAGCGTGTCCCGTGCCGAGAAGTGCGGGAAGAACTGCGGGCTCTCCACGATCGCGCCGACCTGGCCGGCAACTGTGGGCAGCGCGGCGGGCACCTCGTGCCCGAGCAGCGTCATCCGACCGCCGTCGGGCCGGATGAGGCCGAGCAGCGTACGCAGCGTGGTGGTCTTGCCGGAGCCGTTGGGACCCAGGAAGCCGTGCACCTGCCCCGCGTCGACCCGCATGTCGAAGCCGTCGAGCGCGTTGCGGGTGCCGCGTCGACGACTCTTGTACGTCTTACGTAGACCTTCGATCTCCAGGACAGCTGGCAAGCTGCACCTCCCCCGATGGGTGGGCGTGACAGCCGACACCATACGCGGTATGCAGCGCTGCGCAATACGCGGTATGCATCGACGCGCCGATCGATGCGTTTCATCGACGGAGCGTGACCGCTCAGGCGCAGACGACCTGCACGCCGGCCGCCCGGAAGGCGTCCACCACCTCCGGGTCGGCGCCGGAGTCGGTCACCAGCGTCTCGACGCGCTCCACCGGGCAGATCCGGGCGAAGGCGTGACCGCCCAACTTGGACGAGTCCGCGATGATCACGACCCGCTTGGCGCGGGCCACCATCAGGTTGTTCATGGCCGCCTCGCCCTCGTGGTGGGCGGCGGCGCCGAGCTGCGGGTCGATCGCGTCCACGCCGAGCAGCGCGACGTCCAGGGTGACCTCACGCAGCAGCGCACCACCCAGCGGGCCGACCAGCTCGAACGACTTCGGGCGCACCACCCCGCCGGCCACCACCACCTTCATCCGGGACCGCACCAGCAGCTCGTTGGCGATGTTCAGCGCGTTGGTCACGATGGTGAGCTGGGCGCCCTCAGCACTGGTGTTCAGGTCCGGACGGACGGCCAGGGCCCGGGCCACCTCCGTGCTGGTGGTGCCACCGTTGAGGCCGACCACGGTGCCGGGCGCGACGAGCGCCGCTGCGGCGGCGCCGATCCGCTGTTTCTCCGCCGAGTGCTTGGCCGTCTTGTAGCGCAGCGGCAGGTCGTACGAAACGCCGTTGGCGACCGCACCACCCCGGGTCCTGGTGATCATCTGCTGCTGGGCGAGCTGGTCGAAGTCGCGCCGGATGGTGGCCTGGGAGACGTCCAGCCGCTCGGCGGCCGCCTCGACGCTGACCCGGCCGTTGTCGGTGAGCATCTCCAGCAGGGCGTTCCACCTGGCGTACCGGTCCACCTCGGGTGCCCTCCCAATGACTGCACGATCGGTGATTGATTGCGTGCACACTAGTGCGCGAAACTAGCCTGGCGCAAAAGGCTGTTCTGCGCGATCGGCCGGTCGGTTGCCACGGCCACCCCGCTTCGCGCAGAATAACGCGCGAAATACGGGTGTAACGCGCCGTATTGCGCAGACAGGTCGGCCCGGCGAGGAGTTTCCCATGGCGTACGTGGACGCGGAGATCGCGAGCCAGCCCGACTGCTGGCGGGAGGCCGCCGAGCTGTCCGGCGTCGTCCGCGACGACCTCCCGCGCCCCGGCGAGCGGGTCGCCGTCGTCGGTTGCGGCACGTCGTGGTTCATGGCGATGGCGTACGCCGCCCGCCGCGAACAGGCCGGCCAGGGCGAGACCGACGCGTTCCAGGCGTCCGAGTTCCCCGCCGGCCGCCGCTACGACCGACTCATCGCGATCACCCGCTCCGGCACCACCACCGAGGTGCTGGAGCTGCTCGCCGCGCTGCGCGGCCGTACGCCCACCACAGTCATCGTCGGCGACCCCGCTTCCCCGGCGGTCGAGCTGGCCGCCGCCACCGTCGCCATGCCCTTCGCCGACGAGCGGTCGGTGGTGCAGACCCGCTTCGCGACGACCGCGCTGGCCCTGCTCCGGGCACACCTCGGCGACCCGGTGGCCGCGCTCGCCGCCGACGCCGAGGTGGCGGTGCGCTCCCCGCTGCCGATCGACCCGGCCACCATCGGGCAGGTCACCTTCCTCGGTCGGGGTTGGACAGTGGGCCTCGCGCAGGAGGCAGCGCTGAAGTGCCGCGAGGCGGCCACCTTCTGGGCCGAGGCGTACCCGGCGATGGACTACCGGCACGGCCCCATCTCGATCGCCGCGCCGGGCCGGCTGGTCTGGGCGTTCGGCGAGCTGCCCGACGGGCTGCCCGAGGACGTGGCCGCCACCGGCGCGGCCTTCGTGCACAGCCGTACGCACGGCTGGCGCACGGTGCTCGGCAGCTGGTCGGCCGGTCGTACCCCGGTCGACCCGATGGCCGACCTGATCCTGGCGCAGCGCTTCGCGGTCGCGCTGGCGACCAGCCGGGGCCTCGACCCGGACGCGCCCCGACACGTCAGCCGGTCCGTGGTGCTGGCGTGAGCGACAGGGTGGTCGTGGCGCTGGACGTCGGCGGCACCGGCATGAAGTGCGCCCTGGTGCGGCCGGACGGCGTCGTCGTACACAGCGAGCGACACCCCACCGACGCCGCGCGCGGCCCGGCCGCCGTGGTCGACACCATCCTGGACGTCGCGGAGGGGCTGGCCGCCACGGCCCGCGCCGACGGCCTCACTCCGGTCGCGATCGGCATCGCCGTCCCCGGCGTGGTGGACGAGGCGCGTGGGGTCGCGGTCTGGTCGGCGAACGTGGGCTTCCGGGACGTACCCCTGCGGGACCTGGCGGTGGCGCGGCTCGGACTGCCCACCGCGCTCGGCCACGACGTGCGCGTCGGTGGCCTCGCCGAGGCCCGGCTCGGCGCCGGACGCGACGCCGAGCACGTGCTCTTCGTGGCGATCGGGACCGGCATCGCCGCCGCGCACGTCGTCGACGGTGTGGCCGGAGTCGGAGCGCACGGCGCCGCCGGGGAGATCGGCCACATCCTGGTCCGTCCCGACGGCCCGCGCTGTGGCTGCGGGCGGCCCGGTTGCCTGGAGGCGGTCGCCTCGGCCGCCGCGATCGGCCGCCGCTACGCGGAGCTCGTCGACCATCCGCGGGCGGGTGCGGCGTCCTCGACCGCGGGCGCCGAGCAGTCACCGGGCGCTGCCGTGACGGCAGCCATGGTGGCCGAGCGGGCCGCCGCCGGTGAACCCCTCGCCGCCCGCGTCTGGCAGGAGGCCGTCGATGCCCTCGCCGACGGCCTCGCCACCGGGCAGGCGCTGTTCGACGTGTCGACGATCGTGCTCGGCGGTGGCCTGGCCCAGGCAGGGGACGGGCTGCTCGGCCCGCTGCGGGCGGCGCTGCACGAGCGGATGACCTTCCACCGGGAGCCGCGGCTGGTCGCGGCGGCCCTCGGCGACGAGGCCGGCTGCCTCGGCGCCGCCCTGCTCGCGCTGGACGCCGCGGGCGTCCGGGACAGGGACGCCACCCGCGTCCCCGACCATCAGGAGGAGCGATGACCGTACGGGTGAACGGCCGAGTGGTGACCCCGACCGGTGTCGTCCGGCAGGGCTGTGTCGAGTGGGACGGCGACCGGATCACGGCCGTGGCCGAATATCCGTCGGTCCGCGACGGGCACTGGATCCTGCCGGGCTTCGTCGACATGCACACCCACGGCGGCGGCGGGCACACCTTCACCACAGGCGACGCCGACCAGGCCCGCGCGGCGGCCGGCTTCCACCTGGCGCACGGCACCACCACGCTGCTGGCCAGCCTGGTCAGTGCACCCTTTCCGGTGATGCGCGCGGCCACCGAGGCGTTCGCGCCGCTCGTCGACGAGGGCGTGCTGGCGGGCGTCCACTTCGAGGGCCCCTACCTCTCCGCCGCCCGTTGCGGGGCGCAGAACCCGGAGTACCTGCGCGACCCGTCCACTGACGAACTGACCGAGCTGATCGAGTTGGGTCGGGGCGCGATCCGCATGGTCACCCTCGCCCCGGAACGCGACGGCGCGCTGGAGGCGATCAAGCTGCTCACCACCCACCGCGTGGTGGCGGCAGTGGGCCACACCGACGCCACCTACGAGCAGACCCGCGCCGCGATCGCGGCCGGCGCGAGCGTGGGTACGCACCTGTTCAACGGCATGCGGCCCGTGCACCACCGCGAGCCCGGCCCGGTGGTGGCCCTGTTGGACGCGCCCACCGTGATCTGCGAACTGGTCGCCGACGGGGTGCACCTGCACGACGGCGTCCTGACCTTCACCACCGCCACCGCCGGCCCCGACCGGGCCGCACTGATCACCGACGCGATGGCCGCCGCCGGAATGGCCGACGGTGAGTACGAGTTGGGCGGTCAGGCCGTCACGGTGACCGACGGCGTGGCCCGACTCGCCCGCGACGGCGCGATCGCCGGCAGCACGCTGACCATGGACGCGGCGCTGCGGCACGCCGTGCACGCAGGGATTCCGATGGCCGACGCGGCCCGGATGGTGGCCACCACCCCGGCCCGTGCCATCGGTCTGGGCGACCGGGTCGGCGCCCTCCAGGTCGGCCTCCGCGCCGACCTGGTCGTGCTCGACGACGACCTCAACGTGGTACGGGTGCTGCGCGGAGGCTCCTGGGTGGAGTGAAGCGCCTGCTGCGCGATCCTGGGCGCCCGACCCCCGTGCACTGGTTCGGACGCTGTAGAGCTGCCCCGGATGTGGGGCACGGAATTCGGGTGGCACCCCTCCCAAATGTGGGAGACGGATCTGGGCGGTCGCTGCCCCGGATGTGGGGCAGCTCTACAGGACGCGCCTTCATCCCTCAGGCTCCGACCCGGAGCGAGCTGGGGTGCGGCCGGGTCAGCCCAGGGCGGGGACGTCGACGCCGAGCACGGCCTGCTCGTCGGGGCGGTGCACCAGCACGTCGGCCAGGTACGACTGCACGGCGGGCGCCATTCCCACGTCCCGGCCGGCCTGCTCGGAGAGCAGCCACTTGTGCTCGATGATCTGCGCGAACAGCTCCTGCGGTTCCAGCTTGCGGCGCAGGTGCGCGGGCACGGCCCGGACCACCGGCTCGAAGACCTCGGTGAGCCAGCGGTGTGCCGCCTGCTGCTCGTCGGTCAGGTCGCTCTCCGCCCGGTACGCGTCCAGGTCGTTGAGCAGCTTGCGGGCCTGGTTCTCCTCGGCGTCCAGACCGGTGAGCCGCAGCAGCCGCCGGGTGTGGTAGCCGGCGTCGACCACCTTCGGCCGCACCAGGTAGCGCCCGTCGTCGATCGTCGACATGGCCACCTCGGCCACGTCGAAGCCCAGCTCGTTGAGCCGGCGGATGCGGCCCTCGATGTCGTGCCGGGCCTCCCGCTCGACCCTCTGCTCGTAGGTGATCTCGTGCCAGAGCCGCTCGTAGCGCTGCACGACCTCCTCGCAGACCACCTCCGGGTCGATGGACTCGTGCAGCAGGCCGGCGGCCTGCAGGTCCAGCGCCTCACCGAAGATGTTCACCCGGGCGATCTCCAGGTCCTCCCCGCGCTGCCCGTTGGAGAGCGAGTTGTGCAGCGCGCCCGTCTCGGCGTCCACCAGGTAGGCGGCGAACGCGCCGGCGTCCCGGCGGAACAGCGTGTTCGACAGCGAGCAGTCGCCCCAGAAGAAGCCGGTCAGGTGCATCCGGACGATCAGGGCGGCGAGCGCGTCGAGCAGCCGGCTCATCGTCTCCGGACGGAGGGTGTGCGAGAAGAGCGCCCGGTACGGCAGCGAGAACTGCAGGTGCCTGGTGATCAGCACCGATTCGAGGGGCTCGCCGTCCTCGGTCTGCCGGTCGGCGACGACCGCCACCGCCTCGACCGACGGGAAGTCGATCCGCTCCAGGGCTCGGAGCAGGTCGTACTCCCGCTCGGCGATCCGCTCGCGGGTCTCCTTGAACGCGTACACGTAGTCGCCCAAGCGGACAAAGCGGACGATGTGCCGGGAGATGCCCTGTGGCAGGGCCACCAGGTGCTGGGCAGGCCACTCCTCCAGCGGTGTCGACCAGGGCAGGTCGAGCAGCGCCGGGTCCACGAGGGCAGACGTGATCCGCACGGGCACAAGCATGACTGGTCGCCCCCCGTATCCGCCGCACATCGTGGCTTGGCCCACAGCGCCGCACACCCCGACCTCGCGTCGGCCCGGTAGCGTGGTCGCGTGCTCAAACCCTCGGCGGTACGACGTGACCTGCGGCTACGGCCCGTCCGCCCGGCCGGTTGGTGGTTCGACGCCCTCCTGCTGGTCGGCCTGGTCGGGTTGACAGTGGCACTCGCCGCCGACCAGCTCTTCGGGCTGGACCGGGCGGTCGCCGACTGGGCCGACGCACATCGGCCCACCGTCGCCTACTGGGTCGCCTGGGTGTTCAACCACCTCGGCCAGGGCTCCCCGCTGACCCTGATCGCCGCCGGTCTGGGCGTGCTGCTGGCCGTCCGGCTGCGGTCGGTGCGGCCGATCCTGCCGCCGGTGGTCGGGTTCGTGCTGACCTACCTGACGATTGGTCCGCTCAAGGTCTGGACCGCGCGGGCGGCACCGAGCGCAAGCGTCAAGGAGCCGAACCTGTCGCCCGAGCAGACCCTGCCCCTGTTCCACGACGACCTGCCGGTGCGGTTCGCCCAGTCCTACCCGTCGGGGCACGTCGCCAACGCCATCGTCTGGTACGGCGTGATCGCGCTGCTGCTCGCCCCGCTGGCCCGCAGCTTCGGCCGCCACCTGTCGGCCCGGCTGGTCACAGTGATCCGCGTCGTGCCGCCGCTTGTCGTGCTCACCACCACCACGTACCTCGGCTGGCACTGGCTCACCGACTCGGTGGCCGGGCTGCTGCTGGGCCTCTTCCTGGACCGGCTGCTGCACCGGGTGCCCTGGGACGATCTGCCGCTCCCCGGCCGCCTACGGGAGTGGGATCGGCCGTTCACCTCGTACCCCTAGGGTCGGTTCGTGGATCAGCTGGCGCGGCGGCTCGGCGTACCCGATGCGGTTGTCATCGGGTTGGGCTCGATGCTCGGCGCGGGCGTCTTCGTGGTCTTCGGCCCGGCCGCCGCGGCGGCCGGCGGTGCCGGGCTGCTGCCGGCGCTGGTGCTCGCCGGTTTCATCGCCTTCTGCAACGCGACCAGCTCGGCGCGGCTGGCGGCCCGCTACCCGGAGTCCGGCGGCACCTACGTCTACGGCCGGGAGCGCCTCGGACCGCTCGCCGGCTTCGTGGCCGGCTGGGGTTTCGTGGTGGGCAAGACGGCGAGCTGCGCGGCGATGGCGTTGACCATCGGGGCGTACCTGTGGCCGGGGCAGGCGCGGTTGGTCGCGGTCGGCGCGGTGCTCGCGGTGACGGCGGTGAACCTGCGCGGCATCGGCAAGACGGCCACCGCCACGAAGACCCTGGTCGGCCTGGTGCTCGCGGTGCTGACCCTGGTCGCTGTCGTCGGCGTGGTGGGCGGGCCGGTGCACCTGGATCGGCTCGGCGACCCCGGTGGCTCCGCCCGGGGTGTGCTCACCGCCGCCGGGCTGCTGTTCTTCGCCTTCGCCGGGTACGCGCGGATCGCCACGCTCGGCGAGGAGGTCCGCGACCCGCAGCGGACCATTCCCCGCGCGGTGCCGCTGGCGCTCGGGGTGGTGCTCGCGATCTACCTGGTGCTGGCCGTGGTCACGCTCGGCGTGCTCGGCGCCGACCGGTTGGCCGGTTCGGCAGCGCCCCTGGTCGACGTGGTGACCGCCGCCGGGCTGCCCGGTCTGGCCTGGGTGGTGCGCGCCGGGGCCACCATCGCCGTCGTCGGGGTGCTGCTGTCTTTGGTCGCCGGGGTCGGCCGGACCACCCTCGCGATGGCCCGCCGCCGTGACCTCCCCGGCGCGCTGGCCGCCGTGCACCAGGTGCACCGGGTGCCGCACCGCGCCGAGCTGGCCGTCGCCGCCGTGGTGATCGTGGTGGTGCTGCTCGGTGACGTCCGCGACGCGATCGGCTTCTCCAGCTGCACGGTGCTCGTCTACTACGCGATCACCAACGCGGCGGCGCTCACCCTGGGCCGGGAACAGGAACGGAAGCTACCGGTGCAGGTGCTCGCCGGCCTGGGGCTCATCGGCTGCCTGCTGCTCGCGGTCAACCTGCCGACCGGCAGCGTCCTCGCCGGGTTCGGCGTGCTCGCCGCCGGCGTCGGCTGGTACGCGCTACGTGCCGCCCGCCGGTGACCTGGGCAGGCCACCGGCGGGCAGGGGTCAGCGACTCAGCCGCCGGTACCGGCGCACCGCCAGCGGCGCGAACGTCGCGATCAGCAGCACCGGCCACACCACCGCCAACAGCATGGCGTGCTCCGCCGGCCACGAGTCGCCACCCAGGCCGGGGTTGCCGAACAGTTCGCGGATCGCCGCGACGGTGGCCGACAACGGGTTCCACTGCGAGATCGTCCCGATGACAGATGGCATCAGCTCGGGCGACACGAAGACGTTGGAGATCGCGGTGAACGGAAACGCCGCCGGGAAGACGATCACGCCGACCGTGTCCGGGTTGCGGACCAGCAGCGCCAGGTAGATCCCGACCCAGGTGATCGCGACCCGGAGCAGCAGGAGGAGCCCGACGGCGAGCAACGCCTTGCCGACACCCTGTCGCCACTGCCACCCGACGAGCAGGCCACAGACCAGCAGGGTGGACATCTCCAACAGGGCGCGGAGCAGGTCGGCGGCGCTGCGGCCGGTCATCAGGGCGGACCGGGCCATCGGCATCGACCGGAACCGGTCCACGACACCCCGGCTGAGATCCAGCGCCACGCCGCTCGCGGTGGCGCCGAGGCCGTAGAGCATCGTCATCACGAAGACCCCGGGCAGCAGGAACTCCCGGTAGTTGCCGCCACCGGACACCTGCATGCCGCTGCCGAAAACGTACCCGAAGACCAGCACGAACATGATCGGCAGCGAGAAGTACAGGATCAGCTCCTCGGGGGCGCGGACCACGTGGATCATGTTCCGCCTGGTCATCGTCCAGCCGTCGACCACCGCCGCCGTCATGCCACGTCCGCCTTTCCGCCGACGCCGACGGGCTGGCGGGCCTCGTCCGGCCGGTGCCCGGTCAGGTACAGAAACGCCTCGTCAAGCGTGGCCCGCCGCAGGCCGATGTCCTCGACCGCGATCCCGGCGTCGTCCAACGCCCGCACCACGTCGACAAGCCCGGCCACCCGGTCGACCACCGGCACGCTGAGCCGCCGAACCGCACGATCGTGCTCCGGATCCGCACCACAGATGCGCGCGACGATGCCGGCGGCCCGGGTCAGGTCGTCGGCTTCGCGCACCACCACCTCGATCCGGTCTCCGCCGGTCAGCGACTTCAGCTCGTCCGGCGACCCCTCGGCCACCACCCGGCCGGCGTCGATCACCGAGATCCGGTGGGCCAACTGGTCGGCCTCCTCCAGGTACTGCGTGGTGAGCAGCACCGTGGTCCCGTCTGCCACGAGACCGCGGACCAGGTCCCACACCTGGTTGCGGCTACGCGGGTCCAGGCCGGTGGTCGGCTCGTCGAGAAAGAGCACGCGCGGCGTACGGATCAGGCTGGCGGCGAGGTCCAGCCGTCGGCGCATCCCACCCGAATACTCGACGGCGGACCGCCCCGCCGCCTCGGCGAGCCCGAACCGTTCCAGCAGTTCGTCGGCGCGTTGACGGGCCGCCCGTCGACCGAGCCGGAACAGCCGGCCGAACAACTCCAGGTTCTGCCGGCCACTCAGGGTCTCGTCGACCGCCGCGTACTGCCCGGTCAACGCGATCCGGGCCCGCACCTCGTCCGGCTGACGCCGCACGTCGAACCCGGCCACAGTGGCCCTGCCGGCGTCGAAGCGCAGCAGCGTGGTGAGGATCCGTACGGCAGTCGTCTTGCCGGCGCCGTTCGGTCCCAGCAGCCCGTACACCGTGCCGGTCGGCACGGTCAGGTCGAACGCGTCAAGCGCGCGGGTCGGGCCGTACCGCTTACCCAGCCCTTCGGCCACCACCTCGTATGTCGTCATGCCGCCAGGGTGCGGGCGGGCGCTGACGGGTCACGCACCGTCCGCTGACGGCGGCGCACCGGGCCCGCTCGCGGCCCCGGCCTTCTCCTCCTCGGTGATCTGCTGAAGAAGAGTGATGATCTCCGAGCGCGTCGCCTCGCCGACGTACCAGCCGGTGAGCCCGCCGGCCAACGCCGCTTCGCAGAGCCGCCTCGTCTCGGTGAGATCACCACGCAGCCGTGCCACCTGGGCGAGGCCGAGTCGGGCGGCGGACACGAACTCCGGCGCGCCACTGCCCTGCGCCAGAAGCAGCGCACCGGCGAAGTCGTCGCGGGCCGCCGCGAGGTCACCGGCACGCAGCCTTATCTCACCCCGGGTACGCAGCATGTCGGCCTGGTCGACGGCCGAGCCGAGCTCCTCGGCCAAACCCATGGCCTGGTTCATGTGCTCGCCCGCGGCCTCCGGGTCGCCCCGCCAGGCGGCCAGTTCGCCGAGCGCGCCAAGTGTGATCATGGAACCCCACCGGTCTCCGGCGCTCCGGAAGCCGTCGAGCGCCGCGGAGAACGCGGCCCCGGCCCGGTCCGACTGGCCACCCCACATCTGCGCCGAGCCGTGTCCCATCGCACCGAGCGCGTTGATCCAGGTGTCCGGCCCGACCAGCCGCCGCAGCTCCCGCATCAGCTCTTCGACGTCCTCGGCCCCGCCGGGTGGGGGTCCGGTCGAGATCCCCGACAGATAGAGCAGGAACGGTTGTCGAGGGGGCCGGTCGAGGCTGCGGATCACCGACCCCTGCGTGCCGAGCGACGGCAGGTGCCCGGAACCGGCGAGCGAGGCGTTGTAGACGCAGAGGGCGAACTCCTCGCCCAACCCGGGCGGCGCCTCGGCACCGAGCACGTCGAGGACGTCGGCGGCCAGCCGGGCCCCCTCCCCACGCATGCCGCGTAACCACCAGTAGAACGACAGTGCGGCGACCAACCCGGCGGCCTCGGACGCGTCACCCGCCGCGGTGGCACGACGCAACGCCGCGTGCAGGTTGTCCCGCTCTGCGTCGAGCCGTCGCAACCAGTGCAGTTGTTCGGCTCGGCGCAGGTGGTCGCTGGCGGCCCAGGCGAGTTCCAGGAAGTACGCGGTGTGCGCGCGGCGCAGCCGCTCGGCCTCGCCGGCTTCGGCGAGGCGTTCGGCGCAGAAGGCCCGCACGGTCTCCAGCATCCGGTAACGGCCTCCGGTCAACTCCACGAAGGACTTGTCGACCAGACCGGTCAGCGCATCGACGAACTCGGCAGAGGGCATCTCGCAGACCCGCCCGGCCGCCTCAAGCGTGGCACCGCCGGCGAAGACGGTCAGCCGTCGGGCCAGGGCACGCTCGGCATCGTCGAGTAGGTCCCAACTCCACTCCACCACCGCTCGGAGCGTCCGGTGCCGGGGCGACGCGGCCCGGCTGCTCATCGACAGCAGCCGGAACCTGTCGTCGAGATGGGCGGCCACCTCGGCGACCGACAGCGCCCGCAGCCGCGCGGCGGCCAACTCGATCGCCAGCGGCAGACCGTCGAGGGTGCGGCAGATCCGCAGCACCACGTCGACGTTGGCCGGCGTGACGGTGAAGCCGGGTGCGACGTCGGCGGCCCGCTGGGAGAAGAGGCGGACCGCCGCGTAGTCGTCGGCATCCTCCGTCGACCTGTCCGGTGGTGGCAGGGTGAGCCCGGACAACGGGCACAGCGCCTCGCCGGCCAGCCCGAGCGGCTCGCGACTGGTGGCGAGCACCCGCAGCGCCGGACAGGCGCCGAGCAGCCGTGCGGCCAGCCGGGCCGCGTCGGCGACGACGTGCTCACAGTTGTCGAGCACGAGCAGCAACCGCCGCTCGGCAAGTGCCTCGACCAGTCGGTCGATGGTCTGTCGGCCCGGCTCGGCCGGGGCCCGCAGGCCCGCGTCCCGCAGGCCGAGCGCGCTCAGCACCGCCTGCGGTACGTCCGACCCGTCGGCAAGCCCGGCCAGCTCGACCAGACGGACCTCGCCGTCCGAACGACCCGCCGCCTCGATGGCCAACCGGGTTTTGCCCGCTCCCCCGGGGCCGGTGAGGGTGACCAGCCTGCGCTCGGCGAGCAACGCTCCAACACGTGTGAGCTCCTCCTCCCGCCCGACGAACGTGGTGAGCTGGCTCGGCAGCGCCTGCGCGGTCGTCGGGCGCACGGCGGAGCTGCCCCCGCCGCGCCGCGCGGCCCTGCTGCCCTCGCCACGCGGCACGGCGGCACTCTCGTCGCCACGCAGCACCGCGAGGTGAACCGCGGCCAGCGCCGCCGACGGGTCGACCCCGAGCTGCTCGGCCAGGGTGCGCCGAGCGTCCTCGAACTCGGCCAGCGCCTCGGCCGTCCTGCCCTGCGTGGCCAGGGCGCGCATGAGGTGGCCTCGCGGGCGCTCCCGGAGCGGATGCGCCACGACCAGTTGCCGCAGCTCGGGGACCAGTTTCGCGTGTCCGCCCAGCGCCAGCTCCGCCTCGATCCGATCCTCGGTGGCGGCCAGCCGCAGCTCATCCAGCCGGGCCGCCCGCGCGGGTACGCCTGCCACGTCGATGACGTCGGCCAGGGCGGGACCACGCCACAGCTCCAGCGCCTCGTGCAACACGGCCGCCGCGCGGTGCCAGTCGCCGTTGGCGAGCGCGCGACGCCCAGCCTCGGCGAGCCGCTCGAACCGGTACGCGTCGACGTCCGCAGGGTCCACCGCGAGGCGGTAGCCGGCCGGGTGGAACTCGACCGGGATGTGCTCGGCGGGCAGGGCCTGACGCAGGCGCGACACCAGGGACTGAAGCGCGTTGGCGGCACCCCGCGGAGGGTGTTCGCCGTACAGACCGTCGATCAGCCGCTCGGCGGACACCACCCGGCCCGCGTCGAGCAGCAGGAGCGCCAGCAGCGCGCGCAGCCGTGGACCGCCCACGGCGATCTCACGCCCGTCGGCCAGCAGCACCTGGGTCGGCCCCAGGACGCGGAAACGCATGGCACCGATTGTCACTCAGTGGCAACGACCACACGAAGCCGTTGATCGTCGAAGTTCGGGGCAAGCCCGCCTCTGCTCGCTCAACCGGGTACCTGAGGGGCACCGGTCGAGTCGTCGTCTGTCGCTGTCGGCTCGGCCCCGGCGCCTGGGGCCGGAGGCACCGGATCGTCGCCCGGCGACGGCGGGGTCGGCACCGGGTGGGCCGCGCCGGGGGCCGAGGCGGCGACCTCCTGATCGGTCGGCGTCCGCCGCGTTCCGGGAACCACCGCTGGCGCGGACGACTCCCCGCCGACGGCGGGACCAGCCGGGACGGCACCGGGCGGGGTGGGCACGCCGCGGGGCATCGAACCGACGTGACCCGATGGCACAGGCACCCTCCCCGTGGCGGGCGGGGCGCACTGGGTGGTCAGCCAGTCCAGCCCACGCCGGCGGGCGACAACTGTGAGCCGGTCACCGGCGAAGATCACCTGTCGGGGGTCGAGGTCCCTCCACCAGATCGTCTTCGCCCCGCCGGCCGGGGTCCGGGCGATCAGCCGGACCTGCCCGTCCCGATTGACCAGCTCCAGGGGTCGACCGTCCAGCTCGGAGCCGGCGGCGACCGGCACCTCGGCCACCGGCAGCGCGTGCCTGTCGACCGGGATCGTGGTGATCACCGCGCGTTCGGTGAGCGCGCCGATGAAGGCCGGCGCGGCCAGGTAGGAGACCGACCGGGACACCCCGAGGGCGAAGGTCTCCTCCACCCGCTCGGCGAAGTCGCCGTCGAACAGCCGCAGCACCACCCGCAGGTCGTTGCGGAGATCCCGTGCGGCCAGCGCCGCCTCCAGGTTCGCCACGTCGTCGGTGGACGCCACCACCAGCGCCTGACAGTCGGCCACCGAGGCGGAGGCCAGCGTCTCCGGCAGCGCGGCGTCGCCGACGATCAGCGGCACCTCCAGTTGACGGGCCAGGGCGGCGCCGCGCGGCTCCGGATTCTTGTCGATGGCCACGACCTCGACGTCGTACTCGCGGAGCTGTGCCATGACGCGGGTGCCGACGTTGCCCAGGCCGATCACCACGACGTGCCCGGCGCGGGCGGGTTGCAGGCGGCCGGTGTGCAACGCCAGCCGGGCGTTGACGATGCCGTCCACCACCACGGCGGTGATCAGTGGGATCAGCGCCAACCCGGCCAGGTTGAGCACCACCTGCATGATCTGCGCGTCCGCCGCCTTGTCGGTGTCCGGGTCGGCACCGCTGAGGGTGGTGACGAGTGTCAGGTAGAGCGCCTCCAGCGGAGAGACGTCCTCGGCGCGGGAGATCAGCGCACCGAGCACCGCGATCAGCGCGAGCACCACCATCACCGCGATGCCGATCTTGCGGGTGGCGAAGCCGCGGACCGCTCCCATCAGCACCGTGACCGGGCGACGTCGCCGGCGCGCGCGGACCAGCCGCCGGGCGGCGACCTGCGTGCCCGGCGGTTGGCCGGTCGCCTCGGCGAGCACCAGGTCGGCGCCGGCCTGCTCGGCGGGCAGCAGCTCCACCCCCTGCGCCTCGCTGAGGTGGGCCAGCGCGCAGACCACGTCCTGCGGTCGGACGTCCGCCCGCCGCGCCACCCGCAGCGTCTTGTCCCGATGTTGAAAGGAGCTGGGGTCGACCTCACCGAGCGCGGCGGCCACGAAGGCCGGCGCGGCCATCTCGGCGTCGGAGAGCACCTCGACGGGCGCCTTGAGCAGTTTGCGTACGCCGTCGGCGAGGGTGCCGTTGAACATTCGCAGCACCTGGCGGACCCGCTGGTCGACGGCCTGGGCGCAGAGCGCGGCGTGCAGGTTGCCGACGTCGTCCTGGTGCAGCAGGGCCAGCCCGGTCGCCCCGGCCAGCCCGGCGGCCTCGAAGGTCTCCACGTCCAGCCGGTCCGAGCGGACCACCCGGAGCCCGCGCAGCCCGGCCACGTCCGGCCCGTTGCTGCGGTAACGCTCGGGCACGACGACTGTCACCCGGGCCCCACCCGCCGGCAGCTCGGATTCGAGCATCGCCCGGGCCACGTAGTAGGCGAGCGCGTCCTTCCCGCAGATCACGTAGTGCGGGCGAGGATCACCGACGGACCGCAGCCGCCAGTTCCACTCGACCGCCCGTCGCGCCCGGTCCCGCCACGGCTCCGCCATGCCCGGATCGTAACCAGCACGACCACACTGGGCGACCCCGCCCGGATCATCCCGTGACCAGGCATGTCCGCCCCGGCGCCGGGTAGAGCAGCGCCATGCAGACGTTCCTCCCGTACCCGGATTTTCTGGCCAGCGCCCGTGCGCTGGACCAGAAGCGGCTGGGCAAGCAGCGGGTGGAGGCCATCCAGGTGCTGCGTGGCCTGACCCGACCCGGGTACGGCTGGCGCAACCATCCGGCGGTGAAGATGTGGGCCGGGTACGAGGAGGCGCTCGTCCGCTACGGGCTGGACATGTGCGCGGTCTGGACCGAGCCGGGACGCGCCGACACCTGCGCCACCACGCTCACCGTCGACCTCGCCGACGCCTGCGGGGCCGGTGTCGTACGGACCCAGGACGAGCTGGCCCGCGCCGGTGACCTGCCACCCTGGCTGGGCCACGACGACCTGCACCTGAGTCACCGCTCGTCACTGCTGCGCAAGGACCCGACGCACTACCGCCCGCTGTTCGGCGACGACGTGCCGGAGGACCTGGAGTACGTCTGGCCTGCCTCCGACCGCCCCCGCCGTTGCCTGCCAGCCGACTGAACCGAGGTGGGGCAGACTGGGCCAATGGCGCTGTCGCAAGTGGTAGGTCGGCTGATCGGCGTACGGCAGCATCAGGTGGACCCGGGCGGCGGTGGCGCCGACCACGTGCCGCGACCCACGACGGCGCTGGTGGTGGGGGGCGGGATCGCCGGCATGTCGGCGGCGGTGGTGCTGGCCGAGCGGGGGGTGGCGGTCACGGTGCTGGAGGCGGCACCGACGCTCGGCGGTCGGCTGGGCGCCTGGCCGGAGGCCCTCGCCGACGGCAGCCAGCAGAACGAGCACGGCTTCCACGCGTTCTTCCGGCAGTACTACAACTGGCGGTCCATCCTTCGCCGGATCGACAGTGACCTGCGCTTCCTCAAACCGATCCCGGGCTATCCGATCCTCAGCGCCCAGTGGCCGACCGAGGAGTTCGGCAAGCTGCCGCCCGCGCCGCCGGCGAACCTGCTGGCGCTGCTGCTGCGCAGCCCGAGCCTGCGTCTGAGCGATCTGCGCTCGATGGACCGGGACGCGGCGTTGCCGCTGCTCACCTACGACCCGGTCCGCACCTACGCGAAGTTGGACGACACCACCGCCGACGAGCTGTTGGCGTCGCTGCGGCTGCCGGACCGGGCGCGGGCGATGCTGTTCGAGGTCTTCTCGCACTCGTTCTTCAACCACGAGGCGGAGATGTCGGCGGCCGAGATGGTCGCCCAGTTCCACTTCTACCTGCTCGGCAACCCGGAGGGGCTGGCCTTCGACTGCCCCGACGAGGACTACGCGACGGCGATCTGGGAGCCACTGACCCGGCACGTGGAGAAGCACGGCGGCCGCGTTCTCACCAGCAGCGCCGCCACCGGGGTGCGCCGCGACGGCGACGGGTGGCGGGTGACGACCACCGCCGGGGGCAGCCATCCGGCGGGTCACGTAGTGCTCGCCGTCGACCCACCCGCGCTCGCCGCGCTGGTCGCGGCCTCGCCGGACCTGGCCGGGCGGGCACCCGAGCTGGCCGCGCGGATGTCGGCCTTCGGCACCCCCGGCCCCCCGTACGCGGTGGCGCGGTACTGGTGTGACGGGGACGTGGCCGCCGAGCGGGCGGTGTTCAACGGGGTGTCCCGCCAGCCCACTCTGGACTCGGTGACGCTCTACCACCGGCTGGAGAACGAGCCGCGGCGCTGGGCGCAGCGGACCGGGGGGTCGGTCATCGAGCTGCACGCGTACGCCTGCGAGCCCGGTGTGCCGGCCGAGGAGTTGGCCGAGCGGATGCGCCGCGAGCTGGTCGAGCTGTGGCCGGAGGCCGGCGACCTGCGGGTCCGTGAGCTGCGGGCCCGGGTGGAGGCGCAGGCGCCGGCGTTCACGCCGGGCAGCCACGCCTGGCGTCCGGGGGTCCGCACCGAGGCGCCCGGTGTCTATCTGGCCGGCGACGGGATCGCCACGGACTTCCCGAGCGCCCTGATGGAACGCTCCGCGGCCACCGGGATCATCGCGGCGAACCACATCCTGCGCGCGGAGGGTGCCGCAGCCGAGCCGGTGCGCTCGATCCGACCGCGCGGCCTGCTGGCCGGTCGCGCCGGGCAAAAACAACAAAACACAACATAAGCCACCGTACGCTGCCGTACGCTCGAATGATCAACCGTCGATCGGCCGGGCGGGAGGGCAGCGGAGATGTCACCACTGCACCGCGCCGGGGCGGAGAACCGCTCGTCGATCGACGAGATCGGCCGCGACGACGCGTACCCGCTGATCCGCGACGAGCGCGCCTGCATCGTCACCGCGCTCCGGCTGGGTTGGTGGATGGCGGACGCCTACCACCACGGGCAGCAGGCGGAGCCACGCGCCTTCGTCGACGCCCGCCCGGCCGTACCGCCGGCCAAACTCTCCAACCTCACCGAGATGTCCACCCACCGGCGGATGCGGATGTACCTCGACGGGGTGGACGTCGCCCTGGCCCAGATCGCCGACCTCACCCGGCACACCGGGCCGGTGCCCGACACGTCGGCCGCCCGAGCCCTGCTGCCCGACCCGGGGCAGCCCGACCCCGCCGACCCGGTGCCACTGCTGCTCGCCCTCGACGACCTCAACGTGGAGGTGCTGCGGTGGGCGATGGCCGCCAACCACCGGGTCGGGCTGGCCTACCGGCTGGGCCGATCGGTGGCCGACACCGTCCGAGCCGGCGACGTCGCGCAGCTGCTGCGACAGTTCGGTGGCCGGCAGGTCCAGATCAGCAGGTGGTTGGACGAACTGGCCACCGTCCTGCCGCCGTACTCGGCAGCGGTGGTGCGCCGGTCGCTGGCCGCCTGGTCGAACGCTGTCGACCGGGCCGGCCACGGCGATCCGGCCGTGCCGGCGCCCGCCGAGCTGAGCCGGGCCCTGCGCGGCCAGGGTGACCTGTGGCGCGACGTGCTCACCGGCGGCCTGCACCCGCGCGACCTGCTCGACGAGGAGGACTACGCGGTGATCGCCAGAAATCTGATCATCCGGGACCGCCGGCTGGTGGCGCAGGCGGCGCGGGGCATCTTCTGGCCGGTGCTCGTACCCCTGCTGTTGGTGCTCTTCGCGGTCGTCGGGGTGAGCGCTGCCGCGGCCGCCGGCTCACCGACCACCCGGGCCACAGTCGCCCTGGTGGGTCTCGGCGCCGGACTGGCCGCGATCTGGCGGTCGGTCTCCGGGCCCGCCCTGGCGGTCGCCAGTGAGGTCAACCGGCCCCTGCTGGACAGCGAACTCACCGCGCGGATGGCCCTACGGCTGAACCGGCCGCTGACCATCGCCCAGGTCTCGGTGAAGGCGGCTCCCCGCACCCGCCGTCAGCGGCGTCCCGAGGAGGCCGGCCGATCGAAATACGTTGCCGGCGCCTCCCCCGTCGACCTACCGTGATCGCGCAAGGTCAACCACCGCCACGGGAGCAGATCATGACGATGTCGCATGCCAGCACCGTGCCGTCGTCGGTGTTGCCCGGCAACGGTTGGCGAGCGGAAGACCTGCGGGCGGGCCGGCCCGACTGACGCGTACCCGTACGCGCCGAGCCGCCCGTCCGAAAGCCTGGACCGGGCGGCTCTTCGCTGTCCGGCACCATCTGGAAAGGAGTCCCGGTGGACGCCGTCCTCGTCATCAACGCCGACCTCGGCCCGTTGCACCGGGTCACCGTCCAGCACGCCGTCCGGATGCTCTGCCGCCGGGTGGCCGAGATCCACGAGGCGGAGCCCGACCAGCTGATCGGCGTCTTCCCGCTGCCCCGGGTGGTGCGGCTGGTCCGCTACGTGGTCACCCGGTGGCGGTTCAACTCCGGGCCGGCCTGGTCCCGGGCCGGGGTGCTGCGCCGCGACGAGCACTGCTGCGCCTACTGCGGTGGGGCCGCATCGACAATCGACCACATCCTGCCGCGCTCGCGGGGCGGCCGGAACACATGGCGAAACACGACCGCCGCCTGCTACGGCTGCAACCAGCGCAAGGGCGACCGCACCCCGGCGGAGGCGGGCATGCCGCTGCGCCGGGAACCGGTCAACCCGGGCTGGGCGTCGCTGGCCGGGCGGTGACCGACCGGCCGGCGGGAACGGGGGGCCGCGTCGGGGTACGCCTCGGCGCGGCACCCGCCGGCCCCGGTCAGAGGTCGCGTTCCTTGACCTTCGGCTTCGGGCGGCCGCTCGCGCAGTGCGTACGGATCTCGCTGCTGTGCTCGGCCGAGGTCAGCTCGACCTGGATCTGCTTCGCCGGGCCCGGGTCGTACGGCGCCACCCGATAGCCCGCTGCGGGCGTCACCGTGAGCAGTTCGGCCGATCCCCCGAGGCAGCGAACGGTGACCGTCCCACCCTGGGCCTGCACGGTGACCACCACGGGACCGGTGGGCGTGGGCGTCGGCCTCGGCCTGGGCGCCGGGGTGGACCTGTCACCGGGACCCGTCGGTGGGCTGCTCCGGGGGACGGCGGGGTTGTTCCGGGTCGACGGGCCGGCCGGGGGACCGGCCACTGATGGTTCGGGCTGTTCGACGGTCTGCGGCAGCCCCACCGTCGTGGTGCCACCCGTGCCGATGCCGGTTCGCGGGTTGGAACCGTCGTGCTGCCGCCTGCTGTAGTCGCCCAGCGACCCGGCCAGCGCCACCGCGGCGATCACCGCGCCGCCAACCGTCAGCACCGCCCGGTGCCGGCGGCGGTTCCGTCGTCGGGAGGTGCCGGTCGGGCGGGGTCTCACGCCGGTGCCCGGCTCGGCCGACGCGTCGTCGGCCACCTCGGTCACCTCGGTCGGGGAGGAACGGTGTGGCGTCGGCGTGCGCTGTTGGCCCGCGGCGAGCAGGATGCGGGCCGCCTCGGCGGCCGGGGGCCGGTCGGCGGGATCGCGGGCCAGGCACCAGCGATAGAGCCTGTGGATCTCGGGCGGCACCCCGTCGATCTCGGGGAGTGGATCCGGTTCGATGTGGACGTGGGCGCGGAGCATCCCGGCCTGCGCCTCGGTGGCCCAGGGCAGCCGGCCGGTGAGCGTCCGGTACAGGAGCAGGCCGAGGGCGTACACGTCGCAGGCCGGCAGCACCTCTCCGGCCGCCAGCCGCTCCGGAGCGAGGTAGGCGGGCGTACCGAGCAGCCGTCCATCGAAATCGATCTCCGGGTCGCCGACGGCCGCCGCGATGCCGAAGTCGAGCACCTTCGCGCCGGTGGGGGTGAGCATCACGTTGCCCGGCTTGACGTCGCGGTGCACCAACCCCTGGGCGTGCGCGGCTTCGAGTGCCGCCGCCACCTCGGCGCAGACCCGCAGCCCGGCGCGGGGTGGCAGCGGCCCGGCGGCCAGCCGTTGTTCGAGGGTGACGCCGTTGAGCAGTTCCAGCACCACGAACGGGACCTGGACGCCGTCGACGACCGACTCGCCGAAGTCGTAGACGCTTGTGACGTGCGGATGCGACAACCGGGCCGCCACCTTTGCCTCGGCTCGGATCCGCTGCCGGGCGTTGCCGTCCGAGGCGACGAGCACCTTCACCGCAACGTCCCGTTCGAGCACCTCGTCGTACGCCCGGTGGACCGCGGACATGCCCCCGCTGCCGAGGCGCTCCAGGAGCCGATAGCGGCCCGCAAGCAACCGATCACGCTGCACGACGGACAGCCTGCCGTACCGCTCCGATCCGGTGCCACCCGGGATCGAGGTTTCGCAATGAATTGATCGATGGCGGCGATTAGCGCCCGGTCAGGTCCGGGTGAGCGCGCAGGAACGCCTCGGCCCGACGGGCGTCCCGGATGACCAGAACGATGGCCACCGCGCCAGCCACCGCGACCACTCCGCTGAACACCGCCCAGAACGGCGCGAATCTCATCAGCGCCTGACCGACGCTCACCGCCACCTGTCGCGCGCGGCGGCGCGGCCGTCAGCCGTCGGAGGGCGCTCGCCAGGCGAAGCGGGGTGCCCGGCGCTCCGCCATGGCCGCCACGCCCTCGCGGGCCTCGCCGCTGTCCCTCACCCTGCGGTGCCACCAGGCGATCCGCGCCGGTCCGGCCCGGTCGTCGACGATCTCCTTGGCGGCGGTGACGCTCAGCGCGGACCGCTGCGCGATCGTGCCGGTGAGGTCGTCCACCCGCGCGGCGAGCCGGTCGCCCGGCAGCACCTCGTCGACGAGGCCGATCCGCAGGGCGCGGTCGGCGTCGATCAGCTCGGCGGTGAACAGCAGGTGCTTCGCCGCCGACGGGCCGACCAGCCGGGCGAGCCGGCGGGTGGTCGGCGCCGGGTAGACCAGCCCGAGCCGGGCCGGGGGTACGCCGAAGCGGGCGTCCTCCGAGGCGATCCGCAGGTCACAGGCGACCGCGAGCTGCGCGCCACCCCCGACGCAGGCGCCCCGGATCGCCGCTACCGTCGGTTTGGCGAAGCCGGCCAGCCGCTCCTCGGCGGCCACCGCGATGCTGGTGTCGCCGGCGTCCAGCAGCTCGGCCAGGTCGCCGAGGTCGGCACCGGCACAGAAGGCGTCGTCCGCGCCGGTGAGCACCAGCGCCCGTACGTGGGGGTCGGGCTCCAGCCGGTCGAGCAGTTCGGGAAGCTGGCGCCACATGGCCGCCGTCATCGCGTTGCGACGGGCCGGGTTGTGGATCACCACGGTCGCCACCGGCCCGGAAACCGTAACCGTCAACTCCGCACCCGCCACAGACCCACCCCATTCTCGCCGCACGTGTCCGCCCAAAGTGAATCTTGGACACTTTCCGTCCGCGGATGACGGAAAGTGTCCAAGATTGGCAGAAACATAACGGTACGGGCCCGGCGGCCACCCGGATGGGGGCCGCCGGGCCCGCTCCCGGTCAGGTCAGGAGACGGTGACCGCGGTGTCGTCGACCACGAAGGACGTCTGCAACGAGGAGTCCTCGACGCCTGTGAACTTCAGGCTGACGGTCTGGCCGGCGTACCCGGCCAGGGAGAAGGACTTCTGGCTGTAGCCGGTGGCCTTGTTGAGGTTCGAGTAGGTGGCCAGCGTGGCCAGCACCGTCCCGCCCGAGTTCAGCACCTGCACGTTCAGCTTGTCGTACTGAACGCTCGTGGTGGTCTCGGCCGAGTCGATGTGCAGCCAGAAACTGACCGTGTACGACGAGCAGCCCGCCGGAAGGGCCACCGACTGGGCGAGCGTGTCGGTGTGGCTGCTGCCGTATCCGTTCAGCCACGCCTTGTACGACCCGGTGCGGGCCGCCTGGCCGCTGGAGTTGGTGATCACGCCGGAGCTGGCCGTCCAGCCGGTCGCGCCGGACTCGAAGCCCGGGTTGGCCAGCTTCTGGCCCGGCGCGGTGCAGCCGCCCCCGGTGCCGTTCACGGTCAGCGTGTAGGTGGCGCTGCGGGTGACCGACCCCGCGCCGTTCACGGTGACCGAGTAGGTGCCGGGCGGTGTGCTCGCCGAGGTGCTGATGGTGAGGGTGGACGAGCCGCCCGAGGTCACCGAGGCGGGGCTGAACGCGGCGCTCGCCCCGCTGGGCAGGCCGGACGCGGAGAACGTCACGGTCTGCGCCGTACCGCTGGTGGTGGCTGTCGACACGGTGGTGGAGGCCGCGCTGCCCGGGTTCACCGAGCCGGCGGTAGGCGACAGCGACACGGAGAAGTCGTTGCCGGTGGAGCAGGGCGCGTCGTTGCCGGCCACGTTCACGGCCGTCCAGGCGGCCTGCACGGCCTTGTACTCGGTGGAGCAGCTGCCGTACAGGTCGGTGGCCGCCCGCAGGCTGTACGCGCGGGCCGTGTTGGCAGGGTTGCTGCTGTTGACGTACGACGTGTTGGAGGTGAAGTAGACGTCCAGCGCCCGGTACCAGATCTTCTCGGCCTTGGCGCGGCCGATGCCTGTCACCGCCGGGGCGGAGCCACAGACCGGCGAGGTGCCGTACGAGGTGGCGCCGGTGCCCTCGGCGAGGTTGAAGTAGAAGTGGTTGGCGACGCCGGAGGAGTAGTGCACGTCCTTGTTCTTGGTGCTGGTGGACCAGCAGCTGTCGGACGAGCCGTCCAGCGACGGGTTGTACATGTAGCGCAGCGGCGTACCGTTGCCGTTGATGTTGATCTTCTCGCCGACCTGGTAGTCGCCCGGGTCGCTCGGCGCGGCGGCGTAGAACTCCATCATGTTGCCGAAGATGTCGCTGGTGCCCTCGTTGAGGCCTCCGGATTCGCCGGAGTAGACCAGGCCGGCCAGCGCCTCGGTGACGCCGTGGCTCATCTCGTGCCCGGCCACGTCCAGCGAGACGAGGGGGCGGGAGTTGCCGGAGCCGTCACCGTAGGTCATCTGGGCGCCGTCCCAGAAGGCGTTGACGTAGTTGTTGCCGTAGTGCACCCGGCTCGGCACGCCGCTGCCGTTGCCGAAGATGCCGTTGCGGCCGTGCACGTTCTTGAAGTAGTCGAACGTCTTCGCCGCGCCGAAGTGAGCGTCCACGCCTGCGGACTGCCGGTTCGAGTTGGCGCCGGTGCCCCACGCGTTGTCCGCGTCGGTGAAGGTGGTGCAGCTCGACGTGCCGTTGTTCATGTCGCAGGTACGGCCGCTGCCGTGCGCCGGGTCGATCATCTGGTAGGTGCTGCCGGAGAGCGTCGTGTCGATGCTTACCGTGCCGGTGTAGATGCCCTGGCCGCTGCCGACCACCGACTCGATCTCGTCGAACGACCCGACCGTCGCGCCGGAGGTGGCGTCGGTGATCACGTGCAGCCGCGACGGCGTCTGCCCGTCGGGTTGCCAGCCGCTGACCACTGTCTCCCAGGCCAGCCGGCCCGTGCCGGAGGTGGCGTCGACGAACAGTTCCGGGGCGCCCACGGTCTCGGCCTTGCCGGTGAACCGGGCGCTGGCGGCCTTCTTCGCCGCGCCCGCGGTGACCTTGGCCGTGGTGGGCAGGGTCAGCGGCGCGGCGAGCCCGACCGAACTGCCGGCGTACGTGCCGTTCGGCGCGGTGTGGATGACGAAGTCACCGCCGTACACCCGCAGGCCCTGGTAGGTGCGGGTGTAGCGGGTGTGCGCCGCGCCGGAGGCGTCCACCCGGGTGCTGCGTACCCGGTAGGACTCGGCACTCGAACCCTGGACGGCGCCGGGGTTCGTTCGCAGGACGGTCGCCGCTCGGGCCGCGGCGGAGGCGTCCGGCGCGGGAGCGGTGGGTGGTGCGGCGTGCGCCGTGGTGGCGACGCAGGTCAGCAGGCCGCTGGTGAGCAGCGCTGCGCTGACGGCCGCGAGGGGTCGTTTCACGTGCCCTCCTGAAAGGAGAAAGAGTGTGACGGGGGTAGTCACGCATGTAGATATAGCCATGTGTTGAGGAAAAGAGAAGGCTTGGACCGCTCCCAGACATTGAGACTGGCCGAACGGATGAGGGCCTTGACAAGGGAACCAACGCCGGCAACGGCACGTCCGACGGATATGAGACCCGCCTCGACGACAGGCGTCACGATCGCGCTCCTGGCCGCACTCCTGGCCGGCTGCACCGGGACGGACCGGGCCGGCACCCCCGCGAACCAGCCATCGGCCACCGGCACCCCGCCGCCGGTGACCGCAGTCCCGACCACTCCGATCGCCATCACACCGACCGCCACCACCCCGGTCGTGCCCGGGGCCCCGGACGCGGCGGCCGGGCGGGTGACGCTGTTCCGCTCCGGCGGCTTCGCCGGACGCGGCGACACCGTCACGGTCGAACCGGACGGCCAGTGGACAGCGGTGGACCGGGCCGGCGGCCGACGTACCGGAAAACTCGACGCCGCCGACCTCGGCCGGCTCCGCGGCCTGGCTGCCGACAGGCGGCTGGCCACCGAGGCCCGCCGCACGGCCACCGCGACGAGCTGCGCGGACGCGTTCAGCTACCGCCTGACCGTCGGCGCCGTCGAGACCGGGTACGTCGACTGCCCCGCCGACCCCGCGCCGCCGCCGGCCACCCGGGCGCTCGTCGAACTGCTGCTGCGGGTCACCGGTTGACCGGCCGGCACGTCAGACCAGGTAGTCCGGGGGCAGGCCGGTGCCGCGCAGCTCCGCCGGCAGGTGCGCCACGTCGTTGACGGCGATCAGGTTCGGCGGGCCGGCCGGGCCGTACCGGATGACTGTCAACCCCGCGTTGTGGTGGTTCAAGCCCAGCCACCGCCGCTCCGGGGCATCGAGGGCATGCCGGACCAGCCAGGCGATCAGAAAGCTGTGCGTCACCACCAGCTCACGAACCGGCTCGCCCTCGGCAGCTCCCTCGTCGGCCGCCACCGGACCGGTGAAGCGCCGCACGGCCTCCGCCGTCGCGCGCGGCCCGTCGGCCCGCTCGGCCGTCGAGAATCCGGCCAGAAACCGGGCGTACGCCGGCGGCAGGCCGCTCGGGTCCGTGTCGTGGGGGAGGTGGTCACCGGCCAACTCCGTGGCGTACACCGGGACGCCCGGCAGTGCCGCCGCGACCACCTCGGCGGTCTGCGCGGCCCTGCGCAACGGCCCGTGGTGCACGGCGGCGAACTCCCGGCCCCGCAGGCGCTCACCGAGCAGCGTGGCCTGCCGCCGGCCGCGCTCGGACAGGCCGGAATCCGGCTCGGTCGAGGCCGTGTCGGCGAGTCCGGTCAGGTCCTGCTCGCCGTGCCGGGCCAGGTACAGCAACCGCGTCCGCATGCCGTACACCCAAACACACCGGAGGGCGCGGGACCGGCCCGCGCCCTCCGGTGTTTTGATCTTGACGCTACGCCCGGGGGAACATCTGGCCCACGCGGATCTTGTTGCCGAACGGGTCCCGGATGCCGAAGTCGATCCCGTACGGGCGCTCGGTCGGCTCGTCGGTGATCTCGACGCCCTTCGCCACGAGATCGTCGTGCGTCTTGCGGGCGTCGTCGGTGGTCATGAAGAGGTACCCACCGAGGGCGCCCTTGGTGAGCAGCTCCCGCACCTGCTCGGCCGTCGCCGGGTCCATCGCCGGCGGGCCCGGCTTCTCCAGCAGGATCTCGCGCTCCGGGTCACCGGGCAGGTTGACAGTCAACCAGCGCATGAAGCCGAGATCCTGATCGGTGTTGACCTCCATGCCGAGCTTGTTCACGTAAAAGTCAAGCGCCTCGTCCTGGTCGAGGACGTAGATCTGGGAGCGGCTGATCGCGTTCATCGTCATGCCCTAGACCGTAGAGGGTGGCCCTGACCTGCTGCTTATCCAAAACTGCTGGGACGCGTCCAGGCTTTGGTGAAGCAGGACGGCACGTTCGCCGGCGCGGCGCGGCTACGCCGGAAATCCGAGGGCGACTCCCCCACGATCTGTCGGAACGTCCGGCTGAACGTCCCCAGGCTGCCGAAGCCGACCGCGTAACAGATGTCCGTCACGTCCCGGTCGGTCTCCACCAGCAGCGCCATGGCCCGCTCGACCCGACGGCGTTGCAGGTAGCGGTGTGGCGTCTCGCCGAAGGTGGCCCGGAACGTCCGGATGAAGTGCGCCTCGGAGACGTGCGCGATCCGGGCCAGCGCAGGGATGTCCAGCGGCTCGGCGTACGCCCGGTCCATCGCGTCACGGGCACGCAGCATCGCCCGGTTGGACTCCTCCACGGCACGGCTCACCGCGGGGCCGACGTCTGCGTCACCACGGGCTCGTCTGCCGGATGGCGTAGTGGTGCATGGTGACGCCGTCCGGGAACGACCGCTGCTCGATCAGGTCGAGGTCGATCTGCCTGTCCATGTCGTCGAACAGCGGCCGGCCGGAGCCGAGGATCGCCGGGTGGGTGAACAGGAGGAGCTCGTCGAGAAGCCCCGCCCGCAGCAACTGCGTGGCGATCGTCGCGCCGCCCACGCCGAGGGTGCCGTCGGTTTCGGCCTTGAGGCGAGCCAGTTGCTCGATCGCGTCGTCCCCGCCGATCACGCGGGTGTCGTGGTCGGCGCGGGATCGGGTGCGGGAGACGAGCACCTTGGGCGCGGAGGTCCAGATCTCGCCGTACTCACGCATGAAGTCCGGCAGCGACGCGTCCTCGCGTGCGCGGGGCCAGAACTCCTCCATCGTCTCGTAGATCACCCGGCCCTGGACCATGCCCGCGAGCGCCCGGGCCCGCGCGTTGAACTCCCGGTGCAGTTCCTCACCGATGCGCAGCCACTCGCCGCCGCCGTTGTCCCCGGGAACCTGCTCGATGCGCAGGTCGAGGGACACGTTCATCCAGTACACGAAACGACCCATCGCGAATCCTCTCTAGTCGTGTGCCCAACTCAGCGCGGGCCGCCCGGCGGAAGGACCGGCGTCTGCGTCACGTCCTGGTCGCGCAGCTTGGCGTAGACGACCTCGGACGTGAACCCGCCGATGAACCCGATGGCCAGGACGAAGAAGACCAACTTCCGCGCCGCGTCACCGTCGAGCAGACCCGGGTTGGTGGAGAGCTGCGCCGCGACGAACAACAGGAAGGCGATGACACCGGCGGCCGAACCCAACGCCGCCGCCCGCAGCCAGTTGCCACTGCCGTCGTACGCGTTGCGCACGATCGCGCCCCACACCGAGGCGAACAGCGGAGCGGCCACGAGAACCGCGACGTTCTGCCACCCACCGGCCGGAGCGGCGTACGCCAGCGGGATCGTGGCGAGGGCGAGCAGCAGGAGGACCAGCGCGGTGACCAGACCGGCAACCGTACGCCGGCCGGCGGCCCGCTCGGCCTCGCCGGCGGCGCGTTCCTGCTCGGCGCGGCGCTGCACCTGGGCGTCCAGCGCGGCGACGATCGGCTCGGCGGCGCCCGGCTGCCACGGGCGGGCCAGCAGAGCCACCTCCTCCTCGGTGGCGACGCCGCGCTCACCGCTGAGGCGCTGCCAGGTCTTCTCCGCGCCACCACCGAACGCCGCGACCGCCGCGACCGGGATGCGCCGGGACAGTCCGATGAGCCCGGCGACGAACGTCGAGCGTCCGCCACCCACCAGCAACAACGCGTCGACAGTCAGCAGCGACCGGTAGAAGGTGACCTCCCAGTCGTCTGTCGACTCGGGCACGACTGTGAACAGATCAGGGTGCCGCTGGGCCTCCTCGAAGCCCGCGTCCCGCTGGTAACGGCCACGGACCAGGATCGACCCGGGCTGCGCCCGGCCGGAGCGTACGTAGCCGCGCACGACGTCCCGTTCCAGGTACTCGGGATCGCCGGAGTACACGACGATGCGGCACCCCCGGGTGGCGAGTGCCGCACCCAGCTCGGCCGCCGCCGCAGCCGCGCCCTCCGGGTCGCGGACGGCGGGCGAGTAGACGCGGTCCGCCTGGGCGCTACCGGTGATCGCGACGAGCGGGCTCATGCGACTCCTCGACGGTCGGTGGTAACCCGAACTATAGGAGTGACCGACCATCGATGCCCGTTCCGGCGGCGCTGCCGACGAGCCGTCGGGGGACGGCCGGACCGGCGAATATTCTGAGCCCCCGGCCGGGATCGAACCGGCGACATCTCGCTTACAAGGCGAGTGCTCTGGCCAGCTGAGCTACAGGGGCGCGTGCGTCGAGGCCAGCATAGCGACTGACGTCCGGATATCCCGCTCGCGAGTGGTCCCGAGCACGGGAAACGTCAACAACCCGACGCACGCCGCCTTGGCGCGACGTCGATTGATGCCTGCCCGTGCCCGAGTGACCGGAATGTGTGGGCACTGGATCACTTCCGAGGGTCCCTCGCCTTGGCAGCGCGGGGAAAGCCGTTTACGGTGCAGTGACACGGACGACACCACGGCCGCCCCCGGCGCCGACCGCCGTCCGCTGACCGGCACGGGTACGTGCCGGTCGCTCCTTCACTCGGATCGTCCGGCACGTTCCTGCCGGTGAGAGGAAGCGCACCACCATGGCTACGGTCACCTATTCCAAGGCATCCCGGATCTACCCGGGCACCGAGCGTCCCGCCGTCAACGAGCTGAACCTCGAGATCGGCGACGGCGAGTTCCTCGTTCTCGTCGGCCCCTCCGGTTGTGGCAAGTCCACCAGCCTGCGCATGCTCGCCGGCCTGGAGGACGTCGACGCCGGCTCGATCTACATCGACCAGCGCGACGTGACCCACCTGCCCCCGAAGGCCCGCGACATCGCGATGGTCTTCCAGAACTACGCCCTCTACCCGCACATGACGGTGTACGAGAACATGGCGTTCGCCCTCAAGCTGCGCAAGACCTCCAAGTCGGAGATCGACCGGCGGGTCAAGGAGGCGGCCGGGCTGCTCCAGCTGGAGGAGTACCTCAGCCGCAAGCCGAAGGCGCTCTCCGGCGGTCAGCGTCAGCGTGTCGCGATGGGCCGGGCGATCGTCCGCGAGCCGCAGGTCTTCCTCATGGACGAGCCGCTGTCGAACCTCGACGCCAAGCTGCGTGTGCAGACCCGTACCCAGATCGCCTCGCTGCAGGCCAAGCTGGGCGTCACCACTGTCTACGTCACGCACGACCAGGTCGAGGCCATGACCATGGGCCACCGGGTCGCGGTGCTGCTCGACGGTGTCCTCCAGCAGGTGGACACCCCGCGGGCGCTCTACGACACCCCGGCCAACGTGTTCGTCGCCGGCTTCATGGGCTCCCCCGCCATGAACATCAAGACCGTTCCGCTGAACGAGCAGGGCGCCGAGTTCGCCGAGCTGCACATCCCGCTCTCCCGCGAGCAGGTCGCGGCGGCCCGCGCCGAGGGCGGCGACGGCAAGGTGACCGTGGGCTTCCGCCCGGAGGACTGCGACCTGGTCAGCCCGACCGAGGGCGGCATGCCTGTCGTCGTCGAGCTGGTCGAGGACCTCGGCTCGGACGCCAACGTCTACGGGCACGCGGCGCTTGGTGGCAACTCGGAGCGCTTCGTCGTCCGCACCGACCGGCGCACCATGCCGAACATGGGTGACACCGTGTTCGTCAAGCCGCGCACCGGCCGCAGCCACGTCTTCCACGCCGCCACCGGCAGCCGGATCTGACGTAACGCCGTACCGGAAAGGGGCGGTCCGCTTCGGCGGGCCGCCCCTTTCGTCGTACCCGGGATGGCTTCTCACCCCTCGGTGCCAGCGTGGATGTGGCTCTGGAGGGTGACTCGGGCGGGTGCGTCGCGGCCGTAGCGTCGCGGCACGCCCAACCCGAGGAGACGCCGTGTCCGCCACCGCTCACCCGATCACCCGTTCCCGGCTTGACCGGACGGCACGCCTGACCGGCCGCAGCCTCGCCTACTGTGCGACGCTGGTGCCGGTCGCCCTGGTCGCTCTGGTGACCGCCCCGGTGGGTGGCGCCGATGCGGCCGCCGCGCGGTGGCGGAGACTGCGCACGGGACTGCTCGGAGCACCCCCGACGCCCACACCCGACCGGCGACCCGGCCCGGTCGCGGTGCTCGGCCACGGACTGCTCAGTCTGCTGCTCGGCTTCGTGGCACTGCTACCGCTCGGCGTTCAGCTGCTGCTGGTGCTGCGCGGCATGCTGTACGGGATCGTCGACCGCGGCCCGTACGACCACTCCTGGGGCGGTCCGACCCGGGCCGGCGCGTGGCTGGCGCACTTCCTCGTCGGCCTGCCGATGGCCGCCGCCGGCCTGGCCGCGCTGATCGGCATCGCCGCCGTGCACCAGCGACTGACCCGCCGTCTCGACGGGGAGCGCACACCGGCCTGGCTGCTTCCGACCACGCTGCTGATCGCGGTGGCCGGGGCGCTGTTCTTCGTCGCCTGGCTGCACCAGATCTGACGACGAGGCCCCCTCCCGCACCAGGCGGGAGGGGGCCTCGTCTACGTCGTTACAGCTCGACCGAGCGGCGGCGGGCGACCTCGGCGAGCGTGACCGCGGCGGCCACGCTGGCGTTGAGCGACTCCACCTCGGAGATCATCGGGATGCTGACGGTCAGGTCACACGTCTCCCCGACCAGCCGGGACAACCCGCGCCCCTCGGAGCCGACGACCACCACAAGCGGGCCGACAGCGGCCTCCAGGTCGTACAGGTCGGTGTCGCCGTCGGCGTCCAGGCCGACCACCATGAAGCCGGCGTCGCGGCACGCCTTCAGCGACCGGGTCAGGTTGGTGACCTGGGCCACCGGCACCCGCGCGGCCGCGCCGGCGCTGGTCCGCCAGGCGGTCGCCGTGATCCCGGCAGCCCGCCGCTCGGGTACGAAGACACCCTGCGCGCCGAACGCGGCGGCCGAACGGATCACCGCGCCCAGGTTGCGCGGGTCGGTGACCCCGTCCAGCGCCACCAGGAGCGGCGCCTGCTGCTCCAGGGCCGCGGCGACCATGTCCTCGAAGGGCTGGTACGCGAAGGGCGGCACCTGCAACCCGACGCCCTGGTGCAGCACCCCGCCGGTCATCCGGTCCAGTTCGGCGCGGCTGATCTCCAGGTTGGCGATGCCCCGGTCGGCGGCCGTCCGGATGATCTCGTTGATCCGGTCGTCCATGTCGATGCCCTGGGCGACGTAGAGCGCCGTCGCCGGCACCTGGGCGCGCAGCGCCTCCAGCACCGGGTTGCGCCCGACAAGCAGCTCCGGGGTGTCCTTGGAGGGGTTGGACTTGCGCCCCGGCGCGACCCGAGGGCCGGTTCGGCCGGCGGCCGGCCGGCCACCCCGTGCCGCCGAGCCACCACGACTCGCCGGTACGCCACGGCCACCGCCCCTGCCCCAGGTGGTGTCCTTGCTGCCCGGCTGGCCGATCTTGGGAGCACGCCCCTCCTCGGCCGCCGCCCGGCGCTCCTTGTCCTGCTTCCAGGCGGTGCGCTGCGGCAGCTTCTCGGTGCCCGAGTAACCCTTGTGCCAGGGTCGCTCGTCGGCGGGCAGGGTGCGCCCGCGCCCGGTGAGGGAGTCCTTGTTCTTGCCGCCGGAGCCCTTGGGGGCACCCGCCTTCGGCGTCAGTCGCCGGCCACGGCGCTGCGAGTTGCCGGCCATCAGTCCTGCTCTCCAATAGTCCAACGGGGGCCCTGGGGGGTGTCCTCGACCACCACGCCGGCCAGCTTGAGCTGGTCGCGTACCGCGTCGGCGGCGGACCAGTCCTTGCGGCCCCGGGCCTGCGCGCGCTGCTCCAGGGCCAGCGCGATCAGGGAGTCCACCACGGCACGCAGATCGTCCGAGCGGCCGCCACCGGTCCAGCCCTCATCGAGGGGGTCGACACCGAGGATATCCAGCATCGCCCGTACCGCGGCCAGGGTGGTGCGGACGGTCACATCGTCGCCGGTGCTCAGCGCGGTGTTGCCGTCGCGGAGGTGCTGCTGCAACACGGCCAGCGCGGCGGACGTGTTGAGGTCGTCATCCATCGCCGCGACGAAGCCGGCCGGCAGCTCACCGAACCGCCCGGCGCCCACCCGCTCGACGGCCCGCTGCACGAAACCCTCGATCCGCCGGTACGCGGTGGCCGCGTCGCGCAGCGAGTCCTCCGAGTAGTCGATCACCGAACGGTAGTGCGCGGCGGCGTAGTAGTAACGCAGCTCCACCGGCCGCACCCCGAGCGAGTCCACGTATGCCAGGTCGAGCGCGTTGCCGGCGGACTTGCCCATCTTGGCCCCGCCGATGTTGAGCAGCCCGTGGTGCACCCAGTAGCGCGCGAACGGCAGCCCGGCCGCGTTGGACTGGGCGATCTCGTTCTCGTGGTGCGGGAACGTCAGGTCCAGACCACCGCCGTGGATGTCGAACTCGGGGCCGAGGTAGCGCCAGCACATCGCCGAGCACTCGATGTGCCAGCCGGGACGGCCCAGCCCCCACGGCGACGGCCAGTACGCGTCCGCCGGCTCGTCCGGTTTCGCGCCCTTCCAGAGGGCGAAGTCGCGCGGGTCCCGCTTACCCCGATCGGGGGCGTCGCCCGCCGACTGCATCGCGTCCGGCGACTGACCCGACAGCGACCCGTACGCCGGCCAGGACGCCACGTCGAAGTAGACGTCACCGGAACCGTCGGTGGCCGGGTAGGCGTGCCCGTCCGCGATCAACTTCGTGATCAGCTCGTGCATCTCCGGAATGTGCCCGGTGGCGCGCGGCTCGTAGGTGGGCGCCAGCACGTTCAACGCCCGGTACGACTCAGCGAGGATCAGCTCGTTGGCGTACGCGATCGACCAGAACGGCCGACCCTGCTCCCCCGCCTTGACCAGGATCTTGTCGTCGATGTCGGTAACGTTGCGGATGAACGTGACCTCGTAGCCGGCGGTCACCAGCCAGCGACGCAGCACGTCATAGTTGACGCCCGAGCGAAGATGGCCGATGTGCGGCGGCGCCTGGAGGGTGAGACCACACAGGTAGACCCCCACCTTGCCGGCTTCCCGCGGGACGAAGTCCCGCACCGATCGGGTGGCGGTGTCATACAGGCGTAGCGTCACCGTACAAGGGTAGCCGTCCGCGCTGTTCCGGGTCGGCCGGTGCCGGGTCGTACGCTGCCAGGCGTGGACGCGACCGCACATCCCGCCGAGCCACCCGCTGTCCCCGGCGGTGAAGGCCTACCTCCACGGCGCCGACCCGGGCGAGCCGATGACCTCGCCGGGCGAGCCGATGTCGTCGGCGGCCGGGCCGATGTCGTCGCCGGCCGGGCCGATGCCGTCGCCGGCCGAGCCGATGCCGTCGCCGGCCGAGCCGATGCCGTCGCCGACCGAGCCGATGCCGTCGCCGGGCGGGCCGGGGAGATGGCGCAGACGCTGGACCGAGGGCTGCGGCTGCTGCACCTGGTCGCCGACGCGCCGGCCGGGTTGACAGTCACCGAGGTGGCGACGCGGCTCGGCATCGGGCGGGCGGCCGTCTACCGGCTGGTCGGCCCGCTGACCGGGCACGGCATGCTGCGCCGTGACGGCGACGGCCGGCTCCGCCTCGGCGTCGGGGTACTGCACCTGGCCCGACGCGCCCAGCCGCTGCTCGCCGAGGGGGCGATGCCCGCACTACGCCGGCTCGCCGAGCAGGCCGGCGCCACCGCACACCTGACGGTGGTGGAGGGCGGCGAGGGTGTCGCCCTGGCCGTGGTCGAACCGAGCTGGACGTCGTTCCACGTCGCGTACCGGACCGGAGCCCGGCATCCCCTGGACCGAGGAGCGGCGGGACGGGCCATCCTGGCCGGCCGGGGCGGCGTCGCCGAGCCGGTGAGCAGCAGCGGGGAACTGCAGTCCGGGGCGTACGGGGTGGCCGCGCCGGTGCTCGGCGTACCAGGCCTGGAGGCCAGCGTCGGCGTGGTCGCGCTCGCCCCGCTGGACGTCGACCTGGTCGGCCCCCAGGTACTCGCGGCCGCCACAGCGGTCACCGCCGCCCTCCGCTGACCGGCCGCCCGGCCGCTTGATCGCCCGGCCGCTTGACCGCCCGGCCGCTTGATCGCCCGGCCGCTTGATCGACTCGGGTTCATGGAAAGCGCGGCATCCCAGCACCAACGACAGCCCGATTTCCAGGAACGCGAGTCGATCACCGCTGGGTGCCATACCACGATCGGCCAGTGGGCTCACGGTTGTCCACAGGGGTCAACGGAGGGTTGGGCCGGGTTGTCCACAGGGGTTTCGGCGGGCGGTTCGGGGTCCGCACGCTGTTCGACATGCCACCTCGTCCGTACCGACCCGATGCCCTCACCTGGCAGGTCTTCCGTGGCTCCGACGCTGTCCGGGCCGGCCTTCTCAGCGAACACCAGTTGCGCAACTCCGCCTGGGTGCGGTTGCGCCACGACGTCTACGCCGATGCGCGATTGGACCGTGACCACGCACTGGCCTGTCGCGCCACCCTCCTGCGACTCCCGCCCGGCGTGGTGATCGGCGGCCCGTCGGCCGCGTACCTGCACGGCATCGAACACGCCGCCTCCTTCACCGACGACGTGCACGTCCTCGTTCCCCGGCGACTGCGGGTCGGCGCACAGCGCGGCCTCCGCGTCCACGTCAACGCTTTCACTCCCCTCACGCACCCTGAGCCGAGGCTGGCGGCGAAGATTCCCTCGGGCCCGAGCCGTCCGACGAAAAGGACCCACCCGCCAGGCACCACTCACCCACCGAGCACGGTCCGCCCACCAGGCACGGCACGCCCGCCGGGCTTGCCGCATCCGGGCGACACGACACGTCTTCCGGACACTGCCGGCCCAGCGGGCACGACACGTCCACCGAACGAGGCAGGCCCGGACACGACACGTCCACCGAACACGACAGGCCCGACGGGCACGACAGGCACGGCGCGGCCGGCGGTACCGGGGCAGCCACCGAATGTCGGCGCCGCTCCACAATCGGCAGGGCCGCCGCCCCGAGAGGATGCTGCGGCGCCCGGACCGAGCCATGGACTGATGACGGCCCCCGCCCCGAGGCCCGTCGCCGGTCCGGGTGGTTCGATTCCCCGCTCTGACCCCGGTCGAGCAGCCTGGGAGACGGCCGTCTGGCTCGATCCGATCCGTGCGGTCGCGATCATCGACTCACTGCTCGGACGAGGATTGACCGACCGGGACGAGCTGGCCGTCATCGCCGCCCGCAACGCGAACATGCCCGGTGGCCGACGCGCCCAGTGGCTCTTCGATCTGGCTGACGCCGGGGCCCAGTCTCCACCTGAATCGCAGTTGCGAGTGCGACTGGTCCTCGGCGGGCTGCCGCGTCCCAGCGTTCAACATCCGGTACGCCTGCCGAACGGCGTCGTCCTACACCCGGATCTGGCGTGGCCGGAGTTCCGGGTGGCGGTCGAGTACGACGGGCAGTGGCACGCGGACGCCGATCAACTGCACCGCGACCGACGGCGGCTGAATCTGCTCGTCGGTGCGGGTTGGCTGGTGCTGCATGTGACCAGCCGTCGTCTGCACGCCGAGTTCCCGGCGGTGCTCGGCGAGGTACGCGCCGCGCTTGTCGCCCGCGGCTGGCGCCGGTGATCTCCCAGAGGCGTCCCAGGAGGCTTGGTCATCTCGCCTTCCTGAAAACCGCCCGGTCCGTCGGGCACCGACACCCCGACTTCAAGGAACCCGAGTCGATCAAGCCGCGCCCACCACGAGCCGCGCCCACCACGGGCGCGGCCCGACACGAGCGAGGCCCGATCGACAGTTGTCGACCGGGCCTCGAGGTGGTGTCTTACGGGCGGGCGTTCGGCTTGAGCGGGGTCTTCACCGCCGCGTAGGCGTCGACGACCCCGTACCCGTAGAAGCCGTTGAAGTTGACCCCACCGGCGCAGTACGCGTCGTAGGTCTCGTCACGGCCCTCATTGCGGTACTGCTGGAGGCGCGGTTCCGGGCAGGCGTGCTCGGCCGCGGTGCGGTAGAGGTGCTGCTCGACCAGGTCCGGGGCCATGCCGAAGCCACCCCGGCCCTGCGGCTTGCCGTACCGGCTGACGATAAGCGCGGCGACGCCGGCGGCGTGCGGGGACGCCATCGAGGTGCCCTGGAGGTAGGTGTAGTAGCCGCACTCACCGTTGGCCTTGCACTGCTTGAAGACGGACTCTTCGAAGCCGGCGACGATGTTGCCGTCGGCGTCGACCGAGCCCTCCTCCTGGAGCACGTGCTTCGGGTACGACGAGAGGATCATGTTGGCGTCGGTACGGTACGAGTCGGTGCCGAAGCCGTCCCGGAACCAACCGCCCGGCGCGGCGACCGAGATCTGCTCGGTGCCGTAGTTGGAGAAGTCCGACTTCTTGCCGGACGGGCCGAGCGACGAGACGCCGATGACGTGCGGACCCTCGGTGGGCAGGTCCCAGCAGCTGTTGTTGTCGATCGGCCGGGGGTACGGGTCGGCGCCGTAGTCCGGGCTGGTGGTGTCGGCACGGGGTGCGCCGAGGTCCTCGTTGTTGTTGCCGAGCGCGCCGACAAGGGTGACGCCCTTGTTGTGGGCGAAGACCAGCGCCCGCTTCATGGCCTTGATGATGGCCCGCTGCTCGGCCTGGGCCTCGGGCGAGTCGGCCGGGTTGGCGGTGCAGTTGTAGAGCCACGGGTCGACGTAGAACGACATGTTGACCACGTCGATCCCGGACCGGCCGGCGTAGACGAGGGCGTTGACCACCGGGTCGAGGAAGAAGTAGCCGGAGTCCTGGCCACCCTTGAGCTCGACAAGCGAGACGTTCGGGGCGACACCGGAGAGGCCGAAGCCGTTGGCTGCGGCGCCGATGGTGCCGGCCACGTGGGTGCCGTGCCCGCCGTCGTCGGTGCCGACCGGGTCGAGGCAGCTCGCCACCTCGCAGGCGCCGTCCACGTCGATCCGGTCGGGCGCGAAGTTGCGCGACAACGACCAGTTGAAGTTCGGTGCGATGTCCGGGTTGCTGGCGTCGACGCCGGTGTCCAGGACGCCGACGGTCACCCGACGGTCACCAGGCTCGATCTTGCGGGCCTTGTCGGCCCGGATCATCTCCAGACCCCAGAGCTTCTCATCGAGCGGGTCCAGCTTGGCACCCTTCTTCGCGGCCGCGCCGGCAGCACCGGCAGCACCGGCAGCCGTCAGGTGCTCCTGCTCGACCCGGTCCAGCTTGGGCTTGCGGCCGATCACCTTCTGCTCGGCCGCGCCGATCAGGGTGGGGGCTGCGGTCGCCCTAGCCGCGAAGTCGGCCCGGTCGCTGGTGACCTGGAACATGCCTACCTCGTCGGACCGGGACACCACAGTGCCACCGGCTGCCCGGATGGCGGCGACGGCCGTGTCGGCGGCAACGCCGTCCTCGGCGACGACAGTGAAGGTGCGGGAGGTGCTCGGCGCGGCGCTGGCCGGTACACCCAGGCCCGCTGCCGTCAGTGCCAGTGCTGCCGCGGTCGCGACGGCGCCGGCGGTGAAGCGCTTGCTCACCACATCGAATCCTCTCGTTGAGGGACGTGGCAGCCATCACACAACACTCGCCAGCTTTACGCCAGGTGAACGTCCGTTATGGCGGTGAATCTCTCGTTCATCCGCTCAGTTCAGTGCGGGTGATCCGGCCGACAGGTCCGCGAGGACCACCGGCAGATCCGCCAGGGTGGACACTTCCGCGTCGGGGGTGGGCCCGGCCGGGCGGGGCAGCCCGTACCGGTTCAGCCACACCGATCGCAGGCCGGCCCGCCGGGGCGCCACCACGTCGTGCTCCCACGAGTCACCGACGTACACGATCTGGCCGGCCGGGGCCCCGGCGGCCTCGACCACCGCCGCGTAGAACTCCGGGTCGGGCTTCTTGGGCAGGCCGTTCTCGTGCGCGTACAACTCGAAGGCGAACTCGCCGGCGAGCCCGCAGCGTTCGGCGCGGCTGTTGCCGTTGGTGGCGAAGCCCAGCGCGTACCGGGTGCGCAGCGCGGCAAGCGTCGGCGGGACGTCCGGGAAGGGCCGGGTGAGGGCGAAGCGGCGGGCGAAGAAGAGCGCGGCGATCTCGTCCAGGTGGCCGGCGAGCCCGGCGCGGGCCAGCGATCGGGCCAGCGCGGCGCGGCGGATCTCCAACACCGGGGCCGCGCTCAGCCTGCCGAACACCGCGTCCCAGTCGGATTCCAGCTCGGCGAGCGTCACGCCGGCCGCGGCGGGCGTACGGCGGCGCATCTCGTCGAGGACGGCCACCAGCCCGCCGGTCACCGCCGGCCGCAGGTCCAGCAGGGTCTCGTCGGCGTCGAACACCACTGTGGTCAGCATGGCGTCCACTCTCTCACCGGCTGCTGGCCGTCAACGTGGGCTCCTGGGTGGCGGCCGCGGGTGTGCCGCGCAGCTCGTCGAGGCGCACCAGGGCGACCCCGGCGACGATCAGCACGCCGCCGAAGAGCTGCCAGGCGGTGGGCAGTTCGTCGAGGAACAGCCAGGCGATCAGCACCGCGAACAGCACCTCGGTCAGCCCGACGAACGACGACAGCCGGGGGCCGAGGATCCGGGAGCCGGCGATGCCGGTCAGGTACGCGATCACGGCGGCGACCAGGGTGAGCCCGAGGATGGGCAGTAGCCAGGTGGTGCGGTGCCCGGCGAAGCTGACCTGGCCGAACGTGGCACGCAGGGGCAGCAGACCGGTCAGCCCGATGAGAAGCAGCACCGCGGCGCCGACGGCCATGCCGCCGCTGGCCATGGCGACCGAGGGCAGCCGGGGGTCGACCCGACCGGCGAGCACGAAGTAGCCGGCCAGGCCGAACGCGGCGCCGAGCCCCCACAGCAGGCCGACGGGGTGGAAGCCTGCGGTGCCGGTGATGTCCAGGACGAACGCCAGCCCGCACAGGGCGGCTGCCGAACCTGCCACGGTGAGCCGCCGGGGACGCTGGCCGTGCCGCAGCCACATCCAGGCCACGACGAGGATGATGCCCAGGTACTCCAGTAGGAGCGCGATGCCGACCGGCAGGTAGCGCACGGCGTTGAAGAAGCACACCTGCGCCAGTGCCACCCCGAGCAGCCCGAACAACACGACCGCCGCGCTGTTGCTGCGTAGCACGTGCCACCTGCCGCGCAGCGACAGCAGGGCGGGGATCGCCAGCACCAGGGCGGCCACGCCGACCCGGGCGATCACTGCGGCCTCGGCCGACCAGCCGGCCTCGATGAGCGACCGCGCGAAGGTGCCCGAGGTGGCGAACGTGACAGCGGAGAGCAGTGCCAGCGCGGCGCCGACGGCGGGTCGTGACTGCATCTCGGACTCCTCGGGACGACACGGTGTCATGGGCAAACTATCCTTGTGCTCATGACGCTAGGCGGCCACCGTGACAGGAGTCAAGTTGCTATTCGCTCATGACACCGAATGTTCGTTGATCGCCGCCACCGCGCTTGTCAACACCGCGGGCCGCGACGGCGAGCTGCTGCCCGACGTCGCCGCGCTTGACGCTTTCTTCGACAGGCACGCCTACAGCGGGCGGCACGAGCACACCGACGCCGAGCTGCGCGCCGTGCGGGAGCTGCGGCCCCGGCTGCGCCGAATCTGGCACGCCGAACCGGCCGAGATCGTCGCCGTCGTCAACGCCCTGCTGTTGGAGCACCGGGCGATACCGCAGCTCATCGAGCACGACGACGAGCCGTACCACCTGCACGCCGTGCCCCGCGACGCGCCGCTGGCCACCCGCATGGCGGTGGAGGCGGCGATGGCCATCGCCGACCTGGTCCGGACGGGCGAGTTGAGCCGGCTGCGGATCTGCGAGTACCCGGACTGCGACAACGTGGTCGTCGACCTGTCCCGAAACCGGTCGCGGCGGTTCTGCGAGGCCGGCTGCGGCAACCGCGCGGCGGTGACCGCCTACCGTGCCCGCAGGGCCGCCGGCCGTTCCTGAGCGACGTCGGCCCGCAGCTCGTACTCCACCTCGCCGTGCTCGGTCCCCGGGATCGGGTCGTCGAACTGAAGGTGGAAGGTGCGGACGTGCCGCAGTCCGGCCTTCGCCAGCACCCGACGGGACCGCTCGTTGACCGCCATCGTCTCGGCCCACACCCGACGCACGCCCACCACGTCGAAGGCGTACCGGACCAGCGCCCGCGACCCCTCGGTGGCCAGGCCACGCCCCCACGCCGAGCGCCGCAGCCGGTAGCCCAGCTCGGCCTCGGTGCCGTCCTCCGACGGGTCGAGCGCGAACCAACCCAGGAAGTCACCGCCCGCCCGGTCGAGCGCCGCCCAGCGACCGAGCCTGGGATGCCGCTCGTACTGCGCCAGCAGCCTCGGCACCTGCTCGTCCCGCACGGTGGCGCGCGGGGTGGCGACGCCGCCGGTGAGGAAACGCATCACCTCCGGGTCGCCGTCCAACTCGACCAACGCGTCCACATCGGCCACCGTCAACCGCCGCAACCGCAACCGCTCGGTCCCGGGAGGAACCAGGTCATCGCCACCCATGACGGGATCATCCCGCCATCCACTGACCCCGTCGAGCCGTTTACCACCCCCGACCGCCGTCGCGGGCCAGGCGGTCGCGTCAGCGCGGGGGCGCGACCACGAAGAGCCGCCAGGAGTACGCGTCGACCACCAGCACGGGCCCGTCCGAGTCCTTGCTGTCTCGCACCCCGACCACGTCCCCAAGATTCGTAGCCACCTCGACACACATGTTGTCCTGGTTGCTGCGGCTGCTCTTGCGCCAGCGAGCGCCGCTCAACTCCACGACTCGGCCACCTCGTTCATCAGCTCGATGGATGCCTGTGGGGGCAGGGCTTCGCCCAAGGTAGCCTCCCAGACCCGCTGCAACCGCAACAGATCCTTCGGCTGGTCCAGCTCCTGGCCGCGAACCTGGCACTCAAGATAGGCCACCTCCGTGCCGTCGGGCAGGATGGCGAGCGCGAACTGCCCGCCGAGCCCCGGGTACTCGTCGGCGGATCGCGGCACCACGTGCAGCCGGACCCGGGGGTGCCCCGTGGCGATGCTCGCCAGGTGCAGCGTCTGGTCGCGCATCACCTTCCGACCGCCCACTCGCCGCCGCAGCACCGCCTCGTCCAGCACCGCCACGATCTGCGGCAGACGCTCGCTGTGCAGCAGCTCCTGACGCTCCATCCGGGCGGTTAGTCGCCTGTCGACCTCGTCGGGAGCGAGCAGGCCGCCCGCCTCGAAGACCGCCCGCGCGTAAGCCTCCGTCTGGAAGAGCCCCGGTACGTAGCAATGCTCGTACCACCGGACCATGCGCGCCTGCTCAAGGATCGCCTGCCAACCGCGTAGCCAGGGCTGCGCCCGGTCCAGGCTGACCAGTTCGGTGGACATGCGGCCGAAGAGGCCGCCGGTGTCCAGGGCGCGGTCGACGAGTTCCAGGTACTTCGCAGTGGGCGCCTGTTGACCCAACTCGACGGCGCTGACCATCGACGGCGAGTAGTTCACCGCCTTGGCCAGCTCGTCCTGACTCCAGCCCCGGCGAGCGCGTGCCCGGCGCAGTTCCGCGACCAGGAACGCCGCCGCCGTCATCTGTCCATCGGCCATGCCCTGCCGTCCTCCACCACGCCGGCGATCAACTCCAGCCGGCCGCCACCGACGTCACCGCCCGCGAACAGGGTGGCAACGACGACGGAGCCAAACCCTTCCGACCGTAGTCGCCTGATCACCAGACTGTGAAGCGCGGCGCCGCTCCCCGTCCCCCGGGCCCGGCGGAGTCGCACGGGACCGCCCGCTCCCCCGTGCCGGGCGGTCCCACCCACCCACCGACATCACACCGCCCGGGCCGCACCGTCCAACCCGACCACACCGCCCAGCCACAGCGATCGCACCCCGATCCGGCGCGATCTCGGGGCGGTGACGCGCCATTCGAGCGCGTGCTCGGCAACTCTTCGAAATCTTGGACAGTTTCCGTTAGCGGCTGACGGAAACTGTCCAAGATCTCGAAGGCTGAGGCGGATTGCGGCCGGTTCTGGCGCGATCGGCCACGATCTCGGCGACGTGGCAGCCGACGCGAGGCGGTTCGCGGGGTGATGACGCCAGAGGACTCAGCTCGAAAGGAACCCCACACCATGTCCCGGACCGCCCCGGACGACCGCGCGACGACGCCTCGTCGACCGCACCTGCCGCTGCGTCCGCTCTGGCTCTGCCGGGTCTGCGCCGGGCCCTGGCCGTGCGCGGTCGCGCGGCTCACCCTTCGGCAGGAGTACGCCCACGACCGGATCGCATTGAGCATCTACCTGTGCACCGTCCTGCACGACGCGGCGGCGGACCTGTACCGGCTCAACCCGCACGACGGCCCGGACCCCGCAGCGCTCTACGTGCGCTTCCTCGGCTGGGCGGCACTGCCCGAACCCTGACGCTCGCCGCCAGGCAGCCGCATCGTCGCGGACAGCCCATCGCCGCGAGCAGCCCCATCGCCGCCGATGTCGCGGGCAACCCCGCCATCGAGGGGAGCGCTCAGCGCATGGCGAGCCGTTCCAGCAGGGCGGCGCTGCGGGCCAGCAACGCCCGCTCCTCGTCGGTGAGTTCGGCCTCGATGGCCTGGGCGAGCCAACCGGCCCGGCGGTTGCGCTCCGCTTCCAGCGCGGCCCGACCCGCGTCCGACAGCTCGACAAGCGACTTGCGGCCGTCGGTGGGGTGCGCCCGGCGCGTGACCAGGTCCTGTTCCAGGAGCAGGCCCACCGCCCGAGCCATCGACTGGGGGCGTACGCGCTGGTCGGCGGCGAGGTCACTGGTGGTCATGGCGCCGTCGCGGTCGAGTGCGCCGAGCACGGCGATCTGACCGAGCGGGATGCGGTCCTCGTGCTTGACCCGGCGGGTGAGCTTGCCCATCGCGGTCCGCAGTTCGGCGGCGATGGCGGCGGCTTCCGAGGTGGGCACACGGCACTTTACCCCGTTCGTCAGCGCTGCTGGTCACCTGACCTGCACAGCAATACTGTTCAGTGGGGCTGTTCAGCATGACTGAGCAGCATTGCTGTAGGGTTTGCCGCTGTCGGGCTCAGCGCCAGCGTTGTCGCAGCTGGGGCCACGGCACACGGCAACGGAAAAGGACCTCCCATGTCCGCACACACAGCCGCACACGCAGCCGAAACTGTCACCGCCGCGATCGAGACCGTCACCGCCCGCCGCATCCTCGACAGCCGGGGCAACCCCACTGTCGAGGTCGACGTCAGGTTGGCGGACGGCTCGCTGGGTCGGGCCGCCGTCCCCTCGGGCGCCTCCACCGGGGCCCGGGAGGCCGTCGAACTGCGCGACGGAGACCCCACGCGCTGGCACGGCAAGGGCGTCGACCGCGCGGTGGCAAACGTCAACGGGGAGATCGCAACGGCCGTGCGCGGCCGGGACGCGGCAGACCAGGCGGGTCTGGACGCCGCGCTGATCGCCCTCGACGGCACCGCCACGAAGTCCCGGCTCGGCGCCAACGCGATCCTCGGCGTCTCCCTCGCCGTCGCCAAGGCCGCCGCGGCGGCCCACGGCCAACCCCTCTACCGCTACCTCGGCGGTGCCGACGCCCACCTGCTGCCGCTGCCGATGATGAACATCGTCAACGGCGGCGCCCACGCCGACAACCCGCTCGACTTCCAGGAGTTCATGATCGTTCCGGTGGGCGCGGACACCTTCGCCGAAGCCGTCCGGATGGGCAGCGAGGTCTTCCACACCCTGCGCCGCGACCTGCTGGCCGCCGGGCACTCCACAGGTGTGGGCGACGAGGGTGGGTTCGCGCCCCAGCTGCGTACGGCCGAGGAGGCGCTGGACTTCGTGCTGGCCGCCATCGAGGGCGCCGGCTACCGCCCCGGCACGGACATCGGCCTGGTGATGGACCCGGCGTCATCGGAGTTCTTCCGCGACGGCGTGTACGACTACGCGGGCGAGGGAGTGCGCCGCACCCCCGCCGAGCACGCCGACTACCTGACCACGCTCATCGACGCCTACCCGATCGTCTCCATCGAGGACCCGATGGCGGAGAACGACCTGGACGGCTGGCGCGAGCTGACCGCCCGCGTCGGTGACCGCTGCCAGCTCACCGGTGACGACGTGTTCTGCACCAACGAGACGCTGCTGCGCGAGGGCATCCGCACCGGCGTCGGCAACTCGGTCCTGGTCAAGGTCAACCAGATCGGCACCCTGACCGAGGCGCTGGCCACGGTGGCCACGGCCCACCGGGCGGGCTGGACAGTGGTCATGTCGCACCGCTCCGGCGAGACGGAGGACACCACAATCGCGGATCTGGCAGTGGCCACCGGCTGCGGTCAACTCAAGACCGGCTCGCTGTCGCGCTCCGACCGGACGGCGAAGTACAACCAACTGATCCGGATCGAGGAGGAGCTGGGCGATTCGGCGCGATTCGCGGGCCGCTCCGCACTGCGCCGGGCGTGAGCAGCGCCCGGCACCCGGTCAGGGGTGGGTCATCCGGAGCAGGTCGAGCACCTCGTCGAGCTGGGCCTCGGTGAGCTTGCCCGAGTCGACGTGACCTCGGGAGATCACGACCTCCCGGATGGACGCCTGCTTGGCCAGCGCCTCCTTGGCGATCGAGGCGGCCTCGTCGTACCCGAGGTAGCGGTTCAGCGGGGTGACGATCGACGGCGAGCCCTCGGCGTACGCCAGGCAGACCTCGGCGTCCGCGACCAGGCCGGCCACCAGGCGATCGGCGAACAGCCGACTCGCCGCGGCCAGCAGCCGGATCGACTCCAGCAGGTTGCGACCCATCACCGGCAGCATGACGTTCAGCTCGAAGTCGCCCTGCGAGCCGGCGAACCCGACCGTCGCGTCGTTGCCGATCACCTGCGCGCAGACCTGCCGCATGGCCTCGGCCACCACCGGGTTGACCTTGCCCGGCATGATCGACGAGCCGGGCTGGAGGTCGGGGATGCGCAGCTCCCGCAGGCCGGCACGGGGGCCGGAGCCCATCCAGCGGATGTCGTTGGCGACCTTGTAGAGACCCACGGCGATGGTGCGTAGCTGCCCCGAGGTCTCCACCAGCGCGTCGCGGGCGCCCTGCGCCTCGAAGTGGTTGCGGGCCTCGGACAGCGGCAGCCCGGTCGACTCGCGGAGCCTGCCGATCACGGCGGCGGCGAAGCCGAGCGGCGTGTTGATCCCGGTGCCCACGGCCGTGCCGCCCAGCGGCAGCTCGGCCAGCCGGGGCAGCGCCCCCTCCAACCGCTCGATGCCGTAGCGGACCTGGGCGGCGTACCCACCGAACTCCTGCCCGAGGGTGACCGGGGTGGCGTCCATCAGGTGGGTACGCCCCGCCTTGACCACCGTCTCGAACTCGGCGGCCTTGCCCTCCAGCGCCTCGGCGAGGTGGGTCAGCGACGGCAGCAGATCCTCCGCGATGAACTGGGTGGCCGCCAGGTGGATCGAGGACGGGAAGACGTCGTTGCTGGACTGGGAGGCGTTGACGTGGTCGTTCGGGTGCACAGGCGAACCCAGTTCCCGGCTCGCCAGGGTCGCGATCACCTCGTTGGCGTTCATGTTGGACGACGTGCCGGAACCGGTCTGGAACACGTCGACCGGGAACTGGTCGTCGTAGCCGCCGTCGGCCACGTGCGCGGCGGCGGCGGCGATCGCCGCGGCCACATTGGCGTCGATCACGCCCAGCTCGCCGTTGACCTCTGCCGCCGCGCCCTTGATCTGCGCGAGCGCCTTGATCTGGGCCGGTTCGATACCTCGGCCGGAGATCGGGAAGTTCTGCACCGCGCGCTGGGTCTGCGCCCGCCACAGCGCCTCGGCGGGCACCTCCACCTCGCCCATCGAGTCGCGTTCGATCCGGTAACCGGTCGCCTCTGGAGTCGTCACGCGTACCATCCTGCCGCGCCAGTGGCCGACTCGCAGATGATCCGTCAGCCCAACTCGGCGAGCAGCCGTTCCACCTCGTGCCGGTCCGGGACGTCGAGCTGCCGGAGCAGAGACAACGCCCGGGTCAGGTGCAGCCGGGCGGAGGCGGGGTCGGTCTTTCGTACGCAGCGGGCGATGCCCTGAAGCGCCATCGCCTGCTCGTAGCGCGCACCCAGCCGGCCGGCGTCGACGAGCACCCGGCGATGCAGGTCGAGCGCGCTGGCGGCGTCTCCCTGCTCCAGCACGGCCAGGGCCAGCAGGTTACGGGAAGCGCACTGAGCGATCCGGTCGCCGGCCTCCGTCATCGCCACCAGGGCGTCCCGGTGCAGAGCCGCGGCACGTTCCGGCTTCCCGGCGTTGCGCTCCATCACACCGATCTCGTTGAGCACCTCACCCTCGCCGAATCGATGGCGTGCCTTGCGCCTCAGGTACAGCGCAAGCCGCAGAATTCGACGAGCCGGGCCCACATCGCCGAGCCGGTGACGAATCATGCCGAGGTGCCCGAACGCGTGCGCGGTCTGCGCCATGTCCCCGGCCTGCCGGGCAAGTACGAGGTGCTGCCGGGCGATGGGCAGCGCCTCGGTGTACCGGCCCCACCCGATCAGCCCACAACACAGGTTGTTCAGCAGGTTTGTCAGTTCGTCGCCGTCACCCTGACCGTTGATCATGTCGAGAGCCTCGTCGAACTTCGCCTTGCCCTGGCGGTAGTCGCCGTTCGCGGAGTACGAGAGACCCAGATTCCACAGCGTGCTGAGCACGTCGCCACGCAGCCCGTGCCGGCGGCGCAGGTCGAGCGCCACCTCCATCGCCCTGATCGCCTCCGGGAAGCGGGCCAGCCGGAAGTACGCCGAGGCGAGGTAGTTGAGCATGGCGGCCACCGCCGCCTCGTCGCCCAGCCGTTCGGCCGCTCGGAGGCCGATCGTGTGGGTCTCGACCAGCTCGTCGAGGTGCCCGCCGTCGAAGTTGAGCCGCCAACAGGCCCGGGCCAGCTGCCAGCACTGAGTCGGGAAGCCCTCCTCCTCGGCGACCCGGACCAGAGCGGTGAGCCCGGGGAGGTTCTCCTCGAACCACGCCCGCCCCTCAGCGACCGGGACGGCCAGCAGGTCGGGCCGGCCGGGTGTATGCGCGGGGAGGTTGCGGCGGCTGCCCGCCGCCTCGGTCGTCCGGGCGATCGCCAACGTGGCGGAGAGGTGGTAATCGAGCAGCCGCTCCAGCGCGGCCTGACGCTCAGCCTGACGCTCCGGGGCGGCGAGCAGCAGCCGAGCGTACTCGCGCAGCAGATCGTGCAACCGGTACCGGCCGGGCTGCGCCTCCTCCACCAGATGTGCGTCGACCAGCTCGTCCAGCACGTCCTGGGTGTCGGCCAGGGGCAGTTCCGCGAAGGCGGCGGCCACCCGACTGTCCAGCCGTCCGCCGGGGTGCAGACCCAGGAGCGGAAACAGCCGCTGCGCCTGCGGCGAGACCTGCGCGTACGACAGCGCGAACGCCTGCCCCACCGAGCGCTGACCGGCGGTCAGCTCGGCCAACGCGCCCGCCCCGGCGAGCAGCCGCTCGGCGAGGTCGGCGACCCGCCAGCGGGGCCGGTGCGCCAGACGGGCGCCGGCCAGCCGGATCGCGAGCGGCAGGTGACCACAGCGCCGCGCCACCTCGGCTGCCGCCTCCGGTTCGGCGGCGATCCGCTCCGCGCCGGCCACCCGGCCGAGCAGCTCGATCGCCTCGTCGGCGTCCAGCACGGGCAGCGACGAAGGGCGGCCCTCGTCGAGCCCGACCAGTCGGCGACGACTGGTGATCAACACCAGACAGTGCGAACCGTTGGGTAGCAGCGGTGTCACCTGATCGGCGGTGGCCGCGTTGTCCAGCACCAGCAGGGCACGCCGGCCGGCCAGCTCGGTGCGCCAGAGCGCCAGCCGGTCGTCCGTGTCCTCCGGTATCCGCTCGGCCGGCACGCCCAGCTGGCGCAGCAGGGTCGCCACGGCCGTGGTCGGCACCAGGGGCCGACGCTCACTGTGGCCGTGCAGGTCGATGAAGAGCTGGGCGTCCGGGTAACGGTCGGCGAGAGCGGTGGCGACGTGCACCGCGAGCGTCGTCTTGCCGCTGCCGGCCATGCCGTCGATGACCTGGATCCGGGTGCCGTCCTCCTCGATCTCCTTGACCAGTCGGGCCACCGTGTCGTGCCGACCGGTGAAGTCGCCGATCGCCCGGGGCAGTGAGCGGACCGGCGCGATCGGCCGCGGCTCCCGGCCGGCCAGGGCCAGGTCGCCGGCGAGTACGCGCTGGTGCAGCGCCTGCAACTCGGCACCTGGTTCGATGCCCAGCTCGTCGGCGTGCAACCGCCGGCCCTCGCGGTAGACCGCGAGCGCGTCGGCCTGTCGACCGACCGAGGACAACGCCAGCATCAGTTGGCCGCGCAGACGCTCCCGCAACGGATGCTGGTCGACGCTCTCGGTCAGCTCCTCGATCAGCTCCGCGGCCCGGCCGAGGCGCAGCTCGACGTCGACGCACTCCTCCAGAGCGCTGAGGCGCTGCTCGTCGAGCGTCTGGGCCCGTCGGCGGACGCTGCGGCTCGGGACACCACCGAGCGCGGGTCCCCGCCACAGTGCCAGGGCAGCGCGGAATCGCTCACCCGCCTCGGCCAGTCGCCCGGCCGTGAAGGCGGCGCGGGCCGTCTCCACCGTACGGGCGAAGACCTCGGCGTCCAGGTCGGTCGGGGCGATGCGGACGCCGTACCCGGCCGGGTCGGTGACGATGATGTCCGGGGCGAGCCCCAGCTCGGCGAACCGGCGACGCAGCCGTGACACGCAGGTGTGCAACTGCGCCCGCGCGGTGGCGGGCGGCTGTTCCTCCCACACCGCGTCCACGAGCTCGTCGACCGGCACCAGCCGGCCGGAGCGCAGCAGCAGCATGGCGAGCACGATCCGATCGCGACCGGCGGTGACGGTGGACTCGCCACCGCCGACGCGCAGAGGCCCCAGGATCCCGAACCGCATCTGCTCCCCCGTGTCAATGCCCCAACGTCCAGCAGCGTAGCCCGGCGGTCACGGATCGCGGCATTGCGGTGATAGTGATCTGAGAGCGGATCGAGGGTGGTCCACCGGAGACTCAGTCCGGGTTGTCGGTGACGGCATCCGACGGGGGCGGTGCGCCCGGCCCACCCCAGCGGGGCGGGCGCACCGATGTCGGTGAGCACGGGCGACGAAAGGGTGCCGGGCGAGTCCGCCCGGCACCCTTTTTCCGTCGCTGTGGAGTCAGCGCCGACCGACGGTGAGCACCGGCTTGGTGACCTCGGCGAAGAAGTCGTTGCCCTTGTCGTCGACGACGATGAAGGCGGGGAAATCCTCCACCTCGATCTTCCAGACCGCTTCCATGCCCAGCTCCGGATATTCGAGCACCTCGACGTGCTTGATGCAGTCCTGGGCGAGGCGGGCCGCGGGGCCGCCGATCGAACCGAGGTAGAAGCCGCCATGCTGCTGGCAGGAGCGGGTCACCTGACCCGACCGGTTGCCCTTGGCCAGCATCACCTGCGAACCACCGGCGGCCTGGAACTTCTCCACGTACGCGTCCATCCGGCCGGCAGTGGTCGGGCCGAACGAGCCGGACGCGTACCCCTCGGGGGTCTTCGCCGGGCCGGCGTAGTAGACGGCGTGGTCACGCAGGTACTGCGGCATCGGCTCGCCCGCGTCCAACCGCTCGGCGATCTTGGCGTGGGCGATGTCGCGGGCCACCACCAGCGGGCCGGACAGCGACAGGCGGGTCTTCACCGGGTACTTGGACAGCTCGGCGCGGATCTCGTCCATCGGCCGGTTCAGATCGACCCGGACGACCATCTCGGCGTCGAGCGCGTCGTCGGTGACGTCGGGCAGGAACCGCGCCGGGTCGGTCTCCAGTCGCTCCAGCCAGACGCCCGACGGGGTGATCTTGGCGACGGCCTGCCGGTCGGCCGAGCAGGAGACGGCGATCGCCACCGGGCACGAGGCGCCGTGCCGAGGCAGCCGGACCACCCGCACATCGTGGCAGAAGTACCTGCCGCCGAACTGCGCCCCGATGCCGAAGTTGCGGGTCAGCTCCAGCACCTCCGCCTCCAGCTCCAGGTCCCGGAAGCCGTGCGCGCTCATCGACCCGGAGGTGGGCAGCGCGTCGAGGTACTTGGCGCTCGCGTACTTCGCGGTCTTCAGCGCGTACTCGGCGGAGGTGCCGCCGATGACGATGGCCAGGTGGTACGGCGGGCACGCGGCCGTGCCGATCAGCCGCAGCTTCTCCTCCAGGAACTGCATCATCCGCGTCGGGTTGAGCAGTGCCTTCGTCTCCTGGTAGAGGTACGACTTGTTGGCCGAGCCGCCCCCCTTGGCCATGAACAGGAACTTGTACGCGTCCGGGTGCCCGTCCGGGTCCTCGGCGTACAGCTCCACCTGGGCCGGCAGGTTGCTGCCGGTGTTCCGCTCGTCCCACATGGTCAGCGGGGCGAGCTGGGAGTAGCGCAGGTTGAGCTTGGTGTACGCCTGGTAGACGCCCCGGGAGATGGCCTCGGCGTCGGCGCCGTCGGTCAGCACGTGCCGGCCGCGCTTGCCCATCACGATCGCGGTGCCGGTGTCCTGGCACATCGGCAGCACCCCGCCGGCCGCGATGTTGGCGTTGCGCAGCAGGTCCAGCGCGACGAACCGGTCGTTCGGCGACGCGGCCGGATCGTCGATGATCGCCCGGAGCTGGGCCAGGTGCGCCGGGCGCAGGAAGTGCGCGATGTCGTGCATCGCCTCGGCGGTCAGCGCGGTGAGCGCGGCCGGCTCCACGGTGAGGAAACGACGGCCCCCCGGGCCGTGTACGACGTCCACGCCCTCGTCGGTGACCAGGCGATAGTCCGTCTGGTCGGGACCGGTCGGCAGCAGGGGGGCGTACGAGAATGGGGCGGCACTGCTCATGAGCGGCAAGCCTAGGGCAGACCGGTCGATCATTCCCACCCGCCGGGCTGGGTCTGGGACGCCGCTCTCATCCGCCCGCCCCGCAGCGCTCCGGTGGCCGCCTGCTCAGCCGTCCTTGCCGCCGTCGGGATCGGGGCAGAGTTCCCTCTTCGGCCCGCAGCCGTCGTCGCCGTCGTTGCCGTCGTTGCCCGATCCGGGGCCGGTGCCGCCGGGGCCGGGGTTGCCACCGTCGCCGGGCGGCGGGACGGGGGTGCCGCCGGTGGCGCCGAAGCGGACGTACCCGATCTCCCGGCCCTCGCCGATGATCATGCCTTGCGACCCGACCGCGAGGGCGTTCGCGGGGGTCCGCAGGACGGCCAACTCCCGGCCGGTACGCGGTTCCACGGCGACCAACCGCGACGGCTTCTCGTCGGCGAGCACCGCCGCGTACGGGGTGAGCGCGGCACCGGCCTTGGCACTGGCCGGACGGGTCCACCGCACCCGGTCCGCGCCGAGTTCGCGCGACACCACCGAACGCTTGTCCGCGGAGCGGAACACCGCGTAGCGGTCGTCGACCGCGACGAGCTTGGTGCTGGCCTCGCCGACCCAGAGCAGCCGCCCGTCGTACCCGTCGATGACCGCCTCGCGGCCGTCCGGGCCGACGCCGATCAGCACGTTGCGCGCTCCCTGCGGGTCCTCGCGCTGGACGCAGCCGGCGGTGTCGGCGGTACGCAGGTTGACCCCGGCCCGCTGCCACGCCTCCTGCCCGGTCGCCGGGTCCCGGGCCGAGATGGCGAAGTAGCAGGTGCCGTCCTGGGAGCGGGCGGCGATCCGCAGCATCCGACCGCCCACCACGGAGAGCCGCTCGTCCCGGCCCGGCTCGACATTCTGCAGCACCCGGCCGGTGGCGGTGTCGACGACGTGCACCCGGCCGTCGACCGGGAAGCCGAGCAGCGGCGGCACGGGCTCGGGCCCGGCCACCCCGTCGTCGATGCGGGTGGAGGTGAGCCGGCGGGTGCCACGCAGGCCCGGGTTGTCGGCGAGCAGGCCGCTGTGCACACCGGGCAGAAAGGCCGTCCACAGTGGGGCGGTGCCGCGCGGGTCCCACGCACTCAGGGTGCAGTCGGTGGCGTCCGAGCAGCGGGCGTCCAGCAGCAGATTGCGGTATGTCCACACGGCCACTGCGTCGTCGTCGCGCCGACGGGTCGCCCCGGTGGTCGGGTCGAGTAGCTCGTACCCCTTGACCAGGAGTTTGCCCACGGCGACGACCGCGTCGCGGTCGCCGCCCGCGACCGCCGACCAGTCCGCCTTGCGTTCCCAGAGCTGGGTGCCGGTGGCCAGGCTGCGGGCCTCCACGCGGGTGCGCTGCTCGACCACGACGGCGTCGCCGGCGATGGTCACGCTGCGCGGGGTGCCGCCGACCCGCTGCTGCCAGACCACGTCCGGCTCGGAGATGGGTTCGCTGCGGTCCACCCACTCCCACAGGCCGGGGAACGGATTCCACACGCCGGTGGCGGCGAGAGCGACGACCACGGCGAGGCCGAGCAGCAGCCCACCGCGCACGCTCCCCTTCGCCACCCGCACACCGTAGCCACGTTCACGGATCATCCGTACGCCCCGCGCCGCCGTGTCGCCGCGCTTTCTGGGCCCAGAGGTGTTACGTGGGTGTTCGTCCCTCTGCCCGGACGGCGCTGCGGACGAGCGGGAGCGTGCGGTAGGGAATCTGCTCCGCCAGCGCGATGATCGTCGACGCGCGGGTGATGCCGGCCGACGAGACGATCTGGTCGATGACCCGTTGCAGGTCGGTGTTGGAGCGGGCCACGATCCGGCAGAGCAGGTCGCTGGAGCCGGTGATGGTGTGCGCCTCCAGCACCTCGGGGATCGCCGCGAGGTGGGCGGTGACCGGGTCGTGGCCGTGCCGCTGACTGATCTCCAGGGTGACGAAGCTGGTCACCCCGAACCCGATCGCGGCCGGCGAGATCTCCGGGCCGAAGCCACCGACGACACCCCTGTCGACGAGCTTGTCCAGCCGGGCCTGCACGGTGCCCCGGGCCACCCCGAGCCGCCGGGAGCACTCCAGCACCCCGATCCGCGGCTCCTCGGCGAGCAGTTCGATCAAGCGCACGTCGAGCGCGTCGAGCTGTACAGCCTGCTCACCATTCATGGGTTCACACCATACCGAATGCACAACCTGACCAGCATTTACGCCGACAGTTGCCCACTCGATGCCCGCCCCGGGATCCTTCGGTCAGGAACCGGCCCACGAGGCCGGCCGGTACGCGAGGGAGACCACCATGACCCAGGCGATCGACCGACCCCAGTCGACCGAGGACGTCGACGTCGACCGGCTCGTCGGCGCTGTCGACCACGACATCAGCCACGACCCGTTCCCCGTCCGTGGGCTCGACCACGTGCACTTCCTGGTCGGCAACGCCAAGCAGGCCGCGCACTACTACTCCACCGCCTTCGGCATGACCTGCGTGGCGTACCGGGGCCCGGAGCAGGGCTACCGGGACCACGCCCAGTACGTGCTTACCAGCGGCTCGGCCCGGTTCGTGCTGACCGGCGCGGTCCGCCCGGACGCCGACGGCGCCGAGCACGTGGCGAAGCACAGCGACGGGATCAGCGACATCGCGCTCGAGGTGCCGGACGTCGACGCCGCGTACGCCCACGCCGTCGCCCAGGGCGCCGCAGGCGTCGTCGAGCCCCACGAGGTGAGCGACGAGAACGGCACCGTCCGGATGGCCGCCATCGCCGCGTACGGCGACACCCGGCACACCCTTGTCGACAGGTCCCGCTACCGCGGCCCGTTCCTGCCCGGCTTCGTGGCCCGCGGCCCGATCGTGGACCGGCAGCCGATGATCGACGCCGGCATCCAGCCGAAGCGCTTCTTCCAGGCCGTCGACCACGTGGTCGGCAACGTGGAGCTGGGCCGGATGGACGAGTGGGTCGAGTTCTACAAGCGGGTGATGGGCTTCTCCAACATGGCGGAGTTCGTCGGCGACGACATCGCCACCGACTACTCGGCGCTGATGAGCAAGGTCGTCGCGAACGGCACCCGGAAGGTGAAGTTCCCGCTCAACGAGCCGGCCATCGCCCGCAAGAAGTCGCAGATCGACGAGTACCTGGAGTTCTACCAGGGCCCGGGCGCCCAGCACATCGCCGTCGCCACCAACGACATCGTGGCAAGCGTCGACGCGATGCGCGCCGCCGGCGTGGAGTTCCTGGACACCCCGGACTCGTACTACGACGACCCGGAGCTGCGCTCCCGGATCGGCAACGTGCGGGTGCCGATCGAGCAGCTCAAGGCCCGCAAGATCCTGGTCGACCGGGACGAGGACGGCTACCTGCTGCAGATCTTCACCAAGCCGGTCCAGGACCGCCCGACCGTCTTCTTCGAGCTGATCGAGCGGCACGGCTCGCTGGGCTTCGGCAAGGGCAACTTCAAGGCCCTCTTCCAGGCCATCGAGCGGGAGCAGGAAGCCCGCGGCAACCTGTAACACTGTCGAGCGTGACGCAGCCTCCGCCGTACCCGACGCCGCCGGTCGGTGGGCCTCCGCCCGCCGCCGGCGGCCTCGCGCCGCCGCCCGGCCCACACCCCCAGGGGTACGCCGTGCCGCCGCACCACGCCCCACCCGGGTACGCCGTGCCGCCGCAGTACGCCCCACCCGGGTACGCCGGGCCACCGTGGTATCCGGGGCCGCCCCGGCCGATGGTCCCGCCGCCGACGCTGAGCCCGGGTGGGCAGCCACTCGCCAGCTTCACCGACCGGCTGCTGGCCTGGCTCATCGACACGGCACTCGCCACCGCCGTCTCGCTGGTGCTGTTCATGCCGGTCTTCCTGATCCTGTGGTGGCGGATGTTCAGCGAGATGACCCGGACCAACCCGGACGGAACCTTCGTGGAACCCGACCCGGCCACCTTCTTCACCACCTTCTTCCTGCCGATGCTGCTGGCCGAGGCCGCGCTGCTGCTTGTGCTGCTCGGGCTCTACTGGCTCTACCACGTGGAGTACCTCAAGCGTGACGGTCAGACGCTCGGCAAGAAGATCATGAAGGTCCGCGTGGTGCCCCTCGACCCGACCCGCACGCTCGACCGGCGGATGGCCGGCCGGCGGTGGCTGGTGCAGTTCCTGGCGTCCTCGCTCCTTCCGGGTCTGAGTTACGCCGACGGGCTGTGGCAGCTGTGGGACAAGCCCTGGCAGCAGTGCCTCCACGACAAGGCCGCCGAAACGATTGTCGTTAAGGTGGCTTCGTGAGCGAGCGCAGCGAGCGAACCAGCAGGCAGCGAAGCGGAGCGTCGGCGTGAGTGTGCAACCCGGCTGGTATGTCGACCCCGCCGACACCGAGACCCGACGGTACTGGGACGGCGAGGGTTGGCTCGGCGCGCCCATTCCCGTCGACGCCATCCCGCCGGACGGGCCGCCGCCGCCCGAGCCGCCGCCCACACCGGTCACCCCGCCCGCGCCCGCCACCGCTCACCCGGTGAGCACCCCGCCTGGTTGGCCGCCGCAGTCCGGTCCGGCCCCGCAGCCGGGGAACCCGCAGGACAACCCTTACCCGGGGTACGGCCCGCAGGCCGGCCCGCCCGGCTGGGCGTCACCGGGCACGCCGCAGGGCACGCCGCCCGGCTGGGCGTCACCGGGCACGCCGCAGGGCACGCCGCAGGGCACGCCGCCCGGCTGGCCACCGCAGGGGGTGCCACCCGGCTGGGCCCCGCCCGGCGGTCCTCCCGGCTGGCTCAGCCGGCCGCCCGAGCCTCGGCCGCACGGGCTCAGGTTGGCCGGTTACGGCCGCCGGCTCGTGGCCCGGCTCATCGACTTCGGCCTCGTGTTCGCGCTGAACGTGCTTGTCAACGGCTGGTTCGTCTGGCGGTGGCTGGACGAGCTGATGCCGTACTGGCGAGAGGCGTTCCGGCGCGGCATGGAGGGCAACACCTCCAGCGAGGGGATGCCGCCGATCAGCGAGCAGACCGGGCTCCTCCAGGTGGTGATCGTGGTGATCGCCACGGCGCTGTGGCTGGCGTACGAGGTGCCCGCCATGGCCGCCAGCGGGCAGACCATCGGCAAGCGGCTGATGCGGATCCGCGCGGTCCCGCTCTCCGCCGACCAGCCGTTGGGCTTCGGCCGGGCGCTGAACCGCTGGACGACGTTGGGCCTGCCCACCCTGCTCTGGTACTGCGCCGGGCTCGGCCTGCTGCTGCAACTCGTCGACTCCCTGTCTCCGCTCTTCGATCACCCGCTGCGCCGGGCATTCCACGACAAACGCGCGCAGACGGTGGTCGTCGAGGTCCCCGCCACTACCGCTCCCCCCGCCCCGGACGACCACCCCCAGCCCTCGGGAGACACCCCATGACCGACTCCGGACGTCACCAGCCGGCGCTGCGACTGACCCGCGCCGACCTGGACGCGCTGCCCAACTACGTGCCGGGGCGCAGCCCCGCCGACCTGGCGCGCGAACTGGGCCTGCCGGAGGCCATCAAGCTGGCCAGCAACGAGGTGCCGTACGGGCCGCTGCCGGGTGTTGTCGAGGCGGTCACCGAGGCGGTCACCACGTCGCACCGCTACCCGGACATGGGCGTGGTCGCGCTGCGCGACGCGTTGGCGCAGCGCTACGGCGTGGACGCGGACCGGATCGCCACCGGCTGCGGGTCGGTGGCGCTCGCCGAGCACCTCGTCCGGGCCACCTGCCTGCCCGGTGACGAGGTGCTCTACGCGTGGCGGTCGTTCGAGGCGTACCCCATCATCGCGGCGACAAGCGGCGCGACGAGCGTGCGGGTGCCCAACGACGCCGGGCACGGGCACGACCTGGCGGCCATGGCGGCGGCGGTGACCGACCGGACACGGATGATCCTGGTCTGCAACCCGAACAACCCCACCGGCACTGCCGTACGCCGGGCCGAGCTGGACCGGTTCCTCGACGCGGTGCCGGACGACGTGCTGGTGGTCATCGACGAGGCGTACCGGGAGTTCGTCACCGACGCCGAGGTGCCCGACGGTCTCGACTACCTGAACCGGCCGAACGTTGCGGTGCTGCGCACCCTGTCCAAGGCGTGGGGCCTCGCCGGGCTGCGGATCGGCTGGCTGGTCGCCCAGCCGGTGGTGGCGGCGGCCATCCGCAAGGTGGTGACGCCGTTCTCCACGAGTACGGCGGCCCAGGCCGGCGCGCTCGCCGCGCTGACCCAGGCCGGCGAGATGGAGCGCCGTTGCGCGCTTGTCGTCGCCGAGCGGGATCGGGTCACCGAGGCGCTGCGCAAGTTCGTGCCCGACGTGCCGACCAGCCAGGCCAACTTCGTCTGGCTGCCGCTGGGCGACCGGGCCGTGGCGTTCGGCAAGGCGTGCGAGACGCGCGGGGTGATCGTCAGGCCGTTCGCCGGGGACGGCGTGCGGGTCACCATCGGCACCCCGGCCGAGAACGACGCTTTCCTCGCGGCTGCGGAGGCGGCGCTCACCTGAGCGTCCCGCACGTCACCCATCGTGGCCATAAGGGCCGTTTGTCTAGTTATGCGTGTTATTTGCCCTATCTTCCGAAGTAGCTGGTGCGGCGCGGACCCGCGCCGGCTCACTTCGAGAAAACGGGGTAACGAACAGTGCGTACTGCCAAGATCTGTCTCGCCGGAGCGGCTGCCGCCGCGATGGTGGGCTTCCTCGCCGCGCCGGCCGCCGCAGCGCCCTTCGACGACACGACCGTCACCTTCGAGGTGCTCGAAGGCACCCTCGACATCGTCGCGCCGGCGACCGCCGACCTGGGCACCGGCGCACCCGGTGGCACCATCACCGGCCAGCTCGGCACGGTCACGGTCACCGACTCCCGGGGCGCCGCCGACGCCTCGTGGGTCGCGTCGGTGACGGCGACGGTCTTCCAGACCGGCGGCGGCACTCCCGCCGAAACCGTCCTGCCCGGGGAGATCGACTACTGGTCGGGCCCGGCCACCGCGACAACCGGCACCGGCACCTTCACGCCGGGCCAGGCCAACGCGGCCGCCGCGGCGCCACTGGACAGTGTCACCCCGCTCACCGCCTTCACCCACACGGGCGGCACCGGTGGCAACACCGCCGCCTGGAACCCCACCCTGATCGTCAACGTCCCGCTGGACAGCATCGCGGGCATCTACACCGGCACGGTGACACATTCGGTCGCGTAGCCGCCGGGGGCGGTCGACCATCGCGGTCGTGCTCGCCCTGTTCTGCCTCGCCGGTCCGGGTCTCTCGACCCGGGCCGGCGCGGCCGAGCCGGGCGACGACGACCGTCTCGGCATCCGACTGCTGGAGGCGCCGAACAATCGTCGCGACGACCCCCGGGCGTTGCGGTACATCGTCGACCACCTGCCGCCCGGCACGACGATCAAGCGACAAGTGTTGATCACCAACCACACCGACGAAGCCCGCCGCATCGACGTGTACCCGGCGGCGGCGACCCTGGAGGGTTCGGCCTTCAAGTTCGGCGAGGGTCACGCCGAGAACGAGCTGACCTCGTGGATCACCCTCGACCAGAAGGCCGTGGAGGTGGAGCCGTGGGGCGAGGCCCGGGTCCGGGCGACAGTCACGGTGCCGCCGGAGGCCTCCCGCGGCGAGCGGTACGGGGTCGTCTGGGCGTCCGCCACCTCCGCGCCCCGGGCCGGCGGCGAGGTCACGCAGATCCACCGGGTCGGCGTCCGGATGTATCTCGACATCGGCCCCGGCGGGGAACCGGCCTCCGACTTCGCCATCGGCGACATGCGGCCGGCCCGCAGCCCCGAGGGCGTGCCGTCGGTGGCCGTCCAGGTGACCAACACGGGCGGCCGTGCCATCGACCTCACCGGCACGGTCACCCTGAGCGACGGACCGGCCGGCAGCCGGGCCGGCCCGTTCCCGGTCGGGCAGGGCGTCACCCTGCCCCCGGGTGACGCCGGGCAGGTGGTGGCCCGGCTTCCCGTCGATTTGTCGAATGGCCCCTGGAAGGCCGAGGTGCACCTGGAGAGCGGGCTGGTGAAGCGGAGCGTGACCGCGCAGATCCGGTTCCCCGACCCGGGCCAGGCCGGCCGCAAGGGCACTGTCGTCTCCCGCATGCTGTCGCCCTGGACGCTGGGGGCGACGGTGGCGGCACTGCTGCTGATCACCGGTCTCGCGGTGCTCCTGCGGCGGTCCCGTCGCTCCCGTCGCACCCCTGCCGCCGCACCCCGCGAGCGGGTCCCGGCCGGACGCTGAGACTCGCCGCCGACCGGCCGCCGAAGCCCATCGGCGGCCGGTCGGCGGCGTGCGTCAGCTGGGTCGGCGGCGGCGGGCGGCCAGCCAACCGACAGCCAGCAGAGTCAGGCCCAGCGCGACGAGGAGCAGAACCGACCCACCCGAGCCGGTGACAGGCAACTCTCCGCCGTGGCTGGGCGTCGGGGTGAGCGGGTGCCGGGTCGGCGGGGGCGTTGGCGTAGCAGTGGGTGTGGGTGTGGGCGGGGTGACTGTCGGCGAGGCCGGCACCACCTCGAAGGTGACACTCGTGTCGTCCGACGGCGCGGCCCGTACGGCGGCGAACGCGCTCGCCGACGGCAGCTCCGACGCCAGCGTCGGAGACACCGTGATCACGAGGCCCGTGGTGGCCGCGAGCACGCCACCGACCCACCATCTGGCTGTCCTGTTGCCCATGCCGACCCCCTCCACCGGAAACCTGAACCGTGAGAAAAGTACCTTTTCTGGTCAGATGAGGTGAAAGTTTCACGGTCCGGTGCCCCGATCAGGTGGCGGCCAGGATCACCGCCTCGGAGGTCAGGTAGTAGCGCTGGTCATCGCCGTCCGGGTCGACCGGCTCGCGCAGCCGTTCCACAGCGACGTAACCGTCCTCGGCGGCTACCGCCCCGGGTGCCCAGCCCGTGCCGTCCGAGCCGACGTTGAGCGTGTAGCGGGAGAGCAGCGCACCGGTCGCCGGGTCGAGCGTCACCAGCTCGTTCGCCTCGGTCAGCAGGTGCACCCGGCCGGGCTGCGCCGCGAGCACCCGCCCCGGGCCCAGGCCGGGGAAACGCCACAGCTCCGCGCCCGTTCGCGCCGAGCGTCCCACCGCCACCCCGTCGACGACGGCGACGGCCTGGTCACCGGCCAGGGTCGCCCCGGCCGGGTCCAGCGCGGGCGCGGCCAGCGGCTCGCCACCGCCCAGCAGCCAACCACGACCACCGGCGTCCCCGGGGCCGGCCGTCCGCAGGCCCAGGCAGTCCGACCTGGCGGCACGACAGCCGAGCGGGGTGACCACCAGCCGATCCGGAGCGCCCGGCGGCCGCCAACGCTCACCCACCACTCCCGTCGCGGCGTCCCGGAACTCGACAGTGGCGGGCCCGGCGCAGGTGTCCAGGCCGATCAACTGCCCGGTCGCCGTGGTGCCGAGGTCGCTGCGGCAGCCGCCGGGCAGGTCGGCTCGCCACAGCTCCCGGCCGCCGGCCACGTCCACTCCGCGAGCCTGCGTGTCCCCGGTGACCGTCAGCACCGTCCGGCCGTCCGCCAGGTCGGCGAGGAGGAGCCCGCGCGGGTCCCAGACCGTGGCGGCCCCGGTCCGCCGGGCCACAGCCGCACTCCGGGCCGGCACCGGGCCGTCGGCCCGCCACCGCACCCGCCCGGTGGACGCGTCGAGCGCGACGAGCCGGCCGTCGGACCAGCGACTGATCACGGTGCTGCCGCTCGCCACCACCCCGGTCAGCTCCGCCGGCCAGCGCCGGTACGACCAGTAGGGAGTGGTCCGATGGCGCCCGTCGACAGGCACGTCGGCGTAGACCTGACGGTGTGCGGCGTACACCCGCAGCCTCCCGTCCACGATCAACGGGGCGACGGGCAGCCGACCGACCACACCGGCGGCCGGTCGGGGCGCGGCCGGATACGCACCGCGCGCCGGCGTGCTCACCTCGGCCGGCGCGAGCACCCGGTGGACGACGACCGCGACGGCCGCCACGGCGAGCAGCACCGCCACCGCCAGCACGAGCCGTCGCCGGCCCCTCGGGAACCCCATGCCGCACCTCCGCACGGCACCCTACCCAGCGCAACCGGCCGGACCCCGGCCAGGTCGTACGGGCCGCGGGGTGTCGACGGACGGGTCAGGCCGCCTCGACCGAGCCGAGGACGCCGGCCGCGACGGCCAGGTCGGCGAGATCACGCCGGAGCGCCACCTCGACCGCCCGCGCGGCGAGGCCGCCGAGCAGCAGGGCCACCACCCGGCCGTACGGATCGGTCGGCACGGCCTCCTGGGCGACGGTGACCGCCGTGCGAGCCCGGCGGCGACGCCGCACCGGCCGCAGGTTCCAGGTGATCCGGTAGTCCGCACCCGCACCGGAGGAACAGAGCACCAGCCGCTGCGGCGCGAGGGCTTCCACCACCAGGAACTCCTCGGTGAGTGTGCCGCCGCCCGGCTGGAGGCGGTCCTCACGCCAGGCGGTGCCCGGCCCGAACGGGCCCGGGGTCAACACCTCGATCGGGCCGGCCGCGGTCAGCCGACCTGCCCGGCCGGGCAGGTCGGTCAGCAGACGCCAGACATCGCCAGCGCTCGCGTCGATAAAACCGGTAACCGCCACCGTCGACATGCCGCCCTCCCGTGTCGTCGACGGTACGCGCGGTAAGGGCCGGACGAGGCCCCCGGGCGAAATTTCCACCACCCGGAGGCCCCTTTGTCCGTTCCGGCGATCGTCCGGCACCTGTCGTCGACGGGTGCCCGACTCGCCGTTCAGCGGTCGAAGCGGCCACCCCTGATCGCGCCGATGAACGCCGTCCACCCCGGAGGGCTGACAGCCAGCGTGGGGCCGGCCTGGTCCTTGGAGTCGCGGAGGGCGACCAGACCGAGGACGTCGACCAGGTTGTCCGCCACCTCCACGCAGAGTCCCTGGTCGTTCGAGCGACTGCTGGTGCGCCAGAGCGCTCCGGTGAGATCGTGCATCGTCGTTACCTCCGTGTGCGTCGGGATGCCCCCCACCACCCGCAGCCGGGCGAGATCCGGCCGTACGGATGGCGGGGCGACGTGGTCCGGATGACCAACGGGGTAACCAGGCTTGGTGATCGCACAGACGGTGCGAGCACGAGTCTCATCGATGGGATGGAAGCGCTCAGGCGTGAGCGGAGGCGCGCGCTCCCGGCCAGCGGCTCAGCGGGCCGGTCGGACCGTTCCGGTGACCTCGCCGAGGGCGATGGTGGTGCCGTCCGGGCCGGGCGCGGTGGCGGTGAGGGTAACGGTGTCGCCGTCGGCGAGGAAGGTACGGCTCTCGGTGCCGACCTTCGCGGGCTCGGCCCCGCCCCACGTCAGCTCCAGGAACGAGCCGACCTGGGAACGGTCCGGGCCGGAGACGGTGCCCGAGGCGTACAGGTCGCCGGTGCGCAGGGACGCGCCGTTGACGGTGAGGTGCGCCAACTGTTGGGCCGGGGTCCAGTACATGCCGGCGAACGGCGGTTCGCTTACCCGCTCGCCGTTCCATTCGACCGCCAGCCGCAGGTCGAGCCCCAGGTGCGGCACGTCGCGCAGGTAGTCGACTACCGGCGGGTCCTGCTCCGGAGCAGGCACGAAGGCGTCGGCCAGTGCGTCCAGCGGCGTCACCCAGGCCGAGACCGAGGTGGCGAAGGACTTGCCGAGGAACGGGCCGAGCGGCTGGTACTCCCACGCCTGGATGTCCCGGGCCGACCAGTCGTTCACCAGCACCACCCCGAAGACATGGTCGGCGAAGTCGTCGACGGACACGCGTGTGCCCAGCTCGCTGGGCACACCGACCACGAACCCGACCTCGGCCTCGATGTCGAGGCGTACCGACGGGCCGGTGACCGGGCCCTCGGCGGACGCCCGCTGGCCGGTGGGCCGGGTCACCGGCGTGCCGGAGACGACGACAGTGCCGGCCCGGCCGTGGTAGCCGATCGGCAGGTGCTTCCAGTTGGGCAGCAGCGGCGGCTGACCGGGGCGGAAGATCTGCCCGACGTTCGACGCGTGGTGCTCGGAGGAGTAGAAGTCGACGTAGTCGGCCACCTCGAACGGGAGCAGCAACTCCACGTCGGCCAGGGGCACCAGCAGCGGCTCCACCGCCGGACGGTGCGTCACGTCGGTCAACAGCTCGACGATCCGCTGGCGCACCGCCGTCCACTGTGGGCGACCCAGCGCCATGAAGTCGTTGAGGGTGGGTCGGCACAGCGCGCCGGCGGCGAGCACCAGCTCGGCGGTCTCCGCACCAGCCAGGTCGAACACCCACGACCCGATCCGTACGCCGATCCGTGGCCGGCCCCCGCCCGAGGAGAACACCCCGTACGGCAGGTTCGTCACCCCGTACGGCGAACCGTCAACGCCGCTCACCCAGGTCATGCGTCGTGCCCCCCGTTCACCAGCCCCAGCCGGATCAGATCGGTAAGTGGTTCCAGGATGCTGCACGAGCCGAAGCCGACCCAGAGCGGGCGCGGCGCGTCCAGCCGTTCGTTGGCGCATTCGAGCAGCGGGCGCGGGTCGAGCGCGGTCAGCAGCTCGGCGACCACCCGCACGCTGTCCCCGTCGGCGGCTGCGAGCGTCGCGGCCAGCACGTTGGCGTAGCCGTGGTGGGTGAACCCGGTCTCCGGGTCGAGGTGGCGCACGGCCTGGTGCAGCCCGGCGGTGAGCTTGAACGGCAGGTCGCGGTCCCGGCAGGCGCAGAGGACGGCGGCCAGTTCGGCGGGGGTGGGGAACAGCTCGGCGGCCAGCCCGCCGGTGCGGAACTTGGCGGCGATCGGCACCCCGTCGGCGCGGGCGGCGGCGAGCGCGTCCAGCGCGCCGAGCAGCCCGAAGGTCAGCGGAAGCTCGGCGTAGACGGCGTCGACGCCCGGCATGTCATCGGTCAGCCGCAGCAGCTCGGCGATGCCGGGCAGCGGGTCCTCGCCGCGCTTGGCGACCGCCACCTCGACCTGACGCGCGGTCACACCGTTCGGTGCCAGCTTCGAGAGCGCGAGGGGCAGCCGACCGATCCCGGTGTCCCCGATCAGCCCGACCACCAGACCCTCGGCCGGGTCGACGAGACCGCTCAGCTCACCGGCCGCCACGGTCGAGGCGGGGAGGAGCAGCGGGCCCACCAGGTCGGCGTACCAGGAGGCGCGGTGCCGGCGGTGGGCGGCCAGGGCGTCGGGCAGCGCGGCGCTGCCCGGTGGGAAGACGGCGGCGTCGTCCACCAGGCCGTCGAGGAGCGCGGGCACCTGCGTTGACACGGAACAAGAATGTACGGGACGCTACGAGGAACGGACAACAGCGTCCGATTATCGGACGCCTCTGGCCGGTGAACGGGATATATCGGGAGGCGAGATGCCGTACTACCGCAGCGTCGGCGAGGTGCCGCGCAAGCGCCACACCCAGTTCCGCCAGCCCGACGGCAGCCTCTACGCCGAGGAGCTGATGGGTCAGGAGGGCTTCTCCTCCGACTCGTCCCTGCTCTACCACCGGTACGCGCCCACCGCGATCCTGGCCGCCGACGAGTTCACCCCGCAGGCGTTCACCCGTACGCCGAACCTGCCGCTCAAGCCCCGTCACCTGCGCACCCACAAGCTCGACGCGGGCGGCGCCGACCCGATCCTCGGCCGCCAGTACCTGCTCGCCAACGACGACGTCCGCATCGGGTACGTGCTCGCCGACCGACCCTCGCCGCTGTTCCGCGACGCCACCGGCGACCACTGCCTCTACGTCGAGGCGGGCACCCTGCGGGTCGAGTCCCCCTTCGGGGCCCTGGAAGCGGTAGCCGGCGACTACGTCGTCATCCCCACCTCGACCATCCACCGGCTGGTGCCCACCGGCGACCAGCCCGTCCGGCTGCTCACCGTCGAGGCGGCCGGGCACATCGGCCCACCCAAGCGCTACCTCTCCGTCCGCGGCCAGTTCCTGGAGCACTCGCCGTACTGCGAGCGCGACGTCCGCGGCCCGGACGCGCCGCTGCTCGTCGACGGCGAGGAGGTCGAGGTGCTGGTCCGCCACCGCCGTGGTTGGACCCGCTACGTGTACGCCAACCACCCGTTCGACGTGGTCGGCTGGGACGGGCACCTGTACCCGTGGGCGTTCTCCATCCACGACTTCGAGCCGATCACCGGTCGCATCCACCAGCCCCCGCCCGTGCACCAGACCTTCCAGGGCCCCAACTTCGTCATCTGCTCGTTCGTGCCCCGCAAGGTCGACTACCACCCGCAGTCGATCCCGGTTCCGTACAACCACCACAACGTGGACTCCGACGAGATGCTCTTCTACACCGGCGGCAACTACGAGGCCCGGCGCGGCTCCGGCATCGAGCAGGGCTCGATCTCGCTGCACCCGTCCGGCTTCACCCACGGGCCGCAGCCGGGCGCCGCCGAGCGTTCCATCGGCGCGGACTACTTCGACGAGCTGGCCGTTATGGTGGACACCTTCCGTCCCCTCGACCTGTGCGACGCGGCGCGCGCCTGCGAGGACGAGGGGTACGCCTGGACTTGGGCGCGTCGTTCCTAGTCACTCTGTGGGGGTTTTCGCCGGAGCCCGCCCCGCTCCGGGCGGTCAGGCTTGATCCCTCCGCGGGTCGGGCTCCGGCGAAAACCCTGACGTGGGCTAGCTGACAGACGCTTGTTGAGCTGTTGGGGTTTTGCGCTGAGTTGGGTTGCCCTGGTGGGGGTTAGCGGAAGGTTGTTCTGGTGAAGATGGCGAACTCGGCTATCGCGGTGGCGACGATCGCCAGCACCAGCGGCCACGGGGAGCCGACCACCGCGTACACGAGCAGCAGCAGCGGCGCGGCGGCCACCGCGTAGATCGCCAGGGCCATCGTGCGGTCCGCGCGCAGCATGGCGGGCAGGACGGTCCGGGTGAGCCCCGGCAGCCGAGCCGCGAGCTGCCAGACCACGACGCCGCCGGTGACGGCCGCGAGCACCGCCAGGACGCGGGAGAACCCGTCGCTCGTCGAGGCCGCGAACGCCACCACCACAGCGGCGACCAGCGACCAGCCCGCGCCGTAGAGCACCAGGCGGTACAGCCCGTACGCGAGGGTTCGCGGGGAGTCGATCCGGCTCGGCCCGAGCGTCACCGTCTCCGCCACCTGCTCCAACGCCTCCGCCCAGCGGCGCTGCTCCAGGCGCAGTACGCCCACGTCGTGCCCGGCGTCGGTGAGGCGCGGATCGAGCCGCAGGGCCTCCCGGTAGGCCCGCTCGGCCAGGTCGAACAGCCCCAACCGGGCCGCGACCAGGCTGAGCACCAGGTGCGCCTGCGGCTCCTGCGGGGCCAGCTCCACCCCACGCCAGGCCGCGTTCAGCGCCGGCTGCCCGTTGCGCGAGTCGGCCAGGATCGCCGCCGCGCTGCGCTGGGCGTACGCGTCGGTCGGCCCGAGCGCCAGGAGCCGATCGGCGGTGGTCGCCGCGTCGGCGTAGCGCCCCAGGTCGACAAGCGCCATCGCCCGGACGACGAGCGCCGGCAGGGTCTCCGGCGTGGCGGCCACTGCCGCGTCGGCCGCGGCGAGCGCATCGACCGGCCGGTCGGCGGCGAGATGCACCCGGGCCAGCATGGTGAGGGCCTGCGAATCCGCGGGCTTCAGTGCGAGCCCTTCGGTCAGCTCGCCGGCCGCCTCGTCGTGGCGTCCCAGCTCGGCGAGGAGTTGGGCGCGTTCGAGATAGCCGTCGCCGGCGAACCGGTCGGGGGCGGGTTCGGTGGACATCGCGGCGAGCCTAGGCGGCCGGCGCGTCGTACACCAGGGCGACAGCGATGCCCGCCAGACCTTCCTCACGGCCGGTGAAACCGAGCCCGTCGGTGGTCGCGGCGGAGACGGTGACCGGGGCGCCGACGGCGCCGGAGAGCACCTGCTGTGCCTCGTCCCGACGGCGGCCGATCTTGGGGCGGTTGCCGACGATCTGCACGGACACGTTGCCGATCTCCAGGCCGGCGGCCCGCACCCGGCGGGCCGTCTCGGTCAGCAGCGCCACGCCGGACGCGCCGGCCCACTCCGGCTGGCCAACCCCGAAGGCGGCGCCGAGGTCACCGAGACCGGCGGCGGAGAGCAGCGCGTTGCACGCGGCATGGGCGGCGACGTCGGCGTCCGAGTGCCCGGCGAGACCGTCCTGGTCGGGCCAGAGCAGCCCGGCCACCCAGCAGGGCCGGCCCGGCTCGAACGCGTGCACGTCGGTGCCGATGGCCACCCGAGGAACGATCATGAGCAGAGGTTACGCGTCAGCCGCCGGCGGCGAGCAGGTGCTCAGCCAACGCCAGGTCGAACGGACGGGTGATCTTCAGGGCGTACTCCGAGCCGGGCACGCAACTCACCGCGACGCCCTGCTTCTCGACCAGGCCGGCGTCGTCGGTGAGCGGGTCGCCGGCCGCGGCGTGCGCGGCGGTCAGAACGGACCGGCGGAAGCCCTGGGGGGTCTGCACCGCCCGCAGGGCGGCCCGGTCGACGGTGCCCAGCACCACCTCGTCGACGTCGACCTCCTTGATCGTGTCGACGACCGGCAGGACGGGAATCACCGCGGCTCGGCCGCCCCGGACCGCGGCAGCGACCGATTCGACGAGCTCGGGTGGGGTCAACGCGCGGGCGGCGTCGTGCACCAGGATGATCGACGGGCCGGCCGGCACCGCTGCCAGCGCGGCGGCGACCGACGCCTGACGCTCGGCACCACCGGGCACCACTATGACCGGCGCCACCGGGGCCAACAGCTCACGGACGCCGGCCACCTCGGCCGCGGGCGCGGCCACCACGATCGTGTGCACCGACGCGGCGGCGGCGAGCCGGCGCACGGCGTGCACCAGCAGCGGCTCGCCCGCGAGCAGGCGCAGCGCCTTCGGCCGGCCGGGACCGAGCCGTACGCCGGCACCCGCCGCAGGCACGAGGACCGCGACGTCACCGCGCGGATTGAGCTGCGCGGTCACGTCGCGGTCCTCGGTGGTTTCTTCACTACGAAGTGGGTACGACGATGCTGTGCGGACTAGGCCTCGGTGAGGACCTTGTCGAGCAGCGTCTCCGCCTCGTCCTTGGTGCTCTTCTCAGCCAGCGCGACCTCGCCGACGAGAATGTCACGGGCCTTGGCCAGCATCCGCTTCTCGCCTGCGGAGAGGCCCCGCTCCCGCTCCCGGCGCCACAGGTCACGCACGACCTCGGCGACCTTCAGCGGATTGCCGGAGGCCAGCTTTTCCAGGTTTGCCTTGTAACGCCGCGACCAGTTGGTCGGCTCCTCGGTGTGCGGAGCCCGGAGAACGTCGAAGACCTTACCGAGGCCCTCTTCGCCGACCACCTCACGGACGCCCACGATCTCGGCATTCTCGGCCGGCACCCGGACCGTCAGGTCACCCTGCGCGACCCTCAGGACGAGATATTGCTTAGGCTCGCCCTTGATGACCCGAGTCTCGATTGCCTCGATGAGTGCGGCCCCGTGGTGGGGGTAAACAACGGTCTCGCCGACACTGAAAACCATAGGTTCGAAACCCCTTTCGCTGTGTCTAGGGTAACACGGTCAGGCAACGATGTCTCACCGATGTCCTGACCATTGGCGCAGCTCAGGGGCCCTGTGAGAGGTCTTTCTTCAGCTTGACAGGCGGTCAAACCGATGGTTCGAACACGCTCTGTAACGCACGGATGACTTCCCGATACGGGTGAACAGAACGTCGAGATCAAGGGCTATGCGCTCCTCCCATGGTATCCCGCCCGGCGGAAGTGCGCCCAGGTGTAGCGGGAGGTGCCTCCGGTGCGGGACGCTGGAGGCCGAGTCACACGCCGCTCTCGAGACGCTTCCTGGGGGTCCGATGGGCAAGCCGGACGCAGAGGGCCACGGGCCGCCCGAGGGCCTGCCCGACCTGCCACCCGAGTGGGGTCGCGTCGTCGTTCCCGACGATGCCTCGGCCCTGGCCGGCGAGGCCGCGCAGGTGCGCCGCGAGCTGCGCCGGGCAGCCGGCCGCCACACCGGGCACCAGGCCCTCACCCTGCCGCTGGTGGTCCTGTTGGTGGCGCTGCTCACCACCCTGGCCGGCCTGCTCGCCGTGACCTGGCCCCGCACCGGCCGGAGCACCGACCGCCCCACCCCGGCACCCGCCACGCCACCCGTCGCGCTCACCGGCCGGCCACTGCCCGCGCTCGACCTGGTCGATGCCTCCCAGGCGCCGGTGCCACTGCGCGGCCTGCTGCCCGCCATGATCATCCTGGTGGACGGCTGCCCCTGCCCGGAACTCGTCGTCGAGGCGGCCGCGGCGGCACCGGCCGGCGTCGCCGTGATCACCGTGGCCGGCGGACGGACGGTCGAGACCCCGCCGCCAGCGAACGGTGTGCGAACACTTGCCGACCCCGCCGGTGGGCTGCGCTCGTTCCTGGGGCAACCGGCCCGCCCCGGCACACTCACCGCACTGCTTGTCGACCGCTCGGGCGTCGTGACCCGGGTGCTGCCCGAGGTGGGGCCGGTCGAGGCGTACCGGCAGGACCTGACCGCCCTCGCCGCCTGACCTCCGCTAGCGGGCGAGGGCCACGCGCCCCGGCCGGCGGGCTACCGGACGGCCACCGCAGGCGGGCTCGCCCTCAGGGTGTGCTGACGAGTTGCGCCTCGACGTCGATGGGTTGGTCGCCCACGGCCGACAGGGAGACCCGGAACGGCCCGCTGCCGGGCAGCACGTCGGCGGTGGCCACCGCGCCGTCGCAGTCGATGCGCGCCGGACCGGCGATCTCCGCTCCGGTGCTGGTCACGGCCAACATGCCGGGGCGGGTGCAACGGTATTGCAGCACGTAGTGGGCACCACCGTCGTCGGTCGCCTGCCTGGTCACATCCTCGCCCGGGACGACTTCCCGCTGCTCCCGCCAGATCGTCGAGAGGAACACGGGCAGATCGCCCGGAGCGTCCTCGGAGCCGAGGGTCTCCCGCGTCTGCGGGTCGATCGCCGGGCGGCGCTCGAATTCGACGACGTCGCCGGACTCGGGATCCACCCGAAACGTCACCCGCCCCTCGGGTACCCCCGAGGCCACGAGTCGCTCCAGGGCGGTGCTGACCGACGGCCCCGTGCTCGGCGTGGCCGCCGGACGGGCCGAACCGGCAGTCGTCTCCGGAGCGGCGGCCCGCCACCACCAGCCGCCCACCGCCAGGGCGGCCACCGCCACCCCGGCCAGCACCGCCGACCGCAGCCGGTCGTCCGCCGCATCCATGTGCTGAGCGTACCGGTCGGACGCTCAGTCCTGTCGATCGAGCAGAGCCGCGTACAGGGTGAGGCCCGGACCGAACGCCAGCATCAGGACCCGTCGGGGCGCCGGTGTCGAGCGCATCAACCGGTCCAGGATCAACAGGACAGTCGGCGAGGAGCAGTTGCCGTGCTCGTCGAGCGTCGCCCGGGACGCGGCCAACGCCTCCGGCGGCAGTGCCAACTCCCGCTCGACCACGTTGAGGATGCGCGGCCCCCCGGGATGCACCGCCCAGCCGTCCACGTCGGAGCTGACGCCGTCGTGCCGGGCCAACAGGCCGTCCACCAGGGCGCGAACGTGCCGGGAGAGGACCTGCGGCACCTTCGGCGACAACCCCATCCGGAATCCCGCGTCGGTGACGTCCCAGGTCATGTGGTCGGCGGTCGAGGTGTCGGTGACCGACGTGACCTCGCGCAGCGCGTACCCCCGGCCGCCCGGCACCACCACGGCGGCGACCGCGGCGTCCGAGAAGAGCGCGTGCGACACGATCTGCTGGGTGTCCACCCGTGCGGTGGACGGCTGGATGTGCAGGCTGGTCAGCTCCGCGCACAGCAGCAGCGCCGGACGACCCCTGGCGGTGACGAAGTCACTCGCGGCGCCCAGCCCCGGAAGCGCCGCGTAGCAGCCCATGTGGCCGACGAACATCCGCTGGGTGTCCGGTGCCATGCCCAGGTCACGGGCGAGCAGGATGTCCAGCCCCGGGGTGGCGTACCCGGTGCAGGAGCAGACGATGAACAGGCCCACGTCGCCGGCGTCCAGCCCGGCCGCCGTCAGCGCACGCCCCACCGCCTCCTTACCCAGCGGCAACGCCTCCACCTGGTAGCGCCGCATCCGGCGCTCGGTCGGCCAGTCCGAGACGTCCTCCAGCAACGGGTTGACCGCGGCCTGACGTCGGGTCACCCCCGAATTCGCGAAGATGCGTTGGGCCAACGACCGGGTGGTGCCGGAGAAGTGCCGGGAGAAGAAGCCCTCCCACAACTCGTCCTGCGAAGCGGACGGCGGCTGCGCCGTCCCGAGCCCCGCGATCACTGGTACGGACACGATCCCCACCTCTCGTCAAACGCTGTCCTCCCCCTGGTCGTCCCACCGGCCTCCCCGGCCGGCCTCTCCTCCGTACGTGTCCCGCAGCGCCGGCTCACCAACGCGGTGCCGATCCGTCGCGGTCCGGGTCTCCGCCCAGCGCGGCGATGCCCAGCCAGTCGGCGCAGACGTCCGAGGTGGCCGGGTGCAGTGAGCCGCAGCGGGCGTCCCGGTAGAGCCGCTCCAGCGGATGACCGCGCCGGGTCGCCGACGTACCGGCCGCCTCCAGCACCGACGCCGCCACCTCGGCTGCCGTGGTGCCCGCGAGCAGCTTCGCCCGCCACACCCAGCGGTTGGTCTCCGCGTCGCCCGGGGCGTCGTCCACCCGGCGGGCGGCCTCGGCCACCACCAGTTGGGCCGCGGCCGTCGCCGCGTCCGCCCGACCCAGCCGGGCCCGCACCGCCGGCAGGCCGGCGAGGTTACGGGCGTTGAGATGCTCGGCCGCCGCGTCGATCGCCGCCCGGGCCACCCCCACGTAGACGGCCGCGTAACTGGCCACCAACCAGTGCGGCATCAGCTGGGCGACCACCAGCGCCAGCCCCTCCACGCCGCCGAGCAGCCGATCGGCCGGCACCGTGACGTCCAGGTGCAGGTCGTGCGACGAGGTGGCACGCATGCCGAGGGCGTCCCAGGTCGGCTCGACGGTCAGTCCGGCACCGGCCGGCACCAGGAACTGCGACACCACCGACTGGTCGGCCGAGCTGCGCGCGGCCACCAGGTAACCGTCGGCGTGCCCCGCCCCGGAGCAGAAGGTCTTGCTGCCCTTGAGGTGCCACCCGCCGTCGGTGGGCTCGTAGACCGTGTTCAGCTGGGAGAGTCGGGCGCCGGCGCCGCGCTCGCTCATCGCGACGGCGTACCAGGAGCCCTGGGCCGCGGCGGTGAGCAGCCGGTCCCGGGCGGCCAGCGCCTCGTCCGGTACGCCCAGTGCCTCGGCCAACTCCTCGGTGACCGCGCCGAGCGCGCCGGTCACCGAGGCGTGCATGTTGAACACCAGCGCCGTCGCGCCGTTGCCCCGGGCAAGTTCGGTGGCCACCGCGGCGTACTCGGCGAAGCTGGCGCCCAGGCCGCCCAGCGCGCGGGGCACCATCAACCCGAACAGGCCCGCCTCCCGCAGGTCACGGAAGTCGTCGACCGGAAAGGAGCCGTCCCGGTCGTGCTCCGCCGCCCGCGCGGCGAATCGCGGCGCCAACCGGCGGGCCGCCTCAAGCGCGTGCACCGTCATATCGCTCCCTTCTCGGCGTCCCCATACCCCGCCACGAGCCGACTATCCTCTGCGGACCCCCTGGCCCTGGTAGAGCACGGCGGTGGACCGGGTCGGCACGATGCGCGGAGCAGGCCCTGTGGACGTCGCGCCCGACGCCCGCGCCGCGCGTGCCCGCCGTACCAGCCAGGCGACCAGGCCACCGACCTGCGGTCGAATGCCGCGCAGGCGCAGCTCGACACCGTGCCGGGCACACTCCGCCACGAGGGCACGGGCGTCCACGAACAACCGTGGATCGTGGATACCCCGTGGCACCGTCGGCAGCCGCTCGGCGATCCGCACCGCGACCAGCCGGGCCAGCGCCGTGTCGTTCAGGGTGTCCAGCACCAGGAGGCCACCCGGGCGTAGCAGCCGGCACGCCTCGGCCACCGCGCGCCGCCAGTCGGGCACATGTTCCAGCAGCTCACCGGCGGAGACCACGTCGGCACAGCCGTCCGGCAGCGGCACCGCCGTGACATCACCCTGGACCACGCGCACCCCGTGCCCGGCGGCCTGGACCAGCGCCGAGCGGGTCAGGTCGACACCGACATGCCGGTATCCCCTACCGGCGAGATGCGGCGCGAGCAGCCCGGCGCCGCAGCCCAGGTCGACCAGGACCGCACCCGGGCGCGTCGCCGGTGGCACGAGCGCCGCGCGGGCCGCGGCCAGCCAGTGCAGCATCGCGAACGCGCCATCGGGCCGCCACCACTCACCGGCCAGGTCGTCGTACTGGCGCGGGTCGTTGCGCGGCAGCACCCGGGGACCGGTGGACGCCGCGGCCGCAGCCACGTCTCGCATGGCACCGAGCGTGGCACGACTGCTCGGTAACGACCAGACTTCCCTTATGTCGTCGAGGGTGTTAGGGCTGGTCAGAGCGAGCCATCCGGAACCGGCCGCCGCAGTGACCACGGTGTCCGGTCTGCTGGCCTGGGGAGTGGGGCACCAACCGTCGGGAATTGTCTCGGTGGTGCTCGCCGTACTCGCCAGCCAGCTCGCCGTCGGCTGGACCAACGACGCGTTGGACGCCGAGCGGGACGCCACTGTGGGGCGTACCGACAAGCCGGTCGCCGCCGGCGCGGTGGGCCGGCGCGTCACGGCCTGGGCCGCGGCGGTGGCCGCGCTGGCCTGCCCGCTGCTGGCGCTGACCACGAACCCCGTGGCGGCGCTCTGGCTCACGATCGCCCTGGTCTCCGCGCTGCTCTACGACTGGCCGCTCAAGGCCACGGTCCTCTCGGTGCTGCCCTACGCCGTGTCGTTCGGCGCGCTGCCCGCCTTCGTGGTGCTGGCGCTCCCCGGTGAGCCGACCCCGCCGGCCTGGCTGCCGGCGGCGGCGGCCTGCCTGGGCGCCGGCGCGCACTTCGCGAACGTGCTGCCCGACCTGGCCGACGACGCCCGCACGGGGGTGCGGGGGCTGCCGCACCGCCTCGGCGCGGCGGGCAGCCGGGCGGCGGCGGCCGGACTGCTTCTCGCCGCGACCGCCGTCCTCGTCCTTGGACCGCCCGGGCCCCCGTCGGCCCTCGGGCTGGCGGCGGTCGGCACGGCCGCCGTCGTGCCGCCACTGAGCTGGTACGCCGGGCGCTCGGCGGCCCGGGCGGGCCGGCGGCCGGTGTCCGCCTTCCGGGCGGTGATGCTGGTGGCCCTGATCGACGTCGTTCTGCTGGTCGCGAGCGGTCGGGTGGTGTGAGGGGCACCCGGAGAGGTGGCATTGCCGGGTCCGCGTGCGGGCCTCGATCAGCTCCAACTACCCTGGAGCGCGGTCTGCGCGGGTATGGCCACCGTGCCCGGCGTGCGGCCGGGTGGGGATCGTAACGAGGAGGACCGACGTGACGCGCTCGATCAGGGGATCCCGGCGGGCGGCCCTGCTGCTGTCCGGGATGGCGGCTGCTACCAGCCTGCTCGCGTCCGGATGCGGCGCCGGCCAGATCGCCGAGACGGCCGAGAAGGAGCCGTCGGTCCAGGGCGTCAACCTCACGGCCCCCAACGGCGTCTACTCGGTTCGTGGCCTGCTGGTCACCTACCCGGGCACCGAGGGCTACCGGGCCGGCCAGGACGCTCCGCTCAACGCCGTGATCTACAACGACTCGAAGAACACCGTGACGGTCACCGTCACCACCCAGGGCGCCCGCGACGTGGTGATCTCGGACGGCTCGGCGAGCCCGACGCCGTCCGCCTCGGAGTCGGCCTCCGCCACCCCGTCGACCTCCGCGTCCGGCTCCGCCACCCCGTCGGCCCCCGAGTCCGGCTCGGCCAGCCCGTCGGCGACCCCGTCCGAGACCGGTTCGTCCTCGGCGACCCCGTCCGCCCCGGAGTCGGCGCGGGCGTCGGGTTCGGCGAGCGCCGCCGCGCCCGGTCAGCCCGCCCGGATCGAGCTGGCCCCGCTGAGCTACCTCCAGCTCAACTCGGAGGCCACCACCCAGCTGCGGCTGGTGGGCCTCACCGAGGCGCTGCGCTCCGGCCAGAGCGTCGTCGTGACCTTCGACTTCGGCAACGGCAACACGGTCACCGGTCAGGCGCCGATCGCGGTGCCGCTCACCCCGGCCGCGCGCGTCTCGCCGATCATCGAGCGTGAGGGCGGCCACGAGGGCGACGAGGGCGGCACCACCCACGACTGACCCGACCCGACATCGACGAACGCCCCGGCGTGGGAACCACCACGCCGGGGTGTTTTCGTCGCACGAGGGGGCTAGCGTCCTGGTGTGACCACCTCCCGATCGACCTCTCCGCGTGCCGGCACGGCCGGTGCCGCCCGCGGCCGGGCCGCCACCCGCGAGCCGCGTCCGGCGTACGAGTGCGACGCCTGCGGGCACCAGCCGCCCAAGTGGGTGGGCCGCTGCCCGGAGTGCGGCGAGTGGGGCGCGGTGGTCGAGAGCACTGTCAACGGCCCGACGGTGGCCGGTCGAGTGGTCAGCTCCCGGCTGCCGTCCGAGCCGGCCCGGCCCATCGCCACCATCAGCGCAGCCCCGGCCCGCGCCGTGCCCACCGGCGTGAGTGAGCTCGACCGGGTGCTCGGCGGTGGGCTGGTGCCCGGGGCCGTGGTGCTGCTCGCCGGCGAGCCGGGCGTGGGCAAGTCCACCCTCCTGCTCGACGTGGCGCAGCACTGGGCGGTGGGCGCCGCCAGCCCCTCCCTCGTGGTCAGCGGGGAAGAGTCGGTCAGCCAGGTCCGGTTGCGTGCCGAGCGGATGGGCACGCTGCACGACAAGCTCTATCTGGCGGCAGAGAGCGACCTGGCCTCGGTGCTCGGGCACCTCGACGCGGTCAAGCCCGGCCTGCTGGTGCTCGACTCGGTGCAGACCATCTCGACCACCGGGACCGAGGGCGTGCCGGGCGGGGTGACGCAGGTGCGCGCGGTCACCGCCGCGCTGGTCTCGGTCGCCAAGGAGCGGGGCATCGCGACGGTGCTGGTCGGGCACGTCACCAAGGACGGCCAGGTGGCCGGGCCCCGGGTGCTGGAGCACCTGGTCGACGTGGTGCTGCACTTCGAGGGCGACAAGCACTCCTCGCTGCGGCTGGTACGCGGCGTCAAGAACCGGTTCGGGGCGGCCGACGAGGTCGGCTGCTTCGAGATGCACGAGGGCGGCATCAGCAGCCTGGCCGACCCGTCCGGGCTGTTCCTCACCCGCTACTCGGAACCCGTGCCCGGCACGTGTGTGACGGTGGCCATGGAGGGGCGGCGAGCCCTGGTCACCGAGGTGCAGGCCCTGATCGGCGCGACGGTGGCCGGCTCGCCACGTCGTACGGTCTCCGGCCTCGACTCCGCCCGCCTGGCGATGGTGCTCGCGGTCCTGCAACGGCGCACCGAGCGGTTGACCCTGCACGACCGCGAGGTCTTCGCGGCCACCGTGGGCGGCATCCGGGTGGTGGAGCCGGCGGCCGACCTGGCCGTCGCGCTGGCGGTCGCCTCCGGCGGGCTCAACCTGGCGATCGCCCCGCACCTCGTGGCGATCGGCGAGGTGGGCCTGACCGGCGAGGTGCGCCGCGTCGGGGCGGTGCCGCGCCGGCTGGCCGAGGCGGCCCGTCTGGGGTTCAAGGTGGCGCTGGTCCCCCCGGGTTGCGGCCCGACCAGCACCGGCGCCGGGCCCGAGCAGATGCGGGTGACCGAGGTCACTGATGTGCGCTCGGCACTGCATCATGCGGCTCGCGCGTCCGCCGAGTGACCCAGCGTGTCGACGCGGACGGCGATACCGGACAGCATCGGCGCAAGTGGAAACGGTTCGAAGGGCCGCATCGTGACACATCACAGTAACCACGACAGCACCCACCGCACGGCAGTCCGTAGACTGTGCCCGTGCCGATCGACCGCGATACCACCAAGCCTGCCGGCGCGCCGCCCCAGGCCCGCACCGGCGCCGTGGGCTCGCCAGCCCGCCCGATCAGCGTGAGCGTGACCGCCGCTGCCGGGAGCGCCGGCGATCCGTTGCGGGCGAACCTCGCCCTGATGGCACCCGGCACCGCGCTGCGGGACGGGTTGGAACGCATCCTGCGGGGGCGCACCGGCGCGCTCATCGTGCTCGGCTACGACAAGGTCGTCGAGGGTCTCTGCACCGGCGGCTTCCCGCTGGACGTCGAGTTCTCCGCGACCCGGGTCCGGGAGCTGTGCAAGATGGACGGCGCTGTGGTGCTCTCCAGCGACGGCACCCGCATCGTCCGGGCGGCCGTGCACCTCATGCCCGACCCGTCCATCCCGACGGAGGAGTCGGGCACCCGGCACCGCACCGCCGAGCGGGTCGCCCGGCAGACCGGTTACCCGGTGATCTCGGTCAGCCAGTCCATGCGGATCATCAGCCTCTACGTCAACGGTCAGCGACACGTCCTCGACGACTCGGCGGCGATCCTCTCCCGCGCCAACCAGGCGCTGGCCACCCTCGAGCGATACAAGCTCCGGCTGGACGAGGTCTCCGGCACGCTCTCCGCACTCGAGATCGAGGATCTGGTCACCGTCCGCGACGCGGTGGCCGTGGTGCAGCGGCTGGAGATGGTTCGCCGGATCGCCGACGAGATCGCCGGCTACGTCGTGGAGCTGGGCACCGACGGTCGACTGCTCGCTCTTCAGCTCGACGAGCTGATGGCCGGCGTCGACGCCGACCGCACGCTTGTCATCCGGGACTACCTCCCGGTCGGCCGCAAGTCCCGCACGCTGGACGAGGCGCTCGTCGAGCTGGATCTGCTCGGCGCCACCGAGTTGATCGACCTGGTGTCGGTCGCCAAGGCCATCGGCTACCCGGCCGCATCGGACGCGCTGGACGCCGCCGTCAGCCCGCGTGGCTTCCGGCTGCTGGCCAAGGTGCCGCGTCTGCCGGTGGCGGTGGTCGACCGCCTGGTGCTGCACTTCGGCAGCCTCCAGCGGCTGCTGGGCGCCACCGTGGAGGACCTGCAGGCCGTGGAGGGCGTGGGCGACGCCCGCGCCCGGGGTGTCCGCGAGGGCCTGTCCCGGCTCGCCGAGGCATCCATCCTGGAGCGGTACGTCTGACCCGGTTCAGCCGGTGATGGTGATCTTCGCGGCTGCGCTGTACTTGGTGCCCACCCGCGCGAACACCTGGTACGTCCCGGCCGGCGCCAACGGGCCCGCAGCCAGCCCGGCACCGTCGCACCGGGTGGTGTCCCGCCCGTTCCAGCCCACCTCGTAGGAGCGCTCGAACCCGGGCGTGAAGGACTGGACATCCGAACCCTGGACCTTGCCGCAGGTGTCCGAGGACCACACCTTCTCGGCACCGGCCTTGATGAAGATCTCCTGGAGGTCGGCGCCGACGTTGCGGCTGCACGTCCGCTGTGACGTGTTCTTGATCTTCAGTTGCAGGTCGACCACCGCGCCGCGCTGCACCGAGGTGGGCCGTGCCACCGAGGTCACGCTGATCTCCGCGTCGGTGCAGGTGCCGTCGTCGTCGCCCGATCCGGCGGCCGAGCCGGGCGGCGGGTTGTTGCTTGTGGTCTCGGGGCTCGGGTCCGTGGCATTCGGATCGGCCGACCGGTCCGGAGCGTTCGGATCGGCTGACCCGGACGCCGGTGGCACCCCCGTCGCCGGGGTCAACACAAGACCACCCGGGCCGGGACTCGCCGTGGACGTCGAAGTCGACGTCGGGGTCGCCCCCGCATTCGGTCGACCGCCGGAGCGACCCGAACCGGTGCACGAGTAGAGCAGGACAATCAGGAAAAGAAGCCCCGCTCCGAGTACGACGGCGCGACGCCGCCAGTACACGGCGGGTGGCAGGGGGCCGACCGTCAGACGCATGATGCCCCCCACCGTAGCCGCGCGGCACCCACCAGCCCGTCACGACGCGCCGGAGCGCCACCGGAGCAGCTCGGCGAGCCTCCACTAAGGACGGACGTACCGACCTCCGAGTGCCCGCTCAGAGGTAGACCTTGCGCTGGTAGACGGCGTGCGCGCCGGCCACCCGATCCAGGAAGAGCAGCCCGGCGCAGTGGTCGATCTCGTGCTGCAACGCCCGCGCCTCGAAGCCATCCGTCACCAGGCGGACCGCCGCGCCACTGCCCGGCAGGTCACCCTCCACCACCAGACGACTGGCCCGCTTCACGTCGCCGGTCAGATCCGGCACCGACATGCACCCCTCCCGACCCGGCTTCCAGCGGGTCGCCTCGACCACCCGGGCGTTGCAGAGCACGAAGGTGCCGTGCACGGTGACCGCCTTCGGATGCCCTGTCACGTCGACGGCGAAGACCCGGGCAGCCACACCGACCTGCGGTGCCGCCAACCCCACGCAGCCCGGCGAGACCCGCATCGTGGCGACCAGGTCGGCGGCCAGCCGGACCGTCTCCTCGGTCGTCGGATCCACCTCGTCCCCGGCCCGGCTCAACACCGGATGCGGGGCCGAAACGACGCCCCGCACCTCGCCGGCCACGCCCAGCGATTCCGGTGTCCAGTCCCCCAGACCGGCGTACGCCTCGACGTCCCGGCCGGCGTCCGGCCCGCTCCGCCCGTCACTCACAGCAGGTCCGGGTCTGCCGGCCGAAGGGTGACCTCGACCCCCAACTCGGCGGCCGTCCGGTGCAACCGTCCGGTCACCGTCTCGGCGACCCCCGCAGGCAACTCGACCTCGGCCAACACCACATAGAGCGAACCCGCCAACCGGGTGCTCAGGTCGGTCACGTTGCCGCCGGCGTCCACAAGCACCCGGGTCATCGCCGCGACGATGCCCATCCGGTCCGAACCGTGCACCGCCAGCACGTACGGCTCACCGGCCGGGGCCACCACACCGTCCGGCGTGACCGCGCGTACGGTCGCCAGCAGTTGACCCTCGGCGGCCAGCGGCACCAGCGCCGCCTCCACCTCGGCGGCGTCCGGCCCGGTGCAGATGAGGGTCATCGCGAAATGCCCCCGCAGCCGGGTCATCGTGCTGTCGGTGAGGTTCGCGCCCAGTCGGGCCAGCACCTCGGCGACGTCGGCCACGATGCCCGGCCGGTCCCGACCGATGACGGTGATCGCGAGCTCGTTCATCAGCGCATTCTGTCCGATCCGCCCATCGTCACCGCGACACCCCGCCCGAGCCGCCCATCCAGCGGGACCCGACCGCGTGACATCATCGACGACGCCATGACTCAACCCGACTTCGCCACACTGGTCAGCCGGTGGTTCCAGCAGCACGCCCGTGACCTGCCATGGCGGGAACCCGGGGTCACCCCGTGGGCCATCCTGGTCAGCGAGGTCATGCTCCAGCAGACCCCTGTCGTCCGGGTGGTGCCGGCCTGGCACGCCTGGCTGGCCCGCTGGCCCGACCCGGCCGCCCTGGCGGCCGACACCCCGGCCGAGGCGATCCGCATGTGGGGGCGCCTCGGCTATCCCCGCCGGGCGGTACGGCTGCGGGAGTGCGCGGTAGCGATGGTGGAGCGGCACGGCGGTCAGGTGCCGGACCGGCTGGAGCAACTGCTGGCCCTGCCCGGCGTGGGCACCTACACGGCGCGTGCGGTGGCCGCGTTCGCCTACGGGCAACGGCACCCGGTGGTCGACACGAACGTACGACGGGTGGTCTGCCGAGCCGTGGCAGGTGAACCGGACGCCGGACCGGTCACCCGACCCGCCGACCTGGTCGCCACCGAAGAGCTGCTCCCGGTGGAACCTGCCGCGGCGGCACTCGCCAGCGCCGCGTTCATGGAACTGGGCGCGGTGATCTGCACAGCCCGGTCACCACGCTGTACGGCCTGCCCGGTCGAGTCGGTCTGCGCGTGGCGGGCCTCCGGCCAGGAGGCGCCGGCGGGGCCAACCCGGCGACCCCAGCGGTACGCGGGCACCGACCGGCAGGTACGTGGGCTCCTGCTCGGGGTGCTCCGGGAGACCACCGGGCCGGTCCCGCACCAACGGTTGGACCAGGTCTGGACCGATGACGTCCAGCGTGCCCGAGCGCTGGCCGGCCTGGTGCAGGACGGGCTTGTCGAACCGGCCGGAGCCGACAGCTTCCGCCTCGTCGGCGACGGCCCGTCCCTACCCACCACGACCCTGGCCCCCTGACCCCGCCCACCCACCGGCACGGCCCGGCACGTGCTGTCGACCGTCGCTCGGGTGGGTGCGGTACGACGAAAAGCGGGGCCCCGGTGGCTCACGCCACCGGGGCCCCGCCCCCTTGCTGCTGGTTATGCCACCTCGTCCGTGGCCGCTGCCGCGCTGCCGGCGGCGGTGCCACCGAGGTCGGCGGGCACGGCGTCCGGAACCTCGACCGGCTTGTCCGCGCCCCGGAAGACGAGCTTGGACTTGTCGATGTCCTCCGGGTCGCCCTCGCAGTCCACCACGACGATCTGACCGGGGGTCAGCTCGTTGAAGAGGATCCGCTCGGAGAGGTTGTCCTCGATGTCACGCTGGATCGTGCGACGAAGCGGACGGGCACCGAGAACCGGGTCGAAGCCCTTCTTGGACAGGTACTTCTTCGCGTTGTCGGTCAGCTCGAGACCCATGTCCTTGTTGTGCAGCTGCGTCTCGATCCGCCGGATCATGATGTCCACGATCGAGAGGATCTCGTTCTGGCGCAGCTGGTGGAAGACGATGGTGTCGTCGATCCGGTTGAGGAACTCAGGCCGGAAGTGCTGCTTGAGCTCGTCGTTGACCTTCTGCTTCATCCGGTCGTAGTTGGACTCGGAGTCCTCCGACTGCTGGAAGCCCAGCGACACGGCCTTGGCCACGTCACGGGTGCCCAGGTTGGTGGTCAGGATGATGACCGTGTTCTTGAAGTCCACGATCCGGCCCTGACCGTCGGTGAGCCGACCGTCCTCCAGGATCTGCAGGAGCGTGTTGAACACGTCCGGGTGGGCCTTCTCGATCTCGTCGAAGAGAACCACCGAGAACGGCCGACGCCGCACCTTCTCGGTCAGCTGCCCGCCCTCGTCATAGCCGACGTAGCCGGGAGGGGCACCCACGAGGCGGGACACCGTGTACCGGTCGTGGAACTCGGACATGTCCAGCTGGATGAGGGCGTCCTCGCTGCCGAAGAGGAACTCGGCGAGCGCCTTGGACAGCTCGGTCTTACCGACACCGGACGGGCCGGCGAAGATGAACGAGCCCGACGGGCGCTTCGGGTCCTTCAGGCCGGCCCGGGTACGCCGGATCGCCTTCGAGACCGCCTTGACCGCGTCCTCCTGGCCGATGACGCGCTTGTGCAGCTCGTCCTCCATGCGCAGCAGGCGCGAGGTCTCCTCCTCGGTCAGCTTGTAGACCGGGATGCCCGTCCAGTTGCCGAGCACCTCGGCGATCTGCTCGTCGTCGACCTCGCTGACGACGTCCAGGTCACCGGCCTTCCACTCCTTCTCCCGCTGAGCCTTCTGGCCGAGGAGCTGCTTCTCCTTGTCGCGCAGCTGGGCGGCACGCTCGAAGTCCTGCGCGTCGATCGCGGACTCCTTGTCGCGACGCACCTGGGCGATGCGCTCGTCGAAGTCACGCAGGTCTGGCGGCGCGGTCATCCGACGGATCCGCATCCGGGCGCCGGCCTCGTCGATCAGGTCGATCGCCTTGTCCGGCAGGAAGCGGTCGGAGATGTACCGGTCGGCCAGAGTTGCGGCAGCCACCAGGGCCGCGTCCGTGATGCTCACGCGGTGGTGGGCCTCGTACCGGTCACGCAGGCCCTTGAGGATCTCGATGGTGTGCGCCAGCGACGGCTCACCCACCTGGATCGGCTGGAACCGGCGCTCGAGAGCGGCGTCCTTCTCCAGGTGCTTGCGGTACTCATCCAGGGTGGTGGCGCCGATGGTCTGCAGCTCACCACGGGCCAGCATCGGCTTGAGGATGCTCGCCGCGTCGATCGCGCCCTCGGCGGCACCCGCACCCACCAGGGTGTGGATCTCGTCGATGAACAGGATGATGTCGCCGCGGGTGCGGATCTCCTTGAGCACCTTCTTGAGGCGCTCCTCGAAGTCACCGCGGTAGCGGGAACCGGCGACCAGCGCACCGAGGTCGAGCGTGTAGAGCTGCTTGTCCTTGAGAGTCTCGGGCACCTCGCCCTTGATGATCTTCTGGGAAAGCCCCTCCACCACGGCGGTCTTACCGACGCCGGGCTCACCGATCAGGACCGGGTTGTTCTTGGTACGGCGGGAGAGCACCTGCATGACCCGCTCGATTTCCTTCTCGCGCCCGATGACCGGGTCGAGCTTGCCCTCGCGGGCGGCCTGGGTCAGGTTGCGGCCGAACTGGTCCAGCACGAGGCTGGTCGACGGCGCGGCCTCACCCGGCGCGGCGCCCGCGGCGGCGGGCTCCTTGCCCTGGTAACCGGAGAGCAGCTGGATCACCTGCTGGCGGACCCGGTTGAGGTCGGCGCCGAGCTTGACCAGCACCTGGGCGGCGACGCCCTCGCCCTCACGGATCAGCCCGAGCAGGATGTGCTCCGTGCCGATGTAGTTGTGGCCGAGCTGCAGCGCCTCGCGCAGCGACAGCTCCAGCACCTTCTTGGCCCGCGGCGTGAACGGGATGTGCCCGCTCGGCGCCTGCTGGCCCTGGCCGATGATCTCCTCGACCTGCTGGCGGACGCCCTCCAGGGAGATGCCGAGGCTCTCCAGGGCCTTTGCCGCGACGCCTTCACCTTCGTGGATCAGGCCCAGCAGGATGTGTTCCGTACCGATGTAGTTGTGGTTGAGCATCCGGGCCTCTTCTTGGGCCAGGACGACAACCCGTCGCGCTCGGTCGGTGAACCGCTCGAACATGCCCTCGTGCTCCTCACGTGCCGTGCGCCTTGATGGTCAAGATCTTGGCGGGGCCGGTGCACGAACGTCCAGGACGGGCGTCCGTGCCTCCTTACTCTATCGTCGCTTACCGACTCAGCTGAGGTCGTGTCTCTCCGGTCTGGGTCAGTTCCACGTCGTTTTGCACAACCGTCCGCGCTCAGGAGGTGTTCCGGTACCCCTGGCGCTACGCGCAGAGCGAAATCCGACCGACTCGACGGAAGCCCTCTGCCGGCTCCACGGGGCCCGGGAAGGGCCTCCGACGCCTCCGGGAGGGCCGATCGGCGGCCCCCGACCCGTGCGGGAAGCGGCGCCTCGACCCTTTCGGGAAGTTGTCCACAGGTTGTGGATAGTTACTCCACTGCCTGTGGACAACGCCGGTCGGGCCAGAAAACATCCCCGGCCCGCGAACCCCGCCCGAACCGGCCCGCGAAGCCCGCCCGAACCGGCCCGCGAGCCCCGCCCGAACCGGCCCGGGATCCAGCTCCGTCCGGACGCGGATACGGCGACGCCGGCCCGGAGGAGGTCCGGGCCGGCGTCGGTGTCGCCCTGCGGTGGCGGCTGCCACCGGTCAGCTGAACGGGGTCAGCGCTTGGCGTGGTACTCGTCGACGATCTCCTGCGGGATACGACCCCGGTCCGAGATGTCCTTGCCGGACTTCTTGGCCCACTCGCGGATCGCCTTGTTCTGCTCCCGGTCGGCGGTGGCGCCACCGCGACCGCGGGCAGCCCGCCCACCGATCACCACGCCCCCGCGACCCACCTTGGTGCCGGCACCGATGTACGGGGCAAATACGTCACGCAATTTCGCGGCGTTGGCACCGGACAGGTCGATCTCGTACTGAACGCCGTCGAGCGCGAACTTGACGGTCTCGTCAGCGTCCCCACCGTCCAGGTCATCGACCAGCTTGTGAATGATCTGCTTGGCCACGTCCCACATTCCTTTCGAGCAGGGCGCTCCTGCTAACGAGAGCACAATAACCCCCGTGCTGCTCGCCCCGTCAATAGGATGCCGTTACGACTCGCGGGGAGTTGGCGGACGACTACTCCGGGCGGACCAACGGGAAGAGGATCGTTTCCCGAATTCCGAGGCCGGTCAGGGCCATCAAGAGCCGGTCGATTCCCATTCCCATACCCCCGGCCGGAGGCATTCCGTACTCCATGGCCCGAAGAAAGTCCTCGTCGAGACGCATCGCCTCGTCGTCGCCACGGGCCGCGAGCTGCGCCTGGGCCACCAGCCGTTCCCGCTGCACCACGGGGTCGACCAGCTCGGAGTACCCGGTGCCCAGCTCGAAACCGAGCACGTAGAGGTCCCACTTCTCGGCCAGCCCCGGCTCACTGCGGTGCCCCCGGGTGAGCGGGCTGGTCTCCTCCGGGTAGTCCCGCACGAAGGTGGGCGCCTGCAGGCCGGGGACGACCAGTTCCTCGAACAGTTCCTCGGCGAGCTTGCCAGGGCCCCACTTCGGGTCCACGGCCAATCCCACCTTGTCCGCGTACTCCACCAGCCGGGAACGTTCGGTGCGGACCGTGACCTCCTCGCCGAGCGCCTCGGAAAGGACCCCGAACAGGGTCACCGATCGCCACTCACCGCCCAGGTCGAACTCCCGCCCGTCGGCGTGGGTCACCACCGTCGAACCGCTGACCGCGATCGCCGCCTGTTGCACGAGATTACGGGTCAGCTCGCCGATCGTGTCGTAGTCGCCGTACGCCTGGTACGTCTCCAGCATCGCGAACTCGGGCGAGTGCGAGGAGTCGACACCCTCATTACGGAAGTTGCGGTTGATCTCGAAGACGCGGTCCACGCCGCCGACGACCGCGCGCTTCAGAAACAGTTCCGGAGCGATTCGCAGATACAGATCGGTGCTCAACGCATTGCTGTGGGTCACGAAGGGTCGGGCCGCCGCGCCGCCGTGCAGGAGTTGCAGCATCGGAGTTTCCACCTCGATGAAGCCCTGGCCGTGCAGTGAGTCGCGCAGGCTACGCACCGCCGTCGCCCGGGTGCGGACCATCTGCCGGGCCTGCGGCCGCACGATCAGGTCGACGTAGCGCTGCCGGACCCGAGCCTCCTCGGAGAGCGGCTTGTGGGCGACCGGCAGCGGCCGCAGGGCCTTGGCGGTCATCTCCCACCGCTGCGCGAGCACGGACAGCTCGCCCCGGCGGCTGGTGATCACCTCACCGGTCACGCCGACGTGGTCGCCCAGGTCGACCAGGCGCTTCCAGGCCTCCAGGCGCTCCGGACCGACCCGGTCCAGGGAGAGCATGGCCTGCAACTCGGTGCCGTCACCGTCGCGCAGGGTCGCGAAGCAGAGCTTGCCGGTGTTGCGTACGAAGATCACCCGGCCGGTGACCGAGACCTCGTCGCCGGTGGCGGTGTCGGTGGGCAGGTCCGCGTAGCGGGCCCGGATCTCGGCCAGGGTGGTGGTGCGGGGGAAGCCCACCGGGTAGGGCTCGACGCCCTCGGCGAGCATCCGGTCCCGCTTCTCCCGGCGGACCTTCATCTGCTCGGGAAGGTCATCGGCGGGGTCCACTGGCACGGCGTTCTGCTCGCTCACGGCACGCTTCCTCGTCACGGGAGATACAGGGGGTCAGGCCCGAGCGTACTCAAGCGTTCGGGGGGCTGTTACCGGATAACCTGCCCGTCATGGTCGATCACACTCATGCCCTGTCCTTCGGTGCCGCGGCGAGCGATTACGACCGGTTCCGCCCCCGCTATCCCGAGGCCGCCATCCGGTGGGCACTCGACGGGCTGCACGACGCCCGGATCGTCGACCTCGGCGCGGGCACCGGCATCCTGACCCGCGACGTCCAGGCCCTGGGCCACCAGGTCGTACCCGTCGAGCCCGATCCGGGGATGCGGGCGCAGCTCGCCCGCAGCACCCCGGGCACGACGGCGCTGGCGGGCAGCGCCGAGGCCGTGCCGCTGCCCGACGCGGCGGCGGACGCGGTGCTGGTCGGCACGGCGTACCACTGGTTCGACCGGGAGCCGGCGCACGCCGAGATCGCCCGGGTGCTGCGCCCCGGCGGCACGTTCGCCCCCATCTGGAACATCCGGGACGACAGCGTCGAGTGGGTGGCGGAACTGGGCCGGATCGCCCACCTCGACGACAAGTCGGGCAAGACCGTCGTGAAGGACGCGGACTTCGGTCCGTCGTTCGGCGTCATCGAGGCGCGCGAGTTCACGCACCGCACGACCCTCACCCCGGACGAGCTACGCGGCATGATCCGCACCCGCTCCTACTGGCTCACCGCCACCGAGGCAGATCGGCGACGGGTCGAGGAGGAGCTGACCGAACTGCTGGCCACCCACCCCACCCTGGCCGGCCGGGAGACCGTCGAGCTGCCGTACCGGACCTTGGTGCTGCGCTCCCGACGGCGCTGAACCGCCGGTCAGAGGTTGCGTTCGTAGACCATCCGCAGGCCGATCAGCGTGATCATCGGCTCGTGGTGGGTGATGCTGCGGCACTCGTTGATCACCAGGGAGGCGAGGCCACCGGTGGCGATCACCGCCTTCACCTCGCCCAGTTCCTCGGTCATCCGCTCGACGATCCGGTCCACCTGCCCGGCGAAACCGAAGTACAGGCCGGCCTGGAGGCACTCCACGGTGTTCTTGCCGATCACCGAGCGAGGCTTGGTCGCCTCGACCTTACGAAGCTGGGCCGCGCGGGCGGCCAGCGCGTCGAACGAGATCTCGATGCCCGGGGCGAACGCGCCACCGAGGAACTCACCCCGGCCGCTGATCACGTCGAAGTTGGTGGTGGTGCCGAAGTCGACAACGATCGACGGCCCGCCGTAGAGGGTGTACGCGGCAAGCGTGTTCACCACCCGGTCGGCGCCCACCTCCTTCGGGTTGTCGATCGCCAACTGCACCCCGGTCCGCACACCCGGCTCGACGATCACGCTCGGCAGGTCGGCGTAGTACCGGCCGAGCATCGTCCGCAGCGACCGCAACGCGGCCGGCACGGTGGAGCAGGCGGCCACGCCGGTGATCTCGACGTTGTCCCCCGCGAGCAGACCCCGGAACATCAGACCCAGCTCGTCCGCCGTCGAACGGGCATCGGTCTTGATCCGCCAGTTGTGCACCAGCTTGTCGCCGTCGAAGGTCGCCAGCACGGTGTTGGTGTTTCCGATGTCGATGCAGAGCAGCACGCACGCAGCCTAGACAACTACTCGGTGCGCAGGTCCAGCGCGATGTCCAGGATCGGCGACGAGTGGGTCAACGCGCCCACCGAGAGGAAGTCCACGCCGGTGGCCGCGTACCGGCCGGCCACCTCCAGGGTCAGCCCGCCGGTCGCCTCCAGCTCCGCCCGGTCGCTCACGGCGGCCACCGCCTCGGCCAGCACCTCCGGGGTCATGTTGTCGCAGAGCAGGAAGTCCGCCCCGGCCTCGACCGCCTCCACGGCCTCGGCGACGGTGGTCACCTCGACCTGCACCGGCACCTCCGGGAACGCCTCCCGGACCCGCCGGTAGGCAGCCGTGATGCCTCCGGCCGCCAGCTTGTGGTTGTCCTTGATCATGGCCACGTCGTAAAGGCCCATCCGCTTGTTGGTGCCCCCGCCGGCGCGCACCGCGTACTTCTCCAGCGCCCGCAGGCCCGGCGTCGTCTTGCGGGTGTCCAGCACCATCGCCTTCGTGCCGGCCAGGGCGTCCGCCCAGGCGCGCGTGTGGGTGGCCACTCCGGACATCCGGCAGAGCAGGTTGAGCGCCGTCCGCTCGGCGGTGAGCAGCAGCCGGGTCGGGCCGGTCACCGTCGCCAGCACGTCGCCGCGGGCCACCCGCTCACCGTCGCGGGCCAGCTGCGACACCTCGACGGTACGACCGAAGCCGGTCACCTCGCCCACCAGCTCGAACACGGCGGCGGCCACGGCCAGCCCGGCCAGCACCCCGTCGGCGCGGGCCACCAGGTCGGCGGTGTCGGTCTGCTCCGCCGGAATGGTGGCCACACTTGTGACGTCGAGGAAGTCCGGCCCGAGATCCTCGACCAGCGCGCCCTCGATCACCTGCCGTACGTGCGCCGGATCCAACCCGGCCGCCCGCAACGCCGTCTCCGTCAACTCGGTCATGACGATGTCCCCTCCCACTGCTCCGTCACCCGGCCCTGCGCCCCGATCGACCCGACCAGGTGGCCCAGCCACCGTTCGTCGGCCGTCGGGAAGTCCTCCCGCCAGTGGCAGCCGCGGGTCTCACCACGGGCGTACGCCGCCGCGACAAGCGTCGACGCCACCGTGAGCAGGTTTGTCGCCTCCCAGTCGGCGGTCCGCGGTCGGCCCCGGGCCGCGCCCAGCTCGGTGAGCGTCCCGGCCGTCCCGGCCAGCGTCGCCGCGGATCGGAGCACCCCGGCCCCCCGGGTCATCGCCCGTTGCAGGGTCGGCGTCACCTCGGCGGGCAGCACCCAGCCCGCGCCACCACGCCACGCGCCGGTGTCCGCCGGCTGAACCTGCTCGGGCAGGCCGGCTGCGATGTCCTCGGCGATCCGTCGGGAGAAGACCAGACCCTCCAGCAGCGAGTTGCTGGCCAGCCGGTTCGCGCCGTGCACACCCGTGCAGGCCACCTCGCCGCACGCGTACAGGCCGGGGATCGAGGTGCGACCGCGCAGGTCGGTGCGGACGCCGCCGGAGGCGTAGTGGGCGGCCGGCGCCACCGGAATCAGGTCGGTCGCCGGGTCCACGCCGATCGCCAGGCAGGACGCCACGATGGTGGGGAACCGCCCCGCCAGGAAGTCCCCGCCCAGGTGCCGCGCGTCGAGGAAGACGTGGTCCGCGCCGGTGGCCAGCAGCACCCGGTGGATGCCCTTGGCCACCACGTCCCGGGGGGCCAGCTCGGCCAGTTCGTGCTGGCCCACCATGAACCGCTTGCCGTCGGAGTCCACCAGGTACGCGCCCTCACCGCGCAGCGCCTCGGAGACCAGCGGCTGCTGCGCGTGCCCGGCGCCGGGCACTCCCGCGCCCGGCGGGGTGATCAGGGCGGTCGGGTGGAACTGGACGAACTCCACGTCGGTCACCGCCGCGCCGGCCCGCATCGCCAGCGCCACCCCGTCGCCGGTGGAGACCGCCGGGTTGGTGGTGGCCGCGAAGATCTGGCCCATCCCGCCGGTGGCCAGCACCACCGCCCGGGCCAGCAGCGCGCCGACGCCGTCCTCGCTGCCCTCACCGAGCACGTGCAGGGTGATCCCGCAGGCCGGACCGAGCCCGTCCGGGCCGTCGCCGGGCGCCCGCAGCAGGTCCAGCACCAGGGCGTGCTCGACCAGCCGGATCCACGGGTCGCGCTGCACGGCGGCGTGCAGGGCCCGCTGCACCTCGGCGCCTGTCGCATCCCCGCCGGCGTGCACGATCCGGTCCGCGCGGTGCCCACCCTCCCGGGTCAGCATCAACGAACCGTCGGGGTGGCGATCGAACTCGGCGCCGATCCGCATCAGCTCCCGCAGCCGGGTGGGCCCCTCCTCGACGAGCACCCGGACCGCGGCCGGGTCGCAGAGCCCCACCCCGGCGATCTCGGTGTCCCGGGCGTGCGCCGCCGGGGTGTCCGCCGGGTCGAGCACCGCGGCGATGCCGCCCTGCGCCCACCGGGTCGAGCCGTCGTCGATGTTGACCTTTGTGACGACCGTGACGTGCAGGCCCGCCTCACGCAGGTGCAACGCGGCGGTCAGCCCGGCCACCCCGGACCCCACCACGATCACGTCAGTGGTCTCCACCCAGCCGGGCTCGGGCGCAGCCAGCAGTCTGGGCAGGGCCGGCAGGTCGACGGTCGGTTGGTCCATCCCACCAGTCAACCCGAACGATCCTCGCCGGGGGCGGCGGGGGCGGGACGAGTGGTTTGGGCTACGCCGTCCGGCGCGGACCGCGCCGCGCCGACCGGACGGCCGTGCTCACTTCGTCCGCACCGGCAGGCCGGCCGGGCCCGCGCCCTTCAACGACGCCGTCACCGTACGGTCGCTCAGCCACAGGTAACAGCGGACCCCCCGGTCACCGACCCGCCAACGCCCCGCTCCGGGCGGGCGCACCACCACGCCGCTGCGGAACCGCAGGTCGGAGTCGTCCGGCACGCCGACATAGCGGCCGAGGACGCTGCGGCAGCCGGTGTAGAGCGGCGCCCAGTCGGCGTCCCTGGTCGGGTACGGCCGGTCCGGCGCACGCCACACCCCGACGAACTCGGCGTCGTGCCGACCGCCGCACTCCACCGGGACCAGCGTCTGCACACCCCGCCCCGCCCCGGCGCGGGTCTGCTGACAGCCCAACCGCAGCCCGGAGGCCCCCTTCAGCGCGTCCCGCAGGCTGCCCGACCGGACCACCACAGTGGCTGCCGCCTCGACAGTGGTCAGCTCGGTCAGGTCGCACCGGTACCAGCGGGAACCAGCCGCCCAGCCCGGCCCCGAGGGCAGCGCCACCGACAGCCGCAGTCGCCCCGCCCGCCAGTCGTCACCCACGTACGCGGAGGCCCGGGTGTCGCACGCGGCGAACGCGCCGCGCAGCTCCACCGAACCGTTGGCCGGGGCGGCGGCCCGCTCGGCCGGGAACGCCCCCACGTGCACGGTCTCCACCCGGTGCGGGCCGGCGCAGTCCATCGGTTGATAGGCCGCCAGCGTGACCACCTCGACGAAGTCGGCGGCCTGACACACCCCGACGGCCGGCGTGAACGCCGTGGCCGGTGGCAGCGCCGCCCAGTCGTCGGTCAGGTCGCCGTCCAGACCACCGGACCCGGCGCAGCCGACAAGCAACACTGCCGTGACGGCAGTGGCGAACAGGGTCGTCATGGCACGGCGCATCGCGGCCTCCCCCAGCCACCTACCGGCTTCCGCCAGCGTGCCCAGGGTAACCGCACATGACCTTCCGGTGACAGACCGGAATCGCGTCCCGCGAGATCAGACTCCGGACACGGCGTACGGGTTGGGCATCGGGTCGCCGGCCGTGCCCGGGGCCGCCACCGCCGGGTTCGCACCCAGCTCGACGACCCGGTTGTCGGTGTCCACGTGCACCACACGCGGCCGGTACGACCTGGCCTCGGCGTCGTCCATCTGCGCGTACGAGATCAGGATGACCAGGTCACCGGGGTGCACGAGGTGCGCGGCGGCGCCGTTGATGCCGATCACGCCGCTGCCCCGCTCGCCCGGGATGACGTACGTCTCCAGTCGGGCGCCGTTGGTGATGTCCACGATTGCGACCTGCTCGCCGGGGATCAGGTCGGCGGCGTCGAGCAGGTCCTCGTCCACGGTCACCGAACCGACGTAGTGCAGGTCGGCCTGGGTCACCGTGGCTCGGTGGATCTTCGACTTGAGCATGGTCCGCAGCATCAGGCTGGCCTTTCGCGAAAAGAATGGTGGTGGGCGCCGGGTCAGGGACGAGGCGCGAGGTGGATCGCGGCGTTGTCGATCAACCGGGTGGCGCCGACCCAGGCGGCGATCACCAGCCGGGCCGGCCCGGACACCGGCCCCGGCTCCAGCTCAGGGTCGGTGAGCACCAGGTAGTCGAGCTGAGCGCCGGGCGTACCGGCGCCGAACGCAGCGTGCGCGGCGGACAGCACCTCCCCCGCGTCCAGGCCGTCGTCGGCAGCCCGGGCCCCGGCCCGCAAGGCGGCGGACAGGCTCAGCGCCGCCGCCCGCTCGGGCTCGCTGAGATAGCGGTTGCGGCTGGACAGCGCCAGCCCGTCCGGCTCCCGGACGGTAGGAACCCCGATCACCTCGACCGGGACGTCCAGGTCGCGGGCCATCCGCCGCACCAGGGTGAGCTGCTGGTAGTCCTTCTCACCGAAGAACGCCAGGTCAGGACGGGTGAGTTGAAGCAACTTCAGGACGACTGTGAGCACGCCGTGGAAGAAGCCGGGGCGGCTCGCGCCCTCCAGCTCCCCGCCGAGCGGACCCGGGTCGAGGCGTACCCGGGGCTGGCCGTCGGGGTACATGTCGGCGACCGACGGCGCGAAGACGAGGTCGGCGCCGGCTCGCCGACACACCTCCAGGTCGGCGTCGAGGGTGCGCGGATACCTGTCGAAGTCCTCGTTCGGCCCGAACTGCAACGGGTTTACGAAGATCGTCACCAGCACGTGGTCGGCCTGCTCCCGGGCCGCGCGCAGCAGCGTCTCGTGCCCGGAGTGCAGCGCGCCCATGGTCATCACCACGCCGACGGTGCCCTTCAGCGCCGCGCGGGCCTCGGCCAGCTCGGTGCGCGTGTGCACCACCTGCGTCATGCCGCCACCTCCCGGCTCGTCTCGGCGAGCACACCGAGCAGCGACTGCGCGTCCACCGGGCGCAGCCGGCCCGCGGCGATCGCCCGGTCGGCGGTACGCCGGGCCAGCGCCAGGTACGCGGGGACCGACTCGGGCGCGGTGGCGGCCAGCCGGGCCAGGTGCCGCTCGACAGTGCCCGCGTCGCCCCGGGACACCGGACCGGTAAGCGCGTCGTCGCCGAGGCGCAACGCGTTCTCCAGGGCGGCCCGCAGGAGCGGGGCGAGCACCTTCTCCGGACGGGCCACCCCGGCGTCCCGCAGCCGGTCGGTCGCCTCGTTCACCAGGGTCACCAGGTGGTTCGCGCCGTGCGCGAGCGCGGCGTGGTAGAGCGGGCGGTCCGCCTCGGCCACCCACTCCGGCACGCCACCGAGGTCGGTGACCAGCCGGGCGGCCAGCGGGCGCAGGTCCGCCGGGGCGGTCACCCCGTACGAGATGCCGGCCAGCCGGGGCAGGTCGTCAGGCGTACCGGTGAAGGTCATGGCGGGGTGCAGGGCCAGCGGCCGGGCGCCGACCGCGGCGGCCGGCGCCAGCACGGCGAGACCGTGCGCGCCGGAGGTGTGCGCGACGACCTGGCCCGGGTGCAGGGCTCCCTGCCCGGCGAGGCCGGCGACCACTCCGGCCAGCGCATCGTCCGGCACCGCGATCAGCAGCAGGTCGGTGGCGACGCGTGCGACGGAGGCGGCCGTGCTGCGCGGCACCTCGGGCAGCAGTAGGGCGAGACGGGCGCGGCTGGCCCCGGAGTCGCCCGCGACGGCCACCACGCGGTGCCCGGCGGCGGCGAGCGCGGCGCCCAGGACGGCACCGACCCGGCCAGCGCCGACGACGCCGACGGTGAGCAGACGGGAAGGAGGGGCGCCGGTGACGGCGCGGTCCCGCGGTGTGGCAGGCCCACACTGGGCGGCCGGGCGCGGGCGCAGCGGTGCGCTCATGACGACGATCCAGTCCTCGAGAAGGGGTACCGGTCGATCGCAAGTATGCGCCCGCGTCACGGGGCCGAAACAGGAGGTGTGAAAACGTTCACCACCGCAGAAAGGCTCAGTTCGGGGCCGAGGTGATCGCGCGTAGTTCGGTGGCCACCTCGGTGATCAGGTCGGCGAGCGAGGCATCGCTGTCGGGTGCGATCCAGCGGGCGTACGCGACCCGGAAGACCGTGACGCCGGACTCGGTCGCCAGGGCGGCGGTCGTCTCGCTGAGGCCCTTGGCACGCAGGGCAGCGGCGACCGCGGCCGTCAACGAACTCATCTTGCGCAGCTCGCGCTCCTGCAACTCGGCGCTGCTGGCAATGATCGACTGACGCATCCGGACCAGCTCGAGGCGGTCGGCGAAGATCTCGTCCGCCACCCGGCGGAAGGCGGCGACGACCGCCTCGAACGGCCCGGCGGCCGTCTCGGTCACCGCCTTGACCAGCACCTCCTCCAGCTGCTCGCCGCCGCTGAAGAGCGCCTCGCGCTTGTCGCCGAAGAGCCGGTAGAAGGTGCGCTTGTCGAGGCCCGCACGGGCCGCGATGTCGGTGACGGTGGTCTGTTCGAAGCCGCGCTCGCGGAACAGCTCGAAGGCGGCCGCCGCAAGGCGGCCGCGCGCGTCGGGTTGCCAGCGGGCCATGCGGCGATGGTATCCGATGTCACGTTGCGACATTCTTTCCGGCCGAGCCATGTCACAACGCGACATGGCGAGATACGGTGATGTCACAAGGCGACATGCCCATCTCACAAAGGAACCGCAATGCGCGTATTCGTCACCGGCGCCTCCGGCCACCTCGGCTCCGCGGTCGTGCCGAACCTGCTCTCCGCCGGACACGACGTCGTCGGTCTGGCCCGCTCCGACACGTCCGCCGCCGCGATCGAGAAGCTCGGCGCCGACGTACGCCGCGGCGACCTGTCCGACCTCGACGTCCTTCGGGAGGAGGCGGCCGCCTCCGACGGGGTGATCCACCTGGCGTTCCGCCACGACCTCATGATCAACGGCGACATGGCCGGCGCAGCCGAGACCGACCTGGCCGCCCTCGGGGCACTCGCCGACGGCCTGGACGGCTCCGGTAAACCCCTGGTCGGCACCAGCGGGACAGCCATGCTCGCGATGGGCGGCATCGTCGGTCGCCCCGGCACCGAGCGCGACGCCTTCCCGAGCGGCTACCGGATCGACGCGGAGAACTTCGTCGTCGACCTCGCCGCCCGCGGTGTGCGCTCCTCCATCGTCCGGCTTGCGCCCACCGTGCACAGCACGCTCGACCACTACGGCTTCATCACCGCCATCATCGCCGCCGCCCGGCAGCACGGGTACGCCGCATACGTCGGCGAGGGCACCAACCGGTGGCCGGCCGTGCACACGCTCGACGCGGCCGAGCTCTACCGGCTCGCCCTGGAAAAGGCCCCGGCCGGTGCACGCCTGCACGCAGCCGCCGACGAAGGAGTCTCCTTCCGGCAGATCGCCACCGCCATCGGGCGCAACCTGGACATCCCGGTCCGAAGCATCAGCCCCGACGAGGCAGACAACTTCTTCGGCTTCCTCGGGTCGTTCGCGCAGATGGACAACCCGACGTCATCCGCGCTCACACGCGAACTGCTGGGCTGGTCCCCTGTCCACCCCGACCTGATCGCCGACCTGAACGAGGGGCACTACTTCCAGGCCTGAACACATTTCCGGGGAGCCCACCTTGATCAAATGATGAAAAGTAGGTACCGGGAGCTTTCCTGACCTACTTTTCAGCAACTGATCACCGCGCGCCCTCCGCTGCCGAGCGGGGCGCGGATGATCGTGACGTGGGGCCGGAATCGGAGTGGGTGGATGTCGATCGCCTGGCGGGACGCCATGAGCAGAGCCCTCTACGGGCCGGGTGGCTTCTTCGTCGCCGGCACCGGGCCGGCCGACCACTTCCGCACCAGCGTGCACGCCTCACCCGCGTTCACGAGCGCCCTGCTGCGCCTGATCTCGCAGGTGGACTCGACACTCGGCCACCCGCCACGGTTCGACGTGGTCGATGTGGGTGCGGGGCGAGGAGAACTGCTGCGAGCGATCCACCAGGCCGTCGGGGTTGCGGTGGGGGTTTCCGGGGAGCCCACCCGCTCCGGGCGGTCAGGCTTGATCCCTGCGCGGGCGGGCTCCCCGGAAACCCCGACTCCCACGGCGTCCGCCCGCCCGTCGCCCAACGAGCCGTCGTCGGTCGCCGCCCGCCCGCCGCTTGCGGAGCGGGTCCGCTTCACAGCGGTCGAGTACGCCCACCGCCCCGAGAACCTGCCCGAAGAGATCAACTGGACAGCCGAGATCCCAACCAGGATCACCGGAGTGCTCCTGGCCACCGAGTGGCTGGACAACGTCCCCCTGGACGTCGCGGTGCATACCGAGGACGGCTGGCGATATGTGCTGGTCGACCCGGAGAGCGGCGTCGAGTCTGTTGGTGAGCCGGTCGACGCTGCCGACCTCGACTGGCTGACCACCTGGTGGCCCAGCACCACGAGCCCTGCCACCGCCGACGGTGACCCGACCTCGGGCACCACGAGCCCTCTCATCGGCGACTACGACTCGACCTCGGGGTTGACCGAGACGGCCACGACAAGCGGAAGCGAGTCGGGTTTCGGGGCAGCCCGGCCGGCGCAGGGATCAAGCCTGACCGCCCGGAGCCGGCCGGGCTGCCCCGAAACCCCCCACAGCGGCCAGCCGGAAACCCCCCACGGCGACCACCGAGCAGAGATCGGCAGACCGAGAGACGAAGCCTGGGCGAACGCGATCCGGAAGATGAGCCGAGGGTTGGCGGTCGCGGTGGACTACGGGCATCTGCGGGAGGGGAGGCCCGTCGACGGGACGTTGACCGGGTATCGGGGTGGACGGCAGGTGCCTCCGGTGCCGGACGGGTCGAGTGACGTGACAGCCCACGTGGCAATGGACTCCGTCGCCTCCGCCGGTGCGGCGGTCGCCAGGTGTGCGTACTCCCTGATCTCGCAGGCCGAGGCGCTGCGGGCGCTCGGGGCCGACGGAGGGCGACCGCCGCTGAGCCTGGCCGGGGTTGACCCGGCCGGCTACGTGCGGGCGCTGGCCGCCGCGTCGGCGGTGGCCGAGCTGACGGACCCGGCCGGACTCGGCGGACACCTGTGGCTGCGCCAACCGGTCGGCATCCCGTTCCCGCCGGCCGTGGCACGATGACGGGCATGACCACCGACGCCGGGGACCTCCGTGAACTGACCGTCGGCACCGGGGCCGGCCTGGTCGCCGGCACCGGCGATCAGCAGCTCGGCACCGACATGGTGCTGAACATCGGCCCGCAGCACCCCTCGACGCACGGCGTGCTGCGCCTGAAGCTGGTGCTCGACGGCGAGCGGGTCATCGCCTGCGAACCGATCGTCGGCTACATGCACCGGGGCGCGGAGAAGCTCTTCGAGGTACGCGACTACCGGCAGATCATCGTGCTGGCCAACAGGCACGACTGGCTGTCGGCGTTCTCGAACGAGCTGGGTGTGGTGCTCGCCGTCGAACGCCTGATGGGCATGGAGGTGCCGGAGCGGGCCACCTGGCTGCGGATGGCCCTCGCCGAGCTGAACCGGGTGCTCAACCACCTGATGTTCCTCGGCTCCTACCCGCTGGAGATCGGCGCGATCACGCCGGTCTTCTACGCCTTCCGGGAACGGGAAACCATCCAGGCGGTGATGGAGGAGGTCTCCGGTGGCCGGATCCACTACATGTTCAACCGGGTGGGCGGGCTGAAGGAGGAGGTGCCGTACGGCTGGACCGGGCGGGCCCGGGCGGCGATCGGCGAGGTACGCCGGCGGCTGCCCGACCTGGACCACCTGATCCGGCGCAACGAGATCTTCCTGGCCCGCACGGTGGGCGTGGGCGTGCTGTCCCCGGCCGACGCCGCCGCGTTCGGCGCGTCCGGCCCGGTGGCCCGGGCCTCCGGGCTCGACCTGGACCTCCGCCGCGACGACCCCTACCTGGCGTACGACGAGCTGGACGTGCCGGTGGTGACGAAGACCGCCGGGGACTGCCACGCCCGCTTCGAGGTGCTGCTGGACCAGGTGTACGTCTCGCTGGATCTCGCCGAGCAGTGCCTGGACCGGGTGGACCGGCTGACCGGGCCGATCAACACCCGCCTGCCGAAGGTGCTCAAGGCGCCGGAGGGGCACACGTACGCCTGGACGGAGAACCCGCTGGGCATCAACGGTTACTACCTGGTGTCGCGGGGCGAGAAGACGCCCTGGCGGTTGAAGCTACGCACGGCCTCGTACGCCAACGTGCAGGCCCTGGCCACCCTGCTCCCCGGCTGCCTCGTACCGGACCTGATCGCCATCCTCGGCTCGATGTTCTTCGTGGTCGGCGACATCGACAAGTGACCGGGGCAGTTGTGCGGGTCAGCGCCAGCGGTCGGTGACCGGGGCGCCGCCGGCACGCGGCGCGTCGTCCTGCGGCGGGTAGCCGTACCGTTCCTCGACACGGCGGCGGCCGGCCCGCTCGGGGGCGGGCTCCGGCTCGTGGCCGCGCTGACGCGGCGGGCGCCACTCGTCCGGCACGGGCACTCCGCCGACCGGCAATGCCGGCCGTCCGTCCGGCTCGGACCGGTGATAGGACTCGCGGTCGTCCGGCCGGCGTGGGTCCTCGTGGCGGCGTGCTTCCTCGTGGCGGCGTGGGTCCTCGTGCCGACGTGGGTCCTCGTGCCGGCGTGGGTCCTCGTGCCGGCGTGGGTCCTCGTGCCGGCGTGGGTCCTCGTGGCGGACGGAAGCCCAGCGGTCCGCCATCCGGTACTCGGTGCCCGTTGCGTCGGCGTGCACCTCGGCCCGGCGCTCCCCGACGTGCAGCTCGCGGCCGTTCTCGTCGTCCCGGACGGCCGCCCACCGGTCGCCGGCCCGTAGCTGCGACCAGTACTCGCCGGTGTCGTCCGCCCGCAGAGCCGGACCGGGTTGCGGCGCACCGACGTGGTCTGGCTCGGCCCGCTCCGACCAGCCACGGTCGTCGCGCTGCGGTCGGCCGCGCCGGGCGGGCTCGTCGGCCCGGGCGTACGCGTCGCGCTGACCGGTCCACTCCGGCTCGTCGCGGGGAGGCGTCCAGCCCGGCTGCTCGTCGGGCCTGTTCCGGTCCGAGCCGTCCCGTCCACCCCTCTGCGCGGCCTGACCTCGGGCACCCGGCTGCGCGCCCCAGGATCTGTCGTCGGCGGGCCGAGCCCGGTCGTCGTCGGGGCGGCCCCGGTCGTCGACGTACGGGGACCGCGGGTTTGCGGGGTCGCCCCACGAGCGGTCCGCCGCTCGGGCACGTCCCTCCGTGCCGCCACCCCGGGTCCACTCCTGGGCGGGCGGGGTCCACTGGCCGGCGTACCCACCGCCGTAGTGTCCGCCCGGCTCGGCCGGCCCCCCGTCGACGACTGTGTGCCGGGTGGTGACGTGCACGGTCTCGGTGTGCCGGACCACGCCGACCGGCCGGTGCGCCGGCTCCTGGCGATCGTTCTCACGCGGGCGGTCGTTGTCTCGCGGGCGGTCGTGCTGACCGGGCCGGGGAGCGGCGCCGTACATGCCGCCGGCGGTTGGCTCGGGAGGCGCGTCGGCGGCGGCGCGGTGGCGGTACGCCGGTTCGTCGTCGGCACGCTCGTCGCGGCCCCACCGTCCGGCGACCTCGTCCCGAACCCGGGCGGCCGGAGCGTCGCCTGCGGCCGGGACCCGGCTGCGGGAGGCCGGAGTCTCGTTCACCGGCTCGGCGGCCGGCACCCGCGCACGGCCGGCACCCGCCGGCTCGACCGGCGGGGCGGCCCCGGCAAGGGCCGCGCCGGTGGCGTCGAGGCGGCGGCGGACCGCGATGATCCCCTCCTGGGCTCGCTGCGCCTGGTCGAGTGCCTGGTTGCCGCGCTGCGCGGCGGCCACGATCTCGGCGCGCAGCTCCTGGCGCAGTTCCTCGATCTCGTCGGCCAGCTCGTCGGCCCGAGCGTCGTCACCGTCGGGGCGCAACGCGATGGAGAGGCCGATCAGGACCACCGCCACGATGGCGAGCACCGCCGCGAAGCGAAGCGGACCGTTACCGTCAGCTACCAGCAGGATCAGCGCCGCCACCGGAGCCAGGGCCACGCCACCCCAGAAGAGCACTGTCAGTAGCAGCGGTTGACGCCGGGCGTCGGGGGTGACCGGGGCTGGCATGGGTGTGCAGCCTACCGACGATCCCTACGGGAGGGAACGGGTCCCCGGACGCGTGGATGCCCCCTCCCCGCGAGGGAGAGGGGGCATCCACGACACACCCGAAGGCGGCTCAGCTGGTGGCGAAGGCACCGTCCGAGGAGAAGACCAGACCCACGCTGATCTTGCCCTCACGCAGCCCGTTCTTGGTCAGCGGCCCACCCTGGTCCAGTGAGGAGAACGAACCCACCGAGAGCCCGTACGTCTTCTCCAGGCCCGGCTTGCAGAACGGACGCTGCTGGCACTCCGGCGGGCCGCCCAGCACCGTCGCGCTGCCGGAGCACTTCGCGGCGAACTCGGAGAGGGTCCGCACGCCGTACTTGTCGGCGAACTCCTTGGTGACCGCGAACGCGTTCTGGTCCTGCGCGGCGGCCGGGGTGCCGAAGGTGATGCCCACCTTGTCGCCCTCGGCCTTGAGCTTGGTCACCGTCGTGTTGATGTCGGGCGAGGAGACCGGCGGGGGGTTCTTGCCGTTGGCCTTGGTGTTCAGGAACTCGGCCATTGTCGACGCGTACTCCGGGACGACCTGGATCTCGCCCTTCTCCAGCGCCGGCTCGTACAGCTCGCGGTTGCCGATCTGCTGCACCTTGACCTGGTAACCGGCGGCGGTGAGCGCGACCCGGTACAGCTCGCCCAGAATCTGGCTCTCGGCGAAGTTTCCGGCGCCCACCGTAATGTCGCCGCCCGGGCCCTTGGCGATGCCCGCGGTGACGTTGTTGGCGCTGGCGAACTCCTCGGCCGCTACCTTGGCGGTCTTGCGGTCCTCGTTGACGGCCTTGTTGAGCTGGATCAGCTTCGGGGTGTCGAGCGCGGCGGAGACCTTGTCCAGTGCGGCGATCAACTGCGGGTTGGCCACCTTGCTGTTGACCGCAGGGATGACGTTGTCGGAGTTCTGGAGCTTCTTGTCGTCCGTCAGGGCGATGAGCTGCTGACCGGCGACCGGGGCACACCCGGCGCCGGAGGCGCTCGTCTGGGGGGCGTCGGTGCCGGACGAGCCGGCATCACCGCACCCGGTGAGGAGTGCTGCCCCGGCGACGGCGCCGATGGCGCCCATCGCCAGACGTGTACGTGCGCGCATGTATGCCGCCCGCCTTCCGTGTCCCGGCGCGGCCCGTCCCGGGCCGGCCGCGTGTCCGACGGGCGATCCTGACTGTCGGCCGCCCGCAACTTCCACCCAACATGGTCCGCGAGCGACCGACAACCTGAGATGGGCTTCGTCACCGCATCGTCACCGACCGGCCCGTCGCTGGTCGCCGCTTCGGCGGCCACTCACCCGGACGGACCACCCGTCGACGGCGCGTCAGGCGCGGCCGGTGGCGTCGGCGGGCCGGACGCGGCCCGCCCGCTGTCGCCCGCGTCGCAGGGGACGGGGAGTGACCAGGCGTTCGACGAGCCCGAGAAGCAGCTCGGCCAGCAGCGCCAGCCCGGCCACCAGCGCACCACCGGCCACGATCTGCCCACCACCGGCGGCGATGCTCAGACCGAACCCGGTACGGATGATCTCGCCGAGGCCACCACCGTTGACGAACGAGGCCAGCGCGGTCGTGGCGATGACCTGCACGGCGGCGGTCCGGAAGCCGGCCGCCAGGTACGGCACCGCGAGCGGCAACTCCACCCGACGCAGCAACTGCCCACCGGACAGGCCCATCCCACGGGCCGCGTCGCGCGCCTCCGGGTCGGCCTGACGTACGCCTGTGTAGGCGTTCGCCAGCAGCGGTGGGACGGCGAAGACGGCGAGCGCCACCACGACCGGCGTACGCCCGAAGCCGAGGAACGTCAGCGGCAGGATGGTCAGCAGCGCCAGGGTGGGGATGGCCAGGGTGGCGTTGGACACCAGCACCACCAGGCCGCCGCCCCGGCCGGCGTGCCCGAGCCACAGCCCGACCGGCCAGGCCACCAGGCAGCCCAGCGCCACCGCCAGGGCGGAGATCGTCAGGTGCTCGCCGAGCCGGTCCAGGATGCCGCCCGGGTTGCTCCAGTTCAGTGGGTCGTTGAGCCAGAGCACCGCCTGGTGCACGGGGTTCGCCGCGGCGCTCACCGGGCGCCCCGGGCGGACCAGGGGGTGACCAGCCGGCCGACGAGGACCAGGAGCAGGTCCAGCAGCACCGCGAGCGCCACGCAGAGCACCGTACCGGTCATGATCTCGGCCTTGTAGAGGTTGTTCTGGAAGCCCGCGAAGATCAGTTGGCCGAGGCCGCCATGCCCGACCAGCACCCCGACGGTGACCAGCGCGACAGTCGACACGGTGGCCAGTCGCAGCCCGGTCAGAATGCCGGGGATGGCCAGCGGCAGGTCGATCCGGAACAGCCGCCGCCACCGTCCGTAGCCCATGCCCTCGGCGGCCTCACCGACCTCCGGCGGCACCTGGTTGAGCCCGGCCACCACGTTGCGGACGATCAGCAGCAGCGCGTACAGGACCAACCCGACCAGCACGGTGGTGGCGCCGGTGCCCAGGTACGGCGCGATGAACGCGAACAGCGCCAGTGACGGGATGGTGTAGATCACACCGGTGACGCCGAGGATCGGGCCGGCCAGCGGGCGGACCCAGTACGCGAGCACGGACAACGGCAGGGCGATCAGCACCGCGATCAACACCGCGCGGCCCGTGAGGGAGGCGTGTTCACGCACGGCGGCGAGGATCGTGTCAGAGTTGTCCCGCACGTACTGCCAGGAGAACCAGGGGTTACCCGGGTCGGCCCGGTAGCTCAGGCGGAAGGACATACGTGGACGTTACCCCGGAGGCTGCCGGCGTGGCCGAATCCCCTCGCGCGGCGTCGATCTCCCTGCAGGGCATCCAGAAGCGCTACCCGAACGGCACCGAGGCCGTACGGGAGCTGAGCCTGGACGTCAAGGCCGGCGAGTTGGTGGTGCTGATCGGTCCGTCCGGCTGCGGCAAGTCGACAGTGCTCCGCATGATCAACCGGCTGATCGAGCCGACGGCCGGGCGGATCATGCTCGGCGACGAGGACGTCACAGACGTCGACCCGGTGCGACTACGCCGTCGGATCGGCTACGTGATCCAGAACGTAGGCCTCTTTCCACACCAGACGGTCCGGGCGAACGTGGCAACCGTCCCGAGCCTGCTCCGCTGGTCCCGGGACCGCACCCGGGCCCGCGTCGATGAGCTGCTCGACCTGGTCGGCCTGGACCCGGCCCAGTTCGGCCGCCGCTACCCGCACGAGCTGTCGGGTGGGCAGCGACAGCGGGTCGGCGTGGCCCGCGCGCTCGCCGCCGACCCGGTGGTGCTGCTGATGGACGAGCCGTTCTCGGCCGTGGACCCGATCGTCCGGGCCCGTCTGCAGGAGGAGTTCCTCCGCCTCCAGGCCGAGGTCCGCAAGACGATCGTGCTTGTCACCCACGACCTCGACGAGGCCGTCCGGCTCGGTGACCGGATCGCCGTGCTCTCCCAGGGCGGGCATCTTGAGCAGTACGACACGCCGGCCGCCCTGCTCGGCGCCCCGGCGACCCCGTTCGTCCGCGAGTTCGTCGGGGCGGACCGGGGCATCCGCCGGCTGGTGGTCACCCCGCTGGACCGGGAGTCCCTGGAGCCGGTGCCCGGTGACGCGCCCGCGGATCTGCCCACCGTGGCGCTGGACGGCACGGCGTACGACGCGCTTGCGGTGCTGCTCACGTCGGGACGGGACCGGCTCGTCGTGACCGACGACGGCCGCCCGGTGGGCGCGCTCAGCCGCCAGCGCCTGCTCGATCTGGGCCGTTCGACGGGCTGACCCGGGCCCCTGAGCTCCTGACCCGGCGGCGGCAGTTCCCGCTGACGGCGTCCGGTCAGGCGCGCCCGCCGAGGCTCGCGGTGCCGATGATCCAGCCGGTGAGGAAGCCGTAGCCGGCACCGCTGCTGGCGTCCCGCAGCGCCGCCAGCAGCGACGGGTCCGGGCCGAGCAGCGCCGCCAGCACGGCGGCGAGCCCGCCGGCCAGCACGTACGCCGCCCAGCCGGAGAAGAACTGGCTCACCGGGCCGGGCACGCGGGCCACCTGCGCGGCGGGCAGCAGATAGAGCAGGGCCACCGCGAGGAGCACCAGCGCGACGGCCCGCAGGTCGGCGGCGAACAGGCCACCGGCCTGCCCGTCCGCGTCCCGCCGCCAGGCCGGCCAGGCCAGCAGGCGCAGGTAGAAGCCACCGGCCGAGTCCGGGTCGGTAAGCGTCGCGGCGGCCCACCCGGTGTACGCCGGGCTGCCACAGATGCCCACCAGGAGCAGTGCCGCGAGCGCGCCGGTGCCGGCCGCCGTCCCGTAGCCGCTGACCGGGCCGGCACGGAAGAACCCCATGATCCGCCCAGGTCCCGTGCCGGCCGGCCGGGTCGACCTGGGCTGCACCGAACGGCTCAGTGCTTCAGCAGGTAGTCGATGAAGGCGGCCCGCAGCAACGGCGCCGACTCCTCGTAGCCGTGCCCGGTCAGCTCCCGCCACAGGGCGTTCGCCTCGTCGATGGTCGGGCCGATCGAGTTCGGCGCGCCGTCCAGCACCGTGGCCTCGTCCGCGTTCGGCAGGTGCCGCAGCACCGACCAGTAGAACCCCACGTCGCGACGCTCCCGGGCCCGGGCGAACGCCCGCTCCCGCAGCTCCTCCGTGGACAGCGCGTCGAGTTCCTCGAACGAGGTTCCGCCGGGGGTGGCGGCAGGTGTGTCGGTCATGCGGCGAGCCTAACGGTCGAGATCAGCCACGGCTCGGCGGACGGGACACGGCTCACCTGTCGTCGGCGTCCCAGTGCCGTGGGCCGGTCTCCCAGCGGGGGTCACGCCACGGGTCGGCCGGTTCCGGGGCGGGCGGTGTCGGCAGCGTCGGAGGCCAGTTGTCGGCCGGCTGCGGTTGGGGCACGTTCCAGCCGGTGCTGATCGTGCCGTCACCGATCGGTTCGGGCTTCTCCACGCTGTCCGGCCGGGGCCGCCCGAACCTCTCGACCAGACGGGTCACCAGCAACCCGACGCCGAGCGCCACGCCACCGACAGTCCAGGGGCTCACCGTCAGGTCGCGCTCCGGCGCGTACTCCTGGAAGACGGTGACCAGGCCGACAGCCAGCACCGTGCCGAACACCCCGCCACGGCGGCCGTACGCACTGGTGCCGCCGAGCAGTGACACGCCGATGGCCAGTACGGTCCAGTCCAGCCCGGAGGTGGGTGTGACCGCCCCGGGGCCGTTGGCCGCGAGCAGGACACCGGCGAGCGCGGCCAGCACCGTGGAGCCGACCAACGCGACGGCGGCGACAACGGCGGCCAGCGCACCCCGGCGGCGGGCCGGGTCGGCCACCGGTCGGTACCGACCCACCAGCCGGCGGATCGACCTGATCGTGCCGAACAGACCGCCGAGGACCGCCACGGCGGCGAACCCGGCGAAGAGATAGCCGGCCGTGGGCCTCGGGTCGTAGTCCCCCTGCACCAGGATCGACGTCGACCGGCGTTCGATGTACACGACGACTCCGGCCGCTCCGGCCAGGCTCGCCGCCCAGGCGGGCACCTGCAGCGCCACCACGGCCAGCGCCAAGACGAGACCACCCACCGCGGCGACCACGACGGCCGACCCCACGGACGCCGCCAGACCCCTGTCGCCCTGTTCCGCGTAGTGCAGCGCGGCGGCGACCGCGATCGGTCCGACGGCCAGGTTGGGCACGGCGGCGCGCAGGCTCAGCCCGGCGGCGAGAGCGAGCAGTCCGAGGCCGACCGCGCCGACCAGCAACGCACGCAGACCGGTGCCGCGCAGCGCGTCCGGGTCGGCCCGCCAGAGCAGCCAGCCCAGGGCGACGAGACCGACCAACAGCAGGAATTCCCAGTACACGTGCACGCCGACGCGGTCCCGGCCCGGCTCGCCGTGGGTTGGATCGTCGAAGACGTTCTCCAGGACGGCGGCGGGAACCCCGGACGAGGGTTCGACCGACCGGTCCCGGCCCGTGTCTCCGTACCCCATGGCGCCGCCTCCCCAGTGGCCGGCCGTCCCGGTCCGGCGCACGGACGGATCGGGGGCGGCCGTTGCTCTCCGATCGGAGGCACCGTACCCGCGCCCGGAGCCAGGCGTAACCCCCTGCTCAGCGCTGGCCGGGGCGGCTCTGGCGCTGGTCGGGCTCGTGCTCGTCGTCCGGGCGCTCCGGGACCCGGCAGGAACGCTCCAGCCACAGCGCGGCCCCGACCAGCGCCAGCGACGCCAGCAGCCCGGCCCCGGCGGCCGGTCGGTCCTCGATGGCGGCCCGGGTGGTCTCGACGAAGAGCCACCCGCCGAGCCCGGCGTAGAAACCGGCGAAGATGGCCCCGGCCAGCGCGGACGCCTTGGCAAGCACCACGAACCGGGCGACCATCAGCGGGTTCACCGGATCACGGCCGGGCTTGCGCTCGATGCGACCACGGGTGTTGACGGCCGCGTACGCCTCCAGCACCGCGAGCGCGGCAAGCGTCACCACCGGCAGCCACGGCAGCCGTGGGATGCCGCTGTAGTAGAGGGTGCTGATCAGCAGCCAGGCCACCGCCGCCGCACCCAGGGCGGCCACGACCAGGGTCGAGATCCGGGTGGGGCCCATCCGCGACCGGTCCGGGCCCGGCCCGCCCGGTGGTGGGGACTTCGCCTGCGTCATGCCGGCCGGCTCCACTCGGTCATGCCGTCGACTCTAACGCCAGTTCCGGCCGGGGACGCAGTTCCAGCGCGTCGTCGGCGGCCGGGCCCGCGGTGAGCAGGTCGGTAAGCCAGCCGTGGCCGGGAAGCCGCCCGTACGGCTGGATGTCGATCCACGGTCGCAGCACGAACGCGCGCAGGTGCGCCCGGGGATGCGGCAGGGTCAGCTCCTCCTCGTCGCTGAGCACCGGCTCGTCGTCATCGCCCCACACCGCGATCACATCCACGTCCAGGGTGCGCGGCCCGAACCGTCGCAGCGGGTCGCGAATCCGGCCTGCCGCGCGCTCCGCGGCCCAGGCCCGCTCCAGCCAGTCGCGCGGCGTGGCGGCGGCGTCCTGGGCCAGCAGCACCGCGTTGAGGTACGCGGGCTGGTCGGCGTCACCCCACGGTGGAGTCTCGTACACCCCGGAGATCACCAGCACGGAGTCGCCGAACGTGGCGACGGCCGTCCGGAGGTGCTCCAGGCGGTCGCCGAGGTTGCTGCCGAGCGAGAGCACGGCCCGGGTCATCGGGTCCGCGTCCGGGTCATGGTGACGGCCACGTCGGTGAACGTGTGCGGCACCGGCGCCTCCGGCTTGTGCACGGTGACAGTGGCGGCGACGACCCGCTCGTCGGCCAGGCAGACGGCGAGCAGCCGGTCGGCGAGGGTCTCGATCAGATTGACCGGCTCGCCGGTCACCACCGCCACCAGACCTTCGGCCAGCTCGCCGTAGTGGACCGTGGCGGTGACGTCGTCGCTGGCCGCCGCCGGGGCGAGGTCCAACTCCAGGACGGCGTCGACCACGAAGTCCTGCCCCTGCGCCCGTTCGAAGTCGTACACCCCGTGCCGGCCGCGGGCCCGCAGGCCGGTCAGCTGGATCCGGTCGGTCATCGCTCCCCCTCTCCTCGCCGGCGCGCGGTGGTGGCGCGTGGGCTGCTCATCCGGGCTGCCTGTCGCCGGCGCGCGGTGGTGGCGCGTGGGCTGCTCATCCGGGCTGCCTGTCGCCGGCGCCCGATGGTGACGCGTGCGCTGCTCATCCGGGCTGCCTGTCGCCGGCGCGGGCCGGGACCAGGCGCGGGCTGCCGGTGGCGGCCCAGACGGCGAGCGCGTCCACGGTGGCCCGCACGTCGTGCACGCGTACGCCCCAGGCGCCCGCCGCGACGGCCAGCACGCTGGTGGCCACGGTGGCGGCCTCGCGCTGGGCGGTGGGTCGCGGTGCGCCGTCGGCGCTGGCGAGCAGTCGGCCGAGGTAGGACTTGCGGCTGGCGCCGAAGAGCAGCGGGTACCCGAGGTCCAGCAGCTCCGGCAGGCGGGCGCTGAGCTCCCAGTTGTGGGCGGCGGTCTTGGCGAAGCCGAGGCCTGGGTCGATGACGATGCGGTCCTGGGCGACCCCGGCGGCCAACGCCTCGTCGATCCGCTGGGCCAGCTCGCCACGCACGTCGGTCACCACGTCTGTGTAGCTGGCCAGGTCGCGCATCTGCCGGGAATGGCCACGCCAGTGCATCAGCACCCAGGGGCAGCCGGCGTCCCGGACGACTCGCGCCATGTCGGGATCGGCCAACCCGCCGGAGACGTCGTTGACCACCGCCGCGCCGGCACCCACCGCGGCCTCGGCCACGCGCGCCCGGCTGGTGTCGATGCTGACCGGCACGCCGGCGGCCGTCAGCTCGCGGATGACGGGCAGCACCCGCTCGGCCTCGGTCACCGCGTCGATCCGCTCGGCACCCGGACGGGTCGACTCGCCGCCGATGTCGACCAGGTGCGCTCCGGCCTCACGCAGACGGACGCCATGTCCGACGGCCGCGTCGAGGTCGGCGTACCGTCCGCCGTCGGAGAAGGAGTCCGGCGTGACGTTGAGGACGCCCATCACCACCGGGCCCGGAGCCCGTACCAGATCGGTCACCTCTAGACGGTACCGGTCGCGGCGGCGGCACCCGGCGGCCCGGGTCCACCACCCCTGACGTGCTTGTTAGAACAGGTGTACGATCGGTCGTCCAGGCAGTAACGGGCAGCCCGTTCGCGGCTTGTCGCAATCCGGGGCGGCCCGTACGCTTTGGAATTGGCCAGCATCGAGATGGCGAAGCCTGGAGGGAGGGCCGAAGCGGGGAAAAACCGCCCAAAGCTCGCCACGCTCCGTGGTGAGTAACGAACGCAGGGTCGAGAACGCAGCGCCCTGCGCGCACATTTCCCGCCAGGCTTGCCTACTGCACCGCCGCGGCACCGCCGGCCGCGATATGGGGAGGTTCCAGTGATCGCCTTCGAGCTCATGGAGACGGCGTCGTCCGGCGTCGCCCACGCGCTCTCCACCCTGGCGTCAGCTCCGCTCGCCGAGCCGGCACCGAAGGGGATCGACACCAGCGGTGTCGTCACCTTCTTCGCCAGCAAGATCGCGCCGATCCTGCTCGCCGTCCTGGGCGTCATCTTCATCGGTCGCGCCAGCCGCGGCGAGATTTCCAAGGTCCTGACCAGCTCCGCGATCGCCATCGTCGGGCTGGCGTTCATCGCCGGCGCGGCAACACTCTTCTTCGTCGGCGATTACCTGATCGACCTGATCTTCGAATAGGCGCGTTCACCAGATGCGGCTGCGCACCGACGACGACATCTACCGGGCACGCCTGGTCTACCTCGGGCCGCCCGGCTACACCCTTCCGGTCCACCTGCCCTACGCCCAGTACGGGCTCTTCATGCTGCTCGTGCCCCTCTACATGTTCATCCACTGGCTGTTCACGTTGACTGTCGAGTTGTTCCCCGCCTGGGAGATCGCGCTCGCCATCGTGACCACGTCATTCATCTTCCGGCACGTCGACCCCGACCGGCCGGCGCGGGTGGTCATCCGCACCGCGCTGACCGACTGGCGACGCACCCGGGAGCCGGCGATCGAGCAGCGCGACCCGCGCCTGGTCGGCAGCCGGATCAGGATCCGGGAGGAGCTGGCATGACCGGGCGTACGCCGAGCGGTCCGTCGCACGACGCGGGTGAGGTGGCATGAGTCGCTCTTCCACGCCGGGTCCCCCGGCCGGCCGCCCGGCGGCGCCGGCTGGTCACCGTGCGCAGTCATTCGATTACCCCGAAGCCGAGGACGAGGTGGCACTCGACCCCGCGCTGGTGACCTCGCCCGGCCACGGCGCGGTCGGCGTGTTCCAGGCGCCTCGCCCGGTCACCCGCCGAGCGCCGGCCGCCGAGCCCAGTGCGGTCTCGGCCGGCGAGAACGCGGACATCGACTCACCGTTCCTGGACCTGTTCGGTGGCGCGCGACCCGGTGGTCAGCGTGCTGTGACAGCAGGCCCCGCGACCCGGGAGCAGCCGACGATCCCGCAGCAGCCACCCGCGGTCGTTCCGGCGCCGGAACGTCCGACTCCCGAGCTGGAGCCACCGTGGACGCCCGACGACCGGCCCACCGGCGATGGGCGGGCGGTCGCCCACCCGGCCGGTGACTCTCGTGTGCCGCACCAGGTGGGCGAGCGACGACCGATGCGGCACCCCGCGGACCCCCAGCCGACGGCCACGGATGCGTCCACGTCGACGGCTACCCACCGCCGGTTGCGGGGCGCGGACACCGACGCCGGCCCTTCCAGCGCCGCACCCGTCGGTCAGACGACGGCACCGGTGGAGCGACCGAACGCCCCGACGGTCCCGGCAGACCGATCGACCGCGCCGGCGGAACTGTCGACCAGCGCCGCTCCGAGCGACCGACCGGCCCTGGAGCGGGCACCCCGCCGTCCCGGGTCGGAGCGATCCACGGAGGCCGGGAAAGAGGTCGCACCACCCCGCCAGCGGGCCGCGAGCCGCCAGGACCGGCCGATCAAGCCGACCCGGGTCCGCGCCCCGAAGATCAAATTCGGGGACCGGGATCCGTCGGTCGAGCTGGCCATCACCGAGATCGCCGGCCACCTGACCTTCACCCCGCACACGGTCACCGCCTGGTACTGGCTGCCCGAGGTTCGTTGGGCCTTCCGCCCGGACGCCGAGCGCGAGGCGCTGCTGTCGGCGATCTCCGAGCAGTACGCGGGCCTGGCCGGTTTCCGGCTCCATCTGCGGCGGACCACCCGCCCCTTCCCCGCCGACGAGTGGGCGCGCACCATCGACACGCACACCCCGGCGCCGCTGCCCGACGTCGCCGGCACCACCGGCTGGGCGGACCACCTGGTCGCCGCCCAGCGGCACCTCATGGCCGTCAACCACGCCGAGGGGCAGACCTACCTGGGCGTCACCTTCGCCCGCCGCTCCCTCGGCGACTCCATGACCGAACGACTGCTCCGCACCTTCGGCCGGGGCACCGCCGACGGCGAGCGCCGCAAACTGGGCCGCACCGTGGAGCAGTTCGACGAGGTTCTCGGGGCGTTCGGCATGCGTGGTCGACGAGTCACCGCCCAGGAGTTGGAGTGGCTGCTCTACCGCTCGGTGGCGCTGTGCATGGCGCCCCCGGGCCGGCTCTCGCCGGTGACCGACGGGCGCTGGGAACGCGGTGACCTGCTCGCACTGACGGAGCAGGTCGAGCGCTACCGCACCCCGTACGGCTCGACGGTGAAGCTTGTCAACCGGATGACCGGCGAGGAACGGCACGTGGCCGTGCTCGCCGTCGGCCGGATGGAACCGCTGGAGATCCCGGAACGCCACGAGCCCTGGCTGCACTTCCACGAACGACTGCCCTGGCCGATGGAGATCTCCACTCGGGTCGACATCCTCGGTTCGGGCGACTCGTTCCGCAACCTCGAACACCGGCTACGGATGATCCGGTCCCAGCAGCTCGACTACGCCGAGCACGGCATCGACGCTCCCCCGGAGCTGGAACGGCTCGCCAAGCGGGCGCTGGTGATCGGCGACGAGATGACCACCGGGCTTCCCGTCGACTCGGCCCGCGCCCACGGCTGGCACCGCATCGCGGTCGGCGGCCGGACCAGGGAGGAGTGCCTGGAGCGGGCCCGTCGGCTCATCCAGCTCTACTCCCGGGAGCTGCGCATCTCCCTGCAGCACCCGAAGAACCAGGACTGGCTGGCCCGCGAGTTCATCCCCGGTGAGCCGATCGCCAACACCGGCTACGTCCGCCGGATGCCGGTCCCGCTGCTCGCCGCCGCGCTCCCCCAGGCCGCCTCCACCGTCGGAGACCGGCGGGGCGACCTGATCGGGCGTACCGCGGGCACCTGCCGCCGCCCCGTCTTCCTCGACCTGCACTTCCCCATGGAGGTACGCGAACGCTCCGGGCTCGCGGTCTTCGTGGCCGAGCCGGGTGGTGGCAAGTCGACCCTGCTCGGCGCGCTGGGCTATCTCGCCGCCCGGCGAGGGGTCCAGGTGACCCTGCTCGACCCTTCCGGGCCGCTGGCCCGACTCTGCGCCATGCCCGAGCTGCGGCCGTACTCCCGGGTGTTGAACCTGACCGGTTCGGAGCACGGCACCCTGGCGCCCTACTCACTCATCCCCACGCCGCTGCGCAGCGAGTTCGCCACCGGCGCCGCCGGTGACCGCGAGTTCGAGATCGCGGTCTCCAACGCCCGTGCTGAGCGGCGCATGCTGGTCCAGGACATCTGCATGATGCTCGTGCCGCCGCAGGTGGCCCGGGAGGCATCCACCGCCACCCTGTTCCGGCACGCCGTCCGGCAGGTCCCCGCCGAGGAGACGTCCACCCTGGACGACGTGGTGAGCTGCCTCGGGCGACTCGACGACGACGCCGGTAAGGAACTGGCGAACCTCCTTCTGGACACCGCCGAGATGCCGCTGGCCATGCTCTTCTTCGGTCGGCCGCCGGAGGGTCTGCTCGGTGCCGACGCCGCGCTGACCGTGATCACGATGGCCGGGCTCCGGCTGCCGGACCTCAAGATCGAAAGAGAGTACTGGTCGGCCGAGGAAGCGCTCGCCCTGCCGATGCTGCACACCGCGCACCGGCTCGCCGTCCGCCGTTGCTACGGCGGGTCCATGTCGTCGCGCAAGCTCGTCGGCCTCGACGAGGCGCACTTCATGGAGGGCTGGCGGTCGGGCCGCTCGTTCCTCGTCCGGCTCGCCCGGGACTCCCGGAAGTGGAACCTCGCCGCGCTGGTCGCCTCGCAGAACCCCCGCGACATCCTCGGCCTCGACGTGCAGAACCTGGTCTCCACCGTCTTCGTCGGCCGGATCGCCGAGGACGCCGAGATCGCCTCCGAAGCGCTGCGGCTGCTGCGGGTGCCGGTCAACGACGGGTACGAGGCCACCCTGGCGTCACTCTCGGCCGCCGACACCAACTCGGCCAACCGCCTCGGCTTCCGCGAGTTCGTGATGCGCGACGTCGACGGCCGAGTGCAGAAGGTCCGCGTCGACGTCTCGTATGTCGAAGGTCTACTGGACCACCTCGACACGACGCCTGCCGCGATCGCCGCGGCGGCCGGAGTCCTGCCGAGCATTTCCCTGCCGGATCTGGAGGCGTGACATGGCTGGGCCGCGGGCACGGATCACGTCGTTCCTGCTCGCGCTCGGCGTGCTGGCCGGGGCCACCCTCAGCTGGCCGTTGCTGGGCGCGGAGGCGGCCGCGGCCGCCCCACCCGTCGCCCAGGCCCGCGCCGACCTCTGCACGACTGCGGAGTGGCAGGCCGACTTCCGGGCCTGTGTAGGGAAACTTCAGGCGGTCAGCGAGGACGAGGTCAAGTGCCGTAACGCGCCAACCCCAGGCACACCTGACTCCGGCCTGGCCGGCTGGTTCGCCGCCGCGCCCCCCGACGAGGCGGCGAACGGAGTAGCCGGTCGGTACAGCCTCTACGGATACGCGGGCTACAGCTACAACACCTACGACATCGACGGCGGCTGTGCGTCGAGCGTCCTCCATCCGGACTACAAGTTCACCACGACGGTGGCGAACGGAGAGTTCATGGTGGCCACCGCGGTCGTCGGCGCCTCCAACGCGCTCCGAGAACGTGCCTGGGATCCCGGCTCGATGTGGGGCTGGGCCGACCCGCTGGTCGAGAAGGCGACCAAGTCCGTCTACGAGAAGGTGTTCAGCGTCTTCGGGATCATCACGCTGTGTGTGGTGGGGCTCTATCTGCTCTGGCGATCCCGGCAGTCGGACATGAGCAACGCCATGACCACCGCCGGCTGGGCTCTCTTGGTGATGGTCGCGGTCACCGCGCTCGCCGCCTGGCCGGTGAAGTCCGCGAACATCGCGGACGGCACTCTGGTCACGTCACTGGGCGTGGTGCATGACGCGGTGGGTCCGCAAGCGAAGGAACCAGCACCCGGTCGTTGCATCGATCCAGATCGCTGCAAGGACCTTAGAACCCCGGCCGTCCGTGCGAGCGACACTGCCACGGAGACCATGCTCTACCGGAACTGGGTCCGGGGTGTGCTCGGCTCGGCGGACAGTGAGACGGCCCGTAAGTACGGGCCGGCGCTGTACGACGCGCGATCCCTAACATGGGGTGAAGCCCGGTCCATGCGCGCCAACCCGGCTACCCGGGAGGCGACGATCAAGGCCAAGCAGCAGCAGTGGGCGCGGGTGGCCGAGCAGATCCAGACAGAGGATCCGGAGGCGTACGAGTATCTCCAGGGTGTCCGGGACATGGACCGGGTGGGCGCCGGATTCATCGCGGTGCTGGCCTCGGTGCTGTTCGCCATGTTCGACCTGACGGCGTCGCTACTGGTCCTGCTGGGCTTCCTGATCTTCCGGTGGGCGGTGATCGCGGCGCCCATCCTGGGCACGGTGGGATTGCTCCGGCCGGCGAGTGCAGGCCTGCGGCGACTCGCGAACGCCGTGGTCGCCGCGATCTTCAACATCGCCATCTTCGGCACCGGGGCCGCCATCTACCTCTTCGCGGTCGATCTGATCATGAGTACACCCACACTGCCCGGCTGGCTCCAGGTGGTGCTGATGTGGTTGTGCGGGGTGGTCGGCTGGCTGCTACTACGGCCGTACCGGCGCATCACACAGCTCGGCGGCAAGGACAGCAGCGAGGCGGTGAGCTCAGCAGGGTCCTGGCACCGCCGGTTCTTCCGGGACATGCGAACGGCGGCCCGGCTCGACGTGGCCGAGCCCGGAGGCACGCTGGAGCCGGTGGGCGGACGCCGCCGGTCGCCGGACGCCGAGCAGACCCGGTTGCGCCCGGAGGCGCGCCGGGAGGACCCGGCCCCCGCACCGACGCCGACCCCGGCGGCGAGCCGACGCGCCGGCGACGGCCGACCGGACGGGCAGGAACGCGCCGACGAGGCGCCGACGACGGAGACCGGCAACCGGGGTCGCCCGGTGCCGCCGCAGCCCCGTCGACGGCAGCCGGCAACCTGGACCGAACCGGACGTGCCGTCGGAGAACCCGTCGTTCGTGGTCTACCGACCGGGCTCCAGCGAACGTGCGCCGGACCGCACCGGACCGCGGGTGCGCTCCGAGGCTCGGTGACGGCGATGCGACGGGTCCTGGAATTTCTCTTCACCCGGGCGCTGCGGTCCCGGCTGGGAGTGGCGGTGGTGATCGCGGTGCTCGTCTTCGGTGTGATTGGTGCGGCACGCCTGGCGTCCGGGCCGATGAACCCGGCGGATGGGTTGAGCAGCCGGCCGGACCGCCCGATCACCACCGTCGACCCGACGGCCGGTGACGACGGAGTGACCTCGACGGAGGCCCCGCCGTCGCCGGTGACCCGGCCCGGTGCCCGCACACCGGAGCAGACCGCCGGCCGGTTCGCCTCGGCCTGGCTCGGCCGACCAGGGATGGCCGCCGACCAGTGGCAGGCCGGCCTGCGTCCGTTGTCGACCCCGGCGCTGACCGAGAAGCTGGCCGGCGCCGAACCGGGCGGAGTACCCGCCGAGAAGGTGACCGGCCCACCGTCGGTGCGGTCGCGCACCGACACGTTCGTCGAGGTGCTGCTGCCGCTCGACACCGGACGGCTCCGGATGGAGTTGGTGGTGGCCGACGAGGGTTGGCTGGTCGACGTGGTCGACTGGGAGCGACAGTGACGACCGGGCGCGCAGGGCGTGCTCTTCGCCGGCCGATCCGCGTCGGCGTCATCGCCTCCGTGCTCACCGGCGTGCTGCTCCTGCTCTGCTGCACCGGGGGCACTGCGGCGTTCTTTCTCAGCGGTCTCGGCGGCGACACCGAGAACGGGGACACCATGGCCGGCTGGGGCTGCGGACCTGTGCGTCCGGTGGACATCGTCGGCGACCTGCCCCGATTCAGCGAGTACGGCGACGCTCAGATCCGCAACGCCGCGATCATCATCAAGGTCGGTCAGGACATGGGGGTGCCCTCGCGTGGCTGGGTGATCGCCCTCGCCACCGCGATGCAGGAGTCCGCGCTGCGTAACCTGGCGAACACAGGCGTGCCCGCCTCTCTGGCCCTGCCGCACGAGGGTGTCGGCGCGGACCACGACTCATTGGGTCTGTTCCAGCAGCGGCCGGGATGGGGCTCGGTCGCCGAGCGGATGACCCCCGCGTACACGGCTCGGAAGTTCTACGAGAAGCTCGTGAAGGTCCGCAGTTGGCAGCGCCGACCGCTGACCGTCGTGGCCCAGCAGGTCCAGGTCAGCGCCTATCCGGACGCGTACGCCAAGCACGAGGAGTTGGCCAGCAAGATCGTGGACGCGTTGGCCGGAGGCGCGGCCCGCACCGTCGAGATCAACGGCAAGGCCGTGTGCGACGCCGCGGAGCGCGGCGAGATCGCCGCCTCGGGTTGGACGGCGCCCATCTCCGGGGACGTCGGCTCGGGCTTCCGGACGGCCGACCGCCCCAGCCACAACGGGGTCGACATCGGGGCCGCCAAGGGCACCGAGATCCGTGTCGCGGCTGCCGGTCGGGTGCTTGTCGCCCGCTGTGACCCGGACAACCGCGGACGGCGGAACTGCGACGTGGACGGGTACCCCGGCAAGGGCGGCTGCGGATGGTTCGTCGACGTGCTGCACGCTGGCGGCTACATCACCCGGTACTGCCACATGGTGGTCCATCCACGGGTCGCACCCGATCAGATCGTGCCGGCCGGCGAGGTGATCGGGCAGGTCGGCAGCAGCGGCAACTCGTCCGGACCGCACCTGCACTTCGAGGTGCACCTGCGCAACGACCGGTCGAGCCGGGGCGCGGTCGACCCGATTCCGTTCATGCGCGAGCGGGGTGCCCCGCTGCGCGCCGCGGAGTGAGGCTGTCACCGGCATGACCGGACCGCTGCCGGACCCGTTCGCCGACCAGCCCGACTGGGCGCCCCGGCCACCGCGCCCACTCGCCATCGTGCCCGCCACCGGGCGCGTGGAGTTACGTGGGCAGCGGGTGCTTGTCGGTCTGCCTGGGCTGGGCTGGCGAGGGGACCTGCGCGCGGACGACCGGGTCGTGCAGAGCGCCCGTACCTACGTGCCGGTCATCCCCGAACACGAGTGGTACCGAGCCGAGGCCGACCAGGTCGAGGTGTTCGCGCCGCTGGTGCCGGTGGAGCGGGTCTGGGTGGAGACGGTCGGTGAACGGCCCGGATCGGACGGTGAGCGGGACACCGGCATCCGGCTGGTCTCGCTGGACGGGCCGTCCCACCGGTCCCCCACACCCGTCTTCGAGGCGGACGCGGTCACCGGACGCCGGGTGGTGCACATCGATGGTGGAGTGGAACACCGGGACATGCGGGCCGTCACCGAGACCTACTCCGGCGCCGAGGGCGACATCTGCGTGCGGATCACGCCCGAGGTGGAGTGGTATCGCTGGGCCTGGCGGGGCCAGTCACCCACCACTCTGGAAGTCCCGGTCCATCTGCTGTGGATCGAGTGACGTCTAGCTGACTCTCGTGCCCCCACATACCCGCCAGCCATCTCTGTCCTCAACGTCGAACCGCCAGGTGTCAGCCAAACTTTGATGAACTCCATCGATTGATGCACTACGACGAATAATAGCTACGACTGAGGCTTCACTCGGACTGACCTTGGAAACAGCCACGCCTTCGATGTTGATCGAGAACGATACATTCAGTTCTCGTTGCCGTTGGGCCACTTGTGCGCCAAACTCATCGACCGTCGGAACTGCACCTTCACAGGTGAATAACTTGGCCCTCTGAAGATCGCGAGACACAAGCGCCGCCTGTAGGTAGTTGACCACGACCACGTCGGGCGCGCTGCGGTCCGGGGCGGCCGCGCGGTTGTACAGCACGTACCCCGTCGCCACCGCACCGAGGCAGAGCAGGGCGAGCACCCCAGCGATCACCGTGAGCACGGTTCGCAGTCGGCGGCGGCGCGGTGGTGGTGGCCCCGGCGCTGGTGGGGCCGGCGGCAGTTGCTCGGACGGGGTCCGTTGGGCCGGTACGCGGGAGACCTGGGAACCGGCGGGGGGCTGCACTGATTCCACCTCCTGAAGTTAACCGCTGGAGGGCCCGGAGCCAATGCCTCAGATCCAGCGGATCGTGACGGATCCCTCCCCACCGGTGAGATCCGCGACAACACCGGCGCACCGCCGCGGTACCTCCCGGAGGAGCGGCCCTGGCTGGGATACCGTCACTGCTCGGGGAGGGGTTGCCGACCTCGGGTGAGGGGGTGGACACGGTGGCCGGTCCGAAGGCACGCACGAACCGCGCTGCGGCGCTGCACAGGCGGGCGGCAGCGGTCGTGACAGCCGCCGCCGGCATCCTCGACGAGACGCGACCGGCCCCCGCGGATCAGCGCCGCCAGTACGAGTTGGCCGACCGACTGCGGGGGGTTGCCGCGCGGCTGGCTCCGGGCTGGTCGGGTGACAGTCTGGACTCGCTCACCGTGGATTCTCCGGCGGGTGATGGCCCGCCGCCCTTTGTGCGGGTGGGTACGGCGACGCCGTTGGATGACGCTCGCTTTCCCGCGCTCGTACCGTTGATCGGGACCGGGCACCTGAGTGTCGATGCCGACGCGCGGGAGCCCCGGGTGGCGGGGCTGCTGCGGGCGGTGCTGCTGCGACTGCTGGGCGGGACGCCTGCGGGTTCGCTGCTGGTGCGGGCGGTGGATGCCACAGGTGCCGTGCTTACACCGTTCGGCGCGCTGGCCGATGCCGGGCTGTTGCCGCCACCGGCGGTGGACGTCGAGGGCCTGCGGGCGGTGTTGACGGAGGCGGAGCAGTGGGTGACCCCGGGTGCGAGCGGGCGTCGTCGCCACGATCGCACCCTTTTGCTGGTGGTCGCCGCACTGCCGGAGTCGACAGGCCCGACCGAGCTGGCGCGGATCGAGGCGCTGGCCGAGCAGGGGCCGTCGGCCGGCTTGCACCTGGTGGTGGCCGGCTGGCCGCCGCCGGGCCCGTACGCGTCCCGGCCGCCGTTGCCGCAGGCCACGTCGTTGGTGCTGCGCAACGCGTACGCGCTGCTCGGCGACCCGCCGGGGGCGTCGTTCGCGAACCCCGGGGCAGAGCCACCGGGCGGGTTGAACTCACCGGTCTTCGTGGAGGCGGACCCGCCTGCGGATCTCGTCGACGCGGTCTGTCGTCGGCTCGCCGCCCAGGTGGAGGCGGGCTCCCGGTTGGCGTTGGCGGATCTGCTGCCGGCGACGGGTGAGCGGCTCTGGGAGGCGGACTCCACGGACAGTCTGACCACGATGGTGGGTGACGCCGGGGGCCGTCCGGTGCCGCTGGGCTTCACCGAGTTGACCCCGCACTGGCTGGTCAGCGGCCGGTCCGGGGCGGGTCGAGCGGCGTTCCTGACCACCGCGCTGCTCGGGCTGGCCGCCCGCTACGGCCCGGACGACCTGGCGCTCTACCTGGCGGATCTGGGCGACGGTGAGTCGTTCGTGGAGTTCCTGCAGACCGAGCGGGACCGCTCCTGGATCCCGCAGGTGCGGGCCGCGGCCATGGCTGCCGACCGGGAGTATGTCCGGGACCTGCTCGACGAGTTGACGGCCGAGGTGCAGCGCCGCGCGGAGGCTGCCGAGCGGGCCGGTGGGCAGCGCTTCGCGGAGCTGCGCCAGCACCGCTCCATGCCTCGCATCGTCTGTGTGGTGGACAATGCGCCGCTGCTCTTCGCCGAGCGGGATCGGCTGGCCGCCGAGTTGACCGTGCAGGTGGACGGGCTGGCGCGCGCCGGCCGGGCGTACGGCGTGCACCTGGTGCTGGCCGGCGCGGGTGAGCTGGGGTTGAGTGCCCGCGCGGATGCGGGGCACCGGGATTCGGTGCTCGGGCAGTTCCCGGTGCGGGTGGCGTTGCCGGGCGGCAGCCCGGTGCTGGAGCCGACAAACGACTCGGCCGCGGGGCTACCGGTGGGCAGCGCGGTGGTGAACACCGCAGGAGGGCTCGGTGGTCCCCGGGGCGCGATCCGTGGCCACGAGCGGTTGATCCGGCATCCGGATCCGCTGGACCATCCGGAGGTCGTCGAGCAGCTGCGGCACGAGCTGTGGGCGGCCCGGCCGGCCGGGTCGACGCCGCCGGTGGTGTTCGCCGGGTACGCTCGCCCGCTGCTGAACAACGACCCGCGTCACCGGGCGGCTCTCGCGGGCCAGGCACACGGGCCGGCCGCTCTGCTCGGCCGGGCGGTGGACGTGGCCCGTACGACTGTTGCCGTTCCGCTGGGGCCGGCGGCCGGGCGCAACCTCGCGGTGCTGGGCTCGGGGCCGATGGCGGGTGGCCTCTTGGCGACGGCGGCCCGAAGCACCGCGGCCCACCATGCGCCGGGCACCGCCCGGTTCCTGGTGGCCGCGCCGGACCAGGGGGCACGCCCGCTGGCGGAGGCGTTGACGGCCGAGCTGGCCGCCCGCCATCCGGCCCGTCTGGTGGACGTGCCGACGCTTCTCGCGGACACCGACGGGGAGCTGCCGACGTACCTGGTGGTCTTCGGGTTGGATCGGCCGGGGCCACGGGAGCTGCCGGCGGACCGGTTGCGCGCGCTGCTGCGGGACGGGCCACCGACGGGCCGGCACCTCCTGGGCTGGTGGCGGGCGGTGCCGCCGTTCGCCGCGCTGCTCGAGCCGGACGGCGAGGTCGACAAGCTCGCCGCCGTCGTGGTGCTGGACGTACCGGCCGCGCAACTCACAGCTGTCTTCGGCCGAGCGGTGGAGTGGCGGGCGCACCCGGACCGGGCGGCGCTGTGGGACGGTCCGGACGAGCGGGGCACCGTCCTGGTGCCGTTCGCCGACGGGATGGGGTGAGCGGACGGTGCGGGCGGGAGGTGTCGAGGTGGGGTCGAACGCGACGGTGACGGGGCCGGGGCGGCAGCGGACCGCCGGCTCGGACGGCGAGAGCACGGTGCCCGCCGCGGAGCCCGTCGTCGGCTGGGCCGACTACCTGGCGGCGGCGCGCCAGCTGGACGCGATCCGTCGCGGGGCGGCTGCGGCCGCCGGCGAGCAGGCCCGTTCGGCGGAGGCCGCCCGGGAGGAACTGACTGTCGTCCGTGCCGGGCTGGCGAGTCAGCAGGAGCGGCTGCGGGAGCGTGGCGTACCCGCGATCTCGCTGGCGCCGTCGCCGCCGGAGCTGACGGAGGCGGCCCGGTCGATGACCGGCGGCCCGGCCGCCGTGCTGGCGGCGCTGCGGGCCGCGCGGGGTCGGGCCGAGGCGGCGGACGCCGCGTTGGCTGCTCGTCGCGGCCTCCGGACGGCGTCCTGGCCCGCGCGGGCGCGCAACCTCCTGGTGTACGGGCCGCTGGCGCTGCTGGTGCCGCTGATCCAGGTGGTGGTGTACGCGGCGACCGGTACGGGCCCGGCCAGCGTGACGGCCCTGATCGCCGGGTTGCCGATGCCTGCGGTCGCCTTCGGCGTCGGCTGGGTGGGTGTCGGGCGGGCGTTCCGCGGCAGCCCCGACGAGCGGGTGGACCGCACGACGCGCTTCGGCGCGCTGGTCTGCCTGGTGCCGGCGGTGCTGGTCACGGCCGGCCTGCTGCTGGCCCTGCTGGCGGGCTGACGAGCGGGCCGGGCCGAAGACGTCCCGGCCCAGAAAAGCACCGCAGACGCGACGGCCGGCCGTCCCTGCAAGGGCCGACCGGCCGTCGTGGCGTTCGGGAGGTCAGCGGGGGATGATCAACGCCATCGCCTCGGACCGCGACTTGGAGTCCGACTGGAGGATGCCGCGCACCGCCGAGGTGATGGTCTTGGCACCGGACTTCTGGATCCCGCGCATCGCCATGCACATGTGCTCGCATTCGAGCACGACGACGACGCCGCGCGGGGCGAGCTTGCTCATCAGCAGGTCGGCGACCTGTGAGGTGAGCCGCTCCTGCACCTGGGGTCGCCGGGCGAAGACCTCCACGAGGCGGGCCAGCTTGGACAGGCCGGTGATCCGCCCGTCCGGGCCGGGGATGTAGCCGATGTGCGCGCTGCCGCGGAACGGCAGCAGGTGGTGCTCGCAGAGACTCATCACGTCGATGTCGCGGACGATCACCAGCTCTTCGTGGTTGGCCTCGAAGGTGGTGCTGAGCACCTGGGCCGGGTCGACGCGCAGGCCGGCGAAGAGCTCGGCGTACGCGCGGGCGACCCGGGCCGGGGTCTGCTGGAGTCCGTCGCGGTCCGGATCCTCGCCGACGGCGATCAGGATCTCCCGGACGGCTTTCTCGATCCGGCCGAGGTCTACCGCGTCCTCGACCGGACGGCCGGTCAGCTTGCCGCTGATCAGCCGCGCGGCCACGTAGTCCAGCTCGTCGTCGCCGTCGGGTTCGGTCGCGGAGACGGCCAGCTCCCGGTGCGGGGAGCTGGCCGTCGGGTCGTTGCTCAGTGCGTGCCGTCCGAGTTGTTGGACGGCGTCCCGCCGCCGACCGACGCCTGCGCGCCGTCGGCCTGGGCCTGCGCCTTGAGCTTGTCCTTCTCCGCGGGGGTGAGCACGGGCGGCTCGGTGGACGGCTGGCGCTTGCCGAAGCCGTTGTACGGAGCCAGCGGCGGACGCTTGACCACCCGCGCGCAGATCCGCGCCATGTCGGCAGTGGAGAGAGTCTCCTTCTCCATCAGCTCGAGCACGATGCTGTCCAGGACATCCCGGTACTCCACCAGGATCTCCCAGGCCTCGTCGTGCGCCAGCTCGACAAGTGCCCGCATCTCGCCGTCGATCTCGGCGGCCACCGAGTCCGAGTAGTCCCGCTCGTGGCCCATGTTGCGGCCGAGGAACGGCTCGTCCCCGCTGGTGCCGTACTTGATCGCGCCGAGCTTCGAGCTCATGCCGTACTGCGTGATCATCGCGCGGGCCAGCTGGGTGGCCTTCTCGATGTCGTTGCCGGCGCCGGTGGTCGGCTCGTGGAAGACCAGTTCCTCAGCGGCCCGGCCGCCCAGCGCGTACGCCAGGGTGTCGATCATTTCGGCGCGGGTCTGGGTGTACTTGTCTTCGGTCGGCAGCACCAGGGTATGGCCCAGCGAGCGGCCACGGGACAGGATCGTCACCTTGTGCACCGGCGCGGCGTGCGGCAACGCCCAGGCGACAAGCGCGTGGCCACCCTCGTGGTACGCGGTGATCTTCTTTTCGTTGTCGCTCATCACCCGGGTCCGTCGCTGCGGACCCGCGACCACCCGGTCGATCGACTCCTCGAGCGAGTCGTTGCTGATCGCCCGCTGCTCCTTACGGGCGGTGAGCAGGGCCGACTCGTTGATCACGTTGGCCAGGTCAGCGCCGCTGAAGCCGGGCGTGCGACGGGCCACCGCGTCGAGGTCGACGTCGGGGGTGAACGGCTTGCCCTTGGCGTGCACCCGCAGGATTGCCTTGCGGCCCTCCATGTCGGGGGCGTCCACCGGGATCTGCCTGTCGAACCGGCCCGGGCGCAGCAGCGCCGGGTCGAGGATGTCCGGCCGGTTGGTGGCCGCGATGAGGATGACCCCACCCTTGGTGTCGAAGCCGTCCATCTCGACGAGCAGCTGGTTGAGCGTCTGCTCCCGCTCGTCGTGGCCGCCGCCCATGCCGGCGCCACGGTGCCGGCCGACGGCGTCGATCTCGTCGACGAAGACGATAGCCGGGGCGTTCGTCTTGGCCTGCTCGAACAGGTCACGGACCCGGCTGGCGCCGACGCCGACGAACATCTCCACGAAGTCGGAACCGGAGATCGAGTAGAAGGGCACCCCGGCCTCGCCGGCGACCGCGCGGGCCAGCAGCGTCTTGCCGGTGCCGGGCGGGCCGAACAGCAGCACGCCCTTCGGGATCTTGGCGCCCAGTGCCTGGTACTTCGCCGGGTTCTGCAGGAAGTCCTTGATCTCGTACAGCTCTTCGACGGCCTCCTCGGCACCCGCGACGTCCGCGAAAGTCGTCTTCGGAGTGTCCTTGGTGATCATCTTCGCCTTGGACTTGCCGAAGTTGAGCACCCGGGAGCCGCCGCCCTGCATCTGCGACATGAAGAACAGCAGCAGGAGCACGAGCAGCGCGATCGGCAGCAGGTTGACCAGCAGGCTCACCCAGATGCTGTCCGACGAGACCTTGGCGTCGGCCGGGCCGGTGACCCGGTTGGCCGCCTTGGCGTCCAGCACCTGGTTCCAGATCTCGTCCCCAGCCTGGTACGGGAACTGGGCCTCGATCCGGTTGGTGTTGGTGTCACCGAACTTGGTCTTGTTCTTCAGGTCCAGCTGGAGCGTCTGCTCCTTGTCCTGGAAGACGACCTTGTTGATCTGGGCGGTGTGGAGCTGGTCGAGCGCAACGGAAGTGTCCACGCGGTGGTAGCTGGGACCAGCGGTGAACAGCTGACTGAGCACAACGGCGCCGAGGATGACCAGGATGATCCAGACCACCGGTCGGCGGAAGAAACGCGTACGTTCCATACTGTTGTCGAGCGCCGGAGCGCCCGCATCCTCCTGATCGACGTCCTGACCGTCTGATGGTGTCGCCGCCCTGGGCGGCGTCGGAGCCGCCGTGCGGGCCGGCCTCGACCCCGAGGCGCGAAAACTGCCGCGCCGCGGTCATTCGACGGTACACCGTGTACGCGAGGAGTGAGCTTGCGAGCCCCGCAGTCGTGTACCAATCAAAAGCCCGTGTACGCGACGAGCGAGCCTGCGAGCCCCGCCCCCGGCTCTCCATCGCCATTGACGACGGGCTCCGTGGACGGCCTCGCCGGCCCCGCGCTAGACGTACGGCGGGTTCGGGCAAGAACCGGCGTGGCGGGGAATCCGGCCCGGCCACCCGCACGCCGGTCACGCGGTCGAGGGGCCGGGCGCGGAGTTGCCTCCGCGCCACCGGGCTCCACGGTAACCGGAAGAACTGAGAGCCCGCTGAACGTCGGCTTGATGAACGCCGATTCGAGTCGGCGCGTCACCGCACCCACGGGCGGGGTCCGGCGTCAGGACCGGGCGTAGACCTCGGGCTTGAGCACCCCGACGTAGGGCAGCTCCCGGTACCGCTCACCGAAGTCGAGGCCGTACCCGACCACGAACTCGGTGGGGATGTCGAAGCCGACGTACTTGACCGGGACCGGCACCTTCACCGCGTCCGGCTTGCGGAAGAGCGCGACCACCTCGACGCTCGCCGCCGAGCGCGACTCCAGGTAGCGCAGCAGCCAGGAGAGCGTCAGCCCGGAGTCGACGATGTCCTCGACGACCACGACGTGCCGGCCGGCGATGTCCCGGTCGAGGTCCTTGAGGATGCGGACCACCCCGGAGGAGGTGGTGCCCTGGCCGTAGGAGGAGATGGCCATGAAGTCGAGTTCGGCCGGGGGGCCGTTGCGACCCAACGCCCGGGCGAAGTCCGCCATGAACATCACCGCGCCCTTGAGCACGCAGACCAGCAGCAGTCCGTCGCCCACGTGGGCGTAGTCGGCGGAGACCTGCTTGGCCAGCTCCGCTGTCTTCTCGCGGATCTGCGCCTCGGAAATGATCACGTGGTCGATGTCGGCGTCGTACCAGGAGCCGTCAGCCATGACTCCTAGCCTGCCGTACGTCGGATGGCCTTCGTCGGCGGGGCCGCACCTTTCGGCACGGTCCCGCCGGAGATTTTCGGTCCAAAAGAGGCCAAACGCATCAGCTGGTACGAGACCGCCAGCGGCGGCCATCCTCGCTGGGCTTCCAGTCGGCCGAGTCTCGGCTGTCAACGGTGAGGCCAGCCGCCGAGGCGGCGACGAGCAGGATGAGGAACAGGAGGAAGAGCAGGAACTCCATGGCGGCGCTCACTTTCGCATGGTTGCTGTCGGTTTCGCCGCCGGCGCGCACCGGACTGAGACCAGTCTGCGCCGGCTCCCGCCGCTCGGACAGTGGCAGGAATGCCACTGGGCATCGATTTACTGCCATCCCTCGGGTTACCCTCGTCACATGCTCCGATCCGTCGCGGTCCTCGCCCTCGACCAGGTCGCTCCCTTCGAGCTCGGCGTGCTGGCCGAGGTGTTCGGCACCGACCGGACGGCAGACGGCTTCCCCGCGTACCGCTTCGACGTGTGCAGCCCCGACGGTGCCGCCGTACGCACGTCCTCCGGCTTCCGCCTCACCCCGAACGCCGACCTCGGCCCGCTGGAGGAGGCCGACCTGGTGGCCGTCCCCGCGCACGGTCAGGGCACTGTCGTTCCCGACCCGGTGCTCGACGCGCTGCGCCGCGCCGACGCGCGAGGTGCGTACCTGTTCAGCGTCTGCTCCGGCGCCTTCCTGCTCGGCGCAGCGGGCCTGCTGGACGACCGGGAGTGCACCACCCACTGGCGCTACGTCGACGAGCTGCAACACCGGCACCCCCGCGCCCGCGTGCGCTGCAACTCGCTGTACGTGCAGGACGGCCGGCTGCTCACCAGCGCCGGCACGGCGGCCGGCATCGACGCCTGCCTGCACCTGATCCGCCAGGTGCACGGCTCGGCCACCGCTACCCGCCTGGCGCGGCGGATGGTGGTCCCACCGCACCGCGACGGCGGCCAGTCGCAGTACGTCGAGGCACCCATCCCCCGGGCCCCCGAGGCGCCGACCCTGGAGCCGGTGCTGGAGTGGCTGATGGGCCACCTGGACCGGACGATCACGGTGGAGGAGCTGGCCGCCCGCGCCGGCATGGCCCCGCGCACGTTCGCCCGCCGGTTCCGCGCCGAGACCGGCACCACGCCGCACGACTGGCTCACCAACCAGCGGGTGCTGCTCGCCCGGAGGCTGCTCGAGGAGACCCCGTTGAGCGTGGAGGCCGTCGCCGACCAGGCCGGCTTCGGCGACGCGGCCGCGCTGCGCCACCACTTCAGCCGCCGCGTCGGCGCCACCCCGCACAGCTACCGGACCACCTTCCGGGACCGGGCGCACACCCCCTGACGCGAGGCATCAGTTGATGGGTTCCATCAGTCGGAATCGGCAGGCGCCAGCCGGTCGGCGCGGCGGAGCACCCGGCGACCACCCGGCAGGTCGGTCGGGCCCTGACCGTGCCAGCCCGTCACCAGCGCGTCCAGAGCGACGACGTGCCGGTGCGACAGCGCGCCCGGCAGCGCCCCCAGCTCACGCGCCCAGGAGTGCAGCACCCGACCGCGCACGGCGGGCGGAAGGTCGGCCAGCACGGGCACGGAGAGCCCTCCGTCGGGGCACCGGGCCGCCGCCAGCGCCGTACCCGCCAACTCGTCGAGCGCGGCGTTGTCCGCGGCCACCAGTCGGGCGGTCCGCGCGAGGTTGTCCACCACGCCCGGCCCGAGCGCCCGTACCAGCGCCGGCAGCAGATCGGCCCGCACCCGCGAGCGGGCGTACGACGGGTCGGTGTTGTGCGGGTCCTGCCACGGGTCGAGCCCGAGCGCGGCACAGGCGGCGCGGGTCTGCTCCCGACCGATCTCCAGCAGCGGACGCAGCAGTGGCACCCCGCCCAGGTCCCGCCGGTCGGGCATCCCGGCCAGCCCACGTGGGCCGGCGCCCCGGGCGAGTGCGAGCAGTACGGTCTCGGCCTGGTCGTCGCGGGTGTGCCCGGTGAGCACCGCGACCGCTTGGTGCTGCCGAGCCGCCTCGGTCAACGCCTCGTAGCGGGCCTCCCGGGCCGCCGCCTCCGGGCCGCCCGGACGCCCGGCCACCCGCACCCGCACCGCCAGCACCGGCGCGAACCCGGCCTCGCGGGCCCACGCGGCCACCGCCTCCGCGCGCCGCTCCGAGCCGGACTGCAGGCCGTGGTCGACTGTCACCAGGCCGGTGGGCCGACCCAGCCGGGGCGCCACGAACACGGTCGCCGCCGCCAGGGCCAGCGAGTCGGCCCCACCGGAGCAGGCGACAAGCACCGGGCCGCCGGACGGCAGGCCGGTCAGCGCGCGGCGGACCGCCACCCGGATCGCGGCCACCGGCGGGGCGAGCGCGGCCACCGGCGGGTGATCAGCCGGCGGCCGGTACGGTGCCGGCCGGGCCGTGCACCCGGGCCACCCAGGCGTCCGGGTCGCCCAACTCGCTGAGCCGGGGCAGAGTGAGCGGCGACTTGAAGATCGAGTTGAAGCCGTCCATGCCGACCCGTTCGACCACACCGTGCACGAACTTGCGGCCCTCGGCGTACTGGCGCATCTTGACGTCCACCCCGAGCAGCCGGCGGATCGCCTTCTCCAGCGGGTTGCCCGCCTCACGGCGCCTGTTGAACGACGCCCGGATCCGCTCGACGCTCGGGATCACCTGCGGGCCGACACCGTCCATCACGAACTCGGCGTGCCCCTCCAGCAGGGTCATCAGCGCGGTGAGCCGGTCGAGCACCGCACGCTGCGCCGGGGTCTGCACGATGTCCAGCACGCTGGTGCGGCTCTCCGGGTCACGGACCGCCTCGGACAGCGTGGCCACCCCGCGCCGCAGCCGCTCGACGAGATGCTCGCTCCCGCTGGACGAGGCGTCCACGAACGCCTGCACCTCGCCGAGGAAGTAGGCCCGCATCCACGGCACGGCGGTGAACTGGGTCAGGTGGGTGACCTCGTGCAGGCAGACCCACAGCCGGAAGTCCCGGGGATCGGCGCCGAGCTTGCGCTCCACCTCGACGATGTTCGGCGCCACCAGCAACAGTTGGCCCGGGTCGGCGGAGAAGACCTCGTACTGGCCGAGCACCCGGCCGGAGAGGTAGGCCAGCACGGTGCCGGCCTGCACACCGGTCAGCCGGGACCCGATCGCCTCGGTGAGCGCTCCGGGCTGCTTGTCGCCGGACAGCCGACTCACCAGCGGGGTGATCACCTCACGCAGGCCGGCGATGTTGGTGGCCGCCCAGTCCCGGCGGTCGACGACCCGCACCGGCGGGTGCGCCACCTGCGCCCGCAGCCCCGTGTAGTCGGCCACGTGCCCGGCCGCCTCGTCGGTGAGCCGACGCAGGTCACCGACCACGTCGGTGGCCTCGGAGTACGACACCCGGGGGCCCGACTTGCTCAACGCCCCCGCGGTGGCGGCGGCCAGATCCCAGTCCACGAACTGCGCCATGAACCCACCGTACCCGCGTCGCGACACCCCGGCCCGGGCTCGCGTCGGCGATCGACGTCGGTCGCGGGCCGGAGCCCTCCGCCTCGACGGCCGTCAGCGGCACCCGCAGCCGGCCAGCGCGGCGGCGATGCGGTCCAGCGCCGGTTGGGCCGTGTCCGTCCCACCGGGCACCTTGTCGGTGAGCACCGCGAACGTGAGCAGCCGGCCGTCGGCCGTGGTGACCAGGCCCGCGATGGCGTGCACCCCGGTCAGGGTGCCGGTCTTGGCCCGGACCGCGCCCGCCCCCGCGGCGGTGCCCGGGGCACCTCGGTAACGCTCGCCCAGCGTGCCCGACCAGCCGCCCACGGGCAGGCCGCCGAAGACGCCGGCCAGCTCCGGGTGGTCCGGGCTCGCGGCCAGCCGGATCAGGTCGGTGAGCAGGGACGGGCTGATCCGGTTGAGACGCGACAGCCCGCTGCCGTCGGAGAGGGTGATCTCGTCGGCGGGCAGGCCCAGCTCTGCCACCTCGGCGTCCATCGCGGCGGCGGCGCCGCCGAACGAGGCCTTCTGGCTGCGGGCCAGCGCCACCTGGCGGGCCAACGCCTCGGCCAGCAGGTTGTCACTCTCGCTGATCATGATGTCGACCAGCCGGATCATCGGCGGTGACTGCACCGCGCCCAACTCCGTACCGGGAGGCGGCGTGCCACCGGCGGCGGTCGCCAGCGCGGGTGCCGTGCCCCGCTTGACGGCGCTGGCCGGCAGGCCGAGCAGCCGGGCGAAGGACCGGCCTGCGGCGAGGTCCGGATCGGCGACCCGCTCGGCGCCGCCGGCCTCGGCCTTCGGGTCCTTGCGCGCGCCGTCGGTCATCAGAGCGGTCACCGCGCCGCCGTACCCGCCGGTCGGGATGTCGTCGTCCCAGCCGGGGCCGTACACGGGGCCGGAGTAGATCGTTCCGTCGACGGTGACGCTGGTCGGGGCGGTGCCGCCGAGCGCGGTACGCACCTGCGCGGCCAGGTCGTCCAGGCGTGCCGCGCCGGGGTAGTAGCCCTTCTTGTCCACCGCGAGCGTGGGGTCGCCGCCACCGACGATCACCACCTCGCCGGGATTGGTGCCGGCCACCGCCCGGGTGGGGATCCGGTACCCGGGGCCACGGGCGGCCAGCACGGTCACCGCGGTCGCCAACTTGGTCACCGAGGCGGGCACCGTCCCGTCGTCCGCCCCCTTGGCGAACAGGGTCTGACCGGTGCTCACGTCTGCCACCGAGACGTTCACCCGGTCGCCCAGGGCGGGCACACCGACAAGCGGGTCCAGCGCGGCTCGCACCCCGTCGGGCGCGGGCAGCGGGGCGTTCGGGTCGGGCCCGTTCAACACGTCCGCCGGGTCGGGTTCCGCGGCGGGGGCGCCCGCGGTCGGCGTGGACGCGGCATCCTCGCCGAACCAGGCGGCGACCGGGCCCGGTCGGATCACCACGACACCGACACCGGTCAACACCAGCAGCACCACCACGGCCAGCACGGCCGTCAGCCGCCCCCGGCGGCGCGGCGGGGTCGGCGGTGCGGAGGGCGGTTCGTCGTCGGCCGACGACGGCAGCGCGGAGACGGGCGGGCCGAGCGGGGGTACGCCGGTCGGAAAGCGGACAGTCGGGCCGTCACCGGACGGCGTGCCACCCCGGGCGGGACTGGTCGGGGCGGCTCCGACCGGGGCGTGGCCGGTCGAGGTGGGCATGTCGGGCGCCCGGGGAAGGTGGGCGTCGGGCACCGGCACCCGCCCGGTGGCGCCGCCGGAGCCGGATCGTCCGGTACCACGCGCGGTGCCCCCGTCCGGGCGGTAGTGTGAATCTTCCCTCCCCACGACCCCCTCCTCCCCCAGCGAAAATCGGCTTGGGTGACACTACTTCGGTCCGAAGACTATGCGGCGGCCGGAGTCGGCGGGTGGGCATTCACCTGTCCGGAGGGCCGCCAGTGGTTCCGTTAGCCAGCGTGGGCAGACGAGGGAGCGTGCAGATGGATTTCGACGTGACGGTTGAGATCCCCAAGGGTCACCGGAACAAGTACGAGGTGGACCACAAGACCGGCCGGATCCGGCTGGACCGCACCCTGTTCACGTCCACCCAGTACCCGGCCGACTACGGGTTCATCGAGGAGACGCTGGGCGAGGACGGCGACCCGCTGGACGCGCTGGTGCTGGTCCCGGAGCCGACCTTCCCGGGTTGCCTCATCCGCTGCCGGACCATCGGCATGTTCCGGATGACGGACGAGAAGGGCGGCGACGACAAGGTCCTCTGCGTGCCCTACGAGGACCCCCGCCAGGAGCACCTGCGCGACATCCACCACCTGGGCGAGTTCGACCGCCTGGAGATCCAGCACTTCTTCGAGGTGTACAAGGACCTGGAGCCCGGCAAGTCGGTCGAGGGCGCGACCTGGGTCGGCCGCACCGAGGCCGAGGCCGAGATCCGGGCCTCCTACCAGCGGGCACGCGACGCCGAGGCGCGCGGCGAGTCCACCCACTGACGAACGTTCACCGGCCGGGCCCGGGAGCCGCTCAACCGAGCAGCCCCCGGGCCCTGTCGTACAGGTCGAGCACCGCGCAGGCGACCGGCACCACGGCGACCACCAGGGCCGTGTCGGTGAGGTCGGCGACCCTACCGAGGTACGGCGACACCGCTCGCCTGGCGTACCCGGTGCCGGCGGTCACGGTCACCAGGCCCAGCGCCGCCCCGCCGAGGACCAGCGCCAGCCGGCCGGTGTCGTCGGCCCGGTCGATGAGCACCGCGCCCAGCACCGCGTAGCCCACCAGCCCGGCGAGCACCGTCGGCACCCGGTGCCGCAGAGCCACGAAAAGTCGCGACCGCAGCAGCAGCACGGCCGACACGACCGCCACCAGCACCACGCCGGGTGTCCCACCGGCCAGCCCGAGGACGACCGCCGCGCCCACCGCCAGCACGGCGTGCCCGAGCAGCATCCCGGTCAGCACCTCCTCGGTGCGGGTGACGGCCGCGTGCACCCGACCCCGGTCCGGCAGGTCCCGGGGACGCTCCGGCTCGGGGCCGGACGCGGTGGCCGGGAGGGTGATCGGGGGCAGCGGCAGCTTGCCCAACCGGATGGCCAGTAGCGGGATCACCCCGAGGGCGAAGACCAGCCCGCTGAGCAGCACCGCCGCCGTGCTCGCCGGGCTCAACAGCAGCGCGCCGAGCGCCGCGCCGGCACCGAGCAGACCGACCGTGACGCCGGCCACGAAGACCCGCAGTCGGCTGGCCACCCCGAGCAGCCCGAGCAGCGCCACCAGCAGCAACGCCACCGAGCCGGTCAGCAGTTCGGGCGCGCCGACCCAGCGCAGCGGCCCGAACGGCCCGACCGGATCGCCGGAGCCGACCGCCAGGGCACCGGCCACGAAGGCGTACGGCAGGGCGTAGCCGCCGAGCGTCGCCCCGGCGGCGCCGTCGCCGTTGGCGCGGGAGGCGACCGCGCCGGCCACGGTGAGCAGCAGCGCCACCACCGCCGCCGCGAACCAGCCGCTGCGTAGCGTCGGACCGCCGGCGAGCAGGGCGAGCAGCCCGACGGCGAGCGGCACGGCGGCACCGGCCAGACCGGCGGCCCGGGTGGCGGCGGAGGACCAGGCCCCACCCCGTCGGCGGGCACCGTCGGCGATCGCCTCCACCACGTCGTCGTACTCCAGCTCGGGCCAGTGGGCGTGGGCCGGCACCAGGTGCAGCACCTCACCGTCGCGGACCCCCTGCGGCAGCAGCGCCTGCGCCGTAGCCAACAGCGCCCCGTCGGTACGACGCAGCACCCAGCCGCCGTGCCGCTCGCCGTCGTCGGCCAGGCCCTCGCCTGCGTGGCGCAGCACGTCGGGCAGCAACTCGGCCAGGGGCACCTGCTCCGGCAGTGCGACGTCGACCCGCCGTTGCGGCGCGCTGATGGTGACGCGGGCCAGCCCGGTTGTCATCGAGTGGTCTCCATATCGAGGGGGATCGGAGGCTGCGCGGACGACAGGACTTTACCTACGATGAGCCAGGCTCGGGTTACCCAGCGCTGTCAGGAGGCCGAGTGTCCACAGTCGTCATCAAGCGCCCGCCGCGCCGGCCAGCGCCGGAGATCCCCGTCGGCGAGCTGCCCGTCGAGGCGCCGCCGGAGATCCCCGCGGTGGCCGGTGGCCGGTGGCAGCAGGCGCTGATGGTGCTGCCCATGCTCGGCGGCACGGTGGCGATGGCGATGATGTTCGGACGGGGCGGCGGCGCGTACTCGTACGTGGTGGGCGGGATGTTCGGGCTCTCGTCGCTGGCCATGCTCGTCACCTCGTGGGGCAGCGCCTCGGGCACCCCGAAGAAGTCGGAGATGATGGCGGCCCGCCGGGAGTACCTGCGCCACCTGGCCACACTGCGCCGCCGGGTCCGGCAGACGGCTGGTCAGCAGCGGGCCGGGCTCTACTACCGGCACCCCGACCCGGGTCGGTTGTGGTCGACGGTGGACAGCCGCCGGGTCTGGGAACGCCGTCCCGGGGACCCGGACTTCGCTGTGGTACGCGTCGCCGTCGGCCCGCAGACCCTGGCCACCCCGCTCGTCGGCCCGGTCACCCGGCCGTTGGAGGAGCTGGAGCCGATGACCGCCGGCGCGCTGCGCCGCTTCCTCGACGCGTACTCCGTGGTGCCGGAGCTGCCGGTGGCCCTGTCGCTGCGCAGTTTCGCCCGCGTGCACGTGCGGGCCGCTGCCGGCGGCGGTCCGACCACCGGTGGCCCGCCCACCGGCGACCCGGCCGCCCAGGCCCTGGCCCGGGCCGTGCTGACCCAGCTGGCCGTGTTCCACGCCCCCGACGAGTTGCTGATCGCGGTCTGCGCCGGCCCGGAACGCCGCGCCGAGTGGGAGTGGGTGAAGTGGCTCCCCCACGCGCACCACCCCTCCCGCACGGACGCGCTCGGGACGGTGCGGCTGGTGACCTCGTCGGCTGCGGAGCTGGAACGGCTGCTCGGTGACGTGCTGGCCAGCCGGTCCCGGTTCAGCCCGGCGGGGCCGGCAACCGACGGTCCGCACGTGGTGGTGGTCCTCGACGGCGGTGACCTGACCGGCGCCTCCGACCTGACCGGTGACGGCGGCATCGACGCGGTCACCGTGCTGGACCTGGACACCCCGCCGCCCCGCGTGCTCGACCGGTACGCGCTGCTGTTGGAGCTGCGCGGCCGGCGGCTGCACTCGTGGTCGGCTGAGGGGCACGCGGAGGTGGGCACCGCCGACCGCCTCGACCTCGCCGACGCCGAGGCGGTCGCCCGGCGGTTGGCGCCGCTGCGGCTGGCCGGCGCGGCCCGTGGCCCGGACGCCCCACTCCAGGTCGAGTTGGGCCTGCCGGAGCTGCTCGGCCTCGGCGACCCGGAGAGCTTCACCGCCGAGCAGGGCTGGGCGCCACGCTCGGCCCGGGACCGGCTGCGGGTGCCGATCGGGGTGGGTGTCGACGGTGGGGCCATCGAGCTGGACCTCAAGGAGTCCGCCCAGGACGGGATGGGCCCGCACGGCCTGCTCATCGGGGCCACCGGCTCCGGCAAGTCCGAGCTGCTCCGCACGCTGGTGCTGGGGTTGGCGGCGACGCACAGCTCCGAGCAGCTCAACTTCGTCCTCGTCGACTTCAAGGGCGGTGCCACCTTCGCGCCGTTCGACCGTCTGCCGCACACCGCCGCCGTGATCACCAACCTGGCCGACGCGCTGCCCCTCGTCGACCGGATGGTGGACGCGATCAACGGGGAGCTGGTCCGCCGGCAGGAGCTGCTGCGCCGCGCCGGCAACTTCGCCAGCGTGCGCGACTACGAGCGGGCCCGCGCGGCCGGCAGCCCACTCGCCCCACTGCCGTCGCTGCTGCTGATCTGCGACGAGTTCTCCGAACTGCTCTCCGCCAAGCCCGACTTCATCGACCTGTTCGTGCAGATCGGCAGGCTGGGCCGGTCACTCGGCGTGCACCTGCTGCTCGCCAGCCAACGCCTGGAGGAGGGCCGGCTACGCGGGCTCGACACCCACCTGTCGTACCGGATCGGGTTGCGCACCTTCTCCGCGCTGGAGTCGCGGACGGTGCTCGGTGTGCCCGACGCGCACGAGCTGCCCCGCTCGCCGGGCCACGGCTACCTGCGCGCCGGCACCGATCCGCTGGCCCGGTTCAAGGCCGCGTACGTCTCCGGCGCGGTGCGCCGCCGGGCCGCGACGGCGGGTGCGGCGACCCGCGGTGGCGCTCGTCTGCTCACGTTCACCACCCATGCCGTGCCGCTGCCCGAGCCGGCCACCCCGGCGCTGCCCATGGTCGCCGAGGACGAGAGCAGCCGGGAGACCCTGCTCGACCTGCTGGTCGACCGGCTCGTCGGGCAGGGCCCGCCCGCCCACCAGGTGTGGCTTCCGCCGCTCGGTGAGCCGCCTGCCCTGGACGAGCTGTTCGGCCCGGTCGAGGTGGACCCGGCGCGCGGGCTCAGCGTGGGCAACCCCGAGCTGCACGGCGCGCTGGGTGTGCCGGTGGCCGTGGTGGACCGGCCCTTGGAGCAGCGCCGGGACCTGCTCTGGCTGACTCTGGACGGCGCGGCCGGGCACGTCGCGGTGGTCGGTGCGCCGCAGAGCGGCAAGTCCACTGCGCTGCGCACGCTGATCTGCGCGCTGGCGCTCACCCACACCCCGGCCGAGGCGCAGGTCTACTGTCTCGACTTCGGCGGCGGTGGCCTCGCGGCGGTGCGCGATCTGCCGCACGTGGGCGGGGTGGCCGGCCGCGCCGATCCGACGGCTGTGCGGCGCACGGTCGGCGAGATGACGACGGTGCTGGCCGATCGGGAGCGCCGCTTCGCCGAGCTGGGCGTGGAGTCGATGGCCGCGTACCGGCAGCGTCGTGCGGCGGCGGGAACGACCAGTCAGCCGGGCACCGACCCGTTCGGTGACGTCTTCCTGGTGATCGACGGCTGGAGCACCCTCCGCGGCGAGTACGACGACCTGGAACCGCTGATCACCGACCTGGCCACCCGGGGCCTGTCGTACGGGCTGCACGTGGTCGCCACGGCGCTGCGCTGGCTGGATTTCCGCCCGGCGATCCGAGACCTGTTCGGCTCCCGACTGGAGTTGCGCCTCGGCGACCCGTCCGACTCCCTGGTGGCCCGGCGGGCGGCGGCGAACGTGCCGGAGCGCCCCGGTCGGGGGGTTACGGCGGAGAGCCTGCACTTCCTCACCGCGCTTCCGCAGCTCGCCACCCCGAACGCGGGCACCGCCGACCTCGTCAAACGGATCGCCGACAGCTGGGCCGGTCCGGTGGCGCCCCGCGTCCGGCTCCTCCCGCCGGTGCTGCCGTACGCCGATCTGGATCTCGCGGCGACGACCGGGCTGCGGCTGCCGATCGGGATCGCCGAGGCGGACCTGCGGCCGGTGTTGCTCGACTTCGCGAGCGAGCCGCACTTCGTGGTCTTCGGGGACGCGGAGTGCGGCAAGTCGACGTTCCTGCGGGCGCTGGCCACCTCGATCACCACCCGGTTCACGCCGGAGGAGGCCCGGGTGATCCTGGTGGACTACCGGCGCAGCCTGCTCGGCGCCATCGAGACGCCGCACCTCATCGGGTACGGCACCGCCGCCGCGCACACCGCCGACCTGGTCGAGTCGGCCGCCGGATACCTGGAGCGGCGGGCCCCGGGGCCGGAGGTCACGCCGCAGCAGTTGCGGGACCGCTCCTGGTGGTCGGGGCCGGAGCTGTTCGTGCTTGTCGACGACTACGACCTGGTGGCGGCGGGCCCGGCGAACCCGTTGCGGGCGCTGGAGGAGCATCTGCCGCACGCCCGCGACGTCGGGCTGCACCTGGTGCTGGCCCGCCGTTCCGGGGGCGCGGGACGGTCCCAGTACGAGCCGATCGTGCAGCGGCTGCGGGAGCTCTCCACCTCCGGGCTGGTGATGGCGGGCAGCCCCGAGGAGGGCGCGCTCGTCGGTCCGGTGCGACCCGGTCCGCTGCCGGTGGGCCGTGGTCGACTGGTCACCCGACGGGAGGGGGTACGCCTCGTTCAGCTCGCACATCTGCCGCCACCGTGACCTGTCTCCGTGGTTCCTCCCGTGACGGGTGGGGAAACCGGTAATCTCCGATCGTCATGGTTCCGTCGGGATGAATGGCTGAGGATGTGACAGGGGTTCGGGACAGCGGACCGGCAGTGGCCCGACGGGCCGGCCGGGCACTGCTCGGTGTGGCGGCGATGCTCGCCGTCGCGGTTCCGACCGCCGCACCCGTCGCCGCGCCCAGCAGCGGCGGCCAACTCGCCGGCGCGCCGACGGCGTTGGCCCCCGGTGACAGCGTCGCCCGCACCGACCAGGTCCGCGACGAGCAGTGGCAGCTCGACGAGTTGCGGGCCGACACCGCCTGGCGCAGCTCGACCGGCCGGGGCGTGACGGTCGCGGTGATCGACTCCGGTGTGGACGCCAACCATCCCGACCTGACCGGCCAGGTGCTGCCCGGCCTCGACCTGGTCGGGCCCGCCGGCGGCGCCGGCCCGGATCCGGTCGGTCACGGCACCACTGTCGCCGGCCTGATCGCCGGGCGCAACGACGACAAACGGGGCGTGGTCGGCCTGGCGCCGGATTCCCGGATCCTCCCGGTCCGCGTGCTGGATGAGCGCAACAAGTACGACGATGCCCTGATCGTCGCGAAGGGCGTCCGCTGGGCTGTCGACAACGGCGCCCGGGTGATCAACCTGTCGTTGGGCGGCAGCGGTGACAGCCCGGCCCTGGCCGCGGCTCTGGACTACGCGTTCGCCCGCGACGTGGTGGTCATCGCCTGCACCGGCAACCTGGCCACGTCGCCCGACTCCAAGGTCTGGTACCCGGCCCGCGAGCCGGGCGTGATCGCGGTCGCCGGGCTGGAGCGCAGCAGCGACAACCTGTGGTCCGGGTCGATCACCGGCCGGGCGACAGTGCTCACCGCCCCCGCCACCGGCCTGGTCGGCGCCCGCCCGGCCGACGGGTACTGGCGGGTGCAGGGCACCAGCTTCGCGGCGCCGTTGGTGGCCGCCACCGCCGCTCTGGTTCGGTCCCGCTACCCGGACATGCCCGCCGGCGAGGTGGTCAACCGGTTGCTGGCCACCGCCCGTGACATCGGCCCGACCGGCCGGGACGACCGCTTCGGGTACGGGGTGGTCGACCCGGTGGCGGCACTGACCGCGGACGTTCCCCCGGTCACCGTCAATCCGCTTGACGATCTGACCTCGCCGGGTGTGGTCGGCTTCGGTCCGGCCCCGGGGTCGGGCGACAGTGACCCGGTCAGCGGCGCCGGCGGGGACCCGCTCGGTTTCACCGCTCCACGACAGCAGACGGGGTGGACGGCCCGGGGGGCGGGCGTACCGGACGAGTCCGCGCCGGAGCAACTGTGGACCGGGGTCGCGCTCTTCGCCGCCCTGGTGACCGGTGCGGCGTTGCTGGTGCGCCGGTTCCGCCAGCGCACTCGCTGACCGAGCGGCGGCCGCCACGACCCGCGCCGGCACGCACACCTGCGGCGACAGGTCTGATTGCCCGGTGGGTGGGGTAGAACCGTCCGCATGAGCACGCCCGCCGCGCGTACCCTCGACACCACCCGGCACCCGTCCTGGCGGCGTCGCCGCCTCGACCCGGACCACTCGTTGGGCCTGCGGCTGACCCTGGCGGCGACGGCGGCGTTCCTGGTGCTGGTGCCGTTCGCCCTGCTCGCGTTGCTGGTGCTCGGGGCGTGGGCGCCGCTGCACCAGCTGGACACGGCGATCACGGACGCGCTGCACGACCACGCGGTGGACCACCCGGCCTGGGTCACGCTGATGCGCGTCTGGAGCGCCGTTTTCGCGCCGATGCCGCTGCGGGTCGTGGCTCTGCTCGTGGTGATCTGGCTGCTGCGCCGCCAGGCTCGGCGGCTGGCCCTCTGGGTGGCCACCACCATGGTGGTCGGCGGGTTGATGGGTCCACTGCTCAAGTTGCTCGTCGGCCGGGACCGGCCGGAGCTGCTCGACCCGGTGGCGCGGGCCGCCGGATACTCCTTCCCCTCCGGGCACGCGCTGAACGCCACACTGGCCGCCGGGGTGCTGCTGCTGGTGTTCCTGCCGTACGTCGGGCGCTGGGCCTCGCGGGTCACGCTCTGGGTCGCCGCGCTGCTGGTCACCGTGGTCACCGGGCTGAGCAGGGTCGCGCTCGGTGTGCACTTCACAAGCGATGTGCTCGGCGGTTGGCTGCTCGGCGTGGCGGTGGTCGCGGCGACCACCGCCGCGTTCACCAGTTGGCGGGCGCACACCGGTCTCCGGCCGGTCCGGCCGGCCCGCGACGGTGTCGCGCCGGAGGTCGAGCGGCACCCGGACGCGACCTGAGGCGTGCCGACGACGCCGAACGGGTACTGGCGGGCTCATGCCCGACACCGTGGTCCAGATCGTCCGGCGGGTGCTCCTGCCGGTGTCCCTCCTGTTCGGCGTCATGGTGCTGCTCGGAGTGCTTGTCACCCGGGTGCTCGCCCGAACCTGGCCGTTCACCGTCGAGGACGCGGTGAACCGGGAGTTCGCCGGTGACCGCACCGGCGGCTGGAACAACGTCTCGCTGGTGTTCAGCACGCTGGCCAGCACCCAGATGATCGTCGTGGTCACCGTGCTTGTGGCGCTGGCGCTGCGGCTCTGGCTGAAGCGCTGGCGGGAGCCCCTGTTCCTGTGCGCGGCGGTGACCGCCCAGGCGCTGGTCTTCCTGCTGACCACGATGGTGATCGACAGGCAGCGGCCGGCGGTGGAGCACATGGACACGTCACCGCCCACGTCGAGCTTCCCGTCCGGGCACACCTCGGCGGCGGTGGCGCTCTACGTCGGTATCGCCGTGCTGTTGGCTCTGCGGGCGCGCAGCACCGGAGCGAAGGTCGCCTGGTGGACGCTGCTGCTGATGGTGCCGTTGGGTGTGGCGCTGACCCGCATGTACCGGGGGATGCACCACCCGAGCGACGTGGCGGCGTCCTTCCTCAACGGTGGCACCTGCGTCGCGATCATGGCGCGGGCGGTCCTGGACCGAGGGCTGCGCTGGGGTCGGGCGAAGCTGCCAGTCGTCGCGCCGGCCCGGACCTGATCCGTCGCGACGCTCAGGTGCACTCGCCGGTGGCGACGGCCCGGTTGCGCTCGGCGCCGGCAAGCGCCACCGAGCGGGCCTCGGCGGCGGTCACCGCGAACCCGGTGTTGGGGTCGTCCGCCGCCGCCGCGAAGATCACGCCGAGCACCAGGCCGTTTGCGGAGAGCAGCGGCCCACCCGAGTTGCCGCTGCGCACCAGGGCCCGGATCGTGTAGATCTCCCGGGTCACCTTCGACGAGGCATAGATGTCCGGGCCATTGATCCGGTCCACGTCGCGGACCCGCGCCGACTGCGCGTTGTACGGGCCGTCCAGTGGGAAGCCGAGCACGATGGCGTCCGAGCCGCTGCCCGCGTTGCCGGCGGCGAACCGCAGTGACGGGCCGGGCAGCCCCGGCACCAGCAGCACCGCCAGGTCGCGGTTGGGGTCGTAGACCACCACCTCACCGTCGTACCGCTCGCCGTCCAGCTCCACCGACACCGAGCGGGTGCCCGCGACCACGTGCGCGTTGGTCATGACCCGGTCGTCGGCGTACACGAAGCCGGAGCCCTCGATGCGGCGCGAGCAGCTGGGCGCGGACCCGAGCACCTTGACCACCGACCGCTTGCCGTTGACGACCACCTGCGAGCCGGCCAGAGCCGGGTCGGGCGGCTCGACCTGCCGGGCCCGGGTGGGTGCGAGACCCCCGAAGACGTCCGGGAAACCGTCGGTGTCGACGGTGTCCTCCAGAGCGGTGGAGAGCCGGTGCGCCTCCTCCGGCAGCACCCCGTTCACCACGGTGATCAGCGCACTGTTGCGCACCGCGGCGGCGAGCCAGGGCACCGACGACGACCCGAGCGGTACGGCGACCAGCCAGGCCAGCAGGAGCACCGCGAACAGCGAGACGAACGCCCCGCCGATGTCGTCGATCCGCCGACCCACGTCGCTGGTGATCGTCTTGCGCAGGTGCGAGCCGAGCCAACCAGCCAGCGCCTGCCCGATGACGGCCAACCCGAAGATCGCCACGAGTGAGATCAGCACCCGGGTGCCGGCGTCCACGAACTGCCTGGCGAACAGCGGCCCGAGTTGCAGGCCGAGCAGCAGTCCCAGGAAGAAGCCGGACAGCGACGTGATGCCGATGACGAAACCCTGGCGGTATCCGCTGATCGCGAACACGAGCATGAGCAGCAGCAGGACGAGATCCACGACGGACACGGGGTCCAGCGTACGGGCAGCGCGCCCAGCGGATGACCATCGCTTGCGGAAGGTGACCGCGTGGTCAGCGTACGACTGTCTCGTCGACCTCTTCGGTGCCTGCCGACGGCGCGGGAGCGGCTCCCGTGGGCGGCAGTTCGACCAGCCGGCCGGGCGACCACGGACGGGCCCAGCCACCCATCTCCAGCAGGGTCGCCAGCACCCCGGCGGTGAAGCCCCAGACGAGCATGCCGCGCGCCGAGAACGCCGGCCCCACCCAACCGCTGGGGTGACGGACCCGCAGTCGGTTGGCCGGGTCGACCAGCTCGCGGACCGGCAGTCGCGCCACGTGCGCCACCTCGGCCGGCTCCCGCGGGTGCACCGGGTGCGGATCGTGCCACCAGGCCAGCACGGGGGTGACCACGAAGTCGCTTACCGGAATCCACAGCTTCGGCAGCTCGGCCAGCACTGTCACGCTGGCCGGGTCGAGGCCGACCTCCTCGTTCGCCTCGCGGAGCGCGGTGGCGCGGACGTCGGCGTCCTCCGGGTCGGCAGCGCCACCGGGGAAGGCCGGCTGGCCGGCGTGATTGCGCAGGGTGGCGGCCCGTTGCAGGACCAGCACGTCCGGGCCCACGCCGGGCTGCTCGCCGAGCAGCACCAGCACGGCGCTCTCCCGGCCGCCCTCGGCTGGGGTGGTGAGGCGGGTGAAGTCCTCGGCGCGGGCGCTGCCCAGCCGGGTCAGCAGCGGCTCGATCCACTCGGGGGGTCGGCGGGTCACGCCGGCACCGCCAGGTCGAGGTGCTGGCGGACCAGCTTGGCCAGCTGGGCGTCGTCGAGCGCGCCGGTGGCGTCGATGTGCCGGATGCGGCCCTGCGCGTCGACGAAGAGGGTCAGCGGGAAGGCCTTGCGCTTCAGTTCCCGTTGCAGCGCGTCGCCCTGGTCGACGAGGATCGGGAACCGTACGCCGAAGTCCTCGCCGATGGACTGGGCGCCGCCCCGGCTGTCCTGGGTGTTGACCCCGACCACCTGTAGGTGGCCGGCGGTCCGTTCGCTCAGCCGCTGGAAGGCGGGCAGTTCCTTGCGGCACGGCCCGCACCAGGAGGCCCACACGTTGATCACCGCAGGGCCGGCCACGTCCCGCAGCGCGACGGGGGCGCCGCCGGTGAAGCAGGACAGCGTCAGCTCCGGCAGTGCCTGCCCTCCTCCGGCGGGGCCGGGCGTGCCGGGGGTGGTAGGCGTGGGGGTCGCCGAGCCAGGCGACGTGGCGGTGGGCGCTGTGCTGAGTGTGGAGCAGTCCCGGAAGGGCGATGGACGCTCGGCGGCGGCCGGACGGGGGGCGGGGTCGTCGTCGGCCGTGCCGCTGGTGCAGCCGGTGAGGGCCAGCAGCAGCGGCAGGACCACGAGGGCGAGACGCCTGGTCACGGCACCTCCGCGGCGATCGCCTGGGCGGGCACCAGGTCCGGGTCGACGCCTGCGGCCACCGCCAGGTCACGTGCCCGAGGGCCCTTGAGCAGCTTGGCGGCGGCGGCCGGCTCGGTCGGGCCGGTGCCGTACGAGGGGCAGAGCTTGGCGAGCGTGCACGCGCCACAGGCGGGCTTGCGGGCGTGGCAGACCCGTCGACCGTGGAAGATGATCCGGTGCGACAGCATGGTCCAGTCGCGCTTCGGGTACAGCGCGCCGACCGCGTGCTCGATCTTGACCGGGTCCGTCTCGGTGGTCAGCCTCCAGCGGTGGACCAGCCGTTGGAAGTGCGTGTCGACTGTGATGCCGGGGACGTCGAAGGCGTTGCCGAGGATGACGTTGGCGGTCTTGCGGCCGATCCCGGGGAGCGTCACCAGGTCGACGAGCCGGCCGGGAACCCTACCGTCGTACCTGTCGAGGAGGGCCTGCCCGAGCTTGAGCAGCGAGTCGGTCTTGTTGCGGTAGAAGCCGGTGGGCCGGATCAGCTCCTCCATCTCGCCCCGGTCGGCCCCGGCGTAGGCGGCGGCGGTCGGATAGCGGGCGAACAGCTTCGGGGTGACCTCGTTGACCTTCTTGTCGGTGCACTGCGCCGAGAGGATGGTGGCGACGGCCAGCTCCAGGGCGTTGGAGTGGTCCAGTTCACAGTGCGCGTCGGGGTGCGTCTCGGCCAGCACCCGGCCGATCCTGCGGGCACGGCGTGTGCGCCCGAGGTCGGTCTCGCTGGCACCGGGAGGGCTACTGGTCACGACGGTCAGCCTACGTCGCGGCTCGGACGTTCCTCCGCGGGTCAACCAGCCGTCGGCGCGGTGATCTTTCCCTGCCCGTCGAGCCGGGCGCCGCTCTTCGCGAAGTCGCTGCGGCTCAGCTCGGTGACCAGGCCCAGGCCGCGGTCGTCCGGGTCCATCGTCGGCTTGCCGGCGGAGTTCATGTACGTCGAGGTGAACGAGCCGCCGGCCCAGCTCCCGTCGGGCTTCAGCGAAACCTTCAGGACACCGCCCCAGCCCAGCCGCCCGGTGTTGCTCAGCGAGTTGCCGCCGCCGGCGAAGTTGCCCAGGCTGTAAGCGATCAGCCGCCCCTGGTAGAACTCCATCCCCCGCAGCACGTGCGGGCCGTGCCCGACGATCAGGTCGGCCCCAGCGTCGATCATGGCGTGCGAGAACTTCACCGGGTCGCCCCGGTTCTCACCCAGGAACATCTCGGTGCCGGGCTTCACCCGGGTCTTGTCCGCTCCCTCGCCGCCCATGTGCACCTGGACCACGACCAGGTCGGCCATGGTGGCGGCCTTGGCGACCACGGTCTTCGCCTCGGCGATGTCGACCAGGCTGTTGGACCAGACGTACGACGAGAAACCCACCACGGCGACCTTGACACCCTTGACGTCGACCACGGTGATCTCGTCCGGGGCGCCGGTGTGCTCCAGGTCGTACTTCTCCAGCGCCTTCTGCGTGTTCGTGTAGCCCTTCGGCCCGTAGTCGTAGCCGTGGTTGTTGGCCTGGTTGAGCACCTTGAAGCCGGCGTCGCGCAGGTGCGCGGCGTACTCCGGTGGGGCACGGAACTGGAAGCAGCGGGTGGAGTTGGCCCCGCACTTGCCGGTGCCGGTGTCCACCGTCAGGGGCTCCTCCAGGTTGCCCATGACCAGGTCGGCCTTGAGCGCCTGCGTGACCGAGTCGAAGAAGCCCTTGCCGCCGGCGGCGGGCAGCCGGCTCGGCGCGTTGCCCATGATGATGTCGCCGGTGGCGGAGAGCGAGATGGCACCGCCCCCGCCGGAGGCCGAGGCGCCCGCGCTGGCCTTCGGGCCGGACGTGGTCACCGGCGCTCCGGTGCCACCGCCACCGGCGCCGGGCTGCCACACGGGGTCCTCCCCGCTGTCGGCACAGCCGGCGACGAGCAGGGCGGCCAGCAGCGCCGCGAGGCCGAGGGCGACGCGGCGGAACGGGCGGGGCGCGAGGGGGGCGGAAGCGTACATCGTCCGCGACCCTACCGGGCCGTAAACGCCCCGACGACAGCCGATCGGCTTGAAGTTCAGCCGGCCAGCCGCTCTGACCAGGGCACTACCGGCCGATCGCCGCCTGCGCGCACCGCGGCGTGGACGGCGCGGGCCAGCGGGGCACCCCAGGTGGAGCGCGGCCCACCGTACGCGGCCTCCGGCCCGTCCACCGGGCAGAGCACGGTGACCGCGTCGGTGGGGGTGCCGGTGCCCGGCAACCCCAGCTCGGCGATCGCCTGGGTCTTCGCCTCGGTGGCGGTGGCGACGGCGTTGACGAGCGCCGAGTCGGAGAGTCGGGCCGGCACGTACACCACGATGTTGACCGTGCCCACCCGCTGGGTGAGCGCCGCCGTTTCCGGTGCGGCGGCGGGCACCGGGGTGCCGAGCCCGACCGTCGCCCAGGCCCGCACCCCGGTGTCGGTCCGGGCGACCACCTCGGTCACGTCGACGCCGGTCAGCAGGCCCACCCCGGGCCCGTCGAGGGCCAGGCTCGCGGCGAGCGCGGTCAGGTGGGCGGCGGGGTCGTCCCGGTCGTACGACATCGACACTGTCGCATTCAGCACCCAGTGCCGGACGCCGACGCCACCGCCGAGCGGGCCGCTGCTGACCGCCCGCAGGGGCCCGTCGGCCCGCCAGACGAGCAGCGGGATGCGCCGCCCATTCTCGGCGCGGCTGGTCAGAGTCGGGTCGCTCAGCACGTCGGGCAGGTTACGCCCACCGATCAAGATTCCAGGGGCGACCTCTGATTCGTGCTCACGTGCGCCTAGACTTGGCGGCGCGCGAGGGGATCAGCGGACGGCGGCCCCGGCCGACGGACGGCACGCGCAACCGGAGGTGCGCGATGGATGAGGTACTGGCCCGCAGCGGGATCTTCCAGGGTGTCGACCCGGAAGCTGCCGAGGCGCTCGCCAAGGAGATGGAGACGATCGAGGTCCGCAAGGGCGAGATCGTCTTCAATGAGGGCGAGCCCGGCGACAGTCTCTATATCCTGCTGTCCGGGAAGATCAAGGTCGGCCGTCGGGCAGCGGACGGCCGGCAGAACCTGATCGCGGTGATGGGGCCGTCGGACATGGTCGGTGAGCTGTCGCTCTTCGACCCGGGTCCGCGTACGGCGACCGCCACCGCGGTGACCGACACCCGGCTGGTGCGGCTGCGCAAGCAGGCCCTGCGGCCGTGGCTCAACAACCGCCCGGAGATCGCCGAACAGCTGCTCCGGGTGCTCGCCCGGCGGCTGCGCCGGACCAACGACTCGCTCGCCGACCTGATCTTCACGGACGTGCCGGGCCGGGTCGCGAAGAACCTGCTCCAGATGGCCGGCCGGTTCGGCACGCGCGACGGCGGCGTGCTGCGCGTGACCCACGACCTCACGCAGGAGGAGATCGCCCAACTCGTCGGCGCCTCCCGGGAGACGGTCAACAAGGCGCTGGCCGACTTCGCCTCGCGCGGTTGGCTGCGACTGGACGGCAAGAGCATCATCATCCTGGACCCGGAGCGCCTCGCCCGCCGCGCCCGCGTCTGAGTGGTACGTCCCGTCCCCGCCTGCCGTCACCGACGGCAGGCGGGGACGTTTTCGTCTACCAGGCGTTTCCGTCTGTCCGGCGTTTCCGTCTGCCCGGCGCAGAATCGCTGGTGCGTGGACGCCGCTGGGGTGAGGGTGGGGCAATGCCGAACCGCGTTGCCGTGCTCTCCGACATCCATGGCGTACTCCCCGCGCTGGAGGCCGTTCTGGCCGAGCCGGACGTCGCCGCCGCCGATCTGATCGTGCTGACCGGCGACATCGCGACGGGCCCGCAGCCGGTCGAGGTGCTGGATCTGCTCGCCCAGCTGGGTGAGCGCGTCTGCTGGGTGGGCGGCAACTGCGAACGGGAGCTGGTTGAGGCGCGGGCCGGCAAGCCGGCGTCGATCGAGGTGTCGAACTGGGCCGCGGGGCAACTCCGCGACGATCAGGTGGCCCGACTCGCCGCGCTGCCGGCGACCGTGAGGTTGGAGATCGACGGCCTCGGCCCGACGCTGTTCTGCCACGCGACGCCTCGGGACGACGAGGAGGTGGTGCTCGTCGACTCCCGGATGGCACGCTGGGCGGAGGTGTTCGCGGGCCTGCCGGCCGAGGTCGCGACCGTGGTCTGCGGCCACACCCACATGCCCTTCACCCGGCTGGTCGACCGGCGCCTGGTGGTCAACCCGGGGAGCATCGGCATGCCGTACGGGGGCGCGGGCGCGTGGTGGGCACTGCTCGGGCCGGGCGTACAGCTGCGCCGCACCGCATTCGACGTGGACGCGGCCTGCGCCCGGGTGGCCGCGGAGTCGACCTACCCCGACGCCGCCGCCTGGGCCGACGAGTACCTGCGCTCCCAGCACAGCGACGCCGACGCCCTCGCCGTCTTCGGCCCCCGCGACGGCCGCTGACCTTCAGCGCCTCGAGGCAGCGGGCGGCCTCGACACTGCGCACGGCCTCGACACTGCGCGCGGCCTCGCCGTTTGGGCACGGCCTCGGCTGGCTGCCGAGAGCCGGCGCCGGGCCAACCAGCTGCGGCCGGAGGACCTCCCCTGCTGCCTGTAGAGCTGCCCCAGATCTGGGGCAGACGAAGCGCCGCCGCTGGTTGGCCCGGTCCTGGAGGCAGGTTCTACGGAGGCCGCGGAGACGGAGGCCGCGGAGACGGCGGCCGCGGAGACGGCGGCCGCGGAGACGGCGGCCGCCGAGGAGGAGAGCGCAGACGGCATCGCCGCCGCCCCACTCGTGGGGCAGGTCTACAGGGGCCAGGGAGGGCAGTCGAGGTCAGCCCGACCTGGGCACGAATCGCGGACCAGCCATAAAAAGTCAGTCTTGACTGTTTGTTTCGGAGGCCGCAGGCTGTTGCCGTGTCCGCCGCATCGACGTCCGCCGCATCGACCCGCGTTCCCCAGCAGGAGCGCAGTCGCGCCACCCAGGCCCGCCTGCTGGAGGCGACGGTCGACTGCCTGATCGAGCACGGCTGGTCCGGCACCACGACCACGGTCGTGGCGGCACGAGCCGGTGTCTCGCGAGGCGCGCAGTTGCACCACTACCCCACGAAGGCCGCGCTGGTGACGGCCGCCGTGGCCCACCTGGCCGAGCGCCGGGCCAACGAGCTGCGCACCGAGGCCGAGGCGTTGCCGGCCGGCCCGCAGCGACTGGATCGGGTGATCGACCTGCTCGGGGTGGCGTTCACCGGGCCGCTGTTCGTTGCCGCGCTCGAACTGTGGGTGGCCGCCCGCACCGACCGGGAGCTTCGCGACGCCCTGGTGCCGCTGGAGGCGACGGTAGGCCGGGAGATGCACCGACTCACCGTTGCCCTGCTCGGGGTCGACGAGCGTCGTCCCGGCGTGCGCGAGGCCGTGCAGGCCACCCTCGACCTGCTGCGCGGGCTCGGGGTGGCCAACCTGCTCAGCGACGACTCGGCCCGCCGTGCGGCCCTGCTCGGCACCTGGAAGCGCCAGCTCGCCACCCTCCTCACGCCCTGACCCCGGCCACACCGGCCCAGCACCGATCGGAGGCACCATGGTCGACCTCAGTGACCTGCTCAGGGATCTGGCCGACGAGTCCGCCGGCCTGGACGCGTTGGTGGCGCCGCTGTCGGCGGCCGACTGGGCCCGCCCGACACCGGCGGCGGGCTGGAGCATCGGGCACCAGATCGCCCACCTCGCCTGGACCGATCACGTGGCGCTGCTGGCCGCTACCGACGCCGAGGCGTTCTACGCGACGGTGACGGCCGCACCGGACCCGACCCGGATGGTCGACGCCGGCGCCGAGGCGTTCCTCGCCCCGCCCGTCGACCTGCTCGCTCGCTGGCGGGCCGGACGGGCGGCGCTCAGCGAGGCGCTCGTCGCGGTCCCGGCCGGCGAGAAGCTGCCCTGGTACGGCACCCGCATGTCGGCCACCTCGATGGCGACCGCCCGGATCATGGAGACCTGGGCGCATGGTGAGGACGTGGCCGACGCGCTCGGTGTCGTCCGCCCTGCCACCGATCGCCTCCGGCACGTGGCGCACCTCGGTGTGCGTACTCTCGGGCACGGTTTCGCCGCCCACGGCCGGCCGGTGCCGACGGCGCCGGTCCGGGTCGAGCTGTCCGGACCTGGCGGGGAGACGTGGAGCTGGGGTCCGGCGGAGTCCGTCGATCGCCTGACCGGTCCCCTCCTGGACTTCTGTCTGCTCGTCACCCGCCGCCGGCATCGCGCGGACCTCGCCCTGCTGGCCACCGGTCCCGTCGCCGACGAGTGGCTCGACGTGGCGCAGGCGTTCGCCGGCCCGCCGGGCAGCGGGCGCGAACCGGCCGGCCGGGGCGGAGTTCCGGCGTGATCCGCATCGGCAACGCCTCAGGCTTCTACGGCGACCGGTTCACCGCCTGGCGGGAGATGCTCGACGGCGGCGAGCTGGATGTGTTGACCGGCGACTACCTGGCCGAGCTGACCATGCTGATCCTCGGCCGGGACCGGCTACGCGACCCCGATCTCGGCTACGCGAAGACGTTCCTGCGCCAACTGGAGACGTGTCTGGGTACGGCCCTCGACCGGGGGGTGCGGATCGTGACAAACGCCGGCGGATTGAACCCGGCCGGTCTGGCCGCCGCCATCGAGGCGCTCGCCGGCCGTCTGGGCCTGTCGGCCCGGGTGGGGTACGTCGAAGGCGACGCGCTCCAGCGACCCGACGCGCTCACCGCGAACGCCTACCTGGGTGCGTTCGGGATCGCCGCCTGCCTCGACGCCGGTGCGGACGTGGTGGTGACCGGCCGGGTCACCGACGCGTCGCTTGTGGTCGGCCCGGCCATCGCCAGGTACGGGTGGGGGCGCGACGACCTCGACGAACTCGCCGGGGCGAGCGTCGCCGGGCACCTCCTGGAGTGCGGCGCGCAGGTCACCGGCGGCAACTTCAGCTTCTTCACCGAACTGCCCGACCGTGGGCACCGCCCGGGATTCCCGGTCGCCGAGGTGCACTCCGACGGCTCGTCCGTGCTCACCAAGCATCCGGGTACCGGTGGCGCGGTCACCGTGGAGACCGTCACCGCCCAGCTGCTCTACGAGATCGGCGGGCCGGCGTACCTGGGGCCGGACGTGGTCACCCGGCTGGACTCGGTGACGCTTCGTCCCGACGGTCCGGACCGGGTTCGGATCTCCGGCGTCCGGGGCACACCGCCGCCGTCGACGCTGAAGGTGGGCGTCAACAATCTCGGGGGCTTCCGGAACTCGATGACGTTCGTCCTCTGCGGGCTGGACATCGAGGCGAAGGCGGCGCTGGTGCGCGGGCAGATCGAGGAGGCGGTGGGCAAGGACGGACTCGAGTTCACCCTGGCGCGCACCGACCATCCGGACGCCGCCGACACCGAGGCGGCCAGCGCTCTGCTGCACGTACACCTGCGCGACAGCGACCGGGTGCGGGCCGGGCGGGCGTTCTCGGCCGCCGCGGTGGAGCTGGCGCTGGCCTCGTACCCGGGCTGCACGCTGACCACCCTCCCGGGGGACGCGACACCGTATGGCGTCTTCACCGCCGGCGCGGTGCCGCAGGACGCGGTGGCGCACGTCGCGGTGCTGCCCGGCGGCGAGCGGGTGCCGATCCCCCCGCCGATCCGGACCGCCCCCACCGCCGAGCACGAAAGCGCCCCGGGCGGCGACGCTGCGGTCGAGGGCCCGACCCGGCGCGGCCCACTCGGCGAACTGGTCGGCGCGCGCTCGGGTGACAAGGGCGGCGACGCCAACCTCGGTGTCTGGGCGCGGTCGGAGGCCGGGTACGCGTGGCTGCGCGCCTGGTTGACAGTCGAGCGGCTGGCCGAGCTGCTGCCGGAGACGGCGTCGCTGTCGGTGCGGCGCTACGAGCTGCCGAACCTGCGCGCGGTCAACTTCGTGATCGAGGGCCTGCTCGGGGCCGGGGTGGCCGCGTCCACCCGGTTCGATCCGCAGGCCAAGGCCCTCGGTGAGCTGCTGCGCGCCCGGGTCGTCGACCTTCCCGCGGGAGTGCACCCGTGAGCATCGTGGACACTCCGGAGCGGCGGCAGCTGCGCGAGTTGACCCGGTCCTTTGTCACCCGGGAGGTGCTGCCGCACCTGGACGACTGGGAGCGCGCCGGCGAGGTCCCCCGGGCCCTGCACGCGACCGCCGCGAAGCTCGGCCTGCTCGGCATCGGCTTTCCCGAGTCGGTCGGCGGCAGCGGCGGTGACCTGCTCGACTTGATCACCGTGACCGAGGAGGTGATCCGCTCCGGCGGTTCGTCCGGCCTGGTCGCGGCCCTGTTCACGCACGGCATCGCGTTGCCGCACATGGTCGCCGCGGCAGGTGCCCGCACCGGCGGGTCGCTGGGCGGCCGGCTCGGCAGCACCCCGTCGCCGGGCGACGACGGCCTGATCGACAGGTACGTCCGGCCCACCCTGGCCGGCACGATGATCGGCGCGCTGGCGATCACCGAGCCGGACGGCGGCTCCGACGTGGCCGGCATCCGCACCACCGCCCGCCGCGACGGCGACCACTACGTGGTGAACGGGTCGAAGACGTACATCACCAGCGGCCACCGGGCCGACTTCGTCACCACGGCGGTGTGTACCGGCTTTTCCGGCAGCGGCGAACTCACCCTGCTGGTCATCGACAAGGGGTTGCCCGGCTTCACCGTGGGACGCCGGCTAGAGAAGTTGGGCTGGCACTGCTCGGACACCGCCGAGCTGTCCTTCGCGGACGTACGGGTGCCGGTCGCCAACCGGATCGGCGCGGAGAACACAGGCTTCCTGGCGATCATGCAGCACTTCGCCGCCGAGCGACTGTCGCTGGCCACCCAGGCGTACGCGACCGCGCAGCGCTGCGTCGAGCTGGCGGTGCGCTGGTGCCGGGACCGGGAGACCTTCGGGCGTCCGCTGGCCAGCCGGCAGGTGGTCCGGCACCGGCTGGCCGAGATGCACACCCGCGCCGAGGCGGCCCGGTCGTACGTGCACGAGGTGGCCACCCGGGTGGCCGCCGGCGAGCCGGTGGTGACCGAGGTGGCGATGGCCAAGAACGTGGCGGTGGCCGCCTGCGACCAGGTCGTCGACCAGGCGCTGCAACTGCATGGCGGCTTCGGCTATCTGCGTGACGCCGAGGTGGAGCGGCACTACCGGGACGCCCGGATCCTCGGCATCGGCGGCGGCACCACCGAGATCATGAACGAGATCATCGCGAAGGGCATGGGCCTGTGACGACTCTGGACAGCGCGGTCGACCCAGCCGCGCCCGCGTACGCGGCGAACCGGGCGGCGCTGCTCGAACGGCTGACCGAGTTGGACGCCGTACTGGACCAGGCGCGGGCGGGCGGTGGCGAGAAGTACGTGACCCGGCACCACAAGCGCGGCAAGCTGCTCCCCCGGGAGCGGATCGAGCTGCTGGTGGACGCGGACAGCCCGTTCCTGGAGCTGTCACCGGTAGCCGCGTACGGCACGGACTTCCCGGTCGGGGCCAGCGTGGTCACCGGCATCGGGGTGGTCGAGGGCGTGGAGTGCCTGATCGTCGCCAACGACCCGACGGTACGCGGCGGCGCGGTCAACCCGTGGTCCCTCGCCAAGACCCGGCGGGCCGGCGAGATCGCCCTGGCCAACCGGCTGCCCATGGTCAACCTGGTCGAGTCGGCCGGAGCGGACCTGCCCACCCAGGCGGAGATCTTCATTCCGGGCGGTCGGGTGTTCCGGGACCTGACCCGGCTCTCGGCGGCAGGCATCCCCACGGTCAGCGTGGTCTTCGGCAACGCCACAGCCGGTGGCGCGTACGTGCCGGGGATGTCCGATCACGTGATCATGATCCGGGACCGGTCGCAGGTCTACCTGGCCGGGCCACCGCTGGTGAAGATGGCGACCGGCGAGGTGACCGACGACGAGTCGCTGGGCGGGGCGGCGATGCACGCCGCCACATCGGGGCTCGCCGACTACCTGGCCGCCGACGAGCGGGACGGCATCCGGCTGGCCCGGCAGTGCGTACGCCGGTTGAACTGGCGCAAGCAGGGTCCGTCGCCGCGCACGGCGGTGCCGCAGCGGCCGAAGTACGACCCGGAGGAGCTGCTCGGCATCGTCAGCTCCGATCTGAAGGTGCCGTTCGACCCCCGGGAGGTGCTGGCCCGGATCCTGGACGGCAGCGACTTCGACGAGTTCAAGCCGGCGTACGGGGACGCGCTTGTCACCGGCTGGGGTGAGCTGCACGGATATCCGGTGGGCGTGCTGGCCAACGCCCGGGGCGTGCTGTTCAGCGCGGAGGCTCAGAAGGCGGCCCAGTTCATCCAGCTCGCGAACGCGTCCGACACACCGTTGATCTTCCTGCAGAACACCACCGGCTACATGGTCGGCACCGAGTACGAGCAGCGCGGCATCATCAAGCACGGCGCCCTGATGATCAACGCGGTGTCCAACTCGACGGTGCCGCACCTGACGGTCAACCTGGGCGCCTCGTACGGGGCCGGCAACTACGGCATGTGCGGCCGGGCGTACGAGCCGAGGTTCCTGTTCACCTGGCCGAACGCCAAGTCGGCGGTGATGGGCCCGGCGCAGCTGGCGGGGGTGCTGTCGATCGTGGCCCGGCAGGCCGCCGCGGCCCGGGGTCGCTCCTTCGACGAGGACTCCGACGCGGCGATGCGGATGATGGTCGAGCAGCAGATCGAGTCGCAGTCCGGAGCGCTCTTCCTCTCCGGTCGGCTCTACGACGACGGGGTGATCGACCCCCGGGACACCCGTACCGTCCTCGGGCTCTGCCTCTCGGCGATCCACAACGGACCGGTGCGGGGCGCCGAAGGCTTCGGCGTCTTCCGGATGTAGAGAGAGGGCCACCCATGATCGACAGGCTGCTCGTGGCCAACCGTGGGGAGATCGCCCGTCGCGTCTTCGCCACCTGCCGCGCCATGGGCGTGCAGACCGTCGCCGTGCACTCCGACGCGGACGCCGACGCGCCGTTCGTGGCCGAGGCCGACCAGGCGGTCCGGCTGCCGGGTGACACTCCGGTCGAGACGTACCTGCGAATCGAGCTGATCCTGGACGCGGCCCGGCGCAGCGGCGCGGACGCCGTCCACTCCGGCTACGGGTTTCTCGCTGAGAACGCCGAGTTCGCGGCGGCGGTGACCGACGCCGGCCTCACCTGGGTCGGGCCGCCGGCGAAGGTGATCGCCGCGATGGGCGACAAGCTGGCGGCGAAGGCCCTGCTCGCCGAGGCGGGCGTGCCGATGCTGCCGAGTTGGACCGACACCGACGAGGTCACCGACTTCCCGGTGCTGGTGAAGGCGTCCGCCGGTGGCGGCGGCCGAGGCATGCGGGTCGTCCGGGACGCCGCCGGGCTTTCCGAGGCCGTCGCCTCCGCGCGCCGCGAGGCGGCCGCCGCGTTCGGCGACGGCACGGTCTTCATCGAGCGGTACGTCGAGCGCGGCCGGCACGTCGAGGTGCAGATCTTCGGCGACACCCACGGGACGGTTGCAGCGCTCGGTGAGCGGGACTGCTCGATCCAGCGGCGGCACCAGAAGATCATCGAGGAGACCCCGGCGATCGTCGACCCGAAGCTGCGGGCCCGTCTGCACGAGGCGGCGGTGTCGGCCGGCCGTGCCGTCGACTACGTCGGCGCGGGCACTGTGGAGTTCCTGCTCGCGCCGAGCGGGGAGTTCTTCTTCCTGGAGATGAACACCCGCCTCCAGGTCGAGCACCCGGTCACCGAGGCGGTCACCGGGCTGGACCTGGTCCGGTGGCAACTGCTCGTCGCCGAGGGCGAGCCACTGCCGCTCGGGGCCACCCCGCCGGTCGACGGCCACGCGATCGAGGTTCGCCTCTGCGCCGAGGACCCGGCCCAGGGCTTCCGCCCGGCCACCGGCACCCTGCACCGGTTCGCGATCCCCGGCGTATCGGGCGGGTTCGCGCCCACGAAGGGGCTGCGACTCGACTCTGGCGTGGTGGACGGCTCGACGGTAGGCGTGCACTACGACTCGATGCTGGCCAAGGTGGTCGCGTGGGCGCCGACCCGCGCCGAGGCCGCACGGGCCCTCGCCGGCGCGTTGGCCCGCGCCGAGATCCACGGCGTCACCACCAACCGGGACCTGCTCGTCCGGGTGCTGCGCAGCCCGGAGTTCGATGCGGTACGGGTCGACACCGGTTTCCTCGACAGGCATCCGGAGGTGTTCGCGCCCCTGCTGCCCGCGGACCGGCTCCCGCTGGCCGCCCTCGCGGCGGCGCTCGCCTCGGCCGCCGCCCGTCGCGCCGACGCCCGGGTACTGGCCGGGCTGCCGTCGGGGTGGCGCAACGTGCCGGCCGTCGCGCAGCTCAGCCGCTTCACCGGCCGGGACTGCGAGATCGAGGTCCGCTACCGGCTGGACCGCGCGGGCGGGCTCGCCGAGTGGTCCGTCGACCACAGCGCCGCCGACCCCGAGTCGGCCGACAGCAGCGCCGCCGACAACAGAGCCGCCGGCCGCAGCGCCGCCGACAGCAGCGTCGCCGGCCCCGGCGCTGAGCCGTCGGCTGTCGCGCTGGTCGGAGCCGCCCCGGCCCGGGTGGTGCTCGACGTCGACGGGGTGCGGCAGGCGTACCGCGTACACCGGGTGGGGTCGGAGGTCTTTGTGGACGGCCCGGACGGGGCGGCGAGCCTCGTCGAGCTGCCGCGTCTCCCGCTGCCCACCGCGGCGGTGGCGGCCGGGTCGCTGCTCGCGCCGCTGCCCGGTGCGGTGACCCGGGTGCACGTCCAGGTCGGCCAGCGGGTCACGGCCGGCGATCCACTGCTCACCCTGGAAGCGATGAAGCTGGAACACCAGGTGCTGGCCCCGACCGACGGTGTGGTCACCGAGCTGCCGGTGCCGACCGGCGGCCAGGTGCGGACGGGCGCGGTGCTGGCCGTCATCGACGGCTCCCCCGCTGCCGGCGACCCGACGCCGTCGAACCCCGAGGAGGACCTCCGATGACCTTCGACCTCACCCCCGAACAGGACCAGCTGCGCGACGCCGTGCGGGCGCTCGGCCGCCGCTACGGTCACTCCTACTTCGTCGAGAAGGCGAAGGCCGGTGAGCACACCACCGAGCTGTGGGCGGAGGCCGGCCGGCTCGGCTACCTGGGGGTCAACATCCCCACCGAGTACGGCGGCGGGGGCGGCGGCATCACCGAGCTGGCCATCGTCTGCGAGGAGCTGGCAGCGGCGGGATGCCCGCTGCTGCTGCTTGTGGTCTCCCCCGCCATCGCGGCGACAGTGCTCGCCCGGCACGGCACCGAGGAGCAGCGCAAACGGCACCTGCCCGGCCTGGCGGACGGCTCGGCGAAGATCGTCTTCGCGATCACCGAGCCGGAGGCCGGTTCCAACTTCCACCGGCTCGGCACGGTGGCTCGCCGCGACGGCGACGACTGGCTGCTGAACGGCCGCAAGTGCTACATCTCCGGGGTCGACGAGGCCGGACACGTGCTGGTCGTGGCGCGTGTCGCCGTCGATGACGGCCCAGCCGGTTCAGCGGACGCGTCCCCGCAGAAGCTCAAGCCGGCGCTGTTCCTGGTGCCTACCGACGCGGCGGGCCTGACCCGGTCCAAGTTGGACATGGAGATCGTCTCCCCGGAGAACCAGTTCCTGCTCTACCTCGACGACGTGCGGGTGCCCGCCGACGCGCTGCTCGGTGAGTCCCTGGACGCCGGTCTGCCGGCGCTCTTCGCCGGGCTCAACCCGGAGCGGATCACGGTGGCGGCGATGGGCGCGGGCACCGGCCGGTACGCCATCGAACGGGCCAGCGAGTACACCGCCACCCGCAAGGTCTGGGGTGGCCGCAGCATCGGCTCGCACCAGGGCGTGTCGCATCCCCTCGCCCACGCGGCGGTGCAGGTGGAACTGGCCCGCCTCATGATCCAGAAGGCGGCCACCCTGTACGACGCCGGCCGTGACCTGGAGGCCGGGGTGGCCGGCAACATGGCCAAGTACGCGGCCGGGGAAGCCGCCGCGCTCGCCGTGGACACCGCCGTCCAGGCCCTCGGCGGGGCGGGCATGACCACCGAGTACGGGGTGGCCACCCTGCTCGGCGCGGTACGGGCCGGCCGGATCGCCCCGGTCAGCCGGGAAATGATCCTCAACTTCGTCGCCCAGCACGTCCTCGGCCAGGACAAGTCCTACTGAGCGTGCCGGCCGGGTCCGCCAGGCCGGTGATCGACACCGGTTTCTTGATTCCGGGGTGTCCAAGGCCCAACGATGCCCCGACTTCATGGAACCCGGTGTCGATCACCTGCGGTCCGTTGCCTGGCTACGCCCGCTGCGGGCCCGGCCAGCCCTCGCGAGCTCAGCCGGGGGCGCGGCAGGCGGCGTCGATGCGGTGCACCGGGCGTACGCGGCGGCCCATCCCCTCCAGCAGCGAGTCCTCGATGTGGAAGTCGTGGATCCGCAGCCGGTGTCGGGGCAGTTCGTCCTCGCTCGGGCAGAGCACCTGCGCGCGTACCAGGCCGACGGGCACGTACCGGACTCCACCCCGTTCCTGCAGGATCACCATGCTGACGTCGTCGGTGGTGACCACGTGCCCGCGTACGTCCTCGGTCGGGCCGTTCTCGGCACCCACAGTCGTGACGGTCAGCGGTAGCACCGGTGTACTGATCACCGGCACCGCGGCCCAGACCAGCATGGCCAGCACCGCCACCTCGGTCAGCGACGCCAGCGGGCGGATCACCACGTCGGGCAGCGGCCCGGCGATGAAGAGCGCCAACACCGGCGGTACGGCGAGGAGCGCCAGGACCAGCAGCTCGCCCTGCCCGGCAGCGTCGCGCAGGGTGGGCAGCAGGAACCAGCCGTACCCGGCGAGCAGCACGGCGATCACCAACAGACGGGGTACGACCCACTCGTGCAGCCGGTCCGGACGGAGCTGGAACGCCGCCGCGAACGCCGGCAACAACAGCGGCAGATAGAGCAGCGGCCAGGTGAGCAGGGCCAGCAGGAAGCTCGCCATCACAACCCAGGCCGGGGTGAGGTCGGCCCAACGGGCGAACAGCGGGCGACGAAGAGTGCCTTGCGGCAACCTGTCCACGCTCACGGCAAGCACCGCGCCGAGCGCGAAGACGGCGACCAGCCCGGTGGAGAGCAGCCGGGCGGCGGTGGTCAGGAACCCGGCGAGCAGGTTGACCGGCCCGACGTTGGCGACCAGCAGCAGCGTGGTCTGGAGTTCCCCGCCGGCCTCCACGCCGAGTCGCAGCACCGAGAAGATCGCCGGCACGCCCACGACCGCCGTCCAGAACGACTGGCTGGCCCGTGCCCGCCGCTCGGCCGGGTCCCATCGCACCGGCACCTGCTCGACGTCGGCGACCGGCCCGGCGGGTTCGGCCCGCGGCACCCCGGTGGGCCATCCGGCGGCGTCCACCGCGACGTGGTCGGTCGGCACGGACGCCCGGGGCGGCGGGACCGCGCCGTGGGCGCTCGCGTCACCGGTGCCTGTTGGCGCCGTGCTCACCGCCGGGGCGCCTTGTCGTCGAAGTCGACAAGCTTCGGCACCTCCAGCGGCTGGGGCTGGTTCTTCTCGACGCGCAGCCACGGGCCCAGGGTCCGGTTGTACGCCGTCAGCCACGGGCTGGCCTGCCCGTCGCGGCCCTGCTGGTAGCTCTTCTGCAGGAAGTAGGCGACCAGGTCGCGCAGCGCCGGATCGCCGATCGGCACGCCGATCCCCAACAGCTCGCTCGTGCCGAAGGGCAGGTCGACGATCTCGAACTCCTTGGGGTACGTGGCCAGGAAGCCCGCGAGAATCGTCTCGTCCGAGCTGACGGCGTCGTACCGGCCGGCCCGGATGCCGGCCACGCAGTCCCACACGTTTTTCACCACCAGCGCCTTGACCTGGCGCTTCTCCAGCTCACCCTCGGTGGTGGAGCCGCCGCTGGTGCAGACCTTGTACTTCGGGTCGCGCAGGTCTTCCAGGGTGCGGATCTTGTCCTTCAGCCGGACCGGCACCATCACCTCCTGCGTGGTGACGAAGTACGGCCCGGCGAAGCTGACCAGCTTCTTGCGCTCCTCCGTCATCGAGAAGCTGGACACCACCAGGTCCACAGTGCCGCCCTGCAGGTACGGGATCCGGTCCTCGGTGGCCGCCGACACGAACTCCAACTGCTGCTCGCCCTCGTAGCCGAGGGAAGCGGCGATGTACCGACCGATCTCGACGTCGAAGCCGACGTGCTCGCCGTTGCGGAGGTCACCCATCAACGGCTCGTTGGTGGCGACGCCGATGCGCAGCTTCGACTGCCCGTAGATGTGCGACTCTCGTATCTTCTCCTGCACCGACTGCCGGTCCGGCTCCTTCCGACTGTCACAGCCGGCAGCGGCGGCCAGGGTGAGGGTCAGCGCGACCGCCAGCGTCGTCGCGACCGCGCGGAGCCGGGACCGGGAACTGCGTACGTTCATGGCGACCTCGCTGACGAAGCAGTCTGCGGAACACCGAGAGTAGCGAGTACGGTCCACTGGGTGTGCACGCCCGCCGGTCAGGTGGGCTGGCCCGTTCGATGAACGCCGATCGGCGCGGCGGATCGCCTCTCCGGTTGACAGCGGACCCGGCCACGACATGCTGGAGGGGTGAGTCGACTGTCCAGGATCGATGCGCGGATGGTGGCGGCGGTCGCCGCGCCGGGAGCCGTCGCGCTGCTGGCCCTGCTTGTCGTTCTGCGCCGGCAGGACCTTCTCGGTGTGGTTCTCGCCCTGCTCTGCGTGCTGCTGGCCATGGTCGCCGCGGTCGCCGTGTCCGCCGCCCGCCAGCGTGCCGAACCGGAGCCGGTGGACCAACCGCACGCCACCGCCCCGCCGGACCTGATGCCCTACGGGATCGACGCGGACACGCTCGACGCCCTGGACAGCCGGGACGCGTTGCGTGGGGTGCGTGACCGGGGCCGGTCGCGCGGCGGGCTCAGCGACCGGTGAGAGTGGGCGCGGTGAGCGCGTCGACGCCGCGCCCCGCCAGGCACCGGTAGACCCGGTCGACGTTGCCGTCCACCGGTGGCAACACCTCCAGATGCCAGCCGACCGGCTCGGTGATCTCCGTGGTCAGTCGGAACGTCATGGTGCTGCACACCTGCCGCACCGACTCGGCGGCGACCACATCGTCGTAGTTCGCGCCGACGAGCGGCACGGGCAGGATGCCTTCGGCGTACGTCTCCCAGGTGTGCCGGCCGTCGCAGGGAACCCGGGTCGCCTCGGCGCGGGCGCCGCGGATGCGTACCGGACCGAAGCACTCCAGCTCGGGCAGGCAACGGGCACCGCTGGGCAGCTCGGTCGGCGTGCCGGCGTCTGTCGTACAGCCGGGTAGCGGCCCGGTCGCCGCGACCTGGCTGACGGAGGGGGACGGGTCTGGAGGTGGGCCACTGCTCGCCAGCCAGGCGCCGGTGGTGGCCGACGCGGCGAGCGCCAGCACTCCGGCACCGCCGAGGAACCAGCGCCGCCGCCAGCGCCGGCCGCCGGGAACGCTGGGGCGGGTGTCCTCGACCGGGGGACGAGGGCCCGGCTGGCCGGTGCCGTACAGGCCGGACCGGCTCGGGGCGCCGCTCGTCGGAGCGCCGCTCGTCGGCACACCGCTCACCGGGGCGGACGGCGAGCCGAACGGCAGGTTGGCGAGCAGGTCGTGCAGTTCGAGGGCGGAGGGCCGCTCGGCCGGGTCGTTTGTCATGCCGAGGCGCAGCACGTCGATCAGCTCGTCCGGTACGCCCGGCAGGCCGGGAATCGGCTGGTTGAACATCTCCAGCACGGTCACCAGGCTGGGGTTGCGCTCGGACTGCCAGCGGGGCGGCCGGCCGTGCATCACCGCGTAGAGGGTGGCGCAGAGCGCGTACACGTCGACGGCCGGCGACGGCGGGCTGTGGCTGAACATCTCCGGCGGCGCGTACGCCGGGGTGAGCACCTCCAGGGTGACCGAGGCGTCCCGCGCCTCGGCCAGCACGGCCAACCCGAAGTCGGCAAGCACCGCCGAGTTGAAGTGCGAGTAGAGGATGTTCGCGGGCTTCACGTCCCGGTGCAGCACTCCGGCCCCGTGCGAGTGCGCCAACGCGTCCGCGATCTTGATGCCGAGGTCGCGGGCCTCCACCGGGCCGAGCGGCGAGCTGCGCATCCGCTCGGCGTACGACCCGTCACAGAGCTCCATGATCAGGTAGGGGTGCTGGTCGACTGTGACACCGACGTCGAAGAGGTCCACCACGTGCGGGTGCGACGACATCCGCCCGGCAGCCCGCGCCTCGCGCAGGAACCGGGCCTGGTCGCGCTCGCTGTCCAGCGTGCGGTTCTCGACCTTGACGGCCACCTCTCGACCGACCGAGATCTGGGTCGCTTGGTAGACGGTGGCGTAACCACCACGGGCAAATACCCGCAAATCGGTCAGACCGGGCACGATCGGCACCGGCAAGCCGCCGGTCGGGGTGTCGGTCACCGCTCGAAAATACCCAACCCGGCCGGCGGCTCAGCGCACCGCGTCGGCCGGTGCGCCCCGGCGGGTGTCCGCGCGCAGGCCGATCGCGGTGGCCAGTGCGCCCAGCCCCTCCCAGGCGGCCACCCCGAAGAACCGGTCGGGAGCGATGTCGGCCAGCACGGCGATGCTGAACACGGTGAAGGTGACCAGCCGGAAGACCACCGTGAACCGGTAGAACGCCCGCCACTCGGTGACCGTGGCGAGCAGGTAGTAGACGCCCATGTTGAACGACGCCATCGAGGACGCCAGCAGGAACGTGCCGGTGTAGTCACCGGCGCCACGCGTGGCCGGCACCTCGAACCCGAGCAGGCGTAGCTGCGCCTCCGGCCAGAGCAACCCGACCGCGCCCATCGCCAGCGCCAGCACGCCGAAGACCGCGATGGTCCAGCCCGCGACGGAACGCGGCAGCTTCATGATGGCCTCCCCAGGCACGGCGACGGTCACCACTGTGGACCAGCGCGCGGTGGTGACACGCTAGCCCCTCACCCCGACCACCACATCCCCAGAACCGCCAAAACCGCCCACCCCACCCCACCCCACCCCCACCCCACCCCACCCCACCCCACCCCCACCGCGTTGATCATGAAGTTATTGCCACCGACACCGGCGTGTCGGCGCAATAACTTCATGATCAACGGACCCAGAGGGGCCGGAGGCCAGAGGGGCCGGGGGGCCGGGGGGTCGGGGAGGGGGGTGGGGTTCAGGGGGTGGTCAGGCGAGCTTGTAGGGAGTCTGCTGCTGCTCGTTCGCTGCGTTGTTCGGTGGCGTACGCGAGGCGGACCGCCGCCTCGGCGCAGGAGCGGGCCTCGACCGTGTGGCCGCAGGCCGCCAGCGCCTCGGCCAGCACGCTCGCCGCGATCACCTGACTGCGCACGTCCTCGGCGGGCGCGGTCACCGCCCGTCGCGCCCAGTCCAGCGCCTGCTCCCGCTGCCCGTGAGCGAGCAGCGCCGACGCGTACCGGGCCATGGTCTGGCGGCGGGAGAAGAGCAGGGAGGGCGCGGTGGCGGCGGCCGTCGCCACCGGGGCCAGCAGCCCGACCGCTGTCGCCGGGTCACCGGCGGCCAGCCGGGCGGTGGCCAGCAGCACCCGGGGCGCTACCTGCGCAGGCGCCTGCGGGTTGTGCGGTTCGACAGTCGTCAGCACCGCTCGGGCGGCCCGCTCGGCGGTCTCGTGGTCGCCCATGTCCAGCGCCACGAAGCCGCGCAGCGTGCCGGCCATTCCGGTGAGCAGCGGGTGCGAGGTCTGCTCGGCGTACACCAGGGCGTCGGTGAGCAGATCGGCCGCGTGCTCCGGCTCGCCCAGCCCACGCGCCACGACGGCCCGGACGACAAGCGCGAACCCGCGCCCCCAGTCGTCGGACGCGGCGGCGAACTCGCGGTACGCCCGGCGGGCCTCCCGGTCCGCCTCGGCCAGCTCGCCCAGCTCGGCGGTGGCGAACGCCGCGACCGCGCGCAGCGTGCCCACCGCCCACGCTTCGCCGACCCGCTCGCCGAAGGGCAGGAAGACCTGCGCCATCCGGCACGCCTCGCGCAGCCGGCCGGCGAGCAGCCGGGCGAAGGCGGTGGTGCCCCGCAGCCAGGCCCGCCCGTACGGATCCTTCAATTCGGCGAAGAGCCGGGCGGCCCGGCCGAGTACCGCATCGGTGCCGGCGAAATCGCCCCGGGTGGTGGTCACCCAGGCCAGGTTCTGCAGCGACCAGGCCTGCCCACGCCGATCCTGCGCGGCGAGGCTGACCTGGTACGCGGCGGCCAACCGGCTGCTCGCCTGGCTGAGCCGACCGGCCACGAAGTCGCCCATGCCGAGCCGGCGCATGGCGGACGCGCGCAGCGTGGGCAGGCCACCGGCCTTGGCCACCTGCAGCGCCTCCTGCCAGGCGGCCTCCGCCCGACCCTGGTCACCGAGGGTCTGCTGGGCCTGCCCGGCGAGCAGCAGGGCGCTGGCCCGGGTGGTGTCGTCCCCGGCGTTCGCGGCGATCTTCTCGGCGAAGGCGAGCGCGTCGACGACCCGACCGATCTGCAGCAGCGCACGGGCGTGTACCACCCGATCGATCGCCGGTATCCCGTCGCGGGCCAGTTCGCTGGCGCGTTCGGCGTACTCGATGGCGAGCGTGGGCTCCCCGGCGGACAGCGACCGGCGGGCGGCCCGGCCGAGCGCGGCGATCCCGAGCGGGACCACGGCGCGAGCCGGCGCGTCAGGTCGCAGTTTCACCGCGTCGGCGAGCGTGGCCGCCCGCTGGACGTGCATGGCGACGAAGTCGTCGCGGGCCTCCTCGGTGAACCCGCCCACCCCGCCGGTCGTGGCACCGTCGACGGGTGCCGCCCAGCGGGCCAGCGCGGCGTGCCGCTCGGCCAGCTCCGCCTTGCTCACCCCGGCGTACGCGGCTTCCCGCATGAGCGGGGTGGCGAACGCGTAACCGGCACGGCTGCGGTGCAGCATGCGGCGTTGCAGCAGCTCCTCGACGGCCCTGTCGAACTCCACGGCGACAACCGCCGAGGGCCTCCCGTCGCGGCCGGCCCGCTGCTCCCGCAGCGCTTCCAGCGCGCCTGTCGGCACGGTGTCACCGACCACCGCCGCGTCCCGCAGGACGGAACGGGCGTCCGGTGGCAGCGCGTCGATCCGGGCGGCGAGGACTGCCGCGAGGTCCCGGGAGAGCAGCCGGCTGCCCAGCGAACCGGGTACGAGGCGCCAGCCGGCCGACGTGCTCTGGTCACGGTCGACGGACGCCTGCCGCTCAGCGGTCAGCGCGCCGCGCTCGATCAGCAGGGTGACCAGCTCGGCGAGGTAGAACGGGTTGCCCTGAGCGGTGGCGAGCAGCCGGTCCGCGTCGGCCGGCGGCAGCTTCCCGCCGCCGAGGTAACTGGTGAGCAGCCGGGCGGCGTCGGCGCCCCGCAGCGGCGGCAGGGAGTGCACCTCGGCGTCGGCGACGCGGGTCAGCGCGCCGGCGGTACGGACGAGTTCGGGGCGGCCGAGCAGCAGGACGAGCACGGGGCCGGTCAGCCGGGACAGGGTCAGCCCGAGAGCGCTGATGGTCTCGGGGGTGGCGTCGTGCAGGTCGTCCACCACGATCACCAGCGGCGCCTCCGAGGCGAGGCCGCTGAGCAGGTCGGCGACGGCGTTCGGCACCGCCTCGGCGTCGGCCGGCGAGGCGGCCGAGCCCCACTCGCCGTTGTCGGTGCCGCCGTGCACCGGCAGTTCGGCGTAGCCGAGCAGGGCGAGCAGCTGGTCGGTGACGATCGGGGGCGTGTCGCCGCCGGCGCGGGCGAGCCGCTGACCGAGCCGGCGCAGCCGTTCCTCGACGGCCGGCCTGGTCAGCGCGGTGGCCGCGTCACTGGGTAGACCGACCGCGGCACGGACCAGGTCGGCCAGCGGCGCGAGCCGGCGTCGCTCACCGAAGGCGGCGCAGCGCACCGAGAGCACCCGCGCGCCGGTGTGCGCCGCGTACCGGCCGGCGCCCACGTCGTACCCGGCGGCGAGGCGCTCGACCTCGGCGGCGAACCGGGACTTGCCGATGCCCGCCTCGGCGGTCATCAGCAGCACCCGCGGGTCACCCTGGTCGATCACCTCGGCGAGTCGGCCGGCGACCCGGCCGATCTCGGTCTCCCGACCCACGTAGGGCGCCTCGTCGCCGAGACCCGACCGGGTGCCCGGCGCGTCCAGCAGACCCAGCAGCTCGTACGCCTCGACCGGCTCACGCTTGCCCTTGAGTCGCAGCGGGCGCAGCGCCCGCCAGGAGGCGACGTGTCGGGTCGCCGCGGCGGTCCGCCCGCCGGCGTAGACCGCGCCGACCGCGGCGGCGTCGGCCAGTCGGGCGGCGGTGTTCACCGTGTCGCCGATGACCGTGTATTCGATCGCGGCCTGGATGCCCGCGATGACGTCGCCGGTGTTCAGCCCGACGCGCAGACCGAGCGGCGCACCGCCGCCCCGCTCGTCGTCGAGCACGCGGCGGACGGCCCGCTGCATGGACAGGGCGGCCCGGACGGCCCGTTCGGCGTCGTCCTCGTGCGCCACCGGCGCCCCGAAGACCGCCATGATGCCGTCACCGGTCAGCTTGTCGACGTGCCCGCCGAAGGTCTTCACCGCGCCGGCCAGGGCCGCGAGCACCCGGTCGGTGACGGCGCCGACCCGTTCCGGGTCGAGGTCCTCCGACCAGGAGGTGAATTCGGAGAGGTCACCGAAGAGCACTGTGACGACCCGGCGCTCGGCCGCCGGCAACGTGGCGGCCGCCGGCAGCGCGGCACCGCAGTTGTGGCAGAACCGTGCGCCGGGGACAGCGACTGTTCCGCACACCGGGCAGGTCACATGTGCTCCAACCCACTGACCCCCGGCGCAGATTCCCCGGTGTCGACGCCCAGATACTCCAACTGGGCACGGACCGACCATTCCGCCGCCCACCAGAGCGACCGGTCCACGTCCGCGTAGACCGCCGCGACCACGTCCGCGGGCGTCCGCGCCCCGGCGTCCACCGCCGCCCGCACCTGGTCGAGCCGGGCCCGGCGGTGCGCGAGGTAGAAGGTGGCGGCCGCGGCGCAGTCGGCGAGCGCCGGGCCGTGCCCGGGCAGCGCCGCGATCCCGGTGTACGCGGACAGCAGCTCCAGGCTGCTCAGGTAGTCCCCCAGGTGCCCGTCCGGGTGGGCCACCACAGTGGTGCCACGGCCGAGGATGGTGTCACCGGTGAGCACCACCCGCTCGTCGTCGTGCTCCACCAGGAAGCAGACCGAGTCGGCGGTGTGCCCCGGGGTGTCCAGCAGTCGGATGTCCAGGCCGAGGCCGCCAAGGTGCCCATCGGTCAGGGGCGTGCCCCCGATGGTGTGCGCCGGGTCGACGGCGAGGACGTGCGTCCCGCCGAGCATCTCGCTGAGCCGGGCGGCGCCCTCGGTGTGGTCGGCGTGGCCGTGCGTGATCAGGATCAGCCCGATCGGGCCGTGTGCGGCGATCGCCGCCAGGTGCCCCTCGTCGGCCGGTCCGGGGTCGACGACAACTGCCGGTTCGCCCGGCGCCGCGCGCAGCAGCCAGGTGTTGGTGCCGTCGAGGGTCATCGGGCCGGGGTTCGGCGCGCGCAGCAGTGTCACCCAGCCCGGCAGACTGTCGGCAAGCGCCGCAGTCGCCCCCGTCACGTGCCCGCTCATGGCTGCGATCGTACGACCCCACCCGCCACGGCCCGCGATCATGCACGTCCGGCCCCTGATTCATCCCCGTTCAGGGCTTTCCTCCGGGCCGGCGGCGCACGACCGCGGGACGGTGGCGGTGCGGTCAGGCGACCTCGACGATCAGTTCGATCTCCACCGGGGCGTCCAGCGGCAGCTCGGCCACCCCGACGGCGCTGCGGGCGTGGCGGCCGGCCTCACCGAAGACGGTCCCGAACAGGTCGGAAGCGCCGTTGATCACGGCGGGCTGGCCGACGAAACCGGGGGCCGACGCCACGAAACCGGTCAACTTGACCACCTTGATCACGTTCTCCAGGCCGACGAGCGAGTCGACAGCCGCCAGCGCGTTGAGCGCACACCGCTGGGCCAGGTCCTTCGCCTGCTCGGCGGAGATGCCGGCGCCGACCTTGCCGGTCGCCAACAGCTTGCCCTCGGCGATCGGCAGCTGGCCGGAGACGTACACGTGCTGACCGGACTGCACCGCCGGCACGTAGCTGGCCACCGGCGGCACCACGTCGGGCAGTTCGAGACCCAGCTCGGCGAGCTTCGCGTGGGGACCGTTGCTCATCGCGTCACCCCCTGGTTCGCGACTGCGCGGCCCGGCTGCGCCGCACTCCCCGCGCTCACGCCTTGGGCCGCTTCAGGTACGCCACCAGCTGGTCCGGGTTGGGGCCGGGGACCACGGCGACGAGCTCCCACCCGTCCTCACCCCAGTTGTCGAGGATCTGCTTGGTCGCGTGGACCAGCAGAGGGACCGTGGAGTATTCCCACTTCTGCATCGCTGGAGGGCTCCCTCGTGGTGCGGACTTCGTCGGGGCACAGCCTACGGTCCGCTGGCCGGACGAGGCGCGGGACGCTGCTCCGGCGTGGCCGGCAGCTCTCCACAGGGCCCCTCGTGCTCGTACCCCTGGGGGCAGCGCGACCGGTCGGGCAGCAGCAGGTCGCAGAAGACCCGGTGGCGGTTGTTCTGGTCATCGGCGTTGGAAACCGTGGTCTCGCCGGCGTCCAGCTCCGGCAGGAAGCCCAGTGAGTCCGCGACCCGACCGGCCAGCGCGGTCGCCGAGGCCAGGTCGGACACCCGGATCGGTAGGTGGATCACGAACCCGGCCTCGTCGTCGTCCCGCGGCCGCTCCACGGGCCGGCTCGACAACCGGATCACCTCCGGGGGCTCCGGAACCCGGCGGTACGACCGCTCGTTGATGGGCAGGCTGCCGAACGGCCCGCCGGCCACCTCTCCCACGGACCCGGGCCGGCGCTGCCGGTCGTTTGTCGGGAACTGGATGCGAGGGATGTTGTCCGCGTCGCGCATGAACTGCCTCCGGTCGTACCTCTCGGATCACGCTTCCGGCCCGGACCATCCATCCGTTCCGGCCCCCCGCCCGGACGAAGGTAGGTCCAGAACGGCGATCCCGACAACAGGACGCGCACGATCAGTCACCGAGAGTCACATATACGACAGATGGCCGGTAGGAATCCCGACTGCGAGAGATGTCATCGTCCGGATGATGCGCTCGATGCCGTGCGGCGCGCGGCAGGGGCGACACTGGCGCGACGGTTGGCCGCTACCCTTCCGGTCGGACGGTCGCACAGCGCCCGGCCGCCCGCTCGATCTCGCTCGGCGCCAGGGGTGGCGGCCGGGCGCCGCACCCCCGGGGGACGAGATGACCCAACCGCCCAGCGGCGACCAAGCCGGCCCGCGCGCCCTTCCGTCGGCACACCCGGAGTCCACCGGTCAGCCCGAGACGTCGGCCATCCCCGGACAGCCCGGCCCGACGGTCGCCGGCCAGCCCCCGACGCCCTCCGGCCAGTCGATCCCCGTCCAGCCCAATCCGACGGCCCCCTCGGGGGAGTCCGACGCGGCGACCGGCCAGGAGCAACCCGGAGCGTCGGCCACACCCGGTCAGCCGGCCAGCGCCACACCGCCCGGCCCGTCCGCCCAGCCCGCCCTTCCCGGGGCGCCCAGCCAGCAGGCTGGTGCCAGCCAGCCCGCCCCTGCCGGCCCACCCTCTCCTGCCGGCCAGCCCATCCAGTCGGGGCAGTCCGGCCTCCCCGGGCAGCCCGCGCCGGGGGCGTTCCCCGCGCAGCCGGGCGTACCGACCCAGCCCGCCCCGCCCTCTGGTATCCCGCAGACAGAAGGCCCGCCCGGCTCGCCGGCACCTCCGGGCGCGATCCCGCCACCGCCGCCCGGCTACCCGCCGTACCAGGGCACCGTCGAGCCGAAGAAGAAGCGCGGTCTGTTGATCGCGGCCATCGCGCTGGTCGTGATCATGGTGCTCTGCGTGGGCGGCGGCGTCGTGGCGTTCCTGACCCTGCGCAACGCCGAGTCCGGCGAGGGCGCGAAGGAGCCGGCGGTCGCCGTCGACGAGTTCCTCACCGCCGTCTACAAGGATCAGGACGCGACCAAGGCCGGCAAGCACGTCTGCGCCGCCTCGCGGGACGACAAGAAGATCGCGGCGAAGGTGGCCGAGGTGAAGAAGTACGCCTCCGAGTACCAGAACCCCCGATTCAAGTGGACCACCCCGAAGGTCGACAACCAGACCGGCGACCGGGCCACCGTCTCCACCCACATCACCATGACCACGGCCGACGAGAAGGTCGCCGACCAGGACCTGCGCTTCACCGTGGTGCAGAAGACGGGTTGGTGGGTCTGCGAGGTCGCGTGACCGGCGAGCCTGGATAGGCTCGACGGGTGCGTGCAGCTGAGCGGCCGTCCGACCCGGCCGGTACCGGATGGTCGGCCCGTCTCCACGTCGTGACGGGGAAGGGCGGCACCGGCAAGACCAGCGTGGCGGCGGCGCTGGCCCTGGCGTTGGCTGCCGGTGGTCGGCGCACCCTGCTGGTGGAGGTCGAGGGTCGGCAGGGCATCGCCCAACTCTTCGGCATCGACCCGCTGCCGTACGAGGAGAGGCACCTCGCCGACGCGCCGGACGGCGGTACGGTGCGCGCGCTCGCGGTGGACGCCGAGGAGGCGTTGCTCGAGTACCTGGACATGTTCTACAAGCTGGGTGCGGCGGGCCGGGCCCTGCGCAAGCTCGGTGCCATCGACTTCGCCACGACCATCGCCCCGGGTCTGCGTGACGTGCTGCTCACCGGCAAGGTGAAGGAGGCCACCACCCGCACCTCGGGGCAGCGTCGCGCGTACGACGCGGTGGTCCTGGACGCGCCGCCCACCGGCCGGATCGGCCGCTTCCTCAACGTCACTGCCGAGACGGCGCGGCTCGCCAAGGTCGGCCCGATCAAGACCCAGAGCGAGGGTGTCTCCGCGCTGCTGCGCTCCCCGATGACCGCGGTCCACGTGGTCACGCTGCTTGAGGAGATGCCGGTGCAGGAGACGGTGGACGCCATCGCCGACCTGACCTCGCTCGGCTTCGGCATCGGAAAGGTGATCGTCAACGGCGCCCGACCCGCGCTGCCGGCCGGTCCGGCGGTGACCGCCGCGGAACTCGAGCGCGGCCTGGTCGCCGCCGGGCTGCCGGCCGATCGGGACATCGTGGCCGGATTGCACGACGAGGCGCGGGACCAGCTCATCCGGCGCGAACTGGAGGATTCGCTCCGCGCCGACCTGGTGGAGTTGGGGCTGCCGATGATCGAGCTGCCGTTGCTGCCCGACGGGGTGGACCGGACGGGCCTCTCGACACTTGCCCGGGCCCTCGTCAGCGCCGATTGACTCACACCTGAGCTCAGCACGGGCGCATGGACCGACGCGGCCCGATACGCTCGATTGGTGCCTTCCGAAGACGCGGCGCCGCAGCTGGACGTCGACCAGATCCTCGCCGACCCTGGCGTGCGGATCGTCGTGTGCTGCGGTGCCGGCGGGGTGGGTAAGACGACCACCGCCGCGGCCCTGGCGCTGCGGGCCGCCGAGCAGCACGGCCGGCGCACTGTGGTGCTCACCATCGACCCGGCCCGCCGGCTGGCCCAGTCACTGGGCCTGACCGAGCTGGACAACACACCCCGGCAGGTCAAGGGGATCGACGTCGAGGCCAGCGGCGGTGAGCTGCACGCCATGATGCTGGACATGAAGCGCACCTTCGACGACGTGGTGCTTCAGCACACCGACCCGACGAAGGCCGCGGAGATCTTCGCGAACCCGTTCTACCAGGCGATGAGTTCGACCTTCGCCGGCACGCAGGAATACATGGCGATGGAGAAACTGGGCCAGCTGCACGCCCGGGGCGAGTGGGACCTGATCGTGGTGGACACTCCGCCGTCCCGCTCCGCGCTGGATTTCCTGGACGCGCCGGCCCGGTTGTCCCGCTTCCTCGACGGCCGGATGCTGCGCCTGCTGCTGGCGCCGGCGCGCAGCGGCGGGCGGAGCATGTTCAACCTGGTCACGGCCTCCTTCGGGATGTTCTCGAAGGTCGTGCAGAAGGTGCTCGGCGCACAGTTGCTTACCGACCTGTCCGGCTTCGTGGCCGCGCTCGACTCGATGTTCGGAGGTTTCCGGCAGCGGGCCGAGCAGACGTACCGCATCCTGCAGGCGCGGGAGACGGCCTTCGTGCTGGTCGCGGCGCCGGAGCCGGACGCGGTCCGGGAAGCCGCCTACTTCGCGAGCCGGCTGCGGGAGGAGAAGATGCCGCTGGCCGGCCTGGTGCTCAACCGGGTGCACCGACCCGTGGTCCCGCAGCTGGACGCCGAGCAGAGTGGGGCCGCCGCGGAGCGGCTGGCCGAGCTGGGTGGGCACGAGGCCACCGCCGACCTGCTGCGGGCGCACGCCGCTCTGGCCCGTCAGGCGGTACGCGAGCAGGAGGTCGCCGCGCGGTTCACCGAGGCGTTCCCGGCGGTGCCGGCGGTGTCGGTGACGGCGCAGCCCGCCGACGTGCACGACGTCGACGGGCTGCGGACGATCGGCGCGGCGATCAGCCGGTCGTGACCGGCGTCAGGTGGCCGCGCTGACGAGGATCTTGTCCTTGCCAGCCTTGTCCTTGCTGTTCTTCTTCATCGCTGCCTCGAACATCTTGCGCCAGCTCGTCACCTGGGGGTGACGACGCAGCAACGCCCGGCGTTCGCGTTCGGTCATACCGCCCCACACACCGAACTCGATCCGGTTGTCCAGCGCGTCGGCCAGGCACTCGTACCGAACTGGGCAGCTCCGGCAGATCCGCTTCGCCACGTTCTGTTCGGCGCCCTGTACGAACAACGCGTCCGGGTCCCCGTTCTGACACGCCGCCAGCGACGGCCAGTCAGTGATCATGCCCATGTGTACTCGTCCCCCCTTGCAGTACCTACCGACCTCGTTGCACGGCAGCCGGCAATTTCCCCCCGATCGCCCGGCCCGCCTTCCCCAAGGCGGTGCGGACGACATGTGGCGCTGTCGCCGCCATCATCATGCTCTGTAGTCGACTGATTACGCAACGTTGTCGGCGAAATCCATCATTCCGGACACTCCCGGCTTCCCGGGCTCTCGACCGCCGGTTACCCCGCCGAGGTCGGCGAAAACGCTGCGGGGCCTCCGCCGAACGGTGAAGACTCACGCCAGGTCACACGCAACCTCGTACCGGGGGTCATGCGTTTAGCACAACGAGGGCAGCGCGCGCAGGAAATGGGGAAAGAACTCCCAGGCGCCCCTCGTTCCCTACTCGCGTACCATGCCGAGGTGACCTGGATGCGGAAACGTGACCACAATGTGCTGACCAACGCCGCATCGCTGCTCATATGTGGCCTGTTGGCTGGCGTGGTGGTAGCTGCGGCGGCCTTCCCCGCGGTGGCGATGTCCGGCTTGGCCGCGAAGGCCGGCGCAGAGACATTCGGCAACCTGCCGACGGAGCTGACGGTGGCCCGCGCGCCACAGATCAGCTACCTGCTGGCGTCGGACCGCAAGACGCCACTGGCGACGATGTTCGACGAGAACCGCCTCGACGTGGGGCTCAAGGACATCTCGCCCTACATGATCAAGGCCATCATCGCGGCCGAGGATCACGACTTCTACAAGCACAACGGCGTCGACATCAACGGTGTCGCCCGTGCGTTCGTCAACAACCAGAGCGAGGGCTCCGGCCGGCAGGGCGCCTCGACGCTGACCATGCAGTACGTCCGGCTGGCCATCGCCTACTCGGCCACGCACCCGGCCGACGTGGTAGCGGCGACCGAGGACACCAGCGCCCGCAAGCTCCGCGAGATGCGGCTGGCCCTGCAGGTCGACAAGGAGTTCTCCAAGGACGAGATCCTGACCCGCTACCTCAACCTCGCCTCGTTCGGCAACGGCGCGTACGGCATCTGGGCCGCCAGCCAGGTCTACTTCGGCAAGCAGCCGAGCAAGCTGAAGATCGAGGAAGCCGCGCTGCTGGCCGGCATGGTGAAGGCGCCGACGACGAACGACCCGACCACCAAGAGCGGCTATCCGCTCGCGCTGGACCGGCGTAACTACGTCATCCAGAACATGGTCGACACCAAGGCCATCACCCAGCAGGAGGCCGACGCCGCCAAGGCCGTCAAGCTGAAGGTGCAGGACAAGCGCACCCCGAACGGCTGCGTCTCCGCCAACGTCACCAGCTGGGGCTTCTTCTGCGACTACTTCTACCGCTGGTGGATGGATCAGGAGACGTTCGGCTCGACCCGGTACGACCGGGAGCGCCGGCTGAAGAGCGGCGGCTACACCGTCGTGACCTCGATCGACGTGCAGGCACAGAAGGGCGCGGACAAGGCGGTCCGCAAGGCCAAGAAGGAGACCAGCAAGGAAGCCGCCATGGTCGCCGTGGTGGAGCCGGGCACCGGCCGGGTGCGGGCACTCGCGGTCAACAGGCAGTTCAAGCTGGACGACCCGAAGAAGCCCACGAACAAGATCTCCAGCGACCCGGCGAAGAGCCGGCGGGGCATCAAGGGCAACTACCCGGCGACTGTCAACCCGCTGCTCAGCGGCGGCGACGGCATCGCCGGCTACCAGGCCGGCTCGACCTTCAAGATCTTCACCATCGTCGCCGCGCTGGAGAAGGGCATCCCGCTCAGCTACTCGTTCAACGCGCCGCAGCAGTTCAAGTCGGAATACATCATCGACAGCAGCAGCAAGGCCGCCTGCCCCGGCACCCACTTCTACTGCCCGACCAACTCCGGCAACAAGCCCGGCGGCGTGCAGAACATGTGGACCGCCTTCGCCCAGTCGATCAACACCTACTTCGTGCCGCTGCAACAGCAGGTCGGCGCCGAGAACGTGGTCGACGTGGCCAAGCGGGCCGGCATCCAGTTCCGGGCCAGCAACGACGCCAAGTTCGCCGCCACCAAGGACGCCGCCCACCAGTGGGGCGCCTTCACCCTGGGCGTCTCCGCCACCACGCCGCTGGACCTGGCCAACGCGTACGCGACGCTCGCGGCGGACGGCAAGTACTGCGAGCCGATCCCGGTGGAGGAGATCCGCGACCCGGACGGCAAGAAGCTGGACATCGCCAACCCGCGCTGCGAGAAGCGGTTCAGCACCGACGTGGCCCGCGCCGCCGTGGACGCCGCCCGCTGCCCGGTCGGCGACAACTCCACGACCAGCAAGTGCGGCAGCAGCCGCACCGCCGGTGTGGTGAAGGGCATCGTCGACGCGCCGGTGGCCGGCAAGTCCGGCACCACGGACTCGGAGAAGACCGCCGCCCTGGTCGCGATGACCAAGCAGTACGCGGTGGCCGGCATCATGGCCGACCCGGACTGGCCACAGACCAACGTCGAGATGAAGCACGAGCAGAAGGACGGCATCAACCCGCCGGTGTACGAGACGCTGCGGGACGCCATGAAGGGCAAGCCGCGGATCAAGTTCGAGCCGCCGGGCCAGAAGATCTCCGAGGGTGACCAGCGCAGCATCCCCGACGTGAAGTGCCAGCCGGTGGACACCGCCAAGTCCCGGATCAACGGTGCCGGCTTCGAGCCGATCGTCTCCGAGACCAAGGTGCCGTCCACCTGCCCGGCGGGCACCGCCGCCGGCACCAGCCCGGACGGGCGCACCATCAAGGGCGGCATCGTCACCATCCAGATCAGCACCGGCGGCGGCGCTCCGCCGGGCACCAACAAGCCGAAACCGCCCGGCCGCCCCAACGGCTGAGCCGACACGCGGGCCACACGAAACGGGCGGGCACCCACTGCGGGTGCCCGCCCGTTTCGTCGGGCCGGAACGGCGCCGCCGACTTGTTCCCAGGTGAACAGCTACGGCAGGGCCGGCGTGTCAGAGGCCGAGCTGTCGGCGTACCTCGGCAGCCACCCGACCACCCTCGGCCTTGCCGGCCACTGCGGTCTGGGCCGCCTTCATGGCCGGGCCCATCTGGGCCTTGCCGGTGAAGCCGCCCGCGGCGAGCGCCCCCGCGACCAGCTCGGTCAGCTCGGCGTCGGAGAGCTGCCTGGGCAGGTAGCGGTCCAGCACCTCACCCTCGGCGGTCTCCTTCGCGGCCTGCTCGGCGCGGCCCGCGTCGGCGAAGGCGGTGGCCGCCTCCCGGCGCTTCTTGGACTCCTTGGTCAACACCGCGAGCACCTCGTCGTCGGTGAGCTCGCGCTTGGCCTTGCCGGCCACCTCGGCGGTGCCGACGGCAGCCAGGGCCATCCGCAGCGTGGAGGTGGTCAACTCGTCGCGCGCCTTGAGGGCGGAACGCATGTCGGCGGTGAGGCGGTCCTTCAGCGTGCTCATGGACGGTCAAACTACCCTGAACGCCATGCGAAAGCGCACACTATTCCGCCTTGCCGCCGGAACCGCCGCGGTCGGCGCGACCACGCTCGCGTACGCGTCGCTCGTCGAGCGCAACATGTTCACCCTCCGGCGGTACGACGTGCCGATGCTGCCGGCCGACGCGGAGCCGCTGCGCGTGCTGCACCTGTCGGACCTGCACATGATGCCCGACCAGGCGCGCAAGCAGCGCTGGGTGGCGTCGCTGGCCGCCCTCGACCCGGACCTGGTCGTGGTGACCGGCGACAACATGGCGCACCCGGGCGCGGTGCCGGGCGTGCTGCGGGCGCTGCAACCGCTGCTGGACTACCCGGGCGCGTTCGTGTTCGGCTCCAACGACTACACCGGGCCGGTGTTGAAGAACCCGTTCACCTACTTCCTGCCCGACCGGGAGTACACCGAGGGCGTCGACCTGCCCTACGAGGAGCTGCGCCAGGTGTTCACAGGCGCCGGCTGGGCGGACCTCAACAACGCCCGGACCACCCTCAAGGCGGGCGGCCGACAACTCGACCTGGTCGGCGTGGACGACCCCCACATCGACCGGGACGACTACCCGGCGGTGGCCGGCGCGGCCTCGTCCTCGGCCGACCTGTCCATCGCGCTGACGCACTCCCCCGAGCCCCGGGTGCTCGACCAGATGGCCGCCGACGGCTTCGGCCTCCTGCTGGCCGGGCACACCCACGGCGGGCAGGTCTGCGTCCCCGGGTACGGGGCGCTGGTGACCAACTGCGGGCTGCCCCGCTCGATGGCGCGCGGGCTGCACCGGTGGCCGGGGTCGGACTCCTGGCTGCACGTCTCCGCCGGCCTCGGCACCCACCCGACCGCGCCGATCCGCTTCGCCTGCCCCCCGGAGGCCAGCATCCTGACTCTCATCCCCCGCTGACCCCTGCACGCCGCGCCGGTGCCGGCCCCGGGTCCGGGCCTGGCGCGTCCGCGCCAGGCGGCGGGGGTACCGAGTTTGACCATCGGGGCGGGTGGGCTACTATTTGTCGGCACGCCTCGGGGTGTGGCGCAGCTTGGTAGCGCGCTTCGTTCGGGACGAAGAGGTCGTCGGTTCGAATCCGGCCACCCCGACCAGGTCAGAGGGCACATCCGATCCATGGATGTGCCCTCTAGTGCTTCCTGGGTGACCAACTGAGTGACTACGCCTCAGCAGTCGGCGCGAAGATGCGATCCATGACCGCCGCGCCCTGGAGCAGCACCGGCCGGAGCTGGTGACGGTAGACCAGCTCGGTGACCGTGGTGCCGGAGTGCCCGCACAGGTCGGCGATGTCCTCCAGGCTCACCCCGCTGTCGGACAGCAGCGACACGAAGCTGTGCCGCAGCTCACGCGGTGTCCAGGCAGCCGGATCGAGGCCGGCGAGGGTGACGACTCGGCGGAAGGCCCGGCGGACGTTGGCCGCATCAAGGGCAGTGCCGACAGTCGAGGCAAAGACCAACCCGAGCGGCTGCCAGTCCTTGCCGGCAGTCTTGCGCTCCTGGTCTTGGCCTACTGGGCGGGCCGGTACGCCGAGGCCGGTCGGTTTGCCGAGGCGGGCACGAACATCGCCGCCGGCACCGCCGGCACGACCTCCGTGTGGTTGCCGGTGAGCGCCGCCCGTGGATATGCCGCACTCGGCAACAGCGCCAAGGCCCTCAGCGCGATTCGGGCAGCCGAAGAGGCGTGGAACCGCGTCGAACCGGACGAGGTCGATGAGCTGGGCGGCATCTGCACGTTCAACCAGCCTCGCACGCTCTACTACGCCGCCGACGCCCTCGCATGGCTTCCCAACGAGGCAAATCAGGCAGTCGATTTCTCCACCCGAGCCGTCAACGCCTACGCCAACCCGAACGACCCCGCTTGGGCCTTCGGCGACCAGGCCGGATCGCACTCCGACCTAGCGATCGCACGGATCGCCGCCCGTGATCTGGAGGGCGCCGTCGAGGCCATCACTCCGGTGCTCGAACTGCCGACGAGCCAGCGCATCAACGGGATCGTGCACTCCGTGCAGCGGGTACACCAGGCCATCACCCGAGCCGGGCTGGCCGCCGAAGGACGCGACCTGCTCCAGCAGATCGAGGACTTCACCAGCACGCCTCTGAAGGCGCTTCCCAGGTAAGGCAAGATCGGGGCATGTACCCCGTGACGTTGAAGGGCCGCGCCGTCATCCTGCGAGAGTTCCGCAGCGACGACGCGGCCCCTTCTCTTGCGCTTGTGGGCGACGAGCGCGTGACCCAGTGGCTCTCGTTCGACAACCGCGACCTTGAAGCCGCGACGGCGATGATCGAGGTTGCGGTGAACCGCGCTAAGGCAGAGCCACGCAACGAGTACTACCTAGCTGTAACCCTGCCAGGGGACGAGTTGATCGACTTTAGCCGCCTCGGCTTGGACGGTGTCAAGGCAGCGAAGCTGGGCTACGCAATCCGGGCGGACCTATGGGGCCACGGATACGCCACCGACGCGGCACGGACGTTGACTGATTTTGGCTTCAGGAAGCTGGACCTGCACCGCATCTCCGCCGCCATCGGACCCGACAACGCCGCTTCCATCGCAGTAGCGGAACGCCTCGGCATGCAACATGAGGGACGCATTCGGGACCACGTCTTCACGAATGGTGAGTGGCGTGACTCGCAGCTGTATTCGGTGCTCGCCCACGAGTGGCGTCAGGCAAGTTGCGGCAACTAAGCTCTTCGCACCGCCTAGCCATTGAAGGAGCTAGTGGTATGGATCTTAAAGATCTCGGGCGGACGGCCAAGCGGTCAGGCTGGGTGACCTCCTCCGGAGACGTAGAGACCGTCCGAAGTGCAGCCGCGAAGCTTGGGTGGCAGGAAGTGGCAACCCGCAAGGGAGATCCAGCCGTCGCCGAGCTGCGGCCCACGAATGCCGATGATGCCCATCCCCAGTCGTTGAGCGCCATCCACGGGCTGGGCGCGCAGCCTCTTCATACGGACGGCGCTCATCTACGACGGCCTCCGGACCTCGTCATACTTGCTGCCCAAGAGCCAAGCGAGACACCGACGATGCTCTGGAGTTACTCCTCGAAGCTAACGAACCCCAAATTCCCATGGTCAAATCTTCCTAGATTTATAGGCGGTGGCCTATTCGTAGTCAGGGGTGGCGTGGAGAGCTTCCTCGCCGCCGCGTATTCCACTTCAAGCGGATTGCGATACGATCCGGGATGCATGGCCCCTTGTGACGAGCGAGCGCGGCGTACCGTGCAATTCTTTGAGGAAGCTTTCGCTCACGCCTACCGACACGAGTGGTCGGCCGCGAGCCAGTTGTTAATGATAGATAACCGTTCTTCTCTTCACGCACGCGCGGCCGTCGACGCTAGCGACAATGGGCGCATTCTTCGCAGGGTCTGCTTCTACTTGCCGGAGGAGAAGTGACCTCCTCGGAGTACGACGACGAGGCCCTATGGTTCAAGGCCAAGTTGTTCGTAAATCATGCAATGGACGACGATGAGCCCAGAGCGTTCGACGAGAGGGCTCTCTGGGCCTCGCTGGCGCTAGAGTTGCTCGCAAAGGCGGCGCTCTCTCGCGTTTCGCCACTGCTCATCGCGTCCCCGACGGAGGATGGTGGGAATCTGCTAATTGCAAGTGGGCTGATCGAAGGGGAGGGAAAGTTCACTTCAGTTAAAGCGCACACGTTGTATAGTCGCTGCCAGAAGGCGTTTAGACCCTTCAGCGAGCGCGATGCCCAACAAATCACCTGGGCCAGAAATTCCTATCTCCACGGCGGCTCCCCAACTTTTACATCGATTCCACCGGATGCTTGGTGGCCCCGTTTCTGGGCGCAGGCCGCCATCCTCGTGAATGCACAGGATAAGTCGCTAGATGATCTGGTCGGATCTGACCGGCTGCCCATCACTGAAAAGTATCTTGCTCAGAACAAGAAGAACATTGAGCATCGTGTTGAGATGCTAATCGAGCGGGGGCGGCAGCGGCTGGCGCAATTCAGGGCGGGAAGCCTCCCGGCCCGGTTGGCCAGGGAGTGGGCGAACCCGGCAGACCTCAGCTTCGGCTGGGAATATCGAACTGACCAGGCATGTCCGGCGTGCGGTTCCTCCGGCGTGCTTGAGGGAGCCGACGCTGAGAGCCGCGAGGTTAAATATGACGAGTTGGACGAGCACTATTACGACGTACTGCTAGAACTAACCATCCCTGCCGATCACTTCAGTTGCGAAACCTGCCGCCTCGTTTTTGATACGCCGGAGCTCATCGAGGCAGCGGGACTGCCAGCGACCTTCGTGACGGAGGGCGACTTTCGGGATTACGAGGACGACGACTACGGCAATGACTAGCCAAGATCAGGTCGGCACGGCAGGCACGGCATGCCCGTGTTGGTGAGAACTTTCTATACGTCTTCAAGGCGGCCCTGAACGAGCCGCACGCGCCGCAGCCTGGGCGCGCGTCCGTCGCTCCGCTGGCGCTCCGACTCCGGCCACGCAATACGCCCGGCGGCTGGCGCGGAGAGCGGGAAGCCCAGGGGCCGCCGCTGACGGTAGGGCCAGGGGTGGTTGAGGTTCGTGGGCCGGCAGCCGGCCGGGCCGCGCCCGATCGGCGCGGCGCAAGCGTGGGGCACGCCGGGTTCGCGCGGCAGGTCGCGGCCGTCGGGGTCGGGGTTGGCGGCGCGAGTGTGCCGGCCCGCCCCTCCAAGCTCAAGGGCGCTACGCGTCGCAAGCGACGGCCCTGCGGGCCGCCCTTGACCTTGGAGCCTCTGCGACCCTCGGGCAGGAGTCGTGGGCAGGCCGATGGCCTGCCCTTACAAGGTGCGCGCCGCCAACCCCGACCCCGACTCGTCGCCGGTCACTCCCAGGGCGTCAAGGTCCGCTTGACACGGCAGGCTCCGGCCAAAGGCCGGTTCCCAGACGGGGCGGGGTCCCACGGCAGAGTAGATAGTAAAGGCCGAGATCAGTGGCCAGAAGTCACTTTGCTGGCTGCGAGCCACGCATGGCGACTTAGTCGGATCTAGGACATTGCCTTCTGTTATCGGTAGCCTTCCCCGCCCTTTGATCATATGGTGAATCCGACGTACCCCCAGCAGTCGGTGGCGCACGCCTAGAGGAGAAGACGTGATTGGACCGATTCAGGCATGGCCGGGCGGGCCTCATCCTGCTCAAATTGCGGCTCTTCAAGCCCAGGAGGCAGCAGCTATCGCAGCTATCGCGGCTGCGCGGGCCGAGATAGACAGGATTGCTCGCCACCTGCTTCTTTTGCGCCGATGAGAACGCAATGGGAATACCTGGTCGTGAGCTTCGAATGGCGGCCCGCCGAACCGTTCTGGCAAGGCAAATATAAAGTGAGACGTCCAGGAGCAAAAGAGTCAGAGGAGTTTCCCGTCGAAAAGCAGTACGCAGAGCTACTGAACGAACTCGGAGCCGAAGGGTGGGAGCTCTCGACAGCATTGATACTTGACACCGTAGTCTCCACCAATGGTGCGGGCTTCAAGAACGCCGGTGTGCCAGTCTCGATCAGCTGGACCTTTAAGCGCCAAGTCTCGTAGCTCTCGTCGCTGTCACCCGTGCGGCAACCAAGCAGCAAGTTCGGTGCACGAGCGGCCGGTGGGTGACTAGCTGAGTGACGACGGATGTGAGCAGGGCCGGACATCCGTGGACTGCGGTGGACCCTGCAATCAGGTGTCGCTGCTGCATAAGCAGCTCATCGACGGCTGGATGTTCGTTCGGGACGAAGAGGTCGTCGGTTCGAATCCGGCCACCCCGACCAGAGGCCAGAAGGCCAGGTGAGATCGTCTCTCACCTGGCCTTCTGTCATTCCCCCTGGCGCTCTTCCCCATAGCCTCAGGCCGCCGCCACCCCGCGCCACCTCGTTGATCTCCAGGGACCTGAGCCGCAGGCGCTGGAGCCTTGCTCTAGCCGAGCGAGACGAGCCCCTCGGCCCGCGCGGATCATGGTGCTGAGCTTCGCTAGCCTCTGCACGTGATCTCCTACCGCGCTACCGCCCCTGCGGACCTCGACCGCGTGACCCGGTGGATCGTGACCGAGCCCGTTGGGTGGATCCCTGCCGACCGTTACCTGGCCGAACTGGCCGAGGACATGTACCGGCCGGAATGGACATGGATCGCCGAGCATGACGGCCAGGTCGTGGGACGGGCACTGTGGTGGGGGCCGAAGGGCAGCCCGCATCCGGTCGCGCTCGACTGCCTCGACGTGGATCCGGCCATGGGCGACCGTGCCGCCGTCGCCGCCGAGCTGATCAGGGCCGCGCTGGCCGGCTTCCCGGAGCCGGTGGAGTACATGATCAACGTCACCGGTGGCTGGCGTGACGATCCAGCCACCTTGGCGGCCGTGGAGTGGCGGCGGGCGGCGGCGCATGCGGCGGGCCTCACCCGCGAGGTGGAGCGGCTGCAGTTCGAGTGGGCACCCGCCGACGGGGTGCCCCCCGCAACCGGCAGGCTGCGGTTCACCGAGGCCTCCGACGAGGAGTTTCTCGCGGTGTTCAGGAGAATCGCCGACGGCAGCCTGGATGCCCAGACCCGTGCGAACCTGGCCGCCAAGGGCGTGGACGCGACCGTGCGCGAGGAGATGGACTTCTATCTCGGGGCGCCGGGCAAGCGGGAGTGGTGGCGGATCGCCTACACGCGCGAGGGCGAGGTGGCGGGCATGGCGATTCCCTCCGCGACCCCGTACAACGTGAACGTCGGCTATCTCGGGGTGGTGCCGGAGTTCCGCGGGCGCGGCTACGTGGACGAGGTGCTCGCCGAGATCACCCGTCTTCACGCGACCAACGGGGAGTCGCGCATCACCGCCACCACCGACATGGGCAACGCGCCGATGGCGGCCGCTTTCCGTCGCGCCGGATACCGCAACACAGGGATCCGGATCAACCTTTCCAACGACGTCCAGCCCTAGACGAGGAAAGGCCGGTGCCGACATTGCAACGCACCAGCCCAGACCGCCTCGCCGAAGCTATGGATCAGAGCGGGCGGGCGAACATGCCCTCGATGGGCCGGTGCTGGACTCAGTCCTGCCGCTCGGTGCGCTCGATCTCGACGAACGCGGCGGCCAGGTAGCCGTCGAGCGACCGGCCGGCGGACGACACCAGGTCGGCGACGAGCAGCGGCGCATGTCGCGCAACCGCCGCCGGCCCGGGAGGGTTGTCGTCGTCGCCCGGGTCGTACACGCCGAGCGCCCCGGCGAGAAGCACCAGCATCACGTGCGGGTCGACCTCCGGTCGCCAGGCGGCGGCCGAGCGTACGCAGCGTTCCAACACCTGGCGGACGTCGTCGCCGTCCAGCCCGTCCGGATGGGTCTCCTCAAGCAGCAACCGGACCACGACGCCGAGCACCAGGCCGGAGCGGTCGGCGCCGGTGAGCCGGTCGACCGCCGCCTCGTACGCCGTGGGGTCGCGCCCCTGGGCGGCGGCGACGGCCTCGCCGGCCGCGTTGGCGATCTCACGGGCCGACGCGGGCAGGTGCCGCCAGGTCACGCTCACCGGGCCAGCATGGCAGAGCACACCGACAGCCGCCGCACGCCCCGGCGTCGGCAGCGGTGCTGACTGCCGTGGCCTCGCTCACCGAGGCCGCTAACTGGTTCGCGTCTGGTCACACCCACCGAACAGAATGCTGGACATGCTGCGTCGAGCCCTGCCCCGTCGTCGGGAAGCCCGTTGGATCCTCCTCGGCACCCTGCTGTCGGCGATCGGGCGGGGCCTGACCCTGCCGTTCCTGTTCATCTACCTGACCGACGTGCGGGGGCTCACCGACACACGCGCCGGTCTGGTGATCGGCTGGTACGGCGTCGTCACCCTGGCGCTGTCGCCGCTGGGTGGGACGCTCATCGACCGGTTCGGCGCACGTCGGGTGGTGTTGCCGTGCCTGTTGATCGAGGCGGTGGGCACCGGTTCGCTGGCGCTTGTCCACTCGACCAACTCGGCGCTGCTCGTGATGACCGTGGTGGCCGTCGGCAGCTCGGCGATCTGGTCCGGGCAGAACACCATCCTCGCCTCGCTGACCGACGACGGTGAGCGGCAACGGATCTTCGGGCTGAACTTCGCGCTGCTCAACCTCGGCATCGGGATCGGCGGCATGACCTCCGGCGCGATCGTCGACACGGCACGACCCGGCACCTTTCAGACGATCTACCTGCTGGATGCGGTCAGCTACCTGATGCCGGCCCTGATCCTGTTGACCCTGCCGAGCGTCGGCAACCGGCTCGGCCACCGGTCCGCCGGCGACGGCCCGTCGAGCGGCGGCTACCTGACCGTGCTCCGGGACCGTCCGTTCCGCCGGCTCGTGATCTTCGGCCTGGTCCTCACCACCTGCGGGTACGCCCAGGTCGAGGTTGGCTTCGCCGCGTACGCCGTGCGCGTGGCCGAGGTGAACCCCCAGGTGGTTGCCTGGGCGCTCGCGGCCAACACGGTGATGATCGTGCTCGCCCAACTGCTGGTGATCCGCCGCATCGAGGGGCGCAGCCGCACCGGCGCGCTCGCCGTGGTCGGGGCGGTGTTCGCCGTCGCCTGGCTCGTCCTCGGCGTCGCCGGCGTGATCAGCACCGAAAACGCCCTGGTGGCCGCCCTGTGCGTGGTGGCCTGCTCGGCGATCTTCGGCCTCGGCGAGACGCTGCTGTCGCCGGTGATGCCGGCGCTGACCAACGCTCTGGCCACCGATGAGCTGCGTGGCCGGTACAACGCCATGAGTTCGATGATCTTCGGAATCAGCGGTGTCATCGGCCCGGTGACCGCCGGCCCGCTCCTCGGCGCGGCCAACGGCATGGTCTGGGTCGCGGTGGTGGTCGGCGGCTGCCTGGTGGCCTCGCTCATCGCGCTGTCCCTGCGCCGGCTGCTCACCGTCGACCAGGACGGCCGCCCGACGATCACCGCGCCCGCGCCGGCTCCCACCCCGGTCTGATCCGCACCAGGCAGGGACCCGGAGACGGGAATTGGGACGGGTCGGGCCCCGGAGCGGGTGCTTCGGGGCCCGATCGATCGTTGCCGGGTACGGGCCGTCAGGCGGCGGGGACCTCGGCGGTGGTACGGATGCGGTCGAGCGCCGGGGCGGCGACCGGCGACTGCGCGGTCAGGTACGCCACGAACGCGTCCAGGTCGATCTGGCCGGTGACCTGGTTGGTTCCTGCGGTGAGGGCGCTGAAGCCGTCGCCGCCCCCGGAGAGGAAGTTGTTCACAGTCACCCGGTAGGTGGCGGCCGGGTCGACGGCGGTGCCGCCGATGGTGAGGCTGCCCCGCACAACGCGCGTGCCGGCGCACGGGTCGGCCGCGGTGCCGGTGGTGCCGGCCGGGTCGACGACGTAGCCCACCGTGGACGACGGGTACAGCGTCCGGCCGGTGACGAACTGCTGCTCCAGGACGCAGTAGAGCTGCGCGCCGGTGAGGTCCAACGTCACCAGGTTGTTGGCGAACGGCTGCACCGTGAACGCCTCCTCGTAGGTGACCGGGCCGGCGTCCAGGTCGGCCCGGACCCCGCCCGGGTTCATGAAGGCGGCGACCGCGCCCTGCTCGTCGTCGCTGGCGGCGAGCTGCGCGTCAGCGATCACGTTGCCCAGCGGGGACTCACCCAGCGTCGTACCGAAGAGGGTTTCCTGGGTCTTGGTGAGCGCCTGGCTTGTCACGCCGACCTGGCGGTCGGCGACCGGGCCGAGCACCGTCTTGTAGCGGTCGATGAGTGCGGTCTGCCTCGGGTCCTTCGCCACGTCCCGGGTGACGACGACGTTGTTCGCGGCGGCGGAGATCACGTCGCCGGTCCGACGGTCGATCTTCAGGTCGATGTCGGTGACCAGGCGGCCGAACGAGCTGGCGCTGGTGACCAGCTTGCCGTTGATGTTGCAGTTGTACGCCTGGTGGGTGTGGCCGCTGACCACCACGTCGATCGACGGGTCCATCCGGTTGGCAATGTCCACGATGGGCCCGGTCATGCCGACGCAGTCGTTGATGCCGCCGGTCGCCGCCTGGGCGCCGCCCTCGTGCAGCAGTACGACGATCGTCTGCACGCCCTTGCGGCGCAGCTCGCGGGCGTACCGGTTGGCGGTCTCCGCCTCGTCGGTGAAGGTGAGGCCCGCGACACCCTGCTGGCTGACGATCTGCGGGGTGCCCTCCAGGGTCATCCCGATGAAACCGACCTTGACGCCCTGCACCTTGTGGATCGCGTACGGCGCCATCAGCGGCCTGCCGGTCGCGGTCTTGAAGGCGTTCGCGGACAGGTACTGGAAGCCGGCGCCCCGGTACGGGGTGCCGTCGGCGCAGCCGTCCACCGGGTGGCAGCCACCGTTCTGGATCCGCAGCAGCTCGGCGGCGCCCTCGTCGAACTCGTGGTTGCCGACGCTGGCGTAGTCCAGCCCGGCCATGCTCAGCGCCTCGATCGTCGGCTCGTCGTGGAACGCGGCGGAGAGCAGCGGAGACGCGCCGATCAGGTCACCGGCGGCGACGGTGATGGTGTTCTTCTTCTTGGCGGCGGCGCGCAGCTCGGCCAGGTGGGTCGCGAGGTATTCGACACCGCCCGCGGTCTGCCCGGCGATGGTGCCGCTGCTCCCGCTCGGCGGTTCGAGGTTGCCGTGGAAGTCGTTGAGCGCCAGCAGGGTGACGTCGACAGGCTTCGGTCGCGCGTCGGCCTGCTCGGGGGTTGTGGCGACCGCGCCGAGCGCTGCCACCGCGAGCGCGGTCAGGCCGACAGCGGCCCGACGCATCCCGGGTATGGACATGGAACTCCTCGTGAGAATCGGCGCGTGCGGTGCCCGGACTGTGGGTCGACCGGGCCGCCGACCGACGCCGTCGGAAGGGTCGGTCGCGAATGGCGGCGGTGGGAATCGCCGCCCGCCTCGACAGCCTCTCATCCGGACGCCTGTCGGTCGAGCCGGGCGGCGAATCCGAGCGGACGGGCCGGGCGGCCCGCCAGAGCTGCGGATATGCCGCCGGCCCGGAAACGCCCGGCAGAGCGGGTGGTCGATGCCGACCTGCCGGAGATCGTCGGGCCTATGGTCTAGAGAGGACGAGACGGCAGGCGGCGCGGATGGAGGCGGCATCGTGAGCGGAACAGCTCCAACTGTGGAGCAGGTGCGATCGGCGGACGGCACGCCGATCGCGTACGAGCGGTCCGGGGCTGGGCCGGCGATCATCCTGGTGGGCGGCGCGTTCAACGACCGCGGCACGACCCGGGCGTTGGGCGATGCGCTGGCACCGGATTTCACCGCCGTCGGCTACGACCGTCGAGGGCGGGGCCACAGCGGCGACACGGCGCCGTACGCGGTCGATCGGGAGATCGAGGACCTGGCGGCCGTGGTCGACGCGGTAGGTGGCAGCGCCGCCCTCTACGGGATCTCGTCCGGCGCGATCCTGGCCGCCCTCGCGGCCGCGCAGGGCCTGCCGCTGACCGGGTTGATTCTGTTCGAGCCGCCCTTCCAGGTGGGCCCGCACGTGGGCATCCGGGAGGACATCTCGGTGCGACTCGGCGAGCTGATCGCGGCCGGCGACCGGAACGGCGCGGTGGAGATGTTCCTCGTCGACTCGGTGGGCCTGCCGGCCGAGGCGGTCGCCGGGATGCGGGCGCAGCCGATGTGGGGTTCACTGGCCGCGATCGCACACACCCTGCCGTACGACGCGCTGGTGAGCGCGGGAGGTTCGTTCCCTGTCGACCGGCTGGGGACGATCACCACCCCGACGCTCACGGTGGACAGCACCGGCAGTCCACAGTGGCTGCGCGATGCGAGCCGGGCCACCGCCGAGGCGATTCCCGGCGGCCGATCCATCAGTCTCGACGGCGGCTACCACGAGGTGCCGACCGCCACGCTCGCCCCTGCGCTACGCGAGTTCCTGCTCGGCTGAGCTGAGCACGTCGGCGGTGACCGGCGTGGCTGCGGCGAGCGCGTCGGTGACCAGTGCCCTGACCGCGTCGGGCGGCCAGCCTCCCGCGACTCCGGGGCGCTGCGCCAGGTAGTCGGCGATCCGCTCGGCCGGCCAGCCGTGTGACTCGCGCAGCCCTTGGGCGATCATGCCCAGGTAGGCCGGTGCCGGTGGGCGGCATCGCACGGCCGACGCCGACTCGGGGGCGGTGAAGGTGAGCAGCGGGACGCCGGCACGCCGGCCGGGGCAGATCAGGGTCTCGTAGCGCCCCGGGCCGAGCGTCGCCCGCCCGTGGGCCACCGCCGCGTCGATTGCCGCGCCGGTAGCCGGGACGAGGTCGGCGGTGTCGTCGGTCGGGCGGTACATCTCCTGGGCGGCGATGTCGGTGAACTGCTCGATACTGACCAGGTAGGCCCGCGCGGCAGCCTCGCCCGGCAACTGCGGGTCGTAGAACGCCATCCCACCGGTCCAGGCGCCGGACTCGCCGGCGAAGTAGATCCCGCCCGGCAGCCACACCGGTGCCGACCGGCTCGGTGGGCGGGGGTCGCGGCAACCCGGGTACGTCCGCCGGCCGCCGGGCGGGCAGCCGCCGCCGATGTACCACGCCAGCCGGGCGGCGTGCATGTTCGAGCCGTACGCGACGTACCAGACCGTGTCGATCATGAGGTGTGGTCAGAAGCCGCAGGTCTGCCCGGCCGAGTGGCTGACCGTCACGGAGTGCGTCGTGCAGCCGCCCTGTTCGACGAGGTGCAGCAGGAACGAGGTGGGCTCGGCGACCCAGCCGATCAGGTCGTCGGCGGCCATCGTGAGCGTGGACTGTTTCCAGGTGCTGGGCGCCACGGTGAGCACGGTGCCCGCGTACCCCGTGGTGACGGTGCGGTGCAGGTGCCCGGAGGCGACCCGCACGACGTGCCGGTGCCGGCCGATCACCTCGGCCAGCGCGGGCCCGTCGGCGAGCCGGATGGTGTCCGCCGTCGGGATGCCGACCGCTACCGGCGGGTGGTGCAGGAAGATCGCGGCGGGCACGTCGGGTCGACCGGAGAGGACGCCGTCGAGCCAACCGAGCTGCTCGTCGCCCAGGTTGCCGCCGCCGCTGCCGGGGGTGAGCGAGTCGAGCACGACGACTGTCGCCGCCTCGTGGTCGACGTGGTAGTAGGCGGAGAATCCGCCGCCGAGCCAGGGCGTGCCCCCGAACGCGTCGAGCAGGGACTCCCGGTCGTCGTGGTTGCCGGCGGCCAGGTACACCGGAAGCGGGAACCGGCCGATCAGGTCGCGCAGCGCCGCGTACTCGTCGGGGCGGCCGTGGTCGACCAGGTCGCCGGTGATGACCACGCAGTCGGGGCGCGGGCGGAGGGCCAGCACCCGGCCGAGCGCCCGGTGCAGGCCGGCGGCGGGCTCGGCGGCGAGCAGACCGGTGGTCACGTGCGGGTCACTGAGCTGGGCGATGAGCATCAGGGCTCGCCTCCTCGGCGCGGGAACTCCACGCTATCGCCCGCCGCCGCTTTCCACAGCCTGCGTCCACAGCCTGTGGATAGCACATGTGTACGAAGCTCCGGCGGCCCTCGTCGGCGTGGGTACGCTTGATCGCGCCGACCCCTCCCCTACCTGGAACGACGTGCGAGTGGATCATCAGCGAGTCAGCCGTGACGTCACCGTCCGCCTGTCGATGGCGTCGAGCGCGCCGGAGGCCTGCCGGTGGACGGTCACCGCGCTGTCCCGCCACACCCCGGCCACCATCTCGGTGCTGCTCGAAGCCCACGACCGGCTGCGCTGTGTGGCGGCGACCGGCGCGTGGCAGGTCTTCGCGACAGTCCCGGCGCGCACCGGAATCGTCGGCCGGGTGTACGCGACAGGCGTGGCGGCGGTGATCCCGGACGTCACCGCCGACCCCGACTACCTCCCGGTACGCCCGGACGTGACGGCCGAGCTGTGCGTGCCCGTGCGCGACCCGGCAGGCCGGGTGATCGGCGTACTGGACCTGCAGTGGAGTGGGCCTGTCGACCTGGAGCCGTGGCGGGAGACCGCGCAACGGCTGGCGGTCCGGCTCGGCGCGCGGATCACCGCGCTGGGTGGCCCTCCGTCGGAGAGCCGCAGCGAGAAGCTGCTCCGGCACGCCGCCGCGCTCTCCGCCGCGTCGACCGAGGAGTCCGTGATCGGTGCGGCGACCTGTGCCGCCCGGGAGGTGTCCACCCTCTCCACAGCCGTTCTGCTGATCGGCGGCCCGCAGGGCGCCCAGGTCGGGCCGCCGTCGCTTGCCGACTGCGAGTTGGAGGCGCGCATCCGGGCGGAGTTGGCCGAGGCGGGGCCGGAGGCGCTCGGCCGGATCGTCGACCGGGCACACCGGTACGGCGCCGGCTACACGCTGGGCGAGGCGGGGCACCCGCCGACCGAGGACTACCGGCCGCTGACCCGGGCCGGGGTACGCACCCTGATCGCCGTTCCGGTCGGGCCGTCGGACGCCGGTGGGGCGCTGCTCGTCGCCGACGATCGGGCGCTACTGCCGGACCCGACCACCGTCAGCCTCATGGAGCTGCTCGCCGGGCAGGCGTGGACCAGCCTGGACCGACTGCGGACGCTCGCCCGGCTGCGGGAGCAGGCAAGCTCGGACCCGCTGACGGGCCTGCGGCACACCGGCCCGTTCGGGCAGCGGATCGCGGCGGCCACGCCGGGGCGTACGGCTCTGCTGGCGATCGACGTGGACGGCTTCAAGACGGTGAACGACACGTACGGCCATCAGGCCGGTGACCAGGTGCTGGTCGGGCTGGCCCGGGCGCTGGAGGGGGCGTTGCGCCACGGCGACGAGCTGTACCGGATCGGTGGCGACGAGTTCGTCGCGGTGATCGAGGTGAGCCGTCCGGAGGAGGCGGTCCGGATCGCCGAGCGACTGGCCGAGGCGGCCCGGCGGACCGGCCGCACGATAAGTGTGGGCGTCGCGCTGCCCCGCCCCGGCGAATCCCCCGACCGCACTCTACGAAGAGCCGACCAGGCCCTTTACAAGGTGAAGCGCCAGGGCCGAGACGGAGTCCACCTAGCCGCCGCCTGACCCCCACCGGCGTGACTCGGGAGCGGTCAGGCGGTGCGGAGTTCCTTGGCGAGGAGTTCGGCGATCTGGGCCGTGTTGAGGGCTGCGCCCTTGCGGAGGTTGTCGCCGGTGACGAAGAAGTCGAGGGCGCGCGGGTCGTCCAGGGCGCGACGGATCCGGCCGACCCACGACGGGTCGGTGCCGACCGCGTCGATAGGCATCGGGAACTCACCGGCGGCGGGGTCGTCGACCAGGATCACGCCGGGGGCGTTGCGCAGCGCCTCGCGGGCGCCCTCGGCGTCGACCTCGGTGGCGAAGACCGCGTGCACTGCCACCGAGTGGCCGGTCACCACGGGCACACGTACGCAGGTGGCGCTGACCTTGAGGTCGGGCAGGCCGAGGATCTTCCGCGACTCGTTGCGGATCTTCATCTCCTCCGATGACCAGCCGCCGTCGGCCGGCGAGCCCGCCCAGGGCACCACGTTGAGCGCCAGCGGTGCCGGGAACGGGCCGAGGTCGTCGCCGACCGCCTGCCGGACGTCGCCGGTACGCGAGCCGAGCACCCGATCCCCGGCGACCTTGGTGAGCTGGTCGTGCAGCATGTCCACGCCGGCCTGACCGGCGCCGGAGGCCGCCTGGTAGGAGGCGAGCACCAGCTCCCGCAGGCCGTACTCGCGGTGCAGGGGCGCGACCGCGACGATCATCGCGAGGGTGGTGCAGTTGGCGTTCGCGATGATGCCCCGGGGCCGGTTGCGGACCTGCTCGGGATTGATCTCCGGGACGACGAGCGGGACGTCCCGGTCCATCCGGAACGCGCCGGAGTTGTCGACGGCGATCGCGCCGCGGGCGACGGCGATCGGCGCCCACTCGGCGGAGACCTCGTCGGGGACGTCGAACATCGCCACGTCGACCCCGTCGAACGCCTCCGGGGTCAGCGCCTGGACGACCATGTCCTCGCCCCGGCAGCGCACCCGCCGTCCCACCGATCGCTCGGAGGCGAGGAGCCGGATCTCGCCCCAGACGTTGCGACGTCCGCTGAGCAGCTCACACATCACGGTGCCGACGGCACCTGTCGCTCCGACCACGGCGAGGGTGGGCAGCGCCGTCATCGGCGCTACCTACCCGTCCCGGCGTAGACCACGGCTTCGGTGTCGCCGCCCAGCTCGAACGCATCGTGGATGGCGCGGACCGCGGCGTCGAGGTCGGTGTCCCGGCAGACCACGGAGACGCGGATCTCGGAGGTGGAGATCATCTCGATGTTGACCCCGGCAGCGCCGAGCGCGGCGAAGAAGCCGGCGGCCACACCGGGGTGCGAGCGCATGCCCGCGCCGATCAGGGAGACCTTGCCGACGTGGTCGTCGTACAGCAGGCCCTTGAACTTGACCGGTTCCTGGATCTTGCTGAGCGCGGCCATCGCGGTCGGGCCGTCGGCCTTGGGCAGGGTGAACGAGATGTCCGTGCGGCCGGTGCCCTCGGTGGAGACGTTCTGCACGATCATGTCGATGTTGATCTCGGCGCCGGCGACGGTGTCGAAGATCGCCGCGGCGGCACCCGGCTCGTCGGGCACCCCGACGATGGTGATCTTGGCCTCGCTGCGGTCGTGCGCGACCCCGGTGATCAGTGCCTGCTCCACGGAAAGGTCCTCCATCGATCCGGTGACCATCGTGCCGGTGTTGGTCGAGTATGACGAACGGACGTGGATCGGCAACCCCGCCCGTCGGGCGTATTCCACGCTACGCAGGTGCAGCACCTTCGCGCCGCACGCGGCAAGCTCCAGCATCTCCTCGTAGGTGATGTCCCGGATGTGCCGGGCGTTGGGGACGATCCGCGGGTCGGCGGTGAAGACGCCGTCCACGTCGGTGTAGATCTCGCAGACGTCGGCGTGCAGCGCGGCGGCGAGCGCCACGGCAGTGGTGTCCGAACCGCCGCGACCCAGCGTGGTGACGTCCTTGGTGTCCTGCGAGACGCCCTGGAAGCCGGCCACGATGACCACCGAGCCCTCGTCGAGCGCGCCCTTGAGCCGCCCCGGCGTGACGTCGATGATCCGCGCCCGGCCGTGCACGGAGGTGGTGATCACACCGGCCTGCGAGCCGGTGAACGAGCGGGCCTCGTACCCCAGGTTGTGGATGGCCATGGCCAGCAGGGCCATGGAGATCCGCTCCCCGGCGGTGAGCAGCATGTCCAGCTCGCGGCCCGGCGGCAGCGGACTGACCTGGTTGGCCAGGTCGAGCAGCTCGTCGGTGGTGTCCCCCATCGCGGAGACCACCACCACCACGTCGTCGCCGGCCTTGCGGGCGGCGACGATGCGCTCGGCCACCCGCTTGATCCGCTCGGCGTTGGCGACGGAGGACCCGCCGTACTTCTGCACCACGAGTGCCACGACTGTGCACTCCCTCCCAGCGACCCTGAGCGTGCCGACGCCGCCGGAACCGGGGCCGGCGGCGCGTGTCAGACCCCATGAGGGTATCCGGCGGGTCACGGCGGCGGGTCGGGTGATCCCACCATCCGGCCCGCGCGGCCGTCCCGGCAACGCGCGTGGCCAGGTCCGCGATGTCGGGCGGTACGCCGAAAGTCCGCGCACGACACGCCGGGGCGGACGGCTGCGTGCCGCTGCCCGCGGCTGGCCCGTACCCACCAGAATGGGCCGGTGCCCGTCCTCTCCCGCTCGGCCGGCCGCGTGCTCGGGTCGCTCGTGTTCGCCCTGCCGGCAGTCCTCGTCTCCTGCACCACCGAGCGGCCTCCGCCTCCGCCGCCGGCCGATCCCGGGCCGGTCGAGGTGGACGCCACCCGGGACGAGCTGGCCGCTCTGACCGCCGCCGCGCAGGATCGCCACCTGGTGGCGCGATACGTGTTCAGCCGGACCGGCCAACCGGACCGCGACATCGTGTTCACCAGCGCGAACGACGGCAGCTGGCGGGTCGACGTGCCGGGCGGGGCGCTGGGTGGCACCGCCGACGTCTCGCTGGCCGCCACCGGCGACGGGCTGTTCCAGTGCGCCCTGCCCTCGACCGGCCACCCGGAGCCGGCGCGCTGCGTACGCCTCGGCGAGCGCGACGACGCGCTCCCGCGCCGGCTGGATCCCCGGATCCAGCATCCGCTCACCGACTGGCTGGACGTGCTTACCGACAGGCGCGCGCCGCTCGCGGTGGCCCTGGCCGCCACGCCCAAGGGCCTGAGCGGGACGTGCTACTCGGTCGACTCCACCTCCGCCTCGCTGAACGCGCCGGTGGACGTCGGCATCTACTGCTACGACACCGACGGCACTCCGACGGGCGTCCGGACCGAGGCCGGCACGTTGCGGCTGGCGGCCCCGCCCGGCCCGGCGCCCGCCACCGTGCAGCTGGCCGGACCGGTGGTGGCGGACGCGGAACCCCTCGACACCGCGGCCCCTCCGACGCCCGACCCGTCCCTCAGCCCGAGCGCGGGAACGCCCTGATCTTCATCCCGTTACGGGTGCGTTTGCCCACATCTTGCACGGCCGGATCAGGCCGCTAATCGCCCATACGGGACGATTTCCGCATGGCTGACCTGACTCCGCTGCTCGCCTTCCGCTGGAGCCCTCGGGCCTTCGACCCGAGCGCCACCCTGACCTCGGACGAGGCGGCCTCGCTGCTGGAGGCCGCGCGGTGGGCCCCGTCGGCGGACAACGGGCAGCCCTGGCGGTTCGCGCTCGGCCACCGCGACGACCAGAACTGGAAACGGATCCTGATCAGCCTTCCCGCCGACGACCAGGGCTGGGCCCGGCACGCCGCCACTCTCGTGGTCGGCGCGCACACAGGTGGCGACGCCGAGCGGGCCGCGTACGACCTCGGTCAGGCGATGGCCCACCTGACCCTGCAGGCCACAGCGCTCGGCCTGCACGTCCGCCAGCTCGTCCGCTTCGACCGGGCCGGCCTCGCCACCGAACTCGACCTGCCCGGCGGCGTCCGACCGCTTGTGGTGGCCGCCGTCGGTCGGCTCGGAGACCCCTTCGCCCTCCCGGCCGAGCTGCGCGCCCGGGAAACCGGCCTGCGGCACCGCCGGCCGGTCGCCGACCTGCTGCTCGCCTGATCGGGTCACAGTCCCCGGCTGGCCCGGAGCAGGACCATGGCGGCGTCGGTGTTGCGGTAGAGCACATGCCGACCCTGTCGGGAGCGGCCGACCAGGCCGGCGGCGTGCAGCGCGGCCAGGTGCTGGGAGACGCCTCCGGCTGACATGCCAGTGAGTCGGGCCAGGTCGGTGGTGGTGGTCGCCGTGTCGAGCAGGTGCAGCAGCGCGGCCCGCCCCGCGCCGATCACCCGTACCAGTGGGTCGCCGGGCGGTGGCGCGGTCGCCTCCCAGAGCGTCCCGAGGGCACGGACCGGGTACGCGCCGGCCGGCAGCGAATCCTCCAGCAGGTTCCACAGCACATGCCGCTCGGTGAACACCGTCGGGTTCAGCGCCAGCCCACGGCCGCGGAGGTCGAAGTCCCGCTCGAACGTGTCGTCGCTGATCACGCGGTCGCCGTGCCAGCGCAGGCTCGGGTGGAGCTGCTCGAAGAACCGACCGGCCCCGCTCTCGGCGAGCTGGGCGGCCCGGTACGCCACGTCGGCGTCGAGCAGCGCCCGCATCCGCGGCCAGTCCGGGGCGATCGCCTCGTCGTGCCAGACCCGCACCGCGCCGACGACCTGCGGCAGCAGCCCGCCCGGGTCGGCGAGCAGCGCCTGCCCGAACGGGCTCAGCGGTCGTTGCCAGGTGGTCGACAGCAGGTCCTGGACCACCACGGCCGGCGGCGTCGCGGCGATCTGGTCGAGCTGCTCGGCCAGCTCCACGTTCGGTCGGGCCGCCGGAGTGAGGAAGTCGGGCAGCCAGCGACCCGGCACGACCAACCCCACCAGAGGTCGGACCCGGTCGGCCACCTCGGGGCGACGCAACGTCACCCGGGCCCGGTCGATCCAGGGCAGGTGCACCGCGTAGCGGACCGGTTTGGCCAGCGCCCACATGCTCATGACCGTCTCGTTGACGGGTGACACGGCGAGCCGCACTCCCGCCACGTCGGCCAGGCTGAACCGCAACTCGGACACACGCACCCCCGCACGCAGGATTCGGTCCAGCCTAAAAGGCTCGACCGACCCCGTGGGGGCACGGTTCACTCCCCGCCATGGGGACCAGAGACACCATTCGTACCGCAGTTCGAGACGTCGTACCGCCGGCCGGGCTGACCCGCGCCCTGGCGGTGCAGGCCATGGTCGCCGCCGTCGGCAGCGGCCTGTTCCACGCCGGCAGCGCCGTCTTCTTCACCCGGGCGCTGGGGCTCAGCGCCGCCCAGGTCGGGCTGGGGCTTTCCATCGCGGCGGGGGTGTCGCTGCTGGGCACGGTGCCGCTGGGCGGGCTCACCGACAGGTACGGACCGCAGCGCGTCTGGGTGGTGGGGTCGGTGCTGAACGCGGCACTGTTCGCGACGTACCCCTTCGTTGGCGGCTTCGCCGGCTTCCTCGCCGTGGTGGTGGCGTTGGCCGCCGTCGACGCCGCCGTCGGCGTGGCCCGGCAGGTCTACTCGATCAACGCGCTCCCACCGGCCGAACGGGTCACCGCGATGGCGTACCAACGCTCGTCGCTGAACGTCGGCTTCGGGCTCGGCGCGGTGATCAGCGGCGTGGTGCTGGCGGTGGACACGATCACGGCGTACCGGGGAATGGCCTGGTTCATCGCGACCGTCTTCCTCGTGACATCGATCTTCGTGCGGCGACTGCCCCGGCTGCCGCAGGTGACCCGACGGGCGGAGCCGATGAATCGGCTCGCCGTGTTCCGGGACCGCCCGTTCATGGTGGTGTCCCTGCTGTCCGGGCTGCTCACCGCGCACGGGGTGCTCTACCTGACGGTCATGCCGCTGTGGATCCTCACCCACACCGACGCCCCGAAGACGGTGATCGCCGCTCTGGTGCTGCTCAACACGATCCTGATCGTGCTGCTCCAGGTGCGGGTCAGCCGGGGCGCCGACACCGCGGCGGGCGCGGCGCGGGCCTCCCGCCGGGGTGGGCTGCTGGTCGCCCTGGCCTGCCTGGTCCTGCCGATCTCCGGGATGACCCGGGGCCCGCTCACAGTCGTGGTGCTGGTGGCCGCCGCGTTACTGCTGATCCTGGCCGAGCTGATCGAGTCGGCGGGCACCTGGGGGCTCACCGCCACCCTGCCGCCGGCCGGTGAGCGCGGCGCGTACGTGGGGGCGCTCGGGCTCGGCGTGCAACTCCAGTACCTGGTCGCCCCGGCCGGACTGACCGCGCTCGGGGTGTCCACCGGCGGGTGGGGTTGGTTACCGACGGCAGCGATCTTCGTGCTGATCGCGGTGGCGATCGTGCCCGCGGTGGCCTGGGCGCAACGGACGCCGAGGCTGGGCGCGGAGGCCCCGGAGTCGGACATGACACCGGTCCCATAGTCCGGACCAGCCTTTCCACCCTCCCCTACATCACGTAGGGTGACCTGATCATGTGGCGGGCGCTTCTCCTCCTTAGCCGCCGCGACGAGGCCTGACCGGCCGGCACCTCGTCGCGGAGTCGCATCGCGCCGTCCAGCACATCTGAGCTCTTATCTCGGCGCCGCCGCGCATCGTCGCCCGGCAGCGCGCCGACACCTTCCGATCTGCTGACGCCACATGTTCCAGGGAGCACTCCGACATGGCTCAACCTGTCACCGACGCCGAGACCGATCCGATCGCCCGGCAGCGCCCCAGCCAGATGCCGTACCACCGCTACCAGCCGTACCGGGAGCAGTTCCGGGTCGACCTGCCGGACCGCACCTGGCCCACCCGCACGGTCGACGCCGCGCCGCGCTGGTGCGCCGTCGACCTGCGCGACGGCAACCAGGCCCTGATCGACCCGATGTCGCCCGAACGCAAGCGCCGGATGTTCCAGCTGCTCGTGCAGATGGGTTACAAGGAGATCGAGGTCGGCTTCCCGTCGGCCAGCCAGACCGACTTCGACTTCGTCCGGCAGCTCATCGAACAGGACATGATCCCGGACGACGTGACCATCCAGGTACTCACCCAGTGCCGGGAGCACCTGATCGACCGGACGTTCGAGTCGCTGCGCGGCGCGAAGCGGGCCATCGTGCACTTCTACAACTCGACCTCCACCCTGCAGCGGCGGGTGGTCTTCGGCCTGGACCGTGACGGCATCGCCGACATCGCCACCACCGGCGCGCGGCTCTGCCAGAAGTACGCCGAGATCCACACCCCGGACACGGAGATCTTCTACGAGTACTCGCCGGAGTCGTACACGGGCACCGAGCTGGAGTACGCGCTGGAGGTCTGCTCCCGGGTGATCGACGTGATCGACCCGACGCCCGACCGGCCGCTGATCATCAACCTGCCGGCCACCGTCGAGATGGCCACCCCCAACGTGTACGCCGACTCGATCGAGTGGATGCACAGGCACCTGCCGCGCCGGGACAGCGTGGTGCTGAGCCTGCACCCGCACAACGACCGGGGCACCGGGGTGGCCGCCGCCGAGCTGGGCCTGCTGGCCGGCGCGGACCGGATCGAGGGCTGCCTGTTCGGCAACGGCGAGCGCACCGGCAACGTCGACCTGGTGACGCTGGGCCTCAACCTCTTCTCCCAGGGCATCGACCCGATGATCGACTTCTCGAACATCGACGAGATCCGGCGCGCGGTCGAATACTGCAACCAACTGCCGGTGCACGAGCGCCACCCGTACGCGGGCGACCTGGTCTACACCGCCTTCTCCGGCTCCCATCAGGACGCCATCAAGAAGGGCTTCGACGCCCTCGCCGTCGACGCGCAGGCCGCCGGTGTGCCGATGGACGAGCACACCTGGGCAGTGCCTTACCTGCCGATCGACCCGAAGGACCTGGGCCGCACCTACGAGGCCGTCATCCGGGTCAACTCGCAGTCCGGCAAGGGCGGCGTCGCGTACATCATGAAGAGCGAGCACCAGCTGGACCTGCCCCGCCGGCTCCAGATCGAGTTCTCCGGTGTCGTGCAGCAGGTCACCGACCACGACGGCGGCGAGGTCGACCCCCGCGCCATGTGGGAGATCTTCGCGACGCACTACCTGCTCGACCACCAGCCGAACCCGGCGGTCCGGTTCGGCGGCTACACGATCGGCACCACCGACGGCAAGGTCGAGATCGAGGCGCAGGTAGGCGTGGGCGGCGAGCAGCGCTCGCTGGCCGCGGTCGGCAACGGCCCGATCGACGCGTACGTCAACGCGCTCCAGTCGGTAGGTGTGGCCGTCCGCGTGCTCGACTACCACGAGCACGCGCTGTCCTCCGGTGGGGATGCGCAGGCCGCCGCCTATGTGGAGTGCGAGGTGGACGGTCGGACGGTCTGGGGTGTCGGCACCGACGCCAACATCGTCACGGCCTCGATCAAGGCGGTCACCAGCGCCGTCAACCGCGCCCGCGGCTGAGGTCACGCGCCGCGCGCCCCCGAGGTGGTTCGCTACCTCGGGGGTGTGGCGGCGGGCATCGAGTGACAGGGCTGCGACGGCGGGGCCTCCCGGGGCGGCCGGTGCACCAGCACGAGGGCCAGCACCGCGCCGGCCAGCAACAGCCCCGCGGACCAGGCCAGCGCTCCCCGGAACGCGTCGGTCAGCTCAGTCTTCTGCTCGTACCCGCCGCCGGAGAGGCCGACAAGCAGCGGCAGCGCGGCCACCGCGAGCAGACCGCCGGCCCGGGACGCGGCGTTGTTGAAGCCGCTGGCCACCCCGGAGAACCGGTCCTCGACCGCGGCGAGCACCGACGCGGTCAGCGGCGCCACCACAAGCGTCAGCCCGAGGCCGAAGAGCAGCACCCCGGGCAGCACGTCGGTCCAGTACGACGCGCCCGGATCGACGCCGCGCAGCAGCAGCAGACCGGCGGCAGCCACCACCGGCCCGACGGCCAGCGGCAGCCGGGGGCCGATCCGTGCCGAGAGGGCACCTGCCCGCGCCGACCCGACGAGCAGCAGCAGCGTCATCGGCAGCAGCGCGACCCCGGTGCGGAAGGCCGACCACTCGACCACGTTCTGCAGGTAGACGGCGAAGAAGAAGGTGAACCCGTTGAGCGCCGCGTAGACCACGACGGTGAAGATGTTCAGGACGGAGAAGAGTCGACTGCCGAACAGTCCGGTGGGCAGCATCGCCGTGTCGCCGCGCCGCCGTTCCAGCAGCACGAAGGCCACCGCTGCCAGCACCCCGACCAGCGCGGCGATCAGCACCGACGCCGAGGCGAAGCCCCGCGTGGGCGCGTCGATCAGGGCGTACGTGACGCCGGCGAGCGCGAGCGCGCCGAGCAGCGCCCCGGCCACGTCGAAGCGGCGTCGCGTCCGGCCCGGCCCCTGCGTCCGGGAGGCGTTCTCGTCCCGGCTCTCCGGCACCCAGCGGGCGGTGGCCAGCACCACCAGCACGGCTATCGGCACGTTCAGGAAGAAGATCCACCGCCAGGACAGCGCGTCGATCAGCCAGCCGCCGAGGAACGGGCCCAGTGCGGTGGACACGCCGGACAGCCCGGCCCAGGCGCCGATCGCCTTCCCCCGGTCGTCCGGGTGGAAGCTGGCCTGGAGCACCGACAGGGAGCCGGGCGTGAGCAGCGCCCCACCCGCTCCCTGGAGGAACCGGGCTCCGATCAACCAGCCGGTGCCCTGGGACAGCCCGCACAGCACCGACGCCAGGGTGAACCACACCACCCCGATCAGGAAGAGCCGTCGTCGGCCGAAGCGGTCCCCGAGCGCCCCGCCGAGCAGAACGAACGCCGCCAACATCAGCAGGTAACCGTTCACGGTCCACTGGAGATCGGCCACGTCGGCCCCGAGGTCCTGGCCGAGTTTCGGCAGCGCCACGTTGACGACGGTGCTGTCGAGGAAGACCATGCCGGAGGCGAGCACCGCGGCGAGCAGCGTTCCCCGGCCGGCGGCGGTGCCCATTCTAAGAGCGGGCGACGGTACGGCTGTGGTCATCTCACCAATCTGCCTTGCAGGATGTGGGAGACGCCACGAAACGCCGAAACCGTCCCCGGGTACTGTGCGCAATCGCCAGAAGCCCGCAAGCTGGAGAGGTGTCGTCTGTGCGTACCAGATCAGGACCGCGCGCGGCGGTGACCGCGCTCGTCGCGGCGCTGGCGCTCGGCGTAGCCGGTTGCGTCCCTCCGGACGAGGCGGGCAAGCCACCACCACCGGGCGACGGCGGCAACGCCGCTCAGCAGTTGGGCCAGCTGACCGTCGCCACTGCCGGCTCGATGAAGGGCTACAGCCGGGACCACTTCCCGCACTGGCGGAACACCGGGAAGAACTGCGACGTGCGGGACAGCATCCTGCAACGCGACGGCAAGGACGTGAAGCTGTCCGGCTGCAACGTCGTCGGCGGCCGGTGGGAGAGCGCGTACGACGGCCGTAACGCCACCGACCCCTCCGACGTGGACATCGACCACACGGTGCCGCTGGCCAACGCGTGGCGCTCGGGCGCCGACGAGTGGGACGACGCGAAGCGCGGCGACTTCGCCAACGACACGACCCGGCCCCAGCTCCTCGCGGTTTCCGCGTCCTCCAATCGGGCAAAGGGTGACCAGGACCCGTCCCAGTGGAAGCCGGCGAACCGGTCGTACTGGTGCCAGTACGCCAGAGACTGGGTGACGGTCAAGCACCACTGGCGGCTGACGGTGACCAGTGCCGAGAAGGCCGCCCTGACCGACATGTTGGAGGGCTGTTGATGAGTGAGGGAGCTGCGACAGACGCCGAGCCGAAAGGCGACACAGGCCCGGCCGCGGCCGGCATGACCGCCGATGGCAGCGCCGAACCCTCGGCCGCGGTGCCGGGGGCCGGCATGGTCGCGGACTCCGACGGCGCCGGTGGCGCGCAGAGCCGCACCGCCGACATCGTGCCCGGCCCGGGCGGGGTGATGACCGACGAGGTCGGGGTGGTGACCGGTGAGCTGACCCTGCGCACCGAGTACGCCGACGGCAAGGTCACCCTGCGGGTGCAGTACAAGGACGCGGACGAGTGGTACGCGGTGACCGGCGGCTCGGTCCCGCTGGGCGACCCGGCCGGGCTGTACGCGGTGCACGCCGTGGCGGTGGCCCTGCTGCACCGCCCCGAGGGCTGACCGAGCGCCCGTGGAGGCGGTGCGCGGCCGGTCCCGGTCGATGATCAGATCGAGCGGGCCGGCCACGCTCACGCGGACCGGGTGCGCGTCAGACGTACGAGCCGGGCTCGCTGGGCGCCGACACCACGCCAGGCGCGTCGCCCTCGTCGGCGGGCCGGGTGATCTGCGCGCTGACCTGGTGCGGGCGCAGCTCACCGCTGGCGATCTGCTCGGCGAAGTGGCAGGCCACCCGGCTGGCGCCGATCTCCCGCAGCACCGGTCGTTCGTCGGAGCAGCGGGTGGGCTGCGCCCACGGGCAGCGGGTGTGGAAGCGGCAGCCGGACGGCGGGTTGGCGGGCGAGGGTAGGTCGCCGGCGAGCAGGATCCGCTCCCGCCGGTCCTCCACGTCCGGGTCCGGCACCGGCACCGCCGACATCAACGCCCGGGTGTACGGGTGCAGCGGCTCCGTGTAGAGCCGGTCGCTCGGCGCCTCCTCGACGAGCGCGCCGAGGTACATGACACCTACCGTGTCCGAGATGTGCCGTACCACCGCGAGGTCGTGCGCGATCACCAGGTAGGTCAGCCCCAGGCTGTCCTGCAGCTCGTCGAGCAGGTTGACCACCTGGGCCTGGATCGAGACGTCCAGCGCGGAGACGGGTTCGTCCGCGACGATCAGCTCGGGCCCGAGCACGAGCGCGCGGGCGATGCCGATGCGCTGCCGCTGCCCGCCGGAGAACTCGTGCGGATAGCGGGACAGCGCCCAGCGCGGCAGCCCCACCGCGTCAAGCGTCTCGCCGATGATCCGCCGCCGGTCGGTGCGGTCGGCGCCGATCCCGTGGGTCTGCATCCCCTCGGTGAGGATCGACTCGACGTTCTGCCGCGGGTCGAGACTGGACATCGGATCCTGGAAGATCATCTGCATGCGGCGGCGCATCGCGCGCAGCTTGCCCGGCGCGAGCGTGGTCAGCTCGACGCCGTCGAAGCTGACCTCCCCGGACGTCGGCGGGGTGAGCTGGAGCAGCGCCCGCCCGAGCGTGGACTTGCCACAGCCGGACTCGCCCACCAGGCCGTACGTCTTGCCACGCGCGATGGTCAGGTCGACACCGTCGACGGCCTGCACGTGGCCGACCACCCGGTCGAACAGCACTCCCCGCTTGATCGGGAAGTGCACCTTCAGATCGCGAACCTCGACGAGCGCGTCGTTGTCGCTCACGCCAACACTCCGCTTCGCTCCGCGCCGGCGTGAGACGCCACGCTGCTGTGCCTGATGGTTCGCTCGCTACGCTCGCTCACGCTGGCTCCTCCTCGCGCGGGGCGGGCACGGTGCCGGGCACCGGCTCCGGATTGACGCACCGGTAGCTACGACCGTCGTGGGCGAGCACCAGCTGCGGCGGTTCGCCGACGCACTCGTCCGTCCGCCGAGCGCAGCGCGGCGCGAAGGCGCAGCCGTCCGGCCACGGCAGCAGGTCGCGGACCGAGCCGGGAATCGGGTTGAGCTTCTCGCCCCGCCCGGCGTCCAGGCGCGGCACCGAGCCGAGCAGACCCACGGTGTACGGGTGGCGCGGCGCGCGGAACAGCGGCCGACGTCGGGCGGTCTCGACCACCCGGCCGCCGTAGAGCACGTTGACGGTGTCGCACATGCCGGCCACCACCCCGAGGTCGTGGGTGATCATCAGCAACGCGGTACCGGAGTCTCGGACCAGACCCTTGAGCAGCTCCAGGATCTGGGCCTGGATGGTGACGTCCAGAGCGGTGGTGGGCTCGTCGGCGATCAGCAGCCGAGGCTGGCAGGCCACCGCCATGGCGATGAGCGCGCGCTGCCGCATCCCGCCGGAGAGCTGGTGCGGGTACTCCTTCAGCCGGCGCCTCGGGTCGGGGATGCCGACCCGGTCGAGCAGTTCGGCCGCCTCCTTGGTGGCGGCCTCGCCCTTCATCCCCCGGTGCCGGGCGAGCACCTCGGTCACCTGCAACCCGATCGGGATCACGGGGTTCAGCGAGGACAGCGGGTCCTGGAAGATCATGGCGATGTCCCGGCCGCGGATGTCGCGCCGCGACCGGTCGTCGAGTTGGAGCAGGTCGGTGCCGTCGAAGACGGCCTTCCCACCAACCCGCAACCCGGGCTGCTTCGGCAGCAGGCCCATGATCGCCAGTGACGTGACGCTCTTGCCGCAGCCGGACTCGCCGACCAGGCCGACCACCTCACCGGCGTCGACCGAGAAGGACACACCGTCGACCGCGTGCACGGCACGCTGGCCACGCCGGGCGAACGTGACGGACAGATCGTCAACTTCGAGCAGTGCCATGACGGGGCCTACTTCCGCAGCTTCGGGTCGAGGGCCTCACGCATCGCCTCACCGAGCAGGGTGAACCCGAGCGCGGTGATGATGATCGCGATTGCCGGGTAGATCGCCAGCGACGGCCGGATACCCAGGTACTGCTGCGCGTCGGCGAGCATCACACCCCATTCCGGTACGGCCGTGTCCGGGTTGCCCAGGCCGAGGAAGGAGAGCGCCGCGGCCTCGATGATCGCGGTAGCCAGGGTCAGGGTGGCCTGCACGATCACCGGGGCGAGCGAGTTGGGTACGACGTGGGTCAGCGCGATCTTCGACTTCTTCACACCGAGCGAGGTGGCCGCCAGCACGTAGTCGCTGTTGGCCTGGGAGATCATCGAGCCGCGCAGCAGCCGGGCGAAGACCGGCACCGAAACCACGCCGACCGCGATCATCACAGTGGTCAGGCTGGCCCCGAGCAGGGCGGCGATGCTCACCGCCAGCAGCAGGCTCGGCATCGCCAGCAGCATGTCGACGAACCGCATCAGGGTGGTGTCGATCCACCGGCCCCACCGCCCGCCGAGGCCGGCCGCGGCACCGGAGACGCCACCGATCAGGGCACCGATGGCCAGACCGATGAGCGTGGAGACCACACCGACGAGCAGGGTCTGCCGGGCGCCCACGATCATTCTGCTGAACTCGTCGCGGCCCTGGTGGTCGTACCCGAACCAGTGGTCGCCGTCGACTCCGGGGATGACACCGGGCTTGATCAGCCCTTCCCGGATGCCGATCGTGTCGGTCGGCGCGTACGGCACGAGGAACGGGCCGATCACCGCGACCAGCACGAAGAGGGCCAGGATGACCGCGCCGACGATCGCGGCCGGATTGCCGCGCAGCCGGCGAAACGCCTCCTGCCAGAGACTCACCCCCCGCTCGTCATCGCGGGCCGCCAACTCGGAGAGACGGTCGATCTTCTCGCGCTTCTTGCCTGGGCTGAGCGTCATCGCACCCTCACCCTCGGATCGATGAAGCTGTAGGAGAGGTCGACCAGGAGGTTCACCAGCACGTACACCACCGCGATGATCAGAATGAAGCCCATCAGCACCGGATAGTCGCGCTGGCCGATCGCCTCGGCGACGAACGCTCCGATGCCGCTGAAGGCGAAGACGGTCTCGGTCAGCACGGCGCCGGAGAGCAGGCCGCCGGCGAGCAGACCGATCGAGGTGGCCACCGGCAGCATCGCGTTACGCAGCACGTGCCGGCGCCGGACCGTCTGCTCGGTCAGGCCCTTGGCCTCGGCGGTACGCACGAAGTCCTCGTTGAGCACCTCCAGCACGCTCGCCCGGGTGATCCGGACGATGATCGCCAGCGGGATGCTTGCCAACGCGATGCTGGGCAGCACCAGATGCCAGAGCGCGTCGGCGGCGGCGTCCCACTCGCGGGTCATCAACCCGTCGAGGACGAAGAAGTTGGTGATCCGGGTCGCCCCGAGGGTCGGGTCCTGTCGGCCGCTGGACGGGAACCAGTGCAGGTTCTCCGAGAAGATCGCCTTGAGGACGTAGCCCAGGAAGAAGACCGGGATGCAGATGCCGATCAGTGAGCCGCCCACGGAGGCGTGGTCGAGGAACCGGCCCCGACGGCGGGCGGCCAGGTAGCCCAGCGGAATACCCACACCGATCGCGATCACCATCGCGGTGATGGTCAGTTCGACGGTGCCGGGGAAGCGCTCGATGAACTCGGTGGTGACCGGCCTCTTGGTGGAGGTCGAGGTGCCCAGGTCGAGCTGCGCCATCCGTCGGACGAAGCGGCCGTACTGCACGAGGATGGGCTCGTCGAGGCCCATGTTGTGCCGGATCGCGGCACGCATCTCGGGCGTGCCGCGCTCGCCGAGGATGGCGGTCTCGGGGCCGCCGGGCAGTCGCCGGAGCCAGATGAAGAGCAGGAGGGAGAGCCCGAACAGCGTGGGTATCAGCTGCAGCAGGCGTCTGACGATGAACCGGAACACGGCGGCCTCGAAGGGTTGCGGAGGGTTACGGGCGGGCGCTGTGTGACAGCGCCCGCCCGCGTTCCTTGCGTTGGTGCAGGACCTACTTGAACTCGGCGGTGGCGTAACGCTCGTCGGTGAGCGGGCTCGCCTTGACCCCGGTCACGTCCTTGCCGAACACGATCGCCGGCGGGGAGTGCGAGATCGGCACACCCGGCAGGAAGTCCATGATGGACTTGTTCAGGGCCTTGTACTTCTCGGTCCGGGCCGCGATGTCCGCGGTGGTGTCCGCGTCCTTGAACTGCTCGAACAGGGCCTTGTTGTTGAAGCCCCACTCGTCCTTCGGCCGGTCGAAGAAGGTGCCGATGAAGTTGTAGGCGTCGCCGTAGTCGCCGGTCCAGCCCAGGAAGTGGATGTCGTGCTTGCTGCCGGACGTGGTGGCGTTCAGGTAGTCCGGGCTCCACTTCAGCGGGATCGCCTCGACGGTGATGCCAACGGCCTTCAGGTCCGCCGACAGCAGCTCGAAGATGTCCTTCGGGTTCGGCATGTACGGCCGGGTGACCTCGGTCGGGTAGTGGAACTTCAGGGTCAGGTTCGACGCGCCGGCCTCGGCCAGCAGAGCCTTCGCCTTCGCCGGGTCGTAGGTGTACTTGGTGACGTCACCGTTCCAGCCCTCGACGGTGTCCGGCATGAAGTTGTCGGCGACCTTCGCACCCGGAGGCATCTTCGAGTCGACGAGCTGCTGACGGTTCAGCGCGTACGCGATGGCCTGCCGGACGCGGATGTCGGCGAGCTTCGGGTTGCCCTTCTGGTTGATCGCCAGGTAGAGCACGTTGAACGCCGGGCGGGTGAGGACGTTGAAGCCCTCGCCCTTCAGCGGCTCGACGTCCGCCGGGCCGACCAGGTCGTAGCCCTGGATGTCACCGGAGCGCAGCGCCTGCTTGCGGGCGTTCTCGTCGGAGATCGTCTTGAAGATCAGGGTCTTCAGCTTGGCCTTGTTACCGGCGTAGTCGTCGTTGCGCTCCAGGGTCAGCGTCTTGTTCGCGACGTCCCAGGACTTGAACTTGAACGGGCCGGTGCCGGTCGGGTGCGCCGTGGCGTACGCCGGGTACTTGATGTCCTGCGCGGTGCCGCCGACGTTGCTGGCGTCGAACTCCTTCAGCGCCTTGGGGCTGTGGATGGAGAACGAGGGGAGCATCAGCGCGGCCGGGATCTTGCTGGAGACCCGGGTGAACGCCAGGTCGACAGTGGTCGCGTCCTTTGCGGAGCAGGACTTGAAGAGGCTCGGCGGCAGGTCCGCGTTCTCGTTCTTCGCGAAGCCACCCATGACGTCCTGCCAGTACGCGGTGACGTCCGGGCTCTGCATGAGGCCCTTGGCGTTGTACCAGCGGTCGAAGTTGGCGCAGACCGCCTCGGCGTTGAAGTCGGTGCCGTCGTGGAACTTCACGCCGGAGCGGAGCTTGAACGTCCAGGTGGTGCCGGCGGCATCCGGGGTCCAGGACTCGGCCAGGCCGGGGGTGACCTTCGTGCCACCCTCCTCCGGTCGGACCAGGGTCTCGAAGACCTGGCGCGCCACACGCAGCGACTCACCGTCGCTGGCGAAGCTCGGGTCGAGCACCTTCGGGTCTCCGGCGACGCCGAAGACGAGGGTGTCCTTCTTGCTACCGCCGGATTTGTCGTCGCGGTTGCTCTCGGCGCAGCCTGCTACCGCGAGGGCCGCGACCGCGACGGCCGCGATGGCGACCTTCGGCCTGGGTGCACGCATGTGTGCTTCACCTCGTCCTTGGGGGTACGGACAACGTGGTGACAGGGGTCACCGATGGCCGTGACCATAGCTCTCGTTGTGTCCACCCGGAAACCGCTGAGTGGACTGTTGGTATCGGATCGTGCCTCAATCGCTGCTTGACAAACGATTCGAAGGTGAAACGGCCCCGCGACCGTATATTCCGCACCCACGATGCCAAACTGTTACGTCGAACCGCCCCAATGAGGGACCTGGTGTCAGATCATTTCCGGGCAACGACGCAGCGATGGCTGGCACCCCGGTCGGGTGCCAGCCATCGGCCGTACGCTGCGGGGCTCAGACGGCGCGGCGCCCCTCGAAGGCCCGGCCCAGCGTGATCTCGTCGGCGTACTCCAGATCGCCGCCGACCGGCAGCCCACTGGCCAGCCGGGTCACCGCGATCCCCATCGGCTTCACCATCAGCGCCAGATAGGTGGCGGTCGCCTCGCCCTCGGTGTTCGGATCGGTGGCCAGGATCAACTCCCGGACCGCGCCGCCGCTCAACCGGGTCATCAGCTCCCGGATGCGCAGGTTGTCGGGGCCGATCCCCTCCAGCGGATTGATCGCGCCGCCGAGCACGTGGTAGCGACCGCGGAACTCACCGGTCCGCTCGATGGCCACCACGTCCTTGGGCTCCTCCACCACGCACAGCACCTCGTCGGTGCGGCGCTGGTCGCGGCAGATCCGGCACTGCTCGGACTCGGCCACGTTGTAACAGGTCGTGCAGAAGCGCACCAGCTCCTTGACCTTGCGCAGCGCGCCGGCCAGCCGGGTGACGTCGGCCGGATCGGCCGACAGGACGTGGAACGCGATCCGCTGGGCGCTCTTCGGGCCCACGCCCGGCAGTCGTCCCAACTCGTCGATCAGGTCCTGGATGGCGCCCTCGTACATCTGCCGGCTCAGAAACCGGGCAGGCCGAGGCCGCCCATGCCGCCGGCGACCGGACCCATCTTGCGCTCGGTCAACTCGCGCGCGGCCTCGGCGGCGTTGTGCACGGCCGCGACCACCAGGTCCTCCAGCGTCTCCACGTCGTCCGGGTCGACGGCCTTCGGGTCGATCTTGATGGTCTTCAGCTCACCGGAGCCGGAGACGGTCGCGGTGACCAGCCCTCCGCCGGCGGTGCCGGTCAGCTCGGCCTCGGCCAGCTCGGCCTGGGCGGCGGCGATCTGCTGCTGCATCTTCTGCGCCTGCTTCAGCATCTGCTGCATGTTCGGCTGTCCACCTGGGCGCACGGATGGCTCCTTCTCGCACTCGTCTGCTCGGCCGCCGACCAGCCTAACCGCTGGGACCGACCCCTTCCCGCCCGGTGCGTCCGCCCCGCCGAGCCTTGCCGGCGCCGTGCGCGGGCTGGGAATGACGCGGCTCACAGCCGGCCATACTGCTCGCGTACCAGCCACTCGACGACGGGCACGGTGTCCGACGAACCGCCGGCCGCGCTGACGACCACTGCCCCCGTGACGGTACGGCTACCACTACCCCGAACCGGCCATCTGCGGGTAGTGCGCCGGGTGCCACCGCACTGGTCTGCTCGACGGCATGAACCTCAACCGCACGGGCCGGACCGGCGCACTGTGCTGGGTGGTCGCCGCACCGATCTTCCTCGTCGCCAGCCTGGTCACCGGCCTGCGCTGGCGCCAGCCGGCCTACAGCTGGGCCACCCACAACATCAGCGACCTCGGCAACGTCCACTGCGGCATCTGGGACACCACCAGACCCCGATACGTCTGCTCACCCTGGCACCCGTTGATGAACGCCGCGATGCTGACCACGGCCGTGCTGCTCGCCGCCGGGCTCCTGCTGACCTGGCGGTCACTCGGTCGTGGCGGGCTGGTGCGCTCCGCGCAGACGCTGCTGCTGCTGGCGGCCGGCGGGTACGCCCTGGCGGCCCGCTACCCGGCCGACGTCGACGAGAACCTGCACGTCCTCGGCGCATTCCTGATCATGGGATTGGGCAACGTCGGGCTGCTCCTCGCCGGCTTCGCGCCGAACACCACGGTGCTCGGCCGCTGGAGAGCGCTCACGCTCGCCGCCGGGCTGACCGCGCTGGCAGGAACCGTACTGTTCTTCGCCCAGGAGGGCCTCGGGATCGGCGTCGGCGGCATGGAACGCGTAGCGGTGCTGCCCTTCCCGACGTGGGCCTGCTGCCTGGGCGCCCTGCTCGCCGAAACCCCCGCCGACCGGCCGACACCCAACCAATCGGCCGCAGCGCGTGGCTGAGCGACACGGGCACGGCGATCGTTGCAGCTCAGCGGTGCGGCACTCGGCGTGTCGAGTCGCTCAGCTTGCAACGATCAAGGGAACGCGGATCTAGCGGGCGTCGACCTCGTCGATCTTCTCGGCGCCGAAGGTTTCCCGGAGCAGCCGTACCGCCTGCTCCTCGCTCGACTCCCGGGCGGTCTTCTCGTCGATGACCTCGTCCAACGGTTCGTCACCCGGGTCGAACCCCTCGTAGGTCGGTGCCGCCGCCGGCGCCGCGCCCCCCGGCCGCCTACCGCGCTGCGGGCCGTCGAAGTCCGGGTCGTAGGGAGGCTCGCCGGCCCATTCGGCGTCCGCGACGGGTCGGGCCGCCGATGCGGTACGCGGACCACGCCCCGCCGCCGCCGCGCGGGCCGCGGCGATGGCGCTGCTCACCGGGGCGCCACCGGCTGCCGCCGGCTGCCGGACCACCGCCGTCGGGTTGGCCGCCCCCGCGCCCGGCCTACCTGTCGTCGAACCTGTGCCAGCTGGATTGCCGCCGTTGGAGCCGTTCGCCGCACCCGGGCCGGCAGGGCCGCCGGCACCGTTCGTGCTGACCGGCGCGGGTGCCGAGCCGGAATCGCCCGGGACACCGTCGGCCGTGGCTGCGCCGCCAGGTCGAGCGGCCTCCGGCCAGTCCTCGTCATCCGTGGCCGGGGCCGGGGCGTTGCCGCCGGGACGGGCCGGCTCCGGCCAGTCATCCTCATCGGCAGCCGCCTCGGCGGGCTGGCTACCCCCACCGTGACCGGTGGACCCGCCCGCACCGACACCGCCCCGCGAGCCCGGGCCGGCAGTACCCGTGGAATTCCCTGCGGTGAACGGTGCGTTCGGGCCGGCGGCAGTGGGCGCGTTGGTCGAGACGTGCGTGTTCGTCGCGGGCGCGGCGTACGCGTTCGATGCACCACTCGCCGGACCGGCGCTCGGCGGGGCGGGATGCCCGTTCGACGCGCCACTCGCCGGACCGGCACTCGGCGCGGCGCTCACTGGGCCAGCGCTCGGGGCGGCAGCGTGCGCGTCCGACGCGGCGTTCGGGCCGGCACTCGGCGCAGCGACGTGCCCGTCCGCCGGACCGGCACTCGGCGCAGCGGCTTGCCCGTCCGCCGGACCGGCACTCGGGGCGGCGGCGTGCGCGTTCGACGCGGCGTTCGGGGCGGCACTCGACCCGGCGGCGTGCGCGTTCGCCGGGGCGGCGGCGTGCGCGTTCGACGCGGGCGGAGCGCTCGTCGGAGCGGCAGCGGGTGCGTTCGGCGGGGCGGCCGGGCGGGGTGGCGCGGCCGGCTGGGAGCGCGGCGGGCCGGACAGCGACACGCCACCCCGCTCGCCGGCCACCTCGCAACGGATCTGCCAGCGCCCGCCCAACTCCTCGTAGAGCGCGTCGGTGAGCACCGCCGCGTGATCGGCCATCATCTTTGCCAGCACGGTGGACTTGACCGTCAGCACCAGCATGTCGCCGTCGAGTTCCCGCACCACCGCGTCACGCATGAGGGCGGCGATCCGCTTGTTGGTCCGGTTGACCTTGCCGACCACGTCGGGCCAGGCACGGCGGACCGCGACCGCGTCCAGTGCGGCAGCCGGCGCTCCAGGGCGCGGTGGCACGGGTGTCGCCGGGTCGGGCAGTACGGCCGACGGCGGCACCACGCGGCGCGGGACCGGGGAGCCGGTGCCCGCTCCGGCGGGCGAGACGGGCGCGGTCGGGTCAGCGGAGGTCGACGCCGCGACGGCCGAAGCTCCGGGCGATGCCGGAATCGGTGAGTCGGCCCCCGAGGGTGCGTACGACGCCGGTGCGCCGGGGGCGCGAACGTCCGACCCCACGACGCCCGAACCCGCAGCGCCCAGGCCGGCAGCACCCGAGCCCACAACGCCCGATTCGGCAGCACCCGGGCTGGCAACGCCCGAACCCGCAGCGGCTGCGGTCCGCGTGCCCGGTGTCGGGGACGCGGACGGGTCGACATCCCACGGCGGTGCGGAGGTCGGGGCGTTGGCGGGTGCCGGGGTGGCGGCAGCCGGGACCGGAGGGGCGTGCTGTGGGCGTACCCCTTGGTGGGTCGCCGACGGGGAGCCGGCGGCGGCCGACGGCGCGTCGGTGCCGCTCAGGGTGAGCCGGCGTTCCATCCGTTCGAGGCGTTGGAGCAGGCCGCCTGTGGAGTCGTCCGCGCCGGGCAGCAGCATCCGGGCGCAGATCAGCTCCAGCAGCAACCGGGGTGCGGTGGTGCCGCGCATCTCGACCAGCCCGTTGTGCACGATGTCGGCGCAGCGGGACAGCGTGGCGGAGCCGAGCTGCGAGGCCTGGGCCGCCATCCGCTCGAGCTGGTCGGCGGGGCCGTCGATCAGGCCCTTCGCGGCGGCGTCCGGCACCTGCTGCAGGACGATCAGGTCGCGGAACCGCTCCAGCAGGTCGGAGGCGAACCGGCGCATGTCGTGCCCGGCCTCGGCGACCCGGTCCACGGTGGCGTACGCGGCCGCGCCGTCACCGGCGGCAAGCGCGTCGCACATCTCGTCGATCAGCGCCGAGTCGGTGACCCCGAGCAGCGCGACGGCCCGGGCGTAGCCGACCCCCTCCGGGCCGGCGCCGGCGATGAGCTGGTCGAGTACGGAGAGGCTGTCCCGCATGCTGCCGCCACCGGCGCGCACCACAAGCGGAAAGACCGCCGGCTCGACGGTGACTCCCTCCGCCTGGCAGAGCTGCTCCAGATAGGGGCGCACCACCTTCGGCGGAAACAGTCGGAACGGGTAGTGGTGGGTCCGCGACCGGATCGTGCCGAGGACCTTCTCCGGCTCGGTGGTGGCGAAGATGAACTTGACGTACTCCGGGGGCTCCTCGACGAGCTTGAGCAGGGCGTTGAAGCCCTGGGTCGAGACCATGTGCGCCTCGTCGATGATGTAGATCTTGAAGCGGCTGCTGGCCGGCGCGAAGAAGGCACGTTCGCGCAGCTCGCGGGCATCGTCGACACCGCCGTGGCTGGCCGCGTCGATCTCGATCACGTCGATCGAGCCGGCACCGTCGGTGGCCAGCGAGCGGCAGGAGTCACACTTGCCGCACGGCTCGGGGGTGGGGCCCTGCTCACAGTTGAGCGAGCGGGCCATGATCCGGGCGCTTGTCGTCTTGCCGCAGCCGCGGGGGCCGGAGAAGAGGTAGGCGTGGTTGAGCCGCCCGCTGCGCAGCGCCTGCGACAGCGGCTCGGTGACGTGCTCCTGCCCGATGACCTCGGCGAAGGTACGCGGCCGGTACTTGCGGTAGAGCGCCAGCGTCACTCGTCCCGCCTCCTCTCGACCGAGCCATTCTGCGCCGGTCGGCCGCGGGTGACCACCCACCCCGCCGGGCAGCTTGGGTTACCCCGGGTTGCCGCGCTTTGCGGGCAGCCTGGTCGGCGCGCGTTGATCGACTCGGCTTCCTGGAAATCGGGGTGTCCGCGTGCCTGGGATGGCCCGACATCAAGGATGTCGAGTGGATCAACCGGCCTACAGACGAAAAGGCCTCCCGTGCACCCGGCAGAGCTCGCTTATCCTTGCTGCCTTCCGGCCCTGGGGAGGTTCACGAGATACCGCCGCACGGGAGGTGACGCCAACCCTACCCGACCGCCCGTCGATCTTCAGGGGGTGGTGGGGTGGCCCGGCCGGCGGGGGCCTGTATCCTGGCTCGCGGAGGATTCGCCTAGAGGCCTAGGGCGCACGCTTGGAAAGCGTGTTGGGTTTACACCCTCACGAGTTCGAATCTCGTATCCTCCGCTCGCTGAGCAGGCAGAACGACAGGGCCGGCCCCCACGGGGACCGGCCCTGAGTCGTCTCTACGGTCGCTGTCGTCTCACTTGCCTTGTTTTGGGCGCTCGCGCGGCGGCCCGTCGCTGCTCATCCCCGGCCGGCGGGCCGGATCGCCCCAGAGCAGTCGGCCGCTGTACATCGTCGCTATGGTCGATGTCGTGGAGACACTGGGCCGACTTGCCGGAGTCACGGTCGACTGCCGGGATCCGCAGCGACTGGCCGACTTCTGGTCCGTGGTGCTTGGCGGACGCGTGACGGAGTCTCTTCCCGGCTGGCGGCGCGTCACTGTCGCCGGGGGCGGCCCGGTGCTGACATTCCAGCCGGTCCCGGAGCCCAAGGCCGGCAAGACGCGACTACACCTCGACATCGCCGTTGCCGACGTTGACGAAGCGGTCGATCGGATCGGGATGTTGGGCGGGCGGTGGACAGGTGAACGGCATGACTACCACGAGGGCGCAGTCCTCGTCATGACCGACCCGGAGGACAACGAGTTCTGCATCGTGCAGTACTACCGGGTGTGATCTGGTCAGGCTTTCGACCGAGCATCCGGGACCTGCTGATGGTGTCGGCCCCCATGGGGACCGGCCCTGAGTCGTCTGCGGAAGACCACGACCGAATATCGGTCGGCCCCTGTCCACCCCTGTGGTCTCATCGACGGCATGGCGTGGGAGTGGGACGAGACGTTGTTCGCGGGCAGCGCGCGTCACTACAGCGTGGGCCGGCTGCCCTATCCACCCGAACTCGCCGACGTGATCCGCACGGCGCTCGACCTCGACGGCACCGGTCGCCTCCTGGACGTCGGTTGTGGCCCCGGCTCGTTGACGCTGCTGCTCGCGCCGCTGTTCGAGGCGGCGGTGGGGGTCGACCCCGACCGGGGCATGCTCGCCGAGGCGCAACGCCGAGCCGAGGCGGCCGGGACCACCGTCGAGTGGCGGTGCCTGCGCGCCGAGGCGCTGCCGGCAGATCTGGGTACGTTCCGGGTCGCCACGTTCGCGCAGTCGTTCCACTGGATGGATCGGCCACTCGTGGCCCGGCGGGTCCGCGACATGCTCACGCCCGACGGGGCCTGGGTCCACGTCGGCGCCACCACCCATCAGGGCGTGCCCGGCGATGACTCGCTGCCGTACCCCCGGCCGCCGTGGCCGGAGATCAACGAGCTGGTAGCGCGCTACCTGGGGCCGGTCCGCCGGGCCGGTCAGGGATCGCTGCCCTCGGGCACTCCGAGCGGCGAGGGGGAGATCATGCTCGCGGCGGGCTTCACCGGGCCCACCCGCATCACCGTCGAGCAGGGGATGGTCGTCGAACGCTCGGTGGACGAGGTCGTCGCTGCGGTGTTCTCGCTGTCGAGTTCGGCACCGCACCTGTTCGCCGACCAGCTCGCCGCCTTCGAGGCCGACCTGCGCGAGCTGTTGACGGCGGCGGCGCGGGACGGCCGCTTCGCCGAGCGCCGACAGGACGTGGGCGTCGTCATCTGGCACCCCTGACGAGAGGGTGAGCGACGCCCGCGCGCTCGTCGCAGCGGACGCCCCCGGCCAGGCCCTCACCCTCGGGCGCGGGCCCAGGAGAGGAAGCGTTCGGTGAGCCGGGCCGGGTCGACGTCCCGGAGGTGTTCACCGGCTTCGGCCTGGAGCGTCGCCAGGTAGACGGTCAACGCCAGCCGGTCCTGCCGGTACTCGCCGAGCAGACGGAGCTTCGCCGCCGAGCAGGGCCAGGCGATGCCGCACGCCGCGCAGCGCCAGGTGGGACGGGTGGGCAGGTGGTTCCGATTGCGGCGGGGCATGGCGGGCCTCCTTCGCGGTGGAAGGGGCCGCCCCGCCCTCCCCGTCGGGGCGGCCCCTGACTGACGTCGGCCGCCGGGCTGCTGCGCCTCCACCGGCCTCGCCGTCTTCTGTGGACCACCCTGGGGCGCGTAATCGGACAAGTACACCCCGTAGCTATATGGTTTCCAGATATTCGAGACATCCGATGGAGGAGCCATGAACGACGCGCTGCGGGTGGCGCTCAACGACACCGGTCACACCACCGAATCCCTCGCCGAGACCGTCGGTGTCGACCCGAAGACCGTGGCGCGGTGGTTGACGGAGGGGCGCATTCCGCATCCTCGGCACCGTTTCGCGGCAGCGGAAGCCCTCCACAAGGACGTGTCAGACATCTGGCCGGACACTTCAAGACGTCGTGACCCCATCTGGTTTCGTCCGTGGCAGGAAATCGAGCGCGAGGCGGTGTCGCTGCGGTGGTTCGAGTCCACGGTTCTGCCGGGGTTGCTCCAGACCGAGGCGTACGCCCGCGCGGTGCTCGGCGGCGCGGGCCTGATCCCCCGCGGTGAGATCGAGCGGCACCTCAGCGTGCGGCTCAACCGGCAGGGCGTGCTCAAGCGGGACGACCCGCCGCAGTTCACGGCGGTCATCGACGAGGCGATCCTGCACCGTCCGGTGGGCGGCCGGGCCACCATGCGTGAGCAACTGCTGGCCGTGGTCGCGGCGTGCGCGGAGCCGCACATCCGGGTGCACGTCGTGCCGAGCACGGTCGGGGCGTACGCCGGCCTCAACGGGCCGTTCGTGATCGCGCACAGTCACGACCACCGGGTCGCCGGTTACCTCGACAACCAGCTCCAGGGACAAGTGGCTAGCGACCCGGACGACATCGCGGCCATGATGGCGGCATGGGAGAACGTGCGCGGCGAGGCGCTGTCGCACTCTCAGTCGGTCGAGCTGATGACGGAAGTGGCGGAGACATGGAGCTGAACGGCGCCCGGTGGCGCAAGAGCAGCCGCAGCAGCGGCAACGGCGGCGCGTGTGTCGAGGTCGCCGACAACCTGCCCGGCGTGATCGGCGTACGGGATTCCAAGGACCCGGACGGGCCGGCGCTCACCTTCGCGCCGACAACCTGGCGAGCCTTCCTCACCCACCTCCCCCGCCGCGCCTGAGCTCACACCGGGCTCAACGCCGCAGATCTTGGACACTTTCCGTTCCGCGCGAACGGAAACTGTCCAAGATCTGCCGGCACGGACCACGGCCGGAGCCGGCGGTGCCCGGCGCGGGCCACTAGCCGGCGCGGGCCACGGGCCGGCGACCGGCGGCGGTGATTTGCGCTGGTGTCAGCGGAGGGAATCGTCGAGCAGGGTGAGGAAGGCTCGGTACGCCTCGGCGGCGCGGTCGTGCTCGCCGGTTGCCCGATCGTCGAGCAGGAGCCCGCGCGCCACCCCGAGGACCAGCGTGGCCAACACGTCCGGCGAGGCGTGGCCGTCGGCGCGCAGTCCGGCGGCGATAGTCGGCAGCCAGTCGTGCACCGCCATCGTCGGGAAGTCGGGCCACGGTGTCTCGCTCGGCGGCAGGGCGTGCACGACGCTGAACAGGCGTGCGTAGCGGCTGCCCCCCGGACCGGCGAGCGTCGTCCAGGCCGCGGCGAGGGTGTCGACGTACCGGGTGTCGGGGCGGTGGCGCAGCGCCTCGTCGAAGAGCGCCCGCTGCCGTCGCCGGGCCTCAACCAGCGCAGCCCGGACCAGCCGGTCCTTGGTGGCGAAGTGGTAGATCAACATGCGCGGGCTGACCCCGAGCGCCCCCGCGACCGGGGTCAACGACGTTACCGGCAGACCGTGCTCCAGCAGGTGGTCGACGCACCCGTCGAGCAGTCTGTCGCGGATCTCCGGCTGCGGTCGGCGTCCCACCGCGCCACCTTTTCACGTAACGATCGGTACGTCTAACGTCGATGGCATGGCGACCCACCGAAGGGCTCGCCGGACGGGAGACGGTGATGACTGTGGTCTTCGTGCACGGCGCCTGCGTCCGCGACGGGGAGTGGTGGTGGTCGCGGGTCGCTACCGCGCTGCGCGCCGACGGACTGGACAGCGTCGCGGTCCGACTGCCGAGCTGCGGCGAGGTGCCCGGGGCGGCTCCCGACTTCGCGGCAGACGTCGCGGAGACCCGCCGGGTGCTGCGCGAGGTCGGGCCGGCAGTGCTTGTCGGGCACTCCTACGGCGGCGTGGTCGCGACCGAGGCCGCCGGCCGCAGCGAGGCCGCCGTCGGTGACAGCGAGGTCGGCGGAGATGTGCGTCATCTGGTGTACGTCAGCTCGTTCCTGCCGGACGTCGGCCAGTCCCTGGCCGATCTCGGCCCGGGTGAGCCGGCCCCCCACCTGGACTTCTCGCCGGACGGCACGTTCGGTGTACGGCGCGAGTCGTTGCGCGACCTGTTCCTGTACGACTGCGACGAGCAGGCGGCCGAGGGCGCCCTCGCCCGGCTGACCCGCCAGCCGGCCGCGGTGCTCACCGCCCCGGTCCAGCATGCCGGCTGGCGGCACCGACCATCGACGGCGATCGTCTGCGCCGGGGATCGTGCCACCCCACCCGCGCTGCAACGTGCTCAGGCCGCTCGCGCCTCCCGCGTCGTCGAACTGCCCACCGGCCATCACCCGATGCTCTCGCACCCGCAGCTGCTCGCCGCGGCCCTGCGCGACGTGGCCCAGAGACCGAACCAGCCGTAACGGCGACGGCGGCACCGGCGGTGGCACCGGTAGCGTGCCAGGGACCGGCGGACCCGGAACCCGTCGTACACATGTTCTATCCACAGGCTGTGGACGGCGGAGGGTTCGATGGGTTACCAGCTCAGCGCGGTGGTCGCGGACGTCGAACTGCTCCGCGAGCAGACCGCCGAGCTGGATCACGCGGTCCTCGGCGAGCTGCGGCAGGATTTCGCCCTGCTGCCGATCACCCCGCAGTTGGTGCTGGAGCTGACCGGGTCGCTGCCGGACTACGCGACGGAAGACCGGAGCGCCGCCCGTCCGTTCGACCTGGTGCTGTCGCCCGCGCTGGTCGAGCCGCTGGCACTCTGGTCGCGGGCGGGGCCGGTGGCGTACGTGGAGGCCGAGTTCGGCGGTGGCGTCGGCCGCCAGTCGGCGGTGGTGTGGCTGGGCGGCGCCCTGTCCTGGGGTCCGCGCTTCGACGACGTCCTGGACCGGCCGCGGGAGGAGTGGCCGATAAACGCGGCACTCGTCCAGCTCGGCGTCGAACGCGGCACGTGGATCGATCCGTTCGCCGAGGTGGGCCTGCATCTGGAGCGCAACACCGACGGGTGGCTGACGCACGGTCGGCGGCGACTCAGCGCCGACTACTGGGACGAGCTTGTCGAACAGTGGGAAAACCAGTAATCCGGCGACGGGCAGCAACCTGAGCGGCTCCGGCCCGTTGGGGACTGGGGGATTCCATGAAATTGCGACAATTCGCGTTTATTGCCATGCTGCTGACTGCTGCCTCGATCGCGGGCAGCGGTACGACGCCGCCCGGCCGGATGCCGCCGAACCGGCCCGCCGGCACCGTCGAGGTCATCGACCTGAACGGCCTGCGGAACATCGAGTTCGGCGACACCGAGGCCGAACTGACCCGCCGAGGCGTCCTGCGCACCGACCAGGACGCCTGCGGCCCGGTGCTCACCGGCCACGACACGGTCAGCCCGGTCTTCGTCGAGGACAGACTGGTGCTGTTGTGGGTCGGAGATCCGATGCGGACACCGGAGGGCATCACGGCCGGCTCACCGATCGACGAGGTCTGGGAGCGTTACCCGTCTGTCGCGCGGCTCCCGGCTCCACAGGGGACGCACCGGCTCGACGGGCTACTCGCCCGCAGCGGCGACCGCGCGTACCTCTTCCTGCACGACGGACGCACGGTCCGAAAAACCATCGCCGGGTACGCCGACTGGGCCCGCCGGCTCTTCGACGAGGGCACCGGGCCCTGCTGACCCGCCCGAAGCAGTGGGTGGCCGGTCCACGGTGGACCGGCCGCCCGACCTGACGTCAGCCGCGCAGCGACCGCCAGAAGTCGTACGAGTGTGCCGCCGCGAAGTCCGTCGTGCCCGATCCGCCGCCACCGGCCAGGACCCGCACGTACGGGGCGTGCTCGCGCAGGCGGGGCCACCCGGGCCGACCCGTCCGGGCAAAATCGCTCCAGGCGCGGACCATCTCCCCGGAGAGCCGCCGCTGGGTGGGGGTGAGCGCCTCGGCGTAGTCGACGTCGAACAGGTACGGCAGTTCCGCGCAGTGGTACGCGCCGGTGGGGAAGGTCGGCGCCGGCCCCTCGGTGAAGAACGGCGGGTCCTCGTCGGCGAACTCGTACACGTACGTCGGCACCTTCCGGGCGAACGCCAGCGCGGCGGTGTAGATCGGCTCCGCGTACCCCTGATCGGTCCACACGGCCCCCAACGCCGCGCTGGCGGAGCGCGTCCCGTCGCTCGGATAGCGCGCCAGCACCTCCTGGGCCCGGTCGCCGAACATGGCGCGCACCTGCTCGCGGTACTGGTCGTCGGTGAGCCGGCACGACTCGGGCTCCTGCCCCGGCGGCTGTGGCTGGGCGCAGTTCATACCGCCACGTTCCATCCCCCACACCTGGAGCGTGGACTCGTCGCGGGTCGTTCCGGTCAACACCGGCACCTGACGCAACCGGCCGTGGGTCAACGCGTCCGCCGGATCCACCGGCAGGGTACGGCCGTCGACGGTCGGGCCCAGGTCGACGCCCGTGCCCGGGTAGCCGACCGCGTCGACGAGCGTGGCCGTGTCCCGCCCTCGCAGGCAGGCGGCGAGCGCACCGGGGTCGGTGCAGCCCACCCGCCCGGCGAGGTCCTGCGCCGCCTGGACCGCCTCCGCCCGGGACTGGACCGGGTTGGCGCACGAGTTGCTCTGCATGATCGCGCGGTGGAACAGGCCGGCGGAACCGGGCGCGGCGAGGTGGGCGCAGACGCTTGTCGCACCGGCTGACTGGCCGGCCAGGGTGACGCTGCCCGGGTCCCCGCCGAAGGCCGCCGCGTTGCGCCGCACCCAGCGCAGCGCCGCCTGCTGGTCCTGCAACCCGTAGTTGCCGATGGACCCGTCCGGGCCGGCCAGCGCCGGATGCGCCAGGAAGCCGAGAGCACCGAGCCGGTAGTTCACAGTGACGACGATGACGTCGCCCTCGGCGGCCAGCCTCTCCCCGCCGTAGACGTCGCCCTGGCCGAACCGGAAGTCGCCGCCGTGCAGCCACACCAGCACCGGTGGAGGCGTTCGGCCGGAGGTGCGCGGCGTGGTGACGTTCAGGTAGAGGCAGTCCTCGGACGCCGACGCTTCGTCCATCGGCAGCCCCTTCAGTTGGGCGCAGGCGGCACCGGGCCGGGTCGCGTCCCGTACGCCCGTCCACCGCGGACCGGGGCGCGGCGGGGCCCAGCGCAGCGCGCCCAGCGGCGGGCGCGCGTACGGGATGCCCTCGAACGTCCGGTGGTCCGCCGCGACGGTCCCGCGGAGGGCGCCCTGGTCGGTTCGCACCACGGCTGCGGCCGGGCGGCCGGCCGCCACGGCCGGGTCGACTGCCGTCGCCGCCGCGAGGAGCGCGGCCGCGCCGATCGCGACGACCCACCGGCGGTACGGGATGCTGGTCATGAGATCCCCCATCGTTGGAGTCTGTACGGCGTACGCGCCGCCTGTGGGGAGCATGTCGACTCGGGGACGGGGTGGCCAGGTAGCTCTAGTGCACCTGCGGGCCGCTGCGAGGACCATCTGTGGAACGAATCCCGGTGCTCTAGTGCGCTAGGGTCGGGCTCCGGCCGGCCGGAGGGCGACGATGACGGAGATCGACGAATCCACACCCCCGTACCTGCGCATCGTCGCCGAGCTGCGGCGGCGCATCGCGTCGGGTGAGCTGGGCCCCGGCGACCGGGTGCCGTCCACCCGGCAGATCGTGCGGGAGTGGGGGGTCGCCATGGCGACCGCGAGCCGCGCCCTCACGGTGCTCCGACAGGAGAGCCTGCTCCGGGCGGTGCCCGGCGTGGGCATGGTGGTCTGCGGCTCGGAGCCGGCCGCGTCGGGTCGGGGCGGCCGGGCCGACGTGCGGCGCGGACCCGCCCACGCTGTGACCCGCGACCAGGTCGTGCGGACGGCCATCGGGATCGCCGACTCCGAGGGGTTGGCGGGGCTGAGCATGCGGCGCATCGCCGCCGACCTGGACGTGCCGACCATGTCGTTGTACCGGCAGGTCCGTGGCAAGGAGCACCTGGTGCTGCTGATGGCGGACGCCGCCTTCGCCGCACACCGGCTGCCCGGCACGTTCCCGCCCGGGTGGCGGGCCCATGTGGAGCTGCTCTGCCGGTTGCAGTGGGCGATCTACTGTCGACACCCCTGGCTTGCCCAGGTCGTCTCGCTGACCCGCCCGCTGATGGCACCGCACGCCGTGGCGCACACAGAATGCGCCCTGCGCGCCCTCGCCGGGTACGGCCTGGACCAGCAGACCCAGCTTCACCTGGTGGTCGCCCTGGCCAACCACGTGCGGGGCACGGCGGTGAACCTGCAGCAGGGAGCCGAGGCGGAACAGGACACCGGCCTGACCGACGACGAGTGGATGGTGGCTCAGGCCGACGTGTTGGGCAGCCTGCTCGCGGCCGGCGATTTTCCGCACCTGGCCCGGCTCTCTCGGTCGCCGATCGAGCTCGACGCCGACAGCCTCTTCGAGTTCGGACTGCAACGGCTGCTGGACGGTGTGGAACAGCTACTCGACCAATGACCGATTACGTCCTATTTGTGCCTACATGTGACAGTATGGGTCGCTGAGGAGACACCACCCGTCGAGCTTCGGGGAGACCATGACGACCCGCACGGGTATGCACCGCACGATCATCAAGATGGCCCGGACGGCAAGCGCCCTGACCCTGATCGGTGCGACCACAGTCCTGGTCGTCGTGGCCGGGCCGCCCAGCGCGAGCGCCGCCGAGTTGCCGGTGCCGCTGGGCACGGCCGAGAACTTCGCGGTCCTCGCCGGGACGACGGTCACCAACACCGGGCTCAGCATGATCACCGGCGACGTCGGCGTGAGCCCGGGTACCGCCGTTACGGGCCTTCCTCCCGGCCAGGTGAACGGGACGATCCACTCCAACGACGGCCCCGCCGTGCAGGCCAAGAGCGATCTCGCGATCGCCTACAACGACGCCGCCTCCCGCACGACCACGGACGTCGTCTCGAGTGAACTCGGTGGCACCACCAAGACCACAGGCGTGTACGGATCCGCCGGGGGCACGTTCACCATCGGCGGAGACCTGACCCTCGACGCGGAGGGCGACCCGAACGCGGTCTTCATCTTCAAGACCGTCAGCACACTCATCACGGGCGCGTCGAGCACTGTCAACCTGACCAACGGTGCCCAGTCGTGCAACGTCTTCTGGCAGGTGGGCAGCTCCGTCACGCTCGGCGCCGACTCCCTGTTCCGCGGCAACCTGCTCACCTTCACCTCGATCACCGTGGGCGCGGCGCTCGAGGTGGACGGCCGGGCGATGGCGATCAACGGCGCGGTCACCATGGACACCGACACGATCACCAAGTCGACCTGCGCCGAGCCGGGCGAGTTGTCGATAAGCGCGCCGGAGACGGCCACCCTGAGCAGCGCCGGCCTCGGCGGAGTCGCCTCGGGCAACCTGGGACCGGTCACGGTGACGGATGAGCGCCTGCTGTCGGCGCCGACGTGGACCGCGACAGTCGTCGCGACGAACTTCGTCACCAGCGGCGTTCCGGTGCACTCGATCGCCAGCACGAACGCCTCCTACTGGTCGGGTCCGGCCACCGCGACGAGCGGTATCGGCACGTTCACCTCGGGCCAACCCACGGCCGGAGACGCGGAGGTCATCAATGTTGAACGCACCGCGTTCACCCTGACCGACGGCATCGGCAACAACTCGGCGACCTGGGAGCCCGTGGCCTCGGTCCAGATTCCCCTGGCGACCGTCGCGGGCACCTACACCGGAACGATCACCTTCTCGGTCGCCTGAAGACCGCCACGACCGACGCCGCTCACCCGAACGCTGAACGCACCCCGCCGGGAGTCCAGCGCTCAGACGGACCGGGCGACCTGCTCGGGGGACCGCGCTCCGGACACGGCGGCGAAGCCGGCGAGCGCGATCTCCGCCGTCTGACGCAGAGCCTCCCGGGCGACCCCGGCGGCGGCGTGTATCGCCTGCCCCTCGGTCACGCTCATGACGAAGCGGGCGAGCGCGGCCGGATCGGCGTCGGCGGGTAGGTCGCCTTCGGCCACCGCGCGGGTGAACCGGTCGGCGAGAGCCAGCTCACCGGCCAGGCGGCTGGTGGCGAGGAAGCCGGCCACCGCGGCGTTGTCACTGGAGCAGGCGGTGCCGCCCTGGATGGACAGGCAGCCGGCCGGGCGGTCGGGTCGGGTCACGGCGAGCACGTTCTCGCGCAGCAGAGTGGCGACGACCTCGTACGCGGTGGGTTGGGCGAAAGCGCGCCGCGCGTACTCCATGTCCTGTTCGGCGTAGCGGGCCACGGCCTTGCGGAACAACTCCTCCTTGCTGCCGAAGGCGGCATAGAGGCTCGGCTTGTTGATGCCCATGGCGGCGGTGAGGTCGCTCATCGAGGCGCCCTCGTACCCCTGACGCCAGAACACCTCAAGCGCGCGCTCCAGCGCCTCGTCGGCGTCGAAGCCGCGTGGTCGCCCTCGTTGTGGCACGGCCCACCACCTCCCGCGACTCATCCTACCCGCAACGAAAACCGATCGGTACAGAAATTTGCCGGCACCGGCCGGGGTTGCTACGGTCAGATGCATACCGCTCGGTACAGAAAAGGTGGGAGGATGGCATGGCCACTCGACTGAAGACCCCGCTGCCCGCGGTCGGGCTCTGGAGCATGGAGCTGCGCGGCGCCGCCGACCCCGCCATCCGGGACGCGGCGACCGAACTCGACCAGCAGGGCTTTCGGGCACTGTGGGTGCCGGGCCTGGACGGCGCTGGGGCCGTAGACGACATCGGGCACCTGGCCGAGGCCGCGCCGCACGCGACGATCGCGCTGGGCGTGCTGGCGATCTGGGGCCAGGACCCGGCGGCTCTGGGCGACCGGCTGGCCGCGCTGGACGCCACGCACGGCCCTCGGACGATTCTCGGCTTCGGGGTGAGCAACGCCCACTCCGCCGCCCAGGCTGGCCAGGACTACGGCCGACCGGTGGAGTCGATGAGCCGGTGGCTGGATTCCCTGGACGCCGCGCCACGCCCGATCCCCGCCGAGCGGCGCATCCTCGGCGCGCTCGGACCGCGAATGGCGGACCTGGCGGCCGACCGGACCGCCGGATGGCACCCCTTCCTCGTCACCCCGGACTACACGGCGAGGCAGCGGGAACGGGTCGGGCGGCAGCCGCTGATCGCGCCGCACCTGGCCGTCGTCCTGGACGGGGATCCGGAGAGGGCCCGCGCCGCCGCCCGGGCAGGGATCGGGATGTTCATCGGCTTTCCGAGCTACCGGGCCAACCTGGCCCGCCTCGGGTTCACCGAGGACGACCTGGTCCCCGGCGGCAGCGACCGCCTGATCGACGCCCTCGTCGCCTGGGGTGACCTGGACGCGGTCGCCGCGCGCATCCGGGAGCACCTGGACGCGGGCGCGGACCACGTCGCCCTCCACGTACTGCGACCGGACGACCCGGGCCGCCCGACGCTGCCCATGCCGCAGTGGCGCGACCTGGCCACCCTCCTGCCGAGCTTCTGAGACCCCCGCACCCCATCGACCACCGGCCGCAACCCCGGCCGGGCCAACCGCACCACACCAAGAGGAGATCAATCGTGGGACAGCTCGACGGCAAGACCGCCCTCGTTACCGGCGGCACCACGGGCATCGGCCTGGCCACCGCCCGCCGCTTCGCCGCCGAAGGCGCGTACGTCTTCGTCACCGGCCGCCGCAAGGGCCCGCTGGATGAGGCAGTGGCCAGCATCGGCGCCAACGCCACAGGCATCGCCGGCGATGTCGGCAACCTCGACGACCTGGACCGGATCATGCAGGCGATCGAGGCCCGGGGCGCGGGGCTGGACGTCCTGTTCGCCAATGCCGGCGGCGGCGAGTTCAGCCCGCTCGACTCGATCACTGTCGAGCACGTCGCCAACACCTTCGACACCAACATCTACGGCACCATCTTCACCGTGCAGAAGGCCCTGCCCCTGCTCAACGAGGGCGCCTCGATCGTGCTGACCGGATCGACTGCTGCCAGCAACGGCACCCCGGCGTTCAGCGTCTACGCCGCCTCCAAGGCCGCCATCCGCTCGTTCGGCCGCACCTGGGCCGCCGAGCTGGTCGGCCGGAAGATCCGGGTCAACACCCTGGTCCCCGGCCCCACCGAGACCCCGGGGCTCGCGGGCCTGGCGTCCAGCCCCGAGGAGGCCCCCGGCCTGCTCAAGGGCATCGCCTCGAACGTGCCCATGGGCCGGATGGCCCACCCGGACGAGATCGCCAACGCCGCGCTCTTCCTCGCCTCCGACCAGAGCAGCTTCATGACCGGCAGCGAGCTGTTCGCCGACGGCGGCGAGCAGCAGCTCTGACGCGGAAACGCCCGGTCGATCCTCGCGGATCGACCGGGCGTTTCTGCACTACAGAGCGGTGGCGGAGGGATTTGAACCCTCGGAGGGCGTTAACCCTCACACGCTTTCGAGGCGTGCTCCTTAGGCCGCTCGGACACGCCACCGCCGACAAGGGTACAGGACCGCCGGTTCGGACGCCGAACCGGTATCGCTCCGGCCGGCCTGGCAGGATCTTTGCCATGAGTACGCACATCGGCGCGAAGCCGGGCGAGATCGCCGAGCGGGTCCTGATGCCGGGTGACCCCCTGCGGGCCAAGTGGATCGCGGAGACCTACCTCGAGGGCGCCACCTGCTACTCGACGGTTCGGGGCATGCTGGGCTTCACCGGCCGCTGGAACGGCGTCGAGGTCTCGGTCCAGGGCTCCGGCATGGGCATGCCGTCCGCCTCCATCTACGCCCACGAGTTGATCAACGAGTACGGCGTGAAGACGCTGATCCGGGTCGGCTCCTGTGGGGCCCTCAGCACGGACCTGCAACTGCGCGACGTGGTCGCGGCGATCGGGTCGTCCACCGACTCGAACATGAACCGGATGCGGTTCGACGGGCTTATCGACTACGCCCCGGTGGCCGACTTCGGGCTGCTGCGTACCTCGGTCGAGGTGGCCGAGCGGCGCGGCATCACCATGCACGTCGGGCCGATCCTGGCGGCGGACGCCTTCTACACCGACCGGCCGGACCTCTACGACACGCTCGCCGACTACGGCGTGCTGGCGGTGGAGATGGAGTCGGCGGCGCTCTACACGATCGCCGCCCGGTTCAAGGCCCGCGCGCTGACCGTGTTGACGGTCAGCGACCACATCAAGACCGGCGAGAAGACCACGTCGGAGGAGCGGGAGCAGACCTTCAGCCAGATGGTCGAGATCGCGCTCGACACGATCATCGCCTGACCCGTCCGGCGGGTGTCACTGCCGAGAGCGGTATGACTCAGAGGTGTAGATATTCCTCAGAGTCATACCGCTCTTCCGCATATGCGAGGCCGCAGACCGCCACGCCGGCCGCGAACGCCGCCACGCCAGTCAGACGGTGGTCAGGGCCTCCGTGGGTGAGAGGCGGGCGGCGCGGACCGCCGGGTAGAGACCGGCGAAGCCACCGATCACCAGGGTCGCCCCTACTCCGCCGAGCATCGCCCACGCCGGCACCACCGTCGGCCAGCCCTGCGACAGCGCGTACCCCGAGGTGACCACGATGCCCAGCAGCACTCCGCCGACCCCGCCGAACGCGGACAGCAGCAGCGACTCCGCGAGGAACTGTGTGCGTACCTGACCGCGGGTCGCCCCGAGTGAGCGGCGCAGCCCGATCTCGGCCCGTCGCTCCAACACCGAGATCACCATGGTGTTCGCCACGCCCACCCCACCGACCAGCAGGGCGACCGCCCCGAGGCCCAGCAGCAGCCCGGTGAACGCGTCGTCGGTCGCCTCGGCGGCGGCCAGCGCGTCGGAGGGGCGGGACACCTCCACCTCGTTCGGCGCTTCGGGATTGGCGGTCGCGCCGAGCACCGACCGCACCGCCTCGACCTGCGACTCCTGCGCCCGCGTGTAGACGGTGGTCGGGTGCCCGTCGAACCCCAGGTAGTCGGTCGCGGCGGCCCAGCCGACAAGCGCCGAGGAGTCCAGCTCCGGGGCGAGCGGCACGGTCGCGAGGACGCCGACGACGCTGAACCACCGTCCGCCCAGCCACACCTGCACCTGCGGATCGGCTGTGGTGATGCCGAGCCGCTGTGCGGCGGTGGCGCCGAGGACGACCGCCGGATAGCGGGCGGTGGCCTCGTTGAGCCAGGTGCCGCTTGTCAGCTCGGCGCCGACGGCGCCCGGCAGGTCCAGCCGTGCCGCCCGGGTGGCGATGCCTCCGGTCTCCGCCGCCGGAATCCGTTCCGTGCGGTACACCTTGGCGTCGGGGACCTGCCCGGTGGCGGTCACCTGCGTCACCGGACCGATCCGGCCGATCATGGCGATCGAATCCTCGGGAAGCTGCGCGTCCGCCCCGAACAGGGTGTCGCCCGGCTCGACGGTGAGCAGGTTGGTGCCGAGTGCGTCGAGTGCCCGGTCCAGTTCGGCCCGGGACGACGAGGAGATGCCGACGACCGCGATCATCGCGGCGATGCCGATCGCGATGCCCAACGCGGAGAGGAACGCCCGCAGCGGACGGGTCCGCAGCCCCACCCCACCGACGCGCAGGACGTCCGCCGGCCCCAGCCTGGCCGGAGTCAGGGTCGCCATCAGCCGACTCCGCCCGGCGCGAAGGCCGAGTCGTGCCGCACCGCGCCGTCGCGCATCCGCACCTGCCGAGGCAGGCTCTCCGCGATCTCCCGGTCGTGCGTGATCACCACGACCGTGGTGCCGGCCCGGTGCAGGTCGTGCAGCAACTCCAACACGCCGGCGCCGGACTGGGAGTCGAGGTTGCCGGTCGGCTCGTCGGCGAGCAGCACCGCCGGCTCACCGACCACCGCGCGGGCCACCGCCACCCGCTGCCGCTCGCCGCCGGACAGCTCGTGCGGCCGGTGGCCGAGCCGGTGACCCAGGCCAACCCGGACCAACGCGGCCTCCGCACGCTCCCGACGCCTCCGCAGGGGTACGCCGGAGTAGAGCAACCCGTCGGCGACGTTGTCCACGACCGGGACGCCGGGGGCCAGGTGGAACTGCTGGAAGACGAAGCCGATCCGGGTAGCCCGCAACGCGGACAGCTCCCGGTCGGTCAACTTCGCCACGTCGTACCCGTCAAGGAGCACGCTGCCCGACGACGGCCGGTCCAGGGTGCCGATCAGGTGCAGCATCGTCGACTTGCCCGACCCGGACGGACCGACGATGGCCACCAACTCGCCATGACCGATCCGCAACGAGACGTCGTCCAACGCCACCACCCCACCGGCGTACCGCTTGCTGACCCGGTCGAGGACGATCACGTCACCTGTCATTTCGGCATCGCCACCGTCATGCCCTCGGCGATCTCCGACCCGCTGACCTCGACTCGGCCGTCGGCGAACAGTCCGGTCGTCACCGCGACGATCCGGCTGCCGTCGCCGTCGACGACCTCGACGCCGTAACCGCCCTCGGCGAGCGCCAGCAGCGCCGCCACCGGGACGGTGAGCACGTCGCGGCGCTCCGAGGCGGTGAATGTCACTGTGGCGCTGGCCTGGTCGAAGCCGGCGAGGGCCTTCGGGTCGGTGACCGCGACAGTCACCTCGATCTTCGTCTCCTCCTCGCCGGACTGCCCGCTCGCGCCCGAGGCACCGGCCTGGATGACCGTCTCGGCCGTGCTGATCGTGCCGGCGACCGCCCGTCCGTCCGGCAGCTTCACAGTGACCTTCGAGTTCCGCTTGGCCAGCCGCTGGTCGTCCATGTCGAGGTCGACGGTGACCACGCGACTGGTGCCGCTGTAGGTCAACACCGCCTGACCGGGCTGCGCCGCGGCACCGACGTCGGCCTGGTGGCTCTCCACCCGGACCTCCCCGTCGGCGTACACGACGCGGCCCTGCTCGATCCGGCCGGTCTCGGGCAGACCGAGGTCGTCCTGCCAGTCACGGACCGCGTCGGCGGTGGCGCCTGTGTACTCGTCGTCGACAGTGAACCCGCTGTAGCCCAGCGCCTTGAGGTTGCGCTCGAACTGGGTGACGTCCGGGCCATCGACGCCGGGCTCGAGCGTCCGGTACGCGGGTAGCCCGCCGTAGAGGAGCACGACCTCCTCGTTGTCGACGAGGTACAGCGCCTTGCCCCGTCGCACTGTCGACCCGGTCGCGGGCAGCCCGGTGATCGTGCCGCTGAGTTTCGCCGTGGCGGTGCGCGTCGTTCCGTACCCCAACTCACCGTCGGCGGTCTGCGTGTCGGCGAGGGTCTGCCGGGTGACCGGGGCGGTCGCCGCCGGGCCACTGGCGTGGGTGGCGTCCCCGGTGTCGCCGCCGAAACCCACTGCGGCGACGACACCCACGGCGGCGACCACCAGGACGACCCCCACGGCGACAGCGGCGCGCAGCCCCGGGCGTCGGGTGGCGTCGGTCACTTGCCGCCCCCGACCTGGGGCGCGAGCTGCCGGCACTTCTCCATCGCGGCCCTCAGGCCCGGATCCCCGATGTTGATCGCGTTGTCCCCGGTCCCGACCCGGAGCCGCCCTTCGGCGTCCGGGTCCGGGAAGTCCGGTACACCGTTCTCGCGCATGCACTTGGCGAGGGCGCGCATCTGCTCGGCCTGCTCGGGGTTGAGCTGCGGCCCCTGCCCGCCGTTGGGCAGCTTGTCCTGGCACTTCTCCATGGCCGCCTGGACCTTCTGCTGATCCACGTCAGCGCCGAACCGGAGGTTGGGACGGGCACCCGGCTCCGGGTCCGGCATGTCCACCCCGTTCTCCCGCATGCACCGGGCGAAGGCGAGCTGCCGGTCCGAGTCACTGACCGGGGTGCCGCTCGCCGTGGCCTCGGCAGTCGTTCCACCGGCGGTCGCGACCCCGCCGCCGTCGTCGCCTCCCGCCCCGCACGCGGGCAGCGCCAGGGCGAGCAGGACGGGGATCGCAAGCATCTGTCGTCGCATGGTGTCCACTTCCGCTCAGGTCCGGCGCGGTTCGCCGAACGTGACACCCAGTGGACGCCGACGGCCGTATCCCCGGCGTTACCGTCTGCGGTTATGCCGCCGTTACCGCATCCCGAGCACCATGGAGGGGTGAGAGTGCTTGTGGTCGAGGACGAGACCATGCTTGCCGACGCCATCGCGGAGTGGCTGCGTCGGGAGTCGTTCGCGGTCGACGTGGCGTACGACGGGGACGCCGCGCTGGAACGGCTCGGCGTCAACGAGTACGCGGTGGTCGTCCTGGACCGGGACCTGCCGGTGGTGCACGGCGACGACGTGTGCCGGGCGATCGTGGACGCGGGCGGGGAGACCCGGGTGCTGATGCTGACCGCCGCGGCGGCCGTCCGGGAGCGGGTCGCGGGCCTGGCGCTCGGCGCGGACGACTACCTCACCAAGCCGTTCGCCCTGGTCGAGCTGTCGGCTCGGGTGCACGCGCTGACCCGCCGTGCCCGCCCTGCCGCGCCCCCGACGCTGCGCCGCGCCGGCATCCAGCTCGACGCGGCCCGACACGAGGTACGCCGCGACGACCGGCACGTGGCGCTGTCCCGCAAGGAGTTCGCGGTGCTGGCCGAGCTGCTCCGCGCCGACGGCGCTGTCGTTTCCGCCGAGGACCTGCTGGAACGTGCCTGGGACGAGCACATCGACCCGTTCACCAACGTGGTCCGGGTGACGATGATGAAGCTGCGCCGCAAGCTCGGTGATCCGCCGGTGATCGAGACGCTGCCGGGAGCGGGGTACCGGATCCGATGAAACGCCTGACCATCCGCGCCCGGCTCACCCTCATCTACGGTGGCCTCTTCCTACTGGCCGGCATTGTCCTGCTCGCCGTCACGTACGTGCTTGTGGATCAGCGGATGCCGCAGCCGTTCGGGGTGAACCTGCGCGACCTGCCGAAGGTCAGCGCCACGACGCCCAGCGGGCAGAACGTCGACAACCTGCGCGCCATCCTGCAGGAGGCGCAGGACGAGGCGAAACGCAGCGCGTTGGAGTCGCTGCTCACGCAGGGTGGCATCGCGTTGGTGGTGGTGTCGGCGGTGGCGATCGCCTTCGGCTGGCTGCTCGCCGGCCGGGCGTTACAGCCCCTGCAGCAGGTCACCGACACGGCGCGACGGATCGCCGGCGCGGACACCGCCGGTCGGGGCCTGCACGAGCGGATCGCGCTCCGCGGCCCCCGCGACGAGGTACGCGAACTGGCCGACACGTTCGACGAGATGCTGGGACGACTCGACCGCTCGTTCGACGGGCAGCGCCGATTCGTGGCGAACGCCTCGCACGAGCTGCGTACCCCGTTGGCGCTCAACCGTGCCCTGGTGGAGCTGGCCATCACCCGTCCGGACGCGTCGGCGGAGACCCAACGGTTGGGCGAATCGTTGTTGGCGGTCAACGAGCGGCACGAGCGGCTGATCGACGGCCTGCTGACCCTGGCGGACTCGGAGAACGAGCTGACCGAGCGTACGCCTGTCGACCTGGCCGAGGTCTGCGCGCACGTGACCGATCAGGCCGCACAGCAGGCACCCGACCTCCGGGTGCACCGCTCGCTCGCGCCGGCGCAGGTCAACGGCGATCCGGTGCTGCTGGAACGGCTCGCGTTCAACCTGGTGGAGAACGCGCTGCGGCACAACCTGCCCACCGAGGGCTGGGTCGAGGTGTGCACCGGGCTCGTCGACGGCCAGCCAACCCTCACGGTGCGCAACACCGGCCCGGTGGTCGCCGGCTACGACGTGGAGACGATGTTCCAGCCATTCCGCCGGTTGTCCCGGGAGCGGGTCGCCGGCACGCGGGGTTTCGGTCTGGGGCTGTCGATCGTCCGCGCGGTGGCCCGGGCCCACGGCGGCACCGTCGACGCGCGGCCCCGCCCGGCCGGTGGCCTGACCGTCACGGTGACCCTTCCCGCGGCCTGATCGCCGGGTCGTCGCCCGGCCCACAGCCGGACCGCCGCCTGGGCGATGGCAGGTGCGGCAGTGTGCCGACTCGGGTTCAGCGGAAGAAGGCGCGCAGGACGGCGGCCGTCTCGGTCTCCAGCACTCCGCCGTAGACCTCCGGACGGTGGTTGAGCCGACGGTCGCGCAGCACGTCCCAGAGGGAGCCGGCCGCGCCGGTCTTCGGCTCCCACGCGCCGAAGACGACTGTGGAGACCCGGGCCAGCACCAGCGCGCCGGCACACATGGTGCACGGCTCCAGGGTGACCACCAGGGTGCAGCCGTCCAGCCGCCACCGGCCGGTGAGCTCCGCCCCACGCCGCAGGGCCAGCACCTCGGCGTGGGCTGTGGGGTCGCCGGTCAGCTCCCGCTCGTTGCGCCCGGTCGCCAGCTCGACGCCGTCCGGGCCGTAGAGCACCGCGCCCACCGGGATGTCATCGATCGCGTCCGCGCCCACTGACGCGGCCGGACCGGTGACGGCGACCTCCAGGGCCCGGCGCATCCACAGCTCGTGCCGCTGCCGCCGACCGAGGTCGCCCGGGTCGGCCAGCCCCTCGTGCGCGCCCGGGCCGGCTCGACCCACCGCGCCGGGCGTCGGCTGCCCCGGCCGGATCGTCTCCAACAGCGGATCGGTGGCGTCGGCCGGTTCCGCGCCACCCGCGGGCACGATCCCCTCGTACGCTGCCGACCCGGCGGGGTCAGACCTCACGCAGCTCCTCGACCTCGTCGGCGCACCCGAGGACCTCACAGATCTCGGAGGTGACGTCCGCCGGCAGCATCCCCTCGGTCCCGCAGAGCGTCAGCAGCTTCTGCGCGGAGATGCCCAGGTTGGCCAGCAGGTCGGCGTCGCCCACCGGATCGGCCTCCGGATCGACGACGGGCTGCTCGCTCTCCTCGTCGCCACCGGCGGCCGGGCGGGGCTCGTCGTCGCCGTCGAGCCCGGTCACGGACGTCTTCAGGTCACCGACCAGCAGTTGGCCCAGTCGGGACTCCTCGGCGAACGCCGAGTCCGACCCGAACACCCGCAGATCCTCGCCCTCGTCGAGACGCAGGATCACCAGGTACGCGTCGTCGGCCTCGACGAAGAGCAGCGACACGTCGGCTTCCTGGTCGACGTCGCGCAGCCGGTCGGCGACCTCGTCGATGTCGGTGGCGCCCCGCAGGCTGACCTCGGCGGCGGTCCAGCCACTGTCGTCACGCACCACGGCCGCAGCGAAGTACGACACGGTTCCCCCAAAAGCCCTCGGCACAGCGCCGACTCGTCAAGGGTGCACGTTAGCCGGTCGGGTCGGCGGGCGACCGGTCAACGCCCCGAGACGCCGGCCAAACCTGACAAAGTCGGATCAGCCGGCTACCCGACGGCGGGTGGCGATCAGTTGGCGCAGACGCTCGGTGCGCTGTCGCTGCGGCCGGCTGCGCTGGCGTACCGCCCGAGCACCCGCCAACTCGGCGAGCAACTGGAGGCGGCGGCGGTTGCGATCCGGGTCCTGCCGCGGGGTGGTCCAGGCCATAGTCCCGAGGGTGCCGAGTCTCGACGGCCACGTCAAGACGGCGTTCGCTACGCAGCCAACCGGGCACGCGGCGCAGTCGTCCGCGCCCGAATCCGGGCCGGTCGGCACACGCTCACCACAGCGGCCAGTCAGCGCTTGTCGCCCACCGGACCGCCACCACGGCGGCGGCGATGCTCCAACCACCGGCGGTGACGATGGCCAACCCGGTGGCCACGCCGCGATCGCCGTGGCGGACCAGCACCAGGGCCGTCAGCCAGGCCAGCAGGCCGGCCACCAACGTCCACCACGCGTAGCTGGCCACGTCGGTGCCGAGCAGCCCGAACAGCAGCAGCCAGGCGGCCGCCGCGCCACCGCCGGCGGCGACACCGCCGCCGGTCACCGGGTGCGGTTCGCGGTAGGTGGGTCTGGTCGGCGGCCCGGCCGGAAAGAGCCCCGACGGGGTACGCGACGCCGGTCGGGCGGCACCCGGATCCGGGACGGGGTCGGGTCGGGCGATGGTCACGGTTGCCCTCCCCTCACGCGCGTCGCTCGTGCCCACGGTACCGGTCTGTCAGGATGGCCGAATGCCCTCGCCGACGATCGGTCGCCGCGTGCGTCCGGCGTACCCGATCCTGTTGCTGCTCGCCCCGGTGCTTGCCGCCGGCTGCGCGACCACCCGACCGGGGGTGCCGCCGGACGGGGCCGCGCCGACGCCGTCGGCGGTCTGGGCGACCGGTGAGCAGCCGGCGGCGCCGACGGCCACGCCGCCTCCGACCCGCCCGGCCAGCCCGACGCCGTCGCCGGCCAAGCCGTCGCCGAGCGCGCCGCGCGCCGGGCTCCGGCACGTCTTTCCGGTACGCGCCGACAACGTGGACTACCACACGACGCACGGGGCGTACCCGGCGACGGACGTGTTCGCCGACTGCGGTGAGCCGTTCGTGGCGGTGACCGACGGCAAGGTGCTGGAGGTGAGTCGTGTCGACAGGTACTCCAAGAGTGGGCCGCAGGGCCCGGACAACGGCGGCCTGTCGGTCTCGCTGCTCGGCGACGACGGTGTGCGCTACTACGGCTCGCACCTGAGCGTGGTCGGCAGCGGTGTCGAGGCCGGGGTGCGGGTTCGCGCCGGGCAGCAGCTCGGCAAGGTGGGCCGCACCGGTAACGCCAACAACGTCTGCCACGTGCACTTCGGCATCTCGCCGCCGTGCACCGGCAAGGACGGGTGGTGGATCCGGCGTGGTGTGCTGTGGCCGGCGCGGTATCTGGACTCGTGGCGGCGCGGTGGCAACCGGGAGCCCGCCGCCGAGGTGACCACGTGGCAGCGGAAACACGGCTGCCCGAAGGCTCCCTGACGTAGCTCGTACGCACTAGGTTCGGTGGGATGAGCGCCCGGGACCCCATTGCCGACCTACGCCGGATCGCGTTCCTGCTGGAGCGGGCGAACGAGGCCACCTACCGGGTGCGGGCATTCCGTTCGGCGGCGAAGGCGCTGGCCGGCCTCCCGGCGGCCGAGGTGACCGAGCGGGCCGGCAACGGCACGCTCACCGAGCTGGCGGGTGTGGGGGACGTGACGGCCCGCTGCGTGGCGGAGTCCCTGGCCGGCGAGGAGCCGGTCTATCTGCGCCGGTTGGTGGCGACCGAGGGCAGCGACCTGGATGCCGAGGCCACGGCGCTGCGCGCCGCCCTGCGGGGCGACTGCCACACCCACTCGGACTGGTCCGACGGCGGCTCACCGATCGAGGAGATGGCGCTGGCCGCGGTGGAGTTGGGCCACGAGTACGTGGTGCTCACCGATCACTCGCCCCGGTTGACGGTGGCGCGCGGCCTGACCGCCGAGCGGCTGCGCCGGCAGCTCGACCACGTGGCGCAGGTCAATGCGGCGCTGCCGGAGGGTTTCCGGATCCTGACCGGGATCGAGGTGGACATCCTCGCCGACGGCTCACTCGATCAGGACGACGAGCTGCTGGCCCGGCTGGACGTGGTGGTCGGGTCGGTGCACAGCGGCCTGAAGGACGAGCGGGCGAAGATGACCCGGCGCATGCTGAAGGCCGTCGCCAACCCGCACCTGGACATCCTGGGTCATGTCACCGGGCGGATGGTGTCGTCCCGCCCGGCGGGGGTGACCGGCCCGGGTGATCGGGGGCACCGGGCGCGCACCAGGAACGAGAGCGACTTCGACGCGGACGCGGTCTTCGCCGCCTGCGCGGAGCACGACACCGCCGTCGAGATCAACTCTCGGCCGGAGCGGCAGGACCCGCCGAAGCGGCTGATCCGCCGCGCCCTGGAGGCGGGCTGCCGCTTCGCGATCAACACGGACGCGCACGCACCGGGCCAGCTCGACTGGCAGCGGTTCGGCTGCGAGAGGGCCGCGCTCTGCGGCGTCCCTGCCGACCGGGTGGTCAACACCTGGTCGGCCGAGCAGCTCGTGGAGTGGACGCACGCCAGGGACTGACGGTGCTCGGGCGTTGATCGACTCGCGTTCGCTGAAACCGGGGTGTCCTGGACCGTAGGACACCCCGGCTTCAAGGAAGCCGAGTTGATCACCCGCGGGCGGGCACGGCGGGCGTGGCGGGCTCGGCGGCGGGCGTGGCGGGCTCGGCGGCGGGCGCGGCGGGCTCGGCGGCGGGCGTGGCGGGCGCGCCCACACCTGCCACCGGCCGCGGCTTGCGCCGGCCGAACACGCCCTGCGCGACCGCGACGCCCAGCAGCACGATGAGCGCGCCGACCGGCTGGTGCCAATTGAGCCGCTCGTCGAGCACCACGGCGCCGATCAGCACCGCGAAGATCGGAATCAGGTACGTGACGGTGGAGGCGGTGCTCGCGCCGGCCACCCGGATGTTGCGCATGTTGATGACGAAGGCGAGCCCGGTGCCGAGCGCCCCTAGGGTCAGCACACTGGCCACCACCTTCGGCGACAGCTCGGTGGGCAGCGGCGGCGCACCCGCGACGAACGGGGTGACGACGGCGAGCTGCCCGGCGGCGAGCAGCAACTGCGCCGTGGACAGCGACAGCCCGGAATGCGCGCTGCCCGCGACGAACCGCTTCTGGTACGGGATGGCGACGCCGTAGCAGGCGGCCGCCCCGAAGCACAGCAGCTGCCCGACGAAATGCGCCCCGCCGACGCCCTCCCAGACCCCGAGCACCACGAGCACGCCGAGGAAGCCCAGCCCGAGGCCGATCGCGCGGCGCACGGTCAACCGCTCGGTGCGGAACACCAGCACCGCCAGCGGCAGCACGATCAACGGCGTCGTCGCGTTCCAGATGCCGGCGAGCATCGACTCGACCCGTTGCTCGCCGTAACCGAAGAGGGTGAACGGCACCGCCACGCCGAACGCGGCGACGACGAAGAGGTGCGCCCACACGCGGGGCTCGCGGGGCAGCCGGTCGCGCAGCACCGCGAGGACGACCAGCAGGGTCAGCGCGCCGGACACGACGCGGTAGAGGGTCAGCTGGACGGGGTGCAGCTCGGCCACACCGACCTTGATGAACAGAAAGCTGGATCCCCAGATGGCGGCGAGGGCGCAGAAGCCCGGCAGCCAGGCGCGCAGCGGCGCCTTGTCAGGAGCAACATCGGTGGTCACCCCTGACACTCTGCCGCAGGGGTACGACAAAGTCCCGCGACTTTCTGCTGGTTGGACACGGGAAACAGCATCGACACCGGGGCGGGGCGGTCACGTAGTGTCGCACCGTGGGACGAATTGATGAACTCGCCAACCGCTACGTGGCCGAGTGGGCGCCGTTGAGCCCCACCGGCGCGACATACGTCGGCATCGCCGGCCATGACGACCAGCTCGACGACCTCTCACCCGAGGGTTACCGGGCCAAGGCCGACCTCACCCGCCGCACCCTCACCGAGCTCGAGGTGACCGAGCCGGACACCGAGGCGGAACGCACCGCCAAGGAGGCCATGCAGGAACGGCTCGGCCTCGACCTGGCCCGCTACGAGGCCGGCGAGACGACTAGCGAAATCAGCGTGATCGAGAGCGGGCTGCACGAGGTCCGCATGGTGTTCGACCTGATGCCGACGGCGACTGCCGACGACCAGGCCAACATCGCCGCCCGGCTCAACGGCCTGGCCGGCGCCCTGGAGGGTTACAAGACGACGCTGCGCGAGGCGCTCGCCGACGGGCGGGTCAGCTCGAAGGTGCAGCTCGTCGAGGTGGCCAAGCAGTGCGACACCTGGACCGACCCGACCGGGGACAACTTCTTCCACGGCCTTGTCGAGCGGCTGGGCGCGGACGGCACGCTCGGTGCCGAGCTGCGCCGAGGCGCGGCGGCGGCCACCGCGGCGACCGCCGAGTTCGGCCAGTTCCTGCGCGCCGAGTTGGCCCCGCACGGACGGGACAAGCAGGCCGCCGGCCGGGAACGCTACGAACTCGCCTCGCAGTACTTCCTCGGCGCGAAGGTCGACCTGGACGAGACGTACGCCTGGGGTTTCGCCGAGCTGGCCCGCCTGGAGGCGGAGATGCGGGTCGTGGCCGGGCGTATCGCCGGCTCGGGCGCGAGCGTCGACGAGGCGGTGGCCACGCTCGACGCCGACCCGGCGCGGACCATCCAGGGCAAGGAGGCGTTCCGCGACTGGATGCAGGCGCTCGCCGACAAGGCGATCGCCGAGCTGCACGGGACCCACTTCGACATTCCGGAGCAGGTCCGCCGGATCGAGTGCTGCCTCGCCCCGACCAGTGACGGCGCCATCTACTACACCGGCCCGAGCGAGGACTTCTCCCGCCCCGGGCGCATGTGGTGGGCGGTGCCGCAGGGCATCACCGACTTCTCCACCTGGCGGGAGGTGACGACGGTCTACCACGAGGGCGTGCCGGGTCACCACCTTCAGGTGGCGCAGACGGCCGTTCGGGCCGACCTGCTCAACCGCTGGCAGCGGCTGCTGTGCTGGGTCTCCGGGCACGGCGAGGGCTGGGCGCTCTACTCGGAGCGGCTGATGGACGAGCTGGGCTATCTGGAGGACCCGGGCGACAAGCTCGGCATGCTCGACGGCCAGGCGATGCGCGCCGCCCGGGTGATCGTCGACATCGGTATGCACCTCGAGCTGGAGATCCCGAAGGACAACCCGTTCGGCTTCCACCCGGGCGAGCGGTGGACGCCCGAGCTGGGCTGGGAGTTCATGCGGGCGCACTGCCGCGTGCCGGACGAGAACCTGCGCTTCGAGCTGAACCGCTACCTGGGCTGGCCGGGGCAGGCGCCGTCGTACAAGGTGGGTGAGCGGATCTGGTTGCAGGCCCGCGAGGACGCCAAGGCCCGCAAGGGTGCCGACTTCGACCTGCGGGAGTTCCACCGACAGGCGTTGGACCTGGGCGCCCTGGGCCTTGACCCGCTGCGCAAGGCGCTGGCCCGGCTCTAGGCCCTACCGAGCGGTGGCGTCCGGTCTGGGGACGCCACCGCACGGCGCGGTCAGTGCAGCGTCTGCCTGAGGGTGGGCCGGCCGGTCAACGTGTGGCAGGAGATGAAGGCCAGGTCGATCTGCGGGTCGGTGAAGGTCAGCGACACCGGCGAGGTGATCGGGATGCCGTCCGGAAGGGGCAGGTCCGGCGTCAAGGTGACCTTGATGCCCAGGAACCGGCCGACGAACCGGGTCGCGTAGAAGGTCACGTCACCGTCGATGGTCAGCTCGTTCGTCTCGCTCAACAGTGAGCCGCCCGACGGCCCGGCCACCAGCAACGCGAAGTCGCTTGTCACGGCCTTGCTCATGGTGAACTTCAGCGCCTTCATCTCGCCGTTGGCGGTGTGCAACGGCTCGACCCCCCGAAACCGCAGGTCCGTCATCACCACCTTGGAGCCGGTCAGCTTCGCCGGCGTGGCGGCGACCGTGGGCATGGCCGGGTCCGCCGCCAGCTTGGGCAGCGGCTTGCCGGGCTCGACGGGCGCCGGCTTGGTCGGCTTGGGGCTGGCACACGGTGCGTCCGGGGTGGCGGTCGCCGTCCCGGTGGCGTTGGCGGTACGGGTGGGGGCGGCGCTCGGGGTGGCCGGCCGGCCGGCTCGCGCGGCACCGCTGGTGGACTCGGCCGTGGCGGCGACGCTCGAATCGGTGGAGGACCGTTCCGCCTCGTCGCCGCCGGTGAGGAGGTCACCGATGCCGTCGACGATGTCGGTGATCAGGTTCCCGTCCGACTTCTCCGACGTGGGGCTCGGGCTGGGGCTAGGGCTGAGGCTCGGGCTGGCAGGGGCGGGGGGCGTGCTGGGCCGGGCCGACGACGAGGGCGTCGGGCAGGAGGGTTCCGCCGCCCGCACCGGCGACGCGCCGTCGACAGTCGTCAGACCCGCGCTGGCGAGGCTCAGCAGGAGCAGCGTCACGACGTACGTCTTCGGGTCGCGGGCCATCGTCGACCTGGTCTGCGGTGCCTCGGGCTCGACGACGGGCGCCGCCTCGGTGTCGTCGCTCGCGCTCGCCTGCGGTGTCGGCTCGCGCAGCGTTCCACGTGGCTGCGGAATGGTGTCGGTGAGCAGCCCGGTCGTCTCGTCCTCCCGCTGCCGCGCCGGCAGGAGTTCGTCGACGAGCGCCGGTTCGTCGCCGGACTCATCGTCCTCGCTCAGCCGGTCGTCCGGCTCCTCGGCGGCCGGAGGCGACACCGCGCCAGCGCCCTTGGCCGGCACCCAGGCGAAGCCGAGTGCGCTGCCGACCATGCCCAGCAGCATGCCGATGAAGAACCCGCCGAGGTTGACGCCGATAAGCGAGTAGACCGCTGTCACCGCACCGACGACGGCGTAGAAGATCCGTTGCGTCGGGCTGAGCCACATCAGCAGGCCGCAGGTCACCAGGATGGTGGGGATCAGCCAGGACAGGAAGCCGGTCGGCCCCATCTGCAGGGTCAGTCCGGCCAGGCTGACCTTCGTGGTGCTGAGGATCTCCGCTCCGGCCAGGATCGTGAAGAGCCCGCCCCAGAAGGGCCGGGACCGCCGCCAGCGGCGGAAACCGCGCCAGGCTCGACCGACACGGCCGGGCTGCGCGCGATGAGTGGCGGTCGACACGTACGTCCTCCTGGCGGTGAAAAGGGGTGGGGCGGGCCCGAGGCTCGCGAAGGGCGCCCCTCGCGAGCCTCGGCGTCAACTCAGAAGCATTCCTTGGCGTCGGCGCCGACGTTGACCTTCAGCTTGAGGCCGGTAAGCGTGAAGGTGCCGGCGGTGGTGTAGCGGGCGACCTGCTCGAGGCCCTTGATGTTCACGTGCGTGGCGTCCTGACCGAACGAGCCCGCCGGAGCCGGGCCGAGGTCGCTGGCGTCCCTGCCGATATTGATGTTGGTGAACTCGGCGTCGCCCTCGAGCGACTCCATCGCGATCAGCATGCCCTTGGCGTGGGCCTCCTTGCCGGGGCCTCCGTCGCCCGCGTTGATGGTGAGCACGATCCTGGGGAGACCGGGCACCGAGGCGTCGACGGACTGGCAGAGCTTGGTCAGCGTGGCGTCGCCGATCTCCGACATGGCCACCGGGATGACCTTGCCGTCCTTGGTGGTGACCACACCGCCGTACTGCTTGAAGCCGTCGCCGTCGAGCTCGGCGGCGGAGACCTTGAACGGCTTGCCGGCCACCGTGATGTTGGCGGCGATGGCGCCGTTGGCCATGCCGAAGACGATGCCGCCGGCAACTGCCACAGCGGGAACCATCATCGCGGCGAAGCGGCGCCAGCGGGTGCCGCCCTGCGCCTGACGGGTTTCCGAATCCTTCACGGGTCCTCCTCGAACCGGGGGTCACCGATCGCGATCGCGACTCGGGACTGCGGGAAAGCACGTGGCCGCTGCGGCCGCTCCGGGGACGGTCGGCGGATCGGCAGTGTGCGGATTGGATGCTCTCGCGAAGCGACCTACCTCACAAGGGCGCTGCTACTGGCCGGTAACTCACGTCCGGCGGCAAGATCGCGAGGCGTTACCGTCAGTCAGACTCGGACCGGCTATGCCGGGGCACAAACCGTTCAAATCATGAGGAATAACTACACTGGCTTTACCGCACGTAGCGGCGGCACAGCTTTGTTACATTTACGTAACGTCGGGCTGAAAAACCGCTGAAGATGAGCGGTCACTCATCCGTACGGCTGAGCCGATGCGCTGGAAACCGCGTTACCGCGCCTCGGCAAGCCAGCCGGTCAGCAGCTGGTGATCGATCGAGTCGACCCGGCCGAGCCGCCGGCCACCCGCGACCCGCTCCCGCAGCTCCGCCCGGGTGAACCAGCGCGCCTCCAGCAGCTCCACGCCGTCCACACGTACCTCCTCGGACGTCGCGGTGGCCCGAAAACCCACCATCAGTCCGGCGGGAAACGGCCATGCCTGCGACCCCCGGTAGGTCACGTCCGTGACAGTGATCCCGGCCTCCTCGGCCATCTCCCGGCGCACCGCGTCCTCCAGGCTCTCGCCGACCTCGACGAAGCCCGCCAGCGTCGAGTAGGAGTCCTCCGCCGCGCCCGCGTGCCGGGCCAACAGGCAGCGCTCCGGCGAGCCGGGCGCCTCGACCAGCACGATGATCGCCGGTTCGATCCGGGGAAACAGCAGGCGACCACACTCCGCGCCGGAACAGGTCCGCACGTGCCCGCCACCGCCGGCAGCGGCCACCGCACCGCAGGTGCCGCAGTAACGCTGCTGCCGGTGCCAGTGCAGCAACCCCCGGGCGTACGCCTGAACCGCCGCGCCGGCCGGGTCGAGCCGCCCCACCAGGGCCCGTACGTCGACGGCCCGCACCGCGCCCGCCATCTCGACGGCGGCGGGCTCACCCAGCCCGGAGAGGTCCACGGCGAACACCGCCACGTCCCCGTCGAACCCCAGGAAGACTGTCTCATCGGCGGCCGTCCGGACGAGGGACGCGCGGTCGCCAGTCAACCGGACCGGACCGTCCCCGTCGACAAGGCAGCGGTCCCGCCACAGCGGCAGCACCACAGTGGTCGGCTCGGTCAGCAACGCCTCAAGTCGCGCCGGATCGGTACGCAGCTCGCCCGCCCGGTCCAGCCAACCGCCGCCGTACGCCAACACCCGCTCCGCAGTGTCCACCCCGTCACCGTGCCACGGCGGCGAGCCGGCGTCGGCACCGACCCCGGCGTCGGCCCTGGCTGACCACCGGCCCACGCGCCACACCGCCCGACACGCGACGGCAGCGCGGACCGGGCGCAGCCCGCCGACGGCCGGGCATTGGTTACCGTGGTGTCCTCCGGGAGGGGGGACCTCCCGTGGCACCTGGCGATCGAGGTTGCAGTGACGCTGTACGGCGACAAACATCCGCCCGCCGACGACCGGCCCACCGTGCAGGTCACCGCGGTCACCTGGCCCGACGAGCCGGAGCCGGTCACGGCACCGACGGCCACCGCCGAGCCGGGCAACGGCGGACGCCGTCCCCGCCGGGTGCGGATGCTGCTCGCGACAGGCGTCACCGCCGGTGTCCTCGCCGCCGTGGCGGGCGCCGGCGCCTGGGCGTACGCCGGGGACGTGCCCCGGGGCACCAGCGTGCTCGGCACCGAACTGGGCGGGCGGAGCCGCGGTGCCGCCGACCGCGAGTTGCGGGCGGAGCTGGACCGGCGGGCGGCGGCCCTCGCCGCGCCACTGCGGATCACCGTCGGGGAGCGCACCGCCGAGATCAAGCCCGCCGACGTGGGGCTGAGCGTCAACGTGGCGGCCACCGTGGCAGCTGCCGCCGAGGCCGACGCGCACCCGGTCAGTCGGCTGGTCGGCTCCCGAACGGTCGACCCGGTGGTCACCATCGACAACGACCGGCTGGACGCGGCCCTGCGCAGGGTGCTCGGCGACCAGGTCCGTCCGATGACCATGCCGGCCATCACCTACCAGGGCACCACCCCGAAGGTCGTACGCCCCAAGCCGGGCCTGGCGTTCGACGCGCAGCGCTCCGCCGACGCCGTCCGCGCCGGGTGGCTGGCCGGCACCCCGGTCACCGTGCCACTGGTCGAGAGCCAGCCGGCGACCACGGCCGAGGAGCTGGACCGGCTGGTCGCCGAGCTGGCCAGGCCGGCCGTCGCCGCGCCTGTCACCCTGCGCACCGGCAGGGGCTCGGTGCGGGTGCCACCGGCAGCAATAGCGAAGAGCCTCCGGTTCACCGCCGACAAGGCCGGCAAGCTCACCCCGGTGGTCGACGTCAAGCGGCTGCGCGCGGCCCTCGGCGACGATCTGCTCGCGATCGAGGTGCCGCCGAAGGACGCGTCGATGACCATCTCCGGTGGCCGGCCCAAGGTCACCGACGGCCGCGCGGGCCAGCAGCTCGACACCGCCGCCCTGGGTCGTGACCTGTTGGCCGTGCTGCCACGGTCGGACGGTCGCGAGGTGACCGGCGAGCTGAAGGCGACACCGCCGGAGCTGACCGCGGAGAAGCTGGCCGGTCTGGGCATCAAGGAACGGGTGTCCACCTTCACCACGCGGTTCACCGGTGGCATGGCGTCGTCGCGCAGCCAGAACATCGCCACCATCGCCAAGGAGGTGGATGGCACGGTCGTGCTGCCGGGTAGGACGTTCTCCCTGAACGGGCACACCGGCGAACGCGGCTACGCGCAGGGCTACCGGGACGCGCCGGTCATCCTGGACGGCAAGCTGGTGCCGGGCGTCGGCGGTGGCACCTCGCAGTTCACGACCACCCTGTTCAACGCCACCTACTACGCGGGCCTGGAGGACGTCGAGCACAAGCCGCACTCGTACTGGTTCGACAGGTACCCGGCCGTCATCGAGTCGACCATCTTCTGGCCGAGCCTGGACTTCAAGTTCCGCAACAACACCGGGCACGGCCTGCTCATCGACACCTCGTACACGTCGAGTTCGGTGACCGTTTCCATCTGGAGCACGAAGATCTACGACAGCGTGAAGACGGAGTACGGCCCTCGGCGCAACATCACCACGCCGAAGGTCATCCACCTGGCGCCCGGCCCGACGTGCATCCCGAGCAACGGCATCAACGGCTTCGCCCAGGACGCGTTCCGCGTCATCAAGAAGGGCGGCGTGGTCGTCAAGCGAGAGAAGTTCACCTGGCGCTACGACGCGGAGCCCCGCTACGTCTGCGGCCCCAAGCCCTCCTGAGCCGATACGGCCGTCCCGAGTCTCGGCTGTGCGCCGCCGTCAGAAGGTGGCGATGGGGTTGACCGGGCTGCCGGACGTGCCGGCGAAGCGGACCGGTGCGACAGCGAGCTGGAAGTCCCACTGGCTCAGCTCGGCAGCCGTTGTCACGCACGCCTCCAGGTCGCAGTTGTCGAGCAGCCACAGGCCCATCGCGACGAGACTCACGGCGTGCACAGGCATCAGCACGTCGTCGTACCCCGAGGGCTGGACGTCCTGCGGGGTGTCGGCGCCGATCAGCGCGACTCCGCGCTCGTGCAGCCACGGCAGGCAGGACGCGTGCCACCCAGCCTGCGTGAAGCCGCTTGCCACACCGGATTCGTGCCGGAAGCGGCCGTAGCCGGTCCGCAGCAGCACCGCGTCGCCGGGCCGCACCCGGACGCCTTGCCGGCGCTCGGCCTCCTCGAGGTCCTCGGGAAAGACGCCCTGGCCCGGTTCCAGCCACGGCACACCGCGGGCCCCCGCGACGTCCAGCAGTACGCCACGCGTGACGATCCCGTTCGCCGCGGCCGTGACTGCCGCCCAACCCGATCCCGTTTCGGCGTCGACCAGCGAGTGCGACCGCCCGTTGTACATCCTGCCGTCCCAGAAGAGGTGGCACGGCGAGTCGATGTGGGTGATGGTGTTGCCGTGGAAGGTCATGCCGAGCCGCTCCGTCGAGAAGCCCCACCGCCGGTCGGCGTGGAAGGCTGCGACAGGCATGTTCTCGGCACCCGGCATGTCCGCGGCGCACGGGCACGACGTGGTCGACCGTTCCATCTCGACAGGTACGGCGACCTCCCACGCACAGGACACACTCCGGCCGTGGCGGACGGCCTGCGCAGCCGCCAGCCGCACGTCGTCGGTGATGTGGTTCAGGGTGCCCAGCTCGTCGTCGTCACCCCAGCGGCCCCAGTTCGACAGCGTGTCGAAGTATCCGAGCACGTCATCCCGTGTGGGCATCGGTCGCTCCGCGGTCATCCCCGCCTCGACTCCTCCGGTCACGCGATCTGATCCTTCCCATCGGCCGACGGCATCGGAACCATGCGCTCTTCCTGTATCCGGATCTCGGCCCGGTACCGGGTCGCGGCCGGGTGCCACATCTCCTCGAATGGCCCCATGACCTCACCACCGACGCCGCGGCGACGACCACGGACCCCCAGCCACGCCAGCGCGCCGAGCACTGCGGCCACGCAGCAGGCGAACGCCAGGAGGATCAGGATGTCATCCACGAGGCCGAGCCTAGGCCAAGGTGACGGCCGCCGGCATCGGTGCCCGATGCGGGAACGCAGAAAAGCCCACCCCGAAAGGGGTGGGCTTTTCTGAAAGATTGTCCGGCGGTGTCCTACTCTCCCACACCCTCACGAGTGCAGTACCATCGGCGCTGGAGGGCTTAGCTTCCGGGTTCGGAATGTAACCGGGCGTTTCCCCTCCGCCATGACCGCCGTAACTCTATGAACATATCAAACAACCCCGGCACACAGTCACGGGTGTTCGCTTGTTCAGAGTTGCACAGTGGACGCGTAGCAGCTTAGTAGTCAAGTCCTCGGCCTATTAGTACCGGTCAACTGAACCCGTTACCGGG
>NZ_JBICSN010000009.1:0-187309 GCF_043197115.1 Micromonospora sp. NPDC049275
TCCACCCCGGCCCCGGCCGCCCCAAAGGCACACCACGAGGCCCCGCACCACGACACCCCGTGATCAAAAAACCCCACACACGTTAAAACGCAAGTGAATATGACTCTGCGGTATACCGCTCACGACCGCGTCCGCCCCCACGAAGGTGACCGACGGTCACCGCCGCCTCCGGCTGCGCCCACCGCCCCCCAGCCAGGGCCAGGAATTGCCCTCAGTACGGATAGCCCGGGACGTTGAGCCGCACGCTGTAGAGGCCGGAGTCGCCCCACGGACCCGAGGTGATGTAGAGCGTCTGCCGGTCGGGCCCGCCGAAGGCCACGTTCGTCGTACCGGAGAAGCCGGGCCGGATCGTGCCGAGCTGGGTGCCCGTGGGGGAGTAGACGTGGACCAGGGAGTCCCCGCCCGCGGCCCAGTACACGTTGCCGGCGCAGTCGATCGTCACACCGTCCGGACCGCCGATGTAGTTCACGAAGACGCTGCGCGCGCCGATGCTGCCGTCGGGCTGGACGACGTACTTGTAGATCTTGTTCTCGGAGTAGGCGCCCACGTACAGCGTGGCGCCGTCCGGCGAGAGCGCGATGCCGTTGGGCTGGCGCAGCTGGTTGTCCACAACTGACACCTGACCGTTGACGACGCGGAAGACGCTGGTACGCCCGTTCATCTGGTCCGGTCGGTTGCCGCGCTGGAAGTTGGGGTCGGTGAAGTAGGTGACGCCATCGGAGCGGACCGCGACGTCGTTGGGCGAGTTGAACGCCCGGCCCTGGTAGTTCGCCGCGACGGTGCTGCGGCTGCGGTCGCTCAACCGGTACGCGGACACGCTCCGCTGGTCGTGGGTCGCCGCGATGATCTGCTGGCCGTCGGCGCTGAGCGCCAGACCGTTGCTGCCGGCGTTGGCGATGAACGTGTCGAAGGTCGACGGCGGAGTGAACCGGCGGATCGTGGACGGCTGGACGTTGTAGGGCCCGGTGCCGTTGGCCATGTCGGAGAAGAGCAGGTAGCCGCCGTCGGCGACCCAGACAGGCCCTTCGAGGAAGTTGAATCCACTCCGGATCTTCGTCGCGGTCAGGGAGCCCGACGGCAGCGGCGAGCCGTAAACGGCGCCCGTCGGGCAGGCGCCGGGCGGTGTGCCGGGCGGGCCGGCGAGCGCGGCGGCGGCCGTGGTGTGAGCGCTCACAGAACCGGCGGCGGCACCGGCGGGCAGCGGGGCGGCGGCGGTCGCGAGGCACAGACCGGCCAGTACGGCAATGGTGGGTCGCCAGGTCATCGGATGCTCCAATCGGCGTCGGCGGGTCGCGATGACCGGCGGCCGACGGTGTCGGGGTGGGGGACGGACCGACCACGTGCCGGTCCGCGATGGGCGGCTATTCCAGGTGGAAGGTGGCCGAGGCGCGCTCTGCGCTCGTACCGACCGCTTCCAGGTAGAGCAGGCCGTCGCGGTGGCGCACGTACCGGCCCGGGTAGTTCTGCGACTCCAGGGAGAGTCCGGCGCTGTCGGCCAGGCCCGTTCGGCGCTGGAAGCTCGCGTCGCTGGAGAAGACCGACGAGCCGTCGTTGCGCGCGATGGACAGGGCGAAGCCGTAGTGACGTAGGTAGTAGCCCGGGAAGTTGGTCGACTCCAGCGACACCGATCCTGCGCCGGCGAGGCCGCCGACGATGCGGAACTGGGAGTCGGCGAGGTTCGTGACGTTCGGCTCGACCCGGGCCCGGTAGTCGTAGTGCCGGACGTAGCTGGTGGTCAGGTCGTGCGACCGCAGCCGGACCGGGGTTGCCCCGTCGGGCACCGGGATGCCGAAGTTGGGCGTGCCGTCGGCGTTCCAGTACAGCTTCTGCACTCTGGTCCGGCGGTTCGGATCGTTGAGTGGATCACCGCTGATGTCGCGGTAGTTGCGGTCGTGGTAGACGAGGATGTCGCTCTGCCCGTCCTCGGAGACGGTGAACGAGTTGTGGCCGGGGCCGTACTGGCCGGTGGACGCGTTGCTGGTGAACACCGGGTTGGGGCTCTTGCTCCAGGCGGCGGCGTCGAGCAGGTTCGCGCTGGCGGAGGCGCTCAACATCCCGAGGCAGTAGTTGGCGTCCGTGGCGCTGGCCGAGTAGGTCAGGAAGAGACGGCCGTCGCGCTGGATGACGGCGGGCCCCTCGGCGACGCGGTAGCCGCGGGTCTCCCAGTCGTACGTCGGCACGACGAGCCGGGTCACCGTGCCCGTGATCTGCCACGGGTTGGCGCCCATCCGGGCGAGGTAGACGTTCGAGTTGGTGGAGATCCCCGGCTCCTGCTGCGCCCAGGTCAGGTAGCGCACCCCGTTGGCCACGAAGGTCGAGGCGTCCAGGCTGAAGGTGTCCCAGGGCGTCGTGATCCGGCCGCGTTCGGTCCAGCCACCGGTAAGCGGATTGGCGTTGGCGTTCTCCACCACGTACATCCGGATGCGCCACACGTCGTCGGTCCGGCCCGCCGCGAAGTAGACGTACCACCTGTTGTTTATGAAGTGGATCTCCGGCGCCCAGATGTGGGCGCCCATCTCTCCGCTGGTGTGCCTGCTCCAGATCGTCGTCTCCGACGCCGTCGCCAACCCCTGCAGGGTGGTCGCCCGACGCAGCACGATCCGGTCGTACTGCGGCACCGTCGCGGTCAGGTAGTAGTAGCCGTCGGTGTGCCGGAAGATGTGCGGGTCGGCCCGCTGGTTCGCCAGTGGATTGGTATAGGTGACGGCGGGCGCGGCGTGCGCAGGCCCGGCCATCGGCAGGCCCGCCGCCACGGCGAACACCATCAGCACCGCCGCCAGGGCCGCTCGTGGGCCTCGGGAGCCTCCGCGACCGGTACGCCAGGCGCCGGTGGGTAGGCGGGTGGCTGACTCGGTGCGGTGGAGTCGCAGCGGCATCTGTCCTCCGTGACGTCTGTGCGCGAGAGTCGACCGGCCGCGGAAGCGGCGATCGACCCGCGGCACCCGCTGGGAAGCAGCGCCCGCGGGTCGGGATTGTGACGAGGGCGTTGCGCCCAGGTAACGGCCCTAAGTGTTGGCGCTAACATCGACGGGTGTCAAGATGTTCCGGTCGTCGAGGGTCCCGTCGGCCGGTGCGGCACAGCGGAGGAGGAGGGCCGAGCTACCGCGTCCGAGTCGGTCGCCCGGTCGCGTCGAGGAGTACCTCGTACCGGTGGAGGTCGCCGCTGGTGCCGAGGCGGCGGAACCCGGCGCGTTCGAGCGTCCGCTGGGAGGCGACGTTGTCCGCGGTGGTGTCGGCGACCACGCGGGACAGCCCGTGACCGGCCGCGACGTCCAGCAGGGCCGCGAGTGCCTCCGCCGCGTAGCCGTGACCACGTGCGGACGGGGAGAGGCCGTAGCCGACCTCGGCGCATCCGTCGTCCGGCTGACCCTTGAAGCCGATGCCACCGACGGCCCTCCCGTCGGTGGCCCGGGTGATCCGGTAGTGCCCGAAGGGACGCTGGTCCCCGTGAGCTGCCGTGGCGTCGAGGAAGGCCCGGACCCCGTGGATGTCGCCGTCGAACGGATAGTCGTCGGCCCAGGCGTCGTCGGCCTCGGGACGCCGGGCGACGATGCGTTGGCCCTCCGCCGCGTCGATGGCGTGCAGGCGCAGTCGGGTCGTTCGAAGTTCGGTCACGGGCGACAGGGAAGCAGCCCTCGACACCGGGCACAAGCCGATTACGGCACACCAGAGGGCCCGCGCGGTGGGACCTGACGTTTCACGGCCGCGGAACGGGTAATCAGCCCCGTCGGCGCGGCCGGCGGATGAACACTGTCACGGAGCAAGGGAGTGCGTGTCATGCCCGATCCGGAGCCCACCATCGTCCTCGTGCACGGCGCGTTCGCCGACTCGTCGAGTTGGAACGGCGTGATCGAGCGGCTGGGCGCCGCGTACAACGTGGTGGCCGCCGCCAATCCGCTGCGCAGCGTCGCGGGCGACGCCGCGTACGTGCGGGATGTGGCACGCGGGACCGGCGGCCCCGTCGTCCTCGTCGGTCATTCCTACGGAGGCATGGTCATCACGCAGGCCGCGGCGGGCGAGACCTCGGTGCGGGCCCTCGTGTACGTCAACGCCTTCGCCCCGGACACCGGTGAGTCGGGGTTGTCGCTGTCCGGGAAGTTCCCCGGCAGCACGCTCGCCGACACCCTGGTGCAGTATCCGCTGTCGTCCGGCGGCAACGAGATGGCGATCGGCCAGGACGCCTATCACGCGCAGTTCGCCGCGGACTCGTCGGCCGACGTCGCCGCGCTGATGGCCCGGACCCAGCGGCCGATCACCGAGCAGGCCCTGAGCGACGGGCTCGCCGGCGATCCTGCCTGGCGATCCCTGCCGAGCTGGTTCGTCTTCGGCGACGCCGACAAGAACATCCCGGCCGCCGTGCACCGGTTCATGGCCGAGCGGGCTGCCCCGCGCGGCCAGCGCGAGGTCGTCGGCGGCTCGCACGCGATGACGGTGGCCCGGCCGGGCGAGGTCGCCGAGTCGATCATCGAGGCGGTCCGGGCCACCAGCTGACGCGACGCCGGCGGGCAGGCAGGCCCGGCGTAGCCTGGCGATCATGGGGGACTGGACGGTTCGGCAGGCGTCGGCGGCGGACGCCGAGGCCGTGGCCGAGCTGCGGGCCGTGGTGCTGCGGGCGGATCTGGAACGGCTCGGGCGCTACGACGAGCAGCGGGTGCGCCAACGGCTGCGGGACGGCTTCGCGCCCGCGCACACCTGGCTGATCGAGGTGGGCGGCGCGTTCGCCGGCTGCGTGTCGCTGCGGCCGGCCGACGACGCCCACTGGCTGGAGCACTTCTACCTGGCACCCCATGTGCAGGGCGGCGGGATCGGTGCGGCAGTGCTGCGCGGGCTGCTGGAGCGGTGCGACCGCGACGGCGCCCGGGTCCGGTTGAACGTGCTGCGGGGCAGTGCGGCCCGGCGGTTCTACGAGCGGCACGGCTTCACCGTCGAGACCGAGGACCCGATCGACGTGTTCATGGTGCGCGAGCCGACCCGGCCGGGCGCAACCACTGATCAACCGCCGCGGCCGGTCGTCTCCCGGTACGCCGCCGCGATCCCGCCCAGACCCCGGACCAGCTCGGGGCCGCGTACCCCGGAGTAGCCGACGACCAGCGCCGGCGGCCTGCCGTCCGCGCGCAGGGCGTAGAAGCGGCCACCGCGGACCAGCACCGACCGACGGCGGGCCGCCTGCACCAACGGCTCCTCGGCGCACCGCGCGGGCAGCACCAGGTACGCCTGGAGCCCGCCGTGCTGGCCGAGGACGCTGACGTCGGGCAGGTGGCGGGTGACGAACTGCTGCACCGCCTGACGACGTTTCTGCACGTCGGCGCCGAGTCGGCGCAGGTGCCTGTCGAAGGCGCCCGTGTCGATCAGCCGGGCGAAGGCGAGTTGCTCCAGACCGGAGCAGCCGATGTCCCAGCCGGCGCGGACCCGCTCCACGCCCGCGGTGAGGTCGGGTGGTGTGGCCAGCCAGCCGAGGCGCAGCGCCGGGGCGAGGACCTTGCTGGCGCTGCCGGCGTAGATGACCCGGTCCGGCGCGAGGCTCTGTAGCGCCGGCATCCGCTGCGCCGGGGCGACGAGGGCGGCGTCGAAGTCGTCCTCGACGAGGTAGCCGTCCACTTCCTCGGCCCAGGCGACGAGGTGCGCCCGGCGTTGCGCGCTGAGCGTGGCCCCGGTCGGGAACTGGCTCGCCGGGGTGACCAGCGCGGCGCGGACCCCGCTCGCGGCCAGCGCGTCGACCCGGATGCCGTCGCCGTCCACCGGGATGCCCACCGGACGCAGTCCGGCCTCGGCGATGAACTCCCACTCGCCAGGGTGCCCCGGGTCCTCCACCCCCACGGTGTCGTGGCCCCGGTCGCGTAGCTCTCGGCAGAGCAGCGCGAGCCCCTGCGCGAAGCCTGAAGTGATCATGAGGTGCTCGGGTCGGGTGCGTACGCCACGTACCCGGCCGAGGTAACCGGCGAGGGTGTGCCGGACGACCGGCAGGCCCGACGGTGGGGCGTACCCCAGCTCGCGGCGGCCGGCCGAGGTGACCACCGCGCTGACCGCGCGGATCCAGTCCTGGCGGGGAAAGGTGGAGTCGTGCAGGCCGCCGGTGCGCAGGTCGCAGACGGGTGCGGCGGGTGTGCGGTCGTCCGGGGTGAGTGCCGAGCCGACATCGGTACGCGCCGCCGCGGCCACGGACGTGCCCGAGCCGTGCTGGGAGACGAGGTAGCCCTCGGCGCAGAGCTGTTCGTACGCCTCGACGACCACACTGCGGGACACCCCGAGATCGGCGGCGAGCTGCCGGCTCGACGGCACGCGGGTGCCGGGACGCAGCGCCCCCTCCTCGATCTGCGTACGGAATGCGTTACGGAGCTGCACCGCCAGCGTTTCACGTGATTGAGCGTCAATTGACAGGCTTAGATTCAGGGACAAGTGGTCCGCTCCGAGATAGTCGAAGTGGTATGGACAGCATGATCTGTGCCTGTGGAAAGTGTTGGCCGGGCGCGCAACCACTCACTGACCGGCGAATCAGGGCGTACGTTCCGAGAATGTCCAATGCGGACGTCTCCACTGCCGGTGTCAGCGTGGTCGTGCGAGTCCTTCGTCTGGGGGGAAGGGTCCGACCTGCCGCGTCGTCGGCGGGGTCCGCGCCAACGATGGCGCCGAAATCGGGCTGTTCAGAGGGGGTTCCGCAAGTGTCCCTATTGTCAACCGAGCTCGTCACGTGGCCCGTCAGGTCGCATTCGGTGGCGGCCACCCGTACACCATTGGCCGACTCAATTCCCATCGAGGTGACATCTCTCACACTGCCGTCGATCGATCCATTGTCGCTCTATACGGCACTCGCGGAAAGTTGCGCCGACAACGATCTGTATCTCTTCGAAAGTCTGGACGGTCCCGCTCAGGACCGTTATGCCGCAGCCGTCGGCTGGGGCCTTCTCGCCGAGGTGCGGTTCATCGCCGACCGGCTGGAGGTGACCGCCGACGGCGCGCTCGGCGACGCCCTGGCCGCCGTCCTGACCGCCGTCCTGGGCGAGCCGGTCGGGCACCTCGGCACCCAGCGGGTCTGGCCGGTCGCCGGGCCGCCCGAGGTGTGGGCCGCCGTCCGGGCCGTGCAGCGGGCGTTCGCGGTACGCACCAGCGTCTCCGCCGACAGCTTCGCCTTCGGTTTCCTCACCACCCTCGCGTACGAGGCCGCGCGGGACATGGACGAGCTCTCCGTCGACCGGGTGGTCGACGACATCCCCCGCTGCACGCTCGCGCTGTTCCGGCACACCGTCTGGTGGGACCTGCGCAGCGGCACGGTCCGACAGCTCTCCGCCAGCGGCCCGCACCTGCCACGAAACGACGGTGCGCTCCGGCTGCCGGAGTCGCCGGTGAATGATTCGGAGATCCCGGCCGCCCCTGTGCCCAGCCTCGTCCGGGACACCGTCGACGAGGAGACGTTCGCCGCCCGGGTGAAGCAGTGCCTGCGCCACATCGAGGTCGGGGACAGCTACCAGATCCAGATCGGCCACCGGATCGACGTGGAGACCACGCTCACGCCGCTGGAGGTCTACCGGCGGCTGCGCCACCGCAACCCGTCGCCGTACATGTACCTGACCCCGTGGGCCGGCCGGACCGTCATCGGTGCGAGCCCGGAACTGTTCCTGCGCATCGAACAGGGCCGGCTGTCGATGCGGCCGATCGCCGGCACCGCGCCCCGGGCCACCGATCCGGAGACCGACCGCCGGCGGGTGGCCGAGCTGGCCGCCAGCGAGAAGGAACGCGCCGAGCACGTCATGCTCGTCGACCTGTGCCGCAACGACATCGGCCGGGTCTGCGTGCCAGGCACGCTCAGCGTCGACGCCATGTTCGACGTCGAGCCGTTCGCGTACGTGCACCACCTGGTCTCCACCGTCTCCGGCCAGCTCGCCGACGACGCCGACGTGTGGGCGGCGATCTGCGCCACCTTCCCGGCCGGCACCATGACCGGCGCGCCGAAGCTGCGGGCGATGGAGATCATCGACGGCCTGGAGGACGAGCCCCGGGGCGTCTACGCGGGCGCCGTCGGGCTGGTGGACGTCCGCGGGTACGCGGTCCTCGCGCTCTGCATCCGCACCGCCGTGCACGACGGCCGGCGCTACCGCACCCAGGCGTCCGCCGGTGTGGTGGCCGACTCCACACCCGGCGACGAGTGGCGGGAGACGCTGGCCAAGATGAGCGCCACCTACTGGGCCCTGACCGGTGCGGAGCTGCTGTCGTGAAGGTCCTGCTCGTCGACGCGTACGACAGTTTCACCCACATCATCGACCAGTACCTGCGGACGCTCGGCGCGCGGACCATTGTGGTCCGCTCCCGGACGCGGACCAGCGACGAGCTCGCGGCCCTGCGGCCGGACGCGGTGGTACTCGGCCCGGGGCCGGGTCATCCCGCCGAGTCCGGGCACGTGGAGCTGGTGCGCGCCTTCGCCGGCCACGTCCCGCTGCTCGGCGTCTGCCTCGGCCACCAGGCCATCGGTCTCGCCTACGGGGGGACGATCGCGGTAGCCAAGCACCTGATGCACGGCAAGACAAGCGTCGTCACGCACGACGGTCGGGGGGTCTTCGACGGAGCGCCCGCCCCGCTCACCGTGACCCGCTACCACTCGCTCATCGTCGCGGACCCGGCGCCGCTGGCCCTGCACGTCACCGCGCGGTCGTCCGACGACGGCTACGTGATGGGGGTACGACACCGGGCCCTCGCGGTCGAGGGGGTGCAGTTCCACCCGGAGAGTGTGCTCACCGAGGACGGGCTGCGGCTGTTCGACAACTTCCTGCGCGGCGCGTCGGCGGCGCTGACGGCGGGAGCGTCGTGACCGACGAATCGTCGCCCCTCGCCGTGGTCACCGGCGCGGCGGGCGGCATCGGTCGGGCCATCACGGCGGCCCTGACCGCGTCCGGGCACCGGGTGCTCGGCGTGGACGTCGACCCTGCCGGGGATCCGACGGCGTACGCCTCGCTGGTCGCCGACGTGGCCGTGCCGGAGCAGGTGGAGCAGCTCTTCGCGGGCATCCGCGAGCGGTACGGGCTGCCCACGGTGCTGGTGAACAACGCCGGCGTCTACCACGCCCGAGCGTTCCTCGACTACGACCCGAAGACGTACGCGCAGGTGTTCGACGTCAACGTGGGCGCGGCGTTCTTCTGCACACAGGCGTTCGCCCGCGCCCTGATCGGCGCCGACCGGCCGGGCACGGTGGTGAACGTCGCCTCGATCAGCGGGCAGTCCGGCAGCCCGGACGCGGCGTACGGGGCGTCGAAGGGCGCGTGCATCGCGCTCACCCACAGCCTCGGCCGGGCGCTCGCCGAGCACCGGATCCGGGTCAACGCGGTCGCTCCCGGCCTGGTCGAGACCCCGATGGCCGCTCGGATCCCGGCGCGGCGTCGAGACGACTACCGGGCCCGGATCCCCGTCGGCCGGTTCGGCACACCTGCCGAGATCGCCGCGGCCGTCGCCTGGCTCGCCGAGCCGGCCAGCAGCTACGTCACCGCCACGGTGCTGGACGTCAACGGCGGCCTGCACTGAGGTCGCGTCACCGCCCGCCCGCCGATTCGCACCGCGGCCGGCTCACCCTGGAGAGGATCCCGACCATGTGGCTTCCGACCACCGGACCGGCGGCTGACTTCGCCGTCGACTACCTGGCCCTGCACAAGTCCTTCTACGACCGCACCCTCGCTCCCGCCGACCTGGACGCGTGGCGGGAACGCCAACTGCGGACGGTGCTCGACCAGGTGACCACGGGCTCGCCGTTCTACGCCCGGCACCTGGCCGACGTCGACCTCACCACGATCACACCGGCGACCCTCGACCGGCTGCCCTTCACGACGAAGACGCACCTGCGCGAGGAGATGCTCGACGTGCTCAGCCGCCCGCTGGCCGACGGGGTCTTCTTCTACGAGACGACGGGCACGACGGGCCGTGCGACCCCGTGCCCGCGCGACGGCCGGGAGGTGGTGGCCAGCAACGCCCACGTCACCGAGTCCTGGGCGTCGATCTTCCGTCACCACTTCGGCGACCACGCGCCACGGATCGGGCTGATGGGGCCGACCGAGGTGCACTCGTTCGGCGACACCCTCGGTGACATCGCGCGCAACGTCGGCTCGCTCAACGCGAAGATCTGGCCGTACTCGCCGGTGATCGGCTTCGCCAAGGCGTTGCAGCTCATGAAGGACCTGGAGCTGGAGGTCGTCTGCTGCACGCCGGGCGTGGCCATGATGCTCGCCAAGGCGGCCGAGCACTACGGCTACCGGCTGCGCGAGGACTTCGCCGTCAAGCTGCTCTTCGTCACCGGCGAGATGTGCACCCCGGCGCTGGCTCGCAACCTGGAGTCCGTCTGGGGCGCGGACGTCTACAACATCCTGTACGGCTCGCAGGAGGCGTTCGTCATCGCCACCGCCTGCCGGAACAAGCGGATGCACCTCTCCCAGACCAACTACCTGATCGAGGTGGTGGACCCGGAGACGGGCGCGTCGCACGGTCCGCGCGGCAGCGGGGAACTCACCGTCACCATGCTTGTCGACGGGGTGAAGCCGCTCGTTCGCTACCGCACCGGCGACGCGGTGATCGTCGAGGCCTCCGACTGCGACTGCGAGATGGCCGGCGACCTCGTGCAGATCGTCGGTCGCACCCTGGACCGCATCGAGCTGGGCGGGCGGCGCTTCACCGCCGGCCAGATCGAGATGGCGGTCCTCTCCGGGGTCACCGGCTCGGGCGGCTACCAGGTGGTGATCGACCACGACCCGGCCGCCGGCGGTGACCGGCTGACCGTCCGCCTGGAACTGCTCAAGGAACTTGTCGACGACCCCGCCGGGGTGACCGACGGCGTCCGGGAGCGGGCCGCCGCCGCGCTCGGCGTGCCCGTCGAGGTGGAGCTGACCGACGGGCTCGACCCGATCGTCAGCACCGGCGCCTTCGTGAGCTGGAAGGCCGCCCGGATCGTCGACCGACGGGTCGAGGCCGACCACGAGACCCAGGTGGCGCAGCGGATGGCGGGCAACCGTGGCTACACCACCTGAGACCGTCGCCGACGAGCGGGTGCCGGCGCTGCCCGGGCCGCTCGCCGAGGCGTACGGGCGGCGCTGGCGCAGTGTGGTGGACGGCTGGGCGAGCCGGCCCGGCACCACGCTGGCCACGCTCGGCCCGCCCGGAACGTCCAGCCACCTGACCGCTGTGTTCCTCGCCGAGCGGCACGGGCTGCGCGTCGAGCTGTCCGACACCTTCGACGCGGTGCTCGCGGCGCTCGTGGACCGGCGGGTCGACCAGGCCCTCGTGCCGAGCGCCTATCAGGGGCTCACCCGCTTCCACTGGCACCGCGACCTGCGGTTGGAGGCCTACTTCGCGCAGGCCACCCCGGAGTACGGCATCGCGGCCCACCCGGACCGCGGGCCGGACCTGTCCGGTGGCCAGCTCGCCGTGGCCGCCCTCTGGGAGGTCCGGCGGATCTTCACCGACCTCGCGCCACCGGGCCTGCGGGACCGGGAGGTCCGGTGGGTCGACGCAGACTCCACCCAGCGCGCCGCCGAGATCCTCGCGGCCGGCGGCGCCGACCTCGCCGTGACCAACGCGCCCGGGGTCGACGGCCACGGCCTGCGCTGGGTGGCCCGCCGCCCGGGCGCCGAGATCGTGTGGACCCTGTTCGGCCGCCGCTGACACCAGACACCGAGAGAACCGGAGAGACACCTCGTGCCCCGACGAATGCTGCTGCACCGCGCCACGGTCCAGGAAGGACTGGGCGTGGCCTCCCGACCGCACCACAGCGTGCTGCTCGACGGCGAGCGCATCGTGGCCGTCCTGCCCGAGGCGCAGGCGCCCGTGCACGACCCGGACATCGACGTCCTGGACCTCGACGGCCGGACGGTCATGCCAGGAATGACGCTCGGCCACACCCACATCGCGTACCTGAACGTGCTCGACGGCCGGGAGATGCTCTTCAAGTACACGATCCCGGAGGTCACCCTCGGCGCCGCCGCCAACGCGGCGGCGATGCTGCGGCTGGGCTACACCGCGTTCGTCGGCGCCGGCTCGGTGTCCGGCATCGACATGGCGCTGCGCCGGGCGATCGACGCCGGGCAGCTGCCCGGTCCGCGCATCACCCCGTGCAGCCGGGACCTGATGGTGTCCGGTCCGCCGGAGCGCCGCAACCCGGCGGTCAAGCAACGCATCCCGAGCGATCTCATGCGGCTGGCCGACACCCCGGAAGAGCTGATCGAGTACGTCGACACCGAGGTCAAACAGGGCGCGGAGATCATCAAGGTCTTCTCCACGGGCGACGACACGTTCCCCAACGGGCGCTCGCACGAGCTGCTGTTCACGGCCGAGGAGCTGGTGATCGCGGCGCGGGCGGCACACGAGCGGGGAGTCCGGATCCGCGCCCACTCGCGCGGGCTGGGTGGCATCCGCAACGCCATCGCCGCCGGGGTCGACGTGATCGACCACGCCACGTACGCCGACGACGCGGCCCTGGAGGCGATCGCCGAGCGGGGCATCTTCGTGGTGCCGAGCCTGCACCAGCCGTACCGGCTGCTCACCACCGGCACGCAGCACGGCAAGACCCCGGAGTACCTGGAGACGCTCGAGTTCCAGGCCGAGGTGGAGAACACCCTGCGCATCCTGCCGCTGATGGTGGACATGGGCATCCCGATCGTGGCCGGTGACGACTTCGGGTTCGCGTGGACCCCGCACGGCCGGTACGCCGAGGAGCTGGAGACGTACGTGACGATGGCCGGTATCCCGGCGCCTGTGGTGCTGACCTGGGCCACGGCCAACGGCGCGCGGCTGGCCGGGCGCGGCGACGAGGCGGGCACGGTGCAGCCGGGCCGGCTGGCCGACCTGGTGGTCACCGACGGCGACCCGGCCGAGGACATCACGGTGCTGGGCCGGCCGGAGGCGATCGAGCTGGTGCTGCTGGGCGGCCAGGTCGTCGCCGGGGACGCCGTCCGCTACCGCGCCGGGCAGCCGGCGGGGGTGGCGTGATGCGGCGGTCCGTGCCTGTCGTTCCGCTGCTCGCCGTCGGGGCGTTCGCCATCGGCACCGACACCTTCGTCGTCGCGGGGGTGCTGCCCGAGGTGGCCCGTACGCTGCGGGTGAGCGTCGCCTCGGCCGGCTGGGTGAGCACCGTCTTCGCCCTCGCGTACGCCGTCGCCGCCCCGGTGCTCGGCGCGCTGACCGGCCGGGTGCCGCGACGTACCGTGCTGGTGGTCTCGCTTGTCGGGTTCACAGTGGGCAACGTCGCCTCCGCGCTCGCGCCGGACCTGCCGCTGCTGCTGCTGGCCCGCGTCCTCACGGCGGTCAGCGCGGCGCTCTACGTGCCGGCCGCCACCGCGTCGGCGGCCGCCTCGGCGCCACCCGAGCGGCGTGGCCGTGCCATGGCGGTGGTGCTCGGCGGCCTCTCCGCGGCCACCGTGGTCGGGGTGCCGTTCGGCACCTGGCTCGCCGCCGACCTCCAGTGGCGGGCCACCTTCTGGCTGCTCGCCGCCCTCGGCGCCGCCTGCGCGCTGGCGGTGCTTCTCGGCCTGCCGAGGCTGGCGCTGCCGCCCGGCCCGTCGCTTGCCGCCCGGCTCGCCCCGGCGCGCGAGAGCCGCGTCGGGTTGGCGGTACTCACCACCGCGCTGTTCATGACCGGCGGCTACCTCGCCCTGACGTACGTCGGGGCGCTGCTCGCGCCGGCCACCGACGGCGACGGAACCCTGCTCGCGGTGCTGCTGCTCGTCTTCGGTGTGCCGGCGGTCGCCGGGACGGTGCTCGGCGGGCGGGCCACCGACCGCTGGGGTGGCCTGCCGGTGCTCGTGGTCTCGATCACCGGGCTCGCCCTGGTGCTTGTCACACTGCCGCTGACCCGGCAGGCGCTGCTGCCGGCCGCGCTGGCCATGGCCGCGTGGGGCGTCACCGCGATGGCCACGCAGCCGGCCCAGCAGCACCGGCTCTTCAGTGTCGCGCCGACCTCCGGGCCGCTGCTGCTGTCCCTCAACTCCTCGGCCACGTTCGTGGGCATCGCCCTCGGCGGCTTCCTGGGCAACCGGCTGCTGCGCCACGGCGGCGCGGACGCCCTCGACCTGCTCGGGCCGGTCGGCGCCGCGCTCTGCGTGCTGGCGGTGGGCACCACGCTGCTCGGCGCGCGGGCCCGTGCCGACAGTCGCGACGACCCGCCGGCGACCGCCGGATTGGCCTCACCGGATCACCCCGGATTGGCCACACCCGGTGGTCGTCGCGCTGCGTACGGTCGGACCGACAATCGGACCCGAACCTCACGAGGATCACGATGACCCAGCTCAGCGACGGTGCGGACACCCTCACCGTCCGCATCGACGACCGGGTGCTGACCGCAGTGCCGGACTACGTGCTCGGCGTGCTCGCCGTGTCGGCGGTCGAGGTCGCTCCGGCGCCACCCACCGTGTCGGCGCTGCTGACCGCCGCGGAGGACACGCTGCACGCGGCCGGCCTGGACAGGGCGGGGGTGGCCGAGTTGCCGGGCATCGCCGCGTGGCGGGAGGCGTACCGGACGGTCGGGGTGAACCCGAACCGGTTCCCCTGCGCCGCCGAGTCGATCGCCCGACGGGTCGCCAAGGGTGACCGGCTGCCCCGGATCAACGCCCTGGTCGACCTCTGCAACGCCGTCTCGCTCGACGCGGCGCTGCCGGTGGCCTCGTGCGCGGTCGACGGCATCACCGACCTGGTCGTCCGCCCGGCCGACGGCACCGAGACGTTCCTGCCCCTCGGCGCGCCCGACGCGCCGGAGCGGCCCGAACCGGGCGAGGTCGTCTACGCCGACGCGGACGGGCGAGCCCACTCCCGGCGCTGGAACTGGCGGCAGGGGCACCTGGTCCGCACCGACGCGGGCCGGCACCGGCTGCTGCTCACCGTCGAGTCGGCCCACCCCGGCGGCCGCGCGGAGGTGGTCGACGCGCTGGCCCGGCTCGCCGCCGCCCTCGACGACCTGTCCGACGGCACACGGCAGGAGGCGGTGCTCGACGGCGCGACGACAAGCGCCGTCCTGCGCACCGCGGGCCCGGTCGGCAGCGACAGTGGGAGCCGGTCGTGAACCGCGCGATCCTGGTCATCTACCGACCTGCGGCCGGCCGGTACGCGGCCCAGTTCCGCAGCGTGGTGGCCGCCGCCGCCGAGCGGGGCGTGGCCACCGTGGCGCTGCTGCCGACCGGGCAGCCGGCCGCCGAGGCCGCCGACCTGCCCTGCTACCACGCCGACCTCGACGACACCGCTGCCGTCCGTTCGGTCGTCGCGACGATCGTCGCCACGCACCCGGTGCGGCGCATCTTCCCGCTCTTCGAGGGTGACGTGCTGACCGCGGCGCACTGCCGCCGCGACCACGGCATCGAAGGGCTCGACCCGGAGGAGGCCCTGACCTTCCGGGACAAGAACGTGATGCACCGCCGGGCCACCGAGCTGGGCGTGCCGGTGGCCCGCTCCTGTCGCCCCGAGACGGTCGGCGCGGTCGCCGAGTTCGCCGCCGAGGTGGGCTGGCCGGTGGTGATCAAGCCGTACGCCGGTTGGGCCTGCGGCGACACCCACCGGGTGGACTCCGCCGAGGACCTGGCCCGGGTGTGGCCGCTGATCGCCGACGACCGGCACGACTACCGGGTGGAGGAGTACGTCCGGGGGGCCGAGTACCACGTGGACTCGCTGCTGCGCGACGGCGAGGTCGTCTTCGAGCAGCTTTCCCGCTACACGTACTCCGTCCTGGAGTTCCGCGACGAGCCCGGCGGCACGGTCTCCCGCAAGCACGACCTGACCCCTGCGGAGCGGCGCATCCTGGCCGCCAGCGCCACGGTCCTGCGCGGCTTCGGGATGCGTACCGGCGTGGCGCACGTGGAGTTCTTCCTCCGCGACGACGGCGAGGTGGTCTTCGGCGAGGCGGCCGCACGGGCCGGCGGCGGCTCGATCGTCCCCGCCATCCAGGCCGGCCGGGGCATCAACCTGGCGGGGGAGTGGTGCCGCCTGGAACTGGACCCGCAGCACGTGCCGACGACCACCCTCGGCCCGGAGATCGGCACCGAATACCTGTGCTCGGACAGGTACGGCCGGATCACCGCGATCACCACTGCCGACGAGCTGCGGGCGCTCGACTCGGTGCGCGACGCGGACGTGTGGAAGGCCGTGGGCGACGTGCTCGCCGTGCCGACCGCCTCCAACGACGTGCTCGGCTGGTACGTCTGCGAGGGCCGGGACTTCGACGACGTCCGCGCCCGGTTCAAGGTCATCCGGGACTCCTTCGAGGTGCACACCGAGCCGGTGGGGGAGCCGTCATGTGGCTGACCCGGTTCCGGGCACTGCCGCGTCCGCTGCGGATGCTCGTCTACGCCTCGTTCATCAACCGGGCCGGCATGTTCGTGTTCCCGCTGCTCGCGGTCTACCTCGTGCAGAGCCGGCACCTCAGCACCGGCGAGGCGGGCGTGCTGATCTCCGTGGGCAGCACCGGCCTGCTCGCCGGCAGTCTGCTCAGCGGCCCGATCTGCGCCCGCGCCGGGCGACGCGCCGCGCTGGTGACGAGCCTGCTGCTCAACGCGGTCGGTTACCTGGGCCTCGCCCTGCTCGACGGCCCCACCTGGACGTACGCGGCGCTGCTCTTCGTCGCGCTGGTCGGGATGGGGATGTTCTCCCCGGCCGCGAACACGCTCATCGCCGACCTGACCGAGCCCGGTGAGCGGCCCTTCGCGTACACGGTCAGCTACCTCGCCAACAACCTCGGCATGGGGGTGGGCCCGCTGCTCGGCGGGTTCGCGGCGGCGTTCTCCTACCAGTTGATGTTCGCCGGGAACATCCTGCTCGGACTGCTCGCGGCGGCCACCATCTGGCTCTTCGTACCGGCGGACACCAGGCGTGCCCCGACGGCGTCGACGACCGCGAGCACCGGCCGTGCCGGACTGCTGCGCGACATCGACGTGGCGGTGCTGGTGCTCGTCTCGTTCTGCTACGTCGCGCCGCTGATCGGCCTGGAGTACACGCTGCCCCTCGCGGTCACCACGGTGCTGCACTCGTCGGTGGCGCTGGTCGGCGCGGTCTACACCATCAACAGCGTCGTCGTGGTCAGCGCCAGCCTGCTGATCGAGAAGCGGATCAAGGCGTACTCGACCCGGGTCCTGCTGATCGTGGCGGGTCTGCTCTGGTCGACCGGGATGGCCGTCCTGGTGTTCGCGTTCTCGCTGCCCGCCGTGCTGCTCTCCACAGTGGTCTGGACCCTCGGCGAGATCATCGCGTCGGTGGTGGTGCCCACCTACATCGCCGACCACGTGGCGGAGCACCGGGTCAGCGGCTTCATGGCCCTGAACGCCTTCGTGCTCAGCTCGGCCCGGCTCGTCGTGCCGATGGGTCTCGGCTTCGTCTGGCAGACCCAGGGACACCACCCCGTCCTCCTGCTGCTCCTGCTGACCCCGGTGGTCGGCATGGTCGCGTTCGCAGTGCTGCGGATCCGACCGGCCGTCCGGCCCGCGCCGGCACTCGCCGAACCGGCCACCGCAAGTCCCTGACACCCCACCCCGCATCGGAAGAGGCCATGACCGCGACGAAGTTCGTGCTGCCCGAGAGTGACATCCCGACGACCTGGTACAACGTGGTTCCCGACCTGCCCAAGGGGCTGCCCCCGATGCTGCACCCCGGCACCCGGGAACCCATCACCGCGGCGGACCTCGAACCCCTCTTCGCCACCGGCATGATCGAGCAGGAGTTCACCACCGAGCGGGACGTGGACATCCCCGGCCCGGTGCTCGACATCTACCGGCAGTGGCGGCCCAGTCCGCTCGTGCGCGCCCGTCGCCTGGAGCAGGCCCTCGACACGCCGGCCCGGATCTACTTCAAGTACGAGGGGGTCAGCCCCGCCGGCAGCCACAAGCCGAACACCGCCGTGCCGCAGGCGTACTACAGCAAGCTCGACGGCGTGCAGCGGCTCACCACCGAGACCGGCGCCGGCCAGTGGGGCAGCTCGCTCTCGATGGCCTGCGCTTACTTCGGCCTCGACTGCGAGGTCTTCATGGTGCGGATCAGCTACGACCAGAAGCCGTACCGCCGGGGGCTGATGGAGACGTTCGGCGCGTCGGTCACCGCGAGCCCGAGCGACCGTACCGAGGCGGGCCGGGCGGCCCTCGCCGCCGACCCGGACTCCACCGGCAGCCTCGGCCTGGCCATCTCCGAGGCGGTGGAGGCGGCGATGTCCAGCGGTGGCGCCGCCAAGTACGCCCTCGGCTCGGTGCTCAACCTGGTGCTGATGCACCAGACGATCATCGGGCAGGAGGCGCTGCTCCAGCTCGCGATGGCCGACGACTACCCGGACATCGTCGTCGGCGCGGCCGGCGGCGGCTCGAACTTCGCCGGACTGGCCCTGCCGTTCGTGCGACGCCAGTTGGGCGGTGGCCCGACGGTGCGGTTCATCGCGGCAGAGCCGGCCTCCTGCCCGTCGCTGACCCAGGGCAGCTACGACTACGACTTCGGCGACACCGCCGGGCTCACCCCGCTGGCCAAGATGCACACCCTGGGCCACGACTTCCACCCGCCGGCGATCCACGCCGGTGGGCTGCGCTACCACGGCATGGCCCCGATCGTCAGCGCGCTGCGGGACATCGACCTCATCGAGGCGCGGGCCGTGCCGCAGACCGCCTGCTTCGAGGCGGGCGTGCTGTTCGCCCGCAGCGAGGGGATCGTGCCGGCGCCCGAGTCCACCCACGCCGTCCGGGTGGCGGTGGACGAGGCGCTGCGCTGCCGGGAGACGGGCGAGTCGAAGGCGATCGTCTTCTCCCTCTCCGGGCACGGCCACTTCGACATGCAGGCCTACATCGACTACTTCGCCGGAAAACTGACTGACTGACCTCGCCGGGGGTGGGTGCCGCTCCGGCGTCCACCCCCTGCGGAGACGAGCACCGGGGGTGCCATTGCACAGCGAAGCAGCGACCATCCTCGCCATCAACGGATCGGAGCGGGCCGGTGGCAACACCGACCACGCCGTCGCGTACGCGGGCAAGCTGATCGCCGAGCGCGGCGCGATCCTGCGCACCATCGCCCTACGGGAGCACCGCATCTCGCCGTGCAGCCCGTGCGGCGACTGCAACAGCCGTACGCTGCCCTGCCAGGTGGACGACGACGTCCCCGCCCTGGTGGAGCAGATGGCCGGCGCCGACGGGCTGATCTACGCGGCCCCGGTGCACGGCTTCGGCCTCGCCCACCTCATGCAGGTATTCATCGAGCGGGCGGGCGTCGGCTACCTGCGTTTCACCCGGCCGCTGGCCGACAAGGTCGGCGGCATCATCGTGACCGGGCGTCGGTACAGCGACTCCTCGGTGCACAACCAGATCGTCAACAACCTGCTGCTCAACCGGATGATCCTGGTGGGCAGCGGGTTCCCCGTCCTGTTGCGCAACACCACGGGCGCTCCCGGCCTGACCGACGTCGAGGGCGTCGACGCGCTGGAGCGGATGGTGCACCGGATGCTCGACATGGTGCAGCTGCTCAAGCAGCACCAGCGGGTCGACGGTGGGCCGGTCCTCCCGCGCCGCGACCGCAACGAACGCGTTCCGCGGCCCCGCCGCGCCGAAACCGCCCACACCAGAGGAGATATCGAGAATGTCCACTGAGCAGGTCGCCGCGCCGGTCGGCATCGACTTCCCGGCCACCGAGTGGGAGAGGTGGGACAAGCCGGGCGCCGAGGGGCGCGTCAAGATCTCGTACGTCGGGGGTCAGCGCCTGCGCCTGCTGGAGTTGCCGCCGGGCTTCGACGAGCACCACTGGTGCCTGCGCGGGCACACCGGCTACGTCCTGCAGGGCGAGTTCACCATCCACTTCCGGGACCGGTCGGTGCCGTGCCGACCCGGCATGGGCTTCGTCATCCCCGACGACGAGGAGCACCGGTCCCAGGGCAGCGACGCCGAGCCCACTGTCGTCTTCGTCGTCGACGAGGTCCCGCAGCCGTGAGCGACGAGCACCTGATCGCGCCGCAGGCCGGCTCTCCGCCGGCCGGCGGCGTCGACGGCCCGGCCCGGATCGCCGAGCTGCGGGTCGCCATCGACGCGCTCGACAAGCGCATCGTCGCCCTGCTGGCCGAGCGGACCCGGGTGGTGCAGGAGTTGACCGCCCACAAGACGGACGAGGCGACCGTCCGGTCACCCGAGCGGGCACGGCAGGTGCTCGGCCGGGTGCACGACCTGGCGTCCCGGCAGGGCATTCCGCCCGAGGTCGCGGTCGGCACCTACCGTGCGCTCATCGACGAGCTGACCCGGATGCAGCTCGACATGCTGCGGGCCCGCCGCGCCGCCGGGCCAGTGGCGGAGAAGTGATGAGCCACCGCCCGCCCGTGGACCTGCGGCACGCCCTGGCCAGCCTCGACCCGCTACCGGGCGAGCTGGTCCGCGTCGCCACGGAGCTGCCCGCCCGCTACGGCGTCTCCGCGCACTACGCCCGCTGGGCGGGCGCGCCGGCCGCCCCGCCCACCGGCGCCGGCCCGGCGGTGCTGTTCGACCGGGTACGCCCCGTCCACGGCCCGACCCGGGCGGTGCTGATGGGCCTCTACGGCACCCGCCGACGCGCCGCCGGCCTGCTCGGCTGCACGCCGGCCGAGCTGCCGCACCGGCTGCTCGACGCGGTGGCCGCCCCCCGCCCGCCGGTGCCCGCCCCCGACGCGTCCCGCTGGCCGCGCGAGACGCTGCCGGTGGACCTGACGGCGCTGCCGGTGCCGGTGCTCACCGACGAGGACGCCGGGCCCTACCTGACCCTCGGCGCGGTGCTCGCCACCGACCCGGACACCGGGGTCCGCAACCTGTCCGTGCACCGGATGTGCGTGCAGGGGCCTGACACGCTGACCATCTGGATGGTGCCCGGACGGGACCTGGAGCTCGCGCACCAGGCCGCTCTGCGCCGGGGGCGCCCGCTGCCGATCGCGATCCACCTCGGGCTGAGCCCGGCGGTGCTGCTGTCCTCCTGCTGCCCCACCTCGCTGGTCCCGCCCGAGGTCGACGAGCTGGCGGTGGCCGGCGCGCTCGCCGGTCAGCCGGTGGAACTGCTGCCCTGCGCCACAGTGGACGCCGAGTTCATCGCGCACGCCGAGTACGTCATCGAGGGCGAGTTGCGGGCCGACCGGGTGCCGGAGAGCGCGCACGGCTCGGTGGCCACGCCGGAGTTCCTCGGCTACCAGGGTCGGGCGCACCCCTCGTTACCGCTGATCCGCATCACCGCGATCACCGCCCGGGAGAGCCCGATCCTGCAGGCCGTCTCCGGGCCCGGGCACGAACAGTCGGTGCTGCTCGGCTTCGGGATGGAGGCCGCGGTGCTGGACCTGCTGCGTCGTCGGGGGACGCCGGCCCTGGCCGCGCACTGCCACACCGCGGGCGGCGGCCAGCTCATGGTGGTGCTCCAGTGGCCGGCCAAGCGCGGCCCGGAGGACGACCTCGCGGTACGCGCCGCCGCCGAGGCGGTGCTGGAGCGGTTCCGGATGGCCAAGCTGGTGCTGTGCGTGGGCGAGGACGTCGACATCGAGTCCGACCAGGACCTGTGGTGGGCGATGGTCACCCGCTTCCAGGCCGACCAGGACCTGCTGGTGCTGCCGGACCGGGAGGGCTTCCCACTCGACCCGAGCCAGCACACCGGCTACTCCCCGTCGCTGTCGGCCGACGGGCGCACGGCGAAGGCGGTCTTCGACTGCACCGTCCCGTACGCCCAGCATGCCCGGTTCCACAGGCCTCGCTTCACCGAGCCGTCACGTCCCGCACCGCCGCGGCCAGCAGCGCCACTCCCTCGGTGATCCGGGCGGTGGGCAGCGCCGCGTACCCGATCAGGAACGTCGGCTCGGTCGGCGGGCGGGTGACGAAGTAGCCCGAGGCCGGATAGACCCGTACGCCCCGCGCGGCGGCGGCGCGCACGATCTCGGCCTCGCCGACGTCGGGCGCGCCGCCCAGGGTCACCAGCACGTGCAGCCCGGCCGCCGTGCCGGAGATCCGCACCCCCGCGCCGAAGTGCTCGTACAGCGCCTCCAGCAGCCGGGCACGCCGCTGCCGGTAGAGGCGGTCCATCCGGCCGATGTGCCGGGCGTACGCGCCGGAGGAGATGAACTCGGCCAGCGCCTCCTGGGTCAGCGTCGGGGTCAGCCGGTCGGTGATCCACTTGACGCCCAAGAACGACCGGACGAGGTGCGGCGGCAACACCGCGTACCCGATGCGCAGCGAGGGGAAGAGCGTCTTGCTGAAGCTGCCGACGTAGACCACGTCCGCGTCCTGCGGGTCGGCGGCCAGCGACGGCAACCGCTCCTGCGCGAAGGTGAACTCGTTGTGGTAGTCGTCCTCCAGCACCGTGGCGCCGTGTTCGCGGGCCCAGCGCAGCAGCGCTCGCCGCCGCCGCTCGGACATGATGAACCCGGTCGGGAACTGGTGCGACGGGGTGACGTAGACCAGGCGTACCCGGGCCGGGTCGAGGCCGTGCGCGCGGACCCGGCACTCGATCTCGTCGACCCGCAAACCCTCCTCGTCGACGCCGACCGGCACCACCGCGGCCCGCGAGTAGCCGAAGATCTGCCGCAGCACGGTGTGGCTCGGGTCCTCGATGACCACCACGTCGTCGGGGCCGACGAGCAGCCGGACCAGGATGTCCATGGCCTGGGTGGCACCGCTGGTCACCACCGTGTTCTCCCGGGTGGCGTCCAGCGCGCGACTGCGCCGCAGCAGCGCGGTGATCTGGGCACGCAACGCCGGCGCCCCCTCGGCCGGCCCGTAGCCCAGGGCCACCGCGTCGGCCCGGCTCACGGCGTCGGCGAGCGACTGCCGCCACCGGGCCACCGGGAAGCTGGCCAGCGCCGGGGTGCCGTGCCGGAAGTCGTACGTCCCGTCCGGCCGGTTCATCGGGGCCGGTTCCCACGGCTTCCACAGCGGACTGCCGGCGTCGGTGGGCAGCGGGGGTTCGGGCCGCAGGTGCGCGCGGGCGGCGCGCTGGGCCGGCGGCGGCGCGTCGGTGAGGGCGGCGCTGACCCGCGTGCCGGAGCCGCGTCGCGAGGTGAGCACCCCGTTGGCCCGCAGCAGCTCGTACGCCCGGGTGACCACCGTCCGGGAGACCCCGAGCTGGTGCGCCAGCTCGCGGCTGGGCGGCACCGTGTCGCCTGGGCGCAGCCGGCCGGCCCGCACGGACCCGCTGATCTGGTCGCAGAGCTGCTGCTGCAACGGCACCGAACTGTCCCGGTCCAGTGTGACGAGGAGCTGGTCCGAACTCACCTGGACATGCTCCCCCGCTCGACGCCACCTGCGAGTCTAGTCGCGCCGGCGGGCCGAGCCGGACGGTCGGCGCAGCGGGGGTCAGGCTGCCCGGGAGGACCGCCGACGGGCCGGACGGTCGGTCTGCACGAACGTCGACAGCCGGCCGTCGACGAGTCGGCCGAGCACGTCCAGGAAGATCCTCCGGTCGCGCGACGGGACCGCGTCGAGGATGTCGCCCTGCAGCCGCGCGACGATCCGCCGGGCCTCGGCGACCAGCCGCTCGCCGTCGGGCGTGACGGTGACGATGCGGGCACGTCTGTCGGTCGTCGAGGTGCGGCGTTCGACCAGGCCGGCACGTTCGAGCTCGTCGAGGGTGACGACCATCGTCGTCTTGTCGATGCCGCACATGTCGCCGAGCTGGCTCTGGGTGAACTCGCCGGTGCGGCCGCGATCGAGCACGCAGTAGGCCCGCGTCGAGATGCCCAGGTCGGAGAGGGCGGCGGCGTGCTCCTGCGCCAGCGCGTGGGTGGCCCAGGACATCAGGAACATCAGGTCGGGCGTCGCGTCATCGGGGCCGGAGGTGCCGGTCGTCATGACGGCAGCCTAGCAACTAGTCCGTGACTCGAACTATCTCGCAGCGGAGTATCTCTCCGCCTGTCAGGAAGTTAAGAACGAGATAGTAAAGATCAGAACCTTCTGATACGGTTCGATCTCGACGCCCCCCTCCACAAAGGAGTCCTCTCATGTCCACGGAAGCCTCCACCCCCCGCGCCGACGTCGGTGCGTCGCGGGTGCGCAACCGGTCCATCGCCCTCGTGGTCGCCGTGCTCGCCGCCGTGGTCGTGTGGCTGATCGCCACCGTCGCCGGCGCGCCGCTCACCGTCGACCAGGGCGCCGGCCCCCAGGACGTCACGGTGCTCGCCGTGATCGTGACGTCCGCGCTCGCCGCCCTGCTCGGTTGGGGCCTGCTCGCGGTGCTCGAGCGGGTCTCGGCACGCGCCACGACCATCTGGACCGGAATCGCCGTCGCCGTGCTCGCGCTGTCGCTCGTGCCGGCATCCCTGGTCGACGCGGCGGCCGGCACCACTGTCGCCCTCGTGCTGATGCACCTGGCGGTCGGTACGGTCGTGATCCTGGGCTTCCGCCGGGCGGGTGCGCGGCGCGGCTGACGACGAGCGGCTGCCGCAGGTCAGGGTTCATGGGCTCTGACCTGCGGCTTTGTCGGATTTCAGCAGGTGATTTCTCGCCCGGCGAATGGTACGACTAGGTGCACGGAGGCGACGGCGGAGACAAACCCGGGAGTCCGCCGAGTGGGAGCCGTGGCGCCGTCGACAGTGGGGGCAGGCGATCAGGTCGGCGTTGTCCTGTCCAGTAGGAGGTACCGACCGTGCATCGCAGAGGCAGCACGACTCCGTACCGGCCGACTCGGATTCCGGGCGTCCCACTACCGCTTGGGACGGGACGACCATGACCGAGAGCAGCGAGAGCGCGTCCGCCGCGTACGAACGCGGTGTGGGGGCGGGGCGGATCGAGCAGCGTCTGCAGGGCCACGACGAGCACCTACGCCACATCAACGGTTCGATCGACTCGATGACGCAGGCGTTGCAGGCTCTCACCGAGGAGCTTCGCGCCAACGCCGCCCTCCTGAGCGCCAACGTGGCCTCGGGGCGTCGGGACGCCGTGGAGCGGGACAGGATCGCGGCGGTCCGCATAGAGGAGGCGGGCATCTTCGATTCCCGCAGTACGGTCCGGTGGACGAGGTGGCAGCGCTGGGTCGCCGTCGTCGGTGCCATAGTCCTGGTCGTGAACTTCGGTCTGGGGCTCTACCTGGCGTTCGGCCGCTGACCCCGCCTCATCTGCGGGTGCGGCTCAGCCCCAGCCCTCCGAGGCCCAGGGCGGCCAACCCCACCACGAGGGCCACGTACGCCCCGCCGAGCCCGTTGCCGGTGCCGATGCCGCCGTCGGAGGTCGCCACCACCAGCGCGCCGAGGGCCACGCCGAGCAGCCCCGCCGCCAACGCCACGGTCGCACCGAACAGCCCGCGGCCGGTGCCGACGCGGCTGGCGGGGCGGGCCAGGGCCAGCGCGCCGACGATCACCCCGGCCAGGCCCAGCAGGGCAGCAACGCTCGCCCCGAGTCGCCCGGCGCTCATGGTGGTCACGCTTGCCGCCAACGGCGCGGACGAGGTGTACGCGGCGGCCGGCGCGGCGAGACCGAATCCTCCCAGCAGGGCGGACGCGGCAGCGGTGCACAGCAGACGGGCCGGCTTCAGGTTTCTCGACGCGAACATGTACTTCTCCTTCGTCGTACGTCTCGGTGGTTGTGCTCGATCCTGTCGCCGGTTCGACCGCCGGTCGTCCGGCGGATGGAGGCTTTTCCCGCTGCCGCCACCGGCGTAGCCGACTGCCACGCACGGCGCAGGCGCCGCCGGCCTACCGCGGACGCGGTAGGCGCCTGTCGTTCGTGTGCAGGAGTCGCCCGCACCGCGCATCGGGCTAGGGTGCGCGCATGAGCACAGGGCGTGCCGGTGTGCGGGACTGGGCGATCGCCGTCGGTGTGGCGGCGGTGCTGCTGGTCGCCGGGCTGTCCGCGGACCACTCCACGATCGACAGCGAGCTGCTGGGTTATCCGCTGCTGGCGGCCAGCGGTCTGGCGCTGGCGGCGCGTCGCCGGGCGCCCGTCGCCGTCCTGGCCGTCACCGGGCTGTGCGCGGTGGGCTACCAGGCGGTCGGGTTCGACATGCCGGCCGTCGCCTTCCTGTTCGCGGTGTACACAGGCGTGCGGGCGGGCCATCGCGTCGTCACCGTCGTCGCCGCCGTGCTGATGCTCGTCGCTCTTCCCCTCACCGCCCTCGCCCCGCCGCAGGACCTGCCCCCGGGGGAGGCGTTCGCCCGGGCCCGGGGCGCGCTCGAGGTGGCCTGGCTGATCGCCGCCGGCGCCGCGGGTGAGGCGTTGCGGCAGGCCGAGCGGCGGGCGGACGAGGCCGAGCGCACCCGGGAGGAGACCGCGCGACGCCGCGCCGACGAGGAGCGGCTGCACATCGCGCGGGAGCTGCACGACTCCCTCACCCACCAGATCTCGATCATCAAGGTGCAGGCCGAGGTGGCCGTCCACCTGGCCCGCCGGCGCGGCGAGGCGGTACCGGAGGCGCTGCTGGCGATCCGGGAGGCCGGCCGTGAGGCGAGCCGGGAGTTGCGCGCGACCCTGGAGGCCCTGCGCGACGACGGCAGGAACCCGCCGCGCGGCCTCGACCACCTGCCCGAGCTGGTGGAGCGGGCCCGGCTGGCCGGGCTGGACACGACGTTGACTGTCGAGGGCGAACGACAGGCCGTGCCCGTCGCCGTGGACCGGACTGCCTACCGGATCGTGCAGGAGTCCCTGACCAACGTGGCTCGGCACGCCGCCGCGGCCACGGCGTCGGTCCGCGTCGACTACCGGCCGGACGCCCTCGCGATCCGCGTCGACGACGACGGTACGGCCACGCTGGCCACCGCGCCGACGCCCGGAGTCGGGCTGCTCGGGATGCGCGAACGGGTCACCGCCCTGGGCGGCCGCCTCCACGCGGCGCCACGCGACGAGGGCGGCTTCACCGTCCACGCGGAACTCCCCGTCGGCCCGCCCGCGTGATCCGCGTCCTGCTGGTCGACGACCAGGCGCTCCTGCGCAGTGGCTTCCGCGCGCTCCTCGACATCGAGGACGACATCGAGGTGGTGGCCGAGGCCGCCGACGGTCGTGAGGGAGTGGCCCTCGCCCGGCGTCACCTGCCCGACATCGCACTCATCGACATCCAGATGCCGGTGCTGGACGGCATCGAGGCTACCCGACTGATCGCCGCCGACCCGGCCCTGGCCGGGGTGCACGTCGTCATCCTGACCAACTACGGCCTCGACGAACACGTCTTCCACGCGCTGCGCGCCGGCGCCGCCGGGTTCCTCGTGAAGGACATCGAGCCGGAGGACTTCCTGCACGCCGTACGCGTCGCCGCGCGAGGTGACGCGCTGCTCGCACCGTCGATCACCCGCCGGCTCATCGACAGGTACGTCGCCGAGCCGCGCCACCTGCGGGCCCCCACCGGCCTGCGGGAGTTGACCACCCGGGAACGCGAAGCCGTCATCCTCGTCGCCCAGGGCCTGTCGAACGACGAGATCGCCGCGCGCATGGTGATCAGCCCGCTGACCGCCAAGACCCACATCAACCGGGCCATGGCCAAGCTGCACGTCCGCGACCGCGCCCAACTCGTTGTCGTCGCGTACGAGTCGGGTCTGGTGGCCCCGCGCCCCGACTGAGCCGGCGGCGCGCGGACCAGGGGCGGCGCGGGCGCTCGCCGCGGGGGGCCCGATTCGCCACGTGCCATGATTGCGCCCATGGGCAAGCAGCAGCACGTCGGCGGGGCCGACCGGGACAACGGGTTGGAAACCACTGCCGACCGTCCGACCGGTGATGGGGCGGACGCGCGGCTCGCCGTCGCACACGACCCCACAACGCCACAGATGACCCTCATCGACCTGGCGTCCGACGCGTCGGTCGCGGTCCGCAAGGCGGTCGCGGCCCGGCCGGACGCGCCCGCGCAGGCGCTGCGGTCGTTGACCCGCGACCATGATCGTCACGTCCGGGAGGCCGTGGCGCGCAATCCCGCGACCTCGGTCGGCAATCTCCTGCGCCTGGTCAAGGACGCGGACCGGTGGGTCCGCTGGGCCGTCGCCGGCAACCCGGCCTGCGACGAGTCGGTCCGCCGGGTGATGGCGGCCGCACCCGACAAGGAGCTTCGGGGCCTGCTCGCCGAGAGCCGCGACCTGGAGCCCGAGCTGGCCGCCCGGTTGGTCGACGACGTCTCACCCGAGGTCCGCGAACGGCTCGCCACCCACACCCACGATCCCGACGTCATCGTCGCCCTGCTGGCCGACCGCACCGTCCGCGTCCGCAAGGGGCTCGCCCGCAATCCGCGGACCACCGCCGCGCAGCGCAGCGCCCTGGCCGCCGACCCGGCAGTCGACGTGCGGGCCGCGCTGGTCCGCACCCTGGAGCTGGGCGAGGAGGATCTCGCGGGCCTGGTCGACGATCGTTCGGTGCAGGTCCGGCTGGCGATGGCCACGTCCGAGATCATTCCGTCGTACGTCCGGCAGACGCTTGAAGGCGACCCCGACGAGATGGTGGCCGCCGCGGCACGGGACTTCCGCCCCGGGGCCGGCGGCTCCCCGGTGGTGCGGGCGCCCCGCATCGGTTCCCGACGCTCCGGCACCGGCCCGGGCCGGCCGGGCCGCGCCGCGCGCTGAGGCCTGTCGACGTCGCCGGGGTCGTGCCACACCTGAGGTCGGCGGGCCCTGTGACAAGCGGCCCGCTCGGGCTACCGGCGCGACGCTCCGGCCTGCGACGGGGAGGGCGAGGTGGCGCGGGAACCGGTCGTGGACGGCGACGCCGCCTCGACCGGTAGATCCCGGCCCGCGAGGCGGCGGAGAAGCTCCCGGATCTGCCGCTTGTCCGCGGCGGGGACCGTGTCGTCGAGCAACCGCCGGCGGATGGTGCCGATGTCCGCCTCGACCTCGGCCAGCGCCCGGGGCGTCACGGCGGCGTTCGGCATCGCGAGCGGCCGGATCGCGGCGGCGATGGAGAGGCCGAGGGTGGCGCAGAGGCTACGGACCTTCGCCAGCTCGGGGTAGCGCTGCCAGTCACCGGCGAGCCAGCGGAACAGCGTCGAGCGGCTGACGCCGGTGTGGTGCGCGATGTCGCCGACGGTCCAACCGTGCTCCTCGCGGGCATCGTCGACGGCCTGGCGAACGAACTGCGCGAAGGCCATCTGAGGTGTCATGGGGTAGGTGTCCATCCTCAGTCGTGCCCTCCCACCCGGGATCGCCTCGGTGTACCCGGCTCGATGGTCAGTTCTGATCACCCATTCCGAAGACGGCGGTACCACTGATCGTCTACCAGCTTCTGTGGTGGCGCAGCGACGGCCGAGCCGACGGCCTACTCGTTCGAGGTGCGCCGGATACTCAAATGCCGTTCGCCCCCGTTGGTGGCCGGCTGTCGGGTTCACGGACTGTGACGGTCGCCGCAGCACTGCCGCTACGCCAGGTGATCTGGGTACCGTTCGTCGAATCAGGTACCGTCCCCTGTCACACCGTCTTCGCACCAACCTGGCTGCCCGTCACGGCGGGAGCCGCACCGGAGGGACACACTCGTGAGAGTCCGTAGCGCAGTCCGTCAGGCCGGCCTCGTCGCGGCGGTCGCCGCCCTGGCGTTGAGCGCGGGATGCGCCAAGAAGGATGACAGCGAGGTCCAGGCGAGCGGGGTCAAGCTGGTCCAGGCCGGCAAGCTGACGGTCTGCACCCACCTGCCGTACCCGCCGTTCCAGTCGAAGGACGCCAGCGGCAAGGTCACCGGGTTCGACGTCGACGTGATGGACCTCGTGGCCAAGGAGTTGGGCGTCGAGCAGACGATCATCGACACGCCGTTCGAGGGGATCAAGTCCGGTCAGGACCTGAACACCGGCAAGTGCGACGCGGCCGCCGCCGGCATGACCATCACCGCCGAACGGCAGAAGGTGATGAACTTCTCCGACCCGTACTTCGACGCCACCCAGGCGATGCTGGTCAAGAGCGGCAAGACCTACAAGACGCTCGACGACCTGCGGGGCAAGAAGGTGGGCGTGCAGGCGGCCACCACCGGCCGTGACTACGCCAAGAAGTTCGAGAAGGAGAAGGGCCTGCAGCTCGTCGAGTTCGAGGACCTCGCCGCCGAGCAGCAGGCGCTCGCCAACGGCCAGGTCGAGGCCGCCATCAACGACCTGCCGGTGTGGAGCGAGTACCTGAAGAAGAACCCGGGCGGGTTCCAGGTGACCGCCGAGTTCGACACCGGTGAGCAGTACGGGTTCTCGGTGAAGAAGGACGGCAACCCGGAACTGCTCAAGAAGATCAACGAGACGCTGGCGAAGGCCAAGCAGGACGGCTCGTACGACAAGATCTACGAGAAGTGGATCGGCAAGCGGCCGACCGCCTGATCGAAGCTCAGTGGGGGAGGGCGCGCGTGCTGTGCGCCCTCCCCGTCGACACACTCCGGGAAGGCAACGAGCCGACGTGAAGCTGCGACGCCGCCAGCGGGAACGACTGTCCCTCGGCATCCAGTACCTGGTCTTCGTCGCGATCATCGTCGCGGTGCTCGCCGCCGCGGACTGGGGCCGGTTGGCCGACGCGTTCTTCCGCGTCGACATCATCGAGTCGATGTTCCCGACGATCATCACCGTGGCGCTGCGCAACACGATCCTCTACACGGTGGGCGCGTTCGCCTTCGGCCTCGTGTTCGGCACCATCCTCGCGCTGATGCGGCTGTCCCGGGTGGCGCCGTACCGCTGGCTGGCGACCGCGTACATCGAGCTGTTCCGGGGCCTGCCGGCGCTGCTGGTGCTGTTCCTCGTCGGGTACGGCATCCCCATCGCCTTCCCGGAGCGGGAGATTCCCGGCGGCGTGTTCGGCTCGATCGCCATCGGTCTCGGCCTGACGGCGGCCGCGTACATGGCCGAGACCATCCGGGCCGGCATCCAGGCCGTGCCGAAGGGGCAGATGGAGGCGGCCCGCACCCTCGGCATGTCGCACGTCACCGCCATGCGGACCATCGTCATCCCGCAGGCGTTTCGGATCGTCATCCCGCCGCTGACGAACGAGCTCATCCTGCTCACCAAGGACTCGTCGCTGGCCTACGTGCTGGGCGTGACGGCATCGACCATCGAGGTCACCAAGTTCGGCCGGGACATGCTCAACGACCGGGTGAACGCCACGCCGCTGCTGGTGGCCGGCCTCGCGTACCTGGTCATCACCCTGCCCCTGTCCCAGGTGGTGCGCCGCCTCGAACTCCGCTACGCCAAGGCCCGGTGACCCGCATGACGACCACGCCGTCCCCTCCCGCCGTCGAGATCCGCGATCTGCACAAGTCCTTCGGGGCGCTCGAGGTGCTCAAGGGCATCGACTTCGAGGTCGGCCAGGGTGAGGTCGTCTGCGTGATCGGGCCGTCCGGCTCCGGCAAGTCGACGTTGCTGCGCTGCGTCGACCTTCTCGAGGAGCCGACCGCCGGCACGATCCGGGTGAACGGCGTCGAGATGACCGACCCGGACGTCGAGATCGACACCGTACGCCGGGGCATCGGCATGGTGTTCCAGTCGTTCAACCTGTTTCCGCACCTGACCGTGCTGAACAATCTCACCGTGGCCCAGCGGCGGGTGCTGCGGCGCCCTCGCGCCGAGGCCGAGCGGATCGCGCGGGCCAACCTGGAGCGTGTCGGCCTGAGCGACAAGGCCGACGCGTTCCCGGCGCAGCTCTCCGGCGGGCAGCAGCAGCGGGCCGCGATCGCCCGGTCGTTGTCGATGGAGCCGAAGCTGATGCTCTTCGACGAGCCGACCTCGGCGCTCGACCCGGAGCTCGTCGGCGACGTGCTCACCGTCATGCGCAAGCTGGCCGAGGACGGCATGACGATGATGGTGGTCACCCACGAGATGGCGTTCGCCCGGGACGTCGCGGACCGGGTCGTGTTCATGGACGGTGGCGTCGTGGTCGAGCAGGGGCCGCCGCAGGAGGTGCTGGGCGCGCCGAAGCACGAACGGACCCGCGCGTTCCTCGCCCGGGTCCTCGACCCGACCCGGGTGGAGCGGCTCGGTCAGCCCGACCAGTCGCCCGAGCCGCCCGAGACCCCCGGCCTGCCGGCCGACGACCGCCACACCGTCTGACCACGCCACAACGCCTGGTCAATCGACGTACGTTGTGATCTCGCGGTAATCTTCCTGCAACCAGACCTGTACTTTCGTCGATGGATTACATAAGTTGGGTTCATCCATCGAAAGTTCTGAGTCTTCCGAGCGAAGTCCGCGACGATCCTCACCGCAGTCGTGCTGCCGCCTTGTGCTCGGCGGTCGATGCATCCTGCCCTCGTCGTGTCTTCGCCCGGTCGGGAACGGAGACCCATGGACGATCACGCCGTTGGCTCCCAGCGCCACCTGTCCCGCCGATCACTGATCGCGACCGGGGCGCTCGCCGCCGGAGCGTTGGGCGCGTCCGCCCCCACGCTCGGTGGCGCGTTCGGAGGCAGCCCGGCCCGGGCCGCCGCCGGAGTGACCAAGAAGGTCACCATCTACGCCGAGCAGTTGCCCGGCGGGCTGTTCGGGTACGGCCTCGCCCCCGGCCAGGCCACCGTGCCGGGGCCGGTGCTGGAGATCTACGAGGGTGACACCCTGGAGATCACCCTGGTCAACACCACCGACCAGCGGCTGTCCATCCACCCGCACGGGGTGGACTACAGCACCGACTCGGACGGCAGCCCGCTCAACGCCTCCTTCAACAACCCCGGCGAGACCCGGACGTACGTCTGGCGCTCCCACGAGATGGTGGCCGCGGCCGGTCGCCGGTACATGCCGGGCAGCGCCGGCTACTGGCACTACCACGATCACGCGATGGGCACCGACCACGGCACCGCCGGAGTCGCGAAGGGCCTGTACGGGGCTCTGATCGTCCGCCGCCGTGGCGACATCCTGCCGGAGAAGCAGTTCACAGTCGTGTTCCACGACATGACGATCAACAACCGGATGGCCCCGGACACGCCGATGTTCGAGGCCAACCTGGGCCAGCGGGTGGAGTGGCTCGCCATCGGCCACGGCAACCTGTTCCACACCTTCCACCTGCACGCGCACCGTTGGGCGGACAACCGCACCGGAATGCTGGAGGGGCCGGCCGACCCGAGCCTGGTCATCGACAACAAGGACCTCAACCCGGGCAGCTCGTTCGGGTTCCAGGTGCTGGCCGGCGAGGGCGTCGGCCCCGGCGCGTGGATGTACCACTGCCACGTGCAGAACCACTCCGACGGCGGCATGGCCGGGATCTTCCTGGTGCGCAACGCCGACGGCAGCATGCCCCCCGGCGCCGAGGAGGCGATCCACCGGTTCCAGGGCCACACCCACACGCATGGAAGCTGACCGAAAGTGGGGACGGGGATGACCAGAGACGTACGACGAGCCCTCGCCGCGGTAGCGGCCTTCGCCACACTGATTCCGGGCGCGGCAACCGCCACGGCGGCGACCGCCGCGCCGCGACCCGTGGCCGCCCCGGCGGCACAGGCGTCCAGGACCGCCGTGCTCGTGTTCCACGGGCCGGTGGCCGATCAGCAGGACCCGGTGTCGCGCGCCGTCGACACCATCCGACAGCTTGCGGTCAGTCATGACATCGATGTCACAGCCACCACGGATCCGGGCGTATTCACGCAGACCGGGCTGTCCGCGTACCGCAGCGTGGTGTTTCTCTCCGCGACGGGCGCCGCGCTCAACCGCGACCAGGAGTCGGCGCTGCAGGGCTACATGAAGGCCGGCGGCGGCTTCGTCGGCATCGCCGACGCCGCCCGCGCGCAGGTCGACTCCACCTGGTTCACAGGCCTGATCGGCGCCCGTCCGGCGGGTGCCATCCCGCTCGCCGAGCCGGTGGCCGCGGTGACCGCCAGCGGCGAGAACCCGCCGACCGAGAGCAAGGAGAAGCTGACCGACGGCGACGCCAACACCAAGTGGCTGGTCCGCACCCCGACGGCGTGGGTGGCGTACCAGCTGGCCGCGCCCAAGCGGATCACCGGGTACGCGCTGACGTCGGCAAACGACTTCGTCGGACGGGACCCGAAGGACTGGACCCTGCAGGGCTCCACCGACGGCCAGAACTGGTCCGATCTGGACCGGCGCACCAACCAGACCTTCGCGGAGCGGTTCCAGACCCGCCGGTTCGACATCGCCACCCCGCAGGAGTTCACCCGCTACCGGCTGAACATCACCGCCAACAGCGGTGAGCCGCTGATCCAGCTCGCCGACCTGCGCCTGTTCACCGGCACGGCCACCGCGCCGCCGCCGACCCCCGTGAATCGCGCGGTGGTCGACATCCTGGACCGGAAGCACCCGGCCACGGCGTCGCTGCCCCTGACGATCACCCGGTCCGACCGCTGGGACAACTGGGACCCGAACCCGATCGGCAGCGTGCACACGCTCGCCCAGGTCGAGGAGCGGCACTACGACCCGGGGCCGGGAGCCAACGGCCCGTTCCACCCGGTGTCCTGGTGCCGGGACTACGACGGAGGCCGCTCGTTCTACACCGGCATGGGTCACACCGAGGGCAGTTACGGCGAGGAGGCGTTCCGCACGCACCTGGCCGGGGCGCTGAACTGGACCACAGGTCGCGTACGCGGCGACTGCCAGGCGACGATCGCCGCGAACTACAAGGTGGAGCGACTCACCGCCGCGAACCAGACCGGGCAGCTGGACCAGATCGGCGAGCCGCACGGGCTCACCATCGCGCCGGACGGCACCGTCTTCTACGTCGGCAAGGCGGCCTGCCCGAGCGGCCCGATCGCGGACTGGAACGACCCGAAGGTTGGCCTGGGCTGCGGCACCATCCACTCCTGGGACCCACGGACCAGGCAGGTCAAGCTGCTCACCACCCTGGAGGTGATGGGCAACCGGGGCAGCGGCTCCGAGTTGGTGAAGAACGAGGAGGGTCTGCTCGGCATCGTGCCCGACCCGAAGTTCGCCGACAACGGCTGGCTCTACGTCTACTGGATGCCGCACGAGTCGATCGACCGGGTCAAGCGGGTCGGGCAGCGCACCGTCTCCCGGTTCACCTACGACCGGGAGAAGCAGACCATCGACCAGGCCACCCGCAAGGACCTGCTGAAGTTCCCGGTGCAGATCCACAGTTGCTGCCACGCCGGCGGCGGCATGGCGTTCGACGCGAAGGGCAACCTCTACGTCGGCTCCGGCGACAACAACTCCTCCGAGGGGTCGCAGGGCTACTCCGGCAACAACTGGACGCAGGAGTACCAGGGCATCTCGTTCCAGGACGCCCGCCGCACGGCGGGCAACACCAACGACCTCGCCGGCAAGATCATCCGGATCCACCCGGAGGCCGACGGCACGTACACCATCCCGGAGGGCAACCTCTTCCCGCCGGGCACCGAGAAGACCCGCCCGGAGATCTACGTGATGGGCGTGCGCAACATCGCCCGCCTCCAGATCGACCCGGAGCACCAGTGGCTGACCGCCGGCTGGGTCGGCCCGGACGCCTCGTCGCCCAGCCCCACCCTGGGCCCGGCCAAGTACGAGACCGCCACCATCATCACCTCGGCCGGCAACCAGGGCTGGCCGTACTGCATGGGCAACCGGCAGCCGTACCGCGACCGCAGCAGTACCGACGCGACGGTGCTGACCGGCTGGTACGACTGCGGCGACCTGAAGAACACCTCGCCGCGTAACACCGGACTGGTGGACATCCCGGCGGCGCGGGACAACATGATCTGGTACTCACCGGACGGCGGCGGGCCGGTCTTCCCGAAGCGCACCGACGGCAGCGGCCTCCCGACGTACGTCGCGGCGGACGCCACCTACACGCAGCCGTACCTGCGCGGCGGCGGGCAGGCCATCATGTCCGGCCCCACCTACCACCGTGACCGGGTCGACCCGAACAGCACCGTCGCGTGGCCGGCGTACTGGGACGAGAAGTGGTTCATCGGCGACCAGTCGAACGCCGCTAACCGGGTCGCGGTCACCGTCGACCCCGCCGGCGTGCCGACGGCCACTCCGCCGGTGTACGCCGAGTCGCTGCGCGCCATCATCCCCAGCGGCAACGGCGACACCCGGCTGCAGAGCTGGATGGACGCCAAATTCGGCCCGGACGGTGCGCTCTACCTGCTCGACTACGGAGGCGGGTTCTTCAGCCTGAACCCCAACCAGAAGCTCATCCGGATCACCTACACCGGCGGGGCGCCCACCCCCGCACCCGCGGCGACCTCGGTGGCCGTGCAGAACAAGCCGTTGACTGTCGCCTTCACCGGCTCCCGGTCCGGCGGCGTGAGCCACCGGTGGGAGTTCGGCGACGGCGCCACGTCCACCGAGGCGGACCCCCGCCACACGTACGCCAAGGTCGGCGTCTACACCGCGAAGCTCACCGTCACGTACGCCGACGGCGAGACGGCGACCGTGCAGACCACCGTCACGGTCGGCTGCGCGGTGCCGGACTCCCGGGACACGGTGGGGCTCGGCGACACGGACACCGCGGTGCCCAGCCGTACGGTCGGGCAGGGGTGCACGATCAACGACCTGATCGACGACGAGAGCACCTGGCCCGACCACAACGCCTTCGTCCGGCACGTGAGCGCGGTGACCGGCGGGTTGCAGGACGACGGCCTGCTCAACGCCCGCGAGGCGGGCACGCTCACCCGCCTGGCCGCCGCGTCCGACATCGGCCGGGACGGGCGCACCGGGTACGAGCCGCTCTACGACGGCACCGCCGAGTCGCTGCGCGGTTGGCAGCAGGCGCCGACGGGATCGTTCAGCATCCAGCCGGACGGGGCGCTGCGCTCCAGCGGCGGCCTGGGCATGCTCTGGCACACCAGGGAGCTTGCCGACTTCTCGCTGAGGGTGCAGTTCCGCGACATCGCGCCGGGCACCGGCCGCGCCAACACCGGCGTCTTCATCCGATTCCCGGACCTGCGTACGCCGCTGGAGCAGCGGCCTCCGGGCAGCTGCGGCACTGTCGGGTCGGCCCGCACCTCGCCGGCCTGGATGGCGATCTACTGCGGACACGAGATCCAGATCTACGACGGGGAGACCGGCGAGCCGCAGAAGACCGGCTCGGTCTACAACTTCGACCCGGTGCCGCTCGCCCAGGCCGGCGTCACGCCGAAGAACGTGTGGAACGACTACGAGATCCGCGTGGTCGGGCAGCACTACACGATGATCCGCAACGGCGTGGTGATCAACGAGTTCGACAACACGCCGGGCAAGGAGTCCTCCCGGGCCGGCGACCCGCCGACCGACCTGCGGCAGTTCCTGAGCGGCTTCATCGGCCTGCAGAACCACGGTGACAACGACCTGACCGAGTTCCGCAACATCCGCGTGCGGGAACTCTAGGAGAGACCATGATCCGACGACTCACGGCCGCCGTGGCGGCGCTCCTGCTCACGCTCACGCCGCTGGCCGCGCCACAGGCCTCCGCCGCCCCGCGCGCCGCCGCGGACCAGGTGTTGACCTGGACGGCCGACGACAACACCACCCGCTACAAGTCCGTGCCCACCACGGCGGTGGCCGGCGCGGCGACGATCATCTGGGAGAACAGCGCGGCCACCGGCAACACCACGGGGATGCCGCACACGCTCACCTTCGACACCAGCACCGAGGGCTACAACCACGACGTCACGATCAACATCCTGGCCAGCCCGTTCGACGCCAACGACGGCCGCCACCAGGCGACGGTCACCCTGACCCCGGGTCGGTACCGCTACTTCTGTTCGATCCCCGGCCACAGCCAGATGGTCGGCGAACTGGTCGTCACCGACGGCGGGGGAGGCGACGACACCACGCCGCCGACGGTCACCGCCGCCGTGTCGGGCGACCAGGACCAGGACGGCAACTACGTCGGTACGGCAGCGGTGACAGTCACGGCCACCGACGCCGGCTCGGGCGTGGAGACCATCGAGTACCAGGTCGACGACACCAGCTTCCAGCCGTACACCCAGCCGGTGCAGGTAAGCGCGGTCGGCGACCACTCGGTGCAGTTCCGCGCCACCGACCAGGCCGGCAACACCAGCTCGGTCGGCTCGGTGTCGTTCCGGATCGTCGAGCCGACCGAGGAGGACACCACCGCGCCGGTGGTCACGGCCGCGCTGGCCGGCGACCGCGACGGCGACGGCAACTACGTGGGTACGGCCACCGCCACGCTCACCGCCACCGACGCCGGGTCCGGGGTCGCCACCATCGAGTACGCGCTGGACGGCGACGCCTTCACCGCGTACACGAGCCCGGTCGTGGTGACGGCGGTCGGGATGCACATGCTGCACTACCGGGCGACCGACGTCGCCGGCAACACCTCGGCCGAGCAGATGGCCCACTTCACCGTCGTCGCCCCGCCGGAGGAGGACGACACCCCGCCCACCGTGGCCGCCACGGTCACCGGCGAGCGGGACGCCGACGGTGCGTACGTCGGCGTCGCGACAGTCACCGTCACCGCGACCGACACCGGGTCGGGCGTGGCGTCGGTCGAGTACGCGCTCGACACCGGCGGCTGGACCGCGTACGCCGGCCCGGTCAGCGTCCGCACCGTCGGCGCGCACACCCTGCGGTACCGGGCGACCGACAGCGCGGGGAACGCCGCCGCCGAGCAGTCGGCGACGTTCACAGTGGTTGCCGACGGCACCGACGCCTGCCCCGCGTCCGACACGAGGGGCACTGTGGTCATCGACGGTGACGACACAGGCGTGGCCAACGTCGACACCGGAGACGGCTGCACGATCAACGATCTGATCGACGAACACGCCGACTACCCCGGCCACGCCGACTTCGTCCGGCACGTCGAGGCGGTCACCGCCGCGCTGGTGAGCGGCGGAACGCTCAACAAGCGGCAGCAGGGCGCCATCGTCCGGGCCGCGGCCCGATCGGACGTCGGCGCATGAGCACCCGAATCTCATCGACAGGGAGTACCACGATGCCCGGACGTACCGTCGCCAAGCTGGCCACCGTGACCGCCGTCATCGCCGCCTCGGTGCTGGCCGTGGCGCCCACCGCCCACGCCGACCTGGTCACCCACTGCATCGGCACCGGCGGTGCGGTGACAGTGCCCAACGACCTGCTCGTCCCGGCCGGTGAGTCCTGCGCGCTGACCGGCACCACGATCACCGGCAACGTCACGGTCGCCGCCGGCGCCAACCTGGTGGTCACCGGTGGCCGGGTCAGCGGTGAGGTACGCGTCGCCGCCGACGGCTACCTCGACGCCACCGAGACGAGCGTCGACGGCCAGGTGGTGCTGGCCGCCGGCGGGTACGGCGTCTACCTCTCCGACGCCCGGACCGGCGCCGTGACCGTGCGGCCGAAGGGTACGGCGACCATCGACAGCTTCCTGTTCGCGGAGGCGGCGACGATCGCCGGAAACGTCACGGTCGGCGCCGGCGAGGTCCGGCTCGACCGGGGCACCCAGGTGGAACGCAACCTCAGCAGCACCGGCACCTACTACACCGACGTGCACGACTCGTTCGTCGACGGCACCCTCTCGGTGCTCAACAGCGCCACCGGCAGTGTCGTGTGCGGCAGCGCGGTCCGGGGTCGGGCCACGTTCGCCGGCAACCTCGGCGGCGTCCAGCTCGGCCCGAACGGCGCGCTCGACAGCTGCGCCTCCGGCGGCTACTGGGGCGCGGACGTCAGCGTCACCAGCACCACCGGCGGTGTCACAGTCGACGACAACATCATCAACGGTGGGTTGACGGTGACGGGCAACAACCCGGCCGCCCAGGTGGCCGCGAACAACCGGATCCGCGGCGGCGTGACGGGTGACCAGGCCGCGCCGAGCGCCAACCGGGCGGCCCGGATGGCCGACGCCGACCGGGACGACGCCGGCGACCAGCGGGCGGAGACCCGTCGTACATCGGCGGTTCAGGAGGCCACGGCGGCCGGCGCCGCGAAGCTCTAGAGGAGTAGGTCCTGACCCTTGCCGGGGCGGTGGGCACAGCCGGCGGCCGGCGGTGACCGTCGGTTACCTCGGTCGGGACGGCTGCGGTGGTGAGCGGTATACCTCGGAGGTGTGAATTTGCCTCTGAGGTATACCGCTCAAGAGCACCTCGGCATGGCGGGTCGGGGGAGAGCCTCTCGCTCCTGGCGGGAGGGCAGGACTGGCCGCGGAGCCTCTCGACGCCGGGGATGTCGATCCGTTCGGGGTCGCGGGCCGTGGCGTACACCTTGGCCGCGCCGCGTTCGAGCAGTTGTCGGGTGAAGTGCCGGCCGATGCCACGGTTGGCGCCGCTGACCAGCGCGATCGAGCCCGAGATCTGCATGGTGTCCTCCGCTGTGATTCGACGCAACTCCGTACGCGACCTACGCTGGAACCTGACGTCGACGTGAGAGACAAGGTCGTGTGGCAGGGGTCACGGGCCATGGGGGAGGGGTCGTGCGGATCGGAGAACTCGCGAGCAGTACGGGTGTGTCGGTGCGCGCCCTGCGCTACTACGAGGAGCAGGCGCTGCTGATCCCCGGCCGGAGCGGCGGTGGTCAGCGCCACTACGACGAGGCGGCGGTCGACCGCGTCCAGCTCATCCAGACGCTGTACGCCGCGGGTCTGTCCAGCAGGACGATCCACGATCTGCTGCCCTGCGTCGACGCGAAGGTCAACACCCCGCAGTCCCGTGCCCTGCTGAACGCCGAACGCGACCGCATCGACCGGCAGATCGACCAGCTTGTCCAGGTCAGGGCCCGACTCGACGCGGTGATCAGCTCCAGCGAGGCCCCGGCCAACGGCTGCGTCTATGCGGACGCCACCCCGCGGTGATCGCCTCCGTGCTCAGTGTGCCCCGGCGACGGGCTGTCGGACGATCGCGGGCGGGGTGCCGGGGGTGAGGTCCGGGATGCCGTAGAGCTGGTCGAGAACCTGCATCGCGGCGCCGGCAGCGATGACGTCCGCGCCCAGGCGGGACAGGGTCACCATCGGGGCCAGCCAGTCCGCGCGCGGCACGTCGGTGCGGACGGCCCGCTCGACCGCAGGAAGGTAGACGTCCGCGTGGCGCAGCAGATCCGCACCGGCCAGCACCACGTGGGCGAGGTCGAGGGTCTGGAGCAGGTTGACGACGCCGACGGCCAGGACGCGGGCCGCGCGGGGGACGTCTCCCGCCTCGATGGCACGCAGGTGCACCACCTCCAGGCAGCCGAGACGTCCGCAGACGCAGCGGGGCCCGTCCAGGTCCACCACGGTGTGCCCGAACTCCCCGGCGTTGGTGTGCGCGCCCCGGTGGGCGGTGCCGCCCAGCCAGAAGCCACCGCCGATGCCGGACTCGACCATGATGAGCGCCGCGTCGCCGAACGTGGCGCCGTGCCGCCATGCCTCGGCGGTGATCCCGGCGGTGACGTCCTTGTCGAGGTGCACCGGCAGGCCCAGGTGCGCCTCGGCCAGCTCCCGTAGCGGGACGTCGTGCCAGTGCCGCAGCCCGTGCGCGTCCCGGACCAGCCCGTGCGCGTGGTCCAGTGGGCCGATCATGCCGATGCCCACGCCGGTCAGCCGGCTTCGCAGCTCGGTGCCGGCGATGATCGCCTCGATGCCGACGGACAGGGCGTCGAGGAGCTGCTCGGGGGTGAAGTCGGCGGGCAGGGGGCTGACCGTGGAGTGGTGCACGTTGCCGGCCAGGTCGACCAGGACCAGCCGCAGGGTGCGCCGGGCGACGTGCGCGCCGATCGCGTACCGGCTGTCGGGGACCAGCTCGTAGACGACGGCGGGCTTGCCGATACCCGGGCGGCGGACGCCAGCGGAACGGATCAGCCCGTCGGCGGTCAGGCGGGCGATGACCTTGGAGACCGCCTGCGGTGTCAGGCCGGTGGCGTGAACGACCGTGGAGCGCTCGAACGTCCGTACGGTGCGCCCCACGGCCATGACCAGCGCCTGGTTGTAGCCGCGCAGGAACGTCACGTCGGCTGTGGTGCGCGTCATCTCACCACCCTATTACGCAACGCTGTTGCTAAATTCGCTCGGTGAACGGACTGAGCAGAGGCCAGCGCCTGGCGGCGTTGGCGGCCCTGGCCCTGGGCGGCGTGGCGGTCGGCCTGACGGAGTTCGTGGCGATGGGTCTGCTGCCCGAGATGGCACGCGGCCTGCTCCCGCAGGAGTACGCCCGATCGTCGTCGGACGCGGTAGCCCACGCCGGTTGGATGATCACCGCGTACGCCCTGGGTGTGGTCGTGGGCGCCCCGCTGATCGCCGCCCTCAGCGCGCGCCTGCCCCGCCGCAGGCTCGTCCTGGGGCTGCTCGTCCTCTTCGCCGTCGGCACGGTCGCGTCCGCCACGGCCCCGACGTTCGAACTGGTGCTGGTGGCGCGGTTCGTCGCGGCGCTGCCGCACGGCGCGTACTTCGGCGCGGCCGGCCTGCTCGCGGCGACCCTGATGGGCCCCGGCAACGAGGCCCGGGGCTTCGCCACCGTGCTCGGCGGGCTGACCGTGAGCAACGTGGTGGGCGTACCGCTGATCACCCGGCTCGGGCAGGCGGTCGGCTGGCGTGCGGCGTACCTGGTGATCGCCGGGGTTTTCCTGCTCACGCTGCTGGCGGTGCTGGCGGTCGTCCCGGAGGTCGCCGCGGCGGCGGACGGCTCGCCGGCCGCCGAACTGCGAGCGCTGCGGACCTCGCAGGTGTGGCTGGTCGCGGCCACCGGGGCGATCGGCTTCGCCGGGTTCTTCGCTGTCGACTCCTACATCGCGCCGGTCACCACCGACGTCGCCGGCCTCTCCGCCGCGACCGTGCCGTGGGTGCTGGTCGCGGTGGGTCTCGGCATGACCGTCGGCAACGCCCTGGGCGGTTGGCTCGCCGACCGGGACCTGCGCCGCAGCATGATGATCGGCTTCGTCGCGATGATCGTCAGCATCGGTGTGTTCAGCCTCGTCGCGTCGAACCGGGTGGGCCTGTTCGTCGGCGCGTTCCTGGTCGGCGCGACGAGCCTCTACCTCGGTCCGGTCCTGCAGGCACGCCTGATCACGGTCGCGCCCGGGGCCCAGCTGATGGGCGCGGCGCTCAACCAGTCCGCCATGAACATCGCCAACAGCCTCGGCGCGGCGCTGGGCAGCGTCACCATCGCCGCCGGGCTCGGCTATCTCGCGCCGGCCCGGGTGGGCCTGATCCTGGCGGTCGTGGGGCTGGGCCTGGGAATCGTCAGCTTCGCCGCCGGACGTCGCCGCGACCGGGAACCGGCAGTCGTCGCGGGCTGACGGTCAGGAGACCGCGGCGGCCAGGAGGTCCCCGACGGCGGCACGGACGGGATCAGGATTCGCCCAGGACCAGTTGGGGTGGGCCCGGTTGGTGAGCAGGGCGAGCACGAGCCTGCGGTCCGGGTCGACGAGGAACGAAGGGCCGGCGAACCCGGTGTGGCCGAAGGTGCGCGCGGACGCGAGCCGGCCCATGAACCAGGGCTGGTTGAGCACCACGCCGAGACCGTGGGCGGCCGTACGGTGGGGGCGCTCGGGGTCGACGGCCGACTTACCCGCGTTGTGGTTGGTGAGCATCCTGCGCACGGTGCCGGCGGCGAGAACCCGTCTGCCCTGGTAGGTGCCGCCGTCCAGGAGCATCTGGCCGATCGCGGCGAGGTCGGTGGCGCTGGCGAAGACCCCCGCGTGGCCGGCGACACCGCCGAGGTGGTTCGCGACGTCGTCGTGCACGGTGCCCCGCAGCAGGCCCCGGGACGACCGGGCGTCGGTCGCGACCATCCGGGTGGCCCGTGCGTTGCCGGACAGCCAGGTGCTGGGTGTGAAGCCGGTGTCGTGCAGGCCGAGCGGGCCGGTGAGGTTGGCCTTGAGCGCCTGGTCGAGGCGTCTGCCGGTGGCCTTCTCGACGATCTTGCCGGCGACCATGAGCCCCACGCTGGAATAGCGGAACGTCTTCCCGGGCACGGCGCCGGAGACCAGCGGGGTGGTGAGGACGGCGTTCCAGCGCGCGGTGTTGTCGGGCAGCCCGGTGACCTTGGCGCCCACCGGGAGACCGCTGGTGTGGGTGAGCAGCATCTCGACGGTGACGCCCTCCTTGCCGGCGCCGGTGAAGCCGGGCAGGTAGTCGCGGACCGGCGCGCCCAGCTCGACGCGACCCTTCTCGACCTGCTGAAGCAGCAGGATCGCGGTGTAGACCTTCGTGACCGAGGCGAGGTCGAAGACGGAGTCGGGGCGCATCGCGACGCGTTGGCTCGCCGCGAGGAGTTTCGGGCCGGCCGCGTAGCGCAGCGCCTCCCCGACTGCGGTGTGCACAGTCGTCTTTCCGTCGACACGCACGACGGCGACGGCGCCGGGGAAGCCGCGATGCTGGACGGTCTGCGGCGAGGCGGGCAGGTGACGCCGCAGCAGGGCCGTCAACTGCGGGGCGTACCGGGCCTGGTAGGCCGCCGTCGCTCCGCCGCCGGGCGACGGGGAGGCGCTCGGAGTGCCCGACGCCTGGGTGTTCCCGGCCGCGCCGAACCCCACCCGGTTTCCCGCGGCGTCGGTGGCGGTCGCCGCGGCGCCGGAGTCGGCCCCGCCCGGCCCCGTGCCGCCGCCGTCACCGCACCCGGTGAGGGCGCCGGTCGCGGCGGCCAGGCCAGCTCCGAGCAGGGTGCGACGTGCGACAGGCATGCCGGTGATGCTGACAGGACGGAGGCGGGCGCGCCAGCCTCGCTCAGCCGAACGTCGACCGCGTCCAGCGCCATGGTTGGTGTCTGACACCCGGGCGGACGTGCCGGGTCGACGGTCGCCGCTGTGCAACGATCGGTGCCACACCTCGTACCCCTTGGAGAGCACGATGTCCCTCTCCCCGGTTCGGGTCTTCGCCGCGCTGAACGCCGTGCGACCCCCCGACCAGCCGACCCCACGCCTGGGTAAGGCGGTGGTGGTCGGCGGCAGTGTCGCCGGCCTTCTGGCCGCCCGGGTCCTGTCCGACCACGCGCAGAGCGTGGTCCTCCTCGACCGGGACGACCCAAACCTGAGCGGCGCCCGGCCCGGCGTGCCACAGGGGACGCAACTGCACGCGCTGCTGCCCGGCGGCCTGCTCCAGCTCGAGCAGCTGTTCCCCGGCTTCCGTCAGCAGGCGTTGGCCCACGGGGCGATCGAGGCGCCGCCCGCCGCACGGCGCAGCTACCTCGACGGCCGGCGGAAGGTTGTCGTACCGGACGACGACGACAGCCTGGCGGGCAGCCGGCCCCTCCTGGAGGGGCTGATCCGCCAGCAGGTGCTCCGACTGCCAAACGTCAAGACGGTCACCGGCCGTGCCACGGGTCTCGTGTTCGACGGCGACGCGGTCACCGGCGTTCGGTGTGACGTCGACGAGGTGCCCGGCGTCGAGGTCGCCGACCTGGTGGTGGACGCCATGGGCCGGTCCAGCCGGCTCTCCGACTGGCTCGAGCAGGCCGGCTGGGAACGGCCCACCACCCGTCGGATGGCCGTACACCTCAACTACGCGACGGCCCTCTTCCGCCGCCCCGAGCAGACTCCGGAGGCGACGGTCGTCCTGGCTCTGCACACTCCGCGGACCATGACGGACATCGCCGGCGCCGCCTTCTTCGCCATCGAGGACGGCCGGTGGATGGCCATGATGGCCGGCTACGGGAAGGACCGGCCGGGACGTACCGCCGAGGACTTCGTCCGACGGCTGCGGGAGCAGTTCCCGCCGGAGTTCGGCGAGGTCGCCGGGCAGGAGATGCTCGGCGACGTCCAGACCTACCATCACGCCGACAGCCGCCGGCGGGACTTCCACGCGCTGCGGCGGTTCCCGGCGCGGCTCGTCAGCGTCGGTGACGCCGTCGCGTCGTTCAACCCGGTGTACGGGCAGGGGATGACGGCGGCGGCCCTGCACGCGGCCTGCCTGTCGGCGTACCTGCTCTCCGATCCGGACCTGAGCGTTCCCGCCCGCCACTTCCTCGACCTGCAGAAGGTCGTGGTCGACGCCGCCTGGTCGACCTCGACCTCCGCCGACCTGGCGCTGCCGCACGTCGACGGGCCCTACCCGCGCGGCTACCGGGTCTCCAGCTGGGTCAGCCGGCAGATCCTCACGGCGACCGTCACGGACGTGGCGATCGCCCGCCGGTTCAACGAGGTCGTCTCCCTGCGGGAGCATCCGCTGTCGCTGGCCACACCCGGCGTGATCCTGGGCGCCCTGCGCGCGAACCGGCGAGCCGGCTAGCCCGCTGTCCCGCGCAGGATGTCGACGACGAAGCGGTGGTCGTCCAGCTGCGGGAGCCCGGAGACGCCCATCCAGCCCACGACGCCGGTGCCACGAACGCGTAGTGGCACGGCGCCTCCGGCCGCGGCGTAGCGTGCGGCCGGTAGGCCGAACTTCTCGGTGAGCGTCGTCTGCTTGTCCTGGCAGAGCCGGGCCATGTAGAGCGACGAGTGCTCGAACCGCATCACCACGCGCCCCTTGCGGCGCAGCCACCCGTCGTTGTCCGCAGTCGAGCCGGGCAGGCCACAGTGGAACAACTGCCGTCCGGTCCGCCAGACGCCTACGGAGATCGGGAGCCTCCGTTCCGCGGCGGCGGTGACGGCCCGCACGCCCAACTCGTACGCGTCGGTCTCGGTCAGGCCCGCGAGCTCCAACGCGTTCTCCTCGCTCTGGAGCTCGTCCAGCGTCGGCCACTGGTCAGATGACATGCGTTTCTCCTCGTCGAGCGTCGTTCACCAGGCGCAGGGCGCGTAGTCCTTCAGGAAGCAGCCGTACAGGTCCTCGCCCAGCTCGCCGCGGACGATCGGGTCGTACACCCGGGCCGCGCCGTCGACGAGGTCGAGTGGGGCGTGGAACCCCTCGTCGGCCAGCCGCATCTTCGTCGGGTGGGGCCGCTCGTCGGTGATCCAACCGGTGTCGACGCTCGTCATCAGGATGCCGTCGGTAAGCATCTCCTGGGCGCTGGTGCGGGTGAGCATGTTCAGCGCGGCCTTGGCCATGTTGGTGTGCGGGTGCCCGGGCCCCTTGTAACCACGACCGAACTGGCCCTCCATCGCCGAGACGTTCACCACGTACTTGCGGCGGGCCGGCGCGGCGGCCATCGCCGGTCGTAGCCGGCTGACCAGCACGAACGGCGCGGTGACGTTGCACAGCTGCACCTCGAGCAGCTCGACCGGGTCGACCTCCTGCACCCGCTGCACCCAGCTGTTGACCGAGTCGAGGTCCGGCACCAGGCCGCCGGCGTCGATGGCGGTGGACGCCGCGATCCGCTCCGGCGAGGCGGAGCCGCTCGTCAACGCCAACGCGGTGAGCGCGTGCGGGGTGAGGGCTGTCGACTCCGTGCCGGCGGTCAGGCTCCCCGCCGGGCCACCCGGAGCGGTCGGCTTGGCGAACGTGATCAGCTCCGGCAGGGGACCGTCCGGCAGCGCCGCGGCCTCCGCGGCGACGAGCTGGGCGTACGCCCCGGGCGAGCGGCGGACGGTCTGCGCCGCGTTGTTGATCAGGATGTCGAGGGGGCCCTGGCTGCTCACCGAGTCGGCGAGGGCGATCACCTGGGCGGGGTCGCGCAGGTCGATCCCGACGATCCGCAGGCGATGCAGCCAGTCCCCACTGTCGGGCATCGCGGCGAAGCGGCGGACCGCGTCGTGCGGGAACCGCGTGGTCACCGTCGTGTGCGCGCCGTCGCGCAGCAGTCGCAGCGCGATGTACATGCCGATCTTGGCCCGGCCGCCGGTGAGCAGCGCGCGCCGGCCGGTCAGGTCGGTACGCGCGTCGCGGCGCTCCCGGTTCAGCGCGGCGCAGGACGGGCAGAGCTGGTGGTAGAAGGCGTCCACCTCGCGGTAGCGCTGCTTGCAGACGTAGCAGCCGCGCGGGTTGTGCAGGAATCCCGCAGTCGTACCGGTGGTGGAGGAGGCGAGCGGGATGCCCTGGGTCTCGTCGTCGATCCGGCCGGGCGCGCCGGTGGCCGTGGCCTCCGTCACCGCCCGGTCGGCAGCCAGGACGGCGTCGCGCCGCTCCTCGCGTCGCCGCTGCTTGATCACCTTGTAGAGCTTCGCGGTGGCACGCTGCACCCGCACCACGTCGGGGTGGTCGGGAGGAAGGGCCTCCAACGCCTCGAAGACGCTGAGACAGGTCTCCAGCCGGTTCCGGTCAATGCCGTCTAGACCGTTTTGGGCAATCTTGTCCACTGTCATGCGTCGTTGTCTCGTCCCATGTCCTGTGCCGGATTCCGCCGGCCCACCCCACGTCCGACCCGAAACTGTACGCACCGCGCCGTCCCGGACGCATCCCGCGCCGCGCCGCCCGCCCGGGTGACCCTCGCGCCGTCGGACACCCTGCTCGGTGCCGTGGTCGGCGTGGGGGATGCTGGTCGTGTGCAGATCACCATCCTCGGCCCCCTCGCCGTCGACGGCCGGCCGGTCCGGGGCGAGCGGTTGGCGGCGGTGCTCCGCGCGCTCGTCGACGCGCGTGGCCGGGCGGTCTCCACCAGCCTGCTCGTGGACGCGGTGTGGGACGGGACGCCGCCCGACGACGCGACAGGCGCCGTGCAGGCGCTCGTGTCCCGCGTACGCCGTCTCGGGCTGCCCGTTGTGGCGGTGCCGGGGGGATACCGCCTGCCCGCCGACGAGGTCAGCGTTGACGCCGTCGAGGCGCGGGCGCTCGTCGATCGGGGGCGTGCCGCCCTGCGGGCCGGCGACGCGCGGGCGGCCCGCGACGCGGCCGACGGGGCCCGTGCCCTGTTCCCCGAGGTCCCGGAGATCGTCACCACCGAGGACACCCGCCTGTTCACCGACGTCACCGCGCTGCGCGCCGAGGCGGCGCTCGCCGGCGCCGGGCCGTACGACGAGAGCGACCTGCGCCGGCTCGTCGCCCGGACGCCCCCGGACGAGCCGTCCGCAGCCCTGCTCGTGCGGGTGCTCGCCGCGCAGGGGCGGGAGGCCGAGGCGTTGGAGGTGGTCGAACGCCTCCGTGACGACCTGGCCGAGCGCTACGGCACCGACCCGTCACCCGTGCTCACCCAGGTGCACCTGGCGCTGCTGCGCGGCGAGCTCACCGCGCCGGCCGTCGTCGCGCCACCCCGCCCGCCGGCGCGGATCGCCCTGCCCGCCGCGTGGCGTCGGCCGATGACCGCCCTCGTCGGCCGCGAGCGCGACGTCGAGGCCCTGGACGCGGCGCTCGACGAGTCCCCCCTCGTGACGATCGTGGCATCCGGTGGCGCGGGCAAGACCCGCCTCGCGGCCGAGGTCACGCGGCGTACGGCGGCGGCCGGGCAGGCGGTACGCGTGGTCGAGCTGGCCGGGCTCCGCTCGCCCGACGAGGTGCTGCCCACGGTGCTCGCGGCGCTCGGTGGCGCGGACACCTCGACGACCGGCGGCAACCTGGGCCTGGAACGGCGGGTGCTCAGCCCCGAGGAGCGGTTACGGGCCCTGGCGCCGGACCTCGACGGGCTGGTCGTGCTGGACAACTGCGAACACGTCCTCGACGCGGTGGCCGCAGTCGTCGCCGACCTGCTCGCGGTGATCTCCCCGGAGGTCGCGGTGCTCGCGACAAGCCGTGCGCCGCTGGGCCTGGCCGGCGAGTGGGTGCACCGACTGACCGCCCTGCCGGACTCGGACGCGCTCGGTCTGATCGAGTCCCGCGCGCGGGCCGGTGGCGCGGTGCCGACCTGGGACACGACCCGGGTTCTCACGCTGTGCAACCGGCTCGACAACCTGCCACTGGCCCTCGAACTGGCCGCCGCGCGACTGCGGCACATGCCGATCGACGACGTGCTCGCCGGCCTGACCGACCGGTTCGCGCTGCTCGACGACGCGCTGCGGGGCCTGCCGGAACGTCACGCGAGCCTGTGGGCGATGGTCGACTGGAGCCGCGAACTGCTCGCCCCCGACGACCGCACGCTGCTCGCGCGGGTCGCGGTCATCCCCGCGCCGTTCACCGCGGACCTCGCCGCCGCGGTCGCGCAGACCCCGGACGTACGGCGAGGGCTGGCGCGGCTCGTCGAACAGTCCCTGCTGACCCTTGTCGAGGGGGACGGTCCGCCCCGCTATCGGATGCTGGAGACCGTCCGCGAGTACGGCGAGGCCCGCCTGGACGCGTCCGGTGACCGGGCCGCCGCGATGACCGGTCTGGTCGGCTGGGCCCGGGACGAGGCGGTCGGCCTGGCCGGTCGCCTCGTGGGCCCCGGCCAGGTCGAGGCGCTCGACCGCTGCGCCGCCGAGCAGGACAACCTGGTCGCCGGTCTGCGGTGGGCGCTCGAGCAGGACGACGAGCCCGCCGTCATCGACGTCGCCACCGCGCTGCTGCACCTCTGGACGGTGCGCGGCCTGCACCTGGAGGTCCTCGTATGGGCGCGCGGGCTGTTGCACGTCGACGAGCCGCAGCGGCGTCGACGCTCGGCGATCCTGCGGGGCCGGGCCAGCGGCCGGCCGCTGCCGCACGGCGACCGACTCGCCTGGACGTGTGTGTTGATCAGCGTGAACAGCGGCATCAGCGCCGACCTTCGACCCGCCGTGCTCGCCCGACGTGCCCTGCGGACGCTGCTCGCGGAACGGCCCGCCGAGGTGTCGCCGCGGTTGACCGCGTTCGTGGTGGCGTTGCCCGGCTTCGACAAGTCCGACCTGGACCAGAGCCTGAAGAGCGCGACCGAGATGATCGCGCACCCGGACCCGTACGTGCAGGCGCTCGGCCTGATCGCCCGCGCGGCGGTACGGGAGAACAGCGGCCTGCCGGAGTCGTCGATCGACGACGCCGAGCAGGCGTACCACCGCTTCGAGATCGCGGGCGACCACTGGGGCATGGCGATGGCCGCGGGTGCCGTCGGGCAGTTCCTGCTGCCCGGCAGGGAGGGGCGGTCGGCCGAGTGGTTGGCGCGCAGCGTCCGGCACATGGAGATGGTCGGCGCCCAGCAGGACGCGCGGTCGATCCGGGTGCGGCTGGACGTGCAGCTCGCCCTGGCCGGCGACGCGGACGCGGAGCGGCGACTCGGTGAGACGGCGACGCCCGGCCAGGCCGAGCAGATGGACGTCGCGCAGGCGCTGCTCGGCCTGGCGCACCTCGCCTGGCAGCGCGAACGCTACGACGACGTGCTCGCCCACGCCGACGCGGTGAACCGTGCCCTCGCCGGCTGGACCGGACCGCCACCGCAGCCGCGGGTGATGCTCCGGACCTCGGTGGCGGTCCTCTACCTGCGGGTGGCCGACGCGCGGCCGGCGTCGGGCATCGACGCCGCCGCCCAGGCGGCCGCGTTGCTGGCGCTCGCCCGCGACGACGCGCTCACCTCGAAGGACCTGCCGGTCATCGGGGCGTGGGCGTCGGGCGGCGCGGAACTCGCCGCGTACCGGGACGACATCGAGACCACCCGCGAGCTGTCCGCGCTCGCGAAGCGACTCGGCGCGCACATGGAGCTCTTCTTCCCGACCCGGCGCAGCGAACGACTCGACGCCGCCCTCGGGAACGAGGAGCAGCGTGAGTCGTTCCTGGCGCCCTGGCGTGCCCGGCCGGTGGCCGCGGCAGTCACCCGGATCCGCGAGCTGATGGAGGACCTGCTGGTCTAGGTCAGATCTTCTTGCGGTACGCGCGCAGCGCCAGTGGCATGAACACCGCCACGAAGCCGGCGCACCAGGCGAGGGTCCACCACACGTGCGTGTCGAGCGGGGTGCCGAGGAACAGCCCGCGCACCGACGCCACCAGGTGGGTCATCGGGTTGACGTCCACGAAGGCCTGCATCCAGCCGGGCAGGGTGTCCGCGCCGACGAACACGTTGGACGCGAAGCTCAGCGGCATGATCAGCGCGAACATCAGGCCCTGCACGGCACCGGGGGTGCGGACCTTCATCGAGACATAGACGGGCAGCCAGCTCAGACAGAGCGCGAACAGCACCGCGAGCAGGCACCCGGCGATCGCCCGGAACGGGTCGGTGTCGATCCGGAAACCCATCAGGTACCCGATCGCGAGGGTCGAGACCGTGACGATCACGTACCGGACGACGTCGCCCAGGACCGCGCCCACCAGTGGCGCGGAGCGGGGGATCGGCAGCGACCGGAACCGGTCGAAGATGCCCTTGGCGATGTCGGTGTTGAGGTTGACGCCGATCGCGATGGCCCCGGTGGCGATGGTCTGCGCCAGGATTCCGGGAAGCAGGAACTGCAGGTAGTCGTGGGTCGATCCGGCGACCGCGCCGCCGAAGATGTAGACGAAGATGATGAGGAACAGCACCGGTTGCAGCGTGACGTCGATAAGTGCCTCGGGCGTCCGCCAGGTCTTGATGAGACTGCGCTTGGCGAGCGCCAACGAGTGCCGTACGAGCCGGAACGGTCGCGGGTTCACCGCGGCTGTGGACAGGACAGGGTTCGTGGTGGGTTTTGTGCCGACCAGGGTGCTCATGCCGCTACCTCCACGCGTGAAGTGGTGTCGTCCTCGGATGCCGTACGCCCGGTGAGGGTGAAGAACACCTCGTCGAGGCTCGGCAGGTGCAGGGAGAGTTCGGTGACGGAGATGCCGGCGGCGGCGAACCGCGCGACGCTCTCGGTCAGGGCCGTGTCGTCGGTGACCGGCACCGCGAGCACGCCCTTGCGGATCTCGTCGGCCTGCGCGCCGGAGCTGACCTCGGACAGGATCGTCGCGATCCGGGGCAGGTCGGCGAGGTCGGACGGCCGGACCTCCAGCGTCTGCCCGCCGACCACGCGCTTGAGCCCTTCGGGGGTGTCGTGGGCGATGACCCGCCCGTGGTCGATCACCGTGATCGCGTCGGCGAGCGCGTCGGCCTCCTCCAGGTACTGGGTGGTGAGCAGCACGGTCGAGCCGTTGGTGACAAGCGTCCGGACCACGTCCCACATGTCCTCGCGCTTGGCCGGGTCCAGCCCGGTCGTCGGCTCGTCCAGGAAGATCACGTCGGGGGAGCCGACGAGGCTGGCGGCCAGGTCCAGCCGCCGCCGCATGCCGCCGGAGTAGGTCTTGGCCTGCCGGTTCGCGGCGTCGGTCAGGTCGAACCAGTCCAGCAGTTCGGCGGCCCGTCGGCGGGCGCCGGCGCGGCCGAGCTCCAGCAGCGTGCCGAACAGCTCCAGGTTCTGCCGCCCGGTCAGGTCCTCGTCGACCGAGGCGTACTGGCCGGTGAGGCCGATGCTCTGCCGGACCCGCTCGGCGTCGCGGACGACGTCGAAGCCGCCGATGCGGGCGCTGCCAGCGTCCGGGGTGAGCAGCGTGGAGAGGATGCGGACGGCGGTGGTCTTGCCCGCGCCGTTGGGACCGAGCACGCCGAGCACGGTCCCCCGGGGTACGGCGAGGTCCACGCCCTGCAGCGCCCTCGTCTTCCCGAATGTCTTGACGAGGCCCTCGGCCTCGATCACCAGGTCGGTTGTCATGACGCAGAGCGTGCGCCGGTCGCCTGACACCGCGCCGACACGCCACCGACACCCCCGTCGACACGGGCTGACACCGGGACCGGGGCTGCCGGCAGGGCGACCGACGGCCCGGGGTGGCGATATGCTGGCCGTGGCAGAGCGCCTGCCCGAGCCCGATGTGGTGGCCCACGCCCGACCACATGTTGGGGGCCAAGAGTCGCCGACTCCGCGCCGTCGTGTCGACCATCGGTGTGTCCGTCACGCCGCCCGTTCGGTGACGCGCGTGGGGCTGCACCGGAGGCGCCATGTCTGAGCACCATCCCCACCGCACCCCGACCCCGGGACGTGCCCGTAAGCGCGCCATCCGGGAACAGGCGGCCCGTGCCGGCGTCGCCTACTCGGTGGCCGCCCGGCACCTCGAGTCGCTCGGGCTGCGACCCGGCGAGACCCTCGCCACATTCGGTCGGACGATCTATCCGATCGGCTCCGACCCGCACCGCCAGCTGCTCGTCGAACGCCGTGAGCGGCGCTCGTTCGAGGATCGGGTGACGGACACGCGGCGGGCCGCGGCCCTGCCGACCGGCCGTGCCCAGCACCTTGTCGACCGTTTCCCGCCCAGTCGGGGACGTACGGGCACCGGGGTGGGCGCGCTCTATCACGGCGACGGGCGCACCGAACTGCTCGCGATGCTCTACCTCGTGGTCGCGGCCGAGTCGCCGGGGCTGCTGCCCGACCTGGGGGATCTGGTCTGGATCGCGGAACTGGGCGAGGACACCGCCCTGGACACGGCCTGCGCCGAGGTCGACCGCGAGGCCCGCCGCCTGCTCGACAGGGAGCCGGTGTCGCTCTGGTCGATGATCGAGAAGGCGCTGGTCCGCGCCGAGCGCGGCCCGGACTGGCCGGTCCGCGAGGAGGCGATCCGGTACGCGGCGCTCCTGCGGGCGATGATGACCCCGCGGGTGGGGCCGGCGGGCGAGCCGTACGTGGCGGGGTTGCCCGTCACCGGGGTGCGCCAGATCCTCGACGCGCTGCTCATCGTGGCCGACGACGGGCATGCTCCGGGCACCCGGGTACGCCTGCTCGACCGGTCGAACGGAACGGGGACGGCCACGATCGTCGGTGCCCGTTGGGGTTCGTCCGGTCCGCCGGTGGGCTATCTCGTGTGGCCCGACGGTGCGAAGGCGCCGCTGGCGGCCCGCGCCGACGAGCTGGTCGTCCTGGCTGCCCAGGAGTCCGTCCCACGGTGAGGCGGGACGTCGGGCGGCGGGATGTCCGCGCCCGGGACTTGAAATCCTACCTGTCTGATAGGAAAATCGATTCATGCTGCTTGTTCGGCTGTTCACCTCCCGCCGAGTCGTCGACCTGATGAGGGTCGCGGCGCAGCTCTGTCCGGCGGCGCCCGGCCCGGCCTGAGCGGGCCGCCCCTGCCGCCTGGACCCATCCCTCGGGAGGAACGCCATGACGTCGTCCACCGACGACCCGACCGACGCCGACGCCGACGCGCTGCGGACGTTGCTGCGCCACCAGGCCAGCACCGTCACGGTGGTCACCGCCCCCGGCGCACCGCCGGTCGGCTTCACCGCGACCTCGTTCACCTCGGTGTCGCTGACGCCACCGATCGTCTCGTTCTGTCTGAACCTCGGCTCGTCGAGCTGGCCGACGCTGGCGCGGGCCCGACACGTGGCGGTGCACCTGCTCTCCCACGACCAGCCCGAGCTGGCCCGGACCTTCGCCACCAGCGGCATCGACAGGTTCGCCGCGCCCACCCGATGGCGGCCGGGTCCGCAGGGGGTGCCGATTCTCGACGGCACCCTGGCCTGGCTCCTGTGCCGGGTCGTCGATCGGGTGCCCGTCGGCGACCACGTCGTGGTGTTGGCCGAACCGGAACTGCTCCGCCACGCCGACGTGGGCTCGCCGTTGCTCTATCACCGAGGCCGCTACGCCGGTCTCGCCGGCGCCCCGGACCCGACCGGCCGTCGCGTCGCCGCCTGATCGGCAGGTGATGCCATGCCGCCATCGTCGTGGCGCCGGACACCGTCGAGGACTCCGGCCGACTGAGCTTCCGACCCCGCCAACGGGCCGGCCCACGCGAGGGTGTCCCGGTGCAGCCCTACGCGAGGTCAGTAGTCGGGGGTCACAGCGTCTCGGCGCGTCGGTGTCGGCGGGTTACTGACAGCCACCCGAGGAAGCGGGCGTGCAGCGCCGGCAGATCAGGGTGCACGCCGAGTGCGCGCAAGTCGTCGATGGCGTCGTGCAGGTTCGACGCGAGATAGAACGCGAGGGCGATCGAATGGCCGTAGAACTCGGTGGCGAGGTGGAGTTGCGCCGGGGAGCACGGCCAAGGCGCGGCGCAGTTGCGGCACAGCCACGCGGGGCGCATCGGGTGGTGCGGGCGGGCCGGCACTACCCAACCCGCTGCGGAGTGCGCCGGATCGGGCGGCGGGGGTCGTTGGCGCGGCGTGGGGCCTGAACCTGTAGGCGTAACCCCTCGCGATTCACGTACAGCTCCCGCCGGGCTACCGCGTCACCTGCCGCGTTCAGCTCGTAACCGTCGATCCACACCCACCCCTCGTACGTATACCGCTCGGGGAACTCGCGAATGACGCGCACGAAGATCGGGCGCAGGAACTGCACACTCGCGGCGGTGGTCAAAAGGACCATGTCGCCGGCCTTCAACTTCCCGATCGGCTTGTCCGGCAAGGCGCTCCCCCTGATCGTCGCTTTTGGAGGGGCCGTGCGTGCTTACCCGCCAAGGGCTGCCCCGGTACGAACGCGTCTGCCGGGTTCGGTTCCCTGGCGGTCGCGCCTTCTACAGAGCACCTTGCCCCTTGGAGCTGGACGGCTACACCACGTAGCTATACGTTCTATAGACGTTGAAGACGTTCGCTCGGAGGTGGGCATGAATCAGGCGCTACGAGCGGCGTTGGCCGACACGGGTGAGACCGTCGAAAGTCTTGCCGAGCAGGTAGGCGTAGACCCGAAGACGGTCGCGCGCTGGGTGAACCCAGGCCGAGTTCCACACCCGCGCCACCGCGCGGCCGCAGCGGCTGTCCTCGGCCGTGAGCCTGAGGACATTTGGCCGGACGTCTTGAAGCGGCGTGAACCGGCGTGGCTACGCCCGTGGGTCGAGACCGAACTTCAGGCGTCTGCCCTGCGTGCCTTTCAGGTGGCGGTCATCCCGGGCTTGCTGCAAACCCCCGATTACGCTTCGGCGGTGCTAGCCAGTGGGGTGCTCGACCCGGACGATGTCGCGGACTACGTCGAGACCCGGCTACGCAGGCAAACAGCGGTGCTCGACCGACGCAAGCCCCCGCTCTTCGTCGCGGTGATTGACGAATTCGCCCTTCGTCGTGGCGACCCCGAGATCATGAACCCGCAGCTAGATCACCTGGTAAAGATGGCTCGGCGGCCGAACGTGCTTCTACACGTGCTGCCGCTGGACGCCGGCCTCCACCCTGGGCAAGCAGGGCCGTTCGTCATTGCCACCACTGAAGACGGCGATGTCGCCTATCTCGATGATCAGGCTGCGGGACGGCTGACGAATGACACCGCTACCCTTTGGGCCACCTGGGATACGCTGCGTTCGGTGGCTCTCTCGCGCCGTCAAACCATCGACTACCTTGAGGCAAGATCATGGCTGACCTGACTGGCGCCCTATGGCGTAAGAGCACCCGTAGTAGCTCCAACGGCGGCGACTGCGTCGAGGTTGCCGACAACCTTCCGGACGTCGTCGCGGTGCGCGACTCGAAGGACCCATCGGGTCCGGCGCTGGCCTTCTCTCCGGCCGCGTGGGTGGCGTTCGTCGGCCAGGTCGCCGAGCGGCCGTAACCGACCGCGTCACATCGAAGCGCCCGCCCCAGGATTGGGGCGGGCGCTTCGCGCTGCGCAGACCAGCGGCCCGTCCCACCGGACGCAATCCCCGCAAATCCTATAGCTTTAGTAGGCATTGCGTCAACGAATCAAACCCGCCACGTGCGATAGCCGACATCCGTCGATCGATTCGTTGACACCACCCCGGCGGTGACGGTGGACTCGGCTCATGTCCAGCGAGCTGCGGCTGACGATCCGCGGCCACATCGACTTCGGTCGGGTGTGGTCGAGTTCCTGTCTGGCCTGACCCGGCACCCTCGCCCGTACCCGGCCCGCCACACCGGCCGCCGAGGTGGGGCTCACCGCCGAGCCGACCGCCGCGCCATCCGCACCGACACCCCCTGACCGGCCCGCCATGCGTACGAGGGCCGGGTGTCGGCGTACCCGAATCCGCCTGCCTGGACAGGAGACCCCGCCATGCCCGCGCGCCGTCTGCGAACCCTCGCCGCCGCCACCCTCGCCCCGCTGCTCGCCGTCCTCGCCGGCTGCTCCACCGGCACCGCCCCCGCCGCCGAGGCGGCCGGCGAGCCCCGTTCCGGGGGCACCCTCACCTGGGCCGTGGAGACCGAGCCGATCACCCTCAACCCCCACCAGTACGCCCAGGCCAAGGCCCGCCTCCTGGTCTGGAACACCTTCGAGTCCCTGCTCACGTACGACAAGCAGGGGAAGCTGGTGCCCTGGTTGGCCACCGGCTGGCAGGCCGCCCCGGACGGTTTGTCGTACACCCTGACGCTGCGCGACGGGGTGACCTTCACCGACGGGACGCCGCTGGACGCGGCGGCCGTCAAGGCCAACATCGACAAACTCCGCGAGCCCGGGTACGCGCCTGGTGTCGCCGCCGTGCAACTGCGCAACCTCACGGCCGTCGAGGTGGTCGACCCGCGCACCGTACGGCTCACCCTCACCACCCCCGACGTGCTCATCCTTGACTTCCTCGCCTCCCCGCAGGGCGCCCAGGTCTCGCCGAAGTCGCTGCGCGAGGCGAAGAACCTCAAGGCCGGCGGCGTCGACGTCGTCGGCACCGGGCCGTTCGTGCTGGACCGCTACGTCCCCGGCCAGGAGTTGCACTACCGGCGCAACCCCCGCTACGACTGGGCGCCGCCGACCGCGACCCACACCGGCCCCGCCTACCTCGACGAGATCACCTACCGGTTCCTCAAGGAGTCGGCGGTCCGCGTCGGCGCCCTCACCTCCCGCCAGGTGCAGCTCGTCGAGGGCGTGCCCGCCACCGACCAGCCCCTGGTCACCGCCAACCGGACGCTGCGCCTCACCCGGGAGCTGAATTCCGGCTCCGCCTACTCGTACTACTTCAACACCTCGCACGCGCCCTTCGACGACCTGCGGGTCCGGCAGGCGTTCCGGGAGGCCGTCGACGTCGACACCGTGCTGAGGTCGGTCTACCGCGACACCGCCACCCGCGCCTGGAGCGTGGTCAGCCCGTCCAGCCCGCTCTACGACAAGAGCCTCGACGGCGGGTACGGCGGCGACGTCGCCAAGGCGAACGCCCTGCTCGACGAGGCCGGCTGGGCGACCCGTGACGCGGACGGCTTCCGGGTGCGCGACGGCCGGCGGCTGACCGTACGGCTGGTGCAGGCCGCCCCGTACGTCCGCGACCGGCGCGATGTCCTCGCCCAGGCCGTGCAGGCCGCCGTGAAGCAGAGCGCCGGCATCGACCTGAAGATCGCACTTGTCGACCAGGGCACCGCCACCCAGGCGTTCGAGCGCAACGCGTACGAGGTCTTCGACAACTCGCGGGCGGACACCGATGCCGGAGCCGCGCTGAACCTGCTGCTGCACTCGAAGGGCGGCATCAACCGCACCCGGGCCAACGATCCCCGCATCGACCGGCTCCTGGAATCCGGTCAGGCAACCGGCGACGCGACGAAGCGGGCCGGCATCTACGCGCAGCTCCAACAGCGGGTCGTCGCCGAGCAGGCCCTGGTGCTACCGCTCTACGCGCCGGCCGACCAGATCGCGGCCAGCACCAGCGTCGGCGGGGTCCGCTTCGAGCCCACCGCCGGGGTTCCCGCCAGCGCGTACGACCTGTGGATCGGCAGGTGACATGACCAGCTCACCCCTGCGCGCGGCGGCTCGCCGGCTCGCCGCCGGACTGGTGGTCCTCTGGGCCGCCGCCACCGCCGCGTACCTGGCCCTGCTTGTCGCGCCCGGAGACACAGTGGACACGATCGTCGGCGACGGGGCGGACACCCCGCAGATCCGCGCCCAGATCATCGCCGAGTGGAGCCTGGACCGACCCGCAGTCGTCCAGTACCTCGACTACCTGCGGCGGCTCGCCGCCGGCGACCTGGGCCGCTCCTACCTGCTGCAACGGCCCGTCGTCGAGGTGATCGGCGAACAGCTCGCACCCACCCTCACCCTCGCCCTCGCCGCCGCGGGCCTCGGGGTGCTGCTCGCCGTCGTCCTCGCCGTCGCCACCGCCGGGGACCGCCGTCCCTGGCTGCGGCGGGCCAGCTCCGGCGTCGAACTGCTGCTGGTCTCCACCCCGCCCTTCCTGATCGGCATCGTGCTGCTCAGCGTGCTGTCGTTCCGGTTCGGACTCTTTCCGGTCTCCGGCGACCGGGGCGTCGGCGCGCTGGTGCTGCCCGCCGTCACCCTGGCGCTGCCCATCGCCGGACTGCTCGCCCAGGTGCTCCGCGACGGGCTCGACCGGGCACTCGACGAGCCGTTCGTGCTGACCGCCCGCTCCCGGGGCGTACGGGAACGAACGGTGCTCCTGCGCCACGCGCTGCGCCACGCGCTGCTGCCCGCCGTCACCCTGGCCGGCTGGCTGTTCGGCATCCTGCTCGGCGGCGCCGTCATCGTCGAGCAGGTCTTCGGCCGACCCGGCCTCGGCCAGGTCACCCTCACGGCGGTGACCAGCAAGGACATGCCGGTGGTGCTGGCGGTGGTCACCCTGTCCGCCGCCGTCTACGTCGCGGTCAACACCATCGCGGACCTGACGTACCTGCTGGTCGACCCGCGCCTGAGAAGGAGCTGACCCGATGACAGTCACCCTGGCCCCGGCAACCACCGACGCGCACACAGCCCATCCGTCCACCCCGCCCGCCCCGACCGTCCGCCGCCGGTGGCGCCCCGGGCTGCTCGCCGCTGGGGCGTACCTGATCCTGCTGGTGGTCGCCGGGGTCTGGCCGGCGGTCCTGGCGCCCGGTGACCCGCTGGCGGCGGACCCGCTGGGGGTGCTCGAAGCGCCGAGCGCGGCGCACTGGCTCGGCACCGACCACCTCGGCCGTGACGTGTGGACCCGCGTCGTGCACGGCGCCGGGCACTCGCTCACCATCGGATTGGCGGCCACGGCCATCGCGGTCACCGGCGGTGTGCTGCTCGGTCTGCTCGCCGGCCTCACCCACCGGCTCGCCGACGAGACCCTCAGCCGCGCCTTCGACGCCATCTCGGCCTTTCCGATCCTGCTCCTGGCGCTGCTGTTCATCGCCGTCGCCGGGCCGGGCACCGTCAGCCTGATCATCGCCATCGGCGTCGCCACCCTGCCGCACCACGCCCGGGTGGTACGTGGCCAGACACTGCTCGTCCGCCGCGCCGCGTACGTCGAAGAGGCCGTCACCTTCGGTCTGTCCCGACCCCGGCTGGTGGCACGGCACGTCCTACCCAACGTGATCGGCCCGGTGCCGGTTCTCGCGGTGATCGGGCTCGGCGAAGCGATCATGATCGCCGCGGGGCTCAGCTTCCTCGGCATGGGTCCACAGCCACCGTCGCCCGAGTGGGGCGCGATGCTCTCCGAGGGACGCAACTACCTCCAGGTGGCCTGGTGGATCACCGTCCTGCCCGGCGTCGCGGTCACCGCGACAGTGGTGGCGTTGACTGTCGTCGGCCGACACTGGCAGACCCGCTTCGACGGGCGGCAGCGCTGATGGCCCCCCTGCTCGCGGTCGAGGACCTGCACGTCGACTTCGACACCCCCACCGGCCGGGTCGCGGCGGTCCGGGGGATCAGCCTCACCATCGAGCGCGGTGAGTGCGTGGCCATCGTCGGCGAGTCCGGGTCCGGCAAGAGCGTCACCGCCCGTACCCTCGTCGGCCTCGCCGGCCCCGGCGCGACAGTCCGCGCCGCCCGGCTCGACCTCGTCGGCCAAGATGTCCGTGGCCACGGCCCACGGGACTGGCGGCGGGTACGCGGACGGCTCGCCGGGCTCGTCCTGCAGGACGCGTTGGTCTCCCTCGACCCGCTGCGCACCGTGGGCGCCGAGATCGGCGAGGTGCTCACCACCCACGGCATCGTCGGCCGCCGCGAACGGGCCGGCCGGGTCACCCACCTGCTCGACGAGGTCCACCTCCCGGAGCCGGAGCGCCGCGCCCGGCAGTATCCGCACCAACTCTCCGGCGGGCTGCGACAGCGGGCGCTGATCGCCTCGGCGATCGCCGGGGAACCGGCCCTGCTCATCGCCGACGAGCCGACCACCGCGCTGGACGTCACCGTGCAGGCGCAGATCCTGCGGCTGCTCGCCGAGCGACGGGCCGCCGGGGTCAGCCTGCTGCTGATCAGCCACGACCTGGCGGTGGTCGCCCAGGTCGCCGACCGGGTGCTCGTGATGCGGGACGGTCGGATCGTCGAGCACGGCCCCACCGCACGGCTGCTGCGGTCGCCGGCACATCCGTACACCAGGCAGTTGCTGGCGGCGGTGCCCTCGGCGTCGTCGCGCGGGCACCGGCTCGCCGCCACCGCGGTCGGGCGCGACGGCGGCGTCGCGCGCCGGGAGGCGCTGCCCGCCCGCCCCGACGTCCGCCCGGACGACACGCTGCTCGACGCGGTCGGGCTGACCAGGAGGTACGGCGACCACACGGTCGTGCGTGACGTCTCCTTCTCCATCGCGCGGGGCGAGACGTTGGGGCTGGTGGGGGAGTCCGGGTCGGGTAAGAGCACCCTGGCCCGGATCGTCGCCGGTCTCCTGGCCGCCGACTCCGGTGCCGTCACCTTCGAGAAGGCGCCGTGGTCGCAGGTGCCCGAGCGGGTCCGCCGCCCGTTGCGCCGCCGGCTGCAACTGATCTCCCAGGACCCCCTGAGCTCCTTCGACCCGCGTTACCGCGTCGCCCAGGTCGTCGGGGAGAACCTCGACCCCGACGTCGGTCGCGGCGATCGCCGCGACCGGGTCGTCGACCTGCTGCGTCGCGTCGGCCTCGGACCGGACCTGCTCGACCGGCACCCCCGGCAGCTCTCCGGCGGGCAGCGGCAGCGGGTCGCCATCGCCCGCGCGATCGCCCCACGACCCACCCTGATCGTCTGCGACGAACCGGTCTCCGCGCTCGACGTCTCGGTCCAGGCCCAGGTCCTCGACCTGCTGGCCGATCTGCGGGCCACCGACGGCACGGCTCTGCTCTTCATCTCCCACGACCTGGGCGTGGTGCACCACCTCAGCGACCGCGTGCTGGTCATGCACGACGGCGCGGTGGTCGAGCAGGGACCGGTCGGCGACGTCTTCACCTACCCCCGACACGACTACACCCGGTCCCTGCTCGACGCGTTGCCCACGCTCGTCACGGCCGGCCGACCGCAGGAGGTACGCCCATGACCGAGAAGACCCTGCATCTGGCCGTGGCACTGGACGGCCTGGGCTGGCACCCGGCCGCCTGGAGGCTCTCGCGCGCCGGAGCGTCCGCGCCGCTGACCGCCCGCTACTGGGCGGCGCTCGCCGGCGAGGCCGAGAAGGCCGCCCTGGACCTGCTGACCATCGAGGACAGTCTCGACCTCCAGTCGTCGCGGCCCGATGGCCCGGACGGCCGCGCCGATCAGCTCCGGGGGCGTCTCGACGCGGTGCAGATCGCGGCGCGGGTCGCCCCGTTGACGCGGCACATCGGGCTGGTCCCGACCACCAGCACCACCCACACCGAACCGTTCCACCTGTCGACGGCCGTGGCCACGCTTGACCACATCAGCGGTGGGCGGGCCGGTTGGCGGCCCCGGGTCTCGGCCCGGCGAGCCGAAGCCGGGCACTTCGGCCGCCGCGAGATCCCCGTGCTGGACCCGTCCCGGCTCGCCGAACCGGAGACGCTACGGCTCGTCCGCGACCTCATCGCCGAGGCCGGCGACGCGGTGGAGGTGGTCCGCCGACTCTGGGACAGCTGGCAGGACGACGCCGAGATCCGGGACGTGGCGACCGGCCGCTTCGTGGACCGGGACCGGCTGCACTACGTCGACTTCACCGGGCGGTGGTTCTCGGTCAAGGGGCCCTCCATCGTGCCCCGATCACCACAGGGACAGCCGGTGGTCGCCGCGCTGGCCCACTCGTCGGTGACGTACGCCTTCGCCGCCCGGCACGCCGACGTCGTCTTCGTCACCCCTACCGACCCCGGGCACGCCGCCGCCATCGTCGGGGAGGTCCGGGCGGTCGAGGAGACCGTTGGTCGCAGCGAGCCACCGCTGCGCGTCCTCGCCGACCTGGTCGTGCTGCTCGACGAGACGCCGGCGCTGGCCCGCCAGCGCAGGACCCGCCTCGACGACCTGCTCGGCGCCCAGTTCACGTCGGACGCGGCCTTCTTCTCCGGTACCCCGGGGCAGTTGGTCGACCTGCTGGTCGAGTGGCACCGGGTCGGAGTGGACGGTTTCCGGCTGCGTCCGGCAGTCCTCCCCGACGATCTGACCGCGATCACCCGGGCACTGGTGCCGGCGCTGCGCGAACGGGGTCTGTTCCGCGCCGGCTATCCGGGCGGGACGCTGCGTGGCCTGCTCGGCCTGACCCGACCGGCCAGCCGCTACGCCGCCACCGCGACCGCCTGAGTCTGGAGACCGCCATGCCCAAGCAGATCATCCTGGCCGCGCACTTCCCCGGCGTGAACAACACCACTGTCTGGAGCGATCCGGACTCCGGCAGCCACATCGACTTCTCCTCCTTCGTCCACCTGGCCCGCACGGCCGAGCGCGGCAGGTTCGACTTCTTCTTCCTCGCCGAGGGGCTGCGGCTGCGCGAACAGCGGGGGCGCATCCACGACCTGGACGTGGTCGGCCGCCCGGACACGTTGACCCTGCTCGCCGCCCTCGCCGCGGTCACCACCCACCTGGGCCTGGCCGGCACGCTCAACACCACCTTCCGGGAGCCGTACGAGCTGGCCCGCCAGTTGGCCAGCCTCGACCACCTCTCCGGCGGGCGGGCCGCCTGGAACGTCGTCACCACCTCCGACGCGTTCACCGGGGAGAACTTCCGCCGGGGCGGCTACCTCGACCGGTCGCTGCGCTACGAGCGGGCCGCCGAGTTCGTGCGTACCGCCCGGACGCTGTGGGAGTCATGGCCGGCGGAGGCGATCGTGGGGGACCGCGACGGCGGCCGGTACGTCGCCGACGCCGACCCGGGCGCCTTCGCCCACCACGGCGACCAGTTCGACATCGCCGGGCACTTCACCGTTCCCCGCAGCCCGCAGGTGCACCCGGTGATCCTGCAGGCCGGCGACTCTCCCGACGGGCGCGAGTTCGCCGCGTCCAGCGCCGACGCGATCTTCTCCCGACACGGCACCCTGGAGGCCGGCCAGGAGTTCTACCGGGACGTGAAGTCCCGGCTGGCCCGGTACGGCCGCCACCCCGACGAGTTGAAGATCATTCCAGGGGTCACCTTCGTCCTCGGCGACACCGACGCCGAGGCGCAGGAACGCGCCCACCACATCCGCCGCCAGCAGGTCAGCCCGCAGACCGCGATCCTGCTGCTGGAGCAGCTGTGGAACCGGGACCTGTCCGGGTACGACCCCGACGGCCCGCTGCCCGCCGAGGACCCGGACGTCACCGCCGACACCATCAGCAGGGGCCGGGCCGGCATGTACCCCGACCCGGTCGCCACCGCCCGGCAGTGGCGGGCCCTGGCCGAGGAGAAGGGGCTCGGCATCCGCGACCTGATCATCGAGGTCACCGGCCGGCAGTCGTTCGTCGGCACCGCGAGGCAGGTCGCCGAACGGATGAACCACTTCGTGCAGTCCGACGCCGCCGACGGTTTCATCCTGGTGCCGCACCTGACCCCGGCCGGTCTCGACGAGTTCGTCGACCAGGTCGTCCCGCTGTTGCAGGAGCGCGGCGTGTTCCGCGCCGAGTACGCCGGCACCACCCTGCGTGACCACCTCGGCCTCGGCCCCGCCCGCCCCTGACCCCTACCGCCGAGAGTGACGGTCCCCGCATGAAGTTCCTGCTGATAACCCTGATCACCCATTTGCCCGACCCGGTCACCGGCCAGCGCAGGAGCACCACCGAACGGTTCCGGGAGGTGGTAGACACCGCCGTTCTCGCCGAGGAACTCGGCTTCGACGGGTACGGAGTCGGCGAGCGGCACGAACGCCCCTTCATCTCCTCGTCGCCGCCGGTGGTGCTGAGCCACATCGCGGCCCGCACCTCCACCATCCGGCTGTTCACCGCGGTCACCACGCTCAGCCTGCTCGACCCGGTACGCGCCTACGAGGACTACGCCACCCTCGACCACCTCTCCGACGGGCGGCTCGAACTGATCATCGGCAAGGGCAACGGCGCCGCGCAGGCCCAGCTCTTCCACGTCACCGCCGACGACCAGTGGGACCGCAACCGGGAGGGGTACGAGCTGTTCCGTCGGCTCTGGCGGGAGGAGAAGGTGACCTGGTCCGGGGCGTACCGCCCGTCGCTGACCGAGGCCGAGACCTGGCCCCGCCCGCTGCAACAGCCCATTCGGGTCTGGCACGGCAGTGCCACCAGCAGGGAATCGGTCGACCTCGCGGCACGCTACGGAGACCCGATCTTCTCCGCCAACGTCACCAACCCCATCGAGCCCTACGCCGAGCTGATCCGCCACTACCGGGAGCGGTGGGTCCACTACGGCCACGACCCGGCCGACGCCCTCGTCGGCGCCGGCACCGCGGGTTTCCACGTGGCGCGCACGTCGCAGGAGGCGGTCGAGAGGTACGGGCCGATCTTCGACGCCCGGCTCGCCGCGTTCCGCCGGCTCGGCGTCCCGCCGGTCTTCCACACCCTGTCCGACGCCATCGAGCGCAGCTCGATGCTCGTGGGGAGCCCGCAGCAGATCATCGACAAGGTGCTGCGCTACCACGAGCAGTTCGGCCACGAGGTCATCCACCTCCAGGCCGACCACGACGGGCTGACCGACAAGCAGCACCGGGAGAGCCTGGAGCTCTTCCAGGCCGAGGTGGCACCGGTGCTGCGCCGGGAGATCCCCAGCCGCCCCTTCCGCGCGCCGGTGACCGCCGGCGCGACGGCCTGACCAGAAACGGGGACCACCATGTCAGCGACCCCTCTGTCCGTTCTCGATCTCTCCCCGGTTCCCTCCGGCGGCACCGTCACCGACGCCTTGCGCAACACAGTCGACCTGGCCGGTCGGACCGAGCAGTCCGGCTACCACCGCTACTGGCTGGCCGAGCACCATCTCGCCGCAGGCGTGGCCAGTTCCGCGCCGGCCGTGCTCATCGGACAGGTGGCCGCGGCCACCAGCGTGCTCCGCGTCGGCTCTGGCGCGGTGCAGGTCGGCCACCGCACCGCGCTGTCGGTGGTCGAGGAGTTCGGCACCCTTGCCGCCCTCTATCCGGGAAGGATCGACCTCGGCCTGGGCCGGTCCGGCCAGCGGCGGGTGGAGGCCGCCCGAGAACTCGCCGCCGCCGCCCCGCCGCCGCAGGCCGAGGCCCGGATGGTCGACGGACTGCTGATTCCGCAGCCGTTCTCCTACGCCAGCGTGCTCGCGTCCCCACGCTTCGCCCTGAGCAGCGCGCTGCTGCACCAGCCGGGCGCCCAACCGCCGGCCTTCGCCGACCAGGTGGCCGACCTCCTGGCTCTGCTGCGCGGCGACTACACCGACGCCGACGGCCTGGACGCGCACGCCGTTCCGGGGGAGGGCGCCGACCTGCGGGTGTGGCTGTTGGGCAGCAGCGGCGGGGAGAGCGCACAACTCGCCGGCGCGCTGGGCCTGCCCTTCGCCGCCAACTACCACGTCAGCCCCTCCTCGGTGCTCGACGCGGTCGCCGGCTACCGGGCCGCGTTCCGCCCCTCGGCGGTGTTGGCGCAGCCGTACGTGATGGTCTCCGCCGACGTGGTGGTCGCCGAGACCGACGAGGCCGCGCACCGTCTCGCCGCGCCGTACGGGCCGTGGGTACGCAGCATCCGCAGTGGCGAGGGCGCCATCCCGTTCCCCAGCCCGGAACAGGCCGCCGCGCTGCCCTGGACGGACGACGACCGCGCACTCGTCGCCGATCGGGTCGACACGCAGTTCGTCGGATCGCCGGGCACTGTCACCGAGCGGCTGCGAACCCTGCGGGACGTCACGGCCGCCGACGAGCTGCTGATCACCACGATCACGCACGCGCACGCCGACCGGGTCAGCTCCTACGAGCTGCTCGCCAAGGAGTGGCGGGACTGACCGCGCTCATCGCCGGGGGACGGCTACCTGTTTCCCCGGTCGTCGGGTGCTGCCATAATGGCTGTGGCGCCCGTCGATACGGCTGGGCCCGGGGGAAGCCCTCCGCAGAGTGCGGACGGTGGGGTCGGAACCCGGAGGCCGCGATGGACCTTGTCCCAGACGCTACCGCCATCTCCAGCCTGGTCGATCTGCTCGGCGCAGTGCTGCAACTGACTGCCGCGGTGGTCAGTCTCCTGGCCGTCGTCGTTGCCCGTGGGCGCCGCGCGGATCGGCGTGGCCGGCGCGACGACGACGCCTCGGCCCCATAACGCGGGGATACGACCCAGAGGGGATGACCCGCAACATCCATGCATCTCAATATGATGACGCTATCTCGATCGAGGTGCGCTCACGAGGCGTGCCGTCTGGATGCGGAGGAATGCATGGTTCGCTGGCGTACCCTCACCGGCCTGGTGGCCGCCGCGCTGGCTGCGGCCAGCCTCACCCTCGCGGCGCCCGCCGCCGCGGCCGACAGCCCCGTCACTCCGAACGTCGTCGGCGGCACCCGCGCCGCGCAGGGTGAGTTCCCGTTCATGGTGCGGCTCTCGATGGGGTGCGGCGGGGCCCTCTACAGCTCCCGGCTGGTGCTCACCGCGGCGCACTGCGTGGGCTCGACCGGCACCAACACCAGCATCACCGCCACGCTCGGGACGGTCGACCTCCAGTCGTCCAGCCGGATCACCGTCCGGTCCAACTACGTCTACCGCGCTCCCGGCTACAACGGCGCCGGAAAGGACTGGGCACTGATCCGCCTGGCCACGCCCGTGACCGGGTTGAGCACGTTGAAGATCGCCACCACCACCGCGTACGACAGCGGCACCTTCACCATCGCCGGCTGGGGCGCGGCGCGCGAGGGCGGCGGCCAGCAGCGGTACCTGCTCAAGGCCACCGTGCCGTTCGTCAGCGACTCCACCTGCAACTCCAACTACGGCGGCGACCTCATCCCCGCCGAGGAGATCTGCGCCGGCTACTCCAGCGGCGGTACGGACACCTGCCAGGGCGACTCGGGCGGCCCGATGTTCCGCCGCGACGCCACCAACGCGTGGATCCAGGTCGGCATCGTCAGCTGGGGCAACGGCTGCGCCCGACCCAACTACCCGGGCGTCTACACCCAGGTGAGCTACTTCGCCTCGTCGATCGCCTCGGCCGCGGCGAGCCTCGGTGGCTGACGACCGCTGACCGTACGACTTCTCGGGCGGCCCGGACCACCACGGTCCGGGTCGCCCACGCGTGCACCGGACTCCGGCCCGACGGGGCGCGGCGCACTGCGGCCGGGCCGGCGATCCCGCCGTGCAGGAGCGTCGCCGCTGCGGGGCCGGAGTGGGCCAGCCGACAGATTCGGCGGGCCGCGCGTTCGGCCTCGGCGGTGGCGGCGATGATGGGTCGGTGCAGATCCTGTCCATCCAGTCGTCGGTCGCCTACGGCCACGTCGGCAACTCGGCAGCCGTCTTTCCCCTCCAGCGGCTCGGGCACGAGGTCTGGCCCGTCCTGACGGTTCACTTCTCCAACCACACCGGGTACGGCGCGTGGCGTGGGCCGTTGCTGCCGGCCGCCGACGTGGCGGAGGTGATCGCGGGGATCGCCGACCGGGGGGTCCTCGGTGACGCCGACGCGGTGCTGTCGGGCTACCAGGGTGATCCGGCGATGGGCGCCGTGATCCTGGATGCCGTGGCCCAGGTCAAGGCCGCCAACCCGGCCGCGGTGTACTGCTGCGACCCGGTGATGGGCGACCTCGGTCGCGGCATGTTCGTCCGGCCGGGCATCCCGGAGTACCTGCGCGACACAGTCGTGCCGCGCGCCGACATCATCACGCCGAACCATTTCGAGCTGGACTTCCTCGCCGGCCGCACGACGTCCTCGCTGGCGGAGGTGCTGGACGCCGTCGACGTCGTACGCGCCACCGGGCCGCGGCACGTCCTGGTCACCAGCGTGCTGCACGGCGACGTTCCGGCGGGCTCGCTGGAGGTGGTGGCGGTCTCCGACGAGGGCGCCTGGGCGGTGACCACCCCGCTGCTGCCGATCAACCCGAACGGCGGGGGCGACATCACCGCGGCGCTGTACCTGGCGCACCTGTGGACCTCCGGGTCACCCGCGACCGCGTTGGAGCGCACCATCTCCTCCGTCTTCGCCGTCCTCGAGGCGACCCTCGCGGCGGGCACCCGGGAGATCCAGCTGATCGCGGCACAGGACGCGATCGCCGAGCCGCCCGCGAGGTTCACCGCCCGCAAGCTGCGCTGAGCGCGGCTCAGCGCAGCGCGTCGTCGCGCAGCACCGCGTGCGCGCCGACGGTCTGGTTGACGATCTGCGTGACCCGCACGTCGACGACGACGCTTGCCAGCGCCACCGCGTCCGGCCGGCTGAGGCCGTGCAGCCGCTGCATGAGGGTCAGCATCTCCTCAAGAGCCAGGAACGTCGCCTCGTCGAGGGACGCGCCCACGCCCAGCGTCAGCCAGGCGTCGGCGGTACGGGCCACCGGGCTGGTGACCGGGAAGTCGTCGCGGACGTCGAAGGTCAGCGTCACCTCGTCCATCGGGCACTCGATCGCCGTACCGCCGACCTCGCCGTCGCCCTGCGCGGCGTGCCCGTCGCCCACCGAGAACAGCGCCCCGTCGACAGGGATCGGCAGCAGCAGGGTGCTGCCGGCGGTGAGCTCCTTGCAGTCCAGGTTGCCGCCGCAGGGCCGAGGCGGGATCGTCGAGTGGCGTCCCGGCTCGGCGGGCGGCATGCCGAGCACCCCCATGAACGGGCGCAGCGCCACCGTGTGGCCGTGCTGGTTGCGGCCTGTCAGCGCCACCGGGTCCAGCTCCCAGGAGTGCACCACGCCGTCGGTCTCGACGCCGTAGCGCTTGTTGAACCCGCTCGGCCACCCGCCTGCCACAGTCGTACCCCAGGTGCCGGGGACGATCGCGTCGACGCGTACCGCGAGGGTCTGACCGGCGCGCGCACCGCGGACCGCGACCGGCCCGATCAGCGCGTGCCCGTGGTCGGGCCGGTACTGCGGGGCCCGGGGCCGGTCCCGGTTCGGCCCGCCGGGGTACGGGCCGGCCGACCACCAGCAGTCCAGCGTGCGGTAGGTGACGGTGTCGCCGGAGTCGATGGTGAGCGCCGGCGCGAGGTCGGGGGAGAAGTGACCGTGCAGGGTCTCGTCGCCCGGTGCGAGGGTGTGTCGCATCTGCGCAGGCTACGTGTCGGCGTGGCGCGGCGCGACCCGCGCGCCCGCGCCCGACGACAACTCGCGAACCGGTGCGCGGCCGGCCCGACCCGGCCCGGCCGCGCACCTCGACCCTTGGTCAGTCGACTGTCGGCGCTGCAGTCCTGGCCGCCTCGGCCAGCGCGGCGGCGGCCCCGGCGTACGGGTTGTAGCTGTAGCTGCGCGCCAGCCCGGCCGGGACCGTGAAGTACTCGGCGGACAGCTTCGCCGGATCGCTGGCCAGCTCGCCGCGGGCGGGTACGTCGTTGCCGTCGTCCCAGCCCCACGGGGCGTTCGCGGAGTTCGCCGAGCAGCTCCACGTGCCTGCGCCGCAGTCGCCGGTGGTGTCACCGGCGAACGTGCCCAGGCCGGCGAACAGGTTCGCGTTGGACCGCTGCGCCCACAGGCCCCCGGCGGCGAAGATGTCGACGAGTTGGTACCGCACGTCGCGGTCGTCGCCGCTGCTCGGCGTCTCGGCGACTGTGGACGGGTAGTAGACCAGGCCGTCGCCGTTGATGGCGTACTGCGGGTATGCCTTCAGGCCGTGCCCCTGCGCCTCCTGCGCGGTCACCGGATGGGAGAACGAGTCGTGCGGCGACGTCTGGAACTGCAGGGTGCCGTCGATGCTCTCCCGGCCGCTGGTCCAGGTGCTGCCGGCCGGCGCGTACGAGTAGAAGTCGCTGTGCGCGACGGTGACCGCGCCGCGCAGGACGCCGTACGGGGAGCCGTCGCGCTCGATCGCGAAGAGGACGCCCTCGCCGTCGTTCTCGTGCTCGGTCTCGAAGAACGGGTGGTCGGTCCAGTCGCGCGGGTGGAAGAACAGGTACGTGAGGTACCAGTGCGTGCTCGTCTCCACGACGGAGTAGTACACGTGCGCGGCGAGCGAGGTGCCGGACGCGCCAGCGCGGTCCCAGTTGTCGCGCCCGTTCAGGTTGCCGTCGAAGTCCACGGCGGTGAGATAGTCGGACTGACCGCCCAGGGCGTGCGCGCCGGTGGCGTCGACGTCCTGGTAGTGGACGGGCGCCCAGCGCAGGGCCAGCTCGGCCCGGCTGACGGCGGCGGTGGCGGGTGCCGGCGCCGCGAGTGGGGCGACCGCCAGCGCTGACACGGCGGCCGCCGCGGTCAGTGCCCTCGCCACCCGGGTTCGCCGGTTCGTGGTGAATCTGTCGCGCATCGTGTGCTCTCCCGTGTCGAATTGACAGGCCACGATGGATGATCGTCGGTTCAGGGGCCCGGTACGTGTCCCTGCGGCGACGAGCGGGCAGCCGCTTTTCGACGGGTTCGCGTCCGACGAGCCGGTGCCGCCGTCCCCCGCCGACGGAGGAGCTTGTATTGATGCTTGTCGAATGCGATGCTGTGGTCGGTCGCGCTCGGGAGCCAGCGCGCCCAATCCTCTCCGGATGCGGGGACGCGCGAGGTGGCCACGCCACCCGCGCCGGGCAGTCCCCGTCAGCGGCCGCATGCCGATCGCCGTCGGGCGGCCGCCGCGCACGTCCGGCCCCGTACGGTCGGTCGCCCATCCTCGGCCGCGACGGCGACGGTTCCCCCGGAGGTACCGATGCTCCGCATCTTCCTGGCAGTCACGACCATGGCGCTGGCCGGTTGGGCCGGCACGACCGGCTCCGCGGAGGCCGCGCCGGCACCTGCGCCGGCCGTCACGCCCACGCCCACCCTGTCGCCGTCACCGACCCCGACCTGCCCGCCGGCCCTACCGATCGCCGCCTCGGTGACCGCGGTGACCACCACGAGCGTGACGTTGACGTACTCGATCTTCTTCCGCCCGCCCTGCGGCTACGACCCGCCGATGACCGTCAGCCTCTTCGCCAGCCGCGCGGACGCCCAACAGTGGCAGGCGCCGGTGGCCCAGGTCGTCACCGGCCCCGAGCGCAGCGGGGTCGTCACCATCGACCAGCTGACGCCGGACACCGAGTACTGGTACCGGTTCAGCGACGCCGAGGGCCGGCGGGACCCGTATTGGATCGCGGCGGCCCGGACCGCCGCGTTGGAGGCATGCTCGGCGACGGCCACCATCGACTCCCAGTGGGGGACGGGCTTCGTCGCCACGGTGACGGTGCGCAGCACTGGGACGCAGACGCTGGACCGGTGGAGTGTCTCCTGGCGATGGGCCGGCGACGAGCGCATCCAGACGGTCTGGCGCGGCGTCGCCGAGACGGCCGGCGCCGACGTCACGATCCGCAACGCCTCCTACAACGGCACGCTCGCGCCGGGTGGCGTGACGACGTTCGGTCTGCTCGTGACCACCAGCGCGGTGCCCGACGGGCTGACGTTGGCCTGCAACCGCTGACCGGTCACCCGGCCGTGGCCCGCGCCCGTCAGGGTTTGCGGGCCACGGCGCCGTAGGCGTCGATTCCGACGGCGTCGGCGTCGTCCGGGCGCCACAGCGGGATCGGCACGAGGCCCGGCTCCACCATCGTCAGCCCGGAGAAGCAACTGGCCAGATCCTCCGGGCTGCGCAGGATGTACGGCACACCACCGTTGTCGGCCAACCGCTGCGCACCGGAGACCACCGCCGGGCTGGTGTTGGTGCCGTCCCAGAGCACCAGGTGGCTGCCGGACGCGGTCGCGTCCATCGTGCGCCCGACGATCGAGCGCACCACCTCCAGGTCCGGCTCGTACCCCAGCACGCCCATGAACATCACCGCGATCGGCTTGTCGAAGTCCAGCGTTCGCGCCGCCTCGGCGAGGATCCTCTCCGGGTCGTGGTAGTCGGCCGGGACGTACGTGGTGACGCCCTGCGTGGTCGTGCTGGCCAGCAACGCGCGGGCGTGCACGAGGACCATCGGGTCGTTGTCGACGTAGACGATCCGCGCGTCGGGCGTGATGCCCTGGGCGACCGCGTGGGTGTTCTGCATGGTGGGCAGGCCCGTGCCGATGTCCAGGAACTGCCGGATGCCCGCCTCGGCGGCCAGGTGCCGCACGGCCCGCACCAGGAAACCGCGGGACTGCTGCGCCATCACGACGATCTCCGGGTAGACCTCGGCCACCGCGTCACCGGCCGCCCGATCGGACTGGAAGTTGTCCTTGCCGCCCATCCAGTAGTTCCAGATCCGCGCCGCGTGCGGCACCTCGGGCTGCAGGGTCGCGGTGAGTTCGGCGTCCGGGCCGGCCATGGCAGGCTCCTGTCGAGGGGGTCGTCGGTGTGGGTGACACCCGGGATTGTCCACTATCGACGGCGGTGGCCCGGACCGGGTCGCCCGTGACGGTGTGGGCGACCCGGTGACACCTCACGGCGCGTCCACGACCTCCCTGCCCAGCGGCCAGAACGCGGCCGGGACGAGCTTGAAGTTGGCGATGCCGAAGGGGATCCCGATGAGCGTGACGCAGAGCGCGACGCCCGCGAGGATGTGCGACAGCGCGAGCCACCAGCCCGCCAGCACCACCCACAACACGTTCGCCAGCCCGGAGCCGACGCCCGCGCCCGACTTGGGCACCAGGGTGCGGCCGAAGGGCCACAGCGAGTAGACGGCGAGGCGCAGCGAGGCGACGCCGAACGGGATGGTGACGACCAGGACGAAGCAGACGAGCGCGGCGAAGCCGTAGCCGATCGCCAGCACGAGGCCACCACCGAAGACGAGCCACAGGACGTTCAGGACGAAGCGAATCACCCCTTCAGCATGCGCGACGCGCGCCACCGGGGGTCGGGCCGCGATCAGTCCGGCAGCCCGCCGCAGGCGACACCGTCGATCGTGCACGCCGTGGGCGTCGCGCCGACCGCCGCGCCGTTGACCCGGAACGTCACCCGGACCGAGCCGCTGCCCGGCACCTGACCGGAGCCTGCGTCCGGCACGAACGTCCACACCACGCCGGCCTGCGTGACCCGCGCCCCCTGCACCGCGCTGACCCGCAACGACTCCCGGGGCAGCGTGACGGCCAGCGTCCACCGCGCCACCGGCGACGGCCCCGGATTGGTGACGGTCACGGCGGCGCCGTAGCTGAACAGGGCCTTCTCCTCGATGGCGAAGTCGGCGCCCAGCGCGGCCGGGGTCGGCGACGCCGACGAGAGGGTCGCGGCCGGCGTGCTGGTCGGCGGCGGGGCGGGCGGCGGGGCCGCGCTTACCGACGGCGGCGCGGACGTGGGCGGGCTGCTGGCCGCCGGCCTCGCCTGCCCCCGGGGCGTACCGGCCTCCGGAGTGCCCAACTGGTCCACCGACGGGGGAGGGTCGAGGGTCACCGGTGCCAGACGCTCCGGCGTACGCACCACACCGATGACGGAGACCACAGTCGCCACCACCACCCCGAGCGCCGCGAGCACGGCGATCCAGGTGGCCCGCGACACATCGCCCCGGCCGGTGACCACCCGCCGTACGGCTGCGGCGGCGGCCACGATCCGGTCCAGCAGAATGATCGCCACAGTACGTCGTGGCTGCGGCGGTGTTGCCGGCACTGCCTCTCCCCTTCACTTCATCCCCGGGCGTCCACACGCGACCGCCGGGTCGCGGCGGCACCCGACCCGTCACAGGGCGCGTAGCCCGACAAGTATCGACTCGAGCAGCTCCTGCGACGGCAGCTCCGACAGCGTCGGCGGCTCGTGCGTCTCGACCAGACCCGCCCCGAGCAGGTCACCGAGGAGGACCCGGACGGTGCCCAGGGGCAGATCCAGCTCGGCACTGACCTCGGCCACCGACACTGGATGGTGACACAGCTCGACGATCCGCGCCTGTTCGGGGAAGAGCGCCGTCGGCGGTGTGGCCGCCCGCCGCGCGACGACAAGCGAGATGAGATCGAACCGGCCTCGCTCCGATACGGTGCGCCCGCCGGTCATCGTGTACGGACGGGCCACCGGACCGGCGTCGTCGTCGTACCACGCCTCGTCAGCGGAGCCGGCGCTGTGCACCAGAGTCCCCGCTTCTCGCCGCGGAGGCGGGGGTCAGGGCGATTGGCAGATGCCGTTCGGCCTGCCCCACGAAGAGCGCGACCTCGTACGCCATGTCGCCCACCTCGATCTCGTCCCCGGCGATCCGGACGGTGAGAATGGTCCCGTTTGCGATGGTGGCGACGAACAGGAACGCCCGCGACATCTGCACCACGATCTGCCGGAGCCCGCCCGCGTCGCAGGTCCGGGTGGCGGCGAGCCCCAACGCCAACAGCCCGGCGACCATGCCGGAGACCTGGTCGGCCAGCTTCGCCTCGACCTGCCGGGAATTGCCGAGTGGGAGCCCGTCCGGGGAGAGCACCACGGCGAACTCCGCCCCGCGTACCCGGTCGACCAGGCGGTCCAGCGCGCCGGTCAGGGTGTCCGCGGTGACCACTGCATGCGTCATCGATGTCTCCTCGTTGCTCTCGTGACCGGCAGTTCCGTGGTGTCGGGGCCGGTGCTGCCGGGTTCTGGGCCGGTCGGCCCGGACTCGGGCCCGGCGGACCGGTACTGGCGGACCCGAGTCGGCAGCTCGCCAGCACCGCCCACCCCGCCCATCGCGGCCGCGCCGGGCCCGGCGGGGCGGTTGCGGGCCTGGGAGTACGCGGGCCGGGGGACCGCCCCGGCCGGACCGCCGGTCACCGTGACCAGCTCCGCCGGCAGGTCCACGATCGCGGCCGTCCCGCCGCGCCGACTGGGCCGCATCGTGACCCGGGCGCCGCAGCGGGCGGCCAGCAGGGCGACGATGTGCAGCCCCGTGGCGTCGGCGGGTGGGTGGGTCGGCGGGCTGGTGAGCAGGTCGTTGACCGCGCTCAGCGTGGTCGCGTCGAAACCGGGCCCGTCGTCGACCACCACGACCGCGCAGCCGTGCGGCCGGTGCTCACCGGCGACCCGGACGGTGGTGTCCGTGGCCGAGAAGGTCAGGGCGTTCTCGATCAGCTCGGCCAGCAGGTGCACGACGTCCGTGACGGCGGGCCCGGCGAGCGACCACGGCCAGTGCGGCGCGACCAGGACGCGGTGGTATTCCGGCACCTCGGCGACCGCGCCGCGCGTGACGTCGAGCAGGGGGACCGGGCGTCGCCAGCGGCGGGCCGGGGTCGCGCCGGCGAGGGTGACCACCTTCTCCACGTTGCGGCGGATGCGGGTGGTGAGGTGGTCGAGCTGGAACAGCTCGTCGGCCTCCTCGGCGCTGCGCTCCCGCCGCTGCATCGCGTCCAGCAGGTCGAGCTGGTCGCGGAGCAGGACCTGGTTGCGCCGGGTGACCCGCAGGAACAGCTCCCCCAGGCGACGGTCCTCTACCGGCCCGCCGTCCGTGTGGCTGCCGCCGGCCTGGTCGCCGGGAGGGTGCTCGTCGGCGGATGGGGCCGGCAGGGCCGCCGCGACTGGTTCGGGCCGGCTCGGACGGGACTCCGAGCGGGTCCGCCGGTCGGTCAGGCGGCGCACGGTGGCGGCCCCGCCGAGCAGCACCGCCAGCACGGCGATCAGCCCGAGCCCCACCACCGCGCCGGTCCGCCCGACGATCACCGCGGCGCGCGGCGTTGCCCGTTCGACGCTGCCGCGGGCCGTGGTCGTCACCAGCTCGTGCAGCGCGCCGAGCGCGGCGTCCGCCGCCTCCCGCCAGGCCGCCGCGCTGACCCCGCGCAGAGCGTCGGCCCGCTCCGACCGCAGCAGCATGTCCTCCACGGCGCGCAGACCCGCGAACTCCGGGCCCGCCGCGAGCCGCTGGTGCGCGTCCCGGCCGCCGGCCGGCAGGCCGGCTGCCGCCTCGGCGCGGGCGTACCGCTGGGTGGTCACCAGCTCGACCAGCCGCCGCCGCTCCCCGTCGCTGAGCCGACCGCTCACGACGGCGGCGGTGACCAGGGTGTCCTCCCGGGCGAGCAGCTCGCGGGCGCGGACCAGCGCGATCACCGCGCGGGTCTCGACCGCCAACCTGCTCTCGTACGCGCCCCACTCCGGCCCGTACACGTCGAAGGCGGCGTCGACGAGCTGGTCGTACCCGTCGATCGCCCTGGCACGGTCGAGGTACCCGGAGTCCACCTGGGACCTGACGGCGCCCAGCCCGTTCAACCGCCGGACGAGCGCCTCGGCCCGGTCGCGCACCGCCCCCGCGCTGAGCAGGCGCGGATCGCGGCCGGCCGGGAACGCCCGCACCTCCGCCGCGGCCCGGTCGGTCACCTCCCGCACCCCGGCCAGCGCGAGCCGCGCCCGCGCCGATCCGGCCAGCGACTCGACGGTCACCCGGCGCTCGGTCTGCAGGCTGAGGATCAGCCGGTCGATGGGCTGGCCCAGGGTGTCGGCCAGGGTCCGCACCCGCAGCAGGTCGACCGCTTCCTGACCGGTCAGGTAGGCCGCGTACGACCAGAGCGAGAGCAGCACCGCCGCCGCCGCGACGAGCCGGACCCGCAGCCGTCGTTCGTCGGTGCGCGTCACGGCGCGCTCCGCCGCGGCCCGTGGTTCGGCCGGCTCATCGCGCCGACCGCTGCGGCCACGGCTGCCCGGCGGTGTCGCTGGCCCGGTCGGCGACGACGGTCCGCAGCAGCGCCAGCAGCTCCGCGCGGTTGGCGCAGTTCAACCGGTTGCGCATGCGGGCCACGTGGTGCTCCACGGTCTTCGCCGAGATGAAGAGCCGGTCGCCGATCTCCCGGTAGGTCAGCCCCGCCAGCACCAGCTCGGCGACCTCGTACTCCCGGTCGCTGAGCCCCTGCTGGGTGGGGGCGGCGATGGCGTCGGTCGCCTGCGGGGTGTTCTCGCCGGCGGTCGGTCGCGGCCCGCCGGTGGCGGCGGCCGGCCGGCCCTGGAGCACCCGGGCGCACTCCAGCAGGGTGGTCATCGCCCGCCGGTCCGAGGTGCGGATCGCGGCCTGTCCGGCGAGGCGCGCGCCGTCCCAGCACAGGCCGGTGTCGTGCAGCCCACGGGCGGCGGCCTCCACCCGCACCGGATCGACCGCGCCGCGCAGCACCTCGACCCAGCTCTCGGCGGCGGCGGCGACCACGGCGGCGTAGCGGCTGTGGTCCGCGGCGGCCAGCAGCGCGGCGACGTGGCCGTCGGCGGCCGTCGGCTCACCGCTCAGGATGGCCGCGTGCAGCCCGCTCCAGTGCAGCGGGACACTCCACAGTGTCGGTGCGTCCAGTCGGTCGAGCAGCTCCCGGCCCTCCCGCAGGTACGGGGCCAGTCGGGGCGCCTCGCCCAGTCGGGCGCCCGCGATGGCGAGTTCGCCGAGCGGCAGCAGCGTGAACAGGTCGACGGGATGGCGGACCACCGCCTCCAGGGCCTGGCCCCAGCCCCGCTTGAGGGCGGCCAGGTCGCTGGTGCGCCGGCCGATGCCCATCCGCAGTGCGGCGGCGAAGAGCAGGTCACGTGATTCCAACGGCCGCTCGTCGGCGGTCACCGTGGCGAGGCGTTCGGCCGCCGCGGCTGTCTGGCCCCGGACCATCAGGATCCAGGCCTGCAACAGCCGGTGGCGGCGGGCCATCAGGGGACCGCCGACGCCTGCCGCCTCTGCCCGGTGCAGGACCCGCTCGGCGATGTCCAGCTCGCCGGAGTGCACGGCGGTCAGGGCGGCGAGCGCGGCCGGGCTGTCCGGCAGGAGCGCCGCCCGACCGTCCGGCTCCAGCAGGGCGGCGGCCTGTACGAGCGCGGAGAGCGCCGCGCTCGGCGTGCCGGTGACGCTCTCGCGTACCCCCTCGGCCATCAGCCGGGCGGCGCTGGCGTGCAGGGTGGGCGGCTCGCCTGCGGGCTCGTCCACCTCCGGCCCGGCTGTGGTCAGGTCGCCGGTGGCGAGCCCGCCGACGGTGGCGAACGCCACCGATGAGGCGGTGCCGGACCACCGGTACAACTCGACGCTGCGGCCGGTGTGGCCGCGGTGCGCCAGAGCGGTCGCGGCCACCACGGCGGCCTCCGCGCGGTCCGTCGGGTCGGTCGCGGTCAGCAGCCGGTCCGCGAGGCGCAGGGCGTCGTCGAGGTTGCCGGCGAGCGCGGCGGCGCGGGCCTGCCGGGCGCTCGTCGGGTGTCCGGCCGCGGTGGCGGCGGCGAACAGGTCGGCGGCGAAGGCCGGCTCGTCGGCGAGCGCCTCCTGCGCCGCCGCGGCGAGCGTCGAGGCCGGGCAGTCGGCGAGTACGCCCACCGCGAGCAGCGAGCGCACCAGCGGCAGCACCGGGCCGCCCCGGGCGAGCTGCAACTCGGTGAGGCGACGCCAGACCGCGCTGCGCTCGGTGGCCGGGCCGAGCGTGGTGACGGCCCGCCGGACGATGGGCGTGAGTCGGCCGTCGGCGCCGATCAGCCCGGCTGCCCGGGTCGCGGCGATCAGCTCGTCGACCGCCTCCGGTTCCTGGTCGAGCAGCGGACCGAGCATGGCCACCGGCAGCGGTACGCCGGCCGCGACCGCGAGCAGCAGCCGTCGTACGGCGGTGGGCTGGATCTCCAGCTCCGGCGCGAATTCTCCGATGACGGACCGGGGTGGTTCGGCCGGGACGCCGATCAGGCTCGGGGCCGCGCGCAGACCACGGGTCAACCGCTCGACGTCGCGGGGGACGCCACCTGTCTGCGTGTGTACGAAATCGACCAGGTCGCCACGGTGGGCCAGCTCGGGCGCGGCGGCAAGGTGAGCCGCGGTCTGCTCGCGACCGAACGGGCCGAGCAGCACGGTCTGCCCGTCGCGGCGCAGCGCGTCGGTCAGCTCGGTGAGCGCCGCCGACCGGGGCCAGGGCCGGTGGGCGACGACCAGTCGGTGCCGGCGGGTGGCGACCAGGCCCAGCAGGACACCGATCCGCTCGTCGTCGAGCAGGTGCGCGTCGTCGACCAGCAGCAACTCGGCCTCGTCGACGGGATCGCCCGGCGCCGGCACGCCCGTACGCACGGTGCCTCCGGCCCGTTGCTGGACGCGTGTCAACTCGGCGAGCAGCGCGGTCTTGCCGTGGCCCGCGGGACCGGCCAGACCGACGACGAGCGGGCCGGCCGGTTCGTCGGCGACCCGGTCCAGCAGGGCCTGGGGCGCTCGGCCGAGCACCAGCCGGGACTCGACGACGTGCTTCATGGTCATTGTGGTCATCCTTCGCGTCCCCGGCTGAGCGTCAGTGCCAGGCGGGACGCCTTCGGCAGGTCGAGGGGCAGGATCCGGACCGGAGGGCGCGGTGGCGGATCGCCCGGATCGGTGGTGCGGTCCCCGGGCCGGCGCGACGCCGGGATGGTGGCCCGGCCGACGCCGCTGACCGGCGCCGGATCGCGCACCGGCGCCGGGGGCCGGGGGCGGGGCGACACCACCTGGCAGGCCGCGCTCGCCGCCCCGGTGGCGGCGGTCAGCTGCGCGTCCGGCTCCACCTCGACCGGGATCGGAAGCGCCGCGGTGATCAGCTCGGTGACCAGCGGGATGCGGGCCGAACCGCCGGCAAGCAGGACGCCGTCGAGCTGCGTCGGTGTCAGGCCGGCACCGTGCACGGTGCGCAACAGGAGGTCGACTGTGGCCTGCACGGTCGGGCGGATCATGGCCTCGAACTGGGCGCGGGTCACCGGTATCCGCGCCGGGCCGGTCGGCAGGCTCAACACCACGTCGGCGGCCAGCTCGACGGTAAGCGCACGCTTGACCCGGTCGCACTCGGCCGGCAGCCCGCGCAGGGCGGCGTGGTATTCCCGACGACCGGTGGCGGTCAGTTCCCGGGACAGCACGGTGCGTACGTGGCCGGCCAGCAGCTCGTCGAAGTCGGCGCCGCCGATCGGGTCGAGGCCCTGCGGGGTGCCGAAGCTCTCGTAGGTGCCGCGCGGGGTGCGTCGCACCAGGGCCGCCTCGAAACTGGCGCCGCCCAGCGCGTAGACGGCGGCCGTGGTACCCGCGAATCCACGGGTCGCGTGGCTCTCGGCGACCGTGACCGTACGGGGCAGCAGCGTGACGCCGTGCAGCCCGAGGTCGACGAGCGCCCGGCGCAGCAGCTCCCGCCGGTACGGCTGCCAGCCCGCCGGGTGGCTGAGCACGACCACCTCGGCCGGGCCGCCCTCCGCGGCGTGCACCTGCTCCACGACCCACGCGGCCAGCTCGGCCGTGAGCGTCTGCGGCGCGCACGGCTCGCCGCCGAGCAGCAGGGGCACGTCGTCGCCGATGCGGCGGACGAAGTCCCTGGTGGTGCGGCTGCCGTCGTCGGTGGCGGGCCCGCCGATGTGCAGCGCGCCGTCCTCGGCCAGGTGCAGCACCGACGGTACGAGAGGCGAGCCGGCGTTCAGCGGGACGGTCTCCGGGCGCGTCCAGGTGCGACCGTCGCGCCGTGCGACGGCGGCGGCGGTGTTGGTGCTTCCGATGTCGATCCCCAGGACGTACGGCATCCGTCTCTTCTCTTTCCGCGAGTTGGCCCTCTGGTGGCGATGGCGTCGGCGCTGCCCGGCGACCCGCCCCCGGCGAAACCCGCGGGCTCCTACGTTCGTACCAGAGATCGCTCCCTGGTCGGGACCCTAATCTGGCCGGGACGGTTTCCCCCAGTCCCCCTAACGGTGGAGCCGATCAAGGCCCTAACGCGGCGGGATCGGATGCGGGTCGAGCCCCGATGTCCGGCATCGGCCCCCGCAATAGCGTGACTGTCGACGAACGACGGTCGCCGACGCCAATCCGAGGAGAACCGGCACATGGACTCGCAACAGACCCTGCACGACTTCGTGCTCGACCTGCTGACCAACCCGGACGCGCGGTCGGCCTTCGACCTCGACCCGGAGGGCGCGCTGCACGCCGCGGGGCTCAGCGACATCACCGCCGCCGACGTGCAGGACGTCGTGCCGCTGGTGGTCGACTACGCGCCGGGGCAGGGCCTCGCGCCGCTGGTCCCGGCCGTCGGTCAGCTCGGATTCGACCCGCTGGTGACCGACACGACCGACGTGGTCGGCCAGTTGCAGAGCGTGGCGCAGCAGATCAGCGTCACCAGTTCTCCCGCGGGGGTGGACGTCAAGGCCGGCGTGCTCGGCGCCATCGCCGTCGACCCGACGACCGTCGCCGCCGGGGTGACAGTGCTTCCCGGCGTCGGCCTGGGCATCGGCCCGAGCGGCCTGGACACCGACCTGACCGGTGTGGCCGACGTGGCGCACACCCTCGACGCGGATGTGGTGCAGCCGGTCGACGGCATCGCCGACCCGGTGCTCGGTGACGTGACCGGCACGGTCGGCGACCCGACCGGCCTGCTCGGCGGCACCGACCCGAATCTCCTCGGCGGCGACCTGACCGGCGGTGTCCTCTCCGACGCGCACGGTCAGGTGGGCGGCCTCGTCGGTTCCCTCGGCGTCCACGACACCCTGGGTGGCCTCGGCGACGGCGCCGTCGGCGGTGTGGTGCCGCCTGTCGACGTCCCGTCCGTGGTGGGCGGTGTCACGCACCACGTGGACAGTCTCCTCCCCGGTGTCACCGGCACGGTCGGTGACGTGACCGGAGGGGTCACCGACGGTGTGACCGGCGACGTGCACGACGGGGGGCCCGCCTCGTCGGACCACGGGCTGCTGGGCCTCACCGGCGGTCTGCTCTGACGGGGGTTCTCGTCGGAAGCGGGGGGCCGGGTCGCCTCGGGCGGCCCGGCTCTTCCCGGGTTCCCTTCCGGTCCCTCTTGATAATTGAGCCGAAATCCGCACACTTGGTGCGGTGATGGCGGGGATCTGGTTGGACGTACTGGACGAGATCGCCCGGACGTGCAACACACACGGTCGCGGTGACCTGCTCCAGACGGTCCGACAGAAGCGTGCTCAACTGCTGGACCCGAAGCTGCGCGTCCTGGTCGTCGGCGAGCCGAACCAGGGCAAGAGCCAGCTCATCAACGCGATCATCAACGCGCCGGCCTGCCCGGTCGGCGACGGTCGTACCACGGTCCTGCCGACAGTGGTGCAGCACGCCGAGGCCACCTCCGCAGCCGTGATCCAGGCACCGCCGGCGCCGGGACGACCCGCGGGTACCCCGGCCGCGACGCTTGTCGAGCGGACCCCCCTGGCGCTCGACCAGGTCGCGGCCGGGGTGGCCGGCACGGTTGGGCGGCGGCCGGGCGGCGGTCCGGCGTACGTCGAGGTTGGCCTGCCCCGCGCGTTGCTCGCCGCCGGACTGGTGCTGGTGGACACTCCCGGCACCGACCAGGTCGCGGCGCTCGGCGGAGCCGCGGAGGTGGCTGCCTGCACCCGCGCGGACGCCGTGCTGCTGGTCACCGACTCGACAAGGGAACTCTCCGTCGCCGAACTGGACATGCTGCTGCACGTCACCCGCTCGCAGCCGAACGTGGTGGTGGTGCAGAGCAAGACCGACCTCGTGGCGGACTGGCGTGTGGTGGCCGAGCGCAACCGGCAGCACCTCGCGGACGCCGGCGTCGCGGCGCAGCTGATCCCGGTGTCGGCGACCCTGCGGTTGCGCGCGGCGGCGACCGACGATCGCGGCCTCAACGCCGAGTCCGGGTTCCCGGCGCTGATCGCCCGCCTGCAGCGGGACCTGACCGGCAAGGCCGACCACCTGGCGCGGACGTCGGTGCAGGCGGTGGCCCGTACGGTGGTGGAGCAACTGGCCGCGCCGCTGCGTGCCGAGCTGGCGACGCAGGAGGCCGAGGAGCAGTCCGGGCCGATCTCCCGGCTGCACGCGGCGCAGCGGGAGGTCGACGAGCTGCGCCGCTGCTCCACCCGTTGGCAGAACACGCTCGCCGACGAGATGGCCGACCTGCTCTCCGACATCGAGTACGACCTGCGCGACAGGACTCGTCAGATCCTGCGTGCCGTCGACGAGGCGTTCGACACGGCCGATCCCCTCACCGCCTGGGACACCTTCGCCGACTGGCTGGAGCGCAGCCTCGTCGAGGCCGCGGAGGCCAACCACGAGTGGCTGGTCCAGCGCTGCGACTGGATCGCGCGCCGGGTGGCCGCCACCTTCGACAGGTACGGCCACGACGTGCTGCCGCCCTGGTCGATGACGATGCCTGAGGATCTCGGCGACCGGCTGCCGGACCTGGAACGGCCGCGGATCGACAGGTTCACCACGGGTCAGAAGCTGTTCACCGGCATGAAGGGCTCGTACGGCGGCATGCTGATGTTCGGCCTCGCGACGACCCTGGCCGGAATGCCGATGATCAACCCGGTCTCGGTCGGCATCGGCGCGCTCTTCGGCGGCAAGAGCATCCGCGACGAGGGCAAGCAGTTGCTGCGCCGCCGGCAGGCGACAGTCAAGACGGCCATCCAGCGGCATGTGGACGAGTTCTTCGTCCGGATGGTCCGGGACTGCCGCGACGCCGCCCGCCAGGTGCAGCGGATGCTGCGCGACCACTTCACGGCGCTGACCGAGGAGTTGCAGGAGGCCATCGTGCAGTCGTTTCGCAGCGCGAAGCAGGAGGCGGACACCGATGTCGCCCTGCGCGAGCAGCGGCAGCGGGAGATCCGGCTGAAGATGACCCGCCTGGCCGCGCTCTACGAGCAGTCCCAGCAGTTGACCGCCACCCGCGCCACCCCGGTACTGCTGGAGCCGGGGGCATGACGGTCGGGGTGCGACTGGACGAGGCGGCGTGGGGGCTGCTGCACCGGGCCATGGACCTCTACCAGCACGACGCGCGGGCGGTTGGGCGGTTGCGGCACCAGGTGGCGCGGCTGGAGCAGCCGCTGCGGATCGCGGTTGCCGGCCCGTGGCGTGCCGGCAAGTCGACGGTGCTGAACGCGTTGATGGGGGAGGAGGTCGCGCCGGTCGAGGGCGCGGACGGCGTCTTCACCTGGTACGAGGACGGCCCTTCGCCGCACGCCACCGCCTACCCGGTCGGCCAGCCGCCGCAGGAGCTGACGGTGGTCAAGTCGGCGACCGGGATGCGGGTGGATCTGGGCTGGCGGATCGGGGAGGTGCGCGACATCGTGGTGCGGTGGCCGACGCGGGCGCTGCGGCAGGTGACGCTCATCGACACCCCGGCGCTCGCCGCGGTCGACGAGCAGGGCCACGCGCCGGTGCTGGATCGCGTCCTGCGGGACTCCGACGCGGTGCTGTTCCTGACCCGCGACGGCCGCGACAGTGACCTGCGGGTGTTGGAGTCCGCTCGGGACAGTGTCGTCGGGCAGGCCGCCCCGGTGAACGTGATCATGGTGTTGTCCCGGGCGGACGAGGTGGGCGGCGGCCGGATCGACGGGCTGCTCACCGCGCGCCAGCTGGCCCGCCGGCACCACCGTGATCCCCGGGTGGGCGCGCTGGCCGTGAACGTGGTGGCGTGCAGCGGGGCGATCGGTCTCGCGGGCCGGATGCTGAGCGAATCCGACTTCGCCGCGCTCGCGACGCTGGCCGGGGCGTCCCGCGTCGAGTTGGAGGCCCACCTGCTCTCCGCCGACCGCTTCGTCCGTGGCGAGCTTCCGGTGCACCTGGATTCGGAGGTGCGCGCCGCTCTGCTGGACCGGTTCGGACTCTTCGGGATCCGGCTCGCGACGACCCTGGTCCGCAGCGGGTTCGACACCCGGGTGACCCTGTCGGCCGAGCTGATCCGACGCAGTGGGCTCACCGAGCTGCGGGAGTCGATGACCCGATGTTTCGTCGATCGTCGCGACACACTCAAGGCACGCTCGGCGCTGGCGGCCGTGGAGGCCCTGGTGCGGGCCGAGCCGGTACGCGGCGCCGACGAGTTGGTCGGTGCGATCGAGCAGATCCTGGCGGGCGCACACGAGTTCCGGGAGCTGCGCCTGCTGGTGGCGCTGCGCAACGCCCGCCTCGGTTTCGACGCCGAGTTGGCCGCCGAGGCGCAGCGCCTGGTCGGTGGTGACGGGGTGGGTCTGGCCGCGCGGCTCGGCGTCGAGCACGAGGCGACCGTGCAGCGGCTCTGGGAGGTCGCCGCCGACGCGCAGTGGCGGTGGCGGGACCGGGCCGAGGATCCGCTGCTCCCGCTGGCTCAGCGCCGGGGCGCGGAGGTGGTCGTCCGCAGTTGCGAGGGGATGCTGGCCGAGTTGGCCGCGGGCGGTCGCTGAGCGTCGTACGCCCGGGGCGTCCACATATCGCTCGCGGGCTCATCCGCTCGTCGGCCCGTCCGGCCAGGTCCGTCGGGCAGGTCTGTCCGCCAGGTTCTTCCGTGCGGGCGCCGGTGCCCCACGTCTGGGGCAGCTCTACAGGGGCCACTTCCGGCCCCCCTCGTCACCGGTTCGGCGGTGTCGCCGTCGCAGGTTGCGGTGGCGCGCTCAGCCGGAGCTGCCACCGTCGGCCGTGGTCGGTGAGCCGGACGATCGCCAACGGCTCCACGTCCAGCTGCCGGTACGTCGCCAACGGCAGGCCCAGGGCGTGCACGACCGCCACCCGGATCACGAGCGGGTGGGTGACGGCCGTGACCCGTCGGCCGACGCCGCGCTGTTCGTCGAGCCACCGGCCGACGCGCTCGCGCAGGTCGGCCACGGATTCGCCCCCGTGCGGCGCGGCGTCCGGGGTGGACATCCACTCGTGCAGGGCGTCGGGTTGCGCGGCGGCGATTTCTTCCAGTGACCGGCCGGTCCAGTCGCCGTAGTCGCAGTCGACAAGCGCCGTCTCGACGGCGGGCGCGAGGCCGAGGGCGTACGCGGTCTGGACGGCCGCCGCCGCGGGGCTGGACAGGCAGGCGTCGGTGTCGCTCGACGACGCCCGCCGGACCAGCCCGGACAGGGCGAGGGCTGCGCGCCGGCCACCCTCGTCCAGTCCGTCGTCCCCGCCGAAGCGGGCTCGCCGCAGGGCGGCGGTGTGACCGTGGGCGACCAGCCGCAGGCTGGTGGCGCTCACCCGGCCGGTTGTGCGTCGGCGACCGCGCGCTGCCGGTGCATCAGGGCTGCGAAGAGCAGGCCGATCCCGGTCCACAGCACCACCTGGGTGCCGAGGGAGGCGAGCCGGAAGCTCCACAGCAGCGTGGCGGGGAAGTCACCCGGGACCTCCTGGAACGACGGCAGCACCACGTAGGCAACGCCGGTGACCAGCAGGAAACCGCCGACCGCCGCGCTGGCGCGCAGCCACACGGGCGCCTGTGCGCCGACCGACCGGTAGCCCAGCGAACCGGACCAGACCGCCACCAGCCCGAGGACCACCAGCAGCAGGTAGGTGACCGTGCGCTGGTTGATGGTGGCCGGGTCGCCGACGGCCGGGGGATTCGGCGGGTACTTGAGGAACGGCACGATCACCGCGCCGAGCAGCGCGCCGCCGGCCAGGAGCAGCCCGGACCGTCCGTCGTCAGGGGTCCGTCGCCGCCGGGTCAGCAGGACGTACGCCGTGGCCAGCAGGCCACCCATCGCGGCGCCGAACAGTGCGGTGGCCAGGAACAGCCCGCCGCGCTGGCCGTTCCTGCTGACCAGGGCGTCCTCGTCGTGCTGGTGCCCACCGGTGGCGGGTTCGGCGTGTGTCGCCGCCTCCTCGATGGCGATGGCCGCCTCGACGTGGGGTTCGCCGACGACGTAGGCGAACGTTCCGGCGAGCAGACCGGCCACCAGGCCGGCGAGCAGCCCGCGCAGGAGAACCGTGACGAACGTGGGTGCGGTGCCGGTCAGTGGCACGGGACACCGAGCAGGTGCCGGCCGTCGTGCATCAGCTCGTGCAGGTACATCCCGCTGCGCGAGACCGCGCCCTGGTCGAAGGCGACGAGATAGGCCAGCAGGGTGAGCACGGCGACGGTGGCCAGGACCGTCCACAGGAGACGGGTCGGGACAGCGGGGTGCACCAGCGGCTGGCTGGACGTGGAACTGGACATGTGTGCACGAACCTCCTCGGGGATGACGCGTCCCCATCGCAAGGCTGCGGACGACCGAGCGTCCTGGCTCGCGGCTCCCCAGGCCGGGGACCGCTCACAGTGGCGCGACCGCGCCGGATTCTCACCGGCTTCCCTCGCGTCGCCGCAGATGTGGGTCGACCGTATCGGTGCCGGTTCTCCTCGGTCAAGCCGGCGACGAAGTCCGATCACGACGCTGCCCCACGGCCGCCCACCCGAGGGCGTCGACCGGATCGACGACGGCCGTCGCGGGCGGCCGCGACACGCCCGGCCCCGACATGTGGGGTGTGACAAACCCTGTCGCCCCTATATATGGTGTCGACCGCAGCTGGTTCGGCCACTCACCCCAGGGTGGCCGAGGCAAGAGGGAACCCGGTGAAATTCCGGGACTGCCCCGCAGCGGTGAGTGGGAACGACAGCCGTCATCAGCACTGGGCCGCCATCTGGCCTGGGAAGCGACGGCCAGTAGGAGACCGGGTGACCCCGGTCGTGCCCGCGAGTCCGAAGACCTGCCAGCGCGCCGCGTACCCGCATCCGGGTGGGCGGTGGTCCGAGGCCGCGTGGGACGGCCGACGCCTTTCGGATCCACGCCGCCGTCGGCGTGGCGTCCGTCGGTGTCGGTCGCCTCGCGCCGAGGGCCATCAGGTCCTCAAACTCGCGAGGAGTGAGTGGTGACAGTTACCGAGGTGACCCCGGCCGACGGCGACACGGCCCTGGGGCGTATGCCGACGCAGGTCCGCAAACGCGACGGCGGCAGCGAGCCGGTGGACGTGCGCAAGCTCGTCGCCACGGTCGAGCGTTGGGCCGACGACCTGCCCGACGTCGACCCGCTGCGGGTGGCGACCCGCACGATCAGCGGCCTGTACGACGGCGCGACGACGGCCGAGCTGGACCGGCTGACCATCCAGACCGCTGCCGAGATGATCGGTACGGAGCCGCAGTACTCGCGCCTCGCCGCCCGGCTGCTGGCCAGCCACGTCGAGCGGGAGGTACGCCGGCAGGGCGTCACCTCGTTCAGCGCGGCGATCCGGGCCGGCCACGCCGAGGGCCTGATCGGAGACGAGACCGCCGCGTTCGTCGCCGCGCACGCCGGCACGTTCGACGACGCCGTCGACGCCGACGGCGACCGTCGCTTCGAGTACTTCGGCCTGCGCACGGTCTACGACCGGTACCTGCTGCGTCACCCCACCAGCCGGCTGGTGCTGGAGACCCCGCAGTACTGGCTGCTGCGGGTGGCCTGCGGCCTGTCCCGTACGCCGGACGAGGCGGTGGACTTCTACCGGCTCATGTCCAGCCTGGCCTACCTGCCCAGCTCACCGACGCTGTTCAACTCCGGTACCCGGCACACCCAGATGTCCTCGTGCTACCTCGTCGACTCGCCGCGCGACGAGCTGGACTCGATCTACGCGCGCTACGCCCAGGTCGCCAACCTGTCCAAGTTCGCCGGTGGCATCGGCATCGCGTACTCCCGGGTCCGGTCCCGGGGTGCGCTGATCCGCGGCACCAACGGCCAGTCCAACGGGATCGTGCCGTGGCTGCGCACCCTTGACGCGAGCGTCGCGGCGGTCAACCAGGGCGGTCGACGCAAGGGCGCGGCCTGCGTCTACCTGGAGCCGTGGCATCCGGACATCGAGGAGTTCCTCCAGCTGCGGGACAACACCGGCGAGGACGCGAGGCGTACCCACAACCTGAACCTGGCCAACTGGATCCCGGACGAGTTCATGCGCCGGGTCGAGGCCGACGAGGTGTGGTCGCTGTTCGACCCGGACGAGGTGCCCGAGCTGCCCGACCTGTGGGGGGAACGGTTCGACGCCGCGTACCGGGCGGCCGAGGCGCAGGGCCGCTTCGTGCGGCAGGTGCCGGCGCGCGAGCTGTACGGGAAGATGATGCGGACCCTGGCCCAGACCGGCAACGGTTGGATGACCTTCAAGGACGCGGCCAACCGGCTGTGCAACCAGACGGCCGAGCCCGGCAACGTGGTGCACCTGTCCAACCTGTGCACCGAGATCGTCGAGGTGTCCAGCGACGCCGAGACCGCGGTGTGCAACCTCGGCTCGGTGAACGTGGCCGCCCACCTGACCGAGAGCGGCATCGACTGGGAACGGCTGCGTGCCACGGTCCGGACGGCTGTGACGTTCCTCGACCGGGTCATCGACATCAACTACTACCCGACCCCGCAGGCCGCGGCGAGCAACCCCCGCTGGCGGCCGGTCGGGCTCGGGCTGATGGGCCTGCAGGACGTGTTCTTCGCGCTGCGGCTGCCGTTCGACTCGCCGGCCGCGCGGGAGCTGTCCACGCGGATCAGCGAGGAGCTGTACCTGACCGCGCTGGAGACCTCCGCCGACCTGGCGCGCGAATTCGGGGCGCATCCCGCGTTCGCGCAGACCCGGGCCGCGCGGGGCCAGCTCCAGCCCGACCTGTGGGGCGTCGAGGGTACGCAGACCGCGCGCTGGGCCGCGCTGCGCCAGCGGGTCGGGGCGTACGGGCTGCGCAACTCGCTGCTGGTGGCGGTCGCGCCGACCGCGACCATCGCCTCGATCGCCGGCTGTTACGAGTGCGTCGAGCCGCAGGTGTCCAACCTGTTCAAGCGCGAGACCCTGTCCGGGGAGTTCCTCCAGGTCAACACGGCCCTGGTCGGCGAGCTGAAGGCGCGTGGCCTGTGGACCGAGCGGATCCGTTCGGCGATCCGGCGCGCGGAGGGGTCGGTGCAGGCCGTGACGGAGCTGCCGGCCGACGTGCGGGAGCTGTTCCGCACCGCGTGGGAGCTGCCGCAGCGGTCGCTCATCGACCTGGCGGCCGCCCGCGCGCCGTTCATCGACCAGTCCCAGTCGCTGAACCTGTTCCTGGCCTCGCCCACCATCGGCAAGCTCTCCTCGATGTACCTGTACGCCTGGAAGACCGGGCTGAAGACCACCTACTACCTGCGCTCACGCCCCGCCACGCGGATCCAGCAGGCAACCGTCAGCGCGGTCGCACCCGTCACCGTCGACGCCGAGGCGCTGGCCTGCTCGCTGGAGAACCCCGAGTCGTGCGAGGCGTGCCAGTGACCGTTCCCGACACCACCACCGACACGAGGACCACGCACATGCTGCTCGACCCCGGGATGGATCTCACTCTCCGCCCGATGCGCTACCCGCACTTCTTCGACCGGTTCCGCGCCGCGATCCGCAACACCTGGACGGTCGAGGAGGTCGATCTGCACGCCGACCTCGCCGACCTGGACCGGCTGTCGCCGGCCGAGCGGCACCTGGTCAGCCGCCTCGTGGCGTTCTTCGCCACCGGCGACACGATCGTCGCCAACAACCTGGTGCTCAACCTCTACCAGCACGTCAACAGCCCGGAGGGTCGCCTCTACCTGTCCCGGCAGCTGTTCGAGGAGGCCGTGCACGTCCAGTTCTACCTCAACCTGCTCGACACGTACGTGCCCGACGAGACCGAGCGGTTCGCCGCCTTCGCCGCGATCGAGAACATCCCCTCGATCCGCCGCAAGGCCGAGTTCTGCTTCCGCTGGATCGACTCGCTCGGGGAGTTGCGGGAGCTGCGGTCCCGCGAGGACCGGCGCGCGTTCCTGCTCAACCTCATCTGCTTCGCCGCCTGCATCGAGGGATTGTTCTTCTACGGCGCGTTCGCGTACGTGTACTTCCTGCGCTCCCGTGGCCTGCTGCACGGCCTGGCCTCCGGCACCAACTGGGTCTTCCGCGACGAGTCGATGCACATGGCGTTCGCGTTCGACGTGGTGGACACGGTGCGCGCCGAGGAGCCCGACCTGTTCGATGACGATCTCGCCGACCAGGTCCGCCAGATGCTCATCGAAGCGGTCGAGTGTGAGGTCCAGTTCGCCGAGGACCTGGTGGGTCAGGGCGTGCCCGGTCTCACTCTCGCGGACATGCGGGAGTACCTCCAGCACGTCGCCGACCGCCGTCTCGCCCAGCTCGGCATCGCCGGGCACTACGGGTCGGCCAACCCGTTCGCCTTCATGGAGTTGCAGGACGTGCAGGAGCTGTCCAACTTCTTCGAGCGGCGGGTGTCGGCGTACCAGGTGGGTGTGACCGGTTCGGTGGCCTTCGACGACGACTTCTAGGACCCCCACCCCACCCCCTCCCCACCCCGTCGACCAGGAAGTTGTTGCTCCCTATCGGCGTGTCAGGGGCACCAACTGCATGATCAACGTCGGCGGCGGGCGAGGTGGGGGTGGGGCGGGGGTGTTCTTGGGGGTGGGTGACTGTCAGGCGGGGGAGCAGGTCGGGGTGATGGTCGGAGGCGTGCTGGTGGCGCTCGTGCTCAGGTAGCCCGCGGTGGTCGACGTGCCCGGCGCGAGCTGCCCGTTGTAGGCGGCGTTCGCGACTGTCACCTGGCTGCCCGTCTGGGTGAGGGCGCCGTTCCAGACCTGCGACACCGTCTGGCCGCTGGGGAGGGTGAAGGTGACCCGCCATCCGCTCAGCGAGGAGGCCCCGGAGTTGGTGACCGTCAGCCGCCCCTCGAATCCGCCCTGCCAGGTGTTGACCACGGTGTTGGTCACCGCGCAGGACTGCCCGGCCGGGACCGTCGGCGTCGGGGTGGGAGTGGACGTCGGGGTCGTCGTCGGAGTGGGCGTCGGGGTCGGGGTGGGCGACGACGTCGCGGTGGGGGTCGGGGTGGGCGTCGTGGTGCCGCCGGCCTGGAACTGCCACCAGTTGAGGTTGAACAGGTTGCCGCTGCCGCCGGTGAAGCGCAGGTAGAGATCCTGGGTACCGGTCGCGCCGCTGACCGGGCAGGAGACGGTCTGCCAGGTCTGCCACCCGCCGGTGCCCGGCACCGCGCAGCTGCCCACCCGGGTGCCGGTGGGGCTACCGAGGCGCAGTTCGATCGTGCCACCGGACGTGGCCGAGGCGACCCGGGCCGAGAAGGACGTCGCGCCCGTACCGAATCCCACGCCCTTGACCTTGATGTAGTCCCCGTTCTCGATCCACCCGACGTTCATCCCGCCCTCGCTGGCCGGCTCGGTCTCGATGCCGGAGCCCCAGGCGATGGTCTCGGCCTCCTGCCGCCCGTACGGGTTCAGGGTGCCGATCTGGGGCGCGCCCGTCGTGGTCATGGTGATCGTCGGGATGGTGCCGTTGGTGTTGTAGGTGAACTTCTCCACTGCCACCGAGCGGGTGTACCCGCTGCCGCCGGGCAACGCTCCGTTGTGGTAGAAGAAGTACGAGCCGCCGTTGAAGTCGATGACCCCGGGGTGGTTGGTGAAGCTGGCCCCCTGGCGGGGCATGATCGTCCCTCGGTAGGTCCAGGGTCCGGTCGGGCCGGTCGCCGTCGAGTAACCGATGAACTCGGAGCAGCACTCCGCCGCGAACACGTTGTAGTAGATGCCGTTGCGCTTGTAGACCCACGGACCTTCCTCGTAGAGGGTCGGCCGGCTCGCGTTCCCCGTCCGGGTGCCGAACCCGGCGGTGGTGAGTGGGATCTTTGTGGCGCTGCCGCTGTAGGAGATCATGTCCGCGTTCAGCCGGACGTACCACAGGTTCGGGTTGCCCCAGTACAGGTATGCCTGGCCGTCGTCGTCGATGAAGACGGTGGGGTCGATCTCGCCGTTGCCCACCAGCGGACGGCCGATGGCGTCCCGGAACGGCCCGGTGGGGCTGTCGGCGACCGCGACGCCGATGGCCATCGAGTTGGTCGCCCGGGCGGTCACCGGCACGTACCAGTAGAACTTGCCGTTGCGGGCGATGACCTGGCCGGCCCACGCGTTGGCGCTCGCCCAGCTGAAGGTGTTGAGGCTCAGGGGTGAGCCGTGGTCGGTCCAGTTGACCATGTCGGCCGACGACCACACCCGCCAGTCCTTCATGGTGAAGTACGTGGAGCCGTCCTCGTCGTGGCCTGTGTAGAGGTAGACCCGCCCGTCGTGCACCAGGGGAGCCGGGTCGGCGGTGTAGATGTGCTGGACGATGGGGTTGTCCGCGTGGGCGGCCGTGGCCGGAGTGAGCGTCGCGATGAGCAGCAGGCTCACGAGCCACGCGGCGCCGCGTCGGAGCCGGTTCCTCGTGAGCGGTGGCGGTGCGGGGTGCATCGGTACCTCCAGGGTGGGTCACGACGGGAGGGCACGGTCCGTCGGTCTCGCCGGCGGGGCGCCGCGTGTCGCTTCGGGGCCTCGATGGTGGCCGTGCGGCGAGAACGGCAGGCGGGACCGGTCGTCCACCGTGGCTCCCACGCGCGGCGGCCCGCCGTCGTCAGCGGCGGTGATCAACGTCCCTGAGGGAGGCCCGGACACCCACCAGCGGGCGTTGGTCATGCGCGACTCCATCGACCTCTACGGATCGAGTGGAGCGGTGAAGCGTGCCCTTCGCCTCTGCGGCCTGAGGGTAGTCTGTTATCGCTAACATTCTCAAGCGATGGACGGATCTGGATTTCCACGTCGTCGTGGCGGGCCGGTCGGCTCCGGGTCGCACGCGGCACGTGGCCAGGTCATGAACGCCTCGGTGCCGGGTCGTCAGCGCTGCAGTCGGGTCGGGCTGCCCGGCCCGCTGCGCCGGACGAGCCACGCCTCGGTGATGTGCGTGAACATCGCCTGTGCCGCGCCGTCGGGGTCGTGGGCGGCGATGCGCTCGAAGATGCGCCGGTGCCCCTGGTTCGATGCCACGCACAGGGCCCGCTCGGTCTTGCCCATGTACCGCGCCGTGTTGACGACCTGGCTCTCCAGGGACCGGACGACGCCCCGGGCGATGCGGTTCCCGGACGCCTGCATCACCGTGTCGTGGAAGGCGCGATCGTGCTCGTGGTAGGTGACGTGGTCGTCCACCAGCTCGTCCATCCGGTTCACCAGAGCACGCAGCCGGTCGATGGTCTCCTGGTCGGCGAGTCGGGCGGCCACGTTCGCCATGTCGGACTCCAGCACCCGCCGGGTGACCACCAGATCGTCGAGGATCGCGAGGGTGTCGTCCACGGCGATGGTTGCCGCGAGGACGAGCTCGTCGAGCATGTCCCACGCCGAGGGCGAGGTGACCATCGTGCCGCTGCCCTGGCGGACCTGGACGAGCCCCTTCTCCTGCAGGATCTTCACCGCCTCGCGGATGACCGTCCGGCTCACCGAGAAGGTTTCGCAGAGCACCGGCTCGGGGGGTAGCGGTGTGCCCGAGGGGTGCACTCCCTGCACGATCCGGGTCACCAGCTCGGCCGTGATCGCCTGAGCCAGGTTGGTCGGGCGACGGGCCCAGGCCGGTGCCGTCGTGCCGTTGACGGTCGACTGGTTCGATGTCGTCACGTTCACCTCCGCGTAGCCGCGGGAGCGGGCCCACGAGTCCGCCCCAGTGTAAGGGCAACCGTTGACGTCAGACGTCATACGAGTTACGTTCTCGTCAATCTTGCATCGACGGCCGGTTCTCGGCCACTCCCCATATGAAGGTGAGCAACGATGAAGCAACGAGCAGTGTGGGCCGCGGTCCTCGTTGCAGGGCTGGCCCTGGCTGGCTGTGGAAGCGCGACAGGTTCGGGTTCGTCGTCCGGAGGCTCGGCCAAGAAGCTGGTCGTGTGGGACTGGAAGTCCGGCGAGGCCAGCTCCGCGCAGTACGTGGAGAAGGCCAAGGCGGACTTCGCCAAGAAGCATAAGGACGTCGAGGTCGAATTTGTGGCCCAGCCGTTCGATCAGTACTACACGTTGCTGGGTGCGGCCATCCAGTCGGGCAAGGGTCCCGACGTCATCCTGTTCAACGGTGGCGGCCAGATCCGCGACCGGGTGGACTCGCTCCAGCCGCTCGACGAGTACGTGGGCGAGGACCGGCAGCGGCTGGCCGGCTGGGAGGCGTTCGCCAAGGGTGGCAAGACCTACGCCGCTCCGGTGACCCTGCAGGGCCACCCGATCTACTACAACAAGGCGCTCTACGAGCGGGCCGGCCTCGACCCGGCGAAGCCGGCCACGACGTGGCAGGAGTTCGTCGCCAACTGCGCCACCATCACCCAGAAGACAGGCGCCAAGTGCTTCGCCCAGGGCAACAAGGAGGGCATCGGCATCCAGTTCTTCCTGTCGGCCATGGCGTCGGGCGTCCTCACCCCGCAGGAGTACGACAACTGGATCGCCGGCAAGCGCGACTGGAAGTCGCCGAACGTGAAGAAGATCTTCGAGCTGTGGAAGGAGACCGGCACCGCCAAGCTGAACAACGACGGGGCCAACTCCACCGCGATGTTCAACGATGCCTTCGCCGTCTTCCAGTCCGGTAAGGCCGCCCACATCATCGGTCTGATGTCCGACATCGGGCACTGGAAGGACTTCAACGAGTTCATCACGCCCGAGAAGCTCGGCGTCATGATGGCCCCGGCGGTGACCAGTGGCGCCACCCCGAGCCTGCCGTACGACGGTGGTATCGGCTACGCGGTCGCCAAGTGGACCAAGGACCCGAAGGTGGCCGCCGACCTGGTGCGCTCGCTGACCTCCACCGACGCCCTGAAGGCGTTCTACGCCAACGCCGGCGCGATCACCGCCGACACGACCATCGACGTGTCGCAGTCCGGGCCGGCCGTCACCACGATCGTCGGCGCGCTCAAGGCCGGCAAGCCGGCGCCGCACGTGGCGCTCTCCTCGAAGGCGCTCGACCTGATGGGCAGGCTCTCCCAGCAGCTGCTCAGCGGTTCGATAAGCGTCGACGAGGTCGTGAAGCAGATGGCCGCCGCGGACACGGCGGGCTGATCGTGTCGATCGGTAACTCGCTCCCGTCGGTCCGCTCGGCTTCGGCCGGGCGGGCCGGCGGGGTCCCGCCCGTACCCGAGCCGTCGGGCCGCCGTGCCGTTCCCCGGCGCCTCGCCGGCGGCCGTCGCGCCGAGATGCTCGCGCCCTTCGTGCTGGTCGCCCCGGCCGTCCTGATCCTCGTGCTGCTGCGGTTGTACCCGCTGCTGCTCGGCGTCAACTTCTCCTTCACCGGTGACGGCGACCGCGACGGGGCAGTGGTCGGCTTCGACAACTACGTCGACCTGTTGCAGGACCCGCTGTTCCAGGGCGCCCTGCGCAACGTGGGGCTGCTGGTGCTGCTCCTGCCGGTGGCGGTGGCCATCCCGGGTCTGCTCGCCACCTTCATCTACCTGCGCGTCCCCGGCCACCGGTTCTACCGCAGCGTCTACTTCTTCCCGGCCGTGCTGTCCCCGGTCATCGTCGGCGCGATCTTCAACCTGCTGCTCTCGTTCGACGGCCCGGTCAACAGCATTCTGGGCGCGGTCGGCATCGGCCCCGTGGACTGGCTCGGTGACCCGGACGTCGCCATGTTCGCTGTCGTCGGCGTGCACGTGTGGGCGACCTTCGGCATGGCCCTGGTCGTGTTCCTCGCGGGCTTCGCGACCCTGGACTCCGCGCTGCTGGACGCCGCCCGGGTGGATGGCGCGTCCCTGTCCCAGGTCATCTGGCACGTGATCATCCCCAGCCTCACCCGCACCATCCAGTTCGTCTTCGTGACCACGATGATCGGGATGCTGACGTCCATGTTCGGCCTGCTCTACGTCATGACCAGTGGCGGCCCGGAGGGCTCGACGTACCTGCCGGAGTACTACATCTGGATCCAGCAGGGGCAGATGAACCGGCCTGCGCTCGCGTCGGCCGCGTCCACCGTCCTCTTCGTCATCATGCTCGTCGTCGGGCTGTTGCAACTCAAGCTGCTCCGCCGAGCGGGGAGGGAAGACTGATGTCCCGCGTCCGACTGGGCAGATGGCTGCTCGTGATCCCGATGGGGCTCCTCGCGCTCGCGACGATCTACCCGCTGCTGTTCACCGCGAACGTCGCCATGAAGACCCGCCGCGAGTACATTCTCGACCGGTTCTCACTGGCGGACTCGCTGCGCTTCGAGAACATCACCACCGCGTGGACAAGCGTCGGCATGGGCCGCTACGCGACCAACTCGATCGTCGTGGTGGCGTGCTCGGTGTTCCTGCTGCTGCTGTTCGGGTCGATGGCCGGCTTCGCGCTGAGCCAACTGCGCTTCCGGGGCTCGAACGCGCTGTTCATAGGCTGCCTCGCGGCGCTCTTCATCCCCTTCCAGGTCATCATGGTGCCGCTGGCCCGGGTCATGGCGGACAGCGGCCTCGTCGACACGTACCCGGGTCTGATCCTCGCGTACGTCGCGCAGTTCCTGCCCTTCACGGTCTTTTTGATGACCAGCTACTACAAGACCATCCCGGCCGAGATCGTCGACGCGGCCCGGATCGACGGCAACACCGTGTACGGCGTCTACCGGCGGATCATGCTGCCGCTGGGTGCTCCGGCGCTGCTCTCGGTCGGCATCCTCAACACGCTGTTCTGCTGGAACGACGTGCTGATCTCGCTGCTGCTGATGCCGTCGGCCGACCACCGCACCCTGATGGTCGGGGTGACCTCGCTACGGGGGCAGTACTCCGAGGACATTCCCACGTTCGCCTCCGGGGTGCTCATCGCCGCGATCCCCGTCCTGGCGGTCTACCTGTTCCTTCAGCGCCAGATCGCCGACGGCGTCGCCGCTGGTTCCACGAAAGGCTGACATGCGTATCACCGGGTATCGAACCCTCACCACGGTCCAGGAGTGGGGCCGGCCCGTCGGCGACGCCAACGGCGTGTTCCCCGACGGCGTCACGACGGTGCCGATCACCATCGTCGAGACCGATGGCGGGATCAGCGGCGTCGGCCTGGGCCCGCACGTGGAGATCGAGAAGATCTTCCCGGCCATCGAGGGAGAAGATCCCCGCGCGGTGACCACCCTGTACGACCGGATGCTCCGGCACACCTTCAAGGCCGGTCACGGCGGTCCGGTGTTCGGGACGATCGGCGCACTGGACACGGCCCTGTGGGACATCAAGGCGCAGCTGGCCGGCGAGCCGCTCTGGCGGCTGCTCGGCGGGCGGGACCGGCGTGTCCCCGCCTACGCGTCCGGCCTCGACATCGGTCTGACCGACGACGAGCTCGTCGCGGAGTACGAGATCTACGCCGGGTACGGCCTGCGTGCCGCGAAGCTCAAGGGCGGCCTCGACATCGAGCGGGACCGGCACCGGCTCGGTCTGGTGCGGGAGGTGCTCACCGAGGCGGGTCACGGCCGGCGTCCCGGTCTGATGCTCGACGTCAACGAGGCGTGGTCACGCAAGCAGGCCGTCCGGCACGTGGCCGAGCTGGAACGTACCCTCGATCTGATCTGGATCGAGGAGCCGGTCCGCCGCTGGGACGCCGAGGGTCTGGCCGCCGTCGGCCGGGGCGTTCGAGCGTCGGTCGCCACCGGCGAGAACCTCACCGGTCTGGAGCAGTACCGCCCGCTGATCGGGGCGGGCGCCGTCGACATCGTCCAGATGGCAGCCGTCTGGGGCGTCACCCACTTCCTGCGGGTGGCGGCCCTGGCACATGCCCACGACCTGCCGGTCAGCCCCATCGGAAACATCCCGGTCGGGCTGCTGCACGCCGCCACCTCGGTGCCGAACCACCTGGTCAGCGAGCTACAGGATCTGCGTCCGCCGGCCGGCATCGGCCTCGACCTGCACATCGAGGACGGCGCGTTCATCCTCGGCGACACACCCGGTCTGGGCATCCGGATCGACGAGGTGGCGATCGCGGCCGCCGGACACCGAGCTGGCAGCCCGGCCGCCCAGAGCCCGAACGTCCGACCGGAGCGGGCGGGCAAACGCCTGCTGGCGGTGGCCGACCAGACGCCCACCGTCGCACCGGTACGGGTCGAGGCCCTGCTCGCCGATGCCGTCGGCGCGCAGAACGACGTGGCGCCCCTGCGGCACTGAACCTCGCACCACCGCACCTCTTCCGAAAGGAAACCGAGTGTCATTCTCGCTCGAACCCTCCAGACGGACTCTCCCGGTGGCGGTCGCGGCCGTGCTCGTGGCCGGCGCCCCCGCCGGTCCGCTCGCCACACCGGCCGGGTGGCGGCACCACTTCAGCGACATTCAGATGAGCTAGCGATCTTCGGTGGTGGGTGCGTCGTCACGGCGGCGTACCCACCGCCGCGTTCCTGCACAGGTATCCAACGACGTTGAGCGGAGCAGCAGTGAAGGCAGTTGTCTACCGGGGTGCGCGTGATCTCGGGATCGAGGACCGTACCCCAGAACCGCCGGGCCCCGGCCAGGTGCGGATCGCGGTGGCCTACACCGGGATCTGCGGTACGGACCTGCACATCTTCCACGGCGACATGGACGCCCGGGTGGGCGCGTCGGCGGTGATCGGGCACGAGATGTCCGGCCGGGTCGCCGCGCTGGGCGACGGCGTCAGCGGCCTGACCGTCGGGCAGCCCGTCACCGTGATGCCGACCCGCGCCTGCGGGCGGTGCGCGGCGTGCCGCCGTGGGAACTCGCACATCTGCCACGCCATGAACTTCCTCGGCATCGACTCGCCCGGCGCGATGCAGTCGTCGTGGACCGTGCCGGCCGAGCTGGTGCTACCGCTCCCCGACGACCTGCCGTTGGACCACGCGGCGCTGGTCGAGCCGGTAGCGGTCGCGGTGCACGACGTCGGCCGAGCGAAGGTGGCCTCCGGAGAGCACGTGGTCGTCGTCGGCGGCGGCCCGGTGGGCGTCCTCATCGCCGCCGTGGCCCGAGCACGGGGGGCGGAGGTCCTGCTCGTCGAACCGGACGGTTTCCGACGCGGAGTCGCGTCGGGGATCGGGATCGAGGCCGTGGACCCGGGGCCCACCGACGTGGTGGCGCTCGTCAATGAGCGGACCGGGGGCGCGGGCGCGGACGTCGCGTTCGAGGTGTCCGGTTCCGCCGCCGGAGTCGGCACGGCCGTGGACGTGCTGACCACCCGGGGCCGGCTGGTCATGGTGGCGATCCACCCGCAGCCGCGTCCGGTGAACCTGCACCGGTTCTTCTGGCGGGAGTTGGAGTTGCTGGGCGCGCGGCTGTACCAGCGCGAGGACGTGGCGGAGGCGATCCGGCTGGTCGCGGCGGGCGTCATTCCGACCCAGGAGCTGATCTCCCGAGTGCTTCCCGTGGAGGGCGTCACCGACGCGTTCACGGCTCTGGAAGGTGGCGGCGGCGTCATGAAGGTGCTGCTCGACTGGCGGGAGGAGGGCCGATGAGCGCCCTGTTCGACCTGACGGGACGTACCGCGCTGGTGACCGGCGCCCGGCGGGGGATCGGCCTGGGGATGGCCGAGGCCCTGGCGCTGGCCGGCGCGGACATCATCGGGGTGTCGGCGCAGTTGGAGGCCGAGGGCAGTGAGGTGCAGCGGCGAGTCGAGGCGGCCGGTCGCCGGTTCACCGGTTTCCGGACGGACCTGGGCGACCGGGCCGCGGTGTATCGGCTGGCCGAGGAGGCCGAGGCGGTGGCGCCGGTGGACATCCTCGTGAACAACGGTGGCACGATCGCCCGGGCGCCGGCCGTCGAGCACCCGGACGAGATGTGGGACCGGGTGTTGCAGGTGAACCTGTCCAGCCAGTTCGTGTTGAGCCGGGAGATCGGCCGGAAGATGGTCGACCGCGGTCGCGGCAAGATCATTTTCACCGCCTCGCTGCTGAGCTTCCAGGGCGGCATCAACGTCGCGAGCTACACCGCGGCGAAGTCCGGCCTCGCCGGGCTGACCAAGGCCCTCTCCAACGAGTGGGCGGGCGCAGGGGTGAACGTCAACGCGATCGCGCCCGGCTACATCGCCACCGACAACACGCAGGCGCTGCGTGACGACCCGACGCGCAACGACGCGATCCTGGGCCGGATCCCGGCCGGTCGATGGGGACGCGCCGACGACCTGGCCGGCGCCACCGTGTTCCTGGCCGCCGCGGCCTCGGACTACGTGCACGGCACCGTCCTACCCGTCGACGGCGGCTGGTTGGGCCGATGACGCAGACCTCGCCGGCCGGACGCCCCGGCATCGTCGACGCGCACCACCACCTCTGGGTCCGTGCGCGGCACCCGCAACCCTGGATCGACCCGGACACGATGGCGGCGATCGACAACGACTTCACCCCGGCGGATCTCGCCCCGGCGGCACGTGCCGCCGGCGTCACCGAGACCGTCGTCGTGCAGTCCATCGCCTCCGTGGCGGAGACGGAGCACCTGCTGGGCATCGCGGCCGACGATCCGCTCATCAGCGGGGTCGTCGGCTGGGTGAACCTCACCGCCGACGACATCGACGAGCGCATCGACCGGCTCCGCGCGGCACGTGGCGGGGAGCGGTTGGTCAGCATCCGGCACCTCGTCCAGTCCGAACCCGACCCGGCGTACCTCGACCGTCGCGACGTCCGGCGGGGCATCGCGGCGGTCGGCGCGGCCGGCCTCGCCTACGACCTGCTGGTCCGCGACCACCAACTGCCGGCGGCCACCCGGCTCGTCCGCGACCTGCCCGAGGTGTCGTTCGTCCTGGACCACCTCGGCAAACCGGCGCTCGGCACGGGTGGCCTCGGCGACTGGCCGGCCCACCTGCGGGCGCTCGCCGCCGAGCCGAACGTCACCGCGAAGCTCTCCGGTCTGGTGACCGAGGTGGACGGGTCGTCCTGGACGGCCGACGACCTGCGGCCCGCCGTCGACCACGCGCTCGCCGTGTTCGGCCCGGACCGGCTCATGTTCGGCTCGGACTGGCCGGTGTGCCTGCTCGCCAGCTCCTACACCCGGTGGGTCAGGGTGCTCGCCGACCTGGTGGAGTCACTCGGCGACGCGGAGCAGGCGGCGATCTGGCGGAAAACCGCCCACCGGGCGTACCGGCTGGAGGCGTCATGATGGGCTGGGCGCTGCCCCGCCGGCCGGAGGTCCGCCTCACCGCGCTGGGCTTCGGCGCCGCGCAGGGCGGCAGCCTGTACCGGGCGACGTCGGGTGAGGAGTTCGCCGGCGCCGTCGACACCGCCTGGGACGCCGGCATCCGGTACTTCGACACCGCGCCGCACTACGGCCTCGGCCTGTCCGAACGGCGGTTGGGCGCCGCGCTGCGGTCCCGGCCCCGCGAGGAGTACGTGGTGTCGACGAAGGTCGGGCGGCTGCTCGTACCCTCGCCGGAGACCGCGGGGGAGCGTGACTCGGAGGGCTTCGACGTGCCGGCCGACCACCGGCGGGTCTGGGACTTCAGCCGCGACGGTGTACGCCGGTCGTTGGACGCCAGCCTGGAACGTACCGGCCTGGACCGGGTGGACGTGGTGTACCTGCACGACCCGGACGAGCACTGGGAGCAGGCGGCGACCGAGGCGGTACCCGCGCTGGTGGAGCTCCGCGACCAGGGCGTCATCGGCGCGATCGGGGCCGGCATGAACCAGTCGGCGATGCTGGCTCGGTTCGTCGAGGAGACCGACGTCGACGTGGTCATGTGCGCCGGCCGGTACACCCTTCTCGAACAGGGCGCGCTCGATGACCTGTTGCCCGCCGCGCAGGCCCGTGGGGTCGGCGTGGTGATCGCCGGGGTCTACAACTCGGGCCTGCTGGCGCGTGACCAGCCGCCGGCCGACGCGGTCTACAACTATGAGCAGGCGCCACCGGAGCTGATCGAGCGGGCCCGGCGGATCGCGGCGATCTGTGCGGCGTACGGCGTCACGCTGCCGCAGGCGGCGCTGGCGTTCGTCCGTCGGCATCCGACAGTGGTCTCGACGGTGGTCGGCCTGCGCGACGCCGCCCAGGTGACCGAGACCCTGCGCCGGTCGGACGTGGAGGTGCCGGACCAGCTCTGGGCGGCGCTGCGCGACGCCGGGCTGCTCGGCGGATGACGACACACAGCTGAACGCGGTGCGCCGGCCACCCCATCGTCTTCGATCGGGTGGCCGGCGCCCTTTTCGGAGCTACGGCCTCATCGCTAGACCGCGGTGAACCGCCACTGCTGGTTGGTGGCGCTGTGGCAGCCCCACTGCAACAGTCGGGCCCCGTCGGCAGTCGAGGCGCCGTTGACATCCACGCAGAGCCCGCTGAGCGCGCTCTTGACCGTGTAGACCCCGGTGGTGCCGGTCGCCGTCACGGTGAACTTCTGCTGGTTGGAGTTGGTGCAGGTGCTGTGTTGCAGGAAGGCGCCCTGTGCGGTGGATCCGCCGACGACGTCGAGGCACTTGCCGCTGTGCACCGCCTTGAGGTAGACGGCGCCGTTGCCAGCGTCCACCGCCTGCCACTTCTGGTTGTTGCCGCCGGTGGCCGCCCACTGCACGACCTGGGCGCCGTCGGCGGTGGAGTTGCCGCTGACGTCCATCAGCTTGCCGCTGTGCTGCGCCGCGACGGTCCAGGTCCGGCCGGCGATCCCGCCACCGCCGGTGCTGGGGACCCCCACGCCGTTGCCGCCGAAGGTGAACGCGTCGAGGTCGAACCAGTTGGTCGTGGAGCCCTTGAACACCATGTAGAGCGTGTGCGTCCCGGACAGGGCCGCCACGGACACCGGGGACGTGGACTGGTAGTTGTCCCAGCCACCGGTGCTGGGCACCGTCGTGGTGGCCAGCAGGGTGCCGGTCGGCGAGTCGGCCCGCAGCTCGATGGAACCTCCACCGCTCGGCGACGACAGCCGGTAGCTGACGTTGCTGATGCCCGACAGGCTCATCGGGTTGAACGCCACCCAGTCGTTGTTGGAGATGTCACCGACGCGCTTGCCGCTCTCCGCGGCGGCCTGGTCGACGACACGGACGCCGGACTGGCTGCTGAAGTACTCGGCCTGCTTGTGCTTGGGCTGCAGGATCGCCGTCGCGTAGCCGGTCAGCGGCGCCGCCCCACCCGAGCCACCGTCGTCGGTGTAGCGGGCGTTGAGCACGTAGTACAGGTTCGCGCCTTCGGGGTGTCCGCCGAGCAGGTCGGTGGAGATGGTGCCCGAGCAGCCCGGGTACTCAGTGGTCTCGTGCGCGTGGTCGTCGTGGCCGAGAGCCGGGTTGACGAGCACCTTCGAGCAGTCGATGGCCGCGCCGCCGGGGTCGGAGACACTTACCGTGTACGAGACCTTGTCGCCGAAGTTCAGCATGCCGCCGTTGGGCGGCACGTTGATGGTGACGACCGGGGCGGTGTTGCCGACGGTGATCTGCACGTTGGCGAAGCCGGTCCTGCCGGTGTTGTCGGTGACCTTCAGCTGCGCCGTGTAGTTGCCGTTGGTGGTGTAGGTGTGCGCCGGGTTGGCTGCCGTGGACGTACCGCCGTCACCGAAGGTCCACTGGTAGCTGAGTGTGTTGCCGGCGTCCGGGTCCGCCGTGCCGGCGCTGCTGAACTGGACGGTCAGCGGGGAGCTGCCGCTGGTGGGCGTGCCGACGGCCTTCGCGATCGGTGAGCGTCCACCCTGGATGTAGTCGATGCGGTAGAGCCCGGAGTCGTTGTTGCCGCCGCCGAAGTTGGAGCCCCACTCCAGCAGGTAGAGCGAGCCGTCCGGGCCGAACTCCATGTCCATCGGCTTGTTGAAGTTGCCGCCGGGCAGGAACGAGTTGGTCCGGGTGACCGCCGTCGACGAGTCGAAGTGCGTCTCCTTGATGTAGTTGCGCGACCACTCGTAGAAGAAGTGCACGCCGTCGTAGTAGGCCGGGAACTTCGTCGCCGACGGGTTCGCCGCGTTGTAGCGGTAGACCGGCCCACCCATCGGCGCCGACCCGCCGGAGCCCAGCTCCGGGAAGGTCGTCGACGCGGGGTAGCCGTACCAGATGTTGGGCGAGACGATCGGCTTGAGGTTGACCAGACCGGTGTTGTTGGGCGAGTTGTTGACGGGGGCGTTGCAGTTGAACTTCGCCCCGACGACGCCGGTGTCCGGGTTGAACGGCGCGTACGGCTGGTTGTTGCCGTGGCAGAACGGCCAGCCGTAGTTGCCGGCCGCCTTGATCACGTTGAGCTCGACGAGCCCCTCGGGACCCCGGTTGGTGGTCGGCGGGTTGCGGTCGGGACCGTAGTCGGCCAGGTAGACCCAGCCGGTGGCCGCGTCGATCGAGAAGCGGAACGGGTTGCGGAAGCCCATGGCGTAGACCTCGGGTCGGGTCTGCGCGGTCCCCTGGGGGTAGAGGTTGCCCGTCGGGATGGTGTAACCACCGGTGGCCGACGGCTTGATACGCAGCAGCTTGCCGCGCAGGTCGTTGGTGTTACCGGCGGATCGGGCGGCGTCCAGGTTGGCCTTGCCCGACCGCCAGTCCAGCGGGGCGTAGCCCTGCCAGTTGGGGTCGAGGTTGGGCGGGGTGTCGTCGCCGGTGCCGATGTAGAGGTTGCCGTCCGGGCCGAACTCGATGTAGCCGCCGGTGTGGCCGGGCTCGGCGAAGGTCCGGTCACGGTACGCCGGGATGTCGATGATCCGGGCCTCGGTGGACAGGTTCAGGGTGTCCCCGGTGAGCGTGTAGCGGGAGACCCGGTTGACGTCGGTAGTGCTGCTCGCCGGCGAGTGGTAGACGTACACGTATCCGTTGCTGGCGAACGCCGGGTCTATCGCGACGCCGGTGAGGCCGTCCTCGCCGCCGGTGTAGACGCTCAGCGTGGCGGCGGTGACGGTGCTGTTCGTGCTGGGCTTGAAGATCTTGATCTGCCCGCCGCGCTGGACGTAGAGCACGCGGCCGTCGGGCAGCACTGCCAGCGCCATCGGGTCGGCGGTGTTGTCGTCCAGGGTGCGCTTCTCGAAGTTGCTCCAGACGGTCCCGCCACAGTCGCCGGGCTGGTTGCCGGCGGCCCACTTGATGCCACCGAGGACGTGGTTGCGGAAGTTCGTCTCGCTGTACGACTCGCTCGCGTGGCCCATCGCGGTGGCCCACACCCGGCCGCCGCCGGCGTTACGGCACCACGAGATCGGGTGGTCCGGGCCCATCGCCCGCGAGCCCGGGTTGTACGTGCGCTCGTCGGCGGTCACCAGGACGTGCACGTTGCCGCGCGGGTTGGAGTCGAAGTTGTACCACTCCTCGCTGCGGTTCCAGCGGTCCGGCAGACCGGTCGTCGACGGGTGCTGCTTGTCGGCGACGATGGCGGTGCCGGGCAGCACGCCGGGGGAGTGCTCGGGCATGTGGGCGCCGCCGTTGAGGGTCTGGTCCCACCAGGGGTACTCACCCTCGATGCCCATGTCCAGGGCGTTGTGGATGCCGACGATGCCCTTGCCGCTGGCGAGGTAACCCTCCACGGCCTGGCGTTGGGCGGCCGAGGTCCAGACCATGCCGGAGGTCTGGAGCATGATGATGACGTCGAAGGTGGCGAGGTTGGCGGGCGTGAAGACGCTCGCGTCCTCGGTCGCCACCACCTCGAAGTTGTTCGCGGCCGCCTGCTGCTGCACCATCGAGATTCCGGCCGGGATCGAGTCGTGCCGGTAGCCGACGGTCTTGGTGAACAGCAGGGCACGGAAGGCCGGGGCGGCGGACGCCGGTGGGGCCAGGCCGAGGGCCACTAACAGGCCGACGATGATTCCTACGATCATGGTGGGGCGACGCATGCCGTCTCCTAGGTCTGGGCGGGCAACTCCGTTTGCGAGCACGGGTCCGACACGCGCCAGGTTGTGCCTGGACGCGCGGGGGCCACGGGTGTGCTGGTCGCGGTCGTCATGCCGTCCGCCGAAACGGCAGTCAGCCCCGCAGGACGTCACGCAGCGTGACGTGGGCTGTGTGTTCGTCCATGGTCTGCGAGGTCAGGATGAGCTATCCATCGATTGATGTCAATGTAGCGGTGGAACGCCTGATGTTACTCCCCAGTAGGGGTGACCGGCTCCACTCGACCAGGCCGCCACTCGAGCCGATCGAGTGCCGGGCCTGGCAGTCACCGCAGATCGAGGATTGCGGAGCCGGATCCAAACATCTATCTTCATACGTGTGATGTTTCCTCGATGTCAAGGAAATGTTTGCACCATAAAAACGCAAGTTCTGCAGGGACCTGCGAAAGTGCGTCGCTCAGCGCGTTCGACGGCCTACCGGCCGGTGTACGGATCTTGTCGATGACTACTATCTGTAAGGGCTATCGGGATGGCAGATCCACAACCGGCACCGCTGCTGGCCCTGCGGGGCATCGGCAAGTCCTTTCTGGGCGTGCGCGTCCTCGGCGACGTCGACCTCGATGTGGCGCCGGGCGAGGTGCACGCCGTCGTCGGTGAGAACGGCGCCGGGAAGTCGACCCTCATGAAGATCGTTTCGGGTGCGTACACCCCGGACGAGGGCACCGTCGAGTTCGCCGGTCAACCCCGCGCGTTCCACGGCCCCCGCGACGCGCAGCGAGCCGGCGTCGGCATCATCCACCAGGAGTTCAACCTGCTGCCCGAGCGCACCGTCGCGGAGAACGTCTACCTGGGCCACGAGCCGGTCCGGCGCGGGCTGGTCGACCGCCGCGAGATGCTGGAGCGCACCCGACGCCTGCTGGCCTCGATCGGGGAGACCGCGCTGCCGGCCGACTCCCGGGTGGGGCGGCTCGGCGTCGCCCAGCAACAGGTCGTCGAGATCGCCAAGGCGCTCGCCCTGGACGCGCGGCTGCTCATCATGGACGAGCCGACCGCCGCGCTCGCGGACCAGGAGGTCGAGCTGCTCTACGGGCTGGTGCGCCGGCTGCAGGAACGTGGCATCGGGCTGCTCTACGTCTCGCACCGGCTCACCGAGGTCTTCGACCTGTCCAGCAGGATCACGGTCCTCAAGGACGGGCGCCGGGTGACCACCGTGGACACCGCGCAGACCAACTCGGACGAGCTGGTGCGGCACATGGTGGGTCGCGAGCTCTCCAGCTACTACCCCGAGCGGGCGGGCCCCGACGACCGTGGGCCGGTGCGCCTCGCCGTCCGGGGCGGGGGCAACCGGAAGCTGCGGGCGGTGGATCTCGAGTTGCGCGCCGGCGAGGTGCTCGGCGTCGGCGGCCTGCAGGGTTCCGGCCGGTCGGCGCTGGCCCGTGCGCTCTTCGGGGTGGCCCCGTTCACGACCGGCGACGTCGAGGTCGACGGCGAACCGGTGCGGCTGCGCTCGCCGCGCGCCGCGATGCGGGCCGGCATCGCGTACGTCACCGAGGACCGCAAGGGTGAGGGCATCGTGGCCCGGCAGTCGGTGTTGGACAACGCGCTGCTCGCCAGCCGGGCGGTGTTCGCGGCGCGGTCCGGTCGTGCCGCCCGCACCGCACGGGTGCGTGAACTGCTCGATGCCGTGGAGGTCCGCGCCGCCGGCGACGACCAGGAGATCCGCTTCCTCTCCGGCGGCAACCAGCAGAAGGTCGTCCTGGCCCGGTGGCTCGCGCTGACACCACGGATCCTGCTCTTCGACGAGCCGACCCGCGGCATCGACGTGGGCGCGAAGTCGGCCATCCACGATCTGGTCCGCCGCCTCGCCAGCGATGGCGCGGCCGTCCTGATGATCTCGTCGGAGTTGCCGGAGCTGCTCGGCATGAGCGATCGGATCGTCGTTCTGCGCGACGGCCGGATCGCGGGCGAGCTGCCCGCCGGCGCGACCGAGGAGGACGTCGTCGCCCTCGCCGTCGGCGCCGTCCGGGAGGCCGCCGCGTGAGCGTGAGGAGTGAGCCGGTTTTGCGAGCCCCGCAGTCGCGAACGGAAGAGGGTTCGGTGAGCGTGAGGAGTGAGCCGGTTTTGCGAGCCCCGCAGTCGCGAACGGAAGAGGGTTCGGTGAGCGTGAGGAGTGAGCCGGTTTTGCGAGCCCCGCAGTCGCGAACGGAAGAGAGTTCAGCATGACCGCCCTGTCGCTTCGGCCGGCCCGACGCGCCGTACCGGGTGTGTTCGTGGCCCTGGCCCTCACTCTCGTCATCGGCTGGCTGGTCGTTCTGCTCGACGGCGGCCAGCTCTTCAACCAGTCGACGACGGTGAGCCTGCTGCACGTCGCCGCCGGCCTCGGGCTCGTCGCCGTCGGGCAGACCCTGGTCATCCTCGGCGGTTCGCTCGACCTGTCGGTGGCGTTCGTGATCAGCCTGAGCACCCTCGTGGCGGCCGAGGCGATGAACGGCAGCGACGGCGCGGTGCTCCCGGCGATCGGGCTGGCGCTCGCGGTCAGCGCGGCCGTCGGGCTGCTCAACGGGGTCCTCGTCACCAAGCTGCGGATCAACGCGTTCATCGCGACCCTCGGCGTCGGTCTGCTGCTCAAGGGCTACCTCGACAACGGCTACGACGGCCCGGCCGGCGAGAGCGCCCCGGCGCTCGTGCGGATTCTCGGCTACCAGCGGATCGGTCCGGTCCCGGTGTCCTTCCTGCTGCTGCTCGCGGTGACCGCGGCGGCCTGGTTCGCCCTGTCGCGGACCCGCTTCGGCCACCATCTGGTCGCCGTCGGCGGTGATCCGGAGGTCGCCAGGCTCTCCGGCGTCCGTAACGACCGGGTCCTCATCACGGCGCACATGCTGTGTTCCCTCTGCGCCGGCCTGGCCGGTGTCTACCTGGCCAGCCGACTCGGCTCCGGCGCCCCGCGGGTGGGCACCGAGGGGCTCTACGACCTGGAGTCGATCGCCGCGGTGGTCCTCGGCGGCACCGCTCTCGCCGGCGGACGCGGGGGAGTCCTCGGCACGGTCGGCGGCGTGCTGCTGCTCGCCAGCATCGACGCGGTCTTCAACCAGCTCGAGGTGGACGCGTTCTTCAAGCAGGTGATCCGCGGCGTGATCATCATCGCCGCGGTCGCCGTCTACGCCCGACGGGCCATGCGAAAGGCGGGGTCCTGAGATGCGGGTCGCCGAACGTCGTCCGCTGCCGCTGCGGATCCGCACCGACGGGATCGCGCCGATCGTGGCGCTCCTGGCGGTTCTGCTGATCCTCGTCGCGTTCGTCCAGCCCGACTTCCTCGCGCCACCGTCGCTGATGTCGTTCCTCGGGCGCTCCGCACCGATCATCCTGCTCGCCGCCGGTCAGTACTTCGTGATCGTCTGTGGAGAGTTCGACCTCTCCGTGGGCTCCCTGGTCACGGCGCAGGTAGTCGTCGCCGCGCGGCTCATCGACAGCGACCCGTCACGCACCTGGCCGGTGGTCGTGCTGCTGCTCGCCGGTGGTGCGCTCGTCGGATTGGTCAACGGCCTGGTCACCACGCTGCTGCGGGTGCCGTCCTTCATCACCACTCTCGGCATGTTCCTGATCCTCGTCGGCGCCGTGTACCTGTGGTCCGACGGCGCTCCGAAGGGCGGGCTCTCCGAGGAGTTCCGCCGCTTCGGTCGACGGGCCATCGAGGACGTGCCGCTGCTGGGCCGGATCCCGTACGCGCTGCTCGTTCTGGTGGTCGTCGCCGCGATCGCCGTCGTGCTGACGCGCTCCGACTTCGGCCGCACGCTTGTCGCCGTCGGCGACAATCCGCGCACCGCCGAGCTGAGCGGCGTACGGGTCGCGCGCACCAAGACGATCGCGTTCATGCTCAGCGGTCTCGCGGCGGCGGTAGCGGCGATCCTCCTGGGCGGGTACAGCGGCGTGTCGTTCCAGGCCGGTGTCGGCCTGGAGTTCGGGGCGATCACCGCGGTCGTGCTCGGTGGGGTCGCCCTCGGCGGTGGTCGCGGCTCGGTCGTCGGGGCGATGCTCGGCGCGCTGTCCCTCGAGACGCTCTTCGCGCTGATGAACTTCACGGGCGTCTCCGGCGCCCTCAGATCCACCGTCCAGGGCGTGATCATCCTGCTCGCCGTGGCGGTCTCGTCCCTGCGTTCCTCCTCCTCCAGATAAAGGTGATTCGATGAGACGATCCATGACCGCCCTGGCCGCGGTGAGTGTCCTGGTGCTCGCGGGATGCGCCACCGACGAGCCGACGGCGTCCCCCTCCGGCAGCGCCTCCGCGCAGGCCGGATCGGGCACCGGGGAGCAGTCCAAGTTCTTCGTGCAGGCCGACTACGACAACGAGCTGGCGCTGCTCGACGCCGCCCCGACGGGCCCGGCAGACAAGCCGTGGGAGCAGGTGCTCAACCCGAAGATGGTGGACACCGCGAAGTTCAAGAAGTCCGGCAAGCACAAGATCTGCTTCTCCAACGCGGCGCTGAACAACCCCTGGCGGCAGGTCGGGTTCAAGACGATGCAGGCCGAGGTCGAGGCGCAGAAGAGCCGGATCAGCGAGTTCGTGCACGTCGACGCCGAGGGCAAGGACCAGAAGCAGATCGCCGACATCAACGACCTGCTCGGCAAGAAGTGCGATGCCCTCATCGTCTCGCCGAACACCACCGCCACGCTCACCCCGGCGGTCGAGGCCGCCTGCCAGGCGGGTCTTCCGGTGGTCGTCTTCGACCGGGGGGTCAACACCACCTGCCCGGTGACCTTCATCAACCCGGTGGGCGGTTACGGCTTCGGCCACGTGGGCGCTGAGTTCGTCAGCCAGAAGATGAAGCCCGGCGGCAAGCTGCTGGCCCTGCGCATCCTTCCCGGCGTCGACGTGCTGGAGACCCGCTGGTCGGCTGCGAAGATCGCCCTGGACAAGGCGAAGGTCGACGTCGTCGGGGTCGAGTTCACCGACGGCGACCCCGCCAAGACCAAGAAGATCGTGAACGACTACATCCAGCGGTACGGCACGATCGACGGAATCTGGATGGACGCCGGAGCGGTAGCCGTGGCGGCGGTCGAGGCGTTCCAGGACGCCGGCAAGCCCGTCCCGCCGATGAACGGCGAGGACCAGCTCGACTTCCTGAAGATCTGGAAGGACAAGAAGCTCACCGCCATCGCGCCGACGTACCCGACGTACCAGTGGCGGACCCCGATCATCGCCGCGCTGAGCATTCTCGACGGTGCCCAGGTGTCCAACCCGTGGAAGCTGCCGCAGCCGACGATCACCCAGGACAACCTGGACCAGTACCTCGACGCGAGCATGCCGCCGCTGCACTACGCGATGTGCGGCTGCACCGACCTGCCCGGCTACCCGCAGCGCTGGAAGTAGGTTCGCGGTGTACGCCATCGGCGTCAACCCCTGGGTGTGGGCCTCGCCGGTCGACGACGAGGCCCTCGCCGAGCTGATCCCGCGGATCGCCTCGTTCGGCTTCGACGCGGTCGAACTGCCGATCGAACAGCCCGGCGACTGGGACCCGGCACGCACCCGGGACCTGCTGGCCGCGCACGGTCTCGTCGCGGCCGGCGTCTGCGCGGTCACCCCGCCCGGTCGGGATCTGGTGGACGCCCCGCCGGCCGTCGTCGAGTCGACAGTGGCGTACCTCATGGGGTGTGTGGCGAGCGCGGCGGCCGTGGGCGCGCCGTGTGTCGGCGGCCCGGTGTACGCCGCGGTCGGTCGCACCTGGCGGATGTCGCCGGCGGCGCGCGCGTCGTGCTACGCCGACTTTCGGCGGGCCCTGACGCCGGTGGCCGAGCGGGCCGGGGAGTGCGGCGTGAGCATCGGTGTCGAGGCGTTGAACCGCTACGAGACGAGCGTGGTCAACACCATCGAGCAGACCATCGATCTGATCGACGGTCTACCCGCGAACGTCGGCATCATGATCGACACGTATCACATGAACATCGAGGAGGCCGATCCCTACGCCGCCCTCGCGCTGGCCGGCCCGCACATCAAGCACGTCCAGGTCAGCGGCACCGACCGTGGCGCCCCGGGCACGGATCACTTCGACTGGCCCCGTTTCTTCACCGCCCTGCGGGGCACTGGTTACCAGGGTGCGGTCTGCATCGAGTCGTTCACGGCCGACAACGAGACCATCGCCACCGCGGCGTCGATCTGGCGTCCCCTGGCGCCCACGCAGGACCGCCTCGCCCTCGACGGCCTGCACCATCTGCGGAAGGTCGTCGCATGACCCGGCTCGACAGTGGTGTTAACGCTAACGCCCCTCCACCAAGCCCGCCTCGTTGAGGCGTCCCCCACCACCCCCACAGTGTCAGGAGACCGTCCCGTGTCCGTTCGCTTCCTTCCCGCAGCCCGCAGGCTTTTGGCCGGCGGCGCCGCGGCGGCGGTGACCGCTCTGGTCGCCGTCACCGCCTCGGCATCCCCGGCCCTCGCGGCGACCACCACCCTCTACGCCTCCCCCACCGGCACCGGCACCACCTGTACGTCCGCCCAGCCGTGCTCGTTGACCGCCGCGCAGACCGCAGTGCGGTCGCTCAACAGCACGATGTCCGGCGACATCGTCGTGGAGCTGGCCGACGGCGTGTACCGGCTCGCGGCGCCGTTCCGGCTGACCGCCGCCGACTCCGGCAACAACGGCTACCAGGTGATCTGGCGGGCCGCCGCCTCGGCCCGCCCGACGATCAGCGGCGCCCGGGCGGTCACCGGCTGGTCCCTGGTCGACTCCGGCAAGAACATCTGGCGGGCCAGCGTCCCGGCCGGGCTCGACAGCCGTCAGCTCTACGTCAACGGCGCCATCGCCACCCGGGCGCGCACGGCCGTGAACCGGTCCGACTTCACCTTCACCACGTCGGGCATGCGGTTCAGCAACAGCGCGCTGAGCTACCTAAACAACGTCGGCAACCAGAACCGGGTCGAGGTGGAGAGCGTCGGCTCGTTCACCGACAGGTACTCGCCGGTGCAGAGCATCAGCGGCAACTTCCTGACCATGCAGCAGCCGGCCTGGAACAACAACACGTTCGGCTTCGACACCCTGTCCCGCCCGCACCGGGCCGGACCGTTCTACCTGGCCAACGCGTACGAGTTCCTCGACTCCCCGGGAGAGTGGTACCTCAACCCGGGCAGCGGCCAGCTCAACTACATCCCCCTCTCCGGGCAGAACATGAGCTCCGTGAGCGTGGAGCTGCCGCAGCTGCAGTCCCTGGTCAACGTCGGCGGCACCTTGGACGCGCCGGCGCACCACATCTCGTTCAGCGGCATCACCTTCACCGGCACCAGCTGGCTCGGCCCGAGCGGCAGCAACGGTTTCGCCGACCAGCAGACCGGCGCGCACATCGTGGGCACCTGGGCCCGTCCGTCCGACGCTCTGACCTCCTGCCAGGAGGGCTGCCCGCTGTTCGAGGCCACCCGCCCGAGCTGGGCCCAGATGCCGGCCGCCGTGCAGGTCTCCGCCGCCAACACCATCGCCTTCAGCGACTCCCAGTTCGTCAATCTGGGACAGACGGCCATCGGTATCGGCAACGACGCCAACGCTCACGCCAGCGGTGTCGGCCTCGGGGTCAACAACATCACCGTCACCCGCTCCGAGATCGCCCGTAACTCGGCCGGCGGCGTCGTGGTCGGTGGCGTACGCGCCGACGCCCACCACCCCAGCGACCAGCGGATGGTCAACCGCAATGTCACGATCAGCAACAACAAGGTGCATGATCTCGGTCTGGAGTACCGCGGCGTCGTCTCGATCCTGACCACCTACGTGAACACCTCGCTGGTCTCGCACAACGAGGTCTACAACATGCCGTACACCGGCATGTCGGTCGGCTACGGCTGGGGCGCCAACGACGCGGGCGGTAGCCAGCACTACGCGAACCGGGGCCTGTACAACTACCAGCCCCGCTACTCGACGGCGACCACCGCGGCCAACAACCAGGTCGTCGGCAACTACGTCCACGACGTCATGCAGCAGATGACCGACGGCGGGTGCATCTACACGCTGTCGGCGAACCCCGGCGGGTCCATCACCCAGAACTACTGCCTGCGGACCAACGGCTGGTTCGGCCTCTACTTCGACGAGGGCTCGCGCTACTACACCGCCCGCAACAACGTGTTCTCGTCCACCGGCACCTGGGCCACCGCCAACTACTTCTACGCCGAGAACATGGGCAACTTCACTGTCACCAACAACTGGTCGACAAACGGCAGCACGAACGTGACGAACGGCGACCGCGGCAACGTGGTCAACAGCAACACCACGGTCTCGAACGGCAACTGGCCGTCCGGCGCGCAGACGGTAATCAACTCCGCAGGCGTGCAGAGCGGCGGCAACCCCAACCCGCAGGGCGCGCAGCTCGTCGGCGTCCAGTCGGGTCGCTGCGCCGAGATCGGCAACTCCAGCACCACAAACGGCACGCAGGCCCAGCTCTGGGACTGCATCAGTGGCGCCGCCAACCAGCGGTGGACCCAGACCGCGAGCCGGCAGCTGATGGTCTACGGCACCAAGTGCCTGGATGCTTCCGGCCAGGGCACGGTCAACGGCACGAAGGTCGTGATCTGGGACTGCAACGGCGGCACCAACCAGCAGTGGAACGTCAACTCCAACGGCACGATCACCGGTGTGCAGTCGGGCCTCTGCCTGGATGCCAACGGCGCTGCGACGGCGAACGGCACCAAGCTCATCCTCTGGGCCTGCAGTGGCGGCACCAACCAGCAGTGGCAGTTGCGCAGCTGACATCTGGTTCGCCCCGGCCGGCCGCACCCCGGCCGGGGCGTCCCGGCGGGCCGTCGACTGGCGGGGCCCACCCATTGCCGCCGGTCATCGACCAGCGGCTGTGTTAACGCTAACCCGCACCGGTCACCCCCGTCCCCGCGGGTGTACCCCACCTCAGCGGGTGCAGCGGCGGTACGCAGCCCATCGCGTACTTCGGTCTGCACGGCATCACCGACTCGGTGCTCAACATCTCCTCGGGGCGGTCGTTGCGGGACACGTTCGTGCGCGACAACGGCTGCACCGCGCAGAGCCCGCGGGAGCCGGCCTCGGGCAGGCGCACCCACATCACCACCGCCTACTCCGGCTGCCGGGCCGGATATCCGATGCAGTGGGCGGCGTTCGACAACGGCCACATGCCGGGGCCGGTGGACGGCACGTACGCGAGAGCGGCATCACGACCTGGACCAAGGGCGAGGTGTGGCGGTTCTTCTCGCAGTTCTAGCGATTCCGCTCGGCGATCGCGACACCGTCGCGTCGATGTCTGAGCGTCGATGCGCGGTGGCCGGTTGACGGCTCGCCGGCAGGGGCGGTGTCCGGTCACGCGACCGGGTGCCGCCCCTGTGGTCGTCGGGGAGCCGTGCGGCAAGACATGGAAGTAGTTGAATTCAACGTAACGGCTCCGTAATATGACCGGCGTCGGCTGTTAACGCTAACAGTGGGCTCGTAGACATCATGGCGCCCGCCTCATCCGGGCCGCTGTCCCTGGTGGACGGCATCACGAAGGGATGCTCCCGTATGAAGCGAAACGTCCGAGCCCGGCACTGGGGGCGGGCAGCGGCGGCCGGGCTGCTCGTGGCTGCCGCCCTCGTGGGCCTGCGCGCCCCGGGGGCACAGGCACTGGAGAACGGGGTCGCCCGGACGCCCCCGATGGGCTGGAACAGTTGGAACTCGTTCGGGTGCAACATCAACGAGGGGCTGATCCGGCAGACGGCCGACGCGATGGTCAGCAACGGCATGCGCGACCTCGGCTACCAGTACGTCGTGGTCGACGACTGCTGGTTCAACCCGAACCGCGACAGCTCCGGCAACCTCCAGGGCGACCCGACCCGCTTCCCCAGCGGGATGAAGGCGCTCGGCGACTACCTGCACGCCCGCGGGCTGAAGTTCGGCCTCTACCAGGTGCCCGTCGACAAGACCTGCGCCCAGTACTTCAACAGCTACCCGGGCGCGACCGGCAGCCGGGGCCACGAGGTGCAGGACGCCCGGCAGTTCGCCGCGTGGGGCGTCGACTTCCTCAAGTACGACTGGTGCTCGCCGAGCGGCAGCATCAGCGAGCAGGTCACCACGTTCGCCAAGATGCGTGACGCACTGGCGGCGAGCGGCCGGCAGATCGTCTACAGCATCAACCCCAACAGCATCCACGCCAAGACCGGCCCGCAGCGCGACTGGGGTGACGTGTCGAACATGTGGCGGACCACCGAGGACATCACCAACGCGTGGGACACCGGGCAGACCAACGGCTACCCGATGGGCATCCAGAACATCATCAACGTCACCGTCCCCCTGGCGCCGTACGCGCGTCCGGGCGCCTTCGCCGACCCGGACATGATGGAGGTGGGCCGGGGCGGGATGACCGACACCGAGATGCGCAGCCACTTCGCGATGTGGGCGATCATGGCCTCGCCGCTGATCGCCGGCAACGACGTGCGCAACATGAACTCCGCGACGCAGACCATCCTCAAGAACGCCAACCTGATCGCCATCAACCAGGACACCCTCGGGTTGCAGGGCAGCCAGGTCTCGTTCGACGGCACCCGCCGCGTGCTCGCCAAGCGGCTGGCCAACGGTGACGTCGCCGTCGCCCTGTTCAACCAGGGCGCCTCGACGACGACGATCTCGACCACCGCCGCCGCCGTCGGCAAGTCCGGCAGCTCCTTCACCCTGGTGGACGCGTGGAGCAACGCCACCACCACCAGCACCGGCGCCATCTCCGCCAGCGTTCCGGGGCACGGCACGGTGGTCTACCGGGTCAGCGGGGGCGGCACCACCACCCCGCCGCCCACCACCACCCCGCCCCCGAGCACGTCCTTCGCGCTCGCCAGCGTGGCCTCGAACCGCTGCCTGGACATCCCGGCGAGCAACACCACCAACGGCACCCAGCCGGTGATCTGGGACTGCAACGGGGCCGCCAACCAGCGCTGGACGGCCAACGGCCAGACCCTCCAGTCGCTCGGCAAGTGCCTGGACGCGCCCACCAACGCCACCGCGGGCAGCAAGGTCCAGATCTGGGACTGCAACGGCGGGGCCAACCAGCGGTGGACCCTCAACTCGAACGGCACGATCAGCGGGGCGCAGTCCGGCCTCTGCCTCGATGTCAACAACAACGGGACCGCCAACGGCACCACGGTTCTCCTCTGGTCCTGCACGGGGGCCACCAACCAGCGCTGGACCCAGCGCTAGAGGTCAGTTCTCACACGTGCGGCACAGGCCCTCGCGGCAGTGCCGACAGGTCCGGGCCGGGGCGACGTCGCCCCGGCCCGGACCTGCGTGGGGCGGGTGACGAGCCCGCCAACCGGCTCACCGCTGCGATCCGCGCCTGCCTCGACGCCCGAGCCGGCCTGCCGCGGTGTGAGTCGGCCTCAGCGGTGTGAGTCGCCGCCCCACGGGGTAGGGGGACGTCGACGGCGGCCATGCAACGAGATGCCGCCACGATCCGACGGGGTGACCAGCTGTGCGCGACTCTCACCTGCCGGCAGGCGCCGGCCGACACGGACGCCGGCGATGAGCGAGCCGACTGCGGACCCCACCCACGCCCTGGCCGAGTTGAGCCGGATCCGACTCGACGAGGTCAGCCTCGACGACATGCTGCTCCGAGTGGCCACGCTGGCCAGCCGGAGCGTGCCCGGCGCCAGGGAGGTCTCGGTCACCCTCGTCCGGGCTCAGCTCGGTTGGACCGCCGCGTTCACCGGCGACCTGGCCCGCGAGCTGGACGAGTGGCAGTACGAGCAGCAACGGGGTCCGTGCCTGGACGCCTCCGCCAGCGGCGACACCCTCTCCCTGCCGGACATGACAGTCGAGCAGCGTTGGCCGCAGTGGGCGCGGCGGGCGCGTGCCGTAGGCGTGGGCAGCTCGTTGTCGATCGGGCTGCCGATCCAGGAGTCGGTGGTGGGGGCCCTCAACGTCTACGGCGGCCCGGCGAACGCCTTCGACCCGTCGGCGGTCGCGGTCGCGGAACACTTCGCCGCGTACGCGGCGGTGGCGCTGGCCAACGCCCACACGTACGACAGCGCCGCCACCCTGGCGGAGCAGATGCAGGAGGCGATGCGCAGCCGCGCGGTGATCGAGCAGGCCAAGGGAATCATCATGGGGGAGCGGCGGTGCACGCCGGACGAGGCGTTCGCGCTGCTGTCGAAGATCTCCCAGGACACCAACCGCAAGGTGCGTGACGTGGCCGAGGCCCTCGTCGCCAGGGCGGTCCAGAGGGCTCGGGTGTGACCGTGGGTTCCTTCGATCAGGGAGACGACGTGTTGTCGCCCACGCCTGAGCAGTCGCCCGAGGCCCTGCGGCGGGCGTTGCTCGCCCTCGCCGGCCTGCCCGACGAATCTCCGGCGCTGCCTGCGCACCTGCGCACGATCGTCGCTCTGAGCGCGGCGGTGGTGGGCCCTGTCGACTTCGCCTCGGTGACCGTGGCGGGAGCGGAGGGTCCGCGCGCCGAGGCGTCCAGCGCCGACGCCGCCGAGGAGATCGACCTTGCCCAGTACGCGGACGACGCCGGGCCCTGCCTCGCGGCGCTGCGTTCGGCGACGACTGTCGGCGTGCCCGACCTGGCCGGCGTGGTGGTGTGGCCCGGCTTCCGGGACGTGGCCTGGCGGTACGGGGTTCGGGCGTCGCTGTCGATCCCGCTCTTCGCCGGCAGCGGCGCACCGGTCGCCGGGCTGAACCTCTACGCCCGCGACGCCAGTGCCATGCGACAGCTGATTCAGCGGGTCGAATCCTGCTACACCGGCGACTCCGCGGCGACCACTCGGCTGGACGCGGGCAGCGAGCAGCTTCTCGCGGGGCTCGCGGAGGCGCTGCGCTGCCGCGACCTCGTCCAACGGGCGCTCGGTGTGCTGATGGACCGGGAGAACGTCGCCGTCGGGCCGGCCTACCGGCGGTTGGTCGACGCGACCACCTCCGGCACCTCGTTGACCGGCACGGCTTCGGCCATCCTCCGTCAACACCTGAACTGACGGCCGAGGCCGGGCCCCGTCGGGATCTCGCCTCGCGGACGGGTGACGACACCGGGGCGGGCAACACATCCGAGGTGATCGACGGCCGACGAGGGACGGCACCCCCGGGGCGCGCGGTACGTCCGCGACGCCCCGGGGGTGCCGAGGGTGAGCTGAGAGGGGACGGGTCAGCTCGCGGTGCAGGTGGGGGTGCCGGAAGGGCTGGCGCCGGTGCCCTGGAAGCCGAACTCGGTGCTGGCTCCCGCGCCGACCTGGCCGTTGTAGTCGACGTTGCGGAAGTCCACCGCGCCCGACGAGCCGCTGGCCTGCGCGCTCCAGGTGTTGGTGACCGCGGCGCCCGAGGGCAGCGTGACCCGGACCGTCCAACCCCGCAGGGCCGTCGACCCGGCGGTGACCTTGACGGTGGCGACGAAGCCGCCGTTCCAGGAGTTCAGCGACACCGAGGCCGTGCAGCCGTTACCCGTCGGCGGCGGGGTCGTCGGCGGCGGGGTGGTGGGCGGCGGAGTCGTCGGCGGCGGGGTCGTCGGCGGCGGGGTCGTCGGTGGCGCGGTGGTCGGAATGGGCGTTCCGGAGTTCAGGGCGTTGAGGACCGAGGTGTACGCGGCCTTCTTGTTGCCCGAGCGGTCGAACAGCAGCGGATTGTCGTTACCGCGCCACGAGTCGCTGTCCCGCACGCCCCACACGGTGATCCCGGTGCACCGAGCGATGGCCATGCAGGCCCGCGTGACCTGGGCGTACGCGTTGGCCTGGTTGGAGCCCTGGGTGATGTCCAACTCGGTGATCTGCACGTCGACGCCGAGGTCGGCGAAGCGCTGCAGGTTGGCCTGGTAGTCGCTGGGCACCGACGTGCCCAGGTGGGACTGGAAGCCGACGCAGTCGATCGGGACGCCGCGGGACTTGAAGTCGCGCACCATGTTGTAGATGCCCGTGGACTTCGCGTTGATCCCGTCGGTGTTGTAGTCGTTGTAGCAGAGCTTCGCGCCCGGGTCGGCGGCGCGGGCGGCGCGGAACGCGACCTCGATCCAGTCGTTGCCGGTGCGCTGCAGGTTGGAGTCGCGCCGTCCGCCGCTGCCACCCTCGGCGAACGCCTCGTTCACCACGTCCCAGGCGTAGATCTTGCCCCGGTAGTGGGTGGCGACCTGGGTGACGTGGTTGATCGCGGCGTTGCGCAGCGCGGTGCCGGACATGCCCTGCGCCCACCCCGGCTGCTGCTGGTACCACAGCAGCGTGTGACCGCGGACCAGCATGCCGTGCGACTGGGCGTGGGCGACGATCTGGTCCCCGCCGCCGTAGGTGAACCGGCCCTGCTGCGGCTCGGTGGCGTCCCACTTCATCTCGTTCTCGGGAGTGAGCTGGTTGAACTCCCGGTTCACGATGCTGGCGAACTGGCTGTCCGACAGCTTGAAGGCGGGTACCGCCGCGCCGTAGTAGCGGCCCTTCTCGGCCGCCGAGGCGCCCAGGGTGGTGCCGGCGTTGGCGGCGGAGGTCATCGCCACCGTCGCGGCGGCGGCCGCGAGGGTGGCCGCGAGCGGTACCAGCACCCGACGACCCCGGAACCGGGGTCGTGGCGCGTCTTCGTCGGGGATCTTGTCCATGGGGTTCTGCCTTTCGAGATGGTGGCGGCCGGAGGCGGGGGGTCGGCCTGCCCGACCGGTGGTGGGCGGCCCGTCGCGATCCGTTCGGGATGGGTGGAGGGACCCGGGTGCGATCGGACCGGTTGCCAACAGCGATGGCCTGAGGGCGGACGTCACGAAGTGAGCGACCGCGGACGCGGGATCAGGCGTACGCCGGACAGGTGTGGTTCGGACAGGTCACCGACCGTCGACCGGGTCGCGGGACCCGATGCCCTTCGAGGTGTCGGTAACTCCGAACGGGAGGGACGTGCCCTCGACTCCTTGGCGGAACATAGCATGTTATCGATAACATGCTCAAGATGAGCGGCGGCCCGGCGGCGCGGGTCTGCGGCGCTGGCGCCCACGCGGGGTCGTCGTCGCCATCGGAGAACGGCACGACGGCGGGCCGGCCGGCTCCCGGCAGGGCGCATGCGGCGGCCGGTCGCAGGTGGTCATGTTTGGTCCGACGTATGCCGTCCGAAGTGGGCCACAACGATGCCAAAACATGGCGGTAAGACCTTGGCAACATGAGTGTGACCATGGCAAGGTAACGCCTGATCGCGGGAAACATCTGATCTATCGCGCGAGGCGCTGCGGGTGTGGCCCGTGGGTGACTTCCTGGGGAGGTCCGGTTGCTGAGGAGTGTGTTGTTCGCCGGCGCGGACACGGGTCGTGCCGGGAACACAGTGGAGGAAGGTCGGGTCCGACGATGAGTGCGGTCGAGGCAACGACGGACGCCCCGGGTGGCGCGCTCAACGACTGGTTGCGGGAGCGCATCTCCCACGCGCTCTCCGAGTTCACCGCGGCCACCGCGCTCGTCGTCCTGTTCATCGCGTTGAGCTTCGCCAGTCCTTATTTCCTGACGGCGGACAACCTGTTCAACATCGGCGCGCAGACCGCGGTGATCGCCATCATCGCCGCCGCGCAGACGATGGTCATCATCACCCGGGGCATCGACCTGTCGGTCGGTTCGGTCGCCGCGCTCGCCGGTGTGGCGGGAGCGATGGTCGTCCGCGACCTGGGCTTCCCGCTCCTGGCGGCGACGGCGGTCGCGATCGGCGTCGGTGCCCTGGCCGGGCTGCTCAACGGGCTGCTGGTGACAGTCGCCCGGATTCCCCCGTTCATCGCGACGCTGGGCACGATGTCGGTCGGCCGGGGTCTGGTCTTCATCATGACCGGGGCGGTCGGCGTCTACGGTCTGCCCCGGTCGTTCCAACTGCTCGGTAACGGGGAGATCATCGGAATCCCGTTCGCCGTGGTGATCACCGCGGTGGTCGCCGTCGGGGTGGCGTTCCTGCTCTCGCAGACCCGCTTCGGCCAGTACACGTACGCGATGGGGTCCAACCTGGAGGCCGCCCGCCGCTCGGGCATCGCGGTGGGCCGGAACCTGACCTACGTGTACGTCCTGGCGGGTGTGCTCGTCGGTCTGGGCGGCATGATCGCCGCTTCCCGGGTCAACTCCGGCCAGCCGAACTACGGCATCTCGTTGGAGCTCGACGTCATCGCCGCCGCGGTCATCGGCGGCGCCAGCCTGTTCGGAGGGCAGGGCCGGATCGTCGGGACCATCATCGGCGCCTTCCTCATCGCCCTGGTCCGCAACGGCGCCGTCCTGCTCGACATCAGCATCCACTACCAGCAGGTGATCGTCGGCCTGATCATCTGGGCCGCCGTCTACTTCGACCAGTACCGCCGTCGGCGGCTGGAATCACGGGGTTGACATGCCATTCCGAGAGTCCGAACGAGGAAGGACACACACCATGGCGCACATCACCACCAGCCGGCGGACGCGACGGTCGATCCTGGGTGTACGGGCCGTTCTGGCCGCAGCCGCAGCGACCGCCCTGCTCAGCGCCTGTAGCGGGGTCGAGGTCCGCGACGGGGGCGACGGGGCGACGAAGAACGCGAGCGGTCCGTTGAAGCTCGCCGTCGTGCCGAAGGCCGTCGGCGCCGACTACTGGAACACGGTGAAGGCGGGCGCGGAGTGCGCCGCGCAGCGCGCCGGGGACGTCACCGTCCAGTGGGACGGGGTAACCACCGAGACCGATGTCGAGGGCCAGGTCAACCTCATTCAGAACTTCGTCACCAAGAAGGTCGACGGCATCGTCTACGCGGCGACCGACTCCAGCGCGCTGGCGCCCGCCACCGACCAGGCGCTCGCCGCGAAGATCCCGGTCGCGATGATCGACTCCGGCACCAGCCCGCAGCCGTCGGGGGTGCCCCTCTTCGCCACAGACAACCGTGCGTCGGCCACCGAGGCGGCGAAGTTGCTCGCCACCGAACTCGGCCCCGGCAACCACCAGGTGGCGCTCGTCGAGTTCCAGCCCGGCTCGCAGACCAACACCGAGCGGGTGGACGGCTTCAAGGCGGGGCTCGCGCAGTTCCCCAACCTGAAGCTTGTCGGCCAGCAGCCCAGCCGCAGCGACGTCAACGAGGCCCGGCGGGTCACCGAGAACATCCTCACCGCGAACCCGAACCTCGCCGGCATCTTCGCGGCGAACGAACCGAGTGTGCTCGGCGCCGCGCAGGCCATCCAGGCGGCGGGCAAGTCCGGCAAGGTGGTCATCATCGGTTGGGACGCCGCCCCGGACGAGGTCGCCGGGCTGCGTAGCGGCCAGATCTCGGCGCTTGTCGTGCAGAACCCGTTCAAGATGGGCTACTTCGGCGTCGACAAGATGGTCAAGCACCTGCGGGACAAGGCGCCGCTGGCGTCGGCGGACACCGGGGTCACGTTCGTCACCAAGAAGAACATCGACTCCGCGGAGATCAAGGCGGTGCTCGAGCCCAGCTGCGCCAACCCCCCGGTGCAGTGATGGCCACCGCCGCAACGGCCACCGCCGAGAACGGCCAGCCGGCCGCCGACAGGCCCCCTGTCCTCGAAGCCCGTGGCATCGTCAAGCGGTTCGGCCACGTCGAAGCGCTGCGTGGCGCGGACTTCACCGTCCACCGGGGCGAGGTCGTCGCGCTCATCGGCGACAACGGCGCCGGAAAGAGCACGCTGATCAAGACCCTGTCCGGTGTGCACCCGCCCGACGAGGGCGAGATTCGGGTGGATGGTCGTCCGGTCCAGTTCGCCACGCCTGTCGACGCACGGCGCGCGGGGGTGGAGACCGTCTACCAGGATCTCGCCGTCGCCGACGACCTCAGCGTGGCCGCCAACCTCTACCTCGGGCGGGAGATCCTGCGCTCCGGGCCGCTCGGCCGGCTGGGGCTGCTCGACAAGCGCGCCATGCGTCAGGGCGCCGCCGCGGCCCTCGACGAGCTGGGTGTGCGGATTCCCCGGGTCACCACCCCGATCGCGATGTTGTCCGGTGGGCAGCGACAGTGCGTCGCGGTGGCCCGTGCCATCATCTGGGCGACCAACGTGGTGATCCTCGACGAGCCGACCGCCGCGCTCGGCGTCGTGCAGACCGGGCGGGTGCTCGACGTCGTCCGGCGTGCCCGGGATGCCGGCATGTCGGTGGTGCTGGTCAGCCACAACATGCCGCAGGTGCTCGAGATCGCCGACCGCGTGGAGGTGCTGCGCCTCGGCCGACGGGCGGCCCGGCTGCGCGCGGACGAGGTCACCACCGATGACCTGGTCGCGGCGATGACCGGAAGCGCGGGCGCGGAGCGGGACGAGCGGTGATGCCGGTCGCCCGCCCGTGACCGGGCGCGGTGGACCGGCATCGGTTCCGCTGGCGCCCGGAGCGGGTGGGCGATCATTGCGCCTGCGCGTCGACGCCCGTCTCCGCCTCGTCGGGCAGCCCCTGTAACGACTCCTCCACACCGATCAGGTGGTTGGCCATCCGGGTGCGGGCCCGTTCCGGGTCGCGCGCCACGAGGGCCTTGAGGATCGCCACGTGTTCGTGATGGGTGCGCAGGTCCGCGCCCTCCTCGTGCAGGCTCCGCCAGAGCCGGCCGCGGATGGTGCGCCCGGCGAAGGCTTCGATGAGGCCGACGAGCACCGGGTTCTCCGCGTGCACGGCGATGATCCGGTGGAAGGCGATGTCGATCTCCATGATCCGCTCGTGATCCGGCGGTGACTGGCCGACCAGCCGGGCCGCCTCCTCGAGCAGCTCGCCGGCCTGGGCCAGTGCCTCGTCGGTGATCCTGGTCGCCGCCAGGCAGGCGGCCTCGCACTCCAGCAGACGGCGAACGGTGTGGATGTGCCGCCCGTCGCCCTGGCCCTGGAAGTCGACGACGAAGCCCATCGGGGCCAGCAGTTGCGGCGCGTCGAGGTTGGTGACGTACGTGCCGTCGCCCTGGCGGATGTTGACGATGCCGAGGATGGACAGCGCCGACATCCCCTCGCGCAGCGATCCCCGCGAGACGCCGAGAGACTCGGCGAGATCCTTCTCGATGGGCAGCCGGTCCCCGGGTTTGAACGTCCCTTCGAGGATCATCCGCTTGATGCCGTTCACCACTTCGTCGGTGCGGGACATGACACCTCCTAGCGGCCGGCGGGGGTGGCCGTCCCACCCGCGATGACGTACGGCTCCGGAGATGACACCGTAGCCGGCTCCGCCTCGGCCCAGTAGAGGCCGCCGGGAAACCGGTACCGCGCGATCGACTCGGGGTGCATCCGGGTGGAGTAGCCGGGCGTACTGGGCAGCACGTAACCGCTGCCCCAGCCGGCGTCCTGGACGACACACGGATCGGTGAAGTGCTCGTGCAGGTGGTCGACGAACTCGGTCACACGGCCGGTGAGATCCCCCGAGATCGCGACGTAGTCGAGCACCGACACGTGTTGGACCATCTCGCAGAGCCCGACACCGCCGGCGTGCGGGCACACCGGGACGTCGAACTTCGCGGCGAGCAGCAGCACGGCGACGATCTCGTTGATGCTGGCCAGCCGGCCGGTGTCCAACTGGCAGAAGTCGATGGCCTCGGCCTGGAACAGCTGCTTGAACATCACCCGGTTGTGGCAGTGCTCGCCGGTGGCGACGCCGACGGGAGCGACGGCACGGCGCACGGCAGCGTGGCCCAGGATGTCGTCGGGACTGGTCGGTTCCTCGATCCACAGTGGCGAGAACTGGGCGAGGGCCTTGACCCACTCGATGGCCTGGTCGACGTCCCACACCTGGTTGGCGTCGATCATCAGGTTGCGGTGCGGGCCCAGGATCTCGCGGGCGATGCGGCACCGCCGGATGTCGTCCTCGAGGTCGGCGCCGACCTTGAGCTTGACGTAGCCGTAGCCGGAGTCGACGGCCTCCTGGCACAGCCGGCGCAGCTTGTCGTCGCCGTAGCCGAGCCAACCCGCCGAGGTGGTGTACGCCGGGTAGCCGGTGCGCGCCAACTCGGCGAGGCGGTCGGCCTTCGTGCTCTGCTTGGCGCGCAGGATGGCCAGCGCCTCGTCCCGGGTCAGCGCGTCGGACAGGTAGCGCAGGTCGGCGATGTCGACGAGTTGCTCGGGGGACATGTCGGTGAGCAGCCGCCACAGCGGCTTGGCCGCGAGTCGGGCGGCCAGATCCCACGCCGCGTTCAGCACGGCGGCCAACGACAGGTGGATGACGCCCTTCTCCGGACCGAGCCAGCGCAGCTGGGAGTCGGAGGTGAGCAGGCGGTAGACAGCACCCATGTCGGCGGCCATCGTCGTGACGTCCAGGCCCACCAGGCGGTGGGCCTGGTGCACCGCCGCCGCGACGACGATGTCGTTGCCCCGGCCGATGGTGAAGGTGAGGCCGTGACCCGCCAGCGGCGCCCCGGTGCTGTCGACGCCGTCGGTGTGCAGGATGACATAGGCCGCCGAGTAGTCGCCGTCCTTGTTCATGGCGTCGGACCCGTCAGCGGTCAGCGAGGTGGGGAAGCGGACGTCCTCGACGGTGACGCCAGTGATCTGCGGCATGCGCTCCTCGCCCGACTAGGCTAAAGATCTGATGATCATTTGGAGTATACGGAGGCCCGATCGGGTGCGTCAACGACATCGATCGACCTGTGCCAATATAGATCCAACGTTTTGTGCGCTCCGGCGGCGTCCGATGACCGCTTCAGTTCTCCTGCCGGCGGAGCGTCCGCCGTGCCCGCAGGGCGACCCCGTGCGGGGGAGATCGCGACCATGCCAGAGGGTGCCGATGCTGCTTGCTGACCCTCTCGCGCGGTCGCCGGCCTGCTCCGCCGCATCGTGGGCTGGGCGGGCGGGCATTGCCCCGGTCGGAGCCGGGCGGTGCCGAAGACGTCGATGAGGCCCGATGAAGATTAGATGTTCACCGCTACTGTCGACGGCGGCTCCGGGAGGTGTTGCAGGTGCAGCCCAGTTGATACATCGCATCTTTGTGGCCGCCGGGTGCCGTCGGTGGGTCTCGGTCAGTGGTGGCGTATGTCGGCCTCGTCCCGGATCAGACGCGGGCGGCCAGGTCGGCGAGGAGCCGCTCCACCCGGGTCCGGATGTCGTCGCGGATTCCACGGACCGCCTCGACGTCCTTGCCGGCCGGGTCGTCGAGCTTCCAGTCCTCGTAGCGCTTGCCGGGGAAGACCGGGCAGGTGTCGCCGCAGCCCATGGTCACGATGACGTCGGAGGACTCCGCTGTGGCGTACGCCAGGAGCTTTGGGGTCTGGTCGGTGATGTCGATGCCGACCTCGCGCATGGCGGCGACGGCGGCGGGGTTGATCGTCTCGGCCGGAGCGGAGCCGGCCGAGCGGACCTCGACGGTGTCGCCGGCGAGGTGTCGAAGCCAGCCGGCAGCCATCTGGGAGCGGCCGGCGTTGTGGACGCAGACGAACAGGACACTGGGTTTGTCGCTCATCGTGACGGCTCTCTGTCGAGGGGTGGGGGAAAGAAATGGCGGCGTGCCCAGAGCGAGACGTGGACGAGGCCGACCAGTACGGGCACCTCGATCAGTGGCCCGACGACCCCGGCGAGCGCCTGGCCGGACGCCACGCCGAAGGTGCCGATCGCGACGGCGATGGCGAGTTCGAAGTTGTTGCCGGCGGCGGTGAACGCGAGGGTGGTCGTGCGCGCGTAGCCGAGGCCGAGGGCCCGGCCGAGAGCGTAGGAGCCGGCCCACATCAGCGCGAAGTACACAAGCAGTGGCAGGGCGATGCGGGCGACGTCGAACGGCCGGCCGGTGATGGCGTCGCCCTGCAGGGCGAACAGGATCACGATGGTGAACAGCAGCCCGTACAGGGCCACCGGGCCGATGCGCGGCAGGAGGCGGGATTCGTACCAGTCACGACCCCTGGCGCGCTCGCCGAGGCGGCGGGTGAGGTAGCCGGCCAGCAGCGGGACGCCGAGGAAGACGAGCACGTTGCGGGCGATCTCCCAGGCCGAGACGCGCAGCTCGGCGCCCGGCAACCCGAGCCACCCGGGCAGCACCGACAGGTAGAACCAGCCGAGCAGGCCGAAGGCGAGGACCTGGAAGACCGAGTTGAGCGCGACGAGGACGGCCGCGGCCTCGCGGTCGCCGCACGCGAGGTCGTTCCAGATGACGACCATGGCGATGCAGCGGGCGAGGCCGACGATGATCAACCCGGTGCGGTACGCGGGCTGGTCGGCCAGGAAAACCCAGGCCAGGGCGAACATCACGGCCGGGCCGACAAGCCAGTTGAGGACCAGCGACGAGACCAGCAGGCGGCGGTCGCCGGTCACGGTGTCGAGTCGGTCGTAGCGGACCTTCGCCAGCACCGGATACATCATGACCAGCAGGCCGAGCGCGATGGGCAGTGAGATCCCGCCGACCGCCACCGCGTCCAGCGCGTCGTCGAGCCCGGGGATCAGGCGGCCGAGGAGCAGCCCGACGGCCATGGCCAGCCCGATCCAGACGGGAAGGAACCGGTCGAGTCGGGAGAGGCGACCGACGACGGCGCTCGCGGCCGTGTCGGTCTGGCGGGTGAGGGTGCTCACGAGCACTCCGGCCGGGCGGCGGGAGCGGCGTCGGCACCGGTCGGTACGACGGTGAGCAGCGCGGCGAGTTGGCCCAGCACCGTCGGCCGGGCACGGTAGTAGACCCAGGTGCCGCGGCGGTCGGCGTCGACGAGCCCGGCCTCGCGCAGCGTCCTCAGGTGGTGCGAGATGGTCGGGCCGGTCAGGTCGAACGCGGGGGTGAGGTCGCAGACGCAGATCTCGCCGCCCTCGGCGGAGGCGATCATCGACATGAGCTGCAGGCGGACCGGGTCGCCGAGGGCCTTGAACGCGGGGGCGAGCGCGGCGGCGGTCTCGGCCGGCACGCGCCGCTCGGACAGGGGTGGGCAGCACCGCACGTCGACGGCCGCTTGTTTCGACATTCGTCTAGGTTGACAGACATCTAATCAGCGTGCAACTGTCTGATTCGACAGACGTCGAGACAGTGTCTCACGGTCCGAGACCGGAACGGAGCCCGCCGATGACCGACCTGACCACGCGCCCGATGACCGCCACCGACGCCGACCGCGTCCTGACGATCTACCAGGCGGGCCTCGACGGCGGTGACGCCAGCTTCGAGATCACCGCGCCGACCTGGGAGGCGTTCGACGCCACCCGGTTGCCCGCGCACCGCTTCGTGGCCGTGGACGACGGCGGCGCCATCCTCGGCTGGGTCGCGGTCACAGCGACATCGAGCCGTCCGGTCTACGCCGGGGTGGTCGAGCACTCCGTCTACGTCGACCCGGCGGCCCAGGGGCGCGGCGTCGGCCGGGTCTTGCTCGACGCGCTGATCACCTCGACCGAGGCTGCAGGCATCTGGACCATCCAGTCCGGCGTCTTCCCGGAGAACACCGGCAGCCTGGCCCTGCACCGGAGGGCCGGGTTCCGTGTCATAGGCGTCCGGGAGCGGATCGGCCGCCACCACGACCGCTGGCGCGACGTCGTCCTGCTCGAACGCCGCAGCCCCACCATCACCTGACGAGGAGTCACCCGATGAACGCCCTGCACAGCCTTCCCGTCGTGGTCGTCGGCGCCGGCCCGACAGGCCTGGCCGCCGCCGCCCACCTGCACGAACGCGGGCTGCCCTTCGTCGTCCTGGAAGCCGGCGACACCCCGGGCGCCGCCGTCGCCAAGTGGGGGCACGTGCGGGTCTTCTCGCCCTGGCGCTACAACATCGACCCGGCCGCCCGCCGGATCCTCGACGACGCCGGCTGGGTCGCCCCCGACCCGGAGGCCCTGCCGACCGGCGCGGAGCTGGTCCGTGCGTACCTCCAGCCGCTCGCGGAGCTGCCCCCGCTCACGCCGCACGTCCGCTACGGCGCCCGGGTCCAGGCGATCAGCCGCCTCGGCCTCGACCGGCTGCGCACCGCCGGCCGCGACACCACGCCGTTCCTGGTCCGCCTCGCCGACGGCGACGAGCTGCTGGCCCGTGCCGTGATCGACGCCTCCGGCACCTGGGGCACCCCGAACGTCCTCGGCGCGTCCGGCCTGCCCGCCCGGGGAGAGGCCGACGTCGCCGCGTACCTCGAACACGCGCTGCCCGACGTGCTCGACGCCGACCGGGACCGCTTCGCCGGGCGCCACACGCTCGTCGTGGGCGCCGGTCACTCCGCGGCGAACACCCTGCTGTCCCTGGCGGAACTGGCCGCCACCGCCCCCGGCACCGAGGTGACCTGGGCGATCCGCACCGCCTCACCCGCGCGGACGTACGGCGGTGGGGACGCCGACGCCCTGCCGGCGCGCGGCGCTCTCGGCGTTCGGCTACGGGGGCACGTCGACGCCGGCCGGGTCCGGCTGCTCACCGGCTTCTGGGTGCACGCCCTGACACCTGTCGACGGGCGCGTCCGGGTGGTCGTCCGGCACGCCGACGGCGGCGAGGAGTCGGTGCTCGTGGACCGCGTCGTCGCGGCCACCGGCTTCCGCCCGGACCACTCGATCACCGCCGAGCTGCGGCTGGACCTGGACCCGGTGCTGGGCGCGACCCGCGCGCTCGCCCCGCTGATCGACCCGAACGAGCACTCCTGCGGCACCGTACCTCCGCACGGCGTCGACCAGCTCGGCCACCCGGAGGCGGGCTACTACGCCGTCGGGATGAAGTCGTACGGACGGGCGCCGACGTTCCTCATGGCCACCGGCTACGAGCAGGTCCGCTCGGTGGTCGCCGCCCTCGCCGGAGACTGGGCCGGCGCCCGCGACGTCCAGCTCGACCTGCCCGAGACCGGCGTGTGCAGCAGCAACGCCGCCGACCCGGTGAGCGGCGACGGCTGCTGCGGCCCGACGCCGCCCGCCGAGCCGGTGCACCGTGGGCTGGCCACCGGCGTTCCCGGCGGGCTGGTCAGCCTCGTCGCCGTCGGGACCGCGTCCGCCGATGGCTGCTGCGCCGGCTGACGGCACGGCGGTGCGGACACCCGCCGGCCCCCAGCGCCGCCGTCGTCACCGTCGGCCGGCGCAGGCGACACAGGTACGCGCCGACGGGCGGGCGGCGAGCCGCTCGGCCGGAATCGGGCGCGAGCATCGTTCGCAGACGCCGTAGGTGCCGGCGTCGACGCGCCGCACCGCCTCGTCCAGCTCCGCGAGGCGTCGACGTGCCGCGTCCAGGACGGCGCTGAGCTGCGCCCGTTCGAACGCGATGGTGCTGCCCTCGGGGTCGTGTTCGTCGTCGGCATTCGACGACCGGGAGGCCTCGAAGAGGCTCCGCAGGTCACCCTCCAGCGCGGCGGCCTCGGCGGCGGTCTCGTCGCGTCGGCGCAGCAGGTCCGCACGGACCGCGCGGGAATCGGTGGGCATGATGGTTCAACGGTACGCGGCCCGCGGACCCGGCCGCGTCTACATGAAGTTGCGGGTGTGCAGGGCGGACAGCGTGGCCGCCTCGTCCGGTCGGAAACCCAGCCGGACGAGGCGGCGCTGGCGGCCCTGGTCCATCGCCTGTTGCAGCGCGCGCACGTGCGCGAAGCCGGCGGCCACGTCGTCGGGGTTCCACCCGCCCGCCGCGAGCACCACAAGCGCGTCGAAGACGTCCGCGTTGAGGCCCGCGGTGTCGGCCAGGGCGTCGTGACGGCGGTGGATGGCGGCACGGAGTCGGTCGCGCAGCGCCGGGTCGGCTGTCGCCTGGTGCTCCAGGTGGGCCATGCCGAACAGCACGTGCCGGCGCTCGTCCTGCATCGCCAACCAGCAGATCCGGCGGGTCACCGGATCGGGTGCGTGCCGCACCAGGAACCCCAGCAGGTCGACGAAGCTGCCCTCGCCGAGCACGGAGAGCAGGAACGACGCCAGGGCGAAATCGGACTCGGCGACGAGAGTGAAGAGCGACTGCCGGCCACCCGCCGAGGACGTGCCCAGCTCCGCGCCGCGCAGCAACGCCCGCCGGCTGAAGACCTCCATGTGCCGGGCCTCGTCGGCCACCTGCACCGCGAGGAGCTGCACCACCTCGCGGAAGTGCGGGTGGATGCGGCCGATGAACCGGGCCGGTACGACGAGAGCCGCCTGCTCGTTCTCGACCAGGTAGGTCATCACCTGCACGACAGCGGCCTCGACGTCCGCCGGCAGCGCGAACGTGTCGTCCCACGGCACCGCTGTCTGCGGGTCCCACTGCCGTGCGGCGGCCTGCGCGTACAGGGTGGGGGCGATGTCGGCCCACACCAGATCGCGGTCGTCCAGGTCGAACCGGGCCTCGGGCCCGCCCGCCTCCAGCAGCGCGCCACGGGCGCCGAGCCCCCAGCGCGGCGGTGGGTGACTGTGCAGCGCCCCGGGCAGGGGCGGGCCGGCCCGCTCCGCGCCGAACCAGCGGTCGTCGTCGGCGATGCCCCGGACCACGACAGCCACCAGGCGACTCCGGTCCGCGGGATCGGGCCACTCGACCCGGTGACCCCGGCTCCGGCACCACGCCGGCAGGTGCGCTGCCAGCGCCCCGTCGGTGCCGGAGACCGCCACCCGGCCGCCGGGCGGCAACCCGGCCAGGGCGCGCTGTACCAGCAGGTGCGCGCCACCGCCGAAGCCGAGACCGCCGAGATCGATCTCGACGTCGGGGGTCACGGCCGGTAGTCCGCGGCGGTCACCCGCCCGTCGGAGGCGTAGAACCCGCTCGCGTCGACCGCCTCGGCGAGGGCCGCGTACCCCGTCGTGCGGCCGTCCTCCCAGGCCGTCAGGCCCTCCAGGTCGAGCAGCGGTCGCACCTGCGAGTCGGCGTACGACATGCCGCGCAGCAGGTCGCCGAAGAGCCGGACCCCGTCGGACGCCGGCTCGCGCACCGTCATGTTGCAGTGGTCGTACCGCCCGGTCTGCGTGACGATCCGGGTGCCCTCGGGCGGCAGTGTGCCCTCCTGGACGAACATCAGGTGGTTCGCATCGATCATGCAGGCGGCGTCGACCTCCCCGGCCGCCAGGGCGCGGGCGGCGTCACGTTCGCCGCCGACGTGGTCACCGTGCAGGCCGACACCGACGTCGAAACGGCGCACGTCGACCTGGACGCCGGCCGCGGTGAGGTGTCCGAGCGGGATCAGTGTCGCCTGTGGACTGTCCACCGCGCCGGTGGCCACCACCCTGCCGACGAGGTCCTCGACCCGGTGTACCGGCGAGTCGGCGCGCACCACCACCACGGAGGTGAGGTCCCGGTCGGTGTCGCGCATCGTGAGCGCGCGCACGGCGCCGCCGCCTGCGGTCGCCAACCGGACGGCCCGCAGCCACGCGAGCGGGGAGTTCCATGCGGCGTCGATGCGGCCGGCGACAAGGTCCTCGACCTGCCGCTCGTAGTGCGAGTAGAGGACGAAGTCGAAATCCAGGCCGTGATCACGCAGCCAGACCCGGAAGCCCTCCCAGATGGTGACGACCTTGGGGTCGTACGCGACAGCGCCCATCAGGACCGACGGCGCCGGCATCAGCGGTTGGCCTCGTCGAGCAGCGGCAGCCCGGTGGCGACGCGGCCCACGAAGTCGTGCAGGGCGTCGGTGGTCGGTGCCATCACCCGGGCGGCTCGGGAGTCGCGGAACCGGCGTTCCAGGCCCAGCTCCTTGCGGAAGGCGCTGCCGCCGCAGAGCCGCATCGCGCCGTCGGTGACGTCCGCGACCGTGTCGCCGGCCAGCGCCTTGACCTGCAGCACGCGCAGCGTCGCGTCGTCCCGGCCGGTCTCCAGGGCGGTGAGGGTGTCGTCGAGGAAGGCGCGCAACGCGTGGGTGCGGATCGTCAACTGGGCGAAGTCGCGTCGGGCGACGGGCGCGTCCCGAAGCGCCGCGCCGGTGTGGGTGAGCGTGGTGCCGGTGAGGTGTCGGCCCGCCTCGGCGACCGCGCTGTCGGCGAGGCCGAGGCAGAACGCCGCGTTGAGCACCAGGAACCAGGGGAGTACGGCGCCGAGCGCGACGTCCCGGCCGGCGCCGTCGGTGCCCAGTATCGCGTCGGCGGGGATCACCACGCCCTCGGCCGTCATCGGCCGGGAACCGTTGCCGCGCAGGCCCAGCCCGTCGAAGTCACCGGCGACGCGGAGCCCGGCGCTGTCGGCGGGAACGAGCCACAGCGTCATCGGCCCGGCTCCCGACGCCAGCGGAAGACTCGACCAGACGTAGCTGTCGGCCTCGCCCGCCGAGGTGACCCAACTCTTGCGGGCGTCGAGTCGCACGGCGTCGTCACCGGACACCGTCGCGGAGCCGGTGGGCGACCAGAAGTGACTGCGGGAGCCGAACTCGGAGAACGCCAGCGTGCTCAGGTGGCGGCCGGCGGCGATGGCCGCGCGGACCTCGTGCGTGCCGTGTGCCTCGATGGCGGCGGTCGCCGCGTAGTGCATGAGAACCACCATCGCCGTGGACCCGCACTCGGCGGCCAGCCGTTCGATGACCTCGGCGACGACGCGCATGCCCTGGCCGCCCCCGCCGACCTCGGTCGTACTGGCCAGGCCGAGCAGGCCCGCCGCGGCGAGGGCGTCGATGCCCTCGCGGGGGAACGCGCCGTCCCGGTCGACGGCCCCCGCCCGCGGGCGGATCACGGTCTCGATCACGGGAGTGAGTGTGGTCAGGACATCGGTGCGGGACTGAACACTGTCGACACGGGCCGTCATGTGGTGCCCCTTCAGCCGGACCGGCGGGACCACCATCGATACTAGCCGATTGAAATGCCATGATCGAGATCGTGCTGTCAGCGTCGCGAGGGCGTGTCCTCGCGACGTGTGCGGCCGTTCGTGTCGTCCCGGTCGATGCGCAGCTCCCGCTCCAACTCGCCGATGACCGCCCGCAGGTCGTCCAGTCGCTGGGTGAGCGCGATGCGGTCCACCTCGTCGGGTACGCCGTCGCCGTCGGCGTCGTAGCCGGGGGCCAACCGTTCGGTCATCTCCAGGCGACGGGCCTCCTCCATGGAGTTGACGATGACCGCGATGAGGATGTTGAGCAGCAGGTTGACGGTGATCACCACGTAGCTGACGTAGTAGAGCAGCGTCCACGGCGAGATGGTCAGGCCCTGCTCAATGAGGTCCGGCAGTGTCTCCAGCGAGAGCAGCACGAACAACGTCAGTAGCGACCGGCCGATGTCGCCGTACTCGTCCGGATACCTGTCGCCGAAGATCAGCCAGCCGGCCATCCCGTACACGTAGAGGGTCACCACGGCCAGGGCGAGGAACCCGGCGACTCCGGGCAGGCTGCGCCACAGCGCGGACACGATGGTCCGCAGGCCCGGCGAGAAGCGCACCAGCCGGACCATCCGGGCGACCCGCACCACGCGCAGCAGCGCCGAGTCGCCGTGCAGGCCCGGAACGAAGATGGCCGCGATCACCACGAAGTCGAAGACGTTCCAGCCGTGCCGGAAGAAGTCCGGCGGACGCCGGCCGTAGGCCGCCAGCCGGATGCCGATCTCGACGACGAAGACGGCGCGGAAGAGCAGTTCCAGCCCGTGCAGCGCCCGGGTCGCGGGGACCAGACCGTCGTACGTCTCCAGGCCGAGGACGATCCCGTTGGCGAGGATGACGACGACGATGCCGATCTCGAAGGGACGGGACCGGGCGAGGCGCGCGCAGGCGTCGGCCAGCGCGGGTCGGCCGCGTTCGCGGGTGGACGGTGCGCCTCGCTGCGCGGGCGGTCCGCTCATCCGGCGGCCATCCCGCCGACGCGCGCCGAGGCCGTCGCGGTGGCCCGTCTCCGGTCGTCGTGCTGGCGGCGCGGCGGCATGACCCCACCCTAACCAAGATCAAGGATGCGATCTCGCCGCGTACCCGCATCTGGTCGCCGCGTTCCGCCAGCCCGCGCCGCCGCCCCGGACGTACCTCTTCGAGCGGACGCTGCACGGGCTGCGAGCCACGCCGCCCGAGGTGGGCCGACCCGGGGGCGTACCCCGAGGTGGTCCCGAGTCGCGGCGTCGGCCGGGCGGGCGACGCGGACGTACCCTCGTCACCCGCCCGATCGGTCGCGGCCGGTCAGGCCCGCGCGGCCCGGAGCGCGTCGCGTAGCGGCGTGCTCGGTCGGCCGATCAACCGGCTGAGGTCGTCGCTGTCGGTGGCCAGCTCGCCGATGGCGATCGAGTGGTCGAGCGCGGCGACGAACCCGGCGGTGCCGGCGTCGAGCCCGACGTTCTCCAGCGTCGAGGCCAGTTCGGCCGCCGACAGGTCGCGGTGGACGACGGTCGTGCCGGTCACCTCGGTGACGGCGTCGGCCAGCTCGTCGAAGGTGAACGCGGTGCCGCCCAACTCGTAGACGGCGTTGCCGTCCTCGTCCCGGGTCAGTGCCGCCGCGGCGGCGGCCGCGTAGTCGATCCGTGCGGCGGCGGAGACCTTGCTGCCGCCGGTGGCGCCGAGGATGGTGCCGCTCTGCAGGTACTGCGGCAGTTGGTCGGTGTAGTTCTCGGTGTACCACCCGTTGCGCAGCACCGTGTGGGGCAGGCCCGACGCGGCCAGGACCTCCTCGGTGGCCCTGTGCTCCGGGGCGAGCGGGTTGGTGGTCGTGTCCGCCTTGAGGATGCTGGTGTAGACGAGCCGCTCGACCCCGGCGAGCTTGGCGGCATCGATGACGGCGGTGTGCTGGGCGGTCCGCTGCCCGGGGGTGTCGCCGGAGATGAGCAGCAGGCGGCGGACGCCGGCCACGGCGCCGGGCAGCGTCGACGGGTCGTCGTAGTCGGCCCGGCGGATCTCGACCCCGCGTGCCGCGAGGTCGGCGGCCTTCTCCGGGCTGCGGACGATGGCGGCGATCTCGGTGGCGGGCACGCCGGTGTCGAGCAGGTGCTCGATCACCAGGCGGCCGAGCCGGCCGGTGGCACCGGTGACGGCGTACGTGGGCATGGGGACCTCCGAGCGTCGGTGACAAATCGTAAGCACTTACGAATCTACAGCACAAGCGTTCAGGTAAGCATCGGGTAGGCTGGTGAGGTGAGCGACATGCCGGCCCAGGGCCTGGAGGGGCCTACCCAGGACCTCGTCAGCGATGTCTTCGCGCGCGGCTGCACCTCCCGGGCTGCCTTCGAGGACGTCACATCGAAGTGGGCCTCGCTCGTCCTGCTCGCGCTCGGTGAGGGCGGTTACCGGTTCAACGCCCTGCGACGGCGCGTCGACGGGGTCAGCGAGCGGATGCTCTCCCAGACCCTGCAGACCCTCGAACGCGACGGCATGCTCACCCGCGAGGTGCTCACGGCGATCCCACCGCGCGTGGAATACTCGCTGACTCCCCTCGGCGCGCGGGTCGCCGAGCAGTTGCGCGGCCTCGCCGACCTGCTGGAAGCCTCGGTGCCCGAGTTGCAGACCGCCCGCGCACGCGAGCGGAACTAGGCCGAGCCGGGTTTCGCGCTTCGCACCCCCGGTGCCCGACGCCGGCTGCGCTGGGTCAGCACGACGCACCCCAGCACCGCCGCGGCCGCCAGCATCGAGGCGGCGGTCACCCGCTCGCCGAGCAGCAGTGCCGACCACCCCAGGGTGAGCACCGGCTGCGCGAGTTGGACCTGGCCGACCCGCGCGATGCCGCCCCGGGCCAGGCCCGCGTACCAGGCGAAGAAGCCCAGGAACATCGAGACCACTGTGAGATAGCCGAACGCCGACCAGCCCGCGGCATCGGTGTGCGGCGGGTCGGCCACGGCGGCGGCGACAGTGACGGACGCGGTGGCGGGTAACGCGAGCAGCAAAGCCCAGCAGATCGTCCGGGCGCCGCCCAACTCGCGGGCGAGCGCACCGCCCTCGGCATAGCCCAGGCCGCAGAGTACGACCGCCACGAGCAGGAACGCATCGGGCGGGGTGATCACCCCACGTACCGCGCCACTCGCGCCGAGGAACGTGAGCACCGCCAGCAGCCCGCCGACGCTCGCCACCCAGAACAGCGGCGGTGGACGTTCGCCGGCGCGCAGCACCGCGAACACGGCCGTCATCGCGGGCAGCGCGGCGATGACCACTGTGCTGTGCGCGGAGGTCTGCGTGCGCAGCGCCAAGGAGGTGAACAACGGGAAGCCGACGACGACGCCGAGGGCGACGATCCCCAGCCGCCGCCACTGATTCGGAGTGGGCCGGGGTGCGCCGCTGAGGTACAGGTACGCCCAGGCGAGCAGGCCCGCGCCGACGGCCCGGCCGAACGCGACGAACCATGCGTCGAGGTGGTGCACGGCGACGCGGGTGGCGGGCAGGGACAGGCTGAAGCCGAGTACGCCAAGCGCGCCGAGGGCGAGGCCGCCCACCCGGTCGGTTGTTATCGTCCGGGTCGCAGTAGCGCTACTATCCTCACTCATGGAAAACGGTAACGCAGCCGAGCGCGTTATCCAAGATCTACGCCGACTGGCGTCCGCCTCCGGTCCGGGCGCCCGACTGCCCTCGGTCCGTGAGCTGACCGCCCGGCACCAGGCGTCGCCGGTCACCGTCGCCGAGGCGATCCGGCGGTTGGTGGCCCAGGGGTTGATCGAGGCGCGACCCGGCAGAGGCACCTTCGTGGCCGCACCGTCCGACGGGCGGCGGGTGTCCGACCTGTCCTGGCAGACCGTCGCGCTCGGCCCGCGCCCCTCCGGTGAGGACGAGATGCAGGCACTGCTGGCGCTACCACGCGCCGGCGCGCTGTCGCTGTCCGGTGGCTACCTGGACGCGGAGTTGCAGCCTGCTGCCGCGCTGGGCGCCGCCCTCACCCGGGCCGCCCGCCAGCCGGCGTCCTGGCAGCGCGGACCGGTCGAGGGTCGCGAGGACCTGCGCGCCTGGTTCGCCCGCGAGACCGGGTACGGACTGCGGGCCGACGACATGGTGATCTGTTCCGGCGGGCAGGCCGCGCTGTCGTCGGCGTTGCGGGCGCTCGCCGCCCCCGGCGACACACTGCTCGTCGAGTCACCGACCTACCTGGGCGCGCTGGCGGTGGCCCGCGCGGCCGGACTCCGGGTGGTGCCCGTGCCGGCGGACGCCGACGGGGTACGCCCCGATCAGCTCGCCGCCGCGTTCGCCCGCACCGGCGCGCGACTCTTCTACTGCCAACCGCTGCACGCCAACCCGAACGGCGCGACGCTGGCGGCGCACCGCCGTGCGCAGGTCGCCGACGCGGTACGCGACGCCGGGGCGTTCCTGATCGAGGACGACTACGCCCGCGATCTGACCATCGACGGCCCGGCCCCACCGCCGCTGGCCGCCGACGACCCCGACGGGCATGTCATCTACCTGCGCTCGTTGACCAAGTCGATCGCGCCCGGGCTGCGCGTCGCCGCCATCGGCGCACGCGGGCCGGCCGGCGCTCGGCTGCGCGCCGCACGGCTGCTCGACGACTTCTTCGTCGCCGGCCCACTGCAACAGGCGGCCCTGGAGTTCCTCACCTCCCCGGCGTGGCCGCGGCACCGTCGGGCCCTGGCCACGGCGCTGCGGACGCGGCGCGAGGCGTTGGTGAGCGCGCTGCGGCGGCACCTTCCCAGCCTCTGCCCGCAGGCGATTCCGCGTGGGGGTCTGCACCTCTGGGTCCGCCTGCCGGACGGGACCGACGACGTGGCGTTGGGCGTAGCGGCTGCCGCCGAGGGCGTCGTCATCTTCCCGGGTCGTCCCTGGTACGCCGCCGAGCCGCCGGCCCCTCATCTGCGTCTCACCTACGCGGCCGCCGCGCCCGACCTCATGGACGAGGCCGTGCGCCGCCTGGCCCGCGCGCTGCGCTGAGCCAGGTGGCGTCCCGGGCGGTGACGGTCCCGCCTCAGGCGTTGAGGGTCTCGCGCGGCGGCACCCCGTAGCTGGCGTGGTACCGGGCGGTGAACCTGCTGTGGCTGGCGAACCCCCATCGGCTGGCGATCGCCGAGACGGTCTCCCGTCGAGGGTCGGCGCGCACCAGATCGTGGTGGGCCCGGTCGAGTCGGATCCGACGCAGGTACGACATCGGGGTGGTGCCGAGATGGCGGCGGAAGGCGAGTTGCACCGCGCGTAGGGAGACCGCGGCGGCGCTGGCGATGTCGGCGGCGCTGATGTCCCGGTCGGCGTTCTCCTCCATGAACGCGACGGCGCGGCGCAGGGTGGCGGTGCTGGCGTCGCGGCGGTCCTCGGCGGTCTCGTCGGTGAACGCCGTGTTGGGAAAGATCGCGAGCGCCGCCGCGGCGAGCATCCGTGCGGCATTGCCGATCACCAACGGCTGGGCGCTGGCGCTCGGGATGCTCGCCACCACGTCGGTGACGTAACTGGTGGTCCGGTGCCACTGCCGGGCGAGCGGCGCGTCGACTCCGCCGAGGTCGGTGAACCGGATCTGGCCGGGCCTTCGGGTCGTGGCAGCGGTCGCCACCTGCGTCAGCACCCCGAGGTCCAGGACGCAGAGTTCCACCTCGCCCGGTTCCCACCGCAGGTGGAACGGCTGCCCGGGACGGGTGACCAGGAAGGTCTCGCCGGGCCCGAAGCGATGGGGTGACCCCTCGCAGGCGCGGCTGATGAGGGCGGTGCGGGTGCGGCAGACGACCAGCCCGTCCATCTCGCCCACCTGGATGTCGAGATGAGCGGTCTGCCGGGTCGTGGCGAGGGCGAATGGTCCGGTGTCGACGCGCTGGTGGACAAGGTGGTAGCCGTTCTCGCCGGCGCCGATCCGCAGGTCCGGCGCGTACGTGCTGGCCAGAAAGCGGTGGATGGCCGCCGGATCGCGACTGTCGAATCCTCGGACCTGCACTGGTGACGTCATCCGCTGTCTCCGTCCGGGTGGGAACCGCCGGGTGGGGACCAGGACCGGCGGTGTGGTCGGGAGGTGTCCGGGTGCATGCGCCGCTGATCGCGGCACGTTGCTGACCGGCGGTACGGCGGTGGTGGCGGCCTCCTTGGGGTCGCCCGGGAGCGGGGCGGCCGGAGGAGGATCCCAGTGGATCTCGGGTGTCGGCGGGGGACGGGTGGCGACCGGTCGAGCGTTGTCACAGTGGACGGAACTCTAAGCATTCCCAACAACTCAGATATCCATTGATGGGAATTCCACCATACGGCAGTCGACGGCGGCCTGCCGACGATCCGGCAAATTGCAAGTCGATTTCGTTTTTTGGCTATCGCGTGTGGCGATCCTGCGCCCGCTGTCCTAGTCGTCTCGGCGGCCGGGACGAAATCTTGTTCATGATCCCCCGGGCGTCGCCGGCGTCCGGACCGCTGCCGGAGATCCGGCCAGCAGGCGGAGGTGAGGCGTTGGACAGTACCGATCCGGAGCGCGTCGTTCGGCTGGCGGTGGCCGAAGCGCTGGCGCGGGTGGCGGACGAGGACAGCCTGGGACTGGGCGAGGGTGATGCGCTGGTGAACCTCGGCGCCGCGCTGCGGACGGTGCTGCGCCGCGCGCTCGACGACCGGGTGCCGTTGTCCACGCCCGAGTTCGTCGACCTGTGCCGGAACCTGCGGCTCAACCGTGACTCGTTCGACGTGTTGGGGCACTACCTGCTCACGGCGTTGCTGGCCCACCACGTGGGGCCGGACGCCCTGGTCCGCGTCGGAGCGCTCCTCGGCACTGTCCGGCGCTATCTGCCCGCCCCCCGGCCACCCGCGCACCGCAACGGCGGCCCCGAGCCTCGGCGACGCGACGTGCGCGCGGACAACAGTGTCGTGGGCCGGTACCGGCGCACGAAGCTGCCCGAGCACCTGCCCAGCGCGCCGAGCTGGACCTGCACCGGATGTGGCCGCGAATGGCCCTGCGCGACCAAGCAGAGCCAACTGCTCGCCGAGTTCGGCGGGGCGCGTGCCGCTCTCGCGGTCTATCTCGGCTCCTGCCTCGTCGCCGCCGCCCAGGATCTGCCGACGCTGCCCCTGCCCCGAGCACGACTCCGTTTTCTCGGCTGGCTGCCGCGCGCCCGGATCTGACGACGACGCGCCGCCGAGGACACTAGGCAGGGAGGACATCGATGCGATGGAATGTCCTCACGCGTCGTACCCGGGAGGACACCGATGTCGACCGCCCGACCCCGCGCACGGATCGCCACCGTCCTGGCCAGCCTGCTGGTCGCGGTGCTCGCCGCCGTCGAACCCGCCGCCGCGACGGCGGCCGCACCGACGGCGCGACACCGCCCGACCCCGCCGCACGTCGTCGGAACCGGGACTGTTCCCGCCTACTCCTACGCCGAGGCGATCCGGGAGAGCGTCTGGGTCGAAACCCCTGTCGACAGCGATGGTGACGGCGCGCGTGACCGGGTGGCGGTGGACGTCGTCCGGCCCCGGGAGGCGGCCGCGGCCGGGGTCCGCGTGCCGGTCGTCATGGAAGCCTCGCCCTATTACCTCTGCTGCGGCCGGGGCAACGAGGGCGAACTCAAGACGTACGACGCGGCCGGTGTCATCGCCAGGGTGCCGCTCTTCTACGACAACTACTTCGTCCCGCGCGGATACGCCTTCGTCGCCGTCGACCTCGCCGGCACGGCCCGCTCGACAGGCTGCGAGGACGTCGGCGGGCCGGTGGAGGTGGGCAGCGCCAGGGCTGTGGTGGACTGGCTCAACGGCCGGGCCCGCGCCTTCACGGCCGACGGTCGACAGGTGGATGCCGGCTGGAGCACCGGCCGGGTCGGCATGATCGGCAAGTCGTGGGACGGCTCGGTCGCCAACGGGGTCGCCGCCACCGGGGTGCCGGGCCTGGCCACCATCGTTCCCATCTCGGCGATCTCCAGCTGGTACGACTACATGCGTTACCGGGGGCTGTTGACCGCCCCCGACTATCCCGGCTACCTGCACGAGGTCGTCAACGGCCGCCCGGAGGACGTCTGCGCGCAGGTGCTCGCCCGGCTGCGCGCGGACAGCGCGGAGGAGACCGGGAACTACAACGGGTTCTGGGCGCAGCGGGACTACCGGCCCTCGGCCGACCGGGTCCGGGCGAGCGTCTTCGTGGCGCACGGCCTCAACGACCTCAACGTCACGACCAACCAGTTCGCCGACTGGTGGCAGGAGTTGGCCGAGCGTGGCGTGCCCCGCAAGCTGTGGCTCTCCCAGTCGGGTCACCAGGATCCGTTCGACGTGCGACGCGCCGAGTGGGTGGCCGCCCTGCACCGCTGGTTCGACTACTGGTTACAGGGGCTGCCCAACGGGGTGCTGGACGAGCCGCGGGTCGACCTGCAGACCGCGCCGCACACGTGGACGACGCAGCGGGACTGGCCGGCCCCCGGCACCCGCGACGTCCGCGTGCCCCTCGGCGTCGGCGACGGCGGGACCGGCACGCTGGGCGGGCGCGGCGCGCGACCGGGCGAGGAGCAGGCGTACGTCGACGAGTCGTTGACCGAGGAGGAGGTGACCGCCGAGCCGACCACCGCGACCGCCGGCCGGCTGGTCTTCCTCTCCGGCGCGCTGCGCACTCCACTGCGGATCTCCGGCAGCCCGTCCGTGCGGCTACGGGTGCGGGTGGACCGGCCGACCACCACGCTGAGCGTCCGGCTCGTCGACTACGGGACCGCCGAGCGGATCAGCTTCGGGGGAGTGCGGACGCTGGACAGCGAGTCCTGCTGGGGAGCGTCCACAGACGTCGACGACGCCTGTTACCACGACACCGAGGAGATCACCGAGGTCTCCGACCACGCGGTGCTGACCCGCGGCTGGCTGGACGCCGCGCACCACCGCACGCTGCGGTTCACCACGCCGCTGCGGCCGGACCGGTGGTACGTGGTGACAGTGCCGCTGAGCGCGTACGACGCGGTGGTGCCGGCCGGGCACGTCCTCGGCCTCGTGCTCGGCCAGAGCGACCCGGAGTTCACCGATTCCGACGACCAGGACGCGACGGTCCGGGTCGACCTCGGTCGCAGCCACCTGAGCCTTCCGGTCACGGGCCGGGCCGGACTGCCCGCCGTCGACGTCGCGCCGCCGGTGCACACCGCGCCGCGCCAGCCGCCGGCGGCGCAGTCGGGCCACGATCCGCGACAGTTGCCCTGACCCCGGCCGTTGCCCTGACCCACGCCCCGCTGTCGTGGCGTGACCCGCGACCGCCGCAGGCCGCGCCCTTCAACGGGCTCGACCAGGGTGTTCATCGGAAGCCCGCCCGTCGTACGGCGGGCGTTCACCGAGCTCTTCAAGGCTTCTTGATCGAAAGAGCATTCGCTTGATCGAGGAGAGGCTCTCACGTGAGAGACAAGCAAGCCGAAGAGGTCGAGCGCGCGCAGCTGTCGCGGCGCAAGCTGGTCAAGTACGCAGGCGTCGGCGCGACGCTGGCCGCCGCCAGCCCGCTCGTGGGCGCGGGCGCGGCGTGGGCCGACGACGAGCGCCGACCGGGCGACGACACGAGCGACAGGGGCAACACCAAGAACCGGGCCTGGCGCGCCGGTGACCACCACGTGCACTCCGAGTACAGCGGCGAGTTCGACACCACGAAGAGCCCTATCGTCTTCCACAAGGGCGCCGACGCGGTCTACCCGATCGTCACCAACGCGATCATGGCCAAGAACTTCGGTCTGACCTGGGCGATGTGCACCGACCACGGTGGCCCGACGCACTCGAAGGTGAACATCGAGCAGGCGTACCCCGACCTGCTGCGCTCGCGCAAGCTGGTCCCCGAGGTGCTCCAGTTCTGGGGCATGGAGTTCGACGCGCCCTCGCTGGACCACCACACGCTGATGATCCCGCGCCACGAGGACGAGGCGAAGCAGCTCTTCGAGCTGGAGAGCCGGTTCGCCAAGTACGACGCCTTCCCCACCGACCCGGCCCGCGACACCGAGGCCAAGATGGTGGAGTTCCTCAAGGTCGCCCGGGGCATGCCGCACAAGCCGCTGGTCATCGCCCACCACGCGTCCCGCTCGGCCACCGGCCTCGGCGTCTACGGCCAGGACACGCCGCGGGAGTTCCGCAACGGCAACAACGCAGCGCCGGATGTCTACATCGGCTTCGAGGGCGCGCCCGGCCACCAGGCCGGTCCGCTCAACGGCGGCAAGCGCGGCGGGTACGGCAACCACCCCACCTACGGCGGCTTCGACCAGATGACCGCGCGGGTCGGTGGGCTCTGGGACTCGCTGCTCGGTGAGGGCCGGCGCTGGTGGATCACCGCGACGTCGGACTCGCACGTGCACTGGTCGCGCGGCGGCTCGGACTTCTGGCCGGGCGAGTACAGCAAGACCTACGTGCACGCCCGCCAGGACTACGGCGACATCATGGACGGCCTGCGCAACGGCCGGATCTGGGTGACCACCGGTGACCTGATCCGCAGTCTCGACGTGACCGCCAAATCCCAGGGCAAGACCGCCGAGGTGGGCGAGACCATCACGGTCAGCCGCCGCAGCCGCACCGACGTCGAGATCGAGATCAGGTTCCGTCCGCTGGACGGTGTGAACGGCAACGGGGACCGTCCCGAGGTCCGCCGGGTCGACCTGATCGTCGGCCAGATCACCGGGCCGAGCGCCAACCTGGACGCCGACACCAACCCCACCACCAAGGTGGTGGCCCGGTTCGGTCCGCGGGACTGGCGTCGTCAGGGTGCGGACTACGTCATCCGCCACACCCTGCGCAACGTCGAGGCCGACACCTACGCGCGGGTGCGCGGCACCAGCACCGACGAGGCCGAGCCGCTCGCCGACGGGCTGGAGAGCCCGTGGGACGACCTGTGGTTCTACTCGAACCCGGTGTTCGTGCACGTGCGCTGACCTGTCGCCGCAGCGACACGGCGGGCCCGCCGGCACCCCTCGATCCACCAGGGTCGGGGAGGAGCCGGCGGGCCCGCGCCGTTGCGACCGGCCTCTCGCTGGTCGAGCGTCCGGTCAGTCGTCGCTGCGGCGGCGCGATCGGGTGGCGCGTGGCCGAGCGCGGTCGGCCGCTGTGTGCGGCGGACCCGGCGCCGGCGCAGCGGGCTCGGGCCGTACCTCGGCCACCGCCTGGCAGAGATCGCGCAGGGGGTCGATTGCCTGTGTCGAGCAGGCGACCCGTTGCAGCAGGGCCCGCAGGGTCGCCGACTCGGCAGGCGTGAGCGCCCCCAGCAGGTGTGCCTCGACCTGTCGCAGCGCCCCGCGCCGCTGCTCCCAGGCCGCCCGCCCGGCGTCGGTGACGTCCACCAGCCGGCTGCGCCGGTCGGTCGGGTCCGCCCGCCGGGCGACGAACCCGGGGCGTTCAAGGTCGTCGATCAGGTACGTGAGCACCGTCCGGTCGATGCCCAACTCCTCGGCGATCGCGCCCTGGTTGCGGGCCGGCCCGGTGGCCGCGGCGGTGAGCACCTGGTAGCCACGCGGGCCGCCGGGAAAGTCGGCAAGGGCGTGCTCGGCCGCCCGGACGTAGCCCCGGAAGACGATTCCCAGCATCCAGCCCAGATCGTCGTCGAGCGGGTCGGGCCGGTCCGGCCGGTCGGTGACAGCCGTCATGCCCCGACAATAGCGCAGGGACACCGACCTTGTTGGCAACAGATGTTCTGTCCGACATAAGGTTGAGGTCACGACGCATCGTCCGACGCGTCACGACGGGAGGCTCGCCATGAGCGACTACGGCCACGACCTGGTCTTCGGATCGTTCACCACGCCCGGCAACGACGATCCGGACCGCACGGTCGGGCTCGCGGTCCTGGCCGAGCAGGTCGGGCTGGACCTGGTCACCTTCCAGGACCATCCGTACCAGCCGCGGTTTCTGGACACCTGGACGCTGCTGAGCTTCGTCGCCGCGCGTACGGACCGGGTGCACCTGTCGGCGAACGTCACCAACCTGCCGCTGCGCCCGCCCGCCGTGCTCGCCCGCAGCGTCGCCAGCCTCGACCTGCTCAGCGGCGGTCGGGTCGCGCTGGGCCTCGGCGCGGGAGCGTTCTGGGACGCCATCGAGGCGATGGGCGGTCGGCGGCTGACCCCCGGGCAGGGCGTGCGGGCGCTGGAGGAGGCCGTCGACGTCATCCGGCAGATGTGGGACGCGCAGGCGCGCGGTGGCGTGCGGGTCGACGGCGAGTTCCACCGGGTGGTCGGCGCCAAGCGCGGTCCCGCACCCGCCCACGCGGTGCCGATCTGGCTCGGGGCGTACAAGCCGCGCATGCTCGCGCTCACCGGTCGCCGGGCGGATGGCTGGCTGCCGTCACTGGACTACCTCCAGCCCGGGGACCTGGCCAGCGGCAACAAGATCATCGACGATGCCGCGCGGGAGGCCGGCCGCTCGCCAGGCGACGTCCGCCGGCTGCTCAACATCTCCGGCACCTTCTCGTCGACCAGTGGCGGCCTGTTGCACGGGCCCGCCGGGCAGTGGGTGCGGGAGCTTGTCGAGTTGGCGCTTGTCGACGGCGTCAGCACGTTCATCCTCGCCAGCGACAACCCCGACGACCTGCGCCGGTTCGCCGGCGAGGTGGCCCCCGCCGTGCGCGAGCTGGTCGCAGCCGAACGCGACAGTGGCACCCCGTCGGCGCGTACTCCCGCCGAGCCCGTGGTGGCCGCGCAGCCGGCGGCGCTCGTCGCGCCCGCCCCACGGCCGGCCCGCGCGAGGGTGACCGGCGGGGCCTTCGCCGTGGTGCCGACGCCTGACGACGGCCGGCGGCTCAGCGACCGGCGGGTGTGGGACGAGTCCGCCCGCCCGAGCGGGCCCACACCCGACCCGACGCGCACCTACACGGCGCACGAGCAGGCAGCCGGCCAGCACCTCGTGCAGGTGCACGACGGTCTGCGTGGCGAGCTGGCCGAGATCCACGACCTCATCGAGCAGGTCGCGGCGGGCGAGATCGACGCCGGCGCGGCGCGATCGCACATCAACACGATGACCATGCGGCAGAACCGGTGGACGCTTGGCGCCTACTGCGAGTCCTACTGCCGCATCGTCACCACCCACCACACCATCGAGGACCAGGCGCTCTTCCCGCGGCTGCGGCAGGCCGACCCGCGGCTGCGGCCGGTCGTCGACCGGCTGGAGCAGGAGCACCACGTCATCCACGAGGTGCTGGAGGGCGTCGACAAGGCGCTTGTCGCGTACGTCGGGACGCCGGACGGCCTGGCCGAGCTGCGCGATGCGGTGAACCTGTTGACCGACGCCCTGCTGTCGCACCTCAGCTACGAGGAGCGCGAGCTGGTCGAGCCGCTGGCCCGCCTGGGGGTGAGCTAGCGAGGGCTTGCCTCGGATAATCTGAGAGACTACTTTCGAAACATGTCTCTCACTAATCCGTACGGGGATTTCGAGATCACCGAGCCGCAGGCGCTGCGGGCGCTGGCGCATCCCGTCCGGTTGGCCATCCTCGACCGGCTCCAGCGGCACGGCCCGGCCACGGCCACCGGACTGTCGCCGCACGTCGGCGCCACGCCGTCGGTGGTCAGCTGGCACCTGCGCCACCTCGCGACGTTCGGTCTGGTCACCGACGCCGACGGTGCCACCAGCAAGCGGGAGCGCTGGTGGCAGGCGGCCGCCCGGGGGTTCCGGTTCACGCTGCCCGACGACGCCGAGGGGCAGGCCGCGGGACGGCAGCTACGCGGCGAGATGTTCGCCCGGATCGCGGAGACGCCACAGCAGTGGCTGCTGCACGACGAACCCCGTCTGGACGCCGAGTGGCGCGTGCTCGCCGGGGTGGCCGACACCCGCTTCGTCGCGACGCCCGACGAGCTGCGGCACCTCGAAGAGGCGATCGAGGAGCTGATCGGCCCGTACGTGCGGCGCAAGGACGACGACACGAAGCCGGCCGGCGCGCAGATCGTCCGGATGCTGCGCTACCTGCTGCCCGAGCCGGCCGACGACAGGTCCGCGTCATGACGGCCGTCGATGCCGCGCCCGCACCGGCGCTGGGACGCGACAGGCGGTTCCGCACCTTCTGGATCGGCCAGACGATCTCGGCGTTCGGTGACCGGGTCAGTGAGCTGGCCCTGCCGCTGATCGCCGTCTCCCTGCTCGCCGCGACGCCCGTGCAGGTAAGCGTCCTCACCGCGCTGATCTGGCTGCCCAACCTGCTGGGCCTGTTCCTCGGCGCCTGGGTGGACCAGCGCACCCACAAGCGTCGACTCCTGATCCTCGCCGACCTCGCCCGCGCGGCCGTGCTGCTCAGCCTGCCCGTGGCCTACCTGGTCGGCGCGGTCACCCTCACCCAGCTCTACCTGGTGGCGCTGCTCACCGGCGCCGGGGCCGTCCTGTTCGCCCTGGGACAACAGGCGTTCTTCGTCGCACTGGTGCCGCGATCGGCGTACGTGGACGCGAACAGCAAACTCAGCGTGAGCCGGTCCCTCTCGTTCATCGCCGGCCCGGCCGTCGGCGGTGGCCTCGTCCAGGCGCTCAGCGCGCCGGTGGCGATCCTCGTCGACGCGGTGTCCTTCCTCGCCTCCGCGCTGCTGCTGCGCCGCATCCCGGTCACCGAGTCACCTCCGCCGCCCCGGAAGACGTCCACTCTCGGCCTGGTCCGGGAGGGCCTGGTGCTGGTGCTGCGCCACCCCGTGCTGCGCGCCGCGCTCGGCTGCACCACCACCGTCAACTTCTTCACCTTCATCGCCGCCGCGCTGCTGGTGCTCTACGCCAACCGTGAACTCCACCTCTCGCCCGGCGCCATCGGCGTCGCGTTCGGCGTCGGCGCGCTCGGCGGACTGGCCGGCGCGGCCCTGGCGCCCCGCCTGTCGCGGGTCATCGGACTGGGCCGGACCGCGATGATCGGCGTGGTGGTCTTTCCCGCGCCGCTGGCGCTGACGGCGCTGATCGCCGGCCCGACCTGGGCGAAAATGGCCATGCTGGCGGCCATCGAGCTGGTGTCCAGCCTCGGTGTGATGCTGATGGACGTCAACCTCAACGCCCTGCTCATGGCCGTGACGCCCGATGACGCGCGCGGTCGCCGGGCCGGCGCGTACAGCGCCGTCAACTACGGCATCCGGCCACTCGGCGCGCTTGTCGGCGGCGCGCTGGGCACCACCCTCGGGCTGCGCTCGGCCCTGGTCGTCGCCGGGGTGGGCGGCATGCTGGCCGTGCTGTGGCTGCTCGCGTCCCCGGTGCGCCACATCAGGACGCTCGACGCGGCGGCGCCCTGAGCCCCCGGGACCGGTCAGCCGATCTCGTCGGCCAGCAACCGGGCCAGCTCGGCGGGCTGGGAGAACATCGGCCAGTGGCCGGTTGCCATCGGGACCAGTCGCCACTGCTCGCCTGTCAGCAACGCGGCCACCGTGTCGTTGGGCTCCGGCCCGTCGAGCAGGCACTTGACGTACGTCGTCGGCAGCTCGCCCAGCGGACGCGCCAGCACGGCCGGCTCGGTAAGCGTGGCTCCCGGGTGCGGGGTGGCGCCCTTGAGCAGTCGGGCGACCTGCTCGTCGGTGAGCCCCTGACCGTCGAACTCGGACGCGTCGAGCGGCCGCCAGTCGCCGCCGTTGTCGGCGAGCACCGACTCGAACGCCGCCTGACCCTGCCACCAGCCGGACGCGAACGACTCGCCGTCGACAGGCACCTCCGCGTCGACGTAGACCACCCGGGTCAACCGGTCGCCGATCCGCGCGGCTGCCTGACCCACCGGGATGCCCGAGTAGCTGTGCCCGACCAGCACCACGTCACGCAGGTCGCGCCGCTCGATCTCGCCGACGACGTCCTGCACGTGGGTCTGCTGCCCGGCGGGCACGCCCTGCCTCTCGGCGAGACCGGACAGGGTCAGGGGAAGGACCTGGTGCCCGGCGGCCCGCAGCGCCGGCACCACCTCGTCCCAAGCCCACGACCCCAGCCACGCACCCGCCACCAGCACCACATCAGCCATGGCGCGAACCCTAGCGCCGACCCCTGACAGGCCGGTGGGTCACGGCCAGGTGCGGGCCTGGGCGTCGAACACCTCGGCCGGGCTCTCCACCGGCAGCACGCAGAGCAGGTGCCCGCCGGGCGCCCGCAGAATGCGGCACTCCAACCACTGCGACACCTCGGTGGCGCCCAGACCGATGAGCCGTGCGGTCTCGGCCGCCACGTCGTCGGTCTCGATGTCGAGGTGGTAGCGCGGCGCGTCGTCGACGGCCTGGACGGCGGTGACCAGGCCGGGCAACGCCTCGTGCAGACCGACGAACTGCGGCTCGGCCGGATGGGACCGAGTGCCGACGCCGAGCGCCGCAGACCAGAACTCCGCCGCCCGCGCGGCCTCCGCCTTCGGCGCGTCGATCAGCAACGCGTACACACGGCTTCGATGCATGCGAGGCAGGATATCGAGGACTCCTGTCCGCCGCCCGTCGTGGCGAGGCGGGCAGGGCGGTGATGCGCGGTATCCCCATGCCGAGCGCCGCGAAGCGCCGGCCTCGCCGGGTGCGCTCAGGCGGGCCGGTCAACCAGGGCGGCCAGCCGTTTGGGTGCCTGCACGCAGTAGCTCTCGGTGAGCAGCTCGCCGACCTCGGCCCAGTCGGTGGCCTCGTCCAGAATCATCCCCAGCACGTTCGGGCTCCAGTCCGGCTTGTAGAAGGGGTGCCCGCCGCTCAGGAGACCGGCGATCTCGTCGAGCGGCGACCGGAAGACAAGCAGGCAGGACGGCCGGTCGAGCGCGGCGGCACGCGCGAGCACCGCCTGACGGTCGGGGTCGACGGTGAGCACGTGGGCGAAGGTGCGTCGGCGGATCCGCCAGCGGGTGCCCACCCAGGCCGGCTCCTCGTACGTCTCCGGCAGCCCGCGGCAGATCGGGCGCAGCCGGTCGAGAACCTCGGGATCGACGTCTCCGGGTGCGGTCACGGGCAGGGACGCTAGCCGACGGGTACGACAATGACGCCCGCCGACGGGCGGCGGTGGTGTGCTCCCGATCCATCGGTCAGGATGGTCGGGGCGACGTCGGGCCGCCGCCCCGAACCGACACCCCAGCCCCGCCGAGGAGTTCCGTGCCGTCCACCCTGCTCTCCCGCCGTGACCTCGACTTCCTGCTGCACGACTGGTTGCGGGTGTCGCAGCTCGTCGAGCGTCCCCGCTACGCCGAGCACTCCCGGGAGACCTTCGACGACGCCCTGGACCTCGCCGAGCGGGTGGCCACCGAGCAGTTCGCTCCGCACAACCGCGCCGCCGACCTCGCCGAGCCGACGTTCGACGGGCAGCGGGTGCGGCTGATCCCGCAGGTACGCGCGGCGTTGGAGAGCTTCGCCGAGACGGGACTGCTCACCGCCGGGCTGGACGAATCGGTAGGCGGTCTGCAACTGCCACAGGCCGTCGCCGCCGCCTGCTTCGCCTGGTTCCAGGCGGCCAACGTGGCCACGTCGGCGTACCCGATGTTGACCCTCGGCAACGCGAAGTTGTTGCTGGCGCACGGCAGCGCCGAGCAGGTCGACACGTACGTGCGACCGATGCTGGAGGGTCGGTTCTTCGGCACCATGTGCCTGTCCGAGCCGCACGCCGGCAGCTCACTGGCCGACATCACCACCAGGGCCGAGCCGCAGCCGGACGGCACGTACCGCCTGTTCGGCACCAAGATGTGGATCTCCGGCGGTGACCACGAGCTGGCCGAGAACATCGTCCACCTGGTGTTGGCGCGGATTCCCGGCGGGCCGCCCGGGGTGAAGGGCATCTCCCTGTTCGTCGTGCCCAAGGTGCTCGTCGGACCGGACGGATCGCTCGGCGACCGCAACGACGTCGTGCTCGTCGGGCTCAACCACAAGATGGGCTTCCGGGGGACCACCAACACGCTGCTCAGCTTCGGCGACGGCGGGCACACCCCCGACGGTCGCCCCGGCGCGGTGGGCCACCTGGTCGGTGCGCCGCACCAGGGACTCGCCCAGATGTTCCACATGATGAACGGAGCCCGGATCGGCGTGGGCGCCGGCGCCATGGCGCTGGGCTACACCGGCTACCTCAAGAGCCTGGCGTACGCCCGTGAGCGGCCGCAGGGCCGGCCGGTCGACGCGAAGGACCCGGCGGCACCGCAGGTGCCGATCATCGAACATCCGGACGTACGGCGGATGCTGCTCGCGCAGAAGAGCTACGTGGAGGGCGCCCTGGCCCTGGTGCTCTACTGCGCCCGGCTGCTCGACGAGGAGCAGACCGCTCCGGAGCCTTCCGACCGGGAGCGGGCGCACCTGCTGTTGGACGTGCTCACCCCGATCACCAAGAGCTGGCCGTCGCAGTGGTGCCTGGCAGCCAACGACCTGGCGATCCAGGTCCTCGGCGGCGCCGGCTACACCCGCGACCACGACGTGGAGCAGCACTACCGCGACAATCGGCTCAACCCGATCCACGAGGGCACCCACGGCATCCAGGCGCTGGACCTGCTGGGCCGCAAGATGACCATGCGCGACGGCGCGGGCCTTCTCCTGCTGTCCGAGACGATGAGCGACACCGTCGCCCGGGGTCGTAAGGCCGGTGGCGAGGCCGCCGAGCTGGCCGACCGGCTGGCGGACGCGGTGGATCGGATCGCCTCGGTCACCCGCCGACTCTGGGCCGGCGGCGACCCGGCGCTCGCCCTGGCCAACGCCAGCGTCTACCTGGAGGCGGTCGGGCACGTGGTGATCGCGTGGATGTGGTTGGAGCAGGTGCTGGCGTTGCCGTCGCAGGAGGTTGGCGACGCCTTCCACGCCGGTAAGCGGCAGGCCGCCCGCTACTTCTTCACTGTCGAACTGCCCCGCACGGGCCCGCAGTTCGACCTGCTGGACAGCCTCGACCGGACCACGCTCGACATGCGCGCGGACTGGTTCTGAGGGCGGCCGGGCGTCACCGCCGGCGGGTCTGGTGGTGCATGGCCTGCCGGCCCTTGACCACGCCGAGGATGATCACGATCACCAGTGCGATCAGACCGATGATGATCAGCCAGCGGACCGCCTCGAGAATCAGCCCGAGCAGGATCAGCACGCCGGCGACCACGCCGACGACCCAGAGCATGGCGCGCATCTCGACCTCCCAGGACGGGCCGCGTTCGGATACGCGGGCCCGAGCCTCCCCTTCCCGATCCCGCCATCCCCAAACGAGCCCCCGGCCCCACCCTCCGCGATCGTGTGCCTGCTGTCCCCGCGAACCGGGACCCGGCGCCAAGACGAAGCGGGAGGAGCGGGATCAGCGGCGGGCCACGTAGACGGTGTTGGCGGACTCTCCGCCGGTGAGGGGGTTGGCGAACGGCACGACCTGCGCCCGCGCGGTGGCGAACACCTCGGTGAGCGCCGCGACGAACTCGTCGTCCGGCGGGTCGTCCGACCAGAGCGCGAAGACGCCCTCCGGGCGCAGCATCGCGGCGAGCCGGCGCAGCCCGTCCGGCGTGTAGAAGGGGGCGTGGCTGGGGTGCAGGACGTTGCGCGGCGAGTGGTCGACGTCGAGCAGGACGGCGTCGAACCGCCGCCCGGGGGACTCGGCGTCGAAACCGTCGTCGGCCGCCACGGCGGCGAAGAAGTCGGCTCGCGCGAACCGGGTCCGCGGATCCTCGGCGAGTCCGGCCGCGAACGGCAGCAGCCCTCGCCGATGCCATTCGATGACGTCCTCGACGGCCTCCACGACGAGCAGTGACCCCACCCGGGGGTCGGCCAGCGCGGTGCACGCGGTGTAGCCCAGCCCGAGGCCGCCGACCACCACGTCGAGGACGTCACCTGCCAGTTCGGCCAGGCCCAGCCGGGCCAGCTCGATCTCGGCGACGGGAAAGAGGCTGGACATCAGGTACTCGTCGTCGAGCTTGACCTCGTACACCTCGACCTGGAGTGCCGGATCGCGGCGTCGCCGCAGGCTGATCGCGCCGATCGGGGTTTCCCGCCAGGCCAGCTCCTCGAAACGCGCGCCCACGGGTGCCCTCTCGCCGCCGGATTCGTCCCCGGATGGTACCGGTCGGGGGCGGGGCCGCCACGCAGGGTCCACGGGACATCGACGCAGCGCATATCCTGTGGCCCGGTCGAACCAGCGGAAGGGACCTCATGCCGTCGCGGCAGGATCAGCTGCACTCCTACCAGTTCAGCGTCCAGCGGGCGGTCGCCGCCCTGGTGATGCGGGAGACCGACCCGGCTCAGTCGCCGTTTCGGCGGTTGGCGGGCGCGGGCCTGGCCAGCGTCCTCGTCGCGGCGATCGGGCTCGGGGGCTTCGCGCTCTACGGCCTGTTCGCCGGTGGCGGCACGGGGTGGCGCGATCCGGGCGCGGTGATCGTGGAGAAGGAGTCCGGCGCCCGGTTCGTCTACCGCGAGCAGAAGCTGCACCCGGTGCTCAACTACACGTCGGCGTTGCTGATCGTCGGTGCGGACCGGTCGAAGACCGTGTTGGTCTCCCGGCGGTCGATCGACGGGGTGCCGCGTGGCCTGCCGCTGGGCATCGCCGACGCACCGGACTCGCTGCCCGCCCCGGGCCGGCTCGCGGCGGCCGCCTGGACGGTCTGCTCGACTGCCGGCGGTGAGGACCCCCGCTCCGCGCTGCTCATCGGCACCGAACCCGACGGCGGTCGGTCGTTGGGCGACGACGCCCTGCTGCTGCGCCACCCGGACGGCGGCCTGCACCTCGTGTGGCACCAGCACCGGTACCTGATCCGCGATCCCAACCGCGTGCTGGCCGCGCTGGCCACCACTCGTTCCCGGTCGGTGCCGGTCGCGCCCGCCCTGCTCAACGCGCTCCCCGCCGGCGTCGACCTGGCCCCGCCGGCGCTGCCCGGCGAGGGTCAAGCCTCCACCCGGGTGCCCGGGGCCACGATCGGTCAGGTCTACCTGGTCCGTAACTCCGGCGGCGGTCGGCAGTACGCGGTGGCGCTCGACGGCGGGCTGGCCGGGATCACCGAGTTGCAGGCCGGGCTGCTGCTGGCTCGTACCGGGCAGGGGGAGTCGGAACCGATGACGCTGGGTCGGTTCGCCGCGCTGCCCACGATGCCCGACCTCGCCCCGAGCGGCCCCACCGCGCCGCCGCCCGTCCCGCCCCGGCTCGCGAGCTCCGACGACGCGGCGATCTGCGCCCGGGTCGGCGACGACGGCGGCGCGGGCGAGGTGCTCAGCGGCGTACGGCTGCCGGATCTGGCGGCCGTCCCCCGGACCGCGCCGAGCGGCGGCGCGGCGCTGGCCGACCATGTGGTGGTGCAGCCGGGTGGCGGCGCGGTGGTCGAGGCCGCCGCGGCGCCCGGCGCGTCCGGAGGCGCGGTGTCCGTGGTCACCGACCTGGGCCGGCGGTACGTGCTGGCCGACCGGGAGGTGCTGGCGATGCTCGGCTATCGCGACGTGCGACCGGTGCGACTGCCCGCCGGCCTGGTCAGCCTCGTGCCGGCCGGCGCCACCCTGGACCCGGCCGCCGCCCGAGCCGTCGCCGCCCCGTCCTGACGCCTGCCGGTCTGGCGGTCGGCCGGGCTTCCCGCCGGTCGGGGGTCAGGTGGCCGGGCGACGCAGGAGGCTGACCGCGAACGGGGCGTCGTCGCGCCACGGCCGCAGGTCCCAGGTGGCGAAGCGGTGCTCCAGGCGCAGCCCGGCGGCGACCGCGTCGGCGTCGAACGCGTGTAGCGGGTAGCCGCGTTCGGTGCCGAAGCCCACGGCCAGCACCCCGTCCGGGCGCAGGTGCACGGCGAGTCGGCGCAGCACCTCCGGCTCGGTGCCGGCGGCGACGAAGGCGAGTACGTTGCCGGCGAGGACTGCCGCGTCGAACGGCTCCGCCTCGCCGAGCGTCGGTAGGTCCAGTTCGGCCAGGTCGGCGACCAGCCAGCGCGGGCCGGGATAATCGGCGCGGGCGGCCTCCACCAGCGCGGGATCGGCGTCGACCCCGACCACTGTGTGACCCCGCTGGGCCAGCGCCGCGCCGACCCGACCGGTGCCGCTGCCGGCGTCGAGGATCCGCGAGCCGGGTGCGACGAGCGTGTCGACCAGCCGGGCCTCGCCGGCCAGGTCCGCTCCCTCGGCGGCGAGCTTGCGAAACCGGTCGATGTACCACTGCGAGTGCTCCGGACCGGTGTCGGTCGCCCAGCGGGTCGGGTTGGCCATACGGCCACCGTAACCGGACCGGTCGGGGCGCGACGGGCCGGTCCGGCAGGCGCACCGATCGGTGGCAGCTCGCCAGGGCGGTGCTCGGCGTGTCGACGCGCTCCGCTGCCAATGATCAGGAAACGGTGGGCGGGCGCTGAGCGGCGTCACGCCGCCCAGCGCCCGTACGCCCTCGCTCAGCCCTTCTCCGCGCCGCTGGTCAGGCCCTCGGTGAGGAGTCGCTCGCTGGCGAAGAAGAGGATCACGATGGGCAGGGTGAGGACGACCGACCCGGCCATCAGCACCGTCTTGGGCACCTCCACGCCGTCGGAGAGCAGCGACAGCCCCAGCGACACCGTCCACCGGTCCGGCTTGTCGACAAGGAACAGCAGGGCGAAGAGGAACTCGTTCCAGGCGATCATGAAGTCGTAGAGCGCGACCGCCATGATCGATGGCGCGGCGAGGGGCAGGCTGACCCGGCGGATGATGCCGAGTCGGCCGGCCCCGTCGATGGCCGCCGACTCCTCCAGACTGACCGGAATGGTCTCGAAGTAGTTCTTCAGCATGTAGACCGACACCGGCAGCGTCTGCGAGATGTAGACAAGCACCAGCCCGAACAGTGAGCCGCGCAGCCCGGCGAGGCTGAAGACCACGAACAGTGGGATCGCGATGACGATCGACGGGAACAGGTAGACGGCCAGGAACAGGAAGTCGACCTGCCGGCGGCCGAAGAACCGCAGCCGGGCCACGGCGTACGCGCCGGGGATCGCGACGAGCAGCGTGAGCACTGTCGCGGCGACCGCGACGAGGCCGCTGTTGCGGATGAACGTGAGGAAACCCTGGCCGCCGTCGTCGGTGGCCTTGAGCACCTCGGCGTACGTGGCCACGGTCAGCTCGCCGAAGCCGACGACAAGCGAGCCCGGGTCGAGCAGCAGCCGCTCGATGGGGCGCACCGAGAGCACGAGCATGTAGTAGAAGGGGAAGACGGTGACCACCAGGAACGCGGCGATCACCAGGCGGCGCAGCCAGCGCAGGCTCACCGTCTCGACCATGTCCCGGTCCATCAGCTCACCCTCCGTCCGAAGAAGCGCAGATAGATCAGCACGAAGACGATGAGCACCACTGCCAGCACGACCGCCTGGGCGGCCGCCGCGCCGATGTCGGTACGGGCGGTGAGGAACTCGTACACCCGGACGCTCACCACCTCGGTACCGGCGGCCCCGCCGGTGAGCAGGTAGACGTCGTCGAACTTGTTGAACGTCATGATGAAGCGCAGCACCCCCAGCAGGGCGATCACCGGAAGTAGCTGCGGCAGCAGGATGTGCCGGAACCGCTGGGTGGGCGTGGCGCCGTCGACCCGGGCTGCCTCCTCCAGCTCGCCGGGCACCGCCTGGAGCCGGGCCAGCAGGAACAGGAACGCGAACGGGAAGTAACGCCACGCCTCGAACACGATGACGGTGGCCAGCGCCGTCGACTCCTGGGTGAGGAACGGCACCGGCGCGTCCCAGCCCAGCAGGCGCTGCCCCCAGTGGTTGACGATGCCGAGCTGCGGGTCGAGCATCACCTGCCAGACGAAGGTGACCGCGACCACCGGCGCCACGTACGGCAGCAGCATGGAGGCTCGGACCAGCGTGCGACCGCGGAACGGCCGGCGCACCACGAGGGCGGCGACCAGACCGAGTGCGATCGACCCGACGGTGCCGCCGACGCTGTAGAGCAGCGTGACCCACAGCGTGTCGGCGAAGCCGGGGGTGTGCAGCACCCGGTCGATGTTGCTCATGGTGAACTCGCCGAACAGCCCGGTCTTGCGCAGGGTTGCCAGCCGGACCCGCTGGAAGGCGAGCACCACGGTCCACACGATCGGGATGCCGATGACCGCGATGGTGACGAGCAGGGTCGGTGCGACAAGCGCCAGCCCGGCACGGGACTCACGACGGCGCAGGGTCAGTGGTCGGCGGCGGGGCGGCGCCGGCCGCTCCTCGGTGGGGGAGCGGCCGGTGTCGGGGGCGGTGGTGGTCAATTGACGCCCGCCTTGATCGCCTCGACGTCCTTCTTGGCCCGGCCGGCGGCGGCCGCCGCGTCGGACTTGCCGGACACGAGGTCGCCCAGCACCTTGGGCACCGGTAGCTCGCCGAGCATGGCGCCGACCAGCTTGCCCTGCCCCTGACTGAGCCCCCACCGCTGGAACGTGTCCGGGCTGCTGCGCAGGGTGGCCAGGACCTCCTCGCCGTACACGTCGGAGAGGGGTTTCTTGGCGTCCACACCGGCCTGGCTGGTGTTCCACGCGGTGAGGAACGCCTCCGGCTCGGCCGGGGTGCCCTTGCGCACCGGGAAGCGGCCCTCCGGGGACATGCCGAACCAGCGCGGGTAGCCGTCGCCGAGCATGTACTCCACGAAGGACTTCGCGGGGTCGGCCACCGCGCCGTCCAGCACGGCCCACGAGCTGATCTCGCCGTACTGTGCGGGTTCGGTGCCGTTGGGGCCCTTGATCGCGGTGACGAACCCGCTGTTCTTGGCCAGGAACGTCGGGTCGGCCTGGCACTGCGGGCAGGTCGGCTTGGCGTCGTTACGCAGCCCGGCCAGCTCGTCGAGGATGAACGGCGACCAGACCACCATGGCGGCCTTGCCCGCGAAGTAGGTGGCCCGCGTGGTGTCCACGTCCTGCGCGCCCTTCACGGAGCTGGTGCGGATCAGGTCGCCGTAGAAGCGGAACGCCTCGACGCACTGTGGTGAGTCGAGCGTGACCCCACCGGAGTCGTCGGTGAGCTGGCAGCCGTTGGCGAGTGCCAGGTGCTCGAAGGTCTGCTGGGTGAACACGTCGCTGGGGGAGGTCGCCGCGGTGATGCCGGCGACGCCGCCGGTGTTCAGCTTCGCCGCCGCGGTGGTGATCCGCTCGTACGTGTCGGGGGCGGGCAGGCCGGCGGCGGCGAACAGGTCCTTGCGGTAGACGAGCAGCTGCCCCCACCCGTCGCTGGGCACGGAGAGCTGTTTGCCGTCGTCGGAGGTCAGCTCCAACGCTCGGGGCGAGAACGTCTGCTTGCCCAGCTTGTCGACGACCTCCGCGTTCGCCGAGGCGTGCAGCAGTTCGTTGCCGGCGAGCGTACGGATGCCGGCCAGGGAGACCGAGCCGACCACGTCGGGCAGGTCGCCGGCGGCGGCGTTGGCGGCGATGAGGGAGGGGAACTGGTCCTCGTTGACTGTCACGAGGTCGACCTGGATCCCGGTCTTCGCGGTGAAGTCCGCGATGATCGCCTTGGTGGCGGTGACGCGGTCGGCGACGTCCTCCAGGCTCCAAACGGTGATCTTTTTGCTGTTGCTGTCGGATTGGTCGTCCCCGCAGGCCAGCAGGGTGGACGCTGCCAGTGTCATGATCAGGGTGGTGGCGAGTATCCGCCTCGGAGGTGCTGACATCGGTGGCACTCCTCTCGAAGGGTACATGACGGATTCAACACGTTCGATTGATCAATAACAAGACATATTGCGATTTTGTGTCTATCCTGGAGCCCAGTGCTACCGGGATGTGACACATGGGCAACTGGGTGGTCTCTCTCGCCGGGCCTCGACGGATCAGCCTCGAGCCCTGCCCGCCGGATCCGCTCGGCCCCGGCCAGGTCCGGGTCCGCACCTGCTACTCGGGCATCTCCGCCGGCACCGAGCTGACCCTCTACCGGGGCAGCAACCCCCGACTCCGCAAGGACTGGGACGACGCCGCCCGGATGTTCGTCCCCCGCCAGACCCCGGTGCCCTACCCGCTTATCGGCTTCGGCTACGAGGAGGTCGGCGAGGTCGTCGAGGTGGCGCCCGAGGTCGTCGACAGGCACCCCGGGCAACTCGTGTGGGGCATCTGGGGGCACCGGGCCGAAGCGGTCCTCGCCGCCGGGGCGGTCTGGCCGCTCCCCGCCGACCTGGACCCGCTCGCCGCGGTCTTCGCCCGGCCGGGGGCCATCGCGCTCACCGCCGTGCTCGCCGGTGACCTGCACCTGGGCGACTGGGTCGGCGTCTTCGGGCAGGGCGTCATCGGGCTGCTCGCCACCCGGCTCGCCGCGCTCTCCGGCGCCCGGGTGGTGGCCGTCGACCGGGTGCCCGCCCGGCTGGCCCACGCCACCCGCTACGGCGCACGATCCACGGTGGACGTGGCGACCCAGTCCGCCGCCGCCGTGCTGCGTGACCTCACCGGCGGCCGGGGCGCGGACGTCTGCCTGGAGCTGTCCGGGGCGTACCCGGCGCTGCACGAGGCGATCCGCTCCACCGCACACGCCGGCCGGGTCGTGGCCGCCGGCTTCTACCAGGGCCAGGCCGACGCGCTCGGCCTCGGCGAGGAGTTCCACCACAACCGCATCCAGCTGGTGGCCGCACAGGTCTCCGGGCCCACCCCCGCGCCGGGCATGGCCGGCCGGTGGACCGGAGACCGGGTCGCGCAGACCTTCATGGAGCTGGTGGCCGAGCACAGCGTCGACCCGTTGCCGCTGGTCAGCCACATCGTCGACGCCAGCGCGGTCGCCGACGCCCTCGCGCTGCTCGACCGCGGCGCCGGTGACGTCCTCCAAGTGGTGTTGAGGTTCTAGATGACCACCATCGCGCTGGCCTGCCAGGAACAACTCCTGCCAGGCACCAACCTGATCCAGAAGTACGCCCTCGCCACCGCGCTCGGCTACCAGGGCATCGAGCTGCGCGGCCGCGGGAACCTCGCGTTCGCCGACCGCCTGCCCGAGCTGCGCCGCGCCCGCGCCGCCGGGGTGGTGATGCCCACCGTCTGCGTCGAGATGGACCACTTCATCGGCGACTTCGACCCCGCCCGGTCCGCCGACGCCGTCCGCAACCTGCGCTCACAGCTCTCGGTCATCGCCGAGCTGGGTGGCGTCGGGGCGATGACCCCGGCCGCGTGGGGCATGTTCTCCCGGCGGCTGCCGCCGTTCGAGCCGCCACGCCCGCCGGCCGGCGACCGCCAGGTGCTCCTCGACGCCCTCGGCGCGCTGGGCGAGCACGCCCGCGCCGAGGGGGTCACCCTCTTCCTCGAACCCCTCAACAGGTACGAGGACCACATGGTCAACCGGCTCGACGAGGCGGTCGCCCTCTGCGCCGCGCTCGGGCTGCCCTCGGTGCGGGTCGTCGCCGACACCTTCCACATGAACATCGAGGAGGACGACGTGCACCGGGCGCTGCGCGCCGCCGCCCCGTACCTCGGGCACGTGCAGGTGAGCGACTCCAACAGGTACCAGCCGGGCACCGGTCACCTGGACTGGCCGGCGCTCGTACGGACCCTGCTCGAGCTGGACTACCGCGGCTGGCTGGCCCTCGAGTGCCGGCTGCGCGGCGACCCGGTCCGTGCCCTGCAACAGGCCGCGGCGGTGCTGCGGCACGCGCTGCCCCGGCGGGCCGCCGCATGACCGGCGGCGCCGTCCCCACCCGCACCGGCGGGTCCACCGACCTGGCCGGGCTGCGTCGGCTCGCCGTCGCCACCCTCGACGCCAACTGGGAACACGACCACACCGTCCCGTCGCGCACCCTCTATCCGCACCAGTGGAGCTGGGACTCCGCGTTCATCGCCCTCGGGTGGGCCCACGCGCGTCCCGAGCGGGCCTGGCAGGAGCTGACGAGCCTGTTCCGGGCGCAGTGGGCCGACGGGCGGGTGCCGCACATCGTGTTCAACCCGACGCTGCGCGTCGGCGCGTACTTCCCCGGCCCGGAGCTGTGGCGCTCCGCCGACGTCGAGGGCGCGCCGGCGGTGGACACCTCCGGCCTGGTCCAGCCGCCGGTGCACGCGCTCGCCGCGCTGCTGGCGTACCGGCGGGCACCCGATCCGGCCGGGCTGGCCGCGCTGCGTCGGCTCTACCCGGCGCTTGTCGCCCAGCAGCGGTACCTGGCCGAGCGGCGAGACGTCGCCGGCGACGGCCTGGTGTGCGTCGTCCACCCGTGGGAGTCCGGTCTGGACAACAGCCCCGCCTGGGACGAGCCGATGGCTGCTGTCGACGCCAAAGCGGCGGTCATGCGCGCGTACCGTCGGCACGACACCGCGCACGCCGACGCCGCGCACCGCCCCACGGACCTGGACTACGCGCGCTACCTGGCGATCGTCACGGCCTACCGCGACCACGGCTACGCCGACCGCGACCTTGCCGACGGCCATCCGTTCCTTGTGGAGTGCCCGCTGTTCAACGCGGCGTTCGGGGCGGCCGAGCACGCGCTGGCCGAGATCGCCGCGCTCACCGGCGCCGACCCCGCCGCGCACCGGGCCCGCGCGGACCGCGTCACCGAGGCGTTGGTACGCCGGCTGTACGACCCGCGCACGGGCACGTTCCAGCCCCGTGACCTGCGCACCGATCGGCTCGTCGGCGCGCGTACCGTGCTCGGGCTCGCACCCCTGATCCTGCCCGGCCTGCCCTCCCGGCAGGTCGACGCGCTTGTCGTCGAGGCCCGGTCGCCGCGCTTCGGGGTGGTCCGGTGGATGGACCGGCCGCTGCCCACCTACGACCGCACCGCGCCCGACTTCGAACCGTTGCGCTACTGGCGCGGGCCGAGTTGGCTGAACATCGGCTGGCTGGTGCGGCACGGCCTGCTGACCCACGGCCACCCGGAGCTGGCGGCCGGCCTGCGCCGCTCGATGATCGACCTGGTCGCCGGGGCGGGCTGCCACGAGTACTTCCACCCCGACACCGGCGTCGGGCTGGGCTCACCGGCGTTCGGCTGGACCGCCGCGCTGCTGCTCGACCTGCTCGCCGACGAGCCGGTGCCCTGAGCGGTCCGTCGGCTGGTAGCGTGCCCGGTCCTGACGGCCGGGAGGGGTGGCGTGCGCGAGATCGACAAGGTGGCCTGGCTCGGGTACGCCGACCGACACCGGACCTCCCCGGTCGACCAGCTCATCTTCGACCACCTGCGGGACGCGGACCTGCTGCGCTGAAGGATGTTCCGTCCCGCGGTGCCGATGGCCGTGCTGGTGGCTGGGCTGCCGTGCTGGCCGCGCCGTTTGGCGTCGGTGGCCCGGGGTAAGCGCGCGGCGTGACCGACAGCGCGGGTGGCGACGGGTTTCCGCACTTCATCGACGCGGTGTCCCGACGGTCCGGCCTACCGACCGAGCAGGCCGCCGCGCTCGCCCGCGCGGTGCTCCAGACGATGGCCGACCGAGTAACCGGTGGCCCGCCGGACGATCTCACCGAACACCTTCCGGACGAGGTCGACGGCTACCTGGACGGCGCGACGACGAGCCCACCCGCGAACCCGGCTGGCCCGCCTGCGGGGGTGGCGGGCTGGTCCGCGGACCCGGCTGGCCTGCCCGGGGACCTGGCTGGCTCGTCCTCGGACCCGGTTCCCGCTCCGGTCACCGGCGTCGACGGGCTCGACACCGGTGTGGGCCTCGAGATCGGTGGGCCTGCCGCAACGCCGGCGCCGGGGGACGCCGGGCCGGCGGAGTTCCTGCGCCGGGTGGGCCAGCGCGCCGGGGTGGACCAGGCAACGGCACGGGCCGGTACCGGAGCGGTCTTCGCGACCCTGCGGGAGGCGGTGACCGTACGGGAGTTCCGGGAGATGGTCGCGCGACTGCCCCGCGACGACGATGGCGGCGCCGCGACCGGTTCGCCCACCCTGCCCGACCCGTTCACACCCTGACCCGCGCCCACGCCGCCGTCCGCGCTCCAGGCCACAAGGTCCACTCGCCTTCCTGCACATCGGGGCATCCCGAACCCGGGGATACCCCGATGTGCAGGAACCTGAGTCGATCAAGCCTGCGACGGGCGTCTAGGCGTCGGCGTCGGGCAGGTCCTCCGGCTCGGTGACCCACGCGGAGAAGACCGGCACCCCGTGCCACGGCCCGGTGGCGCCGTCGGCAGTGGTGTCGGTCGCGACGGCCACCACGGCGTACGGGTGGCCGAAGCGCAACTCCGCCGTGCGGGCGACACCCTCCGGCGGCAGGCTGACGGTGCCGAACATGCCTGTCACCGCCGCCGCCTCGAAGCCGTACCGGCCGTAGCGGGCCATTGCCACCTGCCGTGCCTCGAAGCCCTGCACCGGCTGGGCGAGCGCCGTGGCCAGCGCCGCCGTGGCCGCCGGGAAGCCCAGCGACTCGGCGGTCAGGTCGTGCTCGCTGCGGGCCGACCAGCAGGGGAGCACCGCGCTGTGCCGTTCCTCGCGGCCGTCACGGGCGCGGGTCCGGACCCGCTCCTCCCGCAGCGTCCACAGCGCGGTCTCGCCCAGCGGCAGGTCGAACAGCGAGCGCCCTCCGGCCGGTCGCGCGCCGTCGGCCGCTCCGGCGCTGAGGTCGTACGCGGCGGCCAGCACATCGGCCGGCGGGACGTGCGGTGCGGCGGCCACCGAGAGCACCACCAGTCCCGCGCCGTCGGTCGCCTGGGCCGGTGCGGCGTGCACGATCACGTCGCCGGCCCGTGCGGTCGTGACGATGGCGCACCGGTGGCCGTGGCTCGGGCTGCGCAGGACGCGCCGTAGGTCGCGCGCCCAGGCGCTGGCGGGGCCCAGCGCGCGGGCGTCGGTGACCTCGAACGGCTGCGCCCAGGAGATCCGGGTCGCGAGGGCACTGGCGAGGGCGAACACGACGTCCGGGTGGACCTTCAGGGGAAACGTCTCGATCAGGCCGTCGGTGTGCTCGCGTGCCCACGCGTCCAACCCGGCCTGGTCGGGGAGCGTCCCGACCTCGGTCGCCGTGGGCAGCGCGGCCCGCCACCCGGCCGGCTCGCCGGTGAGGTGGCCCGACCGGAGCCAGAGCGCGGTGGCCGAAGCGACAAGCGGGTGCGGCGCGTCGAGCAGCGTGCGGGCAACCTCCGCCGCGCTGGCCAGGTCCGTGCCCAGCGCGTCCGCCAGCCGTCCGATCGCCGAGTCCGGCCCGGTCGCGGCCGCCACGTCGGTGGCCGCCGTGGGCTCGGTCGCCGGTTCCGGTCCGGTCGCCGGGTCGGCGTCGGCCGTCGCCGCGCTGAGGGCGAGCAGCAGCCAGGCGCCGAGCGGGGAGGCGACGTGGTGCCGGTCCCCGATCGTGGCGTGCAGCCGCTCGGCGTACGCGGCCAGCGGCCCGTGCAGGTCGGTCGTCATGCCCCCACTCTGCCCGCCGCGCCCCACTCCGGCATCCTCGCCGCCGCGACTCAGGACCACAGTTCGAACGGCTCGTCGATCTCCTCGCCGGCCAGGAAGGGCGTGACCAGCCGGGGGAGCTGCCCGGGGTAGAACCGTTGCCGACTGGCCACCATCTCCGCCAGCGGCCACCAGCGGAAGCCGAAGTAGTCCTCGCGCTCGTAGTCGAGCCGGTCCGCCTCGTCGACGTCCGGGCCGGGCCCGGTCAGCCGTACGGCGACGATCACCTCGTCCTGGACGTGGCGCAGTTGGCGGTGCAGGAAACTCGCCCGTCGTCGCCAGGTCGGCGCGCCCACCTCGTCGACGGTCACCACGATGCCGGTCTCCTCGCGCAGCTCCCGCACGGCCGTGTCCCGGTACGTCTCACCGGGGTCCATGCCGCCGCCGGGCAGCTCCCACCACGTGCCCAGCCGCGGATGGTCCGGGTCGCGGGTGTGGAACAGCAGCACCCGGTCGGTGTCGTCGAGGACCACCACGCGCACCGCGCGCCGCTGGAGGATCGGCAGGTCGTCGGGTAGTTCGTCCATCGGGCCAGTCTGCCGCAGAGCGCCGACTCCGGCGGTCCGCGCCGGGGCCGGTAGGCTGCCCGCCGTGGCTGGTCTGTTGAGGAACGTGGCGCAACGCATCTCCCGGGTGGGCGCGGTCATCCCGTCGCCCCGGCGTACCGGGCCGGCCCCCGCGCGGGTGGCTCGTCCCCGTCAGGTGAGCGCGTTGCAGCGTCGGGAGCTGACCTACGCGCCCGAGCGGGACGGCCAGGCCGATCCCGGCGAGATCGTCTGGACCTGGGTGCCGTACGAGGATGACCCCCGCCAGGGCAAGGACCGTCCGGTGCTGGTGGTCGGGCGGCACAGCCGGACGCTGTTCGGGCTGATGCTGTCCAGCCAGAGCGAGCGGGACGGGCAGCGGCACTGGTTCGCGCTCGGCCCCGGGGAGTGGGACCGTGACAAGCGGCCGAGCTGGGTACGCCTGGACCGCGTGCTCACCATGCGCGAGGACAGCATCCGCCGCGAGGGCGCCGTGCTGGACCGGCCCCGGTTCGACCGGGTCGGGCAGGCGCTGCGCGCCAACTACGGCTGGCGCTGACCGTACTCCTGCCGGCCACTCCCGTAGGTGTCAGTCGGATGCCCTTCAGTGCCTGTCGACCTGCCCCAGGAATGGGGCGCGCGTCCGAGTACGGCGGGCGCGCTCTCAGCCGGCCCGGCGAGCCCTCGGGCCGCCTGGGCGGGTTCGTGATGGCGGCCTGGTCGGTGGTGGCGTGGCCCGAGCCGGTTCGTGGCGGCGACCCTCGCCCGTTGTGGCGACGGTCGGGAGTTTGTGGCGCGGCCCCGAATCGGGCACGTCCGGTGGGTCGGCGGTAGAAGATCGCCGCGGCCGCCCCACGAATGGGGCAGCTCGACAGGCTGAGTAGGTGTGCATCCGGGAAGACCCGATCGAGCCGGTGCACTCTCGTCGAGCGTGCCGGCTCGTGCGTGCCGCCAGGGCTGGCGGGCGGTCGACGGTCAGGCGGGTTCACGGCTCGGGCCGACCGCGGCGCTGCGTGCGTCCGGCGGGGGGTACGGCTGCTCGGCGAGCAGCCGGGCCAGGTGCGCGCAGTTGAGCGCCAGTGCCTTGGTGGTGCGGCCGGTGGTGTCCGGCTTGGGACCGACGTCGCGGTAGTCCACCGTGTGCAGCGCCTCGCCGACCCAGTAGGTGGCAGCGGCGGCGGGGCAGGTGAAACCGACCTCGTTGAGTGCCTGCTGCACCTGACCGATGGTGTGGTGGGCGCCGTCCTCGTTGCCGACGACCGCGACCCCGGCCACCTTGCCGTAGGTCAGGAGTCGGCCCTCGGCGTCGGTCTCGGAGAGTTCGGCGTCGAGGCGTTCGAGGACCATCTTGCAGACGCTCGCCGGCTGTCCGAGCCAGATCGGTGTGGCGATGATGAGCACCTGTGCAGCCAGCAGCTTGGCACGGATGGCGGGCCAACCGTCGCCGTGCCCCTCGTCGGTCGACACGCCGAAGCGAACGTCGTGGTCGACGACCCGGACCAGTTCGCCGTCCACCCCCTGCGCGGCCAGCTCGGCCAGCACCTCCCGGCCGAGCTGTTCCGAGCTGGACGGGGCCGGTGACGGTTTCAGGGTGCAGTTGAGTACGAGCGCACGGATGCTCGCCATGTCTGTTCCTTCCGGCCGTCGGGCAGAGCGCTGATCTGCCCCCTCATACCCGGGCACCGGCCCGAATCACGCCAACAAAGGAGGCGACACATCCCTGGGGCCGGTGGCAGGGTGCACGCATGATGGCCGACATGTCGCGGCAGGTGGCCGACTGGGTCCGTGCGGACTTCGGTCTCGACCTGTCCGTGCTGAACGAGATCACGCATGGCTCGGACGAGCGCGCCCGGCTGTGGCGGGCCCGGACCCCCGACGGCGCACGGTTTGCGGTCAAGCTCAGCGGTGGCGGCACCTCGGCCGGCCTGATCGTGACCGCGCACCTGGCGGCGCGGGGCGTGCCGGGGATCGCGGCGCCGCTGCGTACCCGCGACGGGCGTCTGTTCGCTGAGCGGGACGGGCGCCGGCTCGCCTTGGTGCCGTGGGTCTCCGACCAGCGGGCACTCGACGGCCCGATGACCGAGGCGCACTGGCGTGCCTACGGCGAGATGTTGGCAGCCGTGCACGCGGCGCCGGTGACCGACGAGCTGGCGCGTGCGCTGCCGGCGGGCGGTGAGGCGTACCCCTCGATCGTGGCCGCGACCCGCGACATGGCCGGGCGGCTTCGCGACCGGATCGAGCCCGGCGATCCGTTGGTCGCCGAGTTGACGGCCACCTGGGCCTCGGTCGCCGACCGGGTGTCCACTGTGATCCGGGGGGTCGAACGGCTGGCCGCCGCACGCTCGGGGCCGGCGGTGGTCTGCCACGGCGACCCCCACCTGGGCAATCTGCTGCTCGGCCCGGAGGGCCAGGTCTGGTTGGTCGACTGGGACGACGCGGTGCTCGCCCCGCGCGAGTGTGACCTGATGTTCGTCGTGGGCGGCGTGCTCGCCTTCGCGCCGATCACCCCGGCGCAGGAGAGGGCCGTGCGCGCCGGGTACGGCGCTCCCGACGTCGACGCGGCGCGGCTGGCCTGGTTCCTCGCCGTTCGCGCGCTCGACGACTTCAGCGACTGGACCCGCCAGGCGCTGGACAGTGCGGGCAGCCCCGACGATCGCGCGACGGCGGCCCGGATCGTGCGGGGCCTCGTGTCGCCGGTCGGCCTGGTCACCCTCGCCGACGCGGCGCTGCGTGACCTCGACGGGCGGCGCCTCGACGAGCGGTCCTGAGCGGGATGACTCGGGACAGAGACAAGGAAAGGCAAGGAGAGCGCACTCCCTGCCACCTCTAACGTATATCGCACCGGGGGACTTGCGGCAAGACCCGTATGGTGTCGCAGAATCTGCACCCGAAGCCCACAAGTGGGAAAATCGGGGGATTTCATGATTGACGTGATCATTGCCGGTGGTGGACCGACAGGTCTCCTGCTGGCCAGCGAGTTGCGGCTGCACGGCGTGCACGTCATCGTCCTGGAGAAGGACAGTGAGCCGACCCGCTACGTCCGTTCGCTCGGCCTGCACGCCCGCAGCATCGAGGTGATGGACCAGCGGGGCCTGCTGGAGCGTTTCCTCGCTCTGGGCACGCGGCATCCGCTCGGTGGTTACTTCGCGGCGATTCCCAAGCCGCCGCCGCGCGGTCTCGACACCGCGCACGCGTACGTCCTCGGTATCCCGCAGCCCGTCACCGACCGCCTGCTGGCCGAACACGCCGTCGAGGTCGGCGTCGAGATCCGGCGCGGCCGCGAACTGGTCGGACTGAGCGAGGACGACGACGGGGTCACGGCGGAGTTGGCCGACGGCACGCGGCTGCGCTCCCGATATCTCGTCGGCTGCGACGGCGGCCGGAGCACTGTGCGTCGGCTGCTCGGCGTCGGCTTTCCCGGCGAGCCCAGCCGGGTCGATTCGCTGCTGGGCGAGATGGAGGTCGGCGTGCCCGCGCAGACGGTGACCGACGTGGTGGCCGAGGTGCGCAGAACCCACCTGCGGTTCGGCCTCGGGCCGCTCGGGGACGGCGTCTACCGGGTCCTCGTTCCCGCCGACGGGGTGGCCGAGGATCGCTCGGTCCCGCCGACCATCGAGGAGTTCCAACACCAACTGCGGGCGTACGCGGGCACCGACTTCGGCGTGCACTCGCCGCGCTGGCTCTCCCGCTTCGGTGACGCCACCCGGTTGGCCGAGCGCTACCGCGTCGGCCGGGTGCTGCTGGCCGGCGACGCCGCGCACATCCACCCACCGACCGGCGGTCAGGGGCTCAACCTCGGCATCCAGGACGCGGTCAACCTCGGCTGGAAACTGGCCGCCGAGGTCACCGGCTGGGCGCCCGAAGGGCTGCTGGACACCTATCACGCCGAGCGGCACCCGGTCGCAGCCGACGTGCTCGTCAACACCCGCGCGCAGATGTTCCTGCTGTCGCCCGAGCCGGGGCCGCAGGCGGTACGCCACCTGCTGGCGGAGCTGATGGACTTCGAGGACGTCAACAGGTACCTGATCGAGAAGGTCACCGCGCTCGGGGTCCGCTACGACTTCGGGGCGGGCCACGAGCTGCTCGGCCGGCACCTGCGGGACGTGCGGCTCAGGCGGGGACGCCTCTACGAGCTGATGCGCGCCGGTCGTGGGCTGCTGCTCGACCAGACCGGTCGGCTCTCGGTCGCCGGGTGGGCCGACCGGGTCGACCACGTCGTCGACGTCGGCGACGTCGGCGACGAGCTGGACGTACCCGCCGTGCTGCTGCGGCCGGACGGCCACGTGGCGTGGGCCGGTGACGATCAGGCCGAGCTGGAGGACCACCTGCCCCGGTGGTTCGGGGCACCCGCCACCTGAGCGGTCACCGCTCCGCGAGTCGGGTGCTGTCCACGAGTTCGCGGGGGGCCCGGGGGCCGGAGAGGCTCTTCGCCTGGTACATGGCCGCGTCGGCGCGGCTGAGCGCGTCGGTGAGCTGGGCCGGGCCGGTCACCGGGGAGAGCCCGACCGAGGCGGTGACCCGGACGCTGCACCCACTGAGCCGGATGGGCGCGGCGACGGTCTCGCTGAGGCGTCGGGTGGCGTGCTCGATCCAGCGCCTGTCGACGGTCGGGCTGGCGAGCAGGCCCGCGAACTCGTCGCCGCCGAGGCGGGCCACGAGGTTGTCCCCGGCGAAACCGGCCAGGCGTTCGGCCACGCTGATCAGCACCTGGTCGCCGGCGGCGTGCCCGTACCTGTCGTTGATCTGCTTGAAGTCGTCGAGGTCGAGCACGATGGCGATCAGTGGCTGGCCGTCGGCGTTGGTGAGCAGGGCGGCCGCGAGGCGGTAGAAGGCGCGGCGGTTGGGCAGCCCGGTGAGTGGGTCGTGGCTGGCGGCGTGCCGCTCGGCGGCCAGCTCGGCCTGGAGGTGCCCGATCTCGGCTTCGGCCTGCAGGGCCCGTCGGCGCATCTGCCAGGAGGAGAGGAGCGCTCCCGCCGCACAGAGGCCGGAGGCGACGCTCATCGGATCCGGCACGAGACCTCCCATCGCCGCGACCGCCTCCCGCCGTCGGTCTGCGCGGCGCGGTGCCGCGTCGGGCCAGTTTCCCCTGGTGGTTGCCCCCGTCGGGGTAACGCAAAGTGAACGGATAAGCACCGATCACGTGCGTTATCATGCTCGCCGTCCGGTGCAGATGCAATAGCAGATGCACGTGCATAACCGTCCGATGTCGATACCGCACCCTCGCCGTCACCGCTCCTCCCACGGGCACCGGCGGGCTCGTGAGCAGAAAGACGCCTCTCATGCAACAGCCACCCAATGGCGTTCCGATTCCTCAGTTGCCCCCGCTGACCTGGCAGAAGAGTCGCCGTAGCAACCCGAGCGGCAACTGTGTCGAACTCGCCGAACTGCCCGGGGGCGCCGGTATCGCCGTTCGCAACTCGCGCCATCCCGAGGGGCCCGCACTGATCTACACAGTGGACGAGATCGCGGCCTTCGTGCTCGGGGCGCGCGACGGCGACTTCGATCACCTGATCAACTGACCGGCCGCCGGAGGTCGTCCCGGCGACGGGACTGAATCGCCGGTCCGGAGGAGTTCACCTCACTGTCGGTCCATGGCATGCTTACACGTCGGCCGGGCTGGGTGCCCGACCGCATGGTCGGTATCCGGAGGTCCGCACGTGACGATGGTTCCCGCCGAGGGCGGCCCGACAACCGGGCCCACCGTGCTGCGTATGCTGCTCGGCGCCCAACTGCGCCGCCTGCGGGAGTCCAGCGGGGTGACCCGGGAGGGCGCCGGGTGGGAGATCCGCTCCTCCGAGTCGAAGATCAGTCGGATGGAGCTGGGACGGGTCGGCTTCAAGGAGCGCGACGTGTCCGACCTGCTCACCCTCTACGGCGTCAGCGACGAGGGGGAGCGCGAGGCGCTGCTGAAGCTCGCCCGGGACGCCAACAGCCCCGGCTGGTGGCACCGCTACGGCGACGTGCTGCCCAGCTGGTTCCAGTCGTACCTGGGCCTGGAGGCCGCGGCCGCGCTGATCCGCAGCTACGAGGTGCAGTTCGTCCCCGGCCTTCTGCAGACCCGGGAGTACGCTCGCGCGGTCGTGCTCCTCGGGCACGGCGGGGCCGGCGCCGACGAGATCGATCGCCGGGTGGCCTTGCGGATGCAGCGCCAGCAACTGCTCCACCGGGACAACCCGCCGCAGCTCTAGGCCGTGGTGGACGAGGCGGCGCTGCGCCGTCCGATCGGCGGCGCCGAGGTCATGCGCGGCCAACTCACCGCGCTCATCGAGGCGACCAAGTCGCCAGGCATCCGGCTCCAGGTCATCCCGTTCGCCGCAGGTGGCCACGCGGCCGCCGGTGGCGCGTTCACCATCCTGCGCTTCGGCGACCAGGAGCTGCCCGACATCGTCTACATCGAACAGCTCACCAGCGCGATCTACCTCGACAAGCGCGACGACCTCGACTACTACGCCGTGGCGATGGAGCGGCTGTGTGTCGAGGCCGAGCCGCCGGAGCGTACGCAGGAGATCCTCTCTCGACTGCTGGACGAGGTCTATCCGCAGTGACCCCCGGCGGGGCGACGGTCACACCCGGGGTGGCATTACCATGGTCGGCGACTGGCCACAGTGGACCGACGCGTGGAGGCGACAGTGACCACCGATGCCCGCGACACGGCCGGCGATGCGCCGAGTGACCGGATCGACACCTCGGTGGCACACCCCGCCCGCCGTTACAACTACTGGCTCGGCGGCAAGGACAACTTCCAGGCCGACAGGGAGTCCGGCGACGCGATAGCGGCCTCCTTTCCGACCATCCGCACCGCCGCTCTGGAGAACCGCCGGTTCCTGCGGCGGGCGGTGGGCTTTCTGGCCCGCGAGACCGGCATCCGGCAGTTCCTCGACATCGGCACCGGCATCCCGACGGCCGACAACACGCACGAGGTCGCGCAGGGCGTCGCGCCCGAGTCCCGGGTGGTCTACGTCGACAATGACCCGATCGTGCTCGCGCACGCCCGTGCGTTGTTGAGCAGCACTCCCGAGGGCGCCACCGCGTACATCGACGCCGACCTGCGCGACCCGGAGCGGATCCTGCGCCATCCGGAGCTGCGGCGCACCATCGACCTGTCGCAGCCCGTCGGGCTGATGCTGGTGGCGGTGCTGCACTTCGTGCCGGACGACGACGACCCGTACGCCTTGGTACGGCGGCTGCTCGACGCGCTTCCGGCCGGCAGTTACCTGGCCGCGTCGCACGCCACACACGAATACCTGCCGCCGGCGATCGCCGAGGAGGCCAGGGCGGCGGCCAGGGGTGGCGGCCCACACGGTCTGATCAATCTGCGGACGCGCGCCGAGTTCACCCGGTTCTTCGCGGGGCTGGACGTGGTCGAGCCGGGCATCACGTCGGTCGCCGAGTGGCGGGCCGAGAGCGAGCCGCAGCCGCGGCCGTCGGTGGTCGAGGTGAGCATGTACGGCGGTGTCGCCCGCCTGCCCTGAGCAGCCGGCCCGGGTCAGTCGCCCGAGGCGTCGTACCGGTCGCGGGCGGAGTGCACCTCGCCGATGTGCGTCTCGGCCCACGCCTTGATGGCGCGCTGCACCGGCAGCAGGCTCTCGCCCAGCGGCGTCAGCCGGTAGTCGACCCGAGCGGGCACGCTCGCGGTCACCGACCGGCTGACCAGGCCGTCGCGTTCCAGCTTGCGCAGCGTCTGGGTGAGCATCTTCTGACTGGCTCCGGCGACGGTGCGCGCCAGTTCGCTGTGCCGAAGCGGTCCGTCGGCAAGCGCGCTCACCACGAGCGTCAGCCACTTGTCGCTGAGGGTCGCCAGCAGTTCGTGCCCCGGGCACTCGGCCAGGAAGGCGTTGTACCGGCGGCGTTCCCGCTCGCGGCGCTCGTCGGCGGTCATGGTGGCCATCGTGAACCTCCCGGGTGCCCAGGGCACCCGAAGGTGCCTCCTTCCCGCCGCAGACTAGCGCTCCTAGCGTCGGCGGTATGAGAGCTGTGATCGTCCGCCGGTTCGGCGGCCCCGAGGTCCTGGAGATCGCCGACCTGCCCGTGCCGGAGCCGGGAGTCGGACAACTGCGGGTGCGCGTCGCCGCCGCCGCCGTCAACCGGATCGACCTGTCCACCCGCAGCGGCGCGTTGAGTGCGGCGGGTCTGCTGCCACCGCTGCCCGTCGTGGCGCTGGGCTGGGACGTCGCGGGGGAGGTGGACGCGGTCGGGCCGGGCGTGCGGCGGTTCGCGGTGGGCGAGAGGGTGATCGGACTGCGGGACCTGCTCTCCGCGCCGGGCGCCCAGGCCGAGTGGGTCGTGCTGGACGAGGACGCGGTCGCTCCCGCGCCGCGTACCGTCGCCCCGGAACTGGCGGCGACGTTGCCGCTGATCGGTCTGACCGCGGCCCGGTCGTTGGCCCTCACCGGTCTGGGCGTCGGGGGCACGTTGCTTGTCACCGGCGCGGCCGGCGGGGTGGGCGGTCTGCTGCTCGAACTGGCGGCGATGCGCGGCATCCGGACCGTCGCGGTGGCCGATCCCCGGGACGAGGAGCTGGTACGGGGGTGGGGAGCGGACTGGTTCGTGGCGCGTACCGACCGGCTCGGCGCGGCGGTGCGCGCGGTGGTCCCGGGCGGCGTGGACGCGGTGGTCGACGCGGCGGTTGTCGGGGTCGGGGCGCACGAGGCGCTGCGGGGCGGGGGCAGCTTCGTCGCGCTGGTGGCGCCGTTCGCTCCGCCGCCGCTGCGGGCCACCCGGGTCGTCGTGCAGGAGGTCCGCGCCGACGGCGCACGACTGGCCGAGCTGTCCGCCCTGGTCGACGGTGGCCAGCTCAGTCTGCGTCTGGCCGACCGGCTCCCACTGACCGAGGTGGCGGCGGCGCACGAGCGCCTGGCTGCCGGGGGCCTGCGCGGTCGCCTCGTGCTGGTGCCCTGACCGGGTCGGCGTATTGACCGTCGCGAACTCGTCGGGTTAGTCTCTGTATCGATCCAGTCTGAATCGATACAGAGAGGTGCCGGGTGAAGCCAACACTGCAAGCCGTGGCGGACGCCGTCGGCGTCTCCCGCAGCACCGTGTCCAACGCCTACAGCCGCCCCGACCAGCTCTCGGCGGCGCTGCGCGAGCGGATCCTCGACGCCGCCCGTCAACTCGGCTACCCGGGGCCCAACCCCACCGCCCGATCGCTGCGCCGCGGCTTCGTCGGCTCGATCGGGGTCCTGTTCACGTCGCAGCTGTCGTACGCCTTCACCGACCCCTTCGCGGTCCGCTTCCTCACCGGGGTGAGCGCCGCCGCCGAGCGGCACGGCACCAGCATGCTGCTGGTGCCGTTGCCGCGGGGACAGACCGACGCCCGCCAGGCGGTGGAGAACGCCGCCGTCGACGGCTTTTGCGTCTACTGCGTGGCCGACGAGGAGTGGGCGTTGGACGTGATCCGCGCCCGTGGACTGCCGTACGTCAGCACGGCTGCCCGCGACGACGCCGGCGCGGACGAGCGGTACGTGGGCATCGACGAGCGCGCCGCGGCCCGCAGCGTCGCCGCGCACGTGGCCGGTCTCGGGCACCGCCGGGTGGCCCTGCTCGCCGACTCCGTGCTGCCCGACGCGCCGGCCGGCCCACTCACCCTCGCCGGGGGGCACGAGGTGTGGCACCCCACCACCCGTGGCCGGCTCACCGGCTTCGCCGACGCGTTCCGCGAGGTCGGCGTCGGCTGGGCGGACCTGACTGTGGTCAACGCGCTCGGCAACAGCCGTCCGGCCGCGGGCGCCGCCGTCGCCGGGCTGTTCGACGGGCCCGCACCGCCGACCGCCGTGCTGGCCGGCTCCGACGTGCTCGCCCTTGGCGTGCTCGACGCGCTGGCCCAGCGAGCGGACGGCACCCGCCCGCCGGTCTCGGTGACCGGCTTCGACGACGTCCCCGAGGCCGCCGCCGCCGGCCTCACCACTGTCCGGCAACCGGCCGAGGACAAGGGCCGGATCGCCGCCGAACTGCTGCTCGACCCGCCCGCGGACGCCGCGGCCGGTCATGTGCTGCTACCCACCGCACTCGTCGTCCGGGCCTCCACCGGACCTGTCCCGAGGAGTTGACCATGGAATTCCCGACCGGCTACGTCACCGCTCTCGACGCCATGCACCGCCACGTCACCTCGGCCCGACCGGACGCCCCCGTCCAGGTCGAGCGCGCCCGCCGGCCGCTGCTCGCACCCACCCGGCAGGTGACCGCCGTCGCCCTGCGCCGGCTCGCCGACCGCATCCAGCCCCGACCGTTGCCCACGGTGACCCGCTGCTCCTGACCCCATTTCGGTACGCGTGGGACGAACAGCACCGTGCCAGGCACGCAGGGTGGTCGACTGGCAACTCGCCAGGCAGACTGGTGAGGCCATGTCACCCTTCGCGCCCACCCTCCGCCTCCACGACCGCTACGTGCTGCACGAGCGGATCGGTCTCGGTGGCATGTCCGAGGTGTGGCGGGCCGACGACGAGGTGCTCGGCCGGCCGGTCGCGATCAAGGTGCTCGCCGGGCAGCTCGCCGCCGACCCGCAACTGCGGGCCACCATCCAGCGCGAGGCCCGCGCGGCCGCCCGGCTGACCCACCCACACGTCACCCAGGTGTACGACTACGCCGAGGCGACCCTGGCCGGCGGCGTCGTCGTCCCGTACCTGGTGATGGAGCTGGTCGAGGGGCACAACCTGGCCGACCGGCTGCGTGGCGGCCCACTGCCCTGGCCCGAGGCGGTCCGCGTGGCCGGGCACATCGCCGCCGCGCTGGCCGCCGCGCACCGCATCGGGGTGGTGCACCGCGACGTCAAGCCGGGCAACGTCATGTTGACCGACACCGGCGCCAAGGTCCTCGACTTCGGCATCGCCGCGCTCGGCGGTCTCGACAGCCAGTCCGGCGAGCCGCTGATGGGCACTCCCGCGTACTTCGCCCCCGAGCGCCTCGCCGCCGGCCCGCCCGACCCGGCCAGCGACGTGTACGCCCTCGGCGCCCTGCTCTACCGCACGCTCACCGGCGAGGCGCCCCTGCCCGTACAGAGCTGGGAGGACGCGCTGGAGGTGCACCGGCGGGGCACTCCGGTGCCGCCGCTGCGGGTGGACGGCCTGCCCGCCGACATCGCCGAACTGACCCTCGCCTGCCTCGCCGCCGACCCGGCCCGCCGGCCGAGCGCCGCGCAGCTGGCCCGCCGCTTCGGCGCCGGCCAACCGGTCGAACCGCCCACCGAGCTGCTGCGCATCCTGCCGCCGGCCTCGGCGGCCCACCCGCCGACCCTGATCGACCGCTCAGCCGCCGCCCGCCCGACGCCGGTCGTGGCCCCGCCGGCCCGCCGCCGCTCGCGCCGGCCCCTCGCCCTCCTCGTGGCGGCCGGTCTCGCGGTGCTGGTCGGCCTCGGCGCGCTGCTCACCCAGGGTCACGGCACTCCCGACATCTCCGGCTCCGCGCCGGCCGCCGCCCCGCCGTCGGCCGCTGCTCCGGTGCCCGCGCCCAGCACCCGGTCACCGAAGCCGACGGCGTCGGCCTCCACGTCTCCGCCGGCCACCAGCGCCCCCTCGACCATCGGCCAGCAGATGCCGGTCAGCTTCCGCCAGGTGAGCGACCAGTTCGGGGAGGTGCTCGCCGCGGCGGTGGCCCGCGGCGACGTCGAGCGGAGGACCGCCGAGGACCTCCGCGACGAGCTCGCCGACGTGAACCGGCGCTCCAAGGACCGCAACCGGCGCATCGCCGACCTGCGGGACACCATCGCCGAGTTGGTGGACCGTGGCCGGTTGCCACGGCAGACGGGCGCCCAACTCGACGCCCTGCTCAGCCACGCCGGTGAGCTGTCCACCGACCGCGCCGACGACTGAGCGCATGGCGCGGTCGTCCACGGGCCACCGTCGGTCGTAGTCTCACCGGATGACGACACCGCAGACGCACACCCTCGCCGTACCCGGCGTCGATCTGGTCTATGACGTTCGCGGACCGCTGCCCCCCTCCGACGGGCACCGGGTGCTGCTCATGATCGCCCAACCGATGACGGCGGAAGGCTTCCACGCGCTCGCCACGCACGTCACGGACCGCACAGTCGTCACCTACGACCCGCGCGGCCTCGGGCGCAGCATCCGCACCGACGGCCGGTCCGACAACACACCCCAGCAGCAGGCGGCCGACCTGCACCTGCTCATTGACGCGCTCGACGCCGGCCCGGTGGACATCTTCGCCAGCAGCGGCGGCGCGGTGACGGCCCTCGAACTCGTCGCCACCCACCCCGATGACGTCGCCACGCTTGTGGCCCACGAACCACCGATCAACGTGGTGCTCCCCGATGCCGCCGCCGCCGAGCGCGCGCGGGCCGGCTTCCACGAGGCGTACGAGGCGAAGGGCTTCGGTGCCGGCATGGCCGCGTTCATCGCGATGACGTCCTGGCAGGGCGAGTTCACCGACGCCTACTTCGCCCAGCCCGCGCCCGACCCGGCGTCGGTAGGCATGCCGACCGAGGACGACGGCAGCCGCGACGACCCGCTGTTGTCGAAGAACTCCTGGGCGGTCACCGACTACCGTCCCGACGCGAGCGTGCTCACCGCGGCGTCGACCCGGATCGTGATCGCGGTCGGGGAGGAGTCGACGGGCACGTACACCGCGCGTACGGCCCTCGGCACGGCGGCTCTGCTCGGCCAGGAGGCCGTGGTGTTCCCGAGTCACCACGGCGGCTTCCTCGGTGGCGAATACGGTTACGCGGGCAAGCCCGAGGAGTTCGCCGCACGGCTGCGCGAGGTGCTGGACGCCGACTGATCGCGATCTTCGCCACCGGCCGTACGGACGGTGATCCATCCGTCCGCGTCGCTGGCATGATGGGCCGATGCGAACACGGCTGATCTTCGTGCGGCACGGCGAGTCGGTCCACCAGGTCGACGGGGTCGTGGGTGGCCCGCACGGCTGCCGCGGTCTGACCGCGCTCGGCCACGACCAGGCACAGCGGTTGGCCCGGCGGCTCGTGGACGACTACGCCGCCGAGCCGCCGGCCGCGGTGTACTCGTCCGTGCTGCGCCGCACCGTCGAGACCGCGCAGCCCATCGCCTCGGCGTTCGGCATCCGCCCCCTCGCGGACTGCGGTCTGTGCACCTGGCACACCCCGCCGTACGCCGACGGGCTGCCGGTCGCCCGCTTCCGGACCGAACACGCCGTGGCCGGTGGGGGCGTGTTCCGGCCGTTCGAGGACGGCAACGAGAGCTGGGCCGAACTGGTGGTACGCGTCAGCCGCGCGATCATGGAGATCGCGCACCGGCACCGGGGCGAAACAGTGGTCCTGGTCGGCCACAGCGAGACCGTCGAGGGCGCCTTCCACGCCCTCGCCGCGCAGCCGATCTTCCGGGCGTTCGACCTGGACGTGCCGCCCGCCTCGATCACCGAATGGGTCACCGACCACGACACCGGCGGCTGGCCGCCGGCCCGCTGGACCCTGCGCCGCTTCGGGGACACCGGCCTGGCTGGAGCATGATCCAGTAACGCCGTGCGCGTCAGTCGCTCAGGATCTGCTCGCGAAGGATCTCCGCGTGCCCGCAGTGCTGAGCCAGCTCGCGCAGCACGTGCAGGTAGACCCAGCGCAGCGGCAACGGGCCACGCCGGTTGCCGCGCAGCACGTCGTCGAGGCCCAGGGACGCCGTCGCGCGACGGGACGCCTCGCACGCCTCCCGATGGGCCGACCGGATGCTGTCGATGGTGTCGCCGGCGTCGAGGATGAACGACTCGTCAGGCGTCGCCGGGAGGCCGATCTCGGTGCGCGACCGACACGTCACGGCCTCGTCGAACCACACCTTCTCGACGAACGTCGCGTGCTTCACCAGACCCAGCAGGGTCGTCCGCGACGGCACCAACGAGCGGCGTGCCTGCTCCTCGGTCAGCCCGTCCAGGCAGCCGTTGAGCGCTGCGCGGTGCTCGTCGATGAACGCCTCGAACTGTGGCTGGGCCGGCCGTTCGACGACATCGGCGGCGAACGTCGGCGGGAAGACGGTCATGGACCGAAGCATCTCAAAGGCCCTCACCCACGAGCAACCACGGCACGCTCAGCCGAAGGACACGAGAGCACCGCGCTCGTCGAAGACGGCCGTGCCCGCCCAGGCGATCTCCCAACGGTTGCCCTCGGGGTCGGCGACGTAACCCGAGCGCCCGCCCCATGGCCTGTCGGTCGGCTCCGCCACCACGGTCGCCCCCGCCTCGACGGCCGCGGCGAAGGCCGAGTCGACATCCGCGCGGCTGTCGACGTTGCAGGCCAGGGTCACACCGGACCAGCCGCCGGTCGGCTCGGGCACGCCGGGCGCCGCCTCGGCGGCCAACTCCGGCAGTGGAAAGAGGGCGAGCAGAACGCCACCGAGCAGGAACGCCGACCAGCCGTCGTCGCTCGTCGGCAGCTCCGGCCAGCCCAGGGATCGGTAGAACGACCGCAGCAGGCCCATGTCGCGGGCGCCAAGGGTGACCACCGACAGTCGGGAAGGGATCGCGCTCATGCCCCGATTCTTCCGCAGTGGTACGACACTTCGGCGCTCCTCGGGGCCCGCGTGTGCCGGCCGTCCACAGCGGCGCGTTCAGTGGATGGTCGTCGCGGTCACCTCGCCCGGCGCCGTGCCGACTCGGGCGGCCACGTCACCTTGCGGCGTCCAGATGGCCGACCGGCCCGCCGCCTCGGTGTAGCCGCCGCCGGTCGACCCGGCGAAACTCGCCACCGCCACCCAGACCCGGTGCGTCGTGGCGATCCGCTGTGCCCGCTCGTCCGGCACGGCGGAGTCGCGCGCCAACTCCAGCATCCCCGCCGCGTACACGTCGATCCCGAGCGCGGCCGTGCGCTGCGCGTGCGCGGCGACGCCGGTGTCCTTGCAGACCGCCAGGCCGATTCGCCAGCCATCCACATCGAGCACACTCGGCGTGTCGCCCGGCCGGAACCGCTCGGCCTCGGTGCCGCCCAGCCACATCTTCCGGTACGCCACGGACACACCGTCGCCGGTGACGGCCAGCACTCCGATGTGGTCACCGGCCACCGGAGCGCCGACCAGCGCCAACGTGCCCTCCTCGGCGCACGCCCGCACCAGCGGCGTCAACCGGCTGTCGTCCACCGGCACGGCCGGGCCGTCCCACTCGTACCCCGTCAGTGACAGCTCCGGGAAGACCACCACCCGGGCGCGCGCCGCGCGGACCGCGTCGGCGTGTGCCCGCGCATTCTCCGCGACATCCAGGGGTACGCACGGCGGCTGCGCCACGGCGAGCCGCAGCGGGGTGCGGTTTTCCGCACCCCCGCCGGTGGGGGCGAGCCGCGGGACCGGGCGGTCCGCCTCATGGTCGACTCTCAGGATTGGTTCGTAGCGTGGGGACATGATTCGAACGTCGCACGTCGCGCTCGCCACCGGAACCCCCGCCGCCGCGGCCGAACCGCCCCAGGGCGGAATCGTCGGCTACGTCAGCGATCTGGTGGAACGGCTCGGCGGGCCGGGCGCCGGTCTGGCGGTGGCGCTGGAGAACCTGTTCCCGCCGATCCCCAGCGAGGTCATCCTGCCGCTGGCCGGGTTCGTGGCCGCGCAGGGCCGGATGAGCCTGGTCGGCGCGATCTTCTGGACCACGCTGGGCTCGGTGCTGGGCGCGCTGGCGCTCTATCTGATCGGCGCGTCCCTGGGCCGGGAGCGGATGCGCGGCATCGTCGCCCGACTGCCACTGGTGAAGCTCAGCGACGTGGACCGGACCGAGGCGTGGTTCCTGCGGCACGGCGTGAAGGCGGTGTTCTTCGGCCGGATGATCCCGATCTTCCGGAGCCTGATCTCCATCCCGGCCGGGGTGGAGCGCATGCCGGTGCGGACCTTCCTGCTCTACACGACGCTTGGCAGCCTGATCTGGAACACCACCTTCGTGCTCGCCGGCTACCTGCTCGGCGACAACTGGCACCTCGTCGAGGGCTACGTCGGCACACTCCAGAACGTCGTGATCGTCGCCTGCGTCGCGGCCGTCGCCTGGTTCGTCGGGTCGCGGGTGCTGCGGGCCCGCCGCGCCGCGCGAAACCCCGAGTCCGCCGACCCCGCCGGTCCTCCCCGGCCCGGTGCGCAGGCGTCGGGGATGCCGGACCCGGGCGGTCGGGGCACCCTCTACCGGGGCGGCTCCTGGGCCTCGGACGAGCGCTGACCGAGCGAGGGGAGCGGCATGGCAGGGGAGCGGCACACCCACCGGTGGTGGGCTCGGCTGCGGCTGCCGGTAGGCGTTGCCGCCGGGAGCGTGACGGCCGCCGTCGAGCTCGGCTTTCTGACCGCCGCGGCGGTCGCGCTCGCCGTGTCCGCGCTCGCGCCCGCGGCCAGCCGCCGGGTCACCGACCTGACCAGACGGTACGCGGGACAGCTCGTAGCCCTGGAACGTCGGCGCCTCGCCGGTCTGCTCCCCGGTCTGCTCGCCGCCGGAGAACCGCCGCCGTCGCGCGAGGTGGCGACGCGGCGGCAGGTCGCTTACCTGGCCGCCCGGCTGCTGCCCGGCACGCTCGGCCTGCTGGCGTACGCCGTGCTGGGCATCGGGCTGGTGCTCGCCGGGATCGTGCTGCGCGCGGCGGTACGTGGCGAGTTGAGCCTCCTCGACGCGCTGTCCCAGGTCGCCGTCGGGGCGGTGCTGCTCCTGCTCAACATTCAGGCCCTCGCCAGCATCGCCGCGCTGGACGTCCGGCTGGCTCGGCGGCTGCTGCGTCCGGGGAGCCGGGCGGAGCTGACCCGGCGGGTGCAGGAGCTGACCACCAGCCGGGCGGAGGTCATCGCGGCGGTCGACGCCGAACGGCAGCGCATCGAACGCGACCTGCACGACGGCCTCCAGCAGCGGCTGGTCGCCCTCGGCATGCTGCTCGGCCGAGCCCGTCGCGCCCGCGACAGCGACCGCGCCCAAGCCCTGGTGGCCCAGGCCCACGAGGACGTGCAGCGGGCCGTCGAGGAGTTACGCGAGGTGGCGTGGCGGGTCTACCCGTCGGCGTTGGACGGCAGCGACCTGGGCGAGGTGCTGGCCATGGTCGCCCGCCGCGCCGAGGTGCCGGTGCGGATCCGCTGCGACCTGCCGCAGCGCCCCGAACGGCAGATCGAGACGGTGCTCTACTTCGTGGCCTGCGAGGCGCTCACCAACGCCGCGAAGCACGCCGCCGCTACCCTGGTCACGGTCGAGATCAGCGTACGGGAGGGGTGGGTCCGGATGTGCGTGCACGACGACGGCGTCGGCGGCGCGGACCTCGGCGGGCGCGGCCTGTCCGGGCTGGCCCGTCGGGTCGCCGCGCTGGACGGCAGACTGGGCGTGACGAGCCCGGCCGGCGGGCCGACCACCGTGCTGGCGGAGTTGCCGTGCGGCTAGTTCTCGCCGAAGACTCGACGCTGCTCCGGGAGGGCCTCACGCGGCTGCTCACCGAGGAGGACCACGAGGTGGCCGCGGCGGTCGGCACCGCCGACGAACTCGTCGAGGCGGTCGACCGGTCCCGTCCCGACGTGGTCGTCACCGACGTCCGGATGCCGCCCACCCACACCGATGACGGGTTGCGTGCCGCGCTGGAGATCCGCCGGCGCTGGCCCGACACGGGCGTCCTCGTGCTGTCCCAGTACGTCGAGCGGCGCTACGCCGCCCGGCTGCTGGCGGACCGTCCCGAAGGGGTCGGCTACCTGCTCAAGGACCGGGTCGCGCAGGTGGACGACTTCCTCGACGCCCTGGATCGGGTCGCCGCCAAGGGCACCGCGCTCGACCCGGAGGTGGTCCGTCAGGTGGTGGCCGGAACGGATCGACCCGACCCGTTCGTCCGACTCACCCCGCGCGAACGGGACGTCCTGCACGAGATGGCCCAGGGCTACACGAACTCCGTTGTCGCCGATCGGTTGCACATCTCGCAGAGCGCCGTGGAGAAGCACGTCAACGCCATCTTCGACAAGCTGGGCCTCGCGCACACGACCGGCTACAGCCGCCGCATCCTCGCCGTCCTGCGCTACCTGGGCACCCTCTCCTAGGGCTCGGCGTCGGGGCGCGGGGTCGGCATGTCCGGATGCTCGCATCATCCGGTATCGTCGGTCTTTTGACCGGTTTCCGCCTTCGTGGGTGATATTCGTTGGGTGTATTGCCGAGTTTTAGCCGGTTTGGGATGTGACCTGACGCATCCCTGGGCCGGAATCATCGCGGGCCGGGGGTCGTTACACACCCTGACGATCGCAGGACCACGGGCCCCGCGCCCGTTCGTGAGGGAGGCCCCCCGTTCGTGAGGGTGGGAATGGCAGGCCCGACCGGGTCGTTGCAGACCCCCGAACGACCGTGGGCCGCCGCCGGATACGGCTGCTGAGAGCCCGGGAATGACCCCGCACCGGCGGTCGTTACACACGGTCCGGTGCCGCGAGCTCCTCGCTCGCCGGCCCCCTGGCGCCGCGAGCCTCGGCTCGCTGGCCGCCACCCCTCGAAGACTTTCCCCTTCTTGTGCAGCGCCGGACGAGGTGCTCACACCCCCGTCACCGCGCCCCTGGTGATGCGGGTGTTCCTACCCCCGAAGGAGCTACCCCCATGAACACGATCTTCCGTAAGAGCATGCTGTCTGTTGCTGGTCTCGCGTTCGCCGGTGGTGTCTTCGCCGGCCCGATCGCCCACGTCGCCGCCCCCGGCACGGACGCCCGGCCGGTGGCCGTGGTGCAGGCCGACAAGCCCGACACCAGCAAGCTGATCCCGCACGGCACCCAGGGCGACCAGTCGCACATCGACCTGAACGACGAGCAGACCGGCAACGCCAAGGCGATCATCGCCGCCACGAAGAAGGCCGGCCTGCCCGAGCGCGCCGCGGTCATCTCGATCGCGACGAGCCTGCAGGAGTCGAAGTTGGAGAACCTGGGTCACCTCGGCGACGCCAACGACCATGATTCGCTGGGCCTGTTCCAGCAGCGCCCGTCCAGTGGTTGGGGTACGCCGGAGCAGATCACCAACCCGGAGTACTCGACGACCGCGTTCCTGAAGGGCCTGCGTCAGGTTGATGGTTGGCAGGACATGCCGCTGACCGAGGCCGCGCAGACCGTGCAGGTGTCGGCGTACCCGGACGCGTACGCCCAGTGGGAGCAGCAGGCCGCCGACCTGGTCGGCCAGTACTGGAACAGCTGACCCACCGCACGATCCGACCGATGGCCGGCATCCCGATCCCCGGGTGCCGGCCATCGGCATACCCACCCACCGCCCGGCGCGGCCCGCCCGGCCCGGCCCGCCTGGCCCGCCTGGCCTGGCCTGGCCCGCCCGGCGCGGCCCGCCCGGCGCGGCCCGCCCGGCGCGGCCCGCCCGGCGCGGCCCGCCCGGCGCGGCCCGCCCGGCCCGGCCCGGCCCGGCCCCGATCGGAACGTCTCCGCTTCAGATCTTGGACAGTTTCCGTCAGGGCGGAACGGAAACTGTCCAAGATCTGAAGCGGGCGGGAACATCGGGAGGGGTTGGCTGGTTGTGAAGCTGTGTCGGTGTGATCCAGTGTCCCCGGGCCTCACCTCAATGCCTTCGCGGAATTCCGTTCGGCTGGAGCCGCGTCGCGCCACTCGCCGAGAGGCGACCTGCGCACCGACATCAGCGCCGCCCTCGGCCAACCGGCCGGGGGCGGCGCTGTCTGTGCCGACCGGGCAGGCTGACCGGCCCGTGGTCGCGGCACAATGTTCCGGTGACTGTCGCTGAGACCTGGTCGGAGCAGTCGGGGGTGCTCGTACTGCCCAGCGGGGCCTTGGTGCGCGGGCGTCGTGTCGCAGCGACCGTCTCACCGGCCGACTTCGCGCTGCTGTTGGCGCCCGGACCGGAACCGGCCTGGCCGCATCGGCGGATCAGGTGGCCTGACTTCTGGCTGCCGCTTGATCGGGCGGACGCACTCGAAGCGTTGCGCGCGGCGCTGCGAAGGGCACACGACGGCGAACGCGTCGAAGTGGCCTGCCGGGGCGGGGTCGGCCGGACGGGAACGGCGCTGGCCGCGCTGGCGATCCTCGACGGCCTGCCGGCCGAGCGGGCGGTGACCTTTGTTCGGGCGGGCTACCACCCGAAGGCGGTGGAGACACCCTGGCAGCGGCGCTGGCTGCGCCACATCGCCTGAGCATCGCCACCGCAAGCCGCCTCGCGGCCGCGCCGCCACGCCGCCTCGCGGCCGCGCCGCCGCGCCGCCTCGCGGCTGCGCCGCCACGCCGCCTCGCGGCTGCGCCGCCACGCCGCCTCGCGGCTGCGCCGCCACGCCGCCTCGCGGCTGCGCCGCCACGCCGCCTCGCGGCTGCGCCGCCAC
>NZ_JBICSN010000009.1:187404-236748 GCF_043197115.1 Micromonospora sp. NPDC049275
CCACGCCGCTGGCACCGGACGCTGCCCCGCCCGCGCCGCCTGACTGACTACCAGTGCCGGACGCCGCGCCGCCTCGCCCCGGCCCGCCGCCCGCTGTGCAGCGACGGACGCCGGGCGGGCCGAGTCCACGTCGACCGCCCCGCCGACCCCTCAACCTCGTGCCGCTGGCCGGTGGACGTATTCGCGCAGGTGGGTGGCGGTGAGGGTTTCCCCGTGGGCGACCAGGTCGGCCGGCGTGCCGGTGAAGACGACGCGCCCGCCGTCGTGTCCGGCGCCCGGACCCAGGTCGATGAGCCAGTCCGCGTGGGCCATCACGGCCTGGTGGTGCTCGATGACGATGACCGTGTTGCCGGCGTCGACCATACGGTCCAGCAGGGCCAGCAGCTGGTCCACGTCGGCCAGGTGCAGGCCGGTGGTGGGCTCGTCGAGGACGTACGTGCTGCGCTTCTCCGCCAGGTGGATGGCGAGCTTGAGTCGTTGCCGCTCCCCGCCGGACAGGGTGGTCAGTGGCTGGCCGAGGCTGAGGTAGCCCAACCCGACGTCGACCAGTCGGCGGAGAATGGGGTGCGGGAAGAAGTCGTACGCCTCGGTGACCGACATGGCCAGCACCTCGCCGATGTTCCTGCCGCGCAGCGTGTACGTGAGGACCTCGTCGGTGAACCGTCGGCCCTCGCACCGCTCGCAGACGCTCGCCACGCCGGCCATCATCGCCAGGTCCGTGTAGATCAGCCCGATGCCCTTGCAGGCCGGGCAGGCGCCCTCGGAGTTCGCGCTGAACAGCGCCGCCTTGACGCCGTTGGCCTTGGCGAAGGCGGTACGGATCGGGTCGAGCAACCCGCTGTACGTGGCCGGGTTGCTGCGTCGTGACCCGCGGATCGGGGACTGGTCGACGATCACGACCCCGGATCGCCCGCGTAGTGACCCGTGGATGAGCGAGCTCTTGCCGGAGCCGGCCACGCCGGTGACCACGGTGAGGACGCCGAGCGGGATGTCCACGTCCACGTCGCGCAGGTTGTGCAGGTCGGCGTGGCGGATGGTGAGCTGGCCGGTCGGTTGGCGTACCTCGTCGCGCAGTGTCACCCGGTGGTCCAGGTGCCGCCCGGTGAGCGTGTCGGAGCGGCGCAGGCCGGGGACGTCGCCGGTGAAGCAGATCTGCCCGCCGGCGCCGCCCGCGCCCGGCCCCAGGTCGACGACGTGGTCGGCGATGGCGATGGTCTCCGGTTTGTGCTCCACCACCAGCACCGTGTTGCCCTTGTCGCGCAGGCGCAGCAGAAGGTCGTTCATCCGGGCGATGTCGTGCGGGTGCAGGCCTACGGTGGGCTCGTCGAAGACGTACGTGACGTCGGAGAGGCTGGAGCCGAGGTGTCGGACCATCTTCACCCGCTGCGCCTCGCCGCCGGAGAGGGTCGCGGACTCCCGGTCCAGGCTGAGGTAGCCCAACCCGATCTCGACAAGCGAGTCGAGCAGGTCACGCAGGTTGCCGACCAGCGGCGCCACCCCGGGGTCGTCGATGCTCCGCACGAACGCGGCCAGGTCGCTGATCTGCATGGCGGAGCACTCGGCGATGCTGCGCCCGGCGATCCGCGACGACAGGGCCGCGGCGTTGAGCCGGGTGCCGTCGCAGGTGGGGCAGGTGGTGAAGGTGACCGCCCGGTCGACGAAGGCGCGGATGTGCGCCTGCATCGAATCGCGGTCCTTGGCCAGGTAGAGCCGCTTGACCTTGACCGCGAGGCCCTCGTACGTCCAGTTGTTGCTGCCCACCTTGATCTTCGTGGCCGGCTTGTGGAGGAAGTCCTCCCACTGCTGTGGCGTGTAGTCCTGCAGTTTGACGTCCGGGTCGAAGAGCCCGGAGCCGACGATGGTCTGCCAGTACCAGGAGTCGACAGCGAAGTTGGGCACGGTGATCGCGCCGTCGTTGAGCGAGCGCTCGACGTCCACCAGTTCGTTGACGTCGAGGTCGGAGACCCGGCCCAGCCCCTCGCAGGTGAGGCACATGCCCTCGGGCAGGTTGAAGCTGAACGCGCCGGCGCCACCGACGGACGGCTCGCCGAGCCGGCTGAAGAGGATCCGCAGCATGGCGTACGCGTCGGTGGCGGTGCCGACGGTGGAGCGGGAGTTGACGCCCATCCGCTCCTGGTCGACCACGATGGCCGCGCCGAGGTTGCGCAGCGAGTCGACGTCCGGCCGGTTGAGGTTCGGCATGAACGACTGGAGGAACGCGCTGTAGGTCTCGTTGATCAGGCGCTGGGACTCGGCGGCGATGGTGCCGAAGACGAGCGACGACTTGCCGGAGCCGGAGACGCCTGTGAAGACGGTCAACCGGCGCTTGGGGATGTCGACCGAGACCGCGGCGAGGTTGTTCTCCCGCGCGCCGCGTACCTCGATCATGTCGTGGCTGTCGGCGGCGGACCTTGTTGGCTGCGACATGCGAACCCTTCACGAGGTCGTGGCGGGAGGTCTCCCGCCGGACTGGTGGATTACATTGTCTCATTCGTCCTCCTGTAGAGCCTTTTGCCGACCTCGCAGCGTGGGTCGCGCCGAAACAAGGGGGAAAGTCTCAAATCACGTGTCAACCGGTACGGTGGCTGCGTGGAGACGAAGGATCGCCTGCGGGCCGTGGACCTCGCCGCCACCGTCGGGATCTCGGTGCAGCAGGTGCGCAACTACGTCGAGGAGGGCGTGCTGCCGCCGGTGCGGCGCACCGCGAGCGGCTACCGGATCTTCACGACCGCGCACGCCCGCGCGCTGACCGTGGCCCGGCGGCTGGCCGAGGGGCACGGCTGGGGCCGTACCCGGGAGATCATGGCGGCGGTGCACCGGGGCGACGTACCGGCGGCCCTGGCGGCGCTCGACGGCGGCCATGCCGAACTGGACCGGGAACGCGCCGACATCCGCCGCGTGCTCGGCGCCTTCGAGACCGTGCTGGCCAACCCGCCCGCGACCCGGCCGGCCCCGCGCCGCGGCGTCCGCATCGGCGAGGTCGCCGCCCTGGTCGGGGTTCGGACCTCGCAGCTGCGCCTGTGGGAGGCGCGTGACCTGCTGCGGCCGGGCCGCGCGCCCGGCACCAACTACCGGGTGTACGACGAGACCGAGCTGCGGGCGGCGCAGGTCGTCGCGCTCCTGCGCCGGGGCGCCTACCCGTTCGAGATCATCGAGGCGGTGCTGGGCGAGTTGCGCACCACGGGCAGTGCCCAGCGGGTGCGTGCCGAGCTGGCCCGCCGTGAGCAGGACCTGCACGCCCGCAGCCTGCGCCGGCTGCGGGGCAGTGCCGCGCTGCACGACTACCTGGTGGAGCGGGCCGCCGCGGGATGGTCGAGCGGCCAACCGCTCCCGCTGGGCGATCTTGTTGACTAGGGTCGGGCGCATGAGAGCTGCGCTGCTGGCGGTCACGGCGTCCGCCGTCCTGCTCGCCCCCGCGCCGGTCCCGGCCGCCGCGGCAGCCCCCGCGCCAACGGCAGCCCCGGAGGCCACCGCCGCGGAGGGCAGTACCGCCACGCCGGGCAGCACCGCCGCGCGGGCCGTGCGCTGCCCACGGGTTGCGGCGCCGGCGGTGTCCCGCCCGCCACGGCCCTCGCCCCCGCCCGCCGTGCCGCAGGCACGGGTGGTCGGCGGCGCCGCGCTGGCCAGCAGCGGCCTGGTCGTGCCGGCCGGCGCGGGCGCGCCACCGGCGATCACCGCCACCTCGTGGCTGGTCGCTGACCTGGACTCCGGCCAGGTGCTCGGAGGCTGCGGCCCGCACGAGTACGGCACCCCGGCCAGCGTTCAGAAGCTGCTGCTGGCGGCCACGATGATGCCCCGGCTCGACCCCGCCCAGACGGTGACCGTGACGGAGGCGGACATGAACATCGAGCCCGGCTCCTCGGCCGTGGGCCTGGTCGAGGGCGGCCGCTACACGATCGAGACGATCTGGCTGGGGCTGCTGCTCAACTCCGGCAACGAGGCGGCGAACGCGCTGGCCCGGCTGGGCGGCGGGCCCGACGGAGCGGCCGGGGGAGTCCGCGCCATGAACGAGCAGGCGCACCACCTCGGCGCGCTCCAGACGCATGCGGTCACCCCGTCCGGGCTGGACGGCAGGGGCCAGTTCACAAGCGCGTACGACCTGGCGTTGATCGCCCGGGCCTGCTTCGCCCAGCCGACCTTCCGGCGGTACGCGCTCACCGAGCAGGCGACGATTCCGGCCCAGCCGGCGCAGCGCACCAAGGGCTTCCAGATCCAGAACGAGAACCAGCTCATCTACCGGTACCCGGGCGCGTTGGGCGGCAAGACGGGCTTCACCGACCTGGCACGGCACACCTACGTCGGTGCGGCGGAACGGGACGGCCGTCGGTTGGTGGTGACGCTGCTGGGCGCCGAGCCGGCCCCGATGCGTGGCTGGGAGCAGGGAGCGGCCCTGCTGGACTGGGGCTTCTCGCTGCCGGGTGACGCCAGCGTCGGCCGCCTGGTCGAGCCGGGCGAGTTGACCGCCACGCCGTCGGCCGTGCCGTCCGCGCTGGCCGCGCCCGGTGCACCGCGCCCGGCGGCGGCCAGCGGCCCGGCGCGTACCGGCTCCGGATGGCTGTGGTGGGTGGTCGCGCTGAGTGGCGCGGGAGTGCTGGCGCTGCTGGGCGGGTTGCTGTGGCACCGCCGCCGCCGGTTGCCCGGTCAGATCGACAACGGCGCTCGGCCTCCATAGACTCCGGTCTTTCTGGCCAGCACGAGCCCAGGAGGATCCCTGTGTCGAGTGAACTCGAAACGCCGTCCGGCGCGGCGGCACCCCGCCGGTCGGTGCGCGCGCTGACCCGCCTCGCGGGTGTGACGGCGTTCGCCGCAACGCTCATCGTCGGCGCGTCGGCTGCCGCGGTGGCCGCGCCGGGCGTGGCCGACGACGCGGTGAGCGCCGCCGCCGATGCCCGCCCGCCGCGCACCACCCACGGCCCGTGCGCCTACACCGAGACGCCCGACGAGCCGGCCGCCCGGCCGGTGCCGCTGCCGCCCGATCCGCGCCGCACCCCGGAGCGGGGCAGCGTCCGGGTGACCCTCTCCACCAACCAGGGGCCGATCGGATTGAACCTGGACCGGGCCGCCGCGCCGTGCACGGTCCAGAGCTTCCTGCACCTGGTCGGCAAGCGCTTCTACGACCGCACCCCGTGCCACCGGCTCACCGCGTACCCGACGTTGAGCGTGTTGCAGTGCGGCGACCCGTCCGGCACCGGCGAGGGTGGCCCCGGCTACCGGTACCGCGACGAGCTGCCGACCGACCTGCCGCCGGCCCCGACCGACCCGACCGGTGTACGCCGGCTCTACGCCCGGGGCGTGCTGGCGATGGCGAACGCCGGGCCGGACACCAACGGCAGCCAGTTCTTCCTGGTGTACGCCGACTCGGCGCTGCGCCCCAACTACACGATCTTCGGCACGGTCGACGCGGCCGGGCTCGCCACCCTGGACCGGATCGCCGCCCTGGGGATCGCGCCGACGGCCGAGGACCCGGCGCCTGTCGACGGCGCGCCCGCGCAGCCGGTGACCATCCGGCGTGCCGTCCGGGCACACCACCACCACTGAGCCGCTCGGCGCGGTGGACGGCCCCCGGGTCGCCCACCGCGCCGCGAGGCGTCCACGTCCGTCGCCCTGACCCGCGCGGTGCACCGGCAGACCGGCGGACCGGCGGGCCGGAAGGTGCGGCGGGCCGGAATTTTCGTAACTCGACCGGAACAGGTGGAACCGGAATCCGACCCGGTTCGGCTGTCGGAAGGGAGGGGGTCAGCCGGTTGGCGGCACAGCGGTGCTGTCCCGGACGACCAGCTCGGTGGCCAGCTCCACCCGGGGCGAGTCGATGCCCTCGCCCTGGGCCAGTCGCAGCACCGTCCGCACCGCCAGTCGGCCCATCTCGACCAGGGGCTGCCGGACGGTGGTCAGCGGCGGCGACGCCCAGCGGGCTTCCGGCAGGTCGTCGAAGCCGACCACGCTGACATCGTCGGGAACCCGCAGCCCGCGGCGACGGATGGCCTCGTAGACGCCGAACGCCATCTGGTCGCTGGCCGCGAAGATGCCTGTCGGCGGGTCGGCCAGATCGAGCAGCGCCGTGCCGCCGGCGAAGCCGGAGGCGTGGTAGAAGTCGCCGGGGTAGATCAGCGCGTCGTCCACCGGCACGCCGGCGGCCTCCAGCCCGGCGCGGTAGCCGTCGAGGCGGGCCCGGCTGCACAGCAGGTGCGTCGGCCCGGCCACGAACCCGATCCGCCGGTGCCCGACGGCCAGCAGGTGCTCGGTCGCGGCGAGCCCGCCGGCCCAGTTGGTGGCGCCGATCGTCGGGACGTCCATGGCCGGTACGCCGGCCGGGTCGACGACCACCACCGGCACGTTGAGGCGGCGCAGTTGCGCGTGCAACGGCGGGCTCAGGTGCGACGTCACGAAGATGACGCCGTCGGTGGCGCGCGTACGCAGGTTCTGCAACCACTGCCGGGCCGCCGTGGGCTGCCGGTGGATCGCGGAGACCACGGTGCCCACCCCGGCGCCGTGCCCGACGTCCTCCACGCCCCGGATGATCTCCACGGCCCAGGGGCTGTCCAGGTCGTTGAAGACCAGGTCGACGAGGCCCGCGCGGCGGACGCTGCGGCTGGTGCGGCGCCGGTAGCCGTGGTGGCGCAGCAGTTCTTCGACACGTTCCCGGGTGCCGGGGGCCACATCGGACCGACCGTTGAGCACCCGTGACACGGTCGGCACCGAGACCCCGGCCTCCCGTGCGATCGCGGTGATGGTCACCCTGCGTCCGTCGTCCGCGTCCACCCGCGTCTCCTTCACCGCTCCGGAGGGACGACCACGAGCGTCGTCCATCCAGTGTCCCGGAACGGCACGCCCGCCCCTCGCGCCATCTTGCCTCACGGACGGGGGTTGACGACACGCCAGGTCGGTTCTAGCGTTCGGCTGAGTTGCGGAAATGTTCCGGTAATTTGTCGGATGCGTATCGGCGTACGGTCTCGTCTGTGCCGCCCGGCTGTCGGCGTCGGCCACGCCGTGGACGCACCCTGTTCAGTGCCACGTGACAGACAAGGGGCGCCATGCACACGGATCTGCCCGAGGCGCAGCTACGCGAGTACCGCGGCGTGGTGCCGGACCCCGCCGACTTCGACGAGTTCTGGGCCGCCACCCTGGCGCAGGCCCGTGACGCCAACTGGCCGGTCCGGCTGGAACCCGTGGTGACCGGTCTGACCGCCATCGACGTGTACGACGTGACCTTCCCCGGGTTCGCCGGTCAGCCCGTCCGGGCCTGGCTGCGGGTGCCGCACGGGGCCGGCACGGCGCTGCCGACAGTCGTGCAGTACGTGGGCTACGGCGGCGGGCGCGGGCACGCGCTGGAGAACCTGCTCTGGGCATCGGCCGGGTTCGCCCACCTGCAGATGGACACCCGGGGGCAGGGCTCGGGCTGGAGCCGGGGCGTCACCGCGGACCCGGGCGCGGCCGGCCCGGAGACGCCCGGCGTGGCGACGCGGGGCATCACCGACCCCCGCACCTACTACTACCGACGGTTGATCACCGATGCGGTGCGGGCGGTGGACGCGGCCCGTACCCTGCCGATGGTCGACCCGACCCGGGTTGCGGTGCTCGGGCACAGCCAGGGTGGCGCCCTCGCTCTGGCGGCCGGCGCGTTGGCACGCGGTGTGCGCGCCGTGGTCGCCCTCGTGCCGTTCCTCTGCGACATCCCGCGCGCCGTGGTGATCACCGACACCCACCCGTACCGGGAGATCCGCGACTACCTGGCGGTCCACCGGGACGCCGAGGATCGGGTGCTGAGCACCCTGTCGTACGTCGACGGCGTCAACTTCGCCCGACGCTGCCGCCGGCCGGCCCGGTACTCGGTGGCGTTGATGGACGACATCGTGCCGCCGTCGGGGGTCTACGCCGCCCACAACGCGCACGCCGGGCCGACCGAACTGTCGGTGTGGCGTTACAACGGCCACGAGGCCGGTGGGATCGACGACGACGAGGCGGCCCTGCGCTTCCTCGACGCGCACCTGGTCGACACCCGCGACGCGGCGCCGACCGTGCCAGCTCCGGCTCCGCTGGCGGCCGGGGGTTGAGCGGGCTCGCGGCGGCCGAGCGCTGATCCGGCGCGTAAGCCGGACCGCTGCTGATAGACAGGACGTGTGCGCTGGTCAGGGCGGGTTGGTGGCGGCGTCGCGCTCGCGCTCGTCGCGGTGCTCGGCGGCTGCTCCCATCCGCAACCGCGTCCCCGCCCGGCGGCCCCGGTCCCCGCCTCGGCCCCGGTCGCCACCTCGGTGAGCCCTGCACAGCCGTCGGCCACCCCGTCCCCGTCGGCGACCGGCGGGTTGCCGGGTTTCGTGGTGCTGACCGACCTCGACCCGCGCATCCACGCCGACATCCGCTACGCCACGGCGCACAACTTCGTGGGCCGGCCGATCGTCGGCTACCGCGAGCCGCTGTGCCTGCTCACCAGGCAGGCCGCCGAGGCGCTGCGCCGGGTCCAGGACGCCGCGCTCGCCGGCGGCCACAGCCTCAAGGCGTACGACTGCTACCGCCCCCAGCCGGCGGTGGACGACTTCGTCGCCTGGTCGAAGCGGCCCGGCGAGCAGCAGACCAAGGCCGAGTTCTATCCGGACCTGGCCAAGGACCGGCTCTTCGCCGACGGGTACATCGGGGCGCCGACCGCGCACAGCCGGGGCAGCACGCTGGACCTGACCCTCGTCGACGAGCCACCCGCCAGCCAACCCGCGTACGTGCCCGGGCAGCGTCTCGTCGCCTGCACCGCTCCGCCGGGGCGGCGCTTCGCCGACAACAGCATCGACATGGGCACCGGGTTCGACTGTTTCGACGCCCGGGCGCACACCGCCGACGCCCGCATCACCGGCACGGCACGGGAGAACCGGCAGTTGCTGCGGCGGCTGATGACCGACGCCGGGTTCGTCAACTACGACCGCGAGTGGTGGCACTACAGCCTCCGCGAGGAGCCGTACCCGCGCACCTTCTTCGCCGCGCCGGTGGCCCGCTCCTCGCTCGGCTGACGGTCAGGTCCAGTAGAGGATGCGGCAGGCCGGTACCCGGGCGGCCAGCTCGGCGGTGAACCAGCCGCGCAGCTCCGCCATCGTGTCGCGGGGGTAGACGTACTTCACCGCGCCGAACTTGCCGTGTTTGCGGCTGCGGGACTCCTCGTCCATCTCCAGCCGGGTGTGCGGGTACCAGCCGAGCAGCACCTCCTTGCTGCCCGGCGTGAACCGGTGCGTGATCAGCTCGGCGGTCAGGTCCAGCTCGGGAACCCCGTCGACAGCCGCGCGGACCTGGTCGAGCAGCTCGCCGTAGCGTTCGCGCCAGTCCGGCAGCGGCATGATCGGGGCGATGGTCAGCCCGACGGGGTAGCCGTCGAGCGCGAGGCGGCGCAGCGCGGCGAGCCGGTCCGGCACCCGCGCGGTGCCGCCCTCGAACCGCTCGCTCACCGGGGCGCAGTTGACGCTGAACCGGACCCGGGTGCGGCCGGCATGCGGCAGCCCGACGAAGGTGTCCACGTCGGCGTACTTGGTGGTCCAGCGCAACTGCACGGGCGCGTCCCAGTCGGCGAAGTGCTGCACCGCCCGCCGCCAGCTGCCGGTCAGGTGCTCCAGCGCGAGCGGGTCGGTGTAGCAGGACGCCTCGAAGGTGGTGCCCTCGTCGGCGCGGCGCGCGTTGCGGCTGGTCACCGTTCCGCGCCCGGCGTACGCGGCCAGCCCGGCCAGGATGTCGTCGAGGTCCGCGTACACCCGGGTCACCGGCGGGCCGGAGAGTGAACCGGCGAGGTAGCAGTACTGGCAGTGCGCGGGGCAGCCCTCGGCGAGGTCGACGCGCCAGTCGGCGCTGGGGGCGATGGGTTGCAGAGCACGTCGCGAGGGTGGGCTCACCACGATCGCCATGGTCGCCTTGGCGCGGGCGTACGTCTCCCGGTCGGTCTGCCCGCGTACGCCGGTGAGCCGGTTGGACCGCAGTCGTTCCACCTCGATGCCCAGCGCCCGCACCCGCTCGACGATCCGCTGCCCGTGGGGGTGGTCCAGGGCGGCCGGGGTGGCCACCACCCGGCTCGGGGTCCAGCGGCGTGCCGGTCTCGTCGCCGGGGCGAGCCCGGCCAGGTCGCGGGTCGGCACGCGCTCGCCGCTGGCGTCGTGTGGCGCGGCGGGCACGTCCACGGCGAGCGGCACGTCGACGTCGACGGCGTCCGGGCTGGTCATCGGGCCGGGGTACCCGCTGCCGCAGGAATCCCACCCGATCGGCCGGCCCGTGATTGACGCACCGGTCGGCGGCGCATAACCTTTCATCTATCTGTAAACCTTGTGAACAGATAGTTCACGTCGACGCGTCGGCGCGCGTCCCGACCGAAGGGACGATCAGGTGATCGCAGAACTTCCCTCCCGTACCCGAAGGATCCTGGCGGTGTTCGTCGCCCTCGTCGTCGCCGTGAGCGCCGGGCTCGGCCTCGGGGTCGCGCGCAGCGCGCAGGCCGCGCCGACGTTCAAGGTCCTGGCCTTCTACAACGGCACCTGGGACGCCGCGCACATCGACTTCGACCGGGACGCCCGCGCCTGGTTCCCGCAGGCCGCCGCCCAGTACGGCTTCTCCTGGGAGGCGACCACCAACTGGAGCCTGCTGAACACGTCGAACCTGGCCCAGTACAGGGTCGTCATGTTCCTCGACGACGCGCCGCCCGCCGCGCAGCGACCCGCCTTCGAGCAGTACATGCGCAACGGCGGGGCGTGGCTGGGCTTCCACGTCAGCGCCTGGACCGACAACCCGTCGAGCTGGAGCTGGTACTACAACACGTTCCTCGGCTCCGGCTCCTTCCAGACCAACACCTGGGAGCCGACACGCGTCACGATGCGCGTCGACAACCGCACCCACCCGGCCACCCAGGCGCTCCCGGCGACCTTCGCGTCGTCGTTCAGCGAGTGGTACTCCTGGAGCAACGACCTGCGACAGAACCCGGACATCGACATCCTGGCCTCCGTCGACCCGTCCAGCTTCCCGGTCGGCACGGACTCCAACCAGTCCTGGTACGGCGGCTACTACCCGCTGGTGTGGAGCAACAAGCGCTACAAGATGCTGTACGCCAACTTCGGGCACAACCGCATGAACTACAGCACCAACACCGGCCTGTCCTCGACGTTCGACAGCCCGCAGCAGAACAAGCTGCTGATCGACGGCCTGCACTGGCTCGCCGGTGCCGGCACGGCGCCCACGTCGACGCCGACGCCCACGCCGACGGGCAGCGCCGGCCCGATCTCGCCGACCGCCTGGCACACGGTCGTCAACCGGGGCAGCGGCAAGTGCGTGGACGCGCGGGCCGCCGGCACCGCCAACGGCACGGCCATCCAGCAGTACGCCTGCAACAGCAGCGCCGCCCAGCAGTACCAGTTCGCGCCGACCAGCGGGGGATACCTGCGGGTCAACAACCGTGGCAACAGCGCCCAGGTGCTCGACGTGACCGATCGGTCGACAGCCGACTCGGCGCCCATCCAGCTCTGGTCCTACAGCGGCGGCAACAACCAGCAGTGGCGGGCGGAATCCGAGGGCGGCGGCTACTACCGGCTGGTCAACCGCAGCAGCGGCAAGTGCCTCGAAGTGCCGGGTGCGTCCACGGCGGACAGCGTCCAGCTCGTCCAGTACACCTGCAACGGCACGGCGGCGCAGTCCTTCCGGCTGGTGCCGCAGCCGTAGGCCGCGGGCGGTAGCGTCCGCGCATGGCCATCCCCGATCGCGTGCCCATCGCGTACGAGTCCGACTACCGCACCCGCTACATCGGTCGGTACGACAAGGGCCAGTTCTTCGGCTCCGTCACCGCGACACTCGCCGACGGTGCCGGAGCCGAAGACGACTGGTACCGCCACAAGCGGTGGTACGCGGTGCTGCACCGCTTCGACGCCGACGGCGTGCACACCGACTCGGACATCTGGTTCGCCGGCACCAGCGAGGACGAGGAAGCCTCGGGCACCCGTGCCGAGGCTCGCCTCCTCGACTGGCTCGACGGGCTGCCCGGCCTGGTCTTCGGCGACATCGCCATCGGACTGTTCCAGGTCGAGGTCGACGGGCACGTCTTCGGGCTGGTCGACTGGTCCGCGGAGTACGACGGCGAGGACCACGCCGAGTTTCTCCCCGACGACCTGGGCTTCGACCCGCCCTGGGACGGCTGCTACGACACCTGAGCCACGCGGCGCGGCGCGGTGCGGCGCGGCGCGGTGCGGCTCGGCTCGGCGCGGCTCGGCTCGGCGCGGCTCGGTGCGGTGCGGCGCGGTGCCCTGCCCGAGGCGGACCCCCTGGTAGGCGCCCTGTAGAGCTGCCCCACGAACGGGGCAGGCACGAGAGCCCACGGTCGCCGCCGCGACCACCGCCGCCGTGGGCGCGTGCCGCGACCACCGCCGACGCGTTGGTGGCGGCGCTTCCTCCGGCCGGACCCGGTGGGGGCGCCGCCCCACCTGCGGGGCAACTCGACAGGCCGCGAGAGTGACAGCCCGGGTCCGACGACGGTCCGCCAGGCCGACCAACTCTGCCCGGCCCGATCGCGGCCCGCCGGGCCCGAATCACGGCCTCGCCGGGCCTGACGCAATATCCTTTGCGGACAGCTTCTGACACACCTACCGTGATGCGGAGTACGGCCGACCGAGCACACCCGGGGGGAGCACGCCATGTCGCAACGCACAACCACCGACGCCACCTGGCGCGTGCCGGGTGCCGGTGCCGTCTTGCCGTCCGGCGCGTCGTACCGGTGTCTCGGCCGGCCCGCTCAGGATCGCAACCAGGACCGGTATCCGGGGCGGCGACTTCGCTGACGCCACGCGCGTCGCGCGCGGCCGCCCACCCCGCAGGGGTCGGCGGCCCTTTTCGTATCCGACGAGCTTTCACGCCGGCTCCGCCCGGCGCGCGATCATTTACGGTCACCAGGTAGCGCTAGTGTCGGCACGACACGAGGAGACCACGATGGGATTCACCCCTCTCGCCGGTACCCGGGCACCGGTCCGGGTCTGGACCGACCCGTACGCCATCGAGCCGCAGGCCGCGAAGCAGCTGCGCAACATCGGCGCGCTGCCCTGGGTGCAGGGCGTCGCCGTCATGCCCGACGTGCACTTCGGCAAGGGCGCCACGGTCGGTTCGGTCATCGCCATGCGGCAGGCCGTCTCGCCGGCCGCCGTCGGCGTCGACATCGGCTGCGGCATGTCGGCGGTGCGGACGTCGCTGACCGCCGCCGACCTGCCGGACGATCTGGCCGGGCTGCGCTCGGCGATCGAGGCCACCATCCCGGTCGGCTTCAACCAGCGGCAGGAGGCGGTCAACCCGCGCCGGATCCGTGGTCTGGAGCAGGCCGGCTGGGCCGACTTCTGGAGTCGGTTCGCCGGCCTGGACCGGCGGGTGGCGCAGCTGGAGACCCGCGCCCAGCGGCAGCTCGGGACGCTCGGCGGCGGCAACCACTTCATCGAGGTCTGCCTGGAACAGGGCGGAGACGACGAGGGTCGGGTGTGGCTGATGCTGCACTCCGGGTCGCGCAACATCGGCAAGGAGTTGGCCGAGCGGCACATCGGCGTGGCCCGGCGGCTGCCGCACAACGCCGACCTGCCCGATCGGGACCTGGCGGTGTTCCTCGCCGGAACACCCGAGATGGACGCGTACCGGCGGGACCTGTGGTGGGCGCAGGAGTACGCGCGGCGCAACCGGGCGGTCATGTTGGCGCTGCTCTGCGGCGTGGTGCGCGAGCACTTCCCGCAGGTCGGCTACGACGAGCCGATCTCGTGTCACCACAACTACGTGTCCGAGGAGAGCTACGACGGGGTGGAGGTGCTGGTCACCCGCAAGGGCGCCATCCGGGCCGGGCGGGGTGACCTGGGCATCATCCCCGGGTCGATGGGCACCGGGTCGTACATCGTGCGGGGTCGGGGCAACCCGGCCGCGTACTGCTCGGCCTCACACGGGGCCGGGCGGCGGATGTCGCGGGCGCAGGCCAAGCGGACGTTCAGCACCGACGACCTGGCCGCGCAGACCGCCGGCGTCGAGTGCCGCAAGGACGCCGGGGTGGTCGACGAGATTCCCGGCGCGTACAAGGACATCACCGAGGTGATGGCCCAGCAGGAGGACCTGGTCGAGGTGGTCGCGCACCTCAAGCAGGTCGTCTGCGTGAAGGGCTGACGAGGGTACGCGCGGGCCGGGAGCACCGGCCCGCGCGTTACCCGTCAGAAGCCGACGAAGACCCGACGCAGGTCGTCCAGGGTCAGCGGACCGGTCACCTGCACGCCGTCCGGCGTGTACTGCGGTCCGAGCCGGCCAACCACCAGCCGCAGCCACGTCTCGGCCGGCAGGGACAGCTCGCCGTCGGGCTGCTCCGGCGCGTCGGTCAGCTCGATCTGCTCGCCCAGCCGCAGTCCGAACGTCCGCTCCGGGTCCCGCAGCCGTACCAGCAGGGTGGCCTGGCGGCCGGCCAGCTCCTGCGGCCGGCTCGTCCAGCCCAGCATGCCGCCGATCTGCTCGATCAGCAGCGGCACCGCCTCCGGCGTCACCGCCGCGAACGAGTTGAACGAGACCTCGGCGTCCCACTGGTGCAGGGAGAACTCGCTGAGCCGGAACCGGGCGGCGGTGGCGACGTCGACCGGCTCCGGCAGGAAACCGAGGTCGATCCGCAGCGTCGAGCGGGTGTCGGCGTCCAGCGCCTCGTACGCCTCGACGAGCCGCTGGTTGGACTCCAGGAAGCCGGCAGCGTGCTCCTCCGGGGACATGGCGTCCCAGCGCGCCCAGACGGTGCGGTTGAAGTCGCCGTCGGGTGCGGCGGTGCCCGCACGGGCCGCGGTGAGCGCCGCGAGGCCGATCTCCGCGCCGCTGCCGAGGTGGCTGAGCACCTGGGAGACCTGCCACTCGCTGGCCCCGGAGGGGCGGCGCAGGTCGTCTTCCTTGAGGTCGCGCACGAGCGCGGCGAGCTCCTCGTGGCCGGAGCGTAACGCGTGGATGATCTGGTCGGCAGCCGTGGACATGTGTCTCCTCAACGGATCTTCGACGATGGTCCGGACGCTACCGGACGGGTACGGCGGCCGGCCCGCTCCGGTCGGGAGCGGGCCGGCCGTGTCACCCGGCTCAGCCCATGTGCACGGCGTTGCCGGCGGGGATGTCCTCCTTGCGCACCTTCACCAGGACCAGGGTGACCACCCCGGCGAGCACGATCAGGGCCGCGCCCCAGGCGAACGCCACGCGGTAACCGTGCACGAGCGCCTCGACCTGGGTGATCGGGTTCGGGGCCCGACCGACCAGGTACGCGGCGACAGCGCTGGTGTAGAAGGTGTTCAGCAGCGCGGTGCCCAACGAGCCGCCGATCTGCTGCGTCGCGTTCAGCGTCGCGCTGGCCGCACCGGCGTCGTGCTCCGGCACCCCGACCAGGGCCAGGCTGGACAGCGGCACGAAGGTGAAGCCGAGGCCCATGCCGAGGACGACCTGGGCGGGCAGCAGGAGGGTGAGGAACGAGGTGTCCACGTCGATCTGGGTGAGCGTCAGCATGGCCACGGCGGCGAGCACCGCGCCGCCGACCATCAGCGGCTTGGCACCCACCTTCGGCATGAGCTGGCTGGCGCCACCCGCCGCGATCAACACGCCCGCGGTGACCGGCAGCGACGCGAGCCCCGCCTCGAGCGGCTTGTACTGCAACACCACCTGGAAGTAGAAGGTGAGGAAGAGGAACGCCCCGAACAGGCCGGCGCCGATCAGCGTGGAGGCGAGGTACGCCCCGCCCCGGTTGCGGTCCAGGATGATCCGCAGCGGCAGCAACGGGTGGTTGGAGCGCAGCTCGATCACCACGAAGGCGGCGAGCAGCACCACACCGGCGGCGATGAAGCCGAGCGTGGCGGTGGCGTCCCAACCGTCCTCGGCGGCCTTCGTGAAGCCGTACACCAGGGAGACCAGGCCGGCGGTGACGACCACCGCGCCGGGCACGTCGTAGCGGGTGTTGCCGTGCGCCCGGCTCTCCGGCACCAGCGGGATCGCGAAGGCGATCGCGATGGCGGCGACCGGGATGTTGACAAGCAGGCACCAGCGCCAGTCGGCGTACTCGGTCAGCACCCCGCCGAGCAGCAGCCCGACCGCGGACCCACCGCCGGCGATCGCGCCGTACACGGCGAACGCCTTGGCCCGCTCCGTGGCCTCGGTGAACAGCACCGTGAGCAGCGCCAACGCGGCCGGGGCGAGCAGCGCGCCGAAGGCGCCCTGCAACGCGCGGGCGGCGAAGAGCATCTCGCCGCTGGTGGCGAGGCCACCCAGCGCGGACGCCAAGGCGAAGCCGACCATGCCGACGATGAAGGTGCGCTTGCGGCCCCAGTAGTCGGCGATCCGGCCGCCGAGCAGGAGCAGACCACCGAAGGCCAGTGTGTACGCCGTGATCACCCACTGCCGGTTCGCGTCGGTGATCCCCAGGTCGGCCTGGGCCTTCGGGAGCGCGATGTTCACGATGGTGGCGTCCAGGACGACCATCAGCTGGGAGACCGCGATCACCGCCAGCGCGATCCAGCGCCGCGGGTGCGGCGCGCCTGTCGACGTTCCGGCGCCGGGTGCGCCGGGGGAGGTCGAGGTGGTTCCGGACATGGTGAAGCCTTCCGTGGTGCGGATGTCGATGGATCAGGCCTGGGACGGGCGGTCGTGCTGGTAGCGGAGGACCGGGATCAGCACCTGGTCGACGACCTGGGTGAGGAACGCGTCGTCGGCGGGTAGCCCGTGCGCGAGGACGCGGGACATGGTGAGGGCGGGCGCCAGGTCGTGGAACAGCTCCCGTTCGCCGGCGTCCGGGGGGATCTCCCCGCGGGCGGCGGCGCGGACGAGGACGGCGGTGCTGGCCACCCGCCCGGCGGGCAGCACCTGGTGGCGCACCAGGCGTTCCAGCTCCGGGCTGGTCCGCATGGCGAAGGTCAGTGCCTGCATCAGGTCGCAGTCGGCGACGCAGATGGCGGCGGTGGCGCGCAGCAGCTCGATCAGGTCGCCCCGCAGCGAGCCGGTGTCGGGCGGGTTGTGCACGCCGACCTGGCGGTCGCTCAGGGCGGCGACGACCAGCTCGGCCTTGCCGTCGAAGCGCCGGTAGATGGTGGCCTTGCTGATGTGGGCCCGGGCGGCGACGGCGTCGATGGTCATCCGGTCGTAGCCGACCTCACGCAACAGGTCGATCACCACGGCGAACAGGTCGTCGGCGGTGCACCGCGCGGCCCGGGCAGCCGGCACCCCGGCACCCGCGTTCACCTGTCGACCATCCAGCACCCGTTGACCCCCCGTGAAACGATGTCGTACTGACCCTAGTTCGCGGCCGGCCGTTTCCGCAGGCTTTTATGAGGTGCGTCGCACTCGGTGGACGAAACGATTACGTTTCTGCCTGACGTCTGGCGGGTGAACCCCGTGCTCAACTCCCGCTCGGCGCGAGGATCACCGGCACGGCGACCGTGTGCGTCCGGGAGCCGTCGCGCGCGGACACCTCGTACACCTCGATCGTGCCGTGCTGCTCCCGGGCCGTGCGCCAGCCGACCACCAGCCGGTAGGCGCCCCGGCAGCCACTGCCGCAGCTGGCGGCGCCGAAGCCGGTGGCCACCTCCCGGCCGGCGGCGTCCAGCACCCGGATGCTCACCGTGGCCTCGAACACGTCGGCGGTGCCGGTGACGGTGAGCGGGGCGGTCACCCGGTCGCCGACGCTCGGAGCGGTGACCACGATCGGCGCGAGCAGGTCCGGATAGTCGGCCCGGCCGACGGGCGCGCCGCCGGGAAAGCGGACCTGCCGGACGGTGGGGAACTGGGTGAGCGTCCACACCACCTGCGCCTCGCGCAGTCGCCGACGCTCCGCCGGATCGTCACCCCACGGGACGGGACCGAGCGTCGCCACGCCGTCGGCGATCCGGGTGACCTCGACACCTGCCGGCAGAAGGGTGACCATGCCGGTGGCGGCCTCGGCCGGCGTGGGCCCGGCGGCCAGTTCGGTAAGCGCGAGCCGGGACGTGGTGACGGTGGCCGGCCGGGTGCGCCGGGTGGGAACGAGCAGGCCGGACCGCACGTACCACAGCTCGATCGTCACCGGCTCGGGCCGGCGGGTGCCGGCGGACGTCGGTGCCGGTGGACGGGGCGCGGTGCGGGTGGCCGCCGCCGACGGGGTTGGCCCGGTCGGCGGCCCGCTCGGCGGGGTGGACGCGGCCGACGGGCGGGCGGTGGGTGGAGGGCTCGGCGGCGGCGCGGTGGGCGCCGTGCCCAGGACGCCGGAGCGGGGGGTGCCGCACGCGCCGAGCAGGAGCGCGGCGACGAGCACCGGCACGCCCACCGCGCGCCACCCGCCGCGCCGGCCCACCCCGACCGCGCCGCGCCGGCTCATCCGACACCCTCCGACGGGCCGGCGGCGGCCGCGGCGTCCTCGTCGGGGTTCCCCGCCGGGCGTGGTACGCCGCTGGGTGGCCCGCCCGGGCCGAGCGCCGGCAGCTCCAGACGGAAACGAGTGCCGGCGCCCGGCGCGCTGCGGACGCTCAGCACCCCGCCGAGCAGGGCGGTGTGCTCCCGGGCGATGGCCAGGCCGAGCCCGCTGCCCGGCGCGGACCGCGACGCGTCGACCTTGTGGAACCTGTCGAACACGTGCGACAGGTGCTCGGCGGGAATTCCCGGCCCTTGGTCGCTGACCTCGACGACGACGAGCGGGCCGGCCCCGGTCACTGTCGCCCGGATCTCGCCGCCGCCGTGCTCGACCGCGTTGACCACCAGGTTGGCCAGGACGCGCTCCAGGCGGCGAGGGTCCGTGCGCAGCGCCACCGGGTCGCCGATGACCAGCACGCGGTCCGACCAGCCGCGCGCCGCGACGATCTCGCGCAGCAGCGCGGGCGCATCCACCGGCTCGACGCTCGGCCGTTCCCGCCCGGCGTCCAGCCGCGAGACCTCCATGAGGTCCTCGACCAGGCGGCGCAGCCGGGCCACGCCGCCCACCAGCAGCCGCGCCGCCGGCCGGGCGTCGTCCGGTAGCCGGTCCAGCTGCTCGCCCAGCAGCGAGGCCGCGACCACCAGGGCGGTCACCGGGGTACGCAGCTCGTGCGCCACGTCGGCGGTGAACCGCCGCTCACGGGCCTGTGCGGCCGACAGGGCGGCGATCTTCGACTCCAGCGCCTCGGCCATCTCGTTGAACGACGCCGCCCAGACGCTGAACTCGTCGCGCCCGCGTACCGGCAGACGGGTGTCGAGCAGCCCCTCGGTGAGTGACCGGGCGGCGCGGCTGGCTCGACCCACCGGCTCCAGGGTGCGCCGGGCCAGGAGGTGACCCACCCCGGCGGCGACCAGCACGACGAGCACCCAGCCGGCCAGCAGCGCGGTGCGCACCTGACCCAGGTCGGCGGCGATGTCGTCCTCCACGGTGATCACGTACAGCTCAGCGGTCGAGCCGGGGATGCGTCCGCCGACCACCAGCAGTCGGGGTCGCTGGGCCGGCGTCGAACGCTGGTAGGCGAGCTGCCCGTCGGCGACCGCCGCCCGCAGTCGCGCGCCCAGGGCGGGGGCGTACGCCGGGTGGGAGGGGCGGACGGGGCCGTCGACGAGGAGAACGTGCCGGCCACTGCCCTCGAAGCTGGTGAGCAGCTCCGTGCCGCGCTGCTCGGTCAGGGGCAGGAACTCGCCGGCGAGCAGGAGCTGGTAGCGGGCGTCGGCGGCGGCCTGGTGCAGCGAGGCGTCCAACCAGGACTGCCGCAGCAGCAGCCCGGCCCCACCGGCGAGCAGGCCGGCGGACACCCCGGCGACCAGCACGAACGCGATCGTCAGCCGGCGCCGCAGGCGGCCCGGTGCCACCGCTCGTCCGGCCATCGCCGACCTCCCGTCAGCCCGTGGACAGCTTGTAGCCGACGCCGCGCACGGTGCGGATGCGCCGGGGGTGCGCCGGGTCGTCCTCGACCTTGGCGCGCAGCCGCTGCACCGCCACGTCGACGAGCCGCGAGTCGCCCAGGAAACGGTGGTCCCAGACCAGGTCCAGCAGCAGATCCCGGGTGAAGACCTGGCCGGGGCGTCGGGCCAGCTCGAGCAGCAGACGGAACTCGGTGGAGGTCAGGGTCACCTCCCGGCCGTCGCGGCGTACCACGAAACCGCCCGGATCGATCTCCAGGTCGCCGACGGCGATGGTGTGCGAACCGACAGGCGCGCTCGCCCGCCGCAGCACCGAGCGGACCCGGGCCACCAGCTCGGGCAGGTCGAAGGGTTTGCGCAGGTAGTCGTCGGCGCCGCACTCGAGGCCGACCACCACGTCGAGCGTGTCGGTGCGGGCGGTCAGCATGAGGATCGGCACCTGGCTCGTCCGCCGGATCTCCCGACAGACCTCCAGGCCGTCCAGGCCGGGCAGCATGACGTCGAGCACGATCACGTCGACCGGGTGGGCTCGCCAGGTCAGCAGCGCCTGCCGCCCGTCGACGGCGGTGTCGACCCGGAAACCGGCGCGACGCAGGCCGAGGGCGGTGACCTCCCGGATGGAGGCGTCGTCCTCGACCACCAGTACGCGGCCCTCCACGATCTGAGGGTAGACCCGCCGCGACGCTGCGCAGCCCTGGCGAAACGGTCGGTGTCGGCGGCCGGTCGGGGCGGTGACATGGGAACGGTGGTCCTCGACCTCCGGGGGTGCTCCACGATCTTGGCAACGGCTACCATCGGGTCGCCAACAGCGATGGCCGACCCGCCCGGACCGCCGCCACCGCGTGACCAGTTCACCTGAGAGGACACGACGTGCAACGTCATGGCTGCGTGATCCGGCTTCGCCCGGAGCACCGGGAGACCTACCTGCGCCTGCACGCCGAGGTCTGGCCGAGCGTCGAGAAGACGCTGCGCGAGGCGAACTTCCGCAACTACACCATCTTCCTCCACGACGACCTGCTCGTCGGCTACTACGAGTACGTCGGCGACGACTACGAGGCCGACCTGCGGTACATCGCCGCCGACCCGCAGACGCAGGAGTGGTGGAAGCTGACCGACCCGTGTCAGGAATCGGTCGCCGAACCCGGCTCGGGGGACTGGTGGGCCCCGATGCGGGAGGTCTGGCACCTGGCCGACGAGGCGGGCGCGGAGAAACCCGAGCGGCCCTGACCGGGTTCCGCGGGTGACCCCGGTGAGCTAGTGGTCCGTGGTCGGGTCTGGTGTGCCGTGTTCCTCCGCGATCCGGATGATCGTCCGGCCCGGGGTGCGGCGGTGTCGGACGAACGCCGCGGCCGCTTCGGAGAGCGGCCGTACGGCGCCGACGACGGGCTTGAGCCGCCCGGTCCGGACGCGGTGGGCGAGGTCGGCCAGCCGGGCGCGGTCGGGTTCGACGACGAAGAAGACGGCACGCCCGTCCCTCGGCTGGACGGTGGGCGGCGCGGCGATGGTGACGAGGGTGCCGCCCGGGCGTACCAGTTCGGTCGACCGCCGGAGGATGTCGCCGCCGATGACGTCGAGCACCACGTCCACCTCACCGATGTGCTGCATACCGTCGGCGTCCAGGTCGACGAAGGTCTGCGCGCCGAGGGTGCGAGCCAGTTCGCGGTCGTCGGCGCGGCCGGTGCCGATCACGTGGGCGCCCACCTCGCGGGCGAGCTGGACGGCGATCGAGCCGACCCCGCCGGCGACGCCGTGGACGAGGACGGTCTGGCCGGTGGTGAGGTGGGCGTGGTCGAACAGTGCCTGCCACGCCGTCAGTCCGGAGATGGGCAGCGCGGCGGCCACGGTGTGGTCGATGTCGGCGGCGAGCGGAGCGAGGTTGCGAGCCTCCACCGCGGTGTACTCGGCCAGGGATCCGTCGCGCGCCCAGTCGGTCAGTCCGAACACCCGCTGACCCACGGTGAGACCTGTGGTCCCGTAGCCCAGCTCGACGACGACTCCGGACACCTCGTGCCCGGGGATGCTGGGTGTCCGGTCGCGGCCGGCACGATCGGTCCACGTCGCCGGCCAGTCGAGCTCGCCGGGGGTGAAGCCCGCGGCGTGCACGCGCACGATGACGTCGTTCTCCGCGGCGTGCGGGTACGGCATGTCGGTGAGGGTGAGTCCGCTGACACCCGCGTCGCGGTCGCGCACGGTGATCGCCCGCATGCTCAGGTCCTTTCGAAGGGGTTCGTCGGTGTGGCCGGCGGTAGGGGCCCGACGCCTGGCCGCCGCGTGACGCCGGCCGCGTGGGCCCGTGTCCGGTCAGCTCGGCCAGGGTGAGCCGACGATGCGCTCAACCGTCGTCACGCGGTCGAGATCGGGGATGAAGTGTTGCAGGATGTCGGAGTTCACTGTGCCGTTCGTGGTGTCCGGGCGGTTCCGCAGCCCGTCGAGGTGGGCCCGCAGGAACTCGTTCTTGAAGTCCCCTCGGGGATGAACGGCGAGGATCTCGTCCAGTTGATCGTGGTTCAGCCCGTCCAGGCCGAGGCCGAGCACGTCGGTCAGGACGCCGAGGTAGGTGGTGGCGATTTCCGGGCCCATCCGGTCGGGGATGCCCGGCGTGGTGTGCAGGGCGACCGCGGTCCAGACGGTCTCGGCGGCGGCAGTCGAGAAACCCCGGTTCAGCAGGAACGTGCGCGCGTGATCTGCGCTGTCGACCTCGAAGCGCTGTTCGACGTCGGAGAACGGTGTCAGGAGACCGCTGTCGTGAAACATGGACGCCAGATAGAGCAGTTCGGGATCCGGTTTCACGCCGAGCCTGTGCGCGTGCGTCAGGCCGAAGAGAAAGACCCGTCGGGAGTGGTGATAGATGAGCGGTCTGGTCGTCTCCCGGATGTGCCTGGTCGCTTCGGCGACCGCCGCCGTATCGGGAATCTCCAACCCCGCGATGACCTCTGACATGCCCTCCGACCTTCCCGGCGTGATGTGCGAACGTCCTGGTGGCCTCCATGCTGCCCACCGATCGTCGTACGCCGCCGCCCTCATCCGGCCAGGAACCACTCAGATCCGGACGGGGAAGTCGCGAGGTGGGCTACGGCTCCATGAGGATCACCGTCATCTCCGGTAGTGGCGTGCTACCAATACCCGGTGTCCATGCCGCCCCACCGCGTCGCGATCTTCGTCTACGACGGAGTGACGCTGCTGGATGTCGCAGGTCCGGCGGAGGTGTTCAAGGAGGCGAACCGCTTCGGCGCCGACTACCGGATCGTGCTGCTGTCGCCGACGGGCGCGGACGTCACGTCGAGTCTCGGCGTTCGGATGGCGGTCGACGGCGCCGTCTCCTCCGAGCCGGCCTTCGACACGCTGCTGGTTGCCGGGTCCGACCACTATCCGCGCGCCCACGTCCCCGCCGACCTGGCCGAGGCCGCGCGGAGACCGGCGGCGGTGGCCGGGAGGGTCGCATCGATCTGCACCGGAGCGTTCGTCCTCGCCGCTGCCGGCATCCTCGACGGCAAGCGCGCCACCACGCACTGGCAGGTCGCGCACGAGCTGGCAGCCCGGCATCCGACCTGCCGCGTCGAGCCCGACGCGATCTACGTGCGCGACGGCAGCACGTACACCTCGGCGGGGGTGACGGCCGGCATCGACCTGGCCCTCGCTCTCGTCGAAGAGGACCACGGGCCCGACGTGGCGCGCGAGGTCGCACGTGCCCTGGTGGTGTACATGCAGCGAGCGGGCGGCCAGTCCCAGTTCTCCGCGCCGCTGCAGGGCCCGCCGCCCCGCTCGCCGGCGCTGCGGCGGATCGCCGACATGGTGACCGCGAACCCCCGCGGGGACCACTCGCTCGGTGAGCTCGCCAAACACCTCAACGTGAGCACCCGGCACCTCACCCGGCTCTTCCACGACGAGCTGTCCACGACACCGGCCCGCTACGTGGAGAACATCCGATTCGACCTGGCCCGGGCGTTCCTCGACCAGGGCCACACGGCGACGCAGGCCGCGACCCTCGCCGGGTTCCCCAGTTACGAGAGCATGCGGCGGGTCTTCGCCAGGAAGCTGTCGATCAGCCCCGCCGCCTACCAACGACGGTTCAGCACGGCCCGCCGCCCCCACCATGATTAGTGGGCGGTTCCGCTCACCACTGGTGGGCGACGTCCAGCACGACGCGGCTGTGCGCGCCGGGGCCGGCGAGCGTGAACGTGCGGAACGGCAACCGGGCCCGTACGCCTACCGCGAAGGTGCTGTAGCCCTCGAAGCTGCCGCCGAAGACGACGTCGCGCAGCGTCGAACAGCGCAGCACGTTCGCGATGTGCTCGCCCACCGCGTAGGGCACGGTGCCCTGGTGCTCGTCGTCATACGCCGGGGCCCGCAGCGAGACCCGCAGCAGCGCGTCCCCGGCGGTGTACGGCGACAGCGCCAACCCTTCGCCCTCGGTCCACGTCTCGCCGTAGCCGACCGCGTAACCGTCGACCGGGCCGGCGAACTCGAACACCACCCGGTCGTAGCAGTCCTGTCGCCCGGTCCGTACGCCGACCAGCGGGGCGTCGCTCAGCGCGCCGGCCGACTTCTCGGCGCTGCCCCAGGTGATCCCGCAGTACGCCGATCCGGTCGTGCTGCCCGCCGCGGTGCTGCTGCCCGCGCTGGCGACCAGACCGGCGACGACTACCGCCAACGCGGTGAGTGTGCTCCTGATCCTCATGGTGATCTCTCCGTTCGATGCCGGGGTCACGTCGCGGCAGCGTTGCCGGTGACCCTCAGCCGTCACGGTCGTCCTCTCGTGGCACGCGCGCTTCGCCGCCGCGTAACCGCCGGGTAACAGTGGCCGACGGTCGTCGGACGACCGCAGGGGAGCGCGTGACGTCGGGACACCCTCCCCAGCCCCGGCGTGGCCGGGTCACCCACGCCGTCCCACAACGCGGTACTGTGCCGGACAGTCGACACCTTCGAGGTGAGCCTGTGCCTGCCGTCGCCGCCCTCGTCCTGACCCTCGCCCTCGCGCCCACGCCGTCCCCGTCGGCCACCTCGGGCCCGGTCGGCGACATCCTCGGTGGCGTCGGCCGCATCGTCGACGGTGTGCTCGGCGGTCACGGTGCGCCGAGTGCGACGCCGACGCCGAGCGTCACCCCCACCGTGACGTCCGCGCCGGGCCGGCCACCCGCGACCGGCCAGCCCAGCCCGGCGGCGCCTGGTGCGCCCGCCGCTCCCGCCGGGTCGTCGGCCGGTGTCCGGGGTCCGGCCACCCCCGACCGTCCGGCCGGTGGCTCCGGCACCGACGCCCAGGACGCGGCCGTGCCCGAGCGCGCCGGTGACACCCCGGCGTCCGAGGTCCCGCCGACGCTCGCCAGCCCCGCCCGCGGTGGCTGGCCGCCCGTGTCCTACCTGCTGGTCGCGGCCGTCCTGGCGGTGCTGGCGCTGCTGCTCCTGCGTCGCCGCGCTCCCGACTCCTCCGCCGCTCGCACACCGGATCCCGCTCCGCAGCCGGATCCCGCCCGGCAGCCGGATCCCGACCCCGGGCCGGACAATGTCCGTCGCCTGCCGACCACCCTCAACGGCATCTACGAGCTGGGTCGGCTGGATGAGCGACTCGAGCAGGAGCGTCGGCGCGGCACCTGACGTACGGCCTCCCGGTCGTCGGGGTCAATGCGCCGGATAGGCGCCCTCGCGCCGTGGGATCTCGTCGTCGTACGCCCCGACCGGCCCGCCGTAGCGGGTCGTGCCGTTCGGGTAGGGCCAGGCCCCTGCGCGGCACCCGTGCAGGCCCAACGTCTGCTGCTGCATCACCGGCGCCGGCCGGCCCCGCCCCGGGCAGCGTTCGTGACCGAATCCGAGTTTGTGCCCCACCTCGTGGTTGACCATGTACTGCCGGTAGGTGGCCAGGCTCGCGCCGTAGCCCGGCACCCCGGTGACCCAGCGCGCCACGTTGAGCACCACCCGGGCACCGTTGCGGCACGACGTGTAGCCGTCCGGCTCGTCCTGGCAGAGGGTGTCACGCGTGCCGGGGGTCGCCAGGTAGATGGTGAAGTCGGTCGCTTCGGTGGCACCGACCCGGCGCAGCCGCCACGTCCCGTCCGCCGTCCATCCGCGCCTGTCGTTCAACGTGGCGGAGACGGCCGTGGCGATGTCGCCTGCCGTGAGGCCCCGGATGTCGCGCTCCACGGCGACCCGGTAGCGCAGCAACTGACCCCTGCTCCCCCCTCCACCCGTCGTCTCGGCCGCGGCCACCGACCAGCGGTTACTGCCGGTGGCGGGGTAGTGGACCGGTACGACAGTGGGAGCCGCCGTCGCGACGCCGCCGCTCCCGGCCGCTCCCGCCGGCCGTCCCGCCGCGACCGTCGGCGGCAGGCCGGTGGGGTCCGGTCCGGCCGCGGAACCGCCGGCCGGCCCGTTGCCGGCGGCGGGCCGGCCACACGCGGTGAGCAGCGCCACGGCCAGCAGCAACGCCGCTGAGGCTCGGTACCCCCGACGGGTAGCCTTCGTCGACATGTTCCTCTCCCCTCGCGTGCCGGTCTGCGGCGACGCGGGAGAGAAGACGGGCGAGACCGGCAAAAGGTTGACCTCGCGAGGACTCAACCTTTGCGGGGTCTCACCCGTCTGAAGCGGTGTGGCACGGGGGAGGGTTCGCGGTGGCGCGGGGTGACGCGGAGTTCGTCGAGTTCGCGCGGGCGGCGTCCGCGCGACTGGTGCACGCCGCGTTCCTGCTGACCGGTGACCACCACCAGGCCGAGGACGCCGCGCAGACCGCGCTGGTCCGCACCTACGCGTCGTGGTCGCGGATCCACGACGACGACGCCTACGGGTACGCCCGTCGCACCCTGGTCAACCACCTGGTGGATCGGTGGCGGCGGCCGATGCGGGAGTACCCGACCGAGGAGGTGCCGGAACAGCGGCGTGGCGACGTGGCCGACGATGTGACGACCCGGCGCTGGTTGGTCACCATCCTCGGTGCGCTCAGTCCTCGGGAGCGGGCCATCGTCGTGCTGCGCTACTACTTCGACCTGCCGGAGGCGCAGGTGGCCCGGGAGCTCGCCGTATCCGTCGGCACCGTCAAGAGCACCAGTTCGCGCGCGTTGGAGAAACTGCGTACCGCCGTGCCCCGCACCGCCGACGAGGAGGCGCGTCGATGAGCGAGCTGGATCGGCTCCGCGACGCCATGCGGGTGACCGAACGCCCGGATGCCACGCTCGACCTGGTCAGCGTCATGCGTGCGGGACGGCGGCTGCGTATCCGTCGGCGGATTGCCGGCGGCGCCGCCGCGACGCTCGTGGCAGGGCTGGCCGCCGTCGCCGTGGTGGCGGTCGACGCGTCCGGCCCGGGCGGTACGGCACCTACCGGTTCCGCACCACCGGTCGCCGTCGCGCCGCCCTCGGCCGCCGTCGCGCCGACGGTGTCGCCGTCGACTTCGGCGTCGCCGTCCACGTCGCGGGAGCCCACGCCACCGCCGACGATGGCCCGCGACCTGCCGGGTCCGAAGCCCCTGGGCCGGGTGATCGACACGGGGGTGCGGCAGGGCGTCGACTGGCGGGTCTGCTACGTCGTCGCGGTGTCGGTGCCCGGCGCACCCAAGGTGACCATCGGGTTGGCCGCCGGTCGTCGCGCCCCCGACGGCACGTTGCAGACCGACATCGTGGTCAACGACGTCGAGGGCGCCGACCGCAGCCCGGGGTTCCACCAGATCGGCTACGACGAGAGCTCGTCGGCCGCGCCGACGCCCACCTTCGGCTACTTCGTCGGCCCCGCCGAGCGGATCATCGGCACGGTGAACGGTCGGCAGATCGATGCCCGGCTGGCGCGCTGGAGCGTGGACAAGCAGGTGGTGATCTTCTGGTTCGACCCGGCCACGCTCACGCCGGGGGAGCGGCTGGATGGCATCATCGCCCGGGCCCCGGACGGCCGTCGGCTCTGAGGCGCCGGCGGCGGTGAATCAGGCCGGATCGGTCAGCCGGCGCTCGATGGTCACCGTCGTGCCCTCGCCGGTGGAGACCAGTCGTACGTCGCCGTAGGCGTTCATCAACAGCGCACCCCGGCCCCGGTCCATGGCCGGCCGGCGGTCCCGCCAGGTGCCGAAGTCGCGCACCGAGATCCTGACCCGGTCGCCACCGACCTGGAGCCGGACCCGCACCTCGGGGCGACTGGGTCGTTGTGCGTGTTCGACGGCGTTGTTCATCGCCTCCGACGCGGCGAGCAGCAGATCCTCCAACACGTCCGCGTGGACGTCCACCTCGGCCAACGCCAGCCGGACGTCGCGACGCATGGCGGCCGCCGAGGTGGACACCGACGGGTACGTCCATTCCGCCGCCAGGGTGTCGCCGAGCCCGTCGTCGGCCGTGCCGACCGCGGACGCGCCGGCCAGTCCGCCGTCGGCCGATCCCGGGTTGGCAGGTTCCCTGTTGGCCGGTCCCGTGTCGGCCGGCTCGGCGGCGGCCCTCTTCCCGTTGGCCGGTCCCGTGTCGGCCGGCTCGGCGGCGGAGCGCACGGCGGGCGCGCTCCCGGTGGGCTTCGCCGTAGGCGGAGCGGGCGCGCCGGCGGTGACCCCGGCGGTTCGCCTCGACCCCGGGGCGTCGACCGTGCTCGGGCTGTCGTCGGCGGCCGGTCCGGTGGCATCTTCGCCGGCCGGTGCGGCGGGGTCGTCGCCGGCCGGGTCGGTGCGGGCACGGCGGATGGCGGTCCGGATGCGGGCGATCAGCTCCGCGGCGGCGAACGGCTTCACCAGGTAGTCGTCGGCGCCGAGGCTCAGGCCCACCACGCTGGCCTCCTCGCCCGCACGCGCGGAGAGCACCAACACGGGCAGCGCCCGGGTCGCCGGATCCGCGCGCAGTCGACGGACCAGGTCGAAGCCGTCCAGCACCGGCATCATCACGTCGGTGAGCACGAGGTCCGGCGGCTCTCGGTGGATCGCGTCGAGGGCCTGCCGGCCGTCGGTGACCGACCGCACCCGCCAACCCTGAGCGGCGAGCAGCCGACTCAGGTACGCGCGCATGTCGCTGTTGTCGTCGGCCACCAGGATCCGGGCGCCGGCCAGCTCGTCGGTGGCCGGGCCGGGAGCCACGGCGGGCTCGGCGACGCCGCCGGCAGGGTTGGTCAGCCAGCCCACCGCCTCCGCGACGGCGGCGCGGGCCGCGCCTCGATGTCCGTTGGGCGCTGGCCCGGCCGTTGTCGTACGCCGCGCCGCCGACCACGGCAGGGCCACGGTGAAGGTGGTGCCCGCACCCACAGTGCTGCTCACCCGGACCTCGCCGCCCTCCAGCCGGGCCAGCTCGTGCACCAGGGCCAGGCCGATGCCGGTGCCCTCGTGGCTGCGCGAGCGCGCGCCCTGCACCCGGTGGAAGCGCTCGAAGAGCTTCGGCAGGTCCGCCTCGGAGATCCCGATTCCGGTGTCGGCGACGGTGAGTCGTACCTCGTCGTGGTCGGCGTGCACCGCGATCCGGATGCGGCCGAGGAACGTGTACTTCAGGGCGTTGGACAGCAGGTTGGTGACGATGCGTTCCCAGTTGACCGGGTCGACGGTGACCGGCCGGGGTAGCGGCGGACAGTCGACCTCCAGAGCAAGGCCGGCCCGTTCGACGGCGGCCCGGAAGACGCTTGCCAACTCGGCGGTGAGGGCGGGGAGGTCGACCTCGCGGGCATCGCTACGAGCCTGCCCCGCCTCCAGGCTCGAGAAGGTCAGCAGGCTGTTGACAAGGGTCAGCAGCCGGGTGGCGTTGCGCCAGGCGGTCTCGACCCGCTCCCGCTGCGCAGGCGCCAGCGGCGCGCCGGTGTCGGCGAGCGCGTCGGCGAGCGGTCCGAGCATGAGGGTCAGCGGGGTACGGAACTCGTGGCTGACGTTTGTGAAGAAGGTGGTCTTCACCCGATCCAGCTCGGCCAACGTCTCGGCCCGGCGCCGCTCCTGCTCGTACTCCTTCGCGTTGCGGACCGCCACGGAGACCTGTTGGGTGAGCAGCTGGTAGAAGGAGCGGTACGCCTCGTCCAGCTCCCGGTTGGGGCTGACGCCGGCCAGCAGGACGCCGAGCGGCTGGTCGTCGGCGGCCGAGGGCAGTGGCAGCGCCAGCGCGGTGCGGGTGGGATCGCCCCACGGGCCGGCGGGCACGGGCAGTCGGTCCGCGACGCCTGTCACGTCGACGGCTCGACCCTGCGCGGCGTCCGCCAGCGCCCAGGCGCGGGCCGCCGGACTGGGGTCGGCCATGTCGACGACGTCCGGCAGTGCCCCGGCCACCGTGGGGTCACCGCCCGTGCGGGCCGTCCGACGAAGCACCGCGCCGTCACGTAGGTAGATCGCGGCGAACGGCACGTCCAGCGGGTGGCCGCCGATCGCGTCGATCAGCCGGGCGCAGGTGGCGTCGACGTCGACGGTGCGCCCGTCGCCGCGCAGGCTCAGGTCGCGCAGCAGTCGCAGTCGCCGTTCGCCGACGACCTGCTCGGTGACCTCGCTGCACACCGTCAGCACGCCGACGGTGCGGCCGTCGTCGTCGCGGGCCGGGGCGTGCGAGACGCTGAAGTACGCCTCCTCGCGGTAGCCGGCGCGCTCCAGCAGGAGTTGCAGAGCGGGCACCCAACTGGCCACCCCTGTCGTCATGGCCTGCTCGATCAGGGGGGCGAGGACGTCCCAGCCCTCGGCCAGGGTCACCCGCACGTCGTCGCCGAGCGCGGCGGGGTGCTTGTCGCCGATCAGCGCGGAGTACGCGTCGTTGTAGAGCTGGGAGAGGCGCTCGCCCCAGAGCAGGAGCATGGGGTAACGGGAGGAGAGCACCACCCGTACGGCGGAACGCAGGCTCTGTGGCCAGTTCGACACCGCGCCCAGCGGGGTGTCGGCCCAGTCCAGTTCCGCCATCAGCCGACCGGTGTCGCCCCCGTCGTCGAACAGGTCGGTGCGGGGTCGTGTCACGCTCGACCCGGCCTCATCGCAAGCCCCCCGTTCCGGGCCCGACGACCCCTGCTGGCGTTACCTACCCATCCTGGCACCTCTACTCACCTGTGCCGACGCCGGTACCCATCGTCGAACCGGCGGGGGTTCGGGACGAACGTCCGATGCCGAAGACATAGATCTCTGTAAGTGTCTCGGTTATCCCTCCAACCCCCGAGGAGCCCCCATGAGAGGCAGAACGCTGAGCGCGGGAATCGCGCTCGCCGTGTTCGCCGGGATGACGGTGACGCTGGCCGCCCAGCCGGTGAGCGCGTCACCCTCCGCCGCGACGACAGCGACCCGGCCGATCGCCGGGTCCGCCGCCGTCCTGGCGGCGCCGGACATCTCCGTCACCAATGTCCAGGCGCACCTGACCCAGTTCAACTCCATCGCCAGCAGCAACGGCGGCAACCGGCGGGCCGGCTCGGCCGGCTACACCGCCTCGGTCAGCTACGTGAAGAGCAGGCTCCAGGCGGCCGGCTACACCGTCAGCGAGCAGACCTGCTCGAGCTGCACGTACCCCTCGAACAACCTCATCGCCGAGTGGCCCGGCGGTCCGGCCGACCAGGTGGTCATGTTCGGCGCCCACCTGGACAGCGTCTCGGCCGGCCCGGGCATCAACGACAACGCCTCCGGTTCGGCCACCCTGCTGGAGAACGCGCTGGTCCTCGCCGCGCAGAACCCGACAATGACGAAGAAGGTGCGCTTCGCCTGGTGGACCGACGAGGAGCAGGGGCTCAACGGCTCCCGGTTCTACGTCAACTCGCTCTCCAGCACCCAGCGCGGCTACATCAAGGGCTACTACAACTTCGACATGGTCGGCTCGACGAACGGTGGCTACTTCATCAACCGGGTCAGCTCCACGACGGCGGCGCCGCTGAAGGCGTACTGGGACTCGTTGGGGCTGCAGCCGGAGGAGAACGTCGAGGGTCAGGGCCGCTCCGACGACTACTACTTCCAGCAGGCCGGCATCCCCACCTCCGGGTACGCCGCAGGCGCGAGCGCCCGCAAGACCAGCAGCCAGGCGGCCAAGTGGGGCGGCACCGCCAACGCCGCCTACGACTCGTGCTACCACCGTTCCTGCGACACCACCGCCAACGTCAGCGCCACGGTGCTGAACCGGGCTGCCGACGGCGTCGCGTACGCGCTGTGGCAGCTCGCCGTGGGCAGTGGCACCCCGACGAACGACTTCTCGGTGGCGGTCAGCCCCACCGCGCTCGCCGTCGCGCGGGGCGCCAGCACCACCGCCACCGTCACCACCGCGACCACCTCGGGCTCGGCGCAGACGGTCAGCCTCACCGCCTCGGGTGCGCCCAGCGGGGTGAGCGTCTCCTTCAGCCCGTCGTCCGTGACGTCCGGCGGGTCGGCCACGCTGACCCTGACCGCGTCGGCCAGCGCGGCGACGGGCACCGTCACGGTCACGGTCACGGTCACCGGCACCGGATCGGTCACCCGCACCGCGAGCCTCACCCTCACGGTGACCGGCACCGGTGGCTGCGCCGGCGGGCAGGTAGTCGGCAACGGTGGCTTCGAGAGCGGCAGCACGCCGTGGACCGCGTCCTCCGGCGTGATCACCAATTCCAGCGGCCAGCCGGCCCGGACCGGGTCGTACAAGGCGTGGCTCGACGGGTACGGCAGCACCCACACCGACACCCTGTCCCAGTCGGTGACCGTCCCGGCCGGCTGCGCCAGCTACACGCTGTCGTTCTGGCTGCACATCGACACCGCCGAGACCACCACCTCCACGGCGTACGACAAGCTCGTCGTGCAGGTGGGTTCGACCACTGTGGCGACGTACTCGAACCTCAACGCCGCCACCGGCTACGCCCAGCGCACCGTAAACGTGGCCGGGTTCGCCGGGCAGACGGTGACAGTGAAGTTCACCGGCACCGAGGACTCGTCGTTGCAGACCAGCTTCGTGATCGACGACGTGACGCTGCAGGCGAGCTGAGGAGACGTCGGGTGGGGGCACGCGCCCCCACCCGACGTCTAGTCACGGCTGTCTATCTCTGGTAGAAATCTTTCAAGGCCGGCCCCTGATTCGCAGAATTCCGCCCCCACGCGAACGGGAGTCCCATGTCACAGACCCGATCCACAGTGCGCCGCCGCGTGCGCACGCTGCTCGTGGCCACCCTCGCCACGGTCGGCGCCACGTTCGGCCTGGCCGCCCCGGCCTTCGCGATCAGCCACTCCAGCGCCACCTCGCAGCTGCGCGCCGCCGGCATCTCCTGGACCTCAAGCGGCAACTGCAGCGACCGCAACGTGGCCACCTGCACCTCGTTCGACGGCGTCCGGCAGGCCACCATCGACGGCATCATCACCTTCAAGCGGGCCAGCGGCTGCGCGGTCACCATCACCGCCGGCACCGAGGTCGGGCACGCCGGGGGCACCTACAGCCACTGGACCGGTTACAAGCTGGACATCGCGTTGAGCACCTGCATCCAGAACTACATCTCGGCGAACTACACCTATGTCGGCTACATCGCAGGCTTCGGTTACCAGTACCGGGCGGCCTCGGGCAACCTCTACACCAAGGAGGGCAGCCACTGGGACATCCTCTTCTACAGCTGCGGTGGCTGCTGAGCGAGCGATGACGGGCCGGGGGCGTGGAGAGAGCTGACCGCGTACCCGAGGATGGGCCGCCGCCGGGATCCCGGCGGCGGCCCGATCACGGCCGTGGCGTCGCGGCTCAGGGAAGCTGCGGGTAGAGAGCGGCGACCCCGCCGGCGAGCCCGGCCTGCACCTGCCGGCTGGTGTCGTCGGTGACGATCTCGTACGCGTCGGCCTCGATGCCGTCGATGCCGATCCGGGCGATCACCGCCGGGTCGGACTTCGCGGCGGTGACCCCGGCGGTCATGTCGGTGTCCATGTAGCCGACGTGCAGGCCGGACACCCGGACGCCCCGCTCGGCGAGCTGGAGGCGCAGCGCGTTGGTCATCGCCCACTCGGCCGACTTCGCGGCGCCGTACGCCCCGACGTTCGGGAAGTTGACCCAGGACAGCGCGGAGAGCACGTTGAGGATCGTGCCGCCGCCGTTGCCGGTGATGACCGGCGCGAACGCGCGGATCATCGACAGGTTGCCGAGGTAGTGGGTCTCCAGCTCCAGTCGGACGAGCTTCAGGTCGCCGTCGAGGAGATCGGTGCCGGTCTCGATGCCGGCGTTGTTGATCAGCAGGTTCACGTCGCCGGCGAGTTGCGCGGCGGCGGCCACCGAGGCGGGGTCGGTGATATCGAGGCGCACGGGCGTCACGCCGGGCAGGTCGACGCTGTCGGGGTTGCGGGCGCCGGCGTAGACCGTGGCGCCCCGGGCGACGAGTTCGGCGGCCAGGTGTCGGCCGAAGCCCCGGTTGGCGCCGGTGACGAGGGCGGTGCTTCCAGCGATCTTCATGGGAGTGCTCCAGGTTCGTGGTCGGTGCGGCGCGACGGTGCTTCGCTGATCGGAACGCTATCCAGCTGACTTCTGTTGAGCAAAGTCAGCTATGTCACGCCCGCGCATTCCGCGGATCGGGAATACGACCGGACGCGGGCACGACGGCGTCGGTGACGACTCGTATCCTGTGCGCGAACCTCCGCACGAGCCGAGAAGGGAGACGGTGTGAGCAACCAGGCCGAGACGTTGGAGTTCCAGGCCGAGGCGCGTCAGCTCCTCCAGTTGGTGGTCCACTCGATCTATTCGAACAAGGACGTCTTCCTGCGGGAACTCATCTCGAACGCGTCCGACGCCCTGGACAAGCTGCGGCTGGCGACGCTCGTCGACAAGGATCTCGTCGCCGACACCGACGACCTGCACGTCGCCATCGAGGTCGACCGGGACGCCCGCACGCTCACCGTCCGGGACAACGGCATCGGGATGACCCGCGACGAGGTGGTCCGGCTGATCGGCACGATCGCCAAATCCGGCACCGCCGAGCTGCTGCGCCAGCTGCGCGAGTCCGCCGACGCCCGCGCCTCGCAGGACCTGATCGGGCAGTTCGGCGTCGGCTTCTACGCCGCGTTCATGGTCGCCGACCGGGTCACCCTGCTGACCTGCAAGGCCGGCGAGACCGGCGGCACCCGCTGGGAGTCCACCGGCGAGGGCACCTACTCGATCGAGGCGGTCGACGAGGCACCCCAGGGCACCGCGGTCACCCTGCACCTCAAGCCGGTCGACACCGAGGACAACCTGCACGACTACACCGCCGAGTGGACCGTCCGCGAGATCGTCAAGCGCTACTCCGACTTCATCGCGTGGCCGATCCGGATGAGCGTCGAGCGTCCGGGCGCCGACGGTGAGGCCGCCACCAGCGAGGTGCAGACCCTCAACTCGATGAAGGCGCTCTGGGCGCGGCCCCGCGACGAGGTCGACGCCGCCGAGTACAACGAGTTCTACAAGCACGTCAGCCACGACTGGGCCGACCCGCTCGAGGTCGTGCACATGAAGGGCGAGGGCACCTTCGAGTACGAGGCGCTGCTGTTCCTGCCCAGCCACGCCCCGCTGGACCTGTTCTCCCCGCAGGGCCGCCGCGGCGTCCAGCTCTACGTCAAGCGCGTGTTCATCATGGACGACTGCGAGGCGCTGGTCCCCACCTACCTGCGCTTCGTCAAGGGCGTCGTCGACGCGCACGACCTGTCGCTGAACATCTCCCGCGAGATCCTCCAGCAGGACCGGCAGATCCAGATCGTCCGCCGCCGCCTCGTCAAGAAGGTCCTCGCCACGGTCAAGGACCTCAAGGCCAACCACCCCGAGCGCTACCGCACCTTCTGGACCGAGTTCGGCACGGTGGTCAAGGAAGGGCTGATCGACGACACCGACAACCGGGACTCCCTGCTGGAGATCCTGTCGGTCGCCTCCACCCACGACGCGGCGGAGCCCACCGACCTGGCCGGCTACGTCTCGCGCATGAAGGACGGCCAGAGCGACATCTGGTACGCCACCGGCGACTCCCGCGCCACCATCGAGAACTCCCCGCACCTGGAGGCGTTCCGGGCCAAGGGCCACGAGGTGCTGCTGCTCACCGACCCGGTCGACGAGGTGTGGGTCGAGCGTGTCGGCGAGTACGACGGCCGTCCGCTGCGCTCGATCGCCAAGGGCCAGGTCGACCTGGACACCGACGAGGAGAAGCAGCAGGCCGAGGCCGAGCGCGAGCAGCAGCGGCAGGAGTTCGCCGCGCTTGTGGAGTGGCTGGGCACGACTCTCGCCGACAGTGTTCGGGAGGTTCGCCTGTCGTCGCGGCTCACCACCTCACCGGCCTGCGTCGTGGGCGACGCGCACGACCTCACGCCGACGTTGGAGAAGATGTACCGGGCGATGGGACACGACGTCCCCTCGGCCAAGCGCATCCTGGAGATCAACCCCGGTCACCCGCTCGTCACCGGGCTGCGCAAGGCCCACGAGCAGGGCGACTCCTCCGAGAACCTGACCGAGACCGCCGAGCTGCTGTACGGCCTGGCGGTGCTCGCCGAGGGCGGTGAGCTGGCCGACCCGGCCCGGTTCACCCGTACGCTCGCCGACCGGCTGGCGCGCACCCTGTAGTCGTACGACCCTTCCGGCCGGCGGGTTCCGCACAGCGGGCCCGCCGGCCGGTCACGTCACTGGCCCGGAATCACCAGACCGGACTCGTAGGCGACCATCACCGCCTGGGCGCGGTCGCGCAGGTTGAGTTTGGCGAGCAGATTGCCGACGTGCGTCTTCACCGTGTGCTCGCTCAGGTGGTGGTGGGCGGCGATCTCGGCGTTGGACAGACCGGCAGCGATCAGGCGCAGCACGTCCGTCTCGCGAGCGGTAAGGGCGGTCACCGCGGCCGCCCGGACCGGATCCGGGTGACCCCGCCTGTGCAGTTCGCCGATTACGCGTGCGGTGACGCCGGGGGCGAGCAACGCGTCGCCGGCGGCGACCACACGGACCGCGTTCACCAGGTCGGCTCGGGGGGCGTCCTTGAGCAGGAAACCGCTGGCCCCGGCGCGCAACGCCGCGTACAGGTAGTCGTCGGTGTCGAACATGGTCAGGGCGAGGACCCGGCTCGGCGTACGGGCGCAGACCTGCCGGGTGGCGGCGACGCCGTCGAGGACGGGCATCCGCATGTCCATCAGGACGACGTCGGGTAGGTGTTCGAGGGCGGCACGCACCGCGTGCGCGCCGTCGGCGGCCTCGGCGACCACCTCGATGTCCGGCTCGGCACCGAGGATCGTCGCGAATCCGGCCCGGAACAGGTCCTGATCGTCGGCGAGCACGACGCGCAGCATCAGCGCGACACCATTGGCGTCGAAGGCCGCGGAGCGACGACGGCGACTCCCACCATCAGGCCACCGCCGGTGCCCGCAGGGGGAGAGTGGCGGTGACGATGAAGCCGTGGCCGTCGGCGGCGGGACCGGTGCGCAGCGTTCCACCGCAGGCCTGGGCTCGCTCGCGCATACCGACGATCCCGTATCCGGGCCGGCCCGCGCCGGAGGCCCGATCGCCGAGGCCGTCATCGGTGATCGACACGGTGAGCGCCTCAGCGGTGTGAGCCAGCAGGACGTGGACCGACAGTGCCCCGGCATGCCTGACCACATTGGTCAGGGACTCCTGCACGATCCGGTAGGCGGCGACCCCGACGTCCGCGGGCGGTTCGACAAGCTCCCCGGCCGGCGACCCGGACCGGACTCCGTCGACGGTCCCTTCCGGTGCGGACGCGACTGTGAGAACGGCGTCCAGCCCGGTGGCGCCGACGCGTTCGACGAGGGCGGTGAGGTGAGCCAGGCCCGGCTGGTCGAGTGGATGGTCGCCGGGCTCGTGCAGGCTGCCGACCGCGCGGCGGAGCTGGACGACCGCGTCCCGGCCGGTGGCGGCGATCGTGGCGAACGTGGCGTCGGCACGGTCCGGGTGGGGGCGGACCAGGAGCGGCCCCGCCTCCGCCTGAACGATCATGACACCGACCGCGTGGGTGAGGATGTCATGCAGGTCGTGGGCGATGCGGGCGCGCTCGCGCAACACGGCCGCCTCCCGCTCACCAGCGACGCGACGCTCGCGTTCGGCGAGGGCTGCGGTCTGGGTACGGCGCGCGCGGGCACTGGTGCCCAGGGCGTACGAGAAGATGTAGGCGACCGACAGGTAACGCAGCACCTCCACGTCCGGGCGCGGATGGAGCAGCGACACCACCAGGCCGGCCGCGGTGAGCACGAGGCCGAGCAGGCGGATCGGCATGGAGGCCCGCGCGGCGAACGTGTAGAGGCAGACGAGCGGCCCGACCGGCAGCAGCGGGGGTGCGCCGAGCGCGGCCGAGACGGTCGTGGCGACGCCCACGACGACGGCGACGGGAACCAGCGCCCGGTCCCGCCACAGCACCGGCACCGACGACAGGACCGCGAGCGGCAGCACCCACCAGGCGCGTGGCCCGCCGGCCAGCGCGGGCAGCACGGTCGCGGCGACGGCGGCCACGGTGACGGCGAGATTGACGTACCGCTTCACCTCGGCAGTATCGTCCGGCCCGGCGCTCCCGCGCCTCCCGCCACGGGACCAGATCCAACCCGGTTCGTACGGCGATCCGCCCCCGCCGCTCCGGCCGCACGATCGACGCATGATGACGATCGTCGCCGCGCTCCTCAGTGGCCTGCTCTGGCTCGGTGGTTCCGGGCTGCACCCCGTCGCCGCGCTGACCTGGCTCGCCCCGGTTCCGCTGGTCCTCGCCTCGGTGCGGGTACGCCCGCGTACCGCACTCGGCGCGACGCTCCTGGCCTGGTCGATCGGTCAGCTCGGCATGGTGGGGTACTACCTCGACACCCTGCGCCTACCGGTCCCCGCGGTGGCCGGTGTGTTCGGGCTCGGCCTCGGCCTGGCGGGCGGCACGGTCCTGCTCGCCCGCGCCCTGCTGCTGCGGGGGCGCACCGTGCGCGCCGTCCTCACCGTGCCGTCCCTGTGGGTGGCGGGCGAGTACGCGGCATCGCACCTGTTCCCGCACGGTGCGTGGTGGAGCCTCGCCTACACGCAGGCCGACGTCCGACCGGTCATCCAGGTGACCGCGCTCACCGGCGTGTGGGGCGTCACCTACCTGCTGCTCGCCGTCCCGATCGCCCTCGCCGCCCTGCTCGGCAGCGCACGGCCAACCCACACCGGCCGGCCCTATCGCCCAGGCCCCGCCCTCGTCTGTCTGCTCGCCCTCCTGCTCGGCGCCGGGGGGTGGTCGGCCTGGTCACTGAGTCGTTCCCCGGACCCGGCCGAGCCGCTGACCGTGGGCCTGGTCGCCCTGCGGCAGCCCGAGGACGGGCTCCCGATCGACGAACCGGCCGGCCGTGACCTGCTCGCCCGGTACGGCGCGCGGGTCGCGGGCCTGACCGCCCGCGGGGCGCGGGTCGTCGTACTGCCGGAGAAGGTGTTCGCCGTGACGGACACGACGCTGCCCCTGCTCGTGGACGCGTTGCGGCAGGCCGGGGCCCGGGTGGTCGTCGGCGCGGTGCGGTGGCGGGCCGGCACGGCGAGCAACGTGGCGCTGGTGCTGGGCGCGGACGGGAGCGTCACGACGTACCAGAAACAGCATCTGATCCCGGGCCTGGAGGAGTGGCTGACGCCGGGTGACGACGACGTGGTCGTGGACGGGCGGTTCGGCGTCGCGATCTGCAAGGACCTCGACTATCCCGGCCTCGTCCGGCGGTATCGGGCGGAGGGAGCCTCGGTGCTGCTCGTCCCCGCTCTGGACTTCACCTCCGACGGCTGGCTGCACAGCCGCATCGCCCTGGTCCGGGGCGTGGAGAACGGGCTCACAGTGGTCCGGCCCGCCGTGTCCGGCCGACTGACGGTCAGCGACGCCGGCGGCAGGCTGTTGGGCGAAGCCACCGCCGGTGACGCGGAGGTGCTGGTCACGGGAAGTCCGACGACAGGCTGGGGCACGGTCTACTCGCGTACGGGAGATTGGCTTCCGTTCTTGGGCCTGGGCTTGTTGGTCGTCTCCGTTGCCGGGGCGCGGCGGCGGACGGTCACGTTCCCTCGGCGGCCGCGAGCCGACGTCTGACCTTCTCCGCGTCCGGGTGCCCGAGGTCATCGAGGAGGCTCAACGCTGTCCGCCAGCTCCGGGTCGCCCCGACCGGATCGCCCGCGTCGACCTGCGCCTCGGCCAGGTGCCCCAGCGTGTCCGCCTCGTAGTACCGGTCCCGGAACTCCCGGTACAGCTCCGCCGCGTGCCGGTACGCGCCGACCGCCTCCATCGGTCTGCCCGCGCGGTGCTGGGCGTAACCGAGGGTGTCCCAGGTGGCCGCCTGGCCGTGCCTGTCGTCGAACTCGCGCAGCAGCTCCAGCCCCTGTTGGCACGCCTCGATCGCGGCGTCGTGCGCTCCGAGCTGGGCGCGGTACCAACCGATCGCGTTCAACGCCATCGCCTGCCCGTACCGATGCCCGGCCGCCCGGTACAACCTGAGTGCCGCCTCGGCGTGTTCGACCACCTCGTCGCGCCGACCCTGCCGGTCGGCCATCTCGGCCAGATCCAGGCAGGTGTGCGCCTGGTTGGCCTGGTCGTCGAGGGTCCGGAACAGCTCCAGTGCCCGCTGGAGCTGACCGGGTGCCTCGTCGAGGCGGCCCAGCCGGGCCTGTGCCCGGGCCAGACTGCGACGTGCGTGTGCCTGCCCGGCCGAGTCTCCGCCGCGGCGCGCGGCGATCAACGCGGTGTGCTGTACCGCCAGCTGGTCGTGCCAGCCGCCCTGTCGGTCCAGGAAACTGGTCAAACTCCAGGCCAGTTGCCAGGCGTGCCGGTCAAACCCGCTGGCAGCGCACCGCTCGACGAGCGCGATCAGGACCTCCCGCTCCCGGGAGAACCACGCCGCCGCCTCGTCGTGGTCGCCGGCCTTCTCCGGTCGGACTCCGGCGACGGCGGGCGGCAGCGCGATGGGGTCCCAGTGCGGATGCAGCAGCACGGCCGCACCGTGCGCGCTGTGCAGGTAGTGGTCGAAGAGCCGGCGCCGCGCCTCGGCCCGGTCACCTGTCGGGTCCTGCTCACCGGACAGCTCGGCGGCGAAGGCCCGCAGCAGGTCGTGCATCCCGTACCGGTCCGGGCCGCGTTCGAGCATCAGGTGCGCGTCGGTGAGTTCGGTGAACGCCGTTCGGACGTCGCGGCGGTCGACGCCGGCGAGACTGGCTGCGGCCGCCGTGCTGAGCGTCACGTCCGTGCTGCCGCCTACCAGCCGGAAGAGCCGGGCCGTCGGCCCGGTCAACAGGCGGTACGACCAGGACAGCGCAGTCCGTACGCTGCTCGCGTGGTCGCCCGCGTCCAGCCCGTCCAACCCGCCGTCGGTGCGTAACTGCGCGCCCAGCTCGGCCAGGGAGAGTTGAGGCCGGACCACCGCCCGGGCCGCCACCACGACCAGGGCCAGCGGCAACCGGTCGCAGAGCCCGACCAACTCGCCGACGGCGTCCCGTTCCGCCTCGGCCCGCGCCCCGATCCGCGCGTGCAGCAGCGCCTCCGCGTCCGCGGCGGTCAGCAGGTCCAGCACCAGCGGCTCCGCTCCATCGGTGGCGACCAGACCGGTCAGGCGATCCCGGCTGGTCACCAGCACCAGACAGCGGGCGGAGCCGGGTAGCAGCGGTCGGACCTGCGCGGCGTCGAGGGCGTTGTCCAGCAGTACCAGCATCCGCCGACCGGCCAGGAGACTGCGGTACAGCGCGGTCTGCTCCTGCGGGTCGACCGGCAGTTCCCGGGGCGACACCCCGAGCGCCGCGAGGAAGCCGCGTACGACCTGCTCGGCGCTGCGCACCACGCCGCTGTGGCTGTAGCCCTCCAGGTTGGCGTAGAGCTGCCCATCGGGGAACTGGCCGACCACCTGGTGCGCCCAGTGCACGGCCAGCGCGGTCTTGCCCACCCCGGCCTGCCCGGACAACACCGCCACCGGTACCGCCCCGGGATGCGCGTCGGCCGTCGCTCGCAGCGCGTCCAGTTGGGCCAGCTCGACCCTTCGTCCGGCGAAACCCCGGACGTCCGACGGCAACTGCGCCGGCACCGGGTGGGTCAGGGCCGGCCGGGTGACGGGGCCGGCCGTGGTGTGCGTCGAGGTGGGTTCCGTGCCGGCGGTCGGCACGGTCACCTCACCGCGCAGGATGGCCTGGTGCAGCTGGCGAAGCTCCACGCCCGGGTCTACGCCGAGCGCGTCGGCGAGTCGCTTCCGCAGCCGGGCGTAGTAGGTCAGCGCCTGCGCGCCGCGCCCGGCCACGGCCAGCGCGTGCAGCAACACCGCGGCGACCGGCTCGTCCAGGGGTTGGTCGTCGGCGAGTCGGGTCAGCGGATCGATCACCGCCTCCGCCTCGCCCCGGCGCACCAGGGCGCGGGCCCACTGCACGGCGGTGTCGGTGTACCGGCGGTGCCAGTCCTGCCGGACCCGGGCCGCCCACTCTCCGGGCAACCCGGAGAGCGGCTCGCCGCGCCACAGCTCCAGTGCCCGGCGCAGCAACTCCACCCGCTCGGGGTCGTCCTCGGCCAACCCGTCGGCCGTCGACCGCAGGATGTCGAAGTGCTGTCCGTCCACGGTCTCCGGAGGCAGGTCCAGCACGTATCCGCCGGAGCGTCGGCCCAGCGCGTCCGGTGCGCCGGCCTCGGCCAGCACGCGACGCAGCCGGGCGAGGTAGACGTGCAGGTTGTGCCGGACCCTGAGCGGTGGAGCGTCGCCCCAGACCCGGTCGACAAGCGACTCCACGTGGACCGGCCGGCCCACGTCGACCGCCAGCGCGGCGAGGACGGCACGTTGCCGGGCCGCTCCGGCGTCGACCAGGTGGCCGTCCGTCCATACCTCGACCGGCCCGAGGACCCGAATCTCCATGAACCGCCGCTCGCCGTGCCGCCAGTCATTCGACCCGGCCCCGGGGCGGCCGGATTGAGGTTCCGGCAGGAATTCGTCGATCTGCCGCGCGAATCATCGTCGGCACAGCGACATCAATCAACGCGATGTCGGCAATTCGACTCACGGCCCGTTCCGGTCGTGACGACACCGGAGGTCACCATCGTGCGAAGTGCTCTGCGAAGGTTCACGTCCGCGCTGCTCGGCGTGGTTGCCGTGGGCGCCACGCTCGCCGTCGCCCCGAGCCCGGCCCAGGCCAACTACGCCTGCCCCTCGGGTCTGCTCTGCCTGTACGCCGGCACCAACTTCAGCGGCGACATCTTCCTGCTCGACGGGCCCTACAACGGCTGCAACGACGTTCCGCTGCCCTCGTACTTCCGCAACAAGACTCAGTCGATCATCAACAACCGGCCGTCCGGCACCGTCTCCACCTTCTGGGACAACGCCAACGCCACGGGGCTGCTCGGCTACCAGCACGCCTACGGCTACCGGGCGAACCTGGCGTACGACTCGGCCGCCATCGGGGGGAACTGGAACCAGCGGATCGAGGCGGTCCGGGTCTGCTGATCCGGGGGCCCGAACCGGGCCGGGGGGCACGACGGCGCCGGCCGGAATCCAACGGGGGACTCCGGCCGGCGCCGTCGCGCGGGTCAGCCCGGGTAGTAGCACTGGTTCGGGATGACCGGACCGCCGTTGACCCCGAAGATCGCGAAGCCCATCCACGCCCGGGTCTGCGGGCCGTACTCGCCGTCCTCGGCGATGTTGGCCCACTCCCAGGTGTCGTTGATCTTCTGTTGCGCGGCCCGGACGGCGTTGCGCGTGTTGGTGCCGTACTGGCCGTCGAGACGCAGGGACTGGGAGTAGCAGTTGTTCAGTGCCTCCTGCAACACCTTGACCGCGCTGTTGGAGTTGCCGTACTTCAGATAGCAGGTCTTGTTGCGGTCCTGCCAGCCGACGGTGGGCACGTGCATCTCGGCGCCACCCGGGTAGCCGCCGACGTTGTAGTAGGTGAGGCTGGTGCAGGTGGTGGCCGCCTGCGCGGCGGTCGGCGCGAGCCCGACGAGTCCGGCGCTGACGAGGACGGTCGCGAGGGTGGCGGCGGCACTGCGGCGGCCGATGCGGCTCTGGTGGATCGGCATGCTCTCCTCCTGGGATGGGCTGCCGGGTTGACCCGGCATGCACTGGAGCATCGCGATCGCCGATCTATGGAATCCTGCCGGAATGTCAATCGCGCCCCGCAGCGCCCGGTCGGCGGCATCCCGGCCCGATCGGAAACGGTCCATCGTGGTCGCTGCACAGTCGAGGACCGTCCGCAACCGCTGAGCGGGCCGCTCCGCGTGCCCCGGTGAAGAACTTCACAGGGGTTGGGCGATGGTCACCGGCCGTGCCTACCGTCGGTCGGGTCCGCCGCTGCGGACACCGCGACCGGCAACGCCAAATCCTGCCCCCGGTCGTCGGAAACAGAACCCGGGCAGGAGCGGGGGACCCAACGTTCCTCGGTGCATGTCACCTCGGGGTGAAGCCGCCACCGCGCGGCCGGGCGCCTCGGCCCGAACCCGACAGCTCACCTCGCCGGCGTGGAGGAAGCACACATGACGTCTGTCTACACGCCCCGTCACCGACGGGTCACCACCCGCCGCGTCGCCGTCGGCACCCTGGCCGTCGGCGCGGTCACCGGCGCTGTCGCCCTCTTCGGCCCCGCGGCCCCGGCCCAGGCCGGTGTCAACTGGGACGCGGTCGCCCAGTGCGAGTCCGGCGGCAACTGGAAGATCAACACCGGCAACGGCTACTACGGTGGCCTGCAGTTCTCCCAGAGCACCTGGGCCGGTTACGGCGGCAAGAAGTACGCCGCCCGCGCCGACCTGGCCAGCCGCGGCGAGCAGATCGCCGTCGCCGAGAAGGTGCTCGACGGTCAGGGCATCGGCGCGTGGCCGACCTGCGGCCGCAAGGGCGGCTCGTCGGGCGGCTCCGCCACGAAGTCCTCGACGAAGTCGACAGCGAAGTCGTCCACGTCCACCGCGCCGAAGGACCGCTCCACCGCCCCGAAGGAGCGGTCGTCGCGCGGCGACCAGCCGGCGACCCGCAACCACGAGCGCACCGCTCCCGCGGCCAGCGGCGACACGTACGTCGTCACGCCGGGAGACACCCTGTCGCAGATCGCCGACAGCCACCGCCAGGCGGGCGGCTGGCAGGCCCTGTACGAGCGCAACCGGCAGCTGATCGGTGCCGACCCGGGCCTGATCTTCCCGGGTCAGCGGCTCGCTCTCTGACGTACGACACTCGAACGCTCGGCCGGGTCACCGGCCGAGCGTTCGGTCGTTCTACGGCCCCGGTCGGGGCGCGGGTCACGCCGCGGCGGACGCCCTCGACCCCCGGCGCGACATCACCGCCGTGGCGTCGCGGTCCCAGCGGGGGGCAGGTGCCGCCGCCTCGCCGGGCCAGCCCGTGCCGACACCGTCGCCGTCACCGCCGCTGGTCATCTCGACCGAGTCGGCAGTCCTGCGAGCCAGCCGCAGCGACTGCTCGGCGCCCGCGCGAGCCGAGCACGGCCAGGACTGGCCGGCGCACTGGAGGTTGCGGCAGTGACCCTCGTCGTCGGGCTCGTGGGCACTCAGCACGTCGACCGCCAGCTGCCAGAGCAGGGGGTCGGTCACGTCGTGCGGGCGTTCGGCGCGCCGGCTCGGTCGGTTGCTCGTGTCGTCGGACATGATGGCCCCCCTCGTCAGGCTGTTCCCCACAAGGGTCACCCGTGAGCCGGCGGCTAAACCGTCGACCTGCTGTGATGTGTCTCCGGTCGCAGCTGGCGGGGCCCCATACGTCGCTCAGTCCGGCAATAGCGGCATCTCGACGCCCGGGTCCCGGCCGAGAAGCACCGCCCGGGTGAGCGCCGCCGAGCCGAACCGGTCGCGCACCGCGTCCACCGCCGCGTCCAGGTCGGCGCCCGTGTCGGCCTCGAACGGCAGTTCCGGCTGCACCGGGTTGTCGTCGAGGTTGCCCACCGAGACGCCGATCAGGGTGACGCCCCGCCGGTCGATCTCCGGCAGCGCGGCCCGCAGCAGTGCCCGCGCGGCGGCCAGCAGCGGCGTGGTGTCCGCTGTCGCCTTGCCGATGGTGTGCGAGCGGGTGGCCCGGGTGTAGTCACCGAAGCGCAGCCGCAGCACCACGGTGCGCCCCGACCGCCCGGCCGAGCGCATCCGACGGCTGACCCGGTCGACAAGGCCGGCCAGGATGGCGTCCAGCTCCGTCGGGGCGTGCGGGGTGCGACTCAACGCGTGCTGCGCGCCCATCGAGCCCCGGCGGCGGCCCACCTGCACCGACCGGGGGTCGCGGTTGTGGGCCAGGGCGTGCAGGTGCCGGCCGGCGCCCGCCCCGAGCAGGGACACCAGCGCGGCCTCGCCGAGCCGGGCCACCTCCCCGACGGTACGGATCCGACGTTCCCGCAGCTTCGCCGCGGTGATCGGGCCGACGCCCCAGAGCCGTTCCACAGGCAGCGGGTGCAGGAACGCCACCTCGGCGTCCGGGGCGACGACAAGCAGCCCGTCCGGCTTCGCCACCGCGCTGGCCACCTTCGCCAGGAACTTCGTCCGGGCGACGCCCACCGTGATCGGCAGGTGGACGCGGTCGCGGACCTCCCGGCGCAGCCTCTCGGCGATGTCGGCAGGTGCGCCGACCAGCCGCCGCAGGCCGCCCACGTCGAGGAACGCCTCGTCGATGGAGAGCCCCTCGACCAGCGGGGTGGTCTGCCGGAAGATCTCGAACACCGCCCGGCTGGCCTGCGTGTACGCCGCCATCCGGGGCGGCACCACTATCGCGTCCGGGCACAGTCGGCGTGCCTGCTGGCCGCCCATCGCGCTGCGCACACCCCGCGCCTTCGCCTCGTAACTGGCGGCGAGCACCACGCCGCCGCCGACGATCACCGGCCGCCCCCGCAGGCGCGGGTCGTCACGCTGCTCGACCGACGCGTAGAAGGCGTCCAGGTCGGCGTGCAGGATGTGGGCGCCGGTCGACACGAACACATGTTCGCACGACACCCGACCATCGCGGCAGTGAGCTGGGCGAACACCCGGTCAGTCGAGGCAGAACTCATTGCCCTCGGGGTCGGCCAGCACGAGGTGACCGGCGCCGAGTGGGGGAGCGGGCTCGTGCCGTGCGAGACGGGTGGCGCCCCGGGCGACGAGCCGGTCGGCCTCCGCCTCCAGCGCCGCCATCCGGTCGTCACCGGTGAGCCCGGGGGCGGTCCGCACATCGAGGTGTACGCGATTCTTGGCCTGCTTGCCCTCCGGCACCCGCTGGAAGAACAGACGCGGCCCCGCGCCCTTGGGGTCGACCACCGCCGACGCGTCGTTGCGGCGCTCCGGCGGTACGCCCATCGCGTCCAGCGCGGCCTCCCACGAGTCGAAGTCCCCGGGTGGGCCCTGCAACTCGTAGTCGAGAACGTCGGCCCAGAACGCCGCCAGGCTGGCCGGGTCGGCGGCGTCGAACGTTATCTGCACCTCGCGGGCCATGACAGCTCCCTCGTCTCCGGTCTGCTTGGTCATGCTGCCACCCTCTCGTGGCTGGCGGACAGAATCGTTCCGCTATTGATGAAACGATCGGCGGGTGACGGTGGAGGCGACGACCGAGCGGGTGCTGCGGATGCTGGCCCTGTTGCAGCGGCGGTCGTCGTGGACGGCCACCGAGCTCGCCGTCGAGCTGGGTGTCACCGACCGCTGCGTGCGCCGCGACGTGCAACGGCTGCGCGCACTCGGCTATCCGATCCACGCGACGGCGGGCGTGGGCGGCGGCTACCAGCTCGGCGCGGGCACCCGGCTGCCGCCGCTGCTGCTCGACGACGAGGAGGCGATCGCCACAGCGGTTTCCCTGCGGCTGGCGTCGGGAGGCACGGTCGCCGGGGCGGGCGAGGCGGCCCTGCGGGCACTGACGAAACTCGACCAGGTGATGCCGGCGCGGCTGCGGGCCGAGGTGCGAGCGGTGCACGGCTCGACGGACACGCTCATCGGCCCGGTGGTCGAGATCGACGCGGAACTGCTTGTGACACTCGCCCGCGCCTGTCGCGACGCGGTACGGGTGCGGTTCACCTACGCCAGCCGCGACGGCGGGGAGCGGGAGCGGACGGTCGAGCCGGTCCGGATGGTCACCACCGGCCGTCGCTGGTATCTGATGGCCTGGGACGTCGACCGCGACGACTGGCGTACGTTCCGCCTGGACCGGATGCGGGCCACGGTGGCGACGACCTGGCGCTTCCCGGCGCGCGACCATCCGGATCCGATCGCCTTCGTGCAGCGGTCCGTGACCGACGCGCCCTACCGTTATCTGGCCCGGGTGCGGGTGCACGCCCCACCCGAGCGCGTGCGGGAGGTGCTCCCGCCGCAGGTGGGGCGCGTCGAGGCCGGTAGTGACGGCTGGTGCGTGCTCGTCGTCGGCGGTGACAGCCTGGACTGGCTCGCCGCGCACATCGCCCGCCTGCCCTACGAGATGGAGGTGGTGGAGCCCGCGGAGCTGCGCGAAGCCGCCGCACTGCTCGCCCGCCGTCTCGCGGCGATGGCCGGTTCGGCGTCCGAGCGCACGGTGTAACGCCGCAGCGACACCGGGCTGCCGTCCGGGGCGGTCCACGATGCCGTGCCGGTGCCCGTGCACCGCCATCCGGTCCGCTCGTAGAGGGCGACTGCCGCGGGACTGTCGGCGACCACCTCGAGCATCAGACGCAGCCCGCGCGCATCCGCCCAGTGCCGTGCGCGGACCAGCAGAGCGGTACCCAGCGCCGACCCCCGGGCGGCCGGCGCCACGAAGAGGCGAGAGACCTCGGCGGTCGGTTCCTCCGCCGAATCGGGCAGGCGACGTACCGCGACGTGTCCGACGATCGTCCCCCCGGCGTCGACGGCGACCCAGGCGCGCGCCGGGTGCGGCTCGCGTAGCCAGCGGTGCGGGTCGGCGGGCCAGTTCAGCGGATAGCGGTCGACCCGGTGGACGTCGGCGAGCGCCGCGACGCAGCCGTCGAGGTCGGCGGCACGGCGGCGGCGGATGCGCGGCGGGCTCACAGGTCGTCGAAGGGGCGGGCGTAGCGGAACTCGCCCCGGATCGACTTGCGCCACGCGGTCAGCGGGCGGGCCATGAAGTACCGCGGACCCCACGGCTGCGGCGGGGTGACGCCCAGTTCGACGGCGGGCCGGAACCCGAAGCGTGGGTAGTACTCGGGATGCCCGAGCAGCACCACGAGGGGTTCGTCGCGGGCCTCGGCCGCGCCGAGCACCGCGTGCATCAACGCCGTGCCCACGCCGCGCCGCTGCCAGCCGGGCAGCACGCCGAGCGGACCCAGGCCCAACGCCACCGACTCACCGCCCACCCGGCCGCGGGTGGCCACCACGTGCCCCACCACCTGGCCGTCCGAATCGATCGCCACCAGGGAGTACGCGGGCAGCCAGCCCTCGTCGGCCCGCAGAGCGTCGACGAGCGTCGCCTCGACAGGCAGTGCCCCGAGCGGCGTCGCCTCGACTGGCGCGGCCTCGCCCGTGGTTGTGGCGAAGGCGGCGGCGTGCACCGCCCGGATGGCGTCGGCGTCGGCGGGCGTCTCGCGTCTGATCAGCACCGCGCCACGATACGGGTGTCTCCGGCACCGGCTCTACGCGTTTCTCGACGGCGGTCGGCCGATGACGCGGCGTCGGCCGGGTCCTCGCTCTCGGTCGGCTTCGTCGACTGTCGACGGCGGGTGCTGCGTGTGCCCCGATCCTCGTCCGACCCCTGCGAGGCGGCCGGGAGGGCATGTCGCGGTAACGGCATATACCTGTGAGTCATAGTTACTTGCGTTTTAAGGTGGCGGGTCGCCGGGTGTGGTGGTGACCGGCGTGGCGACGTGACGTAAAGCGGCCACCGTCTCAAGATCGGTTCTGCGA
>NZ_JBICSN010000010.1:0-208498 GCF_043197115.1 Micromonospora sp. NPDC049275
CCACCAGATACGACAAACTCGCCGTGCGCTACGAAGCCACCCTCACCATCGCCGCCATCAACCAATGGCTTCGTGCCCTACGAAACACGGCCTAGTGGCGCCAGGGCCATCCGTGGTGGCCACCGTCAGCGCCGGCCGGGCCTGAACCTGGTTCGCCAACTCGGACGCGGTACCCCTCCTCACCACGTCCGACGCTTGATCGGGGCCGGATACCTCCTTAGATCCGCAGACCTTCTGGCGAGTGAAGACGTGCGCTTCCTGAGCGGAGGCGTAAGCGGTTTGGTGGGCAATGGCATGATGCGGCCTAGAGGAAGCGGGGCCGAGGAGCGGGCAACCGGGGGTGCCAGTGCGTGAGGTCGTCTATCTGTCTACGGGCAAGCTGAACGAGTTCGTGCCGGAGCCGCGCCGCGCGCTGCCCGACGTCAAGGTGCACGCGGGCGGATCCCTCGCCGGGATTGATGTGGCCAATCCAGCGCCGGACAGCGTGCGGGAGATGCGGCGTCACCTCAAGCGGGTAGAGAAGCTAATGGCACGCGACGCACCTTGGCACACCGAGCCTGGTCTCACTCCAGGCCGCTGGGTCAGGTTTGAGGCGGCATTGGACTGGGTGACGCTCCGCGGCAGGTACCAGGATCTGGTGCTGTTTGTGGACCCAGAGCACCCCCTCACATCCGGCTCACGGCGGTTGCTGCTGCACGGCTCGGCCCGGCACTTGCGGGGCCGCCCACCGGTCCAGGTGGACGGCCCCGCCCTGACTGGCCTGGACGGCACCGGCCACAGCGCGGGCACGATCTTTGTCACCCAGGCCGGGCACGTCGTTAGCGCACTAGCACCGGATCCGCTCGAGACGTCGAGTGGACTGCTGCCCCAGGCCGGTATCCGGGATCTGCTCGCCGCCTTGGACGCCCAGCGCCCCGAGGTTGGCACGGCCGCCGTGGTGACCGGTCTGGCCCGGGTCAGTGCCCTGCTGCCAGCCGCCGCTGATGACGGTGGTTGTTTGGTGGCCAGCCCGCTGATCGTGGAATACGTCAACTAGTTGGCTGGAGGCCACCATGGAGGACCAGACCGACGCGCTCGAAGGCCTGCCGCTGGAGGTCCGGCAGGTGCGTGCCGCCCTGACCCAGGGTTTCGCCGGCCTGCTGGACCTGAATGATCTCCAGGAGCTGCCCCCGGCGCAGCGTGAGCGGGTCTTCCTCACACGTGCGCTGGCCGCCAAGGCAGTCCAGCTTTCCGCGGACTGCACCGCGGCGCAGGCGGCGCGGGCAGTCACCGCCGAGGCCGAAGACCATGGGTTCGATGCGGTTCTGGTCTCGCCCGCGACCGCTGAGATCTGGCTAATCGAAGCGAAATGGAGCGACCACGCAACCGCCCGGCTTGCCGACCCGGCCATCCGCCAACTGCTGCACCGCTTTCAGCAGCTTGTCACGCTTGGGCATGATCGGATCGATGCTGTGCTCGACGCGCCGGCCGTACGGATTCACCTCGTCATGGCAGTTTTGAGCAACGATGGCCTCTCGCCCGAGGGACATGAACTGTTGACCGAGGCTGCGGCGGGCTTCAATCAGTTCGGTGAGCTGCTGGACTTCCGGGTTCTTGGGGTCGCCGACTTCCATGCTGCCGCCCGGCGAGACGCGTTGCCGGCGCCGGTCTCGGTCACCGCCACGCTTTCCGGCAGTTGGCACATGAACTCCACTCCGTACCAGGAGTATCTCGGCGCGGTGGCCGCTGACGAGGTGGCCGGATGGTATGAGCAGCACGGCGAACGGCTTTTTGAGCAGAACGTCCGATATCCGCTGGGTTGGACCGATGTCAATGCAGCCATAATCGACAGCCTGCTGAATGAACCGAACAGCTTCTGGTACTTGAATAACGGCATTACCGTGTTATGCGACAATGTCCGTGCCGACTTCTTCGCCCGGCGTGCGCCGGGCCATCCGGTCCGGTTGAGGCTGGACTCTGCCCGTGTGGTAAATGGAGCGCAAACAGTTGCCGCCGTTTATCAGGCACACGAAGAGAAGCCTGAAAAAGTCGCCGAAGCGCTCGTCCTAGTGCGAATTCTGTGCATGGACGGCGCTCCGGTTGACCTGGCGCAGCGGATCACTCAGGCCACCAACACGCAGAACCGGGTAGAGCCCCGCGATTTCGTCGCGCTCGATCCGGAGCAACAGTTGATCCGCGACGACTTCGCGTTGTCGCTAGGCAAGGCGTACGTCTTGCGGCGCGGCGAGCAGGTGCCTGCGCCGGCTGCGGGGTGCAGCGTGGCAGAGGCCGCCCTCGCTCTAGCCTGCGCGCACCCCGACGCTGCCATAGTCGCCCGCCTCAGGCAGGACCGCGATGTGCTCTGGCACCGGGGCCCGCGCGGGGTGTACCACCAACTTTTCGGCAGCCGCCCTGGCGCACTGCAGATCTGGCGCTCTGTACGGCTGCTGCGTAAAGTGCGCGACGCGCTTGCCGCCCCGACGAACGGCTCGGCCGGCCGTGACCGCGGGTTCACCTCCCACGCCGATCTCTTGGTCGCCCACATCGCCTTCCAGCTAGTCGGTAGCGACGGGATCGACGAACCTGGCGACGACTGGGAGGTCCGGATGACGGCCGTCGCGAAGCTGACCGGTGTCGTTTCGACTGCGGTTACGGATCAGCTAACCGCCCAGTACGGCCGGCACGCCTTGCTCGCCCGGGCCCTCCGCGACGAGCAGAGCTGCCGAAAGCTAGCGGCAGGTGTGGTGCGGTCAATGGAGCAGGTCGACCCGCCGCCGGCCCGCGGGCGGCGGCCTAACGCCGTGTCCCTGCTGGTTGCTGACGGTTTCATCAAGGACGGAACCCAGTTGGTCTACCAACCGGGTAGCGCCACTGAGCGAGACGCTTTGCGCGGGTGGCTCGGCGAGGCCCCGGAACGGTGCCTGGCCACCTGGGTTAACGACGACCGGAGGCCCCTCGTCTGGGCGGTGGACGAGCAACGCTACTCGCCGACTGGGCTCGTGATACGGATCTGGGAGCAGGCCGGGTGGGCGGACCGGCCGGTCGCGGTACAGGGCACCCGCAACTGGTATCTGCCGGGCGAGGGCACCCTCGCCGAGCTGGCCAGTGGGCTGCGAGTGGACGCGGACGCGGCAGGCGACGGTCCTGGTGCGCGGTGACCCCCATGTGCTCGACAGGCGCTACGAGCTGCGCCAGCGCCTCGGTGGCGGCGCGATGGGCGATGTCTGGCTTGGGTATGATCGTCGGTCACGGCGAGCTGTTGCGGTCAAACTAATCCACCGCGAGTGGCTGGATCCCCGGCATGGGTCGGAGCTGGCCGAACGTTTCCGGCGGGAGGCCGGCCTGCTGGCGCGGCTGCATCATCCGGGCATCCCGGCGTTGCTCGACGTCGGGCTAACTAGCGAGTACCAGGGCACCGGTGAGCACACTGGCGCGACAGAGGACGCCGGTGCAGGCCAGCCCTACCTAGTGATGGATTACATTCTCGGTCAGACTCTCGCGGAGATCGTTCAGGAGCAACGTCGTCTGCCCGAGGAACAGGTCGTGTCGATCGCCGAGCAGATCTGCGACGTGCTTGAGTACACCCACGCGATTCCGGTCGTCCACCGCGACCTCAAGCCGGCAAACATCATGCTGGCCAGCCGACGGGTCGTGGTGCTGGACTTCGGCGTGGCCCGGATGTTCCGCACCGACCAGGCGCGGCTGACGCAGGGCAACCGGGTGCTGGGCACCGTCGGATACATGCCGCCCGAGCAGTGCGCCGGGCGCGACGTTAGCCCGCGCAGCGATCTCTACTCGCTGGCCTGTCTGCTCTACGAACTCCTCACCGGGATACCACCGTTCACCGGTTCCGACCCGGCCACGGTCATGTACCACCACCAGTACCGGACACCGGAGTCGGTCGGTTTGCTACGCCCCGGCGTTGCTCCGGCTCTGGAGGCGGTCATCATGGCCGGGCTGGCGAAAAAGCCCGGCGAGCGCCCGGCAACGGCTCGCGAGTTCCGGCAGCGGCTGGTTGGCTTGCCCGGTCAGGCAGGTGGAACGGGTGCCGCCGACCAGGTCGGGGACGGCCAGGCGGCCGAGCCTTTCTCCGTTGAAGTGCGCATCATCCAGGCGCAGGCGCTCTTCGACGAGGGACTGATCGGTGAGGCCTTGCCCAGGTTCGCGCGCCTCGCGCGTGATTTGGCCAGGCTCGGCCCGCAGCACACCGGCGATCTTGCACGGTGCCGCATCCTGCTCGCCCGCTGCCGGACGTGTCTGGGGCATCCGCAAGAGGCGCTCAAGGACTTGCAGGCTCTTGCCGACCAACTGGTTCCTGCCCGGCCCGCTGACGACACGCTGCTGCTGGAGGTGCGGTTCCGCGCAGGACAGCTGCTGATTGACCTAGGTGATCAGCACGGCGTCAGCGAGCTCGCCGAGGTTTACCGGCTGCTGCGTAAAGCTGACCGCCCGCAGGATGCGGCGATGACTGCGGAGGTCCGCCGGGCGTTCAACCGCGCCACCCTGAGCTGACGCGCCGTGGCCGGCTCAGAACGCAAGCCCGTCCGCATGATGGCCAGGACGTTCGCGTCGAAGTCCCGATGCCTCCCGGAACCTCAAGTTGGGAGCGAAGCAGTAGAGGTACCGCGCTGCCTCCAAGCGTGAGCACCAATGGTTCATCGCGGTCGTTACAAGTGCGACACGTTCCGCCGGCTTCTTAACGCCCGCCGCGCCCTCACACCCGACGAACTGCGCGCCATCAACGCTGCCGCCCGAATCGGCGGCGACGACGCCATCCCCAATGCGTTGCTCCTGCTGCGCCTCCAGACCGAAACGGCTTGCCAACGCGTGGAGGCCCTTTCTGCGCCTGATCGACCTGGGCCCCGAGAGCCCTCATCGAGATACGCGAGAAGGGCGGCACGCAACGCTGGCAGCCCATCACATGCTGCCCGTACTCTGTGCCAGCATGGGAAAAGGACGCCACGTGGTGGAGCTTGGAGGCGCTGAACGCAGAGGTGCTGCCTGACCACCGTCACGACACGACGGGGAAACCTCGACGGGATCTTTGGCGCCATCGACGAGTTGCGCTGCTTCCGCAAGGAGCACATCCCTGTTGCCGAGATCGAGAAATGGCAGCTCCACTATGACCCCGATGACGCTGAGGGGATCGCCAAGATCGAAAAACTCCGCCATGCGATCCAAGCTGAGGTTCAGCTGCCGGCGACCGTTCTGGTTCATATACCCGACGGGCCTCGATTCGAGCAGTACGGTGATCCTCCATATGGAGGCGCTCACCACCTACTCGAAGGTCGTCACCGCTACAACGCCGCTTGCCGGGAGCAGACGCCGACGATCTTCGCGTGGGTCGCTCATATCGGCTGCTGCGGCGGACCCGGCGCTGACCTTGTGGCAGCGGAATCTGGCGGGCAGGCATGGCCCCATCTGAGCTGCCCCGCAAGAGACAGCGAGGGCGGCACGATCATTGCCGACCCGGACGCCGGGCCATGCGGTTCAGAGCGGGTGAGCGTCGAGGATTCGCGCGAGAAGAACGTCGTGTTCCTGGTAGACCGCGGCAGTGAGCGCATGGGGCGACTCACCTTCGCGCAGCCTGGGCCAAGGCGTAGCCGGCGGGCGATGTCGAGCTTCGGAGGCGGTGTCGTCGTCCATCGCAATCAATTCGGCGCCATAGGTCGATGCGACGACCGCCGCGATCTGTCTGCCCGCGGTGTCGATATCGCCGGCATAGCGCAGGCGCACGCCGTGCGAAACAGCGAGTTGAAATAGCACATGATCGATCGCACGTAGCTGGCCGCTGGTACAGGCGATCGGTTGTCGCACTCCGGCGATGAAAGCGATCTCCAGGACCGACGGGTTCTCCACGACCGTCAGGGTTTGCGATGCGAGAACGGGCGGATGTTGTACGAGGTCGAGCAATGTGAGCGCCACAGGTGCCGGTGAATCGCGCAGTCGCCGGTCGATCGGTCCGTCGCCGACAGCCTCGACGTTGAAGAGCAGGACCGTCGCGGAGAGCCGGTCGGCGATGACACCGACGGTGGCCAGCAGCGCGCGTACAAGATCCGGCCGGTTCGGCTCGGTTTGGCCGGCGAGTTCGGCGATTGCAGCCGCGAGGCGGATGCCGTTGAGGGTGGTCAGGTCGAAATAGTGTGGGTCGCCGGTGATGTCGTGGGCGAGCTTCGCCAGAGGTACCGGCGGCCGGGCTGGAATGCGTCGCAGGGCTGCGGCGAGCGCGGCGATGCTGTGCCGGATCTCGGTATCGTCCTCGCCGACGCCGGTGACCCGCATCCGGGCGACGAGCTGCGGCAGGTCGGGAAGCTTCTCGGTCGCGTACTGCCACAGCTGCGCACGACGGTCCGCCGCGGCGAGCGCAGCGGCGCTACGGTCGATGACCGGTTCCCCCACTGCTTTCTCGACCAGTGCGACGAGCGTTTCTCGATCGATGTCGAGCGCGGCGAGGAGTTCTCGCAGCGGGACCGTGGCGGTGTCGCCGGACACGGTGACGGCGGATGTGCCGCGGCGTCGGCGTGTGGAGGTGTCGAGCCAGGTCCGCAGTTGCGCGATACCGGCTGTGCTCAGTGCCAGGACCCGAACCGTGTTGATCGCCTCGGGGCGGGTGCCGGCGCAGAGACGTCCGTGGACGGCGCGCCACAGAGGACGCAGGTCGACGTCTGCCGCCAGATAGGTGAGGTCAGCCGGCATCGTTCAGTGTCCGGCCGGGGTCGTGTCTGCGGTAGATGAGGCGAGGGGTAGGGGCGTCGGTTCCCCGCTGCCCTTCCACAACCACGGGACGGTCACGCGGTGCCGCCCGTCGGTGATGACTTCGTGGACGACGACGTGCTGAGCTTCGCGTTTGATCAGCGGGGCGATCGTGGGGGTGGTCGCGAGGACGTCGAAATCCCAGGTTCGCAGCAGGGTGAGGATCTGGCGCAGGTTGCGGTCGTCGAAGGCAGCGTCGATCTCGTCGATGGACAGCAGGCGAGGCCCCTGGTAGGTGTCGCCGGAGTACATCGACCAGGCGGCAGCCAGCAGCGGGAGCATCGTCGCGAGTCGGGATTCGCCGGTGGACAGGCCTTTGAGCGGGTTGGATCGGGCGTTTACCGGCTTGAACTGGTCGGCGCCGAAACTGCTGTGCGTGACGCTGATCTCCCAGTGGTGCCAGGAGCGGTAGTCGAAGGTGTGGGCGACCCGGTCGGCCCAGGTCTCCTCGCCGGCGTCCTCCATCCGTTCCCGCAGGATTTCGTACATCTGATCGAAGACCTCGTCGGAGGGCGGCGCTTTGAGCAGGGCGACCATTTGCTGGGAGTTGCCGTCGTCGCGGACCTTCCAGTCGACCTGGACGCCGACGCGGGCAACGCCGGTCCGGACGTTCTCAAGGGTGGCCCGGATCTGTCGGACAAGTTCCCTTGCCGCCTCGCGGCGGGTCTGGATGTCACGCCGCAGCTGGGTGAACATCGACGTCTTGAGAGTCGCCTTGACGTCCTGGCGCAGATCTCGTTCGAGGCCCTCGGCTGTAGCGCGGAGTGTCTCGGCGGCTTGCCGCAGATCCTCGCCGACGGCGGCGTTGGGTGCCGCGAGCGTGATGCGCCGCCACTCGGTGCCCTCAAGGGTGGTGCTGTCGAGCTGTTGATCGAACTCTGCGAGGGCCTGGTTGACGGACCGCATAGTGCTCTCGAGCTGCTTCTGCACCCGTTCCCGAGCCATCCTCAAGGTGTCCAGCCGAGCGCTGGTGGTGGGTTTGCCGGCGAGCAGTTGACGCGACCAGGTGAGTGCGGCAGTCAGGTTGGCCGGCCGGTTGTCGCTATCACGCGGCAGGGTTTCCGGCACTTCGGCGAAGCCGTGAGTGATCAGAAGGCACATTCGATCGAAGCAGTCGGTGCGGTGCTGGTCGGCCTCTCGGCGACGTGGCGCGATCTTGTCGAGCGTGGTGGTGGCGGCGACCGCAGCATTGTCGTGCGTGCGGAACTCGGCCTCGCATCGCTCGACCTCGGCCAGTTTGTCGGTCAGTTCGTCAGCGAGCCGGTCCTTCGTCTGACGTAGCTCGGCGTATTCCGCCCCGTACAGCGCTCGGGTCTGCTCCATCCGGGCGTCCAGTTCCTCGGCGGTGAGCCGGATCTGGTCCGCGGCGACGACCGCCTTCTGGAACCTGCCGGCGACCCGGTCCGCCGTCCGCTGCTCGCGCTGGGCTGTTGCGAGCAAGTCGAGGGTTCGCTGCCCGGCGCTCTGCCAGGCCCCGATCTGCTGCAGCAGGGTAGCGACCAGGTCCCGGTGCCGTCGTAGCACTTCTCGGTCGGTTGGCAGGATGGCGCCGTCGGGCAGCGTCGCGGCGGTATGCAGTGCGCGCAGCGCCGTGCGGACGCGGTCGCTGGCTTGCTGGTGCCGGTGGCGGTGCTCGTCGACCGAGGCGCGGGCAGCGGCCTCGTCCCGTTCGGCAGCGTCCTCATCACGGGTGGTGCGGCGCAGCTGCTCCAAGTCGGGGAATCGCTGTTCCTCGGCAGCGCACACTTGCTGAGCCGTTCGGGCCTCGTCCCGCCGCTCGGTGGCTTCCGCCAGCTCCTCCCGCGCGGTGGCCAGGGCGTCGCCGGCGTCGGACTCGGATTGCCGGGATCGTCCTAGTGCGCCGGCCGCCTCTTCAAGTCGCCGGCGTGCAGTCTCCACCGTCCTGCCTATGGCGTTGAGGGCAGCGTCGAACTCGGCGAGCAGGCCGGTGAGCTGCGCTGCGGCGGTGGCCAGTGCCTGCGTGGTTTGCTGCTGAGCTTTCGCGACGCCGAGCTGCAGTTGGCTGACCTGCTCGCGTGCCACGGCAACCACGTCGGCGGGAGGGAAGTCATCCCGCTCCCGGCCGGACGCGCGGACAGCGGCTTCAAGGTGTTCAACGCGTTGCTTCTCAGCCTCAAGGTCGTGGCGTGCGGTGGCCAGTCGCTGTTCGAGGTCGGCGACGAGCGCGAGCCGGGCGCGTTCGCGGGCGGTTCGGCCGATGAACGTGGCTCGGTAGTTTGGCGGAGCCGACGCGATCACGTTGCCGGTGCGCAGGCGCCCGATGCTGAGGTCGCTGCCGGTCAGGTCGATGGCGACGGCCTGCAGCAGCCATTCGACGTGCCGCGGATCGGCGCCCGCGCCGTTCTCCGCAACGAGGATGTCGGCGAGGCTCTGCCCGGCGGCGGGACGGTCGCCGGCGAGCACTAGGTCACCGTTGCCGACCAGGCCCTCGCCGGTAATAAGCGCGTCGAGCAGGCCTGCGGTCAGCAGGGCACCTTCGATACGGTCGGCCTGCTCCGCGCTGATGTGCTCGGCGAAAGCAACGGCGGCCCACAACGGCACGCCACGGCCCGGATCGCGTGGTGCCCGCCACGGCGGCGCTTGCGGCACCGGCAGCTGTCGCCGGGCCTTTTCGAGCTCGTCCTCGATCCCAGTGACTCGTTGCCCCGCATCATCGACGGCACGCCCTGCCTCGGATATCGCGCGTTGCAGACCGCTGACGGCCGCCGAGTGGGCCCGTTCCAGATCGAGGAACGGCTGCCGCAGATCGATGGCATCCGGATCGTCGGGCAGGTTCACCGTACGGCCGTCGAGGTGGACGAGCCTGGCGCGCCACCCGGTCACCTGACGGCTCCACTCCGTTGCTGCCAGGGTGGCGTCCACTCGGCCGTTCGCCAGAGCTCGCTCAGCTGTAGCGGTGATGGCGCGGGCAACGTCGACGTCGGCGTCATGGTCGGCTCGGGCTTGGCGGGCCTGTTCGTCGACGGCGGTACGGTCGATGTCGGCTTGGGCCTGCGCGTCCTCCAGGTCACGTTGGGCCTGATCGGCAACTTGTTCGGCCCTATCCCGAGCCCCTGCGGCCCGGTGTGCCGCGCCCTCGGCAACCTGCACGAGGCGGGTGCCGTGCACGACGTCCTGCTCCCGGGCTGCCAGGGCGATCCGTTCCCGTGTTGCGGTCCCGGCCTCATGCAGCCAAGCAACCAACTGGTCGGGGTCGATCCGGTCCTCGACATCAGTCGTCAGGTCCGCCGGTACGGACGGAAGCTGGGCCCGGCGGCCCTCCCACCGGTCCAATTCGTCGAGTAGGTCCTGTTCGGCGGCGCGACGTTCGGCGCGGGCATCACCGGCACGATCGGCGGCACGATCCTGGGCCTCTTCGGCGGCGCGGAGATGCCCGGCCTCGGTTCGTTGCTCGATCTGTGCCATGTCGTGCTCGTGCAGGACCGTGTCGATGCCGTTGAGGGTTGTCGTGCGCGTCTCGATCCAGCCGCGGGGTGTTTCGGCGATCTGGGCGAGGTCAACCTTGGGCGGATCCTGGTCGAGGCTGTTGGCTGCCGTGACCTGTTCGGTGACCTCGGCGAGCCGATCGACGAATGCGTGCGCCCCGACATCGGCGGCTGTCGCGCGTAGCCGCGAGCCGATCCCCGTCAGATGGCGCTGACTGTTGCGGAACTGATCCACGGACTCCACCGCCTGCTGGGCGGCGTATTGCGACTCTTCCTGCAAGTCCAGGCTAGCTGCTTCCAGCTCGGATTGCTGCTTGCGTAGATCAATCAGGCGTTCTTCGAGATGCGGAAGCTCGGCGCCGGCATGGTCACGCAGCGCATCCTCGGCGGCCTGCAGCCGGCCGCGGACACCAGCGATCTCGCCTCGCAGTTCCCCGCGCCGGGCCTGCACCCGCGCCGCCTGTGCCTGCGCCTCCGCCAACTGATGCTCGGCGGTACGCGCTTCACGGGCGTGGTCGTCGAAGACCGTCTGGGCATTCGCCAGTCGGGCGGCCTCCTCGGCGATGATCGCGTCGATGTAGCGCTGGTACTGCTGCTCCGATTGTTCCAGCTGCCGAATCTCGGCACGGGCTTGCTTCAGTTGTGCCTCAAGGTCGGCGATGCGTTCCATGGTGTCGGCGATGAACTGCAACGCTCGTGGATCCAGCGCCGGAAGCGCCTCGGTCAGCACCGCGCGCATCTGATTCGGGGAGATCGCCTCTGCGGTGCGGACGCTGCGCAGGCTGCGCAACACTCCAACGAGAGCGTCGAACTGCACCGAGTCCAACGGCGCGAACAGCGTCGTGCGGATCGCGTCGCGGTACTGGTTCTCCTCGGCAAGGTTCACATAGCCCCGGACCTTCGAGGTGAGACGGTCAGTTGAGGTGAACAGCCGGCCGCTCGCGGCGCCAACCTGCTCGGCGAGCCCTTCAATCGGTACCGGATCCCGCTGTCGGGCAAGGAAGAGGTCGGTGCCGACACGACCCGGCATGATGAAAAACGCCTTCTGCAAGCCGCTGCTCTGCGAGCGCAGCCACAGGCCGGTCGTCAGGTAGCGAACGTCACCGGTGCTGCTATCGCGGTAGCCGTACTCCAGCCACCACGCTCCGGTGCGATCCTCCTTCGGGTTGCGGTCGGTGTGCCGGTCGATCAGCGTGCCGACGGCCTCACCAGACACCGACAGCGCCTTCTGCGACACCTCGCCGTCGAGCAGTACGGTGACCAGCATCGAGGCGGTCAAGGACTTACCGGATCCGTTCGGCCCGGCCAGCGCCAGCCAGCCGTCGGCGAACATGAGCGTCTCGTCGGTCCACGCCCACGAGTTCACCGCACCGGCTCGGGTTGGCTGCCATCTGTCGGCGGCGATCGGTCCGTCGTTCCAATCCGACATTGGGCCGGCGGTGTCGTGGCTTCCGGTTCGCTGTTGGCCCGGGTGCGCGATGAGAGTCACGCCGTCCCCTCCCTCGGGTCCGAGTCATCTTCCGAGCGGTGTCGGCCCGGACGAGCGGGCTGGCCTTGCCGTGCCCGCACGTGCCACAGGTGCACGCCCGGTGTGATCTGCCACCGGTCTTCGTCGCCGGTGACCCGGAGCAGGCCGGCGGTGACCAGTTCCGCGGCAGCGGCTCGAGCTAGGACGGGCAGTTGTTCGGCGTAGCCGGCCGCCCACCGTGGCATGTCTCGACGGATCTCTTGGAACAATGTCGTGATCTCGTCGGCGGTTACCTCGGACGCGTTGTGGTGCGGCAGGTGCGACAGCAGGGCTAGCGCACCCTGCCGCTCTGTCTTGCGGCCCTGCGGGAAGTCGGAGTCAGAGGCGGTTCCCGTCGGGTCGGTGATCTCCCACCAGTCGCGGCGCACGCTGGCGACCAGCCCCAGCGCGGCGGCGATGTTCAACGCGCGTTCCCGGCCGGTCGAGGTGGCGAGGTAGCCGACCGGGTTCGGGTCGTCCTCCGGGTCAGCGGCAGGGTCGTCCGCCACTCGCCGCAGCGCGGTCAGCCGGCGCCCCTCCACGCTGGCCTGCCGTTGCGCGACGGCGTCCGGCTCGGCGTCCGGAAGCGAGACCGCTGTCAGCGTGGCGACGTGCTGACTGGGGGCCCGGCCGCTCAACGACAACAGCGTCGGCGATAACGAGGCGAACTTGTTGGCGAGGCTGTCGCGGTCAGCGGTGATGAACACCTCCGCGTTCTCGTCCGTCACCGCCCGGTCGAGGTCCGCGTCGACGCCGATCTCCCCGTCCACCTGCAGCAGCTTTATCGCATCCACAATGTTCGCCCGTGCGGCCTGTGCTTCACGCTTGCTGACCCCGTCCGCCGCCACGATCCGGAAAGCCGGTAGCCGACCCGTGGCCGCCTCGGCGGCGCACACCTGAGCAACCGACTGCAACAGCTCGCGCAGGCTGATCCGCGGACGCCGCCACAGCTGTTCACAGACCAGCGCGGCCAGCACCAGCACCTGAGCGGGCGCCAACTCGCCTCGTCCGCTGCGCCGCTGCAGCCGCGGTCCGCGATCCCCGGGAACATCGTCGCGGCGCTTATGCAGGCGCACCATCCCACCGACGTCGTGAATGTGCAGGGTCCACCCTAATTCCGTACGGAAGAAGTCGGTGATCTCCCGCCGGCCGCGCAGCACCGCCCGGTAACGAACCGGATCATCGGCCGAAGAGATCCGGCAGGTGAGGATCAGGTGGCGTGCCGCGTCAGCGAGATCCGGGTCGAGAAGCCGCTGGGTCATGCAGCGCCCTCCGTCATCACGACCTGCGGATCCTGGGCGGCTTCGGTCGGGGTCACGGTGATCAAGAGTTCCGGCGCCACCAGGGTCCCTTCGGCAAACCGGATCGGCAGGTGGGTCTCGGGGCGACCCAACCGGACCCGGACGACCACGCTGGCACCCTCGGCATGGACTTCGCCGTATCCGGTAGCGACATCAATCGTGTTGCGCGCTACTTCGATCGCGCCGAGCAGGATCACCAACGCCGCTGTCTCCAGACCGGTGAAATAACTCAGCGGCACTTCGCCATCGGTGGCCAGCAACGCGCTGAAGCGCCGCCGATTCGCCGCAGTGGCGGCAGCCTTCTCCAGAGCGGCAGCCCGGGCAGCACCGGCGTCCGGGACCTTGCGGGGACGGCCGCTGGAGCGACCGACGCGTTCGTGCTCGCGCAGGATCACATCCACCTGGTGCCGGCTGATCCCACCGGCTGCCAGGGTGGCGTGAGCGACGTCTTCTTCGGCCGTCCCGACGACCGCATGCACGGCAGGCCATTGGCCGAACGCGGCCGCGTACACCCGGCGGGCAGCCTCGTCGTCCGGCTGGGCGAACAAGCTGTACGCGAGTTCTCGGAAGTCGGCGGCCAGATCCGACCCGCGCCGCAGGGCTGTGTAGCGTCGATCGATGGCCACCAGGAGGGTATGCACGGCGCCGGCCGCCGAGGAGATCAGTCGCTGCACCGAACCCAAAGGGGTGAACCAGGCGGCCAGGTCAGACAGCCGACGCACTCGCTCGTCGATCCAGTCCTGCTGATCCCGGGCGTCAAGCAGGCCGGCGTGCATGGCGGCGGTCTCGACCAGCGGCCGGTGCCCGGCCGACTCCAAGTCGGCCAGGGCCGCCTCGACCCGGCGGAGCGCTCGCCCATACTCGCGCGGGAACTGCCGCAGGGCCTCGATGACACGATCACGGTTCTCCCCGAACAGCAGATCATCGGTGACATCGGACTGCACCATCTGCGCCAGCGCAGCGTAGAAGTCGGCGGTGACCCGCTGCATCTCGTCCAGCCTCGTCCGGACGTCATCCAGGTCGGTTGGCAGCAGCCCAGCGTCGGACGAGAGATGATCGATCAGATCACGAACCGTGCGTTCGACGCTGTCGAGAAGACGGCTCGGCAGTTGCAACGCCCGCCGCGAGTCGACGACAGCCGTGCGCACCGCGGCCACCACGGCCCGGCCGATCTTGGTCAACGCCCAGGCCTCCTGCCGGCGGACCAACGCATCCAAACCCGCGTTGAGCGCCGCATAGTCCCGGAATGGCTCGACGAGATGCGCGCTCGTCAGATAGTCGAGCACCGCACGCAGCTCGAATTCGGTCACTTGGTCGCGGAAGCCGACGTCGCGCATCTGCGCGGCGATGTCGGCCGGCGTCGACATCGGGGCGCGTGTCGCCAACTCCTCCAAGGCTGCCAACACTGCGGTGTTGCGCTCGCGCGCCAGGTCCTCGGGTTGGCCGAAGCATCGCCACACGACCGGATCGATGTCCTGCCACCACAGCCGTGGCGGATTCGGCACGCAGTTCCTCCCGGACGACCGTTACCTACCGCGCCATCGTCGCGGCACTCACCAACACTTCCTCGCTACTCTCCGAGACGCACCAGTGACCGACGCCGCAAGATTACGGTCTTCACGGCCCGAAACGCAGCCCTGGGCACAGGAATCGACAGCCGGACCACCACTACTGGGCCGTCCTCATCGAACGTCACCCGAACTAACTATCGACAGGTTGGGTCCACCTGTCCGCAGGAACCTTGCTATCAAGGACGCAGCTACCGACTCACGCACCGCCTCACGGTCATCGACGGCTAAGCCCACCTCACCTGACCCGGGCATGTACTGAACGTCCCCAGCCCGCCCTGCGCGCTCACGCTTTCCATGATCACCGAGACCTCGACGCAATCAGCGACGGGGACATGCCGCCGAAGGCATGGGAGGACCAGCTTGCGCTGACCCGACCCCGCCGGGGTTGGAGGCTGGCCTCTTGTGAGCGCTGCGGCAGTGTTCGATACAAGCCGACCCGCACCGCAGCCGCACATCGGCGAGGGCGGGGCGGCGGGCGGTAGCCGGGGTTGCCAAGACCGTCTCGCGGCAACAAAGCACATCGGCTGCGCTTGAGTCCTGGGCAGAAAACGAGTCCTGTTCATCTATACCTACATGGGCCGTTCAGCCGTACGCGGACAGCATTCGTCTGCTATCGCGCGTGATCTTGATGTCGGCGGAGGCTGGTGAAGGGCCGGTGGGGGGCGGCCGATCGGATCGTGCCTCGTCATGTACTGCCTGAATGTGATTGTTCGGTCATGACACAACTTATCCGACCGAAGGAACACCTCGTCGGTCCACTCGTACCTGCTGTCCTGCCCGCGCGTCCGGGTCCAAGCCCGATGCCGATGCCAGCTCTACCTGCCCGAGCCTGTCCATCGGCGATCACGGACGCGCCCCTGTTGCTGTGGATGGCTCTCCCGGCACGCTGCGGCCGGGTGAGCGCGCAGCACCTCCTGCGCGCGCTGGGGTGGCCGCCGCACCACCGCCTCGACGTTCAGCCGCGCCACGGCATGCTCGTCATCTGCTCGGCCAGCGACGGCCTTCACCAGGTGGGCAGCCGAGGGGACCTACCCTTGCCGGCGAATGCCCGACACATGTGCCGCATCGAGCCCGGCCAACCCGTGCTGCTCGCCGCCATCGTCCCGCACGACCTGCTCGTCGTGCATTCCGTCAGCACCGTCGTACGCCTGCTCGCCGACCTGCACACCCACCTGGCGGGAGTCGGCAATGAACACTGACCCCGCCGCCATCGCTGCCGCACGACAGGTTCTGGCTCACCTGGGTGTCACGGTGACCGACCTGCAATCGCACCCCGCGACGCCGTCCGTTGTGCCGACGGTCGCCGAGTACCTGCCCCGTGTTATTGCCGCTGCCGGGCCCGGAGCACGCCGCACCTACGGCACCTACTGGGAACGGATGGCCGCCGCGTGGCCCGAGCGGCCCGTAGACACCGTCACCGCCAGCGACGTCGAGGCCCTGAAACAGGCGATGATCGCCAGCGCTGTGTCGCGGCGCAACAGCCGCAACGGCCGGCACGCTGGTGAGCACCTCGTCGCCGCCGCCCGCGCCTTCTTCCGATGTGCCATCGCCGACGGGCTGATCGACGCCGCCGCCAGCCCCGCGCACCGAGTAGCGAAACCCCGACGCTTACCCGGCACCCGCCGCGCCTTGACCGCACACGAGTTGGAGGAGATCAACGCGATAGCGCGCACCAGCGGAAACGATGTCATCCTCGACGCGCTGCTCCTGCGCCTGCACACCGAGACCGCGGGCCGCCGCGGCGGCGCCCTGGCCCTACGGCTGGTCGACCTCGATGCGACCAACGGGCTCGTCCGCCTCACCGAGAAAGGATCGACCATCCGCTGGCAGCCCATCACCCTCGATCTCGCCGGACACCTGCGGGAGCACGCCGCCGCTCGCGGCGCGGTCCTGCCGACCGATCCGCTCCTGCGCGCGCGCAACGGCCAACCGATCACCAGCCGCCGCTACGACCACCTGTGGCAACGCTTGGGTGAGCGGCTGCCCTGGGTAGCCGTGCACGGCATCTCGACCCACTGGCTGCGCCATACCACCCTGACCTGGGTGGAACGGCACTTCGGCTACGGCATTGCCCGCGCCTACGCCGGACACACCGACAGCCCCGGTTCCTCCACTACCACCTACATCAAGGCGGATCTGCACGACGTGGCCAACGCGCTGTCGGCCATGACCGGCCAGCCCCATCCACTGGCCCGGGTGGCAGATCACGCCGGCACGTGGTCGCAGGTGAACCACGTCGCCTCGCCCACGTCCGAGTAGGAGACAGCCGCCGCGTGCGGTGTCGGGGGAACCAGCTCCGAATGCACCGCACGCGGCGAGGCGAGCGGACCGGCCTTGCAGCCCTCGGTCCCAGCTGAGAGGTTCTACGACGGCACCACCGAACATGCTGCCGTTGTCGACCGCATCGTCGACTGCCCCCCGACTCAGGGCGGAAGCAGTGGTGAAGCCGCGAGCACCGCCGTCGCACGTGATGCCCTTGCCGACGCTGGCGGCAAAAAACCGTTCCCGGGTCCTCCGCCTGAACATCGGTCGGGGTGAAGCGGAAGGAGTGCTGCCGGTCGTTGTTGTCGGCCGAGAAGTATAGTGCAATGGTGAAACATGCGGCAGCGAACAGTCAGGACCAAGAGGCGCTTAAGGCTGTGGTAACCCGCTTCCGTTTAGCTCTGGAGCTAGGCGACCTCCCGCTTGTAAGCCTTGCCGCATTTCCTCACGGCTCATGCGGCGATGTATGCGAGCTGCTGGGTCAGTTCTTGATCGACTCCGGGTTTGGTGAATGGCGGTACTGCTCTGGGCAACGGGATGACTCCTTCTTCACGCACGCCTGGCTGGAGCGGGACGGACTGATCCTCGACATCACGGCGGACCAGTTCCCCGACATAGACCAACCGGTGCTACTTACTCGCGACCGCGCCTGGCATAACCAGTTCTCCCTCCATGAGTGTCGACGCGCGGCGAATCTCGATCACCTTCTCTTCCAAGACTTCGCGGCGGATGCTGAGTGGACTTACCGCGAGCTGTATCGCCGTGTCAGTGATCGAGCAGGACTGCCTTGATACGTCGCGACCTCGTTGGCGACGGGCTGTAGGAATCTAGGCTAGATGTGGAAGGGGGTAGGCTCGATGCTGGTCCGCTTGGAGGATCTCCCGGCCGCCGACCGTGACCAGGGCATCTCCGTCTTCGCGACGCTGCCGGCGATTGCACGGCTTGATTGGCCCGGAGAGGTTGTCGAGCAGTGGCTCTACGACCACGGCCGTCACCTCGAATTTCTCGATGACTACGGCAGCCTTGACCTTAGCCGGATTCGGTGGACGCTTAAGGACGTGGCGGTTGACGACTTGAAGGCCATCCCGACCGGAAGGAGCGACCAGGACTGGCTGGACGAGGTCGCTGCAGAACATCGCCGTTGGCTGAGCCTGCGTCCGCAGAGATACCGTGATGCATGGGAGGACCACGGGAGTTGGCTCGTACCACCCATTCTCATCACCCGAGCCCTACTGTATCCCCGGAGCCTTGGCCTTCAGGTGATTGAAGGCCGTATGCGCGTGGGGATTCTTCAGGGCAGATTGGCTGACGGCCTACACGTTGCTGACGTTCACCGGGCTTGGGTGGGTTCAGCCTGAATGGTGCCGAATCGGGAGGGCCGTGCGCCGTCCCGTTGGAGGCCCCACCTCAGCTGACTCTGGTGTGAACTCTGACCGGGCATCTCCCACACGACGGACCGCAATGTCTTCGCCGATCGAAGGAGCGTCGGTTGATCGATCTGATCCACGCGATCGTACCGCTCCACTGTGTCCGTTCGGTCCACACGCAGTAGAGAAGCTGCGACCGTTGACCGGTATGGTCCTTCTCGGTAGCGCTGGCATCACGTTGAGAAGCGGGCGATGCGGGGTGGGGGTTGTGGTCGACACTTTGGAGGGGGCAGCTGCCGACGGGCGGCCGGCGGCTACGCGTACACAGCACGCCATTCGACTACTCGTCCTGCTCGCCGCATGCGGAGAACCAGCTGTGCCCGGTGACCCCACCGGCGCGGTGCGAGCCATCCGCAGTGAGCTGAGGCTGCAGGCTATGGACTTTTGGATGCGCAACCCTGACTACCTCGCCGACGAGCTGGTCACCATGGTCGAAGCCGGCGAGCTCCAGGACGGATTCCTGGGCACCGCGTGGTCGTTGCTGAATGACCCGGAGCCTGACCTGCACTGGTACCCGATGCCTCGGTGGTTCTACGGAGCCTACGAGCAGCTCGACGACGCCTTCGCTCTGCTGGAAACCTACGGGCTCGCCACCCTGATACGCATCGGGCGGCCCACTCGCAAGAGCCAGCGCAACCAGTTCTTCCTGACCCAAGCCGGCGCCACCGCTGCGGTCGAACTGGCAAACGAGCCCGTCCTGGACTGGTACGTCAAACAGGTGCAACTCGTGAAAATCGTTGCCGGTGATGACAACGGTCAAAGCCTGAAAGACCGTCAGTATCGACAAGCTACGTATGCCGGCACCGAACTCGGCCTCGACATCGACCCAATCGCCCCACACGTACGGCAACGGCTCGCCGCCATACACATCTCGGCGTTCAGTTCGCCAGAGCCTGCAGGCGCTACGAGCGCCGACATCGCCGGAGGCCGCTCGTGAGCACTCTCGCCGACGAGATCGTCAAGAACCTCGCCAAACGGCAAGGCGTCCGACGTCACCACCTGGCGGCCGACGAGGTTGACGCCATCCTGCACGACCTCAATGTCCCCACGATGGCGACCAAAGCCGTACCGGTGCCGCTGCGCGCTACCCGGATTCACTTTCGCGGAACGAAACTCCTGAAGCCGTCGCACCCGGACGCGGTAGGCCATCTACCCATCGACATCGCCGGTCCTACTCGCGAGCAAACAACCTTGTTCGACGAGGATGACGATGGCCTAGAGCCATCCAACGACGAGCAGCAGGACATCGTCCGGCTCGCACCTGTCCCGTTCAGCTTTCAATGGCGCCCCCAGCCGGGTGTCAACGGCATCGGATCCGGCCGCAACCTCCGTGGCAAGACCACGCTCTTGAACGTTTTGATGTGGTCGCTGACCGGCAGGTGCGCACGCTTCCAACCCGACATCAAGCGGTGGATCGAGCACGTCGAGGTCGACTGGACGGTCGGGCCCGAACGGCTGCGAGTTGCGTTCGAGGCGCGCGACGGCCGCGCTACAGGGCGGGTCCTCAAGTTAGGCGATGTCGGCGGATCCGACAGGACCACCATCCTCGGAGAGTTCGACGGCGACGACTTCGAACCCGTTATGGGTTCACTCATGATGCCCCGTCTTCATCTTGAGCGAATTCCTGTCTGGACCGATACTGAAGAGCGCGTGCATACCTGGCCGGTCTACTCCAGCGCCTTCGTAATCCGCTCCAACCAACTAGACCCCATCGTCGGTAACGAGCAGACCCTCGGTATCCGGATGATGCAGATGTTCGTTGGGACGGACTGGGTGCCCGCCCACGCCGCAGCAACGACCGCCAAGCGCAGCATGGAAACCGCGCACAAAGCCGCGACTGAGAGAGCCAAGGCCGCCGACGAAGCGACGCGAACAAGCCGCGAACATGCCCAGCGAGCCGTCGACGAGGTGAATGCAGAACTCGCTAAGCTGCCTGCCGAGGACTCTGACCTCAAGACGGTGCTGGATCTCTCCCGCCAGGCCTCCGAACTCTCCCGCCAGCTGCATGAACTCGAGACCACGCTGCTTGCGCAGACCGAACTTGCTGCCACCGCGCGCCAGCAACTCCGCACTGCACGAGCGCGTGTACACACCAGACACGAGACGGCGCTTGCGGCAAAATTTTTTCACCGCATGAAGCCCAGCGTTTGCCCGCGGTGCACAGCCGAGGTGACCGCCGAGCGTCAAGCAGCCGAGCCCACCCACCATCGGTGTTCGGTCTGCACCAGCCATCTCAACCTTGAGGCCTTCGAGGCAGACGTCATCGTCGCGGCGTCCGTGCCCTCATCTACGGCTTTAGCACTAGTTACCAAAGCAACCACCTCGCATCCCGACTCGGCGCCGGTAGGCGAGGGTCCGTCCGACGAAGTCGAAGCTGCACAAGCTGCAGTAGCTGCGGCCGAACAACGCCTCGAGAGACTGCAAGAACAATCCCGTCAGGTCACCCATCAACGAGACACCGCCGCCGCCCAGGCCGAAGCTGCCCGCAACGTGCTGAGCGCAGCCGAAGGTCGCAGAAACCTCGAACTTAAGCTCGCGCGCGCTGAAGGCGGCCTCGCCGCCCTGACCGAACCAAGCGACCCAGCCGTCGCCAACACGGTCAACCCCGTACGGGCAGCCGTAGCCGACGCGGCAGAACAGGTATTGCAAACGTGGGTGAAAAAGGAACAAGACCCCCTACTGGCAACGATCTCCGCCGAGATCGAAGCTCTCGCCGACGGCTTCGGCGCCGGCAACCTTCGTGACATCAAGCTCAACGGCGCAGCCAGCATGTCCATGTACAAGAGCGCCAGCAGAGCCACCTACACCGGCCTCACCGATGGGGAGAAGCTGCGACTCAAGATCGCCGCTGCGATCGCCCTTATCAACCACGGCTTCGCCGCAAATATCGGCCGCCACCCTGGGCTGCTCGTCTTGGACTCACCCGCAGCAGAAGAGATGCCCGAGGCCGATCTTGCCACCATCGTGGAAGCCCTTCAAACCGTCGCCGATGGGGCTGAGATGCAAATCTTCGTCGCCACTCGCAACGCTGGCCCCCTCGTCGAGCTTCTTCCCGCCCAGAACAGGGTCGTGGCCGAAGGCGACGACTACGTATGGTGACTGAACTGGGACCCCATTGGCGACAGCTCAACGTCCGACCACACTAGGCTCCGTACTCGACGCCGGCCATGGGGAAGGGGACGCATGAACGACCATTCGTCCACCAGCCTCGCCGAGGATCTCACGACCCTGCTCGCTACGACCACAGGTGGCCCGCCACGCGCCGACGCACTCTCAGTTCTCGGGGGCTGGGACCGTATCGCCAGGCAAGGTGCCGACACGGCCGACACCCCGGTCCTCAGCGTGCTGATCGCACTGGTGGCGCGAGACCTTGCTGACCCTGAGAACCGAACCGGATCCTACTCGGATGCCGTACGAGCAGTGGCCGCCGCGATCACAGCAACCGAAAGCCCTGCAATCTTCGCCGACAGCCTCAACTCGCTCCTTGGCTGCCCGGGAGCACTTGCCATTGCCGGACCAGACTTGGCGGGGTCGCTCGAAGACATCATCAACGGTTTTTGCAGGCAACTACAGCCGGACGCGCGGGCCACCCGACGCGCGGCAGACGCCCTGGAGGCGCTCACCCGGTTGAACCTTCGAGGTCTCGGGTCACCGTTCGGGCTTTTCGCCATCCTTGAACGCTTCAACGCTCCTGTGCCGAAACCGCTCGGCACGGCAGTCATTCGGGCTGTCGGCACGGCCGTGGATTATTGGCCACACGCAGTGTCCCTTGCTCAGGTAGTCCGGCTCGTAGCCGGCATGGAGAAGCCGCGAGGCCCGGTCCGGCTCGATGCCGACCCAGAAGGCATCGCATCGGACGCTGCGTGGGTCCTGGCCGGAATCGAGCTGGTCACCGCATTGCGAGCCTCTGACCTTGCGGCTATGGCCAGGAACCTCGAGACATCTGCGGCATACCTTCAGACCGCCCGCGACGACTACGACCGCGACGATGCCACCGTACTGCTGACCGTCGTCGAACTCCTGCGTGTTCTTCTTCAAGAATCTGGCGTACCACCCACCGTCGAGTCCCTGTCAACGACACTCTTACGCCCCGAAGCTCTCGACGCCCTCGCCGAGCGCGTCCGCAAGATCAACGTCTCCTCCGTGGGGCTAAATCACTGGTACGGCGATCCGAAACGAACTGCCCTTGCTGCGTGGGCCCGACTCGCCGACGATCTCGGCAGGCTCCGGACCGAGTTCTCCCGGAGCAGCTTCTACAAAGCAGAAGTAGTCGTCCACCGCCTTCTGGAGATCTACATGGGGTCTCGCTCGGTAGAAGTCGTACGCCACGACGACGACATCGAGGGCCTGCTCAAACTCGTCCAGCCGATCATCGAGACCGGCTTCGCCAGGACGGCCGGCCTTCTGAGCAATCTCGAAGACCACACAGCAGCCCTCGAACAACAAACCGCCGAAGCCACAACCGAATACCAGCGGTTCGTTCTCGCCGAGCAACTCGAAGCCGCACGGAAAACCCTCGGCGCTGCACAGGCACACGCCCTCGGAGGTGCTGGCGAGGGAAAAGGCGGCGGCGGTACGGCAGTCACGCCGCTGCCGCCGCCCCTTGACCAGCTCATCCCGTTCGGATGCGACGAAGCCGCCGAACTAGCTTCGCTTAGCCCTGCGGCTCTCGCGAAGTTGGCGCGCGAAGTCGACAATCGAACCATCGGAAGGCGAAGCCTCAACCTTGTCGAGCATGAGCTGTTCACCAGAATCCGAACCGCTCTTGTTGCCAGTCCGGACTATCACGATGACGTCGCAGCGGCAGTCGATGAGGTTCTGCGACTCGTCATTAGGTTCGTCACGACACGAAACAATGCGCAATCAGATCTACACGCCTACCTCTACGACCCGGAAGCCAAGGAGCGCGAAATCCATAATGATCTTTACAATTATCTCAGCGGAAGTGACCTAGGGTCCACGGTCGGATATGAAGTACCGCACGTAGGCGGTGGGCGAATCGACCTGCGCCTCATATTCGACCGCTTCGCCATATACCTCGAGATGAAGGTCGACGACACAAAGACTCCACTAAGCGACAAAACTGCATATCTGAAGCAGGCGGCGACTTACCAGATCAGTGACGTCCGAATCGGATTTCTTATCGCGCTGCGCCACAAGGCATTCGACCCTTCGGGCCCCCCACCTCATCTGAGCGAACTCATCGGTCACACCACTTTCGATATTCAAGGAGACCGCACTCCGCGTCACCTCATTACGGTGCAGGTCCCCGGCAGCCGTACCAAGCCATCGCGCATGAGGTGACGGCAAGGAGGGGTCGATAGGCGGTCCAGCAGGCATAGGCTTGGCCGCACCTAGAGGGTTGCTAGGCTGGGCACTCACCTGGTAGCGGCCGCACGTTCATCTCGGATATTCGATAACGGAGCGAGCGGGGCTGACGAGCTTCAACCCCTGCGTCAAACCGCTATTCATAGTCACGCACGGTTATGAGGATGCGGGCTTGAGCCAACCCCGGCCGTGCCGTAACCTATGAGCATGTGCACCCGTAATGGAGCACAGGTGATACGTACAAGAGTTCGAATCCCCCCTCGGACACCAGAGTTTGTGGATATCCACGCGAGATCAAATTCCTCTCGCGTGGGGACGCGAACCGCGCCGACTCATATGTGTGCACCGACCCCAGGGAGCCGGCGCCACCTGCGCTGACACCCTCGCCCTCGTGCTGGCGGGGGCCTAGGTGAACCGTGGTCGGCCGCGCCCTCGCCGGCCCGACGAGCAGCTCGTCGAGGCGCTCATACCCACCCCACTGACGGTCGTATCGCCGGAGCCGGCACCGCTGCCGATATTGCCCGCGCCCGCCGCCCGGGATGGTGCCGGTGGCGCGCGGACTCGGATCGGTGGATCTCACGGCAGGGTTTCCCGAGCGACTCCGACCACAACCTCGAAGGTCATGGCCGGAGACCCTGACCCTCACTGCCAATTCAAGAAGGTCATATTTACGCGATCGATGCTGTTTACCGGTCGCCCCGGCCTGGCTGCGCCAGGGCCCGCCGTTTCGGCGGACCCTGGCGCACGACAGATCAGCGCAGGGTGTCGATGTCGATGACGAACCGGTAGCGCACGTCCGAGGCGAGGACCCGCTCGTACGCGTCGTTGACGGCCTCGGCGCCGATGACTTCGACCTCGGGAGCGATGCCGCGCTCGGCGCAGAAGTCCAGCATCTCCTGCGTCTCGGCGATGCTGCCGATGCTGGAGCCGGCGAACGAGCGTCGATTTCCGAACAACGCGAACACCGGCACCGGCAGCGGCTCCGGCGGGGCGCCCACGCTGACAAGCGTGCCGTCCAGACGCAGCAGACCGAGGTAGTTGGCCATGTCGATGGGTGCGCTGACCGTGTTGATGATCAGGTCGAAGCTGTTCTTGAGCGCCTCGAAGGTCGCCGGGTCCTTGGTGGCGTAGTAGTGCTCGGCGCCGAAGCGCAGGCCGTCGTCCTTCTTGCCTAGCGTCTGCGACAGCACGGTCACCTCAGCGCCCATCGCCGCGGCGATCTTGACAGCCATGTGGCCCAGACCACCGAGGCCCACCACGGCTACCTTCTTGCCAGGGCCAGCGTTCCAGTGCGCCAACGGAGAATAGGTGGTGATGCCCGCGCACAGCATCGGCGCGGCCGCCTCGTACGGGATGCTTTCCGGCACCCGCAGCACGAAGTCCTCGTCCACGACGACGTGGGTCGAGTACCCGCCCTGGGTCACGGTGCCGTCCCGGTCGACGCCGGCGTACGTCTGGGTGTTGCCCTTGAGGCAGTACTGCTCGTTTCCGGTGCGGCAGTTCTCGCACTCGCGACACGAGTTGACCATGCAGCCCACACCAGCGCGGTCGCCGACGGCGTGGCGGGTGACGTCGGCGCCGACCTCGGTGATTCGGCCGACGATTTCGTGGCCGACGGTGAGCGGGTAGGAAACGCTGCCCCAGTCGCCGCGCACGGTGTGGATGTCGGAGTGGCAGATGCCGGCGTAGCGGATTTCGATGAGAACATCGCGCGGGCCCAGGTCCCGCCGCTCGATAGTGGTACGCACGAGCGGTTCGGTGGCAGAAGGCGCGGCGATGGCGTTGACGGTGAAGATGATGTCCTCCGGTGACGTGATGCTGACCTACCTGCACCTCACCACAGGTGCGGCGGCGCTGCGAGTCTCTGCCAATGGGTGTACTGCCAGTACCCCTTACACAAGCGGGGGCGCTGCTCCAGCCGATCAGGCCGGCAAGGAAGAGTCCGGTACGGCCCTGGAGCTCAGGGCGCGCTGTGGTGCAGGACACCGTTACCTGTTGTTGCGGCGCCCGCCGCCGCCGTCTTTTACGGGCGGGCCAGCACGAGCAGGCCGATCATCGAGAGCGCCGCGCCGGCGACCATGAGCAGTGCCATCGGTACAGCGGTGTGCTCGCCGCCGAGCCCGGCGATCGGGGCGATGATCCCGGCAGCGACCCATTGGACGAACCCGAGAATCGCCGAACCGGTCCCGGGATGCTCGGGCACCTCCGCGGAGGCGAGCGCGCCGCCGTTGGGGCCGATGAGGCCTTGGGCGCTCATCAGCACGAAGAAGCAGACCACCGCGAGCAGCATCGGTGTGCCGAGCCACAGTGCGCCCGCTAGCATCGCCACACCCGCGGCGAGGGCCGCGACCTGCCCGACGAGAATGACCTTGCGGGTGGCGACCCGCCTGGCCAGCCGTGCGGCGATCAGCGCCGCCACCGTCATGCCGCCGGCATTGACGGCGAAGTCGACCGAGTACGCGATGGGCGACATTCCATTCATCGACTGCAACACGAACGCGGAGGTGGCGACATACGCAAACAGCGCACCCATCGCTGAACCGCTGACCAGCAGGTACCCGACGTAACGGCGCTGAGCGAGGACCCGCCGCCCGGCAACGGCGAACGCCCGCAGGCCACCGCCGTGGCGGCGTTCGAACGGCAGCGACTCCGGCACGGCGAGCAGCACCGCCAGCGTCATCACCACACCCAGGGCCGCGACGACCCAGAACGACACCCGCCAGTGCGACATCTGCAGGATGACCGCGCCCAGCAGCGGACCGGCGATCGGGGCGACGCCGCCGACACCGGCGATCACGTTCAGCAGGCGAACCAGCCGCGCGCCGGCCGCCAGGTCGACGATCACCGCCCGGCCGATCACCATCGCCCAGCCGCCACTGAAGCCCTGCACCAGCCGGGCGACCATCATCACGCCGATGGACGGGGCGAGAGCACAGACGACCGAGGCAACGCTCATCAGCACGATCGCGGCGATCAACGGCCGGCGCCGGCCCAGATGGTCGGAGACCGGCCCGCCGATCAACTGGCCCAACGCCATCCCGACGAAGAATGTGGTCAGGGTGAGCTGCACCTGCGTCGCGGACGCCGACAGGTCCCCAGCGACGCGGGGGAACGCTGGCACGTACATGTCGGTCGCCAGCGGGGCGATCGCGGTCAGGAGGATCACGGTCGCGACCAGGGCGGAGGTGATCCGAGCCTGGCGGCGTACCGGGTCGGGAACGACGCTGGCTTCGGTGGCGGACGTGAGCGGGGACATCTCGTCCATCCGGGTGGTTGATACCGCGGTCATGCATCAAGCAGATCTCGCAGGCTGCGCCCGAAAAAGGCCCTGACAATGGGTGTACCAGCAGTACATCGCACCTCCCCGCCGCGGGTCGTATCGTCGAAGGCGTGGACAACCGAGTCGAAGTACGCGAGTTCCTCACCACCCGCCGCGCCAAGATCACCCCGGAGCAGGCCGGGATCCCGACCTCCGGGCAGCGACGGGTACCAGGGCTACGGCGCAGTGAGGTTGCCGCGCTGGCCGGGATGAGCGTCGAGTACTACGCCAAACTCGAACGCGGTCAGCTGGCCGGTGTCTCCGCCAGCGTGCTGGACGCGATCGCCCGTGCGTTGCGACTCGACGACGCCGAACGGACCCACCTGCTCCGCCTCGCACAGGAGGCGAACGGCAGCAACGCGCTGCTGCGGCCGAGCCGCCGACCGAAGCAGTGGACCGCCCGGCCCAGCCTGCAATGGTCGCTCGACGCCATCACCACCCCGGCGATTCTGGTCAACAACCGGCAGGATCTGCTCGCCGCCAACCACCTCGGCCGAGCCATGTACAGCGGCCTCTACATCGACCCGGCGAACGTGCCCAACTTCGGCCGGTTCACCTTCCTCGACAGCGCCGCCCGCCGCTTCTACCCCGACTGGAACCTTGCCGCCGACATGACCGTCGCGAACCTGCGCACCGCAGCCGGCAAGGACCCACACGACAAGGGCCTACACGACCTGGTCGGCGAGTTGTCCACCCGCAGCGACGACTTCCGCCGCCGCTGGGGCGCCCACAACGTGCGCACCCACGGCACCGGCACCAAGAAGTTCCACCACCACGTCGTCGGCGAGCTCACCCTGGCGTACGAGAGCATGGACCTGCGCGCCGAGCCGGACCTCACCCTGACCATCTACGCCGCCGAGCCGGCCTCACCGACCGCCCAGGCTCTGGCTCTTCTCGCCTCCTGGGCCGCCACCGCCGTCGACAGCGACGAGTCGGTGCATCCCCTGTAACGGCCATCACATCGCGGGTGACCTTCTGCGGGGCATGTAGGCCTCGAGGTCGACATCGTCTTCGGCTGTCGCGGTGACCCTTTAGCTGACGGGTTACCAGGCGCGGAGCGGCCATTGCTGGACGCGCTTGTGGTCACTTGCGGTGGTGCCGTGGTCCGGCATCGAAGCTGTCGTGCTGTGGACGCAACATGCCGGCCGACCACAGTCCCGAACGTCGGCCTGCAGCGGCGGCCGGGTCCGCCGCCGCTGCCAGGCGCAAGGGCGCATGCTGCCCTCAGGCCGCGCCGCGAAGAAGCCGCGGAGACGGACGGGCGATCAGTTCCAGGGGTCGGCGTTCGGATTCTCGCCGAGCAGCCGCGCACTCTCCAGGCACAGGTCTTCGCCGAACAGTTGGTCCGCGCCGAGTCGGAGGGCGTGCGGCGCGAGCGAGCGCATGACCACGTTGCCCAGTCCGCGGCTCCGGTGTGCAGGTGCGGTTTCGACTGGCCGTCGGTCTGGTGATCTGCCTACTCGCCGGTCCACATTGCGAGGCCGCGTACCCGGCGCTCGGTTTTCTGCCGGGACTTGGCCGCCCACTTCGTTGCGTTCTTTGACGCGAAGTCGTCCAGGACCTGGCGGTCAGTCGCGGTCCAGGCGGGAAGCTGCGCTATCCACTTTTCTGCCTGCTCGGCGCTGTGGCCGCTGCCGATCAGCCATGGGCGGGCTGTCCGTTGTCCTGCCGGCGGCAGGACTGCCGTGCGTGCCTTGACAGGAAGGCGGAGCAGCAGGACAGTCGACATTCTCATAGACGTCCAACTATCTACGGCGAGGTGTGCCATGCGGAAGTCGCTGACTGCTGTGGCCGCCATCGCTGTTGCCATGGTCGCGATGATGGCCGCGATCTCACAGGCGAGTGCGGCGAACGCGGCGGCCGGGTGTCGGGTGAACTACGTCGTCACCAGCCAGTGGACCGGTGGCTTCCACGCCGACATCACGGTCACCAACTTGGGTGAGCCAGTCGACGGCTGGACGCTGCGGTTCGCGTTCCCTGCAGTCGACCAGCGGCTCACGCAAACCTGGAGCGCCACCTGGGCCCAGGCGGGCCAGCAGGTCAGCGCGACCAATCTGGGCTGGAACGCGACCCTGGGCACCAATGGCTCCGCGAACATCGGTTTCGTTGGCGCCTGGTCGGGCAGCAACCCCATACCGGCGTCGTTCACGCTCAACGGCGTCACGTGCACCGGCGGCGTCCTGCCCAGCGTGACGCCGACCCGGACGACCACCCCGCCGGTCGCTGACTACCCGGCGATCGTCACCTGGCTCAGCCCGACCGCCGGCGCGGTGTACACCACGCCGGGAACCGTCCCGCTGGCGGCGACCGCGACCGTGGGAGGCGGACACAGCATCACCTCGGTGTCGTTCTGGGTGGACGGCGTCACGGTTGCCCGGGGGGTGAGGACGACCGGTGACCGGTACGAGGCGCTGTGGACACCACCGATCGGGGAGCCCGGCACCAGCACCACCTTCGTGCTGTACGTCTCGGCCGGTACCGACCAGTCGCTGCCTGGCGCTGCGCCGCCGTTGCTGGTCACGGTGGTGACGCCGGCGTCCACCGGCACCAACCACCCGCCGGCGGTGGCGTTGAGCACCCCCGGCGGGCAGACCTACTTCCTCGAGCCGACGACCGTCACGCTGGTCGCCGACGTCGCCGACACCGATCCCGGGGACCTCGTCAGCCGGGTGGAGTTGTACCTCGGCGCAACCCGGCTGGCCGTGACGCCGACCAACAGCGGACAGCGCTACCAGTTCCAGACGGCCCTGTCGGCCGGCACGTCGTCCACCTTCACCGTGCGGGTCCACGATTCCCACGGCGGCCTCGGCATCTCGAACCCGCTGACCTTCACCATCCGTTAGCGCCTCGGCCCTCCGTTAAGGGCTGACCAAGGTCCTTCCACTGGCCGTCGATACGTTTGCGAGTCGGCACGGTGCTCTGGGTCAATTCGACCAGGCCATCGGGGTTGGCGGTGACCGTCGTGGTGGGTGAACCTGCGGCGGTCGCCTCAAACAGCTTGCTGGAGTCCGCCGTAGTTCCGTCATTCGAGACGCCGATCCCACAGGCAGTGCCCTGACCAGGCCCTTCAGTCTGGTGACCTCTTCGGCGGCACCGAAGGCGTCAGCATTGGCCTTCCCGCGCGGAGTGCTCGCCGTCGCTGTTGCCTCCGTGGCTGCCGGCTCCACCGTGAGTACCCGGCGTGCGGTGCGGTGTGGGTCCGGCGTTGGTCGAGGCGGCTCCGGGCTTCGGGCTTGTCAGGCCGTCAGGCATGTGCCGTGGCGTGCCAGAGGCGAAGTGCTCGGTAGCGAAGCGGCTGGGAGAGTTCGCGCGAGTCCTTCATGTCGGCCAGGACGTCGCACAGATCCCGGGTAGGCCAGCCGGCGTCCAACCAATCGAGTGCCAGTGTCGGCCAGTAGCTTCCCCATGCGGTGAGCGCGAACCGCACGAGGTCGGGAAGCGGTGTGTCGGCGACAGGCACGTCAGACAGTGCCGCACTGACGTCGCTTGGGGTGCGCTCCAGCAGTGGCAACAGCCACACGAGCCGGTCGGCTGCCGGGTAGACCAACCCGTCGGCGGCGCCATGGACTAGCCAAGTGCCGACACCATCTCGCACGAGGAGCAGGCCGTTGTTGATCCTTAGTCTCAGATGCAGGCGGTCGTCGGCAGGGCCCATGCCGAATAGCCTGTCATGCCTTGATAAGGCGGGGCATCCGAAAAGACGGTCGTGATGGCCGGGCCGTGGGATCAGGTTGGAAGGGCTCCGATCCCACTCGCAACGCGGTGACCGGCGGGTCCTCTGTGTTGGCGCCTCCGGCGGACCCGAGGGCGACGGTGACGGGCTCAGACTCCGCACTGAAAATCGCTGGGTAGATGCCGAGCGGGTGATCAATCGTCCCCATCAAAGTCGGTTTCGTCGACGAGACCGCCCAGGAACGTCTCGAAGTCGGGGGCGAGGACAGTGATCTGGTAGTTCCATTCCTGGTCAACGTGCACGACTGTGGGTGCGCCTGGGGATCGGTAGTCGAGGGCGATCATGTCGTGGCCCGCCGAGGGGCAGTCGGCGATGTAGATGCCAATGTCGGGGTAGCCCCACTCCGCTATCCAGAACGCGTTCCCGAGCCCGCCGCACAGGCTGAGGGGAGCAGTCCGGCCGATCGCAGCCAGGGTGTACACCGCCACATGGTCCGAGGACCAGGAGGTTCGGCTGGGCGAGGGGTGGGCGTCGCGGGCCAACAGTCCGCCGTTGTGTCGCCGGGCTAGGTCGACGTACGCGGCGGGTAGTTTGCGCCCGAGTTGCGCTTCCACCTCCCGTAGAACCTCGTCGGTGAGCGGGCTTTCCAGAGGACCCGAGGTGTCGAAGATGATCGTGGGATCGAGCACTCGCCGACGGTAGTCGCTTGATGTGAGTTGCAGGAACAACCTCGGCTCCGCTGTCTGAACGATGTGCTTCGAGGCGCGCCTGACTGTCTGCCTCGGGTTGGCTGGTGTCCACCGATCGCCAGCCCAGTCGGTGTGCTCGGCCCCCGACCTGCCGAGGCCGGAACCTACCTGGAACCATCAGAGCCGTGACGACCTTCCGCCTGCTGCGGCAGACGAATCGCTCGTCGCGGTTCGCCCAGGTCAGCGTCGAGGTTACGGCGTCGAGCCGGTCCGAGGTGGAGGTGAGCGCCGTCGCGGTCGACGAGCACCGGCGGGAAGCTGAGCTGGGCGCTCGGTGGGCGCTGCGTGGACTCGCCGCGGCGGCGAGGGTGACCGTCACCAATCTTGTCGTCACCGAGGTCGACACCAATGTGGGCGACGTCTACGAGGCCACTGCCCGAGCCGTATGGCAGGCCTTGCGCGTCGAAGACCCGGTGCCGTACGTGGGCTTCAGCGATCCCGCGATGGTCGCGACGTGGCTTGAAAGCATGGTGGGTCGACGGCTCGATGCCGTGATGGAGGCCCGGTACTGGTGTGAGGGACGGCGTGAACCGGACGCCGAGAGTCTGCTGCACGCGTGGCTACTCTTCCGAAACGCGATACCGGTCGGTCTGCACGGCCGCGGCGACCAACTCCTGCTCGCGAAGGAGAGTCCCTACCGTTCCTACGCGATGGACGAGTGCGGAGAGACCAGGGTCGGCCCGGCGCGGCGTCCGGATGTGCTGTCCGGGTTCATTGGCGCCCGGCTCACGGACGGCGCCGTGATCGCCGGCCAGGACGTTGACGAGGTCTCTGCTGGTCTCGTGCTGCGATTCGAGAGCGGCGACCTCGTCATCGGCACGCTCGGCGACGAGTGGGTTCTCGCCGTCGACTCGGTGCCGGCGGCCACGGCTCACTACTGGACCTTGCAGCCTTTCGTGCATGGTGGCTGCCGGTAGCGGCTACTTCTTCACCTCACAGCGGATCAGGCTGCGCAGATCACGACCGTGCCGCCGGGGCGCGCGGGCTCGGTACTTGCCGGGGGCCGTCGGCCTGGTGGTTCGCACCCGACAGCCTGAGCTTTCCAGCCACGAGCACGTCGCGCCTTCTGGACTAACCGATGACAGCGTGCAAGCGGCCGATGGGCGCCGATAGGGTCCTCGGCATGGACGCGAACGAGATCACGCCGCATCTGGTTCCCAATCGCTTTGCGGATGCGGTCGGACCCAATGCAGGCGGTCCGGCCCGCGACCACTGCCGCTGCGTCGGCCACTCGGTCGCGACCCGGCCGAACAGCGTCGTCTTCCATGCGGACCGTCAGGACACCGAGGCGGCGGGTTGGCGGCATCTGCTGGCGCTGATCGACGAGGCCGCAGCGGATGGGCGGACGGTGTTCACGCCGTTCGTGGAGCTGACTGCGCCTGAGCGGCGGCAGATCGTCACGCTGCCGGCGACGATCGCGAAGTTGACGGCCGTCAAACGTCTGGTGCTCTATGGCACGAATCTGGTTCGCATCCCGCCTGAGATTGGGTCAATGACCAGCCTTGAGGTCTTCGAGCCGTACACATCCCACCGGCTGCATTGGTATCCGTATGAGCTGACCAGATGCACGAAATTAGCCGACAGCACGGTGAGCACGCGCGTCCTCTATGGCAACTTCAAGTTCCGTCCACCTTTTCCGCGGCTGCGGGCAGCGACCCTTGCGGTAGAGGCGGACTTCGCCGCGCTCGACCCGGGCGTGTGGGGCTGCGATGTGGTGCGAACGTGCAGCGTTTGCGATGGGCCGGTTGACGGTGAGCTTCGCCAAGTCTGGATCTCCGGCCTGGTCGCCACCGACGTGTTGCCGTTGTTGGTAAACGCATGCTCCGCGGCCTGCGTGGCGGCACTGCCGCAGCCCTACCCTGGCTACCTCCCGTCGCCGCACACCGGCGGCCCGGACATTGCTCAGCCGGCCGCCAGACGATGAGCAAAGCGCGGGCCACTGGAGCCGGGTCCGGCTGGGGCGTTCGGGTGATCAGTCAACGCGGTCCAGCGCGACGGCACTGTGCACAGGGGTGCTCACCCACAGTGCTTGCAAGGTCCGGTGGTGCTGCACCTGCGACTCCGCTTCGCCAGTCGCATGGTTCCGCTCCGGACCGGGTGGACTGAATTCGAGCCCGGTGTCCTGGACGTTGAGCCGGTCTAGGTCGGCCAGCGCGGGTGCGTCTGGGAAGACCAAGTCCAGGCTCACCTGCCAGATCCCTGGTTGGTACCAGTCGGTCTCGGTCCAAGTTCCCCACACGTCAAGGGCGAACTGTCGGGTGAAGCTCGGGCTGGGAAGCCGGTCGTGCCATGGTGGCCCGGCGCGACCGAACGGGCACGGCCCTCGGCCTCGAGCTTCCCACCGAGGCCGAAGCGCTCATGACCCTGCACAGGGTCGCCACCGAGGCCGGGAGGGACTTCGTCCTCGTCTTCACCCCGGAAGGCACGCCGTACGAGAGGCTCATCAGCGATTGACCGCCGTGCTCACCGCGCCGACGGGCTGGGCGGGAGACGTCAGCGCGTCGTCGCGGGCACCGGCAGGTCGGGTAGCGGCGGGGCGTCAGCGAACTCGTCAGTCAGGCTGATCTGCCACCCTACGAGCGCCGGCGCCGCCAGCCGGCTGACGTTCCAGGCGGCGATGCCGACGGCGATGACGAGCGACACCGCCGCGGCGGCCAGCAGCCACTGCCGCGGTGACAACCGGTGGCCCGAGCGCTCAGGGCGGCGCAGGTCGTCCGGACGCAACGCCCGTAACGGGGGCCCGTTCAAAGCCACGACAGCACCTCCTGTGCAACGGCTGCGGCTGACTCGACCGCTGCGGCGTCGGCGGTGTCGTACGCCCCGTAGGCGACGACCACCCCGTAGGTGCCGAGACATGTCGAGAAGTTGATGCGCCGCCCCGTCGGGGGATCACCAGCCAAGAAGTAGACGGCGCTGTCTCCGAGCGCCAGAGGATGATTCCGTCCGTTGACGACCGTCTGCAATCCGTCCCGGTCCACGCAACGAGGGCCGCGGCCCTCGTGCCGCCCGAAACGCCCGAGTGACACCCACAGGTAGGTGGCTCTGATGTGCGTGCTCTTGACCAGACAGTAGTTCGAGCGCATGCCGGGGGCGTTCTGCTCTCCGACCTGTGGGGGACCGTGCGCGGGCACGAGGCGGTCGAACACCTCCGTCCGGACGAGCGGGCAGACCGCCGGAGGCGCAGGCGGGTCCACCGTCACGTTCCGCCAGCCCTGCCACGCGCCGACGGCCGCCGCGAACAGGACGCAGACGGCCAGAGCCACGACGCGTACCCACCGTCGCGACCGCATATCCGCAGTGTGACTGTGCCTGGCAAGCCTTGCAGGAGCATGACGACGCGGGGCGGCGTCATGTTGAAGTGACTAACCGGTTCGACACTTGTCCCGGCGTTGACCAGCAATCCGGCGATTTCCATCCGGCCGCTGCGGTTCATCGCTCGCCACTTTCAGCCACGTCGGAAAACGCGCTGAGACGAAGCCGCGCTGCTACGTGGTCGACGAACCAGGCGAAGAAGTTGCTGGTCGGGCCGGGGCGTGCGCGGACCGCGTTGCGCCAATCCGGCTGGTCGAGTACTGCGAGGTAATGCTGCACGATGCGGTCCCGCTGCTCGGCAGTGCAGCCGCACCGCTTCGGAGGCTTGGCCGTCAGATAGTTGGCGATGATCGCGGCGTCGATGTATCGGTTCGCTGTCGGCGGCTGCTGGGCGAGGTGAGCAGCATGCGCGGCCAGCACGGCGGGTGCCGGCGGGTAGTGCTCGAGAGTCATGCCCATGCCATCGCAGTCGGCCATGATCCTCAGGAGCCGGCCGGCGTGATCGATCAGCTCGTCGTCGGCATCGGTGCTGGTGATCGCTTCGTGCAGGTGCGCTGTGGTGGCAACCTTGCCGGCGAAGTAGCCGTTGAGGTAGTCGCCGTCGCAGGCGTGGCGCAGTAACCATGCCCGGGAGTTGGGGGCGGCTTGTCGGCATAGCGCCTCGACGACGTAGACCCGGCCCCAGCCCGCGACGCGCTCGGCGAGCCACTGCAGCGCTTCGGCACCTCCATGGCGGCGCTGCAACGCCTCGGCGGCCAACGGCCCGAAATGGTCGGACAGCAGACCGATGGTTTGGATAAGCGGGATGTCGTCCTCGGCCGAATCGGCGGCCAGCAGCGCGAGCCCGACCGTGGCGGCATTGCGATCGTTGCTGTGCCGCACCAACCACCGGCCGGTCTGCCGCATGCGCTGCCGATCCGCGCGCAGCGCCGCGGCAACGATGTGGTCGTTGCGATGGATCGGGACGTAGACATCGCGGAAGGCGTCGACGAGTTCACTCGCCTGCGCGTCAGGCTCGTTGAAGTGCCTGTCGAGGATGACAGCGACATCGGCCCCGTAGAGTCGTCGATCCATCGCACGCTGGTATGACGGCCGCGAGTGGTGACGGTCATGGTCCGGATACGGTTCACCGTCGCGAGGCAGAGCACCGTCGGGATGTTGCTGATGGAGACGCAGAGCGTGCTCGAACAGGGCGATCTGGGGTCCGAGCAGTCCAGGCTCGGTCATCACGCTCACCGGCGGACGGACGACTCGATTCTCGCGATCATGGCCGCGATGATCCCACCTTCGCACACCCTCAGCAAGCGGCGGCGGGGATTTTTGCTGTGCGGGTCAGGACGCTCGTCGGGGCGGTGAGCCGGCATCGGTAGCCGGCACGGGACCCAGTGGGAGTCCATGATTCGGCCGCACACGCCGCCGGTGTAACGGGGGTTGGCCAGGATCGCCGCGACAGTGATGAGCACCCATTGGCGGCCGCCGCGGTGGGGTACGCGCTGGATCGCCGCCGGACGGCACGGGCCGCCGGTGTCGTTGAGGGCGCTGGCGACGCCGACGCCGTCTTCGAGGGGCTCGAGTACCCGCTGGGCCCCTGCGCACCACGCCCACGTGAAATCCTCAGGACCGACCTCGTCGCCCGCCACCGAGACCACGGCGACGATGCGGCAGCGGAGCTCCGCACCGCATCGGTAGAAATTGCCTGTTCGGGTGGGGTGGGCTGGCGGGCGTACGATCCGCTGTTACCTCTCGGGATTCACCTGCGGTGACGGGCGAGTTCGGACGCCGTCTTTTGCCTGAGTGGCCACGACTTCCCTAGTCCGATCGGATCGGGTGTCGTCAACCCAGTCGATCCAGCTTCTCGCGAGCGGCGGTGTCGGGCCGAGGTGTGAGGACCACAAGGCGTAGGTCGGTGTTCTGGGTGGTCAGGACGTTGGCGTCCAGCGGGATGGCCCCCACGTCCGGGTGTACGGCGGTCTTGTGCGCGCTCTCGTGAGGGGCCACCGCGCCGAGGGCCCAGAGGCGGCAGAACCTGTCGTTCCCGGCCATCCGCGAGATCAGTGCCGCCACGTCGGGATCGTTCGGATAGCGGGCGCTTGTCGCGCGCAGGTCGGCCACCAACGACTGCTCGAAGTAGGCGCGCTCGGTGTCGGTCTGGCGGACTCGGGGGTTTCGGGACTCGAACTGGACGATCAAGGCGTTGCGATCGTCGGCGATGGTGCCCGTGGGGTCGCCGAAGACGGCCGCGAACAGCCGGTTCCAGTGCAGCAGCCGCCAGGCGGCGTCGTAGATGGCCACCGGGGTGTCGTCGAGGTGGTCGATGACGCGGTGCAGGCTGCCGGGGATCAGGTGGGGTATGCGGTCCGGGGCCGCGGCGAAGCCGGCAAGGCGCATCAGGTGCGCCTCCTCGTCGTCGGAGAGTCGTAGCGCGCGGGCCAGGGAGGTGCACACCTGCGCCGATGGTGTGGCGGCCCGGCCCTGTTCGAGGCGTGCCACGTATTCGGGGGAGATGCCGGCCAGTGCCGCCAGCTCGCCGCGTCGTAGCCCGACGACGCGGCGAGGTGATGCGTTCCGGAGACCGACCGCGGCCGGGTCCGTGCGATCCCGCCAGGCCCGCAGCGCGGCTCCGAGGTCATTCATGAACCCATGATCCGCCATCGGTCCTCCGGGGAGCTGGGTGGTACCAGCGGTACGCGGAAGACCTGTGCCTTCCACAGTGCTGGCTCGGCCCTTCAGGATGGGGATCATGAGCAGAGTGACCAGAATGCATCACATCGGAGTGCCAGTCAGCGATTTGGCGCGGTCGGTGAGCTGGTACGAGGACGTCCTCGGCATCGCGCCCAACGGCGTGACGATCGCGGCGACGAACCCGGCGATCGGTGCGGTTGTCGAGGTCGAGAAGGCGTCGATGCGGGCATCGTTCGCGCTGGCCGGTGACAACGTCCTGCTGGAACTCATCCAGTACGACAGCCCGCAGCCGAAGCCCTTCACCGGGCGCAACTGTGATGTTGGGGTGATGCACCTCTGTTTTGAGGTCGACGACCTCGACGTGGCGCACCGCGACCTGGTGCAGCGGGGCGTGCACGTCAACGCCGATCCGGTCGTGCTCCAGGACGGCGATGGCGTCGAAGCGGGGGCGCTGGCCGGGACGAAGATTCTCTATCTCCGTGACCCCGACGGCATCCAGCTGGAACTGTTCGAGTTGCCCTCTTAGGAACGCCGACTCCGGACCCGGCGGCCGTCCGGGCCGGTGCGCTGCTCTGGATACCATGGTGGGGGCCGAACATCCGGAGGGCACCATTCGTCCGGCGACACGCAGAAGCTGATGACAGACATCAGGTCGGGATTTTTCGTCGCTCGAGAGGCGGAGCTGGGCGAGATCGCCTCAGTGACGGCAGCCGCGGCGCGGGGCCGGGGCGGGGCGATGCTCGTTCTCGGTGATGCGGGGATCGGCAAGTCGACGCTCATCGGTGCGGCCGCTTCGCGGCTCGACGGATGGCGGGTGCTGCGGGCCGGTGGTGTCGAGTTCGAGAGCGAGCTGCCCTACTCGGCCCTGCACCAGTTGTGCGCGCCCGTGCTCGACCACCGCGCCGGGCTCCCCGTGCCGCAGCGGAGCGCGCTCGACGCGGTGTTCGGGCTGCAGGCCGGGGCCACGCCGACCCCGATGCTCGTCGGCCTGGCCGTTCTCGGCCTGCTGAGTGCCGTAGGCCGGCGCAGGCCGGTGTTCTGCGTGGTCGACGACGTGCAGTGGGTCGACGCCGGCTCGCGGCAGGTACTGGCCTTCGTCGCGGCACGCGTTGCGGCGGAGCGGGTCGCCATGGTGTTCGCTGGCCGTGACGCCGCCTCGGTGTCGGGGCTCGGTCGCCTGCCCGCCCTCACTCTCACCGGGCTCACCGATTCGGAATCCCTCACCCTGCTGCGGTATCGGGCACCATTCGGCCACGAGGCGGCGATCGTGCAACGGATCCTCGCCGAAGCGGCCGGCAACCCGCTCGCCCTGGTGGAGTTCGCCCGCGACGCCGGACCGTTCGGGCTACCCGGGGACGCCGGGCACCGCGCCGTGGAACACCGGTTCGTGAGTCGGTTCCTGCGGCTGCCGGCACCCACGCGCTCGGTTCTGGCGCTGGCCGCGGCGGAGCCGACAGGCGACCTCGTTCTGTTGCGCCGCGCGATGGCGATCCAGGGGCTGGACGCCGTGGACCTGGCCGCGGCCGAGGACAGCGGCCTGTTGGTGGCCGGCCCCCGGGTGCACTTCCGGCATCCGTTGGCGCGTTCCGCGGTGTACCTGTCGACTGGCGCCGGGGCGCGACGGCAGGCGCACGCGTCGCTCGCCGCCGGTACGGACGCCGACGTCGATCCCGACCGTCGCGCCTGGCACCAGGCGAACGCGATCACCGGCCCGGATGAGGAGACCGCGGCTGAGCTGGAGCGTTCGGCCGGACGAGCACAGCGCCGCGGCGGACTCGCTGCCGGGGCCGCGTTCCTCGAGCGCGCGGCCCGACTGACACCCGGCCGGTCGCGGCGGGTCCGCCGGTTGTTGTCCGCGGCCCGGGCGCGGTTGGGCTCGGGGGCACCATCTGCCGCCCGGGAGTTGGTGGACGAGGCCGAGCGTCTCCACCCGGACCCCGCCGACCGCCACGCCGCGCGGCTGCTGCGCGCCACGATCGACTATCACGTGACGCGCAGCATCCCGGCGACGATCGCGCTCATCGACGCGGCCGACGGCGTGGGGCCCGACGAGGTCCGCGAGACCTACCTGGAGGCGTTCGCGTCGCTCATGTTCAGCGTCGACGAGCCGGGGAGGTTACGGCGGCTCGCCCTGCACATCCAGGAACGGGTACCCCAGCGTCAGCCGCCACGTCCGGTCGACCTGCTGCTGCAGGCGTTGGTCGAGCAGCACCTTCGCCCGGTGGACGAGGCGATGCCCATGATGCGCCGTACGGTCGACGCCTTCCGGGACCACGCCCGCACGCCCGGAGCGGATCCGTGGTGGATGGAACGTGCCTGTGTGTTGAGCGTCGACATCGGTGACAGCGATGCCATGGAGCAGATCGCCGACCGTCAGGTGGAACTCGCCCGGGCGCAGGGGGCCTATGCGATCCTTCCCCACGCGTTGCGCTTCCAGGCGGTCGCCCGGACGATCGTGGGTCGCTTCGCCGACGCGCAGGTCTGCATCATCGAGGCGCGTGCGGTCGACGAGGCCGCCGGGACGTCGAACCTCGTCGGGTCCGACCTGATGCTTGCCGCCTGGAGCGGGGACGTCGAACGGTTCCGCGAGATCCGGGAGAAGCTGTGCGACTGGGTGGGGGTGAAACCCACCGCGCTGCACTACGCGATCGGCGTTCTGTGCAACGGCAGCGGCGACCATGAGGCCGCGATCGACGCGTTGCTGCTCGTACGGGACCAGCACCGACGCGGGGCGTACGCCGCCTCCGTCTTCCACCACGAGCTGGTCGAAGCCGCCGCGTACGTCGGACGTCCCGAAGAAGCCGAGGAATCGGCTGACTGGATCGGGGATGTCGCACGGGGCAACCCGAACGCGTGGACGACCGGTGCGCATCGACTGGCGAGTGCGCTGCTCGACCCGGGGCTCGGCGCGGAGGACCACTACCGTGCCGCGATCAGCCGGTTCGCCGGGAGCAGGATGCGAGTCCACTACGCGCGTGCCCGACTGCTCTACGGGCAGTGGCTGCGACGGGTCGGCCGTCGCGCCGAGGCGCGGATGGAGCTGCGCGCCGCGCACGAACTGCTCTCCACCATCGGCGCGCGCGGGTTCGCCGGCCGCGCCGCCCGCGAGCTGGATGCCATCGGCGAGCCGACCCTGGCCGGCGACGCCGATCCGCTCGCGGGGCTGACCGCCCGCGAACTACTCGTCGCCCGCAAGGTCGCCTCCGGCGCAGGCACCAAGGAAGTCGCCGCGCTGCTGTTCGTCAGCCCGCGAACGATCGACGCCCACCTGCGCAACCTCTACCGCAAACTGGGCATCACCTCACGCCGGCAGCTACGAGACCTACTCCGCTGACGGAGCCGGGCCGACCGAGCGACGAAAGGGCCCCGCCGGTACGAGACCCGCGGGGCCCGCTGGGTAACGTCAGCGCCGGGCCCGATCACACTCCCGTTCGGCACGCGTCTTCAGCTCCGTCAGCCACGTCTCCAGGCCCGCCCCGAGAGCCACGGTGGAGAAATCGACGTCCTGCTCCACCTGGTCACCGCGCCACGTCTCCTCGGTACGCACGAGAACCCGGCCGTCGATCTCGGTGAACGTCCACACGTGCACCCCCTCGTCGATGCGCAGTCCCGCTCCGATCGCCGGGCCGTCCCACCGAAGACACCTCTGGTGCTGTAGCTGCCGGACGGTGGACGTGACGACGAGGGTCGTGGCGGGATTCAGCGCGGTCTCGAGGACCGGTGTCGTCCACCGGAACGACGAACCGGGACGCAGTGGGCCACGATCGAGCCGCTTGCTGGACAAGACGGGCTTCTGCCACGACGGCCAGCGTTCCACGTCGGTCTGCAACTTCCAGACGGTCCGCAGCGGAGCGTCGATCGTCGTCTCCGTCCGATAGCGAATCTTCGCCGCGGTGTCGACAGTCCGTCCCGCACATCGCACCGTCGTGTGGTCGGCACCGACATCGCGCCTGACCCCGGCCCGAGCCGGCGCACCTGCGGTGCCCACGAGGCCGGCCACGACCACTGCCGTCGCGACGGCAAACACACGATTCTTCACGAGGTCACCGCCTCGGCGGTGCCCTTGAGTCGGTCCAGCCACATGGCGAGGGTCGTGTCGAGGCCCTCCTGGAACGGCCCAGGGTCGGCATCCACAGGCGGGCCCGCGAAGGACTCCTCGGTCGACACCTGCACACCGTCGCCGGCCGGAGTGAGCGTCCAGACGTGGACACCGAGGACCCCGTCCGGTCCGTCACCGTATCCCCGCCACACGAGGCGTTCCCGCGGCCGTACCTGAACGATCGTCGACTCGATCTCCATACCCGCGGCCGACCAGCGGAACACGGAGCCCGGGGCGAGCGGACCGGGTGTTTCCACGCGTGCGTACGGGATTTCTGGCAGCCAGGTCGTCCATGCGTCGATGTCGGTGAGAATCCGCCACACGGCTTCCGCCGACGCGGTCACCGTGACGCTGTGGCGGCTGACCACCGGGGCCGACACGTCAATGCCGGCTTCGTCGGTGTCCGTAATGTTCTCCATCGTGAAGCCTCTCTGCGGTCACTGACCATCGGATCGCCGGGCATGAGAGCGAGCCGCTAGATCCCCACCCGGCAGATGCGATCGTGCCAAGACGGCAACCGCTACACATCGGCAAGAATTACCTAGTTCGCGGTACGTGGGCCGGCCACGGTGAAGGTCCTTACCTCCGTGCCTGCTGCCGGCCTCAGCCCGACAGGTTTTTTCGTCGAGTCGCAGCGGTGCTGCTGGGAATCAGCTCGCGACGCTGTTCCGTCCACGCCGCCCGGTGCTGTCACTCGAGCGCGAGGTGCAGCTGGTCCAGCCCGCGGTAGGTGCGGTTGGTGCCCCAGCGGTGCGAGACGACCCGAGCCGCCGGGAAACGCTGGCCGAACACCCGCAATAGGGTGGCCGCCTGGATCCGCGCGAGCGCCGCGCCCATGCAGTAGTGCATCGCGTGGCCGAAGGCGAGATGGTCGACGCGGCGTTCACCCGTCACGTGCCCGGGCGGGCGCGCCGGGCACTCCGGCGGTGTGAAGGCGTCCTTCCCCGTCAACGACACCAGCACCAGACTTCCCGCAGGCATCGGGCAGCCACCCACCTCGACGTCGGCGACCGCCGTCCGGGCGACGTGCCCCAACGGGGGGTACAGGGCCAGCACCCGTTCGACCACGGCTTCCGTCTCGCCGGCGTTGTCCGGATCGGCGACCAACTCGGTGAGACCGTTGCCGATGACGTACCAGAGTGAGACCGACATCAGCGACGCGGTCGTCTCGAGACCGCCGAACAACAGCATCGAGCAGGTGGCGAGCTTCTCCCGCCAGCCGCCGGCGACCAGCCCCCAGATGCCGTCGTCGTCGTTGCTGTACTCCAGGGCCTGGCGCATCTCGCGCAGCGCTTCCTGGGCTCGTCGGGCGTTTCCCTGGCGGTACGAGGCGGCCAGGAAGCTGGCCAGTGACCGGGACCAGCCGTGCAGCCTGACCGGGTCGGCATCCCGCAGGCCGAGCATCCGCGCCAGCGTCCGTGCCGAGACCACGTTGGCCAACCCGGTCACCGCGTCGCCGGTCGGATCCTCGGCGAACTCCTCGACGGCGCGGACCACGAGCGTGCCGATCTCATCGGCGAGCCGGCGGATCCGCCCGGGCGAGAAGAGCCGCTGGACCTCCCGCCGGGCCGACAGGTGCTCGTCACCGTCCCGCAGCACGAACCAGCGGCCGAGCGTGTCGAGCAGTTCCGCATACTCGGTGCGCGCCTCCGCCGGCAGGTAGAAGCCGTTCTCCGCCGTACGCGACGACAGTGCCGGGTAGCCCAGGGCGGCCAGCGCCGCGTCAGGGTCGGCCACCATCCACGAGTCCAGCTCCGGATAGTGGCGGACCCCTGGGACGGCCGGGTGGTCCCGCATCGCGTTCTCCACTTGTCCCGGCACGTCTAGGCCAACTCACTCAGGGGGCGCTCCGGCTCCCGGGTCGCCCGGTCGAGCAGCCGCACCAGCCCGGTCGCCAATCGCTCGGCGGTGTCCCGGTCGAACAGGTCCGTCGCGTACTCCAGGGTTCCTCGGACTCCTCGCGGTCCGGTGCCCTCGTCCGGCACGTCGTCGAGGTAGAGCGCCAGGTCGAACTTCGCCACCGTGGTCGGCACCATGGTCGCGCGGCCGGTCAGCCCGGGCACCTCGAACGGGTCGAGGCGTTGGCCCCCGTACGCGATCACCACCTGGAACAGCGGGTGCTGGCCGGAGGCGCGCTTCGGGTTGAGTGCCTCGACGACCTTGTCGAACGGGCTGTCCTGGTGTGCGTAGGCCTCCAGGTCCGTGGCCTGTACCCGGGCCAGCAGCTCCCGGAACGACGGGTCCCCGCCCGTGTCGGTGCGTAGCACCAGCATGTTCACGAACAGGCCGACCAGATCGTGCACGGCCGCGTCGTCGCGACCCGCCACAGGTGTGCCCAGCACGATGTCGGAGCCCGCGCCGCACCCGGACAACAGCGCGGCGAGGGCGGCCCGCACCACCATGAACACGGTGGTCTCCGTCAGCCGCGCCAGAGCGACGACTCGCTGGTGCAGCTCCCCGTTGATGTCGACCTCGACGCCGGCGCCGCGGTAGCTTGGCGACGACGGACGCGGCCGGTCGGTCGGTAGCTCCAGCTGGGCGGGGACCCCCTCCAGCCGGCGGCGCCAGTACGCCAGCTGAGTCGCGAGAGGGTCGGCTGGGTTGCGGGCGTCCCCGAGCCACCGGCGCTGCCACACCGTGAAGTCGGCGTACTGCACGGGCAGCGGCTCCCAGTCCGGCGCCGCACCGGCCGCACGGGCCGCGTAGGCGCGCTCCAGGTCCCGCAGCAAGGGGCGGATGGACCAGCCGTCCGCAGCGATGTGGTGCACGACGATCAGCAGGACGTGCTCGTCGGGGGCGTCCACGGCGGTGAACAGGTAGGCCCGGGCAGGCAGTTCCGTGGTGATCGAGAAGGTCTCCTGCGCTGCCTCGTGCGCGACCGCGTCCAGCTCCGACCGCAGGCAGGTGCCACCGCCCAGCGGCGGTCGCGCCGCAGCCGGGTCGCGCACGTCCTGAAACGCCTCGCCGGACACCTCCGGGAAGACCGTTCGCAGTGCCTCGTGCCGGGTGAGCACGTCCCACCAGGCCAGCTGGAGGGCCGCCCGGTCCACCACACCGTGCAGCTGCACCGACACCGGTAGGTGGTAGGTCGGGCTGGGGCCCCAGAGGTGGGCGAGAAACCACAGGCCCTGCTGCCCGTACGCCAGGGGAACGTGGTCGGGCCGCGCGACGGGCTCGATGGCCGGCCGTTCGGACCTGCCGGCCGGTGCGGCGGCGAGTGCCGCTGCCATGCTGCGGGGGGTCGGCGACCGGAAGATGGCCCGGATGTTCAGCTCGACGCCCAGCTCCGCGCGCACCAGACCGGTCAGCCGCATGGCGTCCAGGGAATCGCCGTCCAGGTCGAACATGTCGTCGTCGGGACCGACCTCGGGCATGCCCAGGACTGCGGCCACCAGGCGGCAGAGGATCCCTTCCAGTTCCTCGGCGGTCCGGTCTGACACGACGTGCGGTGTCTTGGCACCCATCGGCACTTCCTTGCTTGTCGGGACGACGGACATCGGAGGACTCACCGTCCACCCAGCACACGGTCGAGACCAGCGCGGAAGCTGTCCACGCAGATCGCTGCCTGATCCTGGGTAAAGGCATCACGTGAGGCGCGGAGGATGCCGCGCACGTTGCCGACGGCGCCCCAGCCGAACTCCCACATCGCCGGGAAGACCGCCCACTGTGGGGGCGTTGGGATCGTCTCCGTCCGCAACCCCGGGAGACGCAGCCGCGGCGCCTCGGTGTCGATGTTGACCGCGTGCAGGAACGGCGGTGCCGAACCGGGCCGCCGCCGGAAACCCGCGGCCTTGAGAATCCGGGAGTAGGGCACGTCCTTGTGAGCGAGAGCCGCGTCCATCGACCGGGCGTGCGCCTGGGCCAGTTCCACGCCGGTCGACGCACCGTCCCAGGCGGTGTGCACCGGCAGGGTGTTCAGCAGCGGTCCCATCGTCTCCTGCTGCGCACGGGTGTCGCGCAGCACGGCGGGGACGCCGAGCGTGGACGCCCGCGCGCCCTCGTCGCCGACGGCGATGCTGACCGCAGCGAAGAGTACCGCCGCCGGAGACACACGTGCCTCGCGCGCCGTGCTCCGGATGCGGCGGGTGTCGTCGGCGCCGAAGCCCAGGTCGAGGGCAAGCAACGTGCAGTGCTCCTCGTCAGGCACTGGCTCAGTTCTGGGGTACGGCGTCGGGCGTGCGTCGCCAAGGAACTGGCGCCAGAACCCGGCGTCCCAGGTGCGGGAGCGCTCCTCCTCGGCATGGTCGAAGAAGTCCGGTGCGGGCGGCGGCTCGGCGGCCGGCGCAGCGCCGCGCAGCGCGGCGTACGTACGGCCCACCTCGTCGACGAGCAGCCCGAACGACCAGCTGTCGCCGGCCACGTGGTGCACCGACAGGGCGAAATAGCTCTCGGCCTCCGCCACCTGGGCGAGCAGTGCGCGCAGGGGCACGCCCACCGCCACGTCGATCGGTGTGGCCCACAGCCGCGCGAGGGCGGTGAGGGCCTCCGCCCGGCTGTTGTACGTGATCGTCTGCAGCAGCGGCGCGGGATCCGGCACCGGAAACGCGGAGCCACTGTCGTACCGTGCGCACAGCACCCGATGGCGGCGCACCACCTGCAGCAGCGCCCGATCCAGCAACTGCACGTCGACTTCGCCGACGATCCTGACGGCCCACGGCATGTTGTAGATCGGTCGGCCGACGATGGCCTCGTGGCTCAACATCGACAGCTGCATGTCCGAGAGGGGGCGGGCGGTGGGGGTGAGCACGGGCCCCGCCTAGTCGGCCGCGGCGGAGGGGATGGCGGCCGCCCACGCGCCGAACGTGCCGGCCTGCAAGCAGCTCTGCGGCGACACCCTGGCACCAGTGGTGTCGCGGAGCCGGGCGGTGATCCGCAGCGCGGTCAGCGAGTGCCCGCCGAGAGCGATGAAGTCGTCGTCGTCGCCCACGGCGTCGACGCCCAGCGCCGCCCGCCAGATCTCGCGTAGCTGCTCCTGCCACCCGAGCCCCACCCTCCGGGCGGCCGGCGCGGGCGTCGGCGCCGGTAGGTCATGGCGCGACACCTTGCCGTTGGGCAGCCGCGGCAGCTCCTCCAGGAAAAGCACCTGTTCCGGTCGCATCGCCGGCGGGAGCAGGCCTGCGAGGTACTCGTGGACGGCCCGCGCGGTCAGCACCGGCTGCGCCGCGGGCCGGGGCGGGGCGCCGGGTTCGCCGGTTAGCGCAGCGGGAGCCCTCCCGCTCGGCGCGGCCCCCGCCGGCCGAGTCGCGTAGACGTACGTGACGTCCGCGTCGGCACCCACGCTCCAGTCGCTCACCTCGTTCACGGTGAACCCCGCGTCGCGCAGGATCGTCCGGATCGCCGGACCGACCGTGCTGCTGCTCTCGACCTCCAGACACACCTGCCGGACCATGGGCCAGTGGTCCGGCCGGAGGCCACGCAGGACGCTGAGCTCCGCACCCTCAGTGTTGATCTTCAGCAGGTCGACCCGGGTGATGCCGAGCCGGTCCAGCAGCGTGGAAAGGTCGGTAGTAGTCACCTGGTGCGATGTGCTGGCTAGACGATCCTCCGCCGCGCGCAGCAGCGCCGACCGTTCGTCGTCGCTCAGCTCCGCACCCGCTACCGCCGTGTTGCGGTAGTGCGACTGCACCAGGGCGGTGGCCTCCGCGGCACGGGCCCCCAGCCCGGACAGGTAGGTGAGTTCCGGGAAGGACGTCAGTTCCTCGGTGCCGACCCGGTCTGTCACCGCCGTCGCCACCACCTCCGCGTCCACCCCGTTCAGCTCCAGATTGAGCCTCAGGTAGGGCAGCACGTCCGGGTTGGGCTCGATCGACACGAGCCGGACCCCCTCGGCCTGTCGGTGCGCCCAGAGCGAGAAGAGGCCGATGTTGGCGCCGACGTCGACGACGACCGCCGCGTCGCCGAACCGTACGTCGAAGCGCCCGTACTCGTCCTCTTCGAAGATCTGCCGGTGCAGGAAGAGCGCCTCGTCGGCCGACGGCGCCACGAGGCTCAGCCCGTCGGGTAGCGTCATGCGGCTCATGCCGTCGACGACTGGTGCGTGCGCCCGCTTCGCGGCGACGTAGGCGATCAGCCGCTTGCCGCCCTCGTCGTCCGGCACCGCGACCACGGCGGCGTCGTGCACCATCGAATGCCGGCGTAGTGTCGCGCTCACCTCGCCGGGCTCGACCCGGACACCGCGGACCTTGACCTGGTCGTCGCTGCGGCCGCAGAACTCCAGATACCCCTCGGCGGCGCGGCGTACCAGGTCACCGGTGCGGTAGAGCCGCCCGCCCGGCGGCCCGAACGGGTCGGCGACGAACCGCTGCCGGGTCTGCTGCACGTCGTCGAGGTACCCGGCGCCAACCGGGACACCGCCGATCCACAGCTCACCGGTCTGACCGTCGGGGACCGGCGTCATGTCCTCTGCTAGGACGTGTAGCTCAGCGCCCGCGACCGGCCGGCCGATCGGGGCGATGTCGCCCTCGTACGGCTCGCTGGCATCCCAGAAGGTGACGCTTACCGACGTCTCCGTCGGACCGTACTGGTTGAAGAGCGCACAGTCGGGCAGGCGCTTACGCAGCCGCCGGATCAGCACCATGTCCAGCGCCTCGCCGCCGCAGAACACGCGACGCAACCGCGTGCAGTACTCGAGATCGGGCTCCTCGACCACGTACCGCAGCATCGACGGCACGAAGTGCGCGGTGGTGATGTCCGTGCGCTCGATGAGGTCGACCAGACCCCGGCTGTCGAACTGCAGTCCGGGCGGCGCGATGACCAGCGTGCCGCCGGCGATCAGCGGGCCGAAGATCTCGTGCAGGGAGGCGTCGAACGCGATCGACGCCTTGTGCAGCACCCGGTCCGACTCGTCCAGCCGGTACTGCTCCTGCCCCCACCGCAGACGGTTGCACAGCCCGCCGTGCTGCAACACGACACCCTTTGGCCGGCCGGTCGAGCCGGACGTGAAGAGGATCAGGGCTGGCTGCCGCGCGCTGGCCTCCTCGGGCCACGGCGATCCGTGGACCGGCCCGGCCAGCTCGGTCGCCGGCGCGGTGACATCGATCCACGGCTGTGGCCGGCGCAACTCGTCGGCGTGCCGGCAGGTCGGCCCGCGCAGCACGACCCGCGGGTCCGCGGCGGCGAGGATCTGCTCCGTCCGCTCGGCTGGATACTCGGGATCCATCGGCACCGCGACCGCGCCGACCAGCAGGCTCGCGAGCAGCGAGGTGACGTAGTCGGCCGAGCGGGGGAAGTACAAGCCGACGTGGTCGCCGGGCCGCACCCCGAGCTGGATCAGCCGCCCCGCGGTCCGGTCGACCTCCCGCCACAGCTCGCCGTAGCTCAGCTCGCCGTCCGCGCTGACGATTGCCGTGACCGAGGGATCATCCGACCCGCGACCGTGGACCAGCCCTGGCAGGAACGATGCTCGCACCTCACACCGCCTTGTCCGCGACCGCGACGATGGCCACCCGGGGAACCTCCGCCACGAAGCGGCCGTCGGCCCGGTGGACCACTGGCGAACTCATCCCCTCCGGCCGGTGCGGCAGCCGTGCCAGGTAGTCCTCGTGATCGAAGCACTCCTCCAACAGCCGCCAGGAGTCGGCGGGGCCGAGCCGGTCGAACAGCGTCGAGATGCCGTACATGTCGGCCACGTAGTCGCACATGCGTTGGCGGGCTTCTGCCTCGGTGTCGGCCCGCACGACGAGCGGGTCGTACACGTCGAGGACCTCCACCGGGCTGCCCGCCGCGGCGAACAGCTCGTGGAGCTCCTCGCGCGAGAAGTGCGGGTAGTCGTGCCCGGCCGTCGAGTGGTGGTGCACCACCCGACCGAAGAACCGCGCCATCGGGCTCGCCTCGTCGAAGTCGTGCAGCACCACCCGTCCCTGCGGACGGGTCACCCGCAACGCCTCGCGCACAGCCGTCGGACGCTCGGCGGGGGAGATGTGGTGGGTGCCGTACGCAAGCAGCGTCGCGTCCACCGACCCGTCGCGCAGAAAGAGGAAGTCGGCCGCCTGGCGGACGGCCGGCAGCCCGTGCGCGAGCGCCTGCGCCACCATCTCACCGCTGATGTCACCGGTCAGCAGGCTCAGCCGGGCTGCCGACGCGGGGTCCTGCTGGCGGAGCGCGCGGGCGAGGGTGCCGTCCCCACCCAGCACGTCCAGTATCACGGTGCCGGGCTCGGCGTCGGTGGCCCCGCACAGGTGCAGCAGCTGCCGGGCGCCGCTCCACCGTACCGACGCGTCGCGCTGCGCCCGCCGGTAAGAGTCGCCCCGCCCGGTGGCGTCGGTGTCGAACTCCGTGGTGGTGGCCACCAGCGCGGCGAGCGCGCTGTCGGTACCCTCCCGCTCGAAGTCCAGCGCCGCGCGCAGCGGCGGCTGGGATGCTTCGACGTGGGCGAGGTACCCGCCCAGCGTCTGCTCGGGCAGATAGGGGCTGCACCAGCGACCGTCGACGACGGACGTCGCGACAAGCGGGGCGTTGAGCATCGTCGGCGTGCCTTTCACGAGATTTCGTCCAGCCGCCTGCGCGATGGCCGGCGCGAGTTCGCGACGACCTCACGCAGGACCTGGCGGTAGAAGGACCAGTAACTGTGGTCCACGTACTTGCCGAGCAGCCGAACCTCACCGTGCCGCTCGGGCAGGCGGTTGATCGGTACGGTCATCGCCGCGTGGTGCTCGACGTGCAGGTTGTTGCCGTTGGTGTACCAGGTGGTGAACCGGCTTCCGCTGATCGAGCGGGTGTTGCGCAGCACGTCGGTGGTGTCGTTGTCGCACCGTACGTGCTCGGGCAGCTCCACCAGAAAATGCAGGGGGATCGCCACGAGCAACAGCGGCGCAAGCCACAACTGGACGACGAGCATCCCGTAACCGGCGAGCGCGGCGACGCCCGCGGCGAGCACCAGCAGCGAGATAAGTCGATACTCGACCATGCTGTCGCGCCGGATCCGCTCCGACGACTGACCGTCGTCGTACCGCCAGGTGCCGCGCCAGCTGCGATAGCACTGCACCGCCACGGACAGCAGCCGCCTGAAGTCGAACAGGCCGCCCAGCAGCGTCCGTACCGTTAGCGGCTGCCGGGTGTCGAAGCCGAAGAACTCCGAATCCCGGTCGGTGCCCAGGAAACGGTGGTGCTGCAGGTGGCGCACCCGGTAGTGGCTGTAGGAGACCAGTAGCGGCAGACCCAGGAGCACGCCGACCGGTCGGTGCCGGCCGGGCGCCACGAAGGCCGAGTGGTGCAGGCACTGGTGCTGCAACTCCACCAGGTGGGTGTAGAGCGCGCCGAGCAGCACGATGCCCGTGACGAGCCCGATCGTCGTGGCGGTGACCACCAGCGCGACGCCGATCACGCCGAGCATGGCGGCGATGGCCAGCTTGCCGACGAACGCCGCCTGGTCACGTCGGTCAACCCGGCACCGCTGAAATATCTGGTGTGGCGCCACGGTCCATTTCGAGGCGGACATCCGGTCATCCCCCGTATCGGTCGTCATCGCCGCGTGGCTTGCTCACTCAGACGGTGGTGGCGCTGCGAGCCACGACGCTTGCCGGACGCAGGTCGGTCCAGTGCTGCTCGACGTACGCGAGGCAGGCGCCGCGTGACGTCGGCCCGGACACGGTCCGCCAGCCGGCCGGGACCGGTTTGGCGTCCGGCCACAGCGAGTGCTGGCCCTCGCCGTTGACGAGTACGAGAAAGGTGCCGCCCTCGTCGTCGAACGGATTCGCCATGTCGGTGGCCTCCATGCACGGGGGGTGGTAGTGGCGTGTCGCGCGGACGGGCCGGCCGATGCCGGCGTGCCACGAGCGTAGGTACCGGGGTCGCCCTCCGGCGGCAGCTCTGCCGGTAGCCTGGCGGCAGTTGCCCCGTCACAACCTGCCGCAGGCCAGCCGGTCGACCTTGCCGTTGGCGTTCAGCGGGAGGTCGGTGCGGTGTACGAAGCGTCGGGGGACCATGTGGGCGGGCAGGTGGGCCCGGAGCTGCGCCCGCAGCTCCGCCGGGGTGCGCTCGGCGCCGGTGTAGACGGCCACGAGGCGGTCCGCGTCGCCGACGAGGACGACCGCGTCGTCGACCCCGCAGCGGGTACGCAGGGCGGCCTCGATCTCACCGGGCTCGATCCGCTGCCCCAGCACCTTCACCTGTTGGTCCAGCCGGCCGAGATGGACGAGTTGTCCCTGTTCGTCGCCGACCCGGTCACCGGTGCGGTACCAGGCGTCCGGGCCGGGGGTGGCGGTCGGCAGACCGGTGCGCGGGTCGAGGAAGTGCCCGGCGTCGTCGGCGGGGTCGAGGTAACCCGCGAATCGCTGCGGACCGCGCACCTGCAGTTCCCCGGTCTCCGATTCGAGACGGTGTTCGAGGTGGGGGTGGATCCGGCCGATGGGCACCGTGCCGTTGGACGTCACCGGCCAGCTGCCGCGGTCGGGCGGCAGCCGGTAGGTGGTCACTGTGACCGTCAGTTCGGTCGGCCCGTACAGGTTCTCCACAGTGCTGTTAACGGCGGCGTCCGCCCAGGCGGCCGCGTGGTCGAGGGTGAGCTGCTCGCCGGCGAACAGGCTCCACCGCAGGCTGGGCATGCTGCCCGGGATGAGGGTACCCGCGGACCGGGCCATCGAGATGATGGAGGGCACCGAGTACCAGTGGGTCAGGGCGCGATCCGCCACGTACGTCACCGGGTCCAGCAGCTCCTCGCGGGTCGGCACCACGAGGGTGGCGCCGCCGGCCCAGGCCACGAACATGTCGAACACCGACGGGTCGAAGGTGAGCCCGAAGGTCTGCGACAGCCGGCAGCCCGGCCGCACGTCGTACCGGTCGACGTGCAGGCGTACGAACTCGGCGGCGTTGCGGTGGCGGATCGGCACCCCTTTCGGGACTCCGGTGGAACCCGAGGTGAACAGGATGTAGGCGACGTCGTCCGGGCAGGCGTCGGTCGGGGGCTCGGCAGGGTCGGCGGCGTCAACGTCTTCCGGACCCAGGACAGGGATGCCAGCCGCCGATGCGAACGCGACGTCCGCCTCCATGTCGGCGAGGACGACGTCCAACCCGCCGCGCTCGGCCAGCATCCGGTTCCGCCCGGCCGGATACTCCGGGTTCAGCGGGACCACCGTGCCGCCGGCCCGTAGCACGCCCAGATATCCGGCGTAGGCCAGCGGCGTCCGCGAGGCCAGCAGACCGACCCGTGGCCGCGGCGTCAGCTCCCGCAACCGTCGGGCCACACCCGCCGCGGTGGCGGAGAGCTCCCGGTAGCTGAAGCTGTTCGGGCCGACGGCCAGGGCGGTCGCGTCCGGTACGCGGACCGCGGTCTCGGCGAACCACTGGTACAGGGTGGGGACGGCGTCGGCCGTCACGCCGACTCCGCAGGCATGTCCCGCATCCGCCGGAGCGGCGAGAAGACCACGAACAGGGCCGCGCTCCAGGTGCCCAGCACGCACACCCAGAGCGCGCCGCGCAGCCCGATCTGGGTACCGAGGACACCACCGAACAACGCACCCAGCGGGATCACCCCGAGGCACACCCACATGAACGAGGCGTTGACGCGGCCGAGGATCCGGTCCGGCGTGATGTGCTGCTGATAGGAGGTCGCGGCGACGTTGTACAGCACCACGTTGGCGGAGAACGCGGCGAGGCCGAGACCGTAGAGCAGCACCCCCCAGCCCGGCTGGGCCAGCGGCATGAGCAGGTAGAGCGGACCGGGGGCGGCCATCGCGACCCAGATGATGCGAGCGCTGCCGATCGATTTGGACAGCCGGGTGGCCAGCGCGCCCATCAATAGTCCGCCCATCGCGCTGATCGAGAAGACCAGACCGACCAGATACGGCGACGCGTGCAGCTCACGCAGCATGAACGTAACCTCAATTGACCCCGAAGCCATCACGAAGAAGTTCGAGGTGGTGGTGCAGGCCAAGATCTTCCGCAGGATCGGCTGGCTGCGGATGAAGGCCAGGCCCTCGGTGAGCTGGACGCGCAACGGAGCCTTGTCCTCCTCGTCGGATCCGGTTGCCCCAGCGGCGGCCGACGGGTAGCGGATCATCATCAACGTGATCATGCTGATGAGGTACGCGAGGGCATTGCCGAAGAAGGTGCGTACCGACCCCAGCAGCCCGATCAACGCGCCACCGATGCTCGGACCGATCAGCTCGGCGAAGTCCTGGCTCATCGTCAGCTTCGCGTTGCCCTCGATCAGCTGGTGCTTGGCCACCAGGCGGGGCAGGGCGCTCTTGTACGCCACGTTGAACAGCACGGTGAGCAGACCGGACACTCCGACGACGAGGTACAGGTACCAGAGGGTGAGGTGCCAGGCGAACGCCACCAGCGGCAACGAGACGATCAGCAGCAGCCGTCCAAAATCGCAGGCGATCATGAGCCGCCGCTGGTCGAGGCGGTCGGCGATGACGCCCGCGGGCAGCGAGAAGACCAGGTACGGCAACCAGGCGAGAGTGGTGAGCAGCGATACCTGGAAGACAGTGGCCTGCAGGGTGCCGGCGGCGAGCACCGGCAGCGCGACGCTCGACACCCGCGAACCCAGCTCGCCGGCAGTCTGGCCGAGCCAGAGGTAGAGGAAGTTACGGCTGCGCCACAGCGGCGCGGGCTCGGCCTTCGGCGTCTCGACTGCGCTGGCTACCTGCTGTGTCACCTGATCCCACCTGTTCCGAGGAATGGAGCTGCACGCGTACGTGCTTGTATCCGTTGATCACCGTCGACGACAGCTGCGTGGGCCTGTCGAGCAGGGTCGCCGCCGAAACCCGGCGGCACAACTCATCGAGGAACACGCTGAGCTCGAGCGTGGCCAGCGCAGCACCGAGACAATAATGGGGTCCCGCGCCGAGACCGAGGTGCGGGTTGGCGGTCCGGGTGATGTCGAACCGGTCCGGGTCGGCGAACGTCCGTTCGTCGCGGTTCGCCGAGGCGTGCCACACCACCACGTCCTGGCCGGCCAGGATCGTCCGGTCGCGGAGCTGCACGTCGCGTACGGCGCGGCGCAGCACGTGCCGGCTGGGCGAGACGAAGCGCAGCACCTCCGCGACGGCCGAGCCGAGCAGCCTCCGGTCCTCGCGCAACTGCTGCCACTGGTCGGGAAACTCGACGAACGCCAGCAGCGCACCCACCGCGCCGTGCCGGGTGGTCTCGTTGCCGCCGAGCATGACCACGTCGAAGAAGAGCATGGCGTCCTCTTCGCTGAGGTGCCCGGCGCGTTCGGCCTCCACCAGCCGGCTGACAATATCCTCGCGCGGCGCCTCGCGACGCTGCCGCATCAGGTCCTGGCAGTACAGCAGCAGTTGGGCGTGTGCCTGCGCGGCGGTCGCCCGCGCGCTGGGCGAGGTCTGGAAGTCCTGGTCCGCCGAGCCGAACGCGGCACCGGTCAATCGCAGCAGCAGACCCCAGTCCTCCTGCGGCACACCCATCAACGCCGCGATCGAGGCGACCGGCAGCATCGCCACGACGTCGACGAAGTTGCACTCGCCGTCGGCGATCGCCCCGTCCAACGCGTCACTGATCACCGAGCGCAGGTACGGCTCGAGGGACGCCACCGCGCGCGGCGTGAACGAGCGGCTCACCAGCTGCCGCAGCTCCGTGTGCCGGGGTGGGTCGGTGTGGGTGAGCATCCGCCCCGACCCCTCGTCACCGTGCCAGCGGTGCGGTCCGAGAACGTTGGTGGCCGCCGAGCTGAACGACGTTGGATCCTTCTGCACGCGCAGGTAATCCTCGTAACGGGTGACCGACCAGAAGCCCGGTTCCACGCCGTCCGCGTTCCAGTGCACCGGGTCATGGTCACGCAACTGTTTGAACAGACGGTGAAATCCCATGGTGACGAACGACTGTGGATCGGCTAGATCGACCCGGTCGAGCGCGGCCCTGACGGACGCGGAGAACGGCACGGTGACCCCTCGGAACCTTGGTAGTGGACAGCCTCAGCTGATTGCCATCAGCTTCTGGATCTCGGTCATCAGCACGGTGAGCGCCGCCCGCTCCGGCAGCGTGGTGTCCGGGTGCCAGAGGTCGGCCAGCAGACAGGTACGCGGAGCGCCGTCACCGTTCCACGCCTCGTGCTCGAAGGAGTAGTCGAAGAGCAGGCACCTGCCCTCCGTCCAACCGCGCGTCTCGTCGGCCACGCGGATGCCGGCGCCGGCCGGGATGTCAACCGCCAGGTGCAGATTGATGCTGAAGTTCCACAGGTCGCAGTGCGGCTTGATGCGAGCGCCGGGTAGCAGCGTGGAGAAGTGCGACTCCAGCAACGGGCAGATGACACCGTTGTCGACCGCGTTCTCCTTCAGCACCCGGTAGGCGGTCGGTGCCACTGCCTCCGACGTGGACACCAGCGCGCCCTCCCGGTACAGGTACAACGCCTGCCAGTTCTGCTGCCGCACCAGGTAGTGCTCGTAGGCCGAGAAGCTGTTCCGACTCCGGTCCCAGGCCTCGTCCTGCTCGGACTTGATCTGGGCGTGGTTGTCCTCCAGCGCCGTGACGAGCGGGAGCAGTTCCGCGTAGGCGTACGGGTCGTGCCATGGCTGCTGCGGGATCCCGGGCAGGATCCACTTGGCTGCCTGCTGCAGCGGATGCCGCTGGTCGCTGCGGCGTTTCGGCTCCAACATCTCCTCGACTCGGGCCAGCGAATCGGCACCGTGCTCGGCCTTGACGGCCGCGAAGTAGTCGTCGATCTCCGGCGTCACAGCGTTCCCCTCTCCGTTGGTCCGCTCACCTGTCCCCGCCCGACCGTCACGCCCGACGCACCAGTTGAGGACGCGCGGCGACGGCCGACGCCTCACCCTCGAGGCTGGCGACAACACCCGCGACGGTCGGATTCTCGAAGAGCTTGAGCAGGTTGACCTCCGCGCCGAGCACCGACCTGATCCGGTTGACCAGCCTCGTGGCCAGCAGCGAGTGCCCACCCAGCTCGAAGAAGTTGGCGTCGAGGGACACGGCGTCCACCTTGAGGATCTCGGCGAACAGGGCGGCCACGTCCTTCTCCCGCTGGGTCACCGGGGCCCGGCCGCTGGCATGCGCGCCGTAGTTGGGCGCCGGTAGTGCGCGACGCTCCAGTTTGGCATTGCGGTTCAGCGGCAACGCGTCGAGCGTCACGAACGCCGCCGGGATCATGAAGTCCGGCAGCGTGGCGGCCAGACCGGCCCGCAGGTCGGCGTCGTCGACGCTGCGACCCTTCACCGGCACGACGTACGCCACCAGCCGCTTGTCGCCGGGCGCGTCCTCTCGCACGATCACGGCGGCCTCCGACACCGCCGGGTGGGCCCCCAACAACGCCTGGATCTCGCCCAGCTCGATCCGGAAGCCGCGCAGCTTGACCTGCTCGTCGGCGCGTCCGGCGAACTGAAGGAAGCCGTTCCTCCTCCAGCGCCCGAGGTCACCGCTGCGGTACATGCGCTCGCCGGGAGCACCGAACGGGTTCGCCACGAACCGCTCGGCGGTCATCGCCGCTCGACCCAGGTAGCCGCGGCCGAGGTTCGCGCCGGCGAGGTATATCTCGCCGAGTACACCCGGCGGTACCTGATTGAGGTGCTCGTCGAGTACGTACACCTGGGTGTTGTACACCGGTCGGCCGATACTCGTCGTGTCGTGCTCCGACAGCGCGCACCCGGAGGCCTCCACGCAGAACTCGCTCGGCCCGTAGTAGTTGTAGACGGTCGTCCGCGGCATCGCCCGCAGCTCGTGCCAGAGCGCCTCACCGACCGCCTCACCGCCCAGCATCAGCGTCTTCGGCGCGGAGTCGCCCGCGAGCACCCCCTCGGTGAGCAGTTGCTGCCCGAAGCTCGGCGTCACGTCGAGCTGCCCGATCCGATGGGTGAGCACGTAGTCGACCATGCGTGCCGGATCGCGTCGGGTGAGCTCGTCGAGCAGGTGCAGTTCGTGGCCGGCGATCATGGCCAACACGCCTTCCCACGATGTGTCGAACGACAGCGACGCCGACAGCGCCACCCGCAGCCGATGCGCCGGGGTCGCCGGCGGGGGGAAGGTGACGTCCGAGTGGAACGACAACAGGTTCGTCAGCGCCCGGTGCAGGACGGTCACACCCTTTGGCTGCCCAGTCGACCCCGAGGTGTAGATGACGTAGGCGGCGTTGTCCATGCCCAGCGGCCGGGTGCGGTCCGCGTCGGTCGGGTTGCGCTCCGGCTCGTCCGCGCACAGGTGTTCGGTGACGAGCGTCGGCAGCGGCGTGTCCGTGCCGAGGCCGGCCACGATCTCCTCGGTCGTCACGAGCGCCGCGGGCGTCGCGTCGGCCAGGATCGCGCGAATCCGCTCGGTCGGGTACTGGGGGTCGATGGGGGTGTACACGCCGCCCGCCTTTCCGACCGCGAACCACGCCACCACGGCCTCGGCGGTGCGCGGTAGCGCCACGGCGACGGGGACGTCGGCGCCGACCCCGACGGCGATCAGACGGTGGGCGAGCCGGTTCACCCAGGCGTTGAGGTCGGCGAAGGAGAGCACAGTGTCCCCGGCGACCAGCGCGGTCACGTCCGGCGTGCGGGCGGCGCGGTCCTCGAAGATCGTCGTCACGGTCCTGTCGGGCAGTTCCCGCGCGGTGTCCTGCCACGTCCGCAGCAGCTCACGCTCGGCCGGGGTGAGGATGTCCACCGCCGACAGCGCGACGTCCGGCTCCGCCACGAGCGCGCCCCCGATTGTCACCAGCCGTTCGGCGAGACCGGCGGCGGTTTCCACGTCGAACAGGTCCACCGCGTACTCGAGCGTCCCGCGCAGGCCGCCCGGCGTACCGTCGGGCGCGGCGATTTCCCGCACCACGACCGACAGGTCGAACCGCGCCACGTCGTTGTTGAGCAGGTCGACCCGGGTGTCGAGGCCATGGAGGGGCAGCTCCAGGTCCCCGGCGTGCAATTCCAGACCAACCTGGAACAGCGGGTGCCGGGCCCGGGACCGGGCGGGGTTCACGTGCTCGACCAGGCGCTCGAACGGCAGGTCCTGGTGCTCGTAGGCCGCCAGGCTCGTCCGCCGGACCCGCTGCATCAGCTCCCGAAAGGTGGGGTCGTCCGAGACGTCCGTGCGGAGCACGAGCGTGTTGATGAACAGCCCGACCATGTCGGCCATCGCCGTGTCGGTACGACCGGCGATGGCGGTGCCGATCGGGATGTCCGTGCCGGCGCCCAGCCGCGACAGCATCGCCGCGACCGTGGCCTGGAGGACCATGAAGAGCGTGGACCGGGTCTGGCGGGCGATGTCCAGCAGACCGGCGTGCAGCGCCGGCGGGATCTCGAAGTCGATCTCCTGGCCCCGGTTGCTGGCCACTTGCGGCCGGCTGCGGTCGAACGGCAGGGCGAGCTCCTCAGGCAACCCCGCGAGCTCGTCGCGCCAGAAGCGCAGCTGGCGGCTGACCACGCTGTCCGCGTCGTCCTCGCTGCCCAGCAGCTCCCGCTGCCAGACGGTGTAGTCCGAGTACTGCACCGGCAGCGGATCCCAGCCGGGATCGCCACCGGTCGCCCGGGCGTTGTACGCGGTGGCCAGGTCGCGCAGCAGCGGGGTCATCGACCACCCGTCGCAGATCGCGTGGTGCAGCACCAGCACGAGGATGTGCTCGTCGGCGGACACCCGCAGCAGCGACATCCGCAACGGCGTGTCGGATCCGAGGTCGAACGGGCGCCGTGACAGGTCCCGTACCGTCGACTCGACGTCGTCGGCGTCGCAGGGCGACACCGGCAGCGCGACCTCGACCTGCTCCGGGGGGAGCACGCGCTGGAACGGCTCCCCGTCGGTCTCACCGAACGTCGTGCGCAGGCTCTCGTGCCGGCCGGTCAAGTCGTGCAGTGCCCGGTGGAGCGCGGCGACGTCCAGAGTGCCGCGCATCGTCACCACGAGCGGCACGTTGTAGGCCGCGCTCGGCCCCTCCAGCATGTTGAAGAACCACAACCGCTGCTGCGCAAACGACAACGGGAACACCTGTGCACCTCCAGTACGAAGACCGCTCATGACGCTCGGCGGGTCAGTCTCGGGCGGGTGGCTGCGGCGGTCGGCTGGCGGGCCAGCGAGGCCGCCAGCCCGGCCACGGTCGGGTTGTCCATCACCTGCGTCAGCTCGACCTCGATGCCCAGAGTCGACCGCAACTCGCTCCACAGGCGCATGGCGAGCAGCGAGTGACCGCCGAGGGCGAAGAAGTCGTCGTCGATCGACACCGTGGTCAGGCCGAGGACCGCAGCGAACACCCCCGCGACGGACCGCTCCAGTTCGGTGCGCGGCGGCCGTCCACCGGCAATGGCCGCCGCGCAGTCGACCGGTTCGAGCTGCGCGAGTGCGGCCCGGTCGACCTTCTGGTTGCGTGTGAGCGGCATCGCCTCCACCTGCCGGTACCCGGTGGGCACCATGTACTCGGGCAACTTGGTGAGCAACACCGCGCGCAGGCTCGCACCGTCGAGCTTCTCGTGTCCGGTGACGTAGGCGGCGAGCACCGGACCGGTGCCGGCGCGCTGACGCAGCACCACGACGGCCTCTTGCACACCGGCGACCGTGCGGAGCTGACCCTCGACCTCGGCGAGTTCCACACGGAACCCGCGGATCTTGACCTGGTCGTCGGTCCTGCCAAGATAGTCCAGGAGCCCGTCCGTCCGCCGACATGCGATATCCCCGGTCCGGTACAGCCGCTCCCCGTCGATCCCGCGACGGCCGAACGCCTCGGCGGTGAGCTCCGGCCGGTTGAGGTAGCCGCTGCTGAGGCCGTCGCCGCCGACGTACAGCTCGCCGGGAACGCCGAGGGGCTGGGGGTGGCCGTCGTGGTCGAGCACCCAGGCCGTCGAGTTCGCGATCGGCCGGCCGATGGGCACGCGTCCGGCCTGCGCGCCGGTGATCCGGTGGGTCAGGGAGAAGGTGGTGTTCTCGGTCGGGCCGTACCCGTTGACGAACGTCGCGTCCGGGCACGCTCGCTCGGCCCGGGTGACGTGCCCCGGTGAGAGCGCCTCGCCGCCGACGATCACCTGGCAGCCGGAGAACACCGACGGATCCTGCTCGACCAGCTGGTTGAACAGCGACGACGTGAGCCACATCGTGTTGACCCCGTGCCGGGTCATCGCCGCGCGCAGACGCGCTGCCTCGAACAACGCACCGTCCGGTACGAGCACGAGTGCCCCACCATTCAGCAACGCGCCCCAGAACTCGAACGTCGTCGCGTCGAAGGCGATCGCGCCGGTCTGCAGGATCCGGGTGGCGGGGGAGAGGTCCACGAAGTCGGTCCCGCGCACCAGCCGTACGACGGCGCGGTGGTTGACGAGCACACCCTTCGGCTGCCCGGTCGTACCGGACGTGTACATCACGTACGCGTCGTCCTCCGGCGCGGTGGCGAGCGCCGGCAGGACGTCGTGGTCGACCGGCTGACCGGGACGCGTGACGTCGAGGACGGGAACGGGCGCGGTCGTCGACCCGTCGTCGACGAGCAGCGCGACGGCGCCGCTGTCGGCCAGGACGAAGTCCCGTCGAGCCGGAGGCAGCCCGGCGTCCACCGGCACGTAGGCGGCACCGAGGCGGAGGATCGCCAGGACCGCGACGAGGAGCTCGGGTCGGCGGTCCAGCAGGAACGCGATCCGGTCGCCGGTGCCGAGACCACGGGCGGCCAGCGTGCCCGCCAGCGCCTCCGCACGGTCGGCGAGCTGCCGGTAGGTCAGAACGCCGTCGTCCACGACGACCGCTGGCTGGTCCGGGCTGGCCGCGACCTGCGCGGCGAACAGCTGGTACACCGATGCCTCACGCGGGTACGGCCGCCCGGTGGCGTTGAAGTGACGCCACTCGACGTACTCGGCGTCGGTGAGCATGCGCAGGTCGCCGAGTACGGCGGCGGTGTCGTCGTCGAGCTGCCCGAGCAGGGTGGCCAGGTGACCGAGCAGCTGGTCGCCGGCAGCGGCGTCGTGCACGTGCTCGTGCAGGTCAACGTGCACCACGACGCCATCCGGCGTCGCCTCGGCCGACACCACCAGGTCCGCGCCGCCCCGCCCGTCGGCCGGGCCGCCCACCACGCAGGTCACCGCCGGCGCCTCGGCGAGCGGCTCGGCCGGCGTTGCGAGCGCCGCGAGGAACCCGGCCACCTCACCGCGGTGCCGCCGCACCGTGGCGTCGGACGGCATCGCGCAGCGGAACGCCACCACGGCCTCCGACGGCCAGTCGGCCTGTCGCACACCGACCCGGAAGGCGACGCTGTCGGCGTACCTGCGGGCCGCGAGGAGCACCGCCGACAGCAGCAGCTCGTCGAGGTTCGCCGGACGCACCGCCGGCACGCGCGTCGAGCGTCGCAACGTCGGGCAGGGGCCGGTCAGCGAACACGGCCGGCCCGACGGCAGCGCCGAGGGAATGTCGTCGGGCGCAAGGGGCACTGCCGCACCGGTCACCATCGTGTCGTCTCCCCGAAGAAGTCGGCAACCTTCAGGAGTCGTTCTGCGGTCTCGGCCCGGGTGTACAGCAGGTGTCCGACCGCGAGGTCCAGAACGCCGAGCCCGAAGGGCGAGAAGACCGTCGGCATCGTCGGGTCGGTGTGGACCTCGCCCCGCAGGACCTGCGCCAGGGTGCCGGTGACGAACGTACGCCCGCCGGTGAGCTGCTCGGCCAGGTGCGGCGAGGTGTCCGCCTTCATGCAGTGCTCGACGTCGTCGAACACGTTGTTCGCGGTGAGTAGCAGCTCCGGAGCAAGGTCCCGCAGCGAGACGTTGAGGACCAACTGGTCCGGATGGAAGACGTGGTCGGCGGCGACGTGCGGACGCAGCGCGGTGGTGGCGAACACCACCAGGTCGCACTCGAGGGCCTCGCCGGCGTCGGTGGTGCGGGCCGCCGGCGCCCACCCGGCCGCGAGGTGCGCCGCCAGCGCTTCCGCCGACGCCGCGTCGATGTCGTGGCAGCGGACGTCCTTCGGCGCGATGCCGGCGTGCGGGAGATAGCGGCAGATGGTGCGGGCGATGACGCCACCACCGACGATGCCGACGCTCTCCGGCGGTCGCACGGCCAGGGTGGCGGCGGCGAGCGCGGCGGAGGCCGCGGTACGTGCCGCGCTGACGCCGGCCGCCTCCAGGACGGCGAACGGGTACCCCGTCCCGTAGTCGTTGAGGACGATCACGGCGGACGCCCTGGGGATGCCGGTGGCAACGTTGGCCGGAAAGCTGGAGATCCACTTGATGCCCGCGACGTTTACGTCACCACCCAGGTAGGCCGGCAACGCGATGATCCGGGAATCCGGCTTTTCCGGGAAGCGGAGGAAGTAGCTGTCCGGATTGAGGCTGTCGCCCGCGTCATGCGTCAGGTACGCGCGCCGTACGCAGTCGATGATCTCGGTCTCCCGGCCGGCGAGCAGTTCGACGATCTGCCCGCCACCGAGGACGGCGAAGTCCCGCATGGTCACCTCACACCCGTACCGAATCGTGGACGCGGGTTGGCCGGTCCTGGGTCAGCGCCGCCGGGCCCAACCGCTCCGCCACCCAGGCGTCGTCGTAGATCGTGTCCAGGTAGCCGTCGCCCATGTCCGGAGAGATCACCAGGACCCGGGAACCCGCCGGGATCTCGTTACGCATGGCCGCGACGGCGGCCAGCGCGCTGCCCGACGAGCCGCCCAGCAGCAGACCGTAGCGCCGGGCCACGCGGCGGCACATCCGTACGGTGTCCACCTCCTGGACAGCGGTCTTCCGGAACGAGCCGTCGTCGGCGAACAGTTCCGGGGCACGGCTCGCCCCGATGCCGGGGATCCACCGTCGGGCGGGTGCGCCCCCGAATGTCACCGAGCCGACCGCGTCGACCGCCACCACGGTCGTCGGCAGGCCCTGTTCGCGTACGCCCTGCACGCAGCCCATCAGCGTGCCGCAGGTGCCGGTCCCGACGAAGAGCCAGTCGGGCGTGCCGAACCCGGTCACGATCTCCGTCATGGTGTGGACGCGGTGAGCTGCCGGGTTCGCCGGGTTGGCGTACTGGTTGAGCCAGAGCAGGTGTGGCTCGGTGGCGACCCGTGCCCGGATGTAGTCGATCCGGGTCTGCAGGTAGCCCCCAGCGCGGTCGCGACGGTCCACCACGACGACCGTCGCGCCCAGCGCCCGGATGTGGCGCAGGGTGCGTGCGTTGGCATTCGGGTCGGTCACCAGGGTGATGCGGTACCCCTTGGCGGCGCAGATGACGGCGAGCGCGAGCCCCAGGTTGCCCGAGGTCGACTCGATCAGTTCCACGTCGGGCGACACGAGCCCCTGCGCCTCGGCGCTGGCGATCATCTTCCGAGCCGTCTTGATCTTGATCGAGCCGGCCGGGTTGAGGCCCTCCAGCTTCAGGAACGTGCCGAATGGCGGCAGGAATCCTGGCAGTTCGAGGAAATGGTCACCCGACCCCAGGTCGTACACCCGGCTAGCGATCAACTGCCCCTCCAGCGCACGGGGCCGGTTCGTCCGCCCACGCCGGTACGCTAGCCATCCGGATCTGCCCCGTTCGGCACTCGCGCCGGCAGTGTTGCGGCAGTTGCCGCGACCGGCTCCGGCGGGGGAAACGCCGCTGAGATCTCGGCCGCGACAGGCTCCACGTTCGCCTCGTCCAGCAGGTAGAAATGCCCGCCGGGAAACAGTCGCTGACGCACCCCGTACGGTGCGCGGGTCGCCCAAGCCCGCAGTTGAGCCATGGTCACCAGCGAGTCCTGCCGGCCGCCGAGCACCGTCAGCGGCACGGGGATCCGTTTGCCGTCGTTCTGGATCGCCAGACGGCGCGCGACGGTCAGGTCGCACCGCAGCAGGTCCAGTAGGTAGGCGCGGATCACAGGGTCGGCCAACAGCTCAGCCGGCGTGCCGCCACCGACGCGCAGGAGGTCCAGCAGCTCGCCCTCGGTCCAGGTGGGCGGTGCGAGGTCGCCCGCCGACAGACACCCCGGATGCCCGCTGACCACCAGACCCGCGCAGACGTCACGGTCGGCCAGCACCATCGCGGTCGCGAAGGCCGCGCCCATACTGTGACCGAACAGGACGGTCGGCAAGGGCGGGTAACCGCGTAGCTCGTGCAGCACGGCGTCGACCGCCCCGCCGGGATCCACGCGTAGCTGCGCGGTGCCCTCCGCGATCCGCCGCTCCCGGCCGGGCAGCGTCACGCCGACCACGTCGATGCCTGCCGGCAGGCGCCGCAACAGGCGCATCAGTGACGTCGGCCCGGACGCCGAGTGCGCTATCGCCACCAGCCGCCCGTACGCCGACGTCGACGCCGGCCGCAGCACCGCCGTCCACACCCGCTCGCCCATGATCAGCTCCCGTCGCCGCACCAGGGATGCTAGGACAGCGACACCCGGGGGAGGGGCAGACGGCTCGGCATCGGACCGGCAGTCCACCGCGAAGGTGCCGGTGCGACTACCTGACGCAGTGCCGCACCGGGCCGGTCCGGGTTCCTACCGTGACGGCGTGAAGCTGGTTGCACTGTCGCCCGCTCAGCAACGGCTGTGGCTGCTCGACACCCTGGACGGACCGAGTCCTACCTACACCATGCCGGTAGCGCTGCGCCTGACCGGTGCCCTGGACGTCCCTGCGCTGGCATCGGCCGTGACCGACCTCGTGGCGTGCCACGAAAGCCTGCGTACCGTCTTCCGGGAGCAGGATGGCACCGGCTACCAGCAGGTGCTGGACGTGACCGACGCGGGGGTCGCCCTCACCGTTCAGCGGTGCGCCGCAGGCGACGTCGCGGCGCTCGTCGAAGAACTGGCCGACCACGCGTTCGACCTAGCCGCCGGGGTGCCGTTCCTGGCCCGGCTGCTCGTCGTGTCCCCGGCCGACCACGTGCTGGTACTCCTGATGCACCACGTCATCTGCGACGGGCTGTCCCTGCGTCCGCTGCTCGGCGACCTCGCCGAGGCGTACCGCGCGCGGGCGGCCGGCACCGCACCAAACCTTCCCGACCCGCCCATCCGGTACACCGACTTCGCGCTGTGGCAGCGGGACCTGCTCGGCGCCGAGGACGACCCCACCAGCCTGCTCAATCGGCAGCTCGCCTTCTGGGCCGACACGCTGGCCGGCACCCCCGAGGAGCTGGAGCTGCCAACCGACCGACCGCGCCCGGCGGTCGCCAGCAATCGGGGCTCCCGCCTCCACTTCCGGCTTCCGGCGAGCGTCGTCGCCGGCCTGCGGGAGACCGCGCGGGCAGCCGGCGCCACGCTGTTCATGGCGCTGGACGCGGCCGTCGCCGCCCTGCTGTCCCGGCTGGGCGCGGGTCCGGACATCCCACTCGGCACGGCCACCGCCGGACGCACGGAGGACGGCCTCGACGATATCGTGGGATTCTTCGTCAACACCGTCGTGATCCGCAACGACCTGTCCGGCGACCCCACCTTCCACGAGTTGCTGCGGCGCGTCCGGGTTGCCAGCCTTCGCGCCTTCGACCACCAGGACGTGCCGTTCGACCGGGTGGTGGAGCATGTCAACCCCCCGCGCAGCCGGTCGCGCAACCCGCTCTACCAGGTCACCGTCGAGCTGCACGGCGCCGAAGCCGATCAGCTGCCGTTCCCCGGGCTCTCCTGCCAGCCGTACGACTTCCCCGTCTCGACGGCGAAGAGCGATCTGAGCTGGGACTTCACCGAGGCGGACGGCGGCACGGCGCTCGCCGTCGAACTGAGCTACGCCGAGGATCTCTTCGACCGGGCGACCGCCGCAGACCTGGCGGCCTGGTTCGCCCGGTTCGTTGAGGGCCTGGTCGCTGCCCCCGGGCTGCCGGTCAGCACCGTACCCCTGGTCGACGAGCGGGAATGGCGCCGGCTGCTCGACGTCGAGGCGCGACCGGCGCACGCCGACGTGACCGTCGGCGTCGTCGAACGGGTGCAGCGGCGGGCGCACCGGCATCCGGACGCGATCGCCGTCGTCGACGGGACCGGGAGCACCACCTACGGCGTCCTCGTCGGTCGGGCGAGCCGGACGGCCCGTCGCCTGGCCGCCCTCCGGCTGCGCCGTGGCGAGGTCGTCCCCGTCCTGCTCGAGCGGGGCGCCGCAGTGGTGGTCGCCTTCCTCGGCATCAACACCGCCGGCTGCGCCTATCTGCCCCTGGACACGGAGGCCCCGGCAGCGCGCACCACAGGGCTGCTGGACGACCTCGGCGCCCGATGCCTGGTGACCGACCCCGCTCACGCCGAGCAGGCGCGCCGCCTGGTCGGGCAGTGCGGGCAGGCGATCGAGGTGCTGGTGCTCGACGAGGAAGCCGACGAGCTCAACGATCTACTGACCGACCGGTGCGGCCCCGAGGACGCCGCCTACGTGATCTTTACCTCGGGCTCGACGGGACGGCCCAAGGGCGCGGTCGTCAAGCGCCGCGGCATGGTCAACAATCTGCTGTGCGAAGTCGAGGCGATGAGCATCACCGGTCCGGAGTTGATCGCGCTCACCGCACCGCTGACCTTCGACATCTCCGTCTGGCAGATGTTCGTCGCCCTGATCTTCGGTGGGGCCGTCCGCGCGGTGCCGACCCCGGTCACCCGCGACCCGCGGGCGCTGTTCGACCTGGTGGCGGCCGAGGGCGTCACGGTCCTACAGGTCGTACCGAGCCTGCTGCAGGCCGCGCTGGACGACTGGGACGCCGTCGGCAGCGGGGTCGACGGCCTGCGGCTGCGCGTGCTGGCCGTCACCGGCGAGGCGCTACCGGCGGTGTCCTGCCGCCGGTGGCTCGCCCGGCACCCATCCGTCCCCCTGGTCAACTGCTACGGGCCCACGGAGTGCTCCGACGACGTCACCCACGCGGTGATCACCGCCGACACCCTGCCGGTCACCTCCCGCACGCCGATCGGCCGCCCGGTCCGGGGCAGCCGCCTCTACGTGCTCGACGAGCGGCTCCTGCCGGTACCCGACACGATCGCCGGTGAGCTCTACGTCGGTGGCCTGGTCGTGGGCGGGGGCTACCTCCGCGACCCCGCCCGCACCGCCGCGACCTTCGTCGCCGACCCCTACGCGCACGAGTCCGGCGCCCGCATGTACCGCACCGGCGACATCGTCCGGCGCCGCCGGGACGGGCAGTTCGAGTTCCTCGGCCGCCGCGACCACCAGGTGAAGATCCGCGGCCAGCGGATCGAACTCGGCGAGATCGAGCACACGATGCGTGGCCTCGACGGTGTCCGCGACGTGGTCGTCACGGCCGTTACGGAGCCCACCGGCACCCTGCGCCTGGTTGGATACTTCACCGGCGACTCGTCTCCCGAGAAGCTCCGCGAGGCGCTCGTCGCCCGCCTGGCCCCGGCCATGGTGCCCAGCGCCTTCGTGCGGATGGCCGCCTTCCCGCTGACGCCGAACGGCAAGCTGGACCGCACGGCCCTGCCCGAGCCTCAGTTCGCCGCGCGCCCGACGACGCGACCGCCCCGCAACCAGGTCGAACGCGTGATCCGGGACGTCTTCCGCGAGGTGCTCGGCGTCGCGCACGTGGGCGTTGAGGACCGCTTCTTCGACCTCGGTGGACACTCCCTACTGGCGCTGCGGGTCGTTCGTCGCATCGAGGAACGACTGCACAGGGAATTGCGCGTGGGCGCGCTGTTCGACCACCCCTCGGTCGCGGAGCTGGCCGCGCACGTCGAAGCCACCCGTCACGAGCGGACGTCGGCGCGGGACGAGGGACTCCGCATGCTGCTGCCCTTGCGAGCAACTGGGGACCGGCCACCCTTGTTCTGCGTGCACCCAGCCGCGGGGACCGGCTGGATGTACGCCGGCCTGCTCCCGCATCTCGACCCCAACCAACCGCTGTACGCCCTACAGGCACGCGGCCTCACCACCTCGGAACAACCCACCATGGACCTGTCCGCCATGGTGGCGGAGTACCTCGCCCAGATCCGCGCGGTACAGCCGGGCGGCCCCTATCACCTGGCAGGCTGGTCGTTCGGTGGCGTGGTCGCCCACGCGATGGCCGCCGCGCTGGCCGTCGACGGCGCGGAGGTGTCGTTTCTCGCCGTCTTCGACGGCTACCCGTTCCAGCCGGGGGAGGCCCCGCCGCCGACGGACGCGGACGCCCCCGACAGCCTGGCCGCGCTGTTGGTCTCGGTCGGTTTCGCCCCGGAGCGCCTGCCAGCCGGGGGCGTCACCCGTGCGGAGTACGAGCGACTCGCCCGCGGCGCGGACAGTCCCCTCGCGGCGCTGGGGGAGCGGGGCATCGCCGCGCTGCCGTCGGTGTTCGCCGCGAACGCCCTCGCGCGCCGGCGCGTCGACGTCGGCATGCACCGTGGCGACCTGCTGCTGTTCGTGGCCGGTTCGGACCCCGATGATCCTGACCCGGCGCGATGGTCCGCCGCTGTCACCGACGCCGTCGAGGTGCACGTCGTCGCGTGCCGTCACGGCGACATGATGCGCGCGGCAGCGCTGACGCACATCGGGCCGGTGCTGGCCGAGCGGCTCCGGCGGGCTCAGGCCGCCGTGTCGGCGGCCCGGACGACGTAGACCACGTCCGGCGTGCGGGTGCCCGTCGGCGTCTCCAGGATCTCCACGTCGCCGAAGCGGTCGCGGAGTCGCTCTTCGAAGACGTGGTCCCGGCTCGCACTCCAGACCGCTAAAACGCCACCCGGACGTAACCGGCGGGCCACCAGATCCAGCCCTCGGTTGGCGTACAGCTCCGCGTTGGCCTCGAAGACCAGCCAGTTTGGCCCGTTGTCGGTGTCCAGGCAGATGGCGTCGTACTGGTCGCCGGCAGCAGCCAGCCAGGCGAGGATGTCTGCCTCGATGATCCGTACCCGGGGGTCGGAGAGTGCCGCACCGGTGAGGTGCGGCAGATGGTTGGCGTGCCAGCCGATCACGGTGGGCTCGATCTCGACGACCTCGATGGCGGTGAGGTGGGCGTGCTCCACGGCCCGCACCAGCGAGAAGCCGACACCCAGACCGCCGATGAGTAGTCGGGGTTCCGTCGCCTTGCACCTGCTCACGGCGGCGTCGACGAGGAGACGCTCCGAACGGCCGTCGGACGTGTCCATGAGGAAGACGCCGTTGCTGATGACCTCGTAGCGACCGTCGGACTCGCGCAGCACCAGCTCACCCCGGCTGGTCGTCACCCGGTCCAGGGTGACCGGTGGTTTGTGCCGGACGCCGCTCATGCCGCAGCCCCGGAGCAGTCGTCCAGCGGGCCGGCCAGGTGCTGACGCACCACGCTGAGTACCTCGAACCGCACGTCACGTACGCCTTCGCGTCTGACCGCCCGCACCAGCCCGGTGCGCAGGAGAAGATGCACGGTACGGGCAACCTCGTGCTTGCCGATCCCCGTGCGCACTGTGAACTGCTCCAGTGTCCACGGCCGGGGCAGGCCGGCGGCGAGGTCGAGGAGTTGCCGCTGAAGCGGGGACAGCGCCGCGGTCGCGCTGCGCACCGCGTCATATACCCAGTCCGAGGCGGAGGGACCCGTCGGCGGCCTGCTCAGCAGCAGCGGCTGGTCTGCGGCGACCCGCGCCAGGTCCTCGGCCGACGACAGGAAGAACCAGGAGGCGGCGGCCTCGATGGCGCGGGGCAGGCCGTCCAGACGTTCGCAGATGTCGGCCAACGCCTCGACCTCCTCCGCCGCCGGGCGGTAGGTCGGGTCGAGGCGCGCGATCCTCGTCCGCAGCAGGGCGACCGCGACGCCGCCGTCGGCGGACGGATCCCGGTCGGCGGTGAGCGGGCGGAGCGGGAAGTCGAGACTCGCGTCCGTAGGGCTCGGTCGGCGCGACGTGACGATCACCCGGGCGTTGGGGCAGCGTGCCAGGATGCGCTGGAGCACGTCGTCGGTGAACTGGTTGGCGTCGTCACCGTCGATCACCAACACCACCGGACGGTCGCGGATCAGTGTGCAGAGACTGTCACACACGCCGTCGTCCACATTGCTCGCGCCGTCGATCCAGGACGTCGGTGCCGGCTTGCCGGCACTGGAGTCGTTGAGGGAGAGCCATAGCGACGGCACCCGGTGTTCCGTGGCGAACGTGTCGGCCACGCAGCGGGCTAGCCGGGTCTTCCCGACACCGCCGAAGCCGGTGATCCGAACCATCGTCTGCGGCGCGGCGGTCAGATGGGCCAGCAGGCCGGCGATCTCCTGGTCCCGGCCGATCACCATCTCGGTGGGGGGGAGGTGCTTGATCATGCCGTCGGCGAAGGTCTTGTCGTCGGCGTCGTGCCCGGCGGCGAGGAACAGTGCGGCGCGGTCCTGCCCGCTCAGCCGCATCGCGTCTGCCAGCAGGCAGACGGTCTGTCGGCGGGGATTCGGAGAGCGTCCGAGCTCCAGGTTTCGAATGGCGCGGATACTCACCGCCGACAGACCGGCGAGCTCGCCCTGGGTCAGTCGAAGCCGTTCCCGGTGATGGCGCAGCAATTGCCCAAAACGCGATGGACGTTCGTCAAGATGTCGCACGGTAGTAAAATTGCGCACGAAAAAGTTCCCCCGTTGAACTAAATTCACCACGCGCGGCCGGGCCCAAACGACTCCTTAGCCAACGCATCACCACTATAGGCACAGATCATTGGGCCGGACCAGACCCGCACAGTAGTGCCCGGTTCGACCGCAAGGACCTAGATGCCGGTTATGAACCTCGGGCCCTGGGAGAGCGGGTTCGGTGGCTGTGCAAGGTGGTGCCGCGTGAAGTTCGGCGCGGCGCGGCGGCACACGTCCGTCGGTGGGTCCGGGATGGGGTAGCCCTGCGTAACCCGCTGCGGCGACCGGGCCGGCCGGAACCCCGCCGCCCCGACATGGGCGGCCGCCCGAGGGACGTCAATATCCTCTGTGACACCGCGTGCCCGCGAAAATCGCCGGGCACTTTTGGGCTGTGGCGGAACGTAGAATGGCGATTGCTCTTGGTCTTGTCGGTAATGAGGACGGCAATACATTTCTACGGCCGCATCGTGGGCCGTCGTTGTTCACCGTTTCCTCGGTCATCCGCCGCTCATCGTCGAGCCGCGAGGAGACCTCGTCGGATCCAGGCTAAAGTCTGCCCATGACTCCAGACTCGACCGTCCGGCTGATCGCCGACCCGCGCCGAATGCGCGTCCTCGCGGCGGTGGCCCTCGGCGCTCGATCGCTCGCTGACGTGGCGCGTGCCGCGGAGATGCCCCACCGGGACGTGGTCGCAGCCGTGCGACGTCTGCAGGAGGGTGGTCTCCTCGACGGCGACGCCGACGGGTTGCGCCCGGCGTACGAGAGGCTGCGTCAGCTTGCTACGGTGCCCCGCAATTCCGAGCAGTCGGATCCGGGTGTCCGGGCGACCCTACGCCCCTTCATCCAGGACGGCCGACTGGTCTCGATGCCGGCTCAACAGTCGCGGCGCCGTGCATTGCTCGAACACGTGGCCGAAACAAGCTTCCCGGCCGGCGCGGCATTTGACGAGCGCGAGGTCGACGACAAGCTCAAGGCATGGTGCAACGGGTCCGCGGTCGACCACGTCAGCGTCCGGCGCTACCTGATCGAGGCCAAATTGCTCGTCCGCGCGAACGGTAGCTACGCGCGCGACGCCGAATCCCTGCCCCGGTAGAACCCGCCGAGCGGGCGCGGACACGATGGTCGGAGAGGCCCTGCCATCGTCGTCATTCGTTGACCGGAAACGTCGGCCGCATCGACATTCCGGCTCAATCTCGACCTACCGTGGAGCGGGACCTGCCGCTGTGGGAGTACCAGGCCCGCCAGACGCGGACCTGGTACTCGTCGAGACCAGCTTCGTTCTTTGCCTGCTGGACAGATTCCTCCGTCGCCCAACGAGCCCCGGCGATCTGGGACGAGCAATCGTGCGCGGCCGGCCAGCCACGAGAGGTGGCCGAGAAGCTTGCGTATCTACATGCGGGCTTGGCGGCGGCCTGCGATCGTGGCGGTCGCAAGCGTGATCACCGTGATCGCGGCGAGGATGAGGATCGCGCTGAGGGAGACCTCCAGAGGCCACCCCGCTCGTGTGGAGCAGAGTAGGTAGGTGGCTTGGGCCAGGGCTGGTGCCAGGAGAAGCGCCGAGGCGACGATGGGTATCCGGGCATCGACCGGTGCGGCGACGACGGCCACTGCGGCGAGCGCGCACATGGACAACAGAGGTGCGTCCCACCAGCCGTTGATCGGGCTCGGCGCCAGCACCAGGGCTGCTACCCCGAGGGCGGGCCACATCCACGGTCGGGTCACGGGCGTTCGGGGTGCGCGGATCAGTAGCAGCAACGCCAGCGAAGCCAGCAGCGCCGGCCAGAACTGGGGAACCATCAGGTCTTGAAGGGCGTAGACCGACGAGAACCAGAACCACGGGTCCCAGCCATTCGCCACCCCATGTTGCACGGCCACGGTCACGATCGCCGCAACGCTCGCCAGCCGGTAACCACCCCGAGCCGCGGCGAAGAGCGCGATCGTCAACAGCGCCGGAATGACCATGAACCACCATGACTGCGGGTTGTACGGGCCTTCCGACAGCGTCGTCACCAGGAATGACACCGGACCGCCGCCCCAGAACGTCAAGGCGTACACAAGCAGGGACAGCGCGGACAGCCGCAGCGCGGAGTATCCCAGCGCCGTTCGCGAGCCGATCTGGTCGATGCCGGTACGGGCTCGCAGCCCTCCGACCACGAGCGCCGCCGCTTCTCGAAGGTCCAGCCGCTGCCGCTCGTCCTCAGCCGTGGCGAGCAGGGTTTCCAGCATCTCATCGGCTCGATACTGCCGGTAGGCACGGGGGTAGGCCCGCAGTAGCCATCGGTAACGGCGCTCCATCTCAGTCATGCCGGCATCCCCCAAGCCGCCGCAGGCGTCGAGCCGATGGAACGATTACGAACGACGCTCGCCGCCGCAGCCATCCGTTCCGCTTCCGCACGCAGCGCGGACATACCTCGCTGGGTCAGCGCATAGGTGCGGCGGGCACGGCCGTTGACCACCGATTCCTCGGCCACCCGCACCATTTCTTCACCGGTCAGCCGGTCCAGAGCGGCGTAGAGGGTGCCCGTCGTGAGGCGTACCCGCCCGTCGGACAGCTCCTGCGCCCGCTTGACGATCGCGTAGCCGTGCAGGGGCTCGTCCTGCAACGCGGCCAGGATGAAGTAGGTAGGTTCGCGCATCGACGCGAAGGATCGAGTCATGCCGTCGACATAAGCAGATGATCGACCTATAGTCAAGATCGCGGCGGGTCAGCCTGTGACTGCGCCGCTGCCTGGTGAGGTGGCGCAGGGCGTTCGGTTCGCCAGAGACACGGCGCCAGGAGCGCGCCTTCCGGATCTCTCGTTCGGTCCGTTGCTCCCGAGTTGCGGGCGAGTTTGCCTATAGCTATTAGGCAGGAGCATAATAGGCGTAGGCAGTTAGGAGGACGGTGATGGAGAGACTTCCGCTGACGCCGGAGCGTCTGACCCGAGCGGGGGCGGAGCTGGCCGACGAGGTCGGCTTCGACGACGTCACCGTCTCGGCGCTCGCCCGACGGTTCGACGTCAAGGTCCCGAGCTTGTACTCGCATCTGAAGAACTCGCAGGACCTCAGGACCCGCATCGCGCTGTTCGCGCTGGAGGAACTCGCCGATCGCGTCGCCGACGCCGTCGCTGGCCGTGCCGGCAGGGACGCCCTGGCCGCGTTCGCTGACGCCTACCGCGAGTACGCCACGGAGCACCCGGGCCGGTATGCCGCCGCCCGGCTCCGGCTCGCTCCGGAAACGGCGGCCGCCAGCGCTGGCCGCCGGCACGCCCAGATGGCCCGGGCGATCCTGCGGGGCTACGACGTGGACGAGCCGGACGCGACGCATGCGGTCCGGATGCTGGGCAGCGTCTTCCACGGCTACGTCAGTTTGGAGCTGGCCGGTGGTTTCGAACACAGCGCCCCCGCCGCGCAGGAATCCTGGGACTGGATCGTGGATTCGCTCGACGCGCTGTTACGCAACCGCAGCACTACCTGACCCGGACAACGGCCGCACCGCCGCAGGCGGTTCGCTGCGCGCCGCGCCGATGAACACCGAGATTCGGTCGAAAGGCTTGAGGCAATGACCACCGAACGCCAATGGATCACCCCGGTCACCGCGGACCTCCTGCGCGGCTTTGTCGACCTGGAGGCGACCGGGCGCGGTCTGCTGCCGCACCGGCTGACCACCCGGGCACGCCGGCAGATCCCCGACGACCAACTGGCCGTTGCCGAGGCCCAGCCCTCCGGTGTGCGGCTGACGTTCCGTACCCGGGCCACCACGATCGAACTGGACACGCTGCCCACCAAGCGGGTCTACCAAGGCTTCCCGCCCCCGGCCGACGGTGTCTACGACCTGCTGGTCGACGGCCGCCTGGCCGCGCAGGCCTCGGTGCCCGGGGGCAACGTCCGGACCGTCACCGACATGTTCACCCAAACCTCGGTGCTGACCGAGGGGCCGGCCGGCACCGCCCGCTTCGCGGATCTGCCCGCGGGGGAGAAGGACATCGAGATCTGGCTTCCGCATACGGAGATCACCGAGCTGATCGCGCTGCGCACCGACGCGCCCGTTGAACAGGCCCCGCCCAGCGGGCGCAGGACGTGGCTGCACCACGGCAGTTCCATCAGTCACGGCTCGAACGCCGCTCATCCCAGCGCCACCTGGCCGGCCCTGGCCGCAGCGCAGGGCGGTGTGGAGTTGGTCAACATGGGGTTCGGCGGGAGCGCGCTGCTCGACCCGTTCACCGCCCGCGCGATGCGCGACATCCCGGCGGACCTGATCAGCGTCAAGATCGGCATCAACATCGTCAACAGCGATGTGATGCGTCTGCGCGCCTTCGCTCCCGCGGTCCACGGTTTCCTCGACACTGTCCGCGAGGGGCATCCGACCACGCCTCTGCTGGTCGTGTCCGCCGTCCTGTGCCCGGTCCAGGAGGACACGCCAGGTCCCCTCGCGCCAGACTTCGAGGGCGGGACCCTGCGGTTCAGGGCCACGGGCGATCCGGCCGAGCGCAGCGCCGGGCGGCTGACGCTCACCGTCATCCGTGACGAACTCGCCCGGATCGTCGAACAGCGCACGGCCGACGACCCGAACCTGCACTACCTCGACGGACGGCAGCTGTACGGCGAGGCGGACTACGCCGAACTCCCGCTACCCGACGAGCTCCACCCCGACCCGGCTGGACACCGCCGCATCGCGGAGAACTTCGCGCGGCTCGCGCTCGGCGACGGTGGCCCCTTCGCCACCAAGACCGGCTGACCAGATGGGGTGCGCCGAGCAGCGACGACCACACGCCGGTGCTGCTCCGCGCAGTCCGTGCCGCGTCGTCCCGCGCTCTCGCCGACGTCCGGGCTCAGGCTGGCGACGTACATCAGAGCCTTGACGTTGGGGGCGCCATCCGCAGCCTCGGTCATCACCGATCCGCCGGCCCGTGCGGCCGGCGGACGTCTCGGGTGTCATCGTGCCCGGGGTAGCGCGGCAGGAGCCATCCGGCCGCCGGTCGGATGGCCATCGGTCAAGCGGACTGCGCCTGATCACAGCGCGCCCGTGTGAAACGCGTAAGCATTGTCTGTCCCACCATCGCGGCGCGGGAGCGCCTGTACGGGGATAGCGAGACTCGCAACGTAGGTAGCGGTCCGACGAGATATGGGCAGCGGCTACCGATGTCGTCGCGGGCGGCGGAGGCAAGGGTGGGCGCATGGCCTTTTCGCCGTCGTTCGCCCTCACCCGGGCCGAGGACCAGCTCGTGTTGCAGGTGTCGGTAAGCAACCTGCAGCCGCAACTGCGCCCCGGCCCACCCACCGGTTACGACCTCAAGCTGGTTGCCGGCGCTGCCCAGGGGCACCTGTGGGTGCGGTTCCCCCCGCAGCAACTCCTGGAGAACGCCGCCCGGGGCGCCAGCCCGCGGCTGGTGCAGACCAAGCCGATCTTCACGCCACCCAGCGACGTGGTGCTCGTGGTGCGCCCGTCGGACGGCCCGATCGACCTGTCCGTCGCCGGCATCCTGGCCGCGATCTCCCGACTGGAGATCGTCCCCGGTGAACAGGGCGGCGCGGTCGACCCGCTCGACGCCCGGCCACCCCGGCCGGCCACCTCGGCGTACCACCTGGTCGCGGCCACGATGGCCGCGCAGGCCGGCCGGCCTGCGGACCCGGCCGCGGCGGAGGACCGGCGCCAGGACCGCGCGGCCCGCCGGGCCGCCGTCAGCCCACCACGATCCAGCGGTACGTCCAGCGCCCGCGCCGCCGACGCCTCGTTGGTGGCCGCCCCGCCGCCGGGCTTCCCGCAGGCCTCGCAGTTCCGCCTGCCCTACCTGCTCAACCTCCAGTCGCCCGGTGGCCACGTCCGTCTGCGGCACGCCGCCGCGGCCCGCGTGAACGCCGGCCGCACCGCCCTGTGGAGCACCCGGCTGGAGGTCACCTCGGTGGACTCCTCGGCCAGCGCCGAGGTGCCGCTGCCGGCGCGTTTCACCCACACCCCGCAGAGCGGTGCGCCACAGCCGGGGTGGGCCGACGACGTGAACGACGCGCGGCTCAAGAACACCCTCCGGGCCGACCTGTGCGTCGAGATCTCCGAGCAGTCGCGCACCGTCGCGCCGGCCACCGTGCAGCGGCTCGCGTTGAGCAGCCTCGGCGGCTGGCTGCGCGTGCGTGGTGACTGGCCCGACCCGCCGCCGGGCTCCACGCCGGAGCAGATCGCCGCCACTGTCGCGCAGTGGCGTCACGACACGTCGATGGGCCGCGACCAGGCCCAACGGATCGTCGTGGTGGGCCAGCTCTACCCGTTCGGCCATCGGGCGATCTTCACCGAGGAGACGGTTCGGCGCTTCGAGAGCGGCAGTACCCGGGTGGCCGCGCTGCGCACCGCGGCGACCGTCCTGGTCACCGATCCGCAGATGCCGTTCGAGTCGCCCGCCACGTCGGTTGTCGAAATGGGCGGCGATGCCCATCGACGCTGGCCGTTCACCCGCGTCGATGTCGTCACCACGGTGACCCCGCCGATGGAGGCTGTCCAGCCGCCCGGTGGGATGACCGGCTCACGGGTGCTGCAGCTGGACGCCGTCACCCCGTTCGCCCATCAGTTGATCGGCTACGACCACGAGGGCAGCCCGGTGCCGTTCGCGCTGCCGCTGCTCTTCGTGCCCGACACCGCCTCCGACGCGCAGGCCCGGGCGTTGTGGGACACCCTCGGCGGCGGAGCGCAGGCGGTCGAGAACGTCTTCCGGACCATCCAGGCCGGTGGGCAGCCGATGGCGGTCGCCCCGGTGCCGGAGCCCGCGTCGACGGCGACCCGGTCGGCGGCCGACCCGGAGGTGCCCGCCCCGGAGCAGGCCACGACGGTGCTCACCCGCACGGTCGACCTCGCGCTGGATGCCGCCACCGGGCTGCCGGTCGCCCAACGGATCGTCGGGCGCGTCGCCGCGCTGGACCGGTACGCGCCGGGGGCGAAGGAGGCGGTGCTGCAGTACGCCGCGCCGTACACCCAGGCGCTCTTCGACGGGGCGAACGCCCAGGGGCAGGTCTTCCTGAAGCTGATCGGCGAATCGCCGGCGGTCGGCCTGGCGCAGGAAGCCACCGGAGGGCTGGCCGCCCTCACCCTGAACACCTCGGCGATCTCCCGGCAGTTCGGGGCGCTGGCGGGTGCGAACCTGACCACCCTGGCCGCCGGAGCGATGGACCTGTCGTTCCTCAAGGACGCCGACAAGCTCTTGGGTCTGGCCACGATCAAGGAGTTGCTGCCCACCGACGAGGGCATCGTCCGGGAACTGGGCAAGGCCTACAAGATGGTCAGCGACCTGGTCGACGGCGTCGCCTCGCAGGTGATGACCTGGGACACCAAGCTCTTCGGCGACAAGCCGCAGGCCCGTTTCCACAAGGGCTTCGTGGTGTTGCGGCCGCTGCGGGAGAAACCCGGTGACGCCAACAGGGCCAACCTGAGGATCACCCAGACCACCGAGGTGGACACCGCCCGGCTGGAGACCCGGTCCACAAGCGAGTGCCTGGTCGAGCAGGTGGAGTTGCAGATCCACTCCACCACCACGCCGGCCTTCGACACCGTGCCGCTGCTCAGTGTGCCGATCAGGAGCATCCGGTTCACCAGCAGGGACGCCGGCAAGCCCGACGTCGACATCAAGCTGGGCGCGCTGCGCTACGGCCAGGTGCTCGCCTTCATCGCCACCCTGGCCGAGGTGATCGACCAGGAGGGCTTCTCCGACCCGCCGGCGCTGACCGTGACCCCGACCGGGGTGCGCTCCGGCTTCAGCTTCCCGGTGCCGTCGCTGGCGATAGGCGTCTTCGCGCTGGAGAACATCGCCATCTCTGCCGGCGCCGAACTGAACTTCACCGGCGACCCGTACCCGCTCTCCTTCGATCTTGCCTTCTCCACCCCGGACAACCCGTTCCGGCTGACCATCGCCGCGCTCGGCGGGGGTGGGCACCTCGCCATCGGCGTGGCCACCACCGGTCTGGTCAAGCTGGTCGGTGCCCTGGAGTTCGGCGCCTCGCTCTCGGTCGACCTGTTCGTGGCGCGCGGGTCGGTGGAGGCGATGGGCGGTGTGCACTTCGACATCGACGCCAGCTTGGACATCGCCCGGATCGGCGGTTACTTCCGCATCCGCGGAGAGGTCGAGGTCCTGAGCATCATCAGCGTCTCGATCACCCTGACGCTCACCCTCGACTACGACCTCGACTCCAACGAGCTGTACGGCTATGCCGAGATCGCCGTGGAGATCAAGGTGCTGTTCTTCAGCGAATCGGTGGTGGTGCCGATGGAGCGCCGCTTCGCCGGCCCCAACGCCGATCCGACCTTCGCCCAGCTGATGGCGCCGACCGGGCGGCCCGGTCCGCGCCCGTGGGACACCTACTGCGCCGCGTTCGCACAGGAGTAGACGATGACGTACAGCGTGCTCTGGACCGTTCTGCCGGCCGGCTTCGCCGACGGCAGGGCGCAGCTCAGCCTGGTCGCCGCCCCGCGCGGCCAGGGCATCACCACGATCGGCGGTACGCCGCTGGCGAACTGGCCGGCGGTGGTCAACGCCCTCGGGCCAATCTTCCTGGCCGACACCGGTGGCGGCGAGCCGCAGCCGCTGACCCGGCGCAGCGAACCGGCGTCGTCGCCGCTGTGGACGGCGCTCTTCGGCCCGGCCACCAGGGTGCTCACCAAGGCCGGCGGGCGTCGTGCGTTGGGAGCCGCCCGACCGGGGCCGGCCTTCGCGGCCACCGCGACGGCTCTGGAGCAGATGTACGCCAGCGTCAACGGCACCAGCGCCACCGGCTCGCTGGGCGCCGACCACGTCGTCCGACGGGCGATCGCCGCACTGGCCACCGTGGACAGTGATCCCCGGGTGGCGCGGGCGATGGGCCGGGAGGCCGGCGCCGCCCTGCTCGCCCCGGCGGCGACGTCGAACGCGACGCTGGCCACCGCGATCCAGCGGCTGCGCGAGGAGGGCCACGAGGACCTGGCGATGGCGCTGCCGATCGCCGCCTACGCCCGGTGGCTACGCCGCGCGGGCGGCCCCCGCCGGGCACCCGGGCCGGGCGGGCGGGCCGCCGGTGGGCCGCTGACCGGGGTCAACTCGGTCACCCAGGCCGACTTCCACCAGGTCTGCACCCTGCTGATGGCGCACCCCGCGCTCTCCGTACCGCTGGGTCTCCGCGTCGATCTCGAGATGGCGCCGTTCGACGGCGCGCGCACCGTCCGGGTGGTGGACGCGGCCGGTCAGCCGCTGAACGGCCCGGTGCCCCGCTCCCAGCCGTTCAGCGCGGTGGTCAGCGACCCGTCCGCGCGCCGGTTCACCATGGCCACCGAGCCGGACGCCCGCGCCGAGATCGTCGGCGGGGTGCTCAACCTGCGTAACCCGGCTGCCACCTACGTGCTGACAAGTGTGGATGTGGCCAGCCTGAGCGGTCAACTGGCGGCGGCGTCGACCGCGTCGGCGCGTTCCGGTGAGCCGCTGCCGGCCCGGCTGCCGGTGCGCCGCGACGTCGGTCTGACCCTCGGCCAGCAGGCCCGTGCCGAGGCGGTGGTCAGCCACGCCACCAGCCGCACCGACGCGATCGCCTCGGCCGGCGCGCAGGCCCCGGCGGTGCTGTTCGCCGACGACGTGACCACCGGCTACCGGGTGGACGTGGCCACCGACGGCGGGCCGTTCCGGTCGCTGATGCGCCGCCGGGTGCGCTACACGGTGGGTGCGGTGACCATCGACGCCGACGACGAGGGCCGCACCGAGGCGGTGGTCGCCGCACAGCAGGATGACGAGTTCGGCGTCGCCCGGCTCGTCGTCGGCGAGGAGATCGCCGGGTGGGACGGCTGGGGCCTGTCGGTCGGCAAACCGGGGCCGAAGGTCGGCGGCGACGGCCGCGGCAGCCCTGAGGTGGAGGAGATCGGCAGCGTCCTCGCGCCCGGCTATCCGCTGCGCGCGGACGTCACCACCGCGCCGGGCACGCTACCGCGGCTGCGCTACGGACGCAGTTACCAGCTCCGTGCCCGGGCGGTGGACATCGCCGGCACCGCGATCGACCCGGACGTCTGCGATCCCACCCAGGTGCTGCCCGCGGTGCGCTACCTCCGCCACGAGGCGGCCGGCTCGCCCACCCTGGTGCCGACCAGGCGCTTCACCGAGGGCGAGTCGCTGCTGCGGCTGGTGGTGCGCAGCGACGGCCAGGGCACCCCACTGGGCACCTGCGAGCGGCACGTCGCCGCACCGGACAGCCCGCAGATGCTGGCCGAACGGCACGCCATGTTCGACGCGGCCTTCGGGCCGCAGGCCACCCCGGCGGACCGCGAGCGGATGTTCGCCGTCGCCCGTCGGGAGGAGGGCTCGTTCCTCGACCCGATGGTGCCCGGCCCGAGCGGTGCGATGGTGCCCCAACCGGGCCTACAGCTGGTCACCAGCGACCCGACCAGGCAGGTCAAGGGCACCCTGCCGGTGCCGCGCGGTCGGGCACTGCCCAACGGCGCCTACGTGGTGATCGACGCGCCGGCCGCCCTGCTGCCCTACCTGCCGGACCCGGCCGTCGCGGGCGTGGCCCTCGGCGGCGTGCCGGGTGCGTCGCCAGTGGTGAGCACGGGGTACGGCGGCAGCTGGCCGGATCTGCCGCCGGCGAAGCTGGTGGTCCGCCCGACGGCGGCCGGTCCCAGCCTGGTGCAGGTCTCGGTGAAGAAGTCCGGTGGCCGATCGGTGCTCATCGTCGAGGTTCCTCCCGGCGTGGAGCAGACCTTCGAGCTGTCCAGCACGCTGCACCCCGACCGTCTGGACCACCTCGCCGTCGGCGCCGCCGACCCGCAGGACGTCCTGGACGGTCAGGTGCTGGGCCTGTCCTCGCGGCAGCCGGTCACCGTGGTGCACGCGGTGCAGAAGCCGCTGGTGGCGCCGGCCCTGCTCGGGTCGCCCACGGTCACCGCGACCGGCCTGACCGGGCAGGTCACCGTCACCGCGCAGGTGCAGGCGCACCGGCCGACCACCGGCCGGGTGCACCTGGCGGCGTCCTGGCTCGAAGCGGTGGACGCCGGCACCGGCAGCGTCGAGCCGCAGTCGCGCACCGCCACGCTCGCCCCCACCGACCTGGAACGCACCGGTGGACCGGCGGCGCTGACCGCGTCGCAGTTCTTCGGCGACACCCGGCACCGGGCGGTCACCTACCGACCGGTCGGGTCCACCCGGTTCCGGGAGTACTTCCCTCCCGTGCCGGACGGTGATCAGAGTCAACTGCGCGAGGGCACCCCGATGCTGGTGCACGTGCCCAACCGGGCCGTGCCGCCACCACCGGACGTGCACTCGGTGGTGCCGTCGTTCCGCATCACCAGGGGCACGGAGTTCGGCGAGTGGACCAGCACCCGGGAGACGATGGGTGTGCGGGTGTGGCTCAACCGCCGCTGGAACCGCACCGGCGAGGGCGAAATGCTCGGCGTGGTGCTCTTCGCCAACCCGACCGACGGTGACGCCGAGGAGGGCCGGCCGCTGTCCGGCCTGGTCACCCGCTGGGGCAGCGACCCGATCGAGGAGATCGGCCTCGGCGACCAGCAGCACCTCGTCGCCGACGACTTCGACACACCGGGTCAGGTCACGAGCACCGTCACGCTGCTGGACCCGGCCGCGGGCGGCCGGCAGGTCACCGTCGTCGGGCACCCGGTGCACTTCGACGCCGAGCGGGACCTGTGGTTCGCCGACATCGACGTGGACGTCGATCTCGCGGTGTGGCCGTTCCTGCGGCTGGGACTGGTGCGCTTCCAGCCGCACTCACTGCCCGGCCGCGCGGTTTCCCGAGTGGTCACCACCGACCTGGTCCAGCTGCCCCCGCACCGGCAGATCAGGGTGAAGAAGTTCGGAACCACCGGGGTGCGGGTCAACGTCTTCGGCAAGCCCGCCGCCAGCGAGTTCACCATGCGTCACGAGCGCCGGATGCCGGACCCCTTCCTGGCCAGTTCCGACATCGGCTCGGACGTCGGTGTCCGGGCGCAGGAGGGCGCCACCGGCACGCCCGGTGACGGCTGGCGGGTCACGACCCTGCCCGCTCCGGCCGGTGGCATCGCCGCGATGCGCCTGGAGTGGGTGGCCGCCGAGGGGCCACCGGATCAGCTCATGCGCGAGCTGCGCGCCGGCCGGGTCGTGGTGCAGGAGCGCCAGCGCGGCTGGGCGGTCACCGGTCCGGGCGAGGCCCTCCGGACGGTCTACACCGAGGTCTTCGACCGCGCGGTGATCGATCCCAACCTGCCGGCCACCACCGCCGCGACCGAGGAGAGCTGAACACAGTGGACGTCTTCGGACTGCACATCCGCGACGAGATCCGCATCGATCAGGCGTTCGTCGACGCTCTGCCGCCCTCGCCCGCCAGCGGTGGCCGAGCGCTGGTCCTCATCGGCCGCCGGGTGGTGCTGCTCGGCGCGGTGATCCGCGGCTTCCGCGACGTCTTCGTCGTCGGTGACGAGGTGGTCGGCGAAGGCCCGGCCGGTAAGCCCTCGCTGGCGATGGAGGTGCCCGGCACCGCGGCGCAGGGCGAGGAGGGTCTCGCCGGCCGCCAGTTGGTGATCCATGCCCGCAGGCTGACGGGCGTCTCCGCCACCAGCACCGGGCAGCAGGGCGGCACGGGTGCGACAGGCGACCCGGGCCCACCGGTAAACGACCCGGGCGTCGCGCGGACCACCGCGCTGCCGCTACCGCCACCGCCCCCGCCGCCGACCAGCGGAAATCCTGGTCTGCGAGGTGGTCCGGGCGGCCCCGGCGGAGCCGGAGGTCCGGTGCACGTCCACTTCGTCGAGGCCTCCGGCACCAACACCTTCACCGGAGTCGGCGGCCCGGGCGGCGCGGGCGGCGACGGCGGACCAGGTGGGCCCGGCATTCCGAACGAACCGGAGAACCAGGGACCGCAGGGGCCGCCGGGAAAGCCGGGCTGCGAGGGCGGCGCCCGCGCCGCCGAGGTGCTGGCCCGCACCCCCGAGCAGTACGACGAGGAGCTACGCCCACAGCTCTCCGGGCGCGGTGGCGACCGCTGGGCCGAACAGCGCGGCAGACAGGCGTGGTACGAGTTCCGCTCCGGCAACCTGATCGAGGCCGAACGGGAGTACGCGGCCGCCGAGCACCTTCGCCCGGGCAGCATGGCACCACAGCTGCGTGCCCTCATGGCCGATCACCGCACCGAGATCGGCGTGGAGCGCGACCTGGAGCTGGACCTGGTGCCGGCTGTCGACTTCTACGCCGGGCAGTGGCGCGCGGCGGCGGACACTTTGCGGGCGGCGCTGTTCGCGCCCGGCGACGGCGCGTTGCTGCTCGCCGGCGACCAGCAACGGCTCCAGCGGGCCCGGGAGGCGGTCCGCACCCAGTTGACCGCGCTGCTGGGCGACCAGGGGCCGCTGGAGGAGACCATCGGGGACAGCGCCCGGCGCCGACGCGCAGCCGCCGAGCAGGCCCAACAGGACTCCGGGCAGCTGATCGGTCAAAGTGTGCTGCGCATCCAGGAACGGCTCGGCGACCTGACCGTCGCCGAGGCGCTGATCTCGTACGGATCCGGCGCTGTCTCCGGGGCCGACCTGGTCACCACGATCGCCCAGGTGCTCGGCGCACCCGACCCCACCCAGCCGCAGGGCGCCGTGGGGCTGCTGTTGCCGGCGGACACCACCCTGCTTGTCGACGCCGCCACCGCGGCCGGCGGCCCCTACCTCGCCGGGCGGCCCCCCACCATCCAGCTGGCCGCCGAAGGTGTGGGCCTGGCCGCGCACGGTCAGTGGGCCCAGCTCGGCACCCCCGGCTCCGGGCGGGTCGTGCACCTGCGCCGGGTCGCCGCCGACCTGCGCGCCGCCCAGGGTGACGAACCCCTGCGGAACCTGCTGATCGAGATGACCGAGGCCTGCCACAGCTGGCGGCTGGCGACACTGCGGCTGCGGCAGATCGCCGGCACGACGGCTGCCGTCGCCGACCTCAAACGGCGCGCCCGCGAGGCGATCCGGGACCTGGACTCGGTGGACACCGACGACCGGCCGGCCAAGTCGCCGGTGTCCCGACTGCTGCGCGGCCTGCTCTGCCTCTTCGACGCCCTGGACCACTGGAGCCAGCGGGCCCAGCGGGCGTTGAAGCTCTCCATCCTGGACCGTGGCAACCCCGGCAGCATCTCGGGACAGACCGCGGCGCTGGCCTACCCGGCCCTGGATCTGGACCTGGACGAGAAGCTCACGCCCGACTTCCCGGTGGGCGGCTACGACCTGATGATGAACGCCATCTTCACCCGGGACCCGGTGGCCGAGCGCGACAGGCACCGGGCCAAGGGGCGGTCACTCGTGGTCCAGGACGGCACCCAGGTGATCCACAACGCGTTCTCCGTCAACACGCACACCGCGGCGATCAACCGGTTCGTCAACGCGAAGTCGCTGTGGTTCGACCTGCCGTTGGCCAAGCTGCCGCCCGGGCTGGCCGAGTTGAAGGTGGTCGGGGTGACCGTCAACCTGCGGGGGATGGCCGGCAACGACAACAGCCTGCCGATGACGATCACGCATGCCGGCTTCTCCCAACAGCGCGACCTCGATCTCGGCGTACACGACCTGACCGGTCCACCGGCCACCCAGGAGCTGGTGCTGCGCTTCGAACCGGCCACCCAGGTGTGGACCGGCGACACCGCCGCCGTCACCGGTCAGGAGCACCTGTTCAGCCTGTACGGGCGTGGCCTCACCGGCGGCTGGACGCTGGCCTACGACTCGGTGACCGTTCCGTTCAGCGGCCTGCAGCAGGTCGACGTCAACATCCAGTACGAGGCGTTGGAGCCCCTCGACTCGGTGTCGCTCAAACGGGTGGAACATGCCCGCACCGGGCTCTTCGTCGGGGCCCGGGCCACCGGCCGGGTGCTGCTCACCGGCCCGGCGCCGGCCGGCGGCAAGCGGGTCACCCTGCACAGCAGCCGGCCCGATCTGATCAAGGTCCCGGGGGGAGTCGACGTCGTCGCGGGAGCCTCCACGGCTGAGTTCGCGATCGACGTGCTGGCGCCCACCGGTCCGCAGCCGATCGACATCTCGGCCAGCCTGGCCGGCGTCCGGCGGGAGGCGATCGTGCACGTACCGCCACCGGTGCCGGAAGCGCCGCTGGTGACGACGGTGTCGCTGGGTGGTCCGGGCGCGGTCGCGGCGGTGGCGGTGTCCCGCGACGGAGCCGGCGGGCGGGTCTTCGCCACACACTCACCTTCCGACCGGCCCGACGAGGACGGCACCCTGAGCAGTTGGGACCTGGCCCTGACCCAGGCGCGGACGGCCACCGTGGGGCACGGGCCGCGCGCGCTCACCGTGCAGCCGCAGGGCAACCACGGATTCGTGGTCAACGGTGGCCACCACGACTTCTCCGTGCAGCGCTTCGAGGTGGCCGCAGGTCTGCCGCAACCGGGGATCAGCAGGGCGATCGGGCTGGGCGTGGTCGACGTGGCGCTCGACGCGGCCGCCCAGCGGCTCTACGTGGTGCACCAGGGCGGCGCGCCGCCGGTGGGAGTCGACATGCATGTGCGGGTGCTCGCCCCGACCGACCTCAGCGACCTTGACGTGGTGGGTGACGCGGACGGCTTCGCCGGGATCATCGCCGCCGCGGTGGACAGCGCCGCGGCACGCGTCTACGTTGCCCGGACCTACCGCGCCGGCGTACCGCAGACGGCAGCCATCTCGGTGATCACCAGGCGCGCGGACGGCCGGCACGCGGTCACCGGCACGATCGACCTGCCGGACGTGCTGCTGCAGCCGGTCGACGTGGCTGTCGACGTACCGGCCGGATTGATCTTCGTGTCCTGTCTCGGCGGCAACACCACGCACCCCTCGGTCGTGGTGCTCGACCAGGGCGACTTCCCCACCGACGGCGGCACCCGGCCGGTGCCGGCCGGCGCGGTGCTGCCGGTGCCCGGCGGGGGGCGGGCGGTGGCCACCCGACCGGGGACCGGCATCGGCTACGTCGCGACCTCGGCCGGCCTGCTGATGGTGGACGGCCGCTCCCGGGCCCTGCGGGTGGCGGTCAAGCTGGGCGACGCGCCGTGCTCGGTGGCGGTCGACCCGGTCACCGGCGTGGCCTACGTCGGTGACTTCGTCGCCGGCACCCTGAGTCGAGTGCTCACGCCGGCCGATGTGGCGCCTCGGGCGTGGCGCTAGCCGGGCCGATGCCCCGAGCGCGGGCGGCCGCCGCGGCCTCCTGCCGGGTACGCACCCCCAGCTTGTCGAAGATCGCCGCGACGTGGTGGTCCACGGTACGTACCGACAGCACCAGGTCGGCGGCGATCTCCGCGTTGGTCCGGCCGGCGCTGAGCTGGCTGAGCACCAGCAGTTGCCGCTCGGTGAGGTGGGCCGGGTTGGCCCGGGTGCCGCGGCGCGCCCCACGCGGGACCCGGGCACCTCGATGACGCAGCCGGCCCCGGACCAGATCGGCCGCCGCCACCGCGCCGAGCCCGTCGAGCATCCGCAGACCCCCGGCCACCGTGTCTGCGTCCGGGGATTCGGCCAGCTCCAGAGCCTGCTCGTACGGGTCGCCATGGCTCGACCACAGCGCCGCCGCGGTGGCCCAGTCACCACTGACACCTGCCGCGTACGCCCGGGTCACCACCAGATCGGACGCCTGCGCGCCCGCGGCATCGGTCACTGGGCTGCTGACCGGGTCGACGACGACGCTCAGGCGGGCCAGGTACCGCACCGCCTCGGCCCGGAACGGCGCGGCACCCGGGTGCGCGAGGCGGGGCAGCAGCTCGGCGGCGACCTCCTCGGCGCGCTGACTGTCGTTGGTGAGCCAGGCCCACTCCAGGTAGGCGAGGCCGGCGTACGCCGTGCCCAGCAACAGCCGGCCGCGACGAGCCCTATCCCACGCCTGCGCCAGCAGCGGCGCGGCGGCCGGGTCACCCCGACGGGCGCGTAGTCGGGCGTACCAGGGGACGCTGTAGACGTACAGCATGTCCGGGTCAGTCTGGCGCTGCGCCAGCGCACGCAGCCCGGGCTCGGCGCGGTCCCAGCCGCCGCGACGCAGTTCGACCAGCAGCTGGTGCACCCGCAGGTTGTAGGCGTGCGACCAGAAGCCGTGCTCCTCAGCGAAGGCCAGCCCGGCGCGCACGCACCCGGCCGCCTCGACCAGGGCACCCATCCGGAAGAGCATCTCGCCGAGGTTGGTGTAGCCGCGCGCGACATACTCCAGCAAGCCGTCCTCGCGGGCCGTGTCCACGCTCTGCCGCAGCATGGCCAGCCCACCGGCGTCACCCACCTCGATCCGGGCGATGCCGAGATAGTTGAGGCACAGCGTGTCCAGGTCGGTGCGCCCGGCCCGCCCGGCCCGCTTGCGCGCCGACTCCAGGGCGGTGACCGCCCGCGCGAAGTCGGCGGTCAACGCCAGGATCGCGCCCTGATAGAGGAGCGCGTGCGCCGCCGCCGCGTCGTCGGCCCCCTTGTCGAGGATCCGCACGGCCTCGCCCGCGGTCCGCTCAGCGGCGTCGGTCTCGCCGGCCATGAACTGGTGCCGGGAGACGCGGATCAGGCAGCGCCCCCGGGCCGGCTCGTCGCCGAGCGCGGCGTACTCCCGGGCGGCCTGCTCGCCGGCCCGCACCGCCTCGTGGAACCGGTGCGCGTTGTAGAGCTCCCAGCCGTACTCGTCCAACAGCGCGGCGCTCTCCGCGCCACCCAGCCGGTCGCGGTGGGGCAGCACCGACTCGAGGAGCACCAGAGCCTCCCGGTGCGAGCCCGCTGCCGCCGCGGCTCGGGCCGCGCTCGGGCCGACCGCGACCACTGTCGCCGGATCGTCCCCGGCTACCGCGTGGTGCACCAGACGCCCCCGGTCCGGCGACGACTCGGCTCGCAACGCCGCCAGCACCCGGCGGTGCAGCAGCCGTCGACGCAGCTCAGGCAGGTCGGCCTCGATCGCCCGTCGGGCCAGCTCGTGTCGGAAGGCCAGGCCGTCCGACCGTACCTCGATCACCCCGTTCTGCTCCGCCTCGGCCAGCGCGGCCAGCGCCTGCGGCCCGAGCAGGATGGCGGCGAGGTCCACCCCGACCGCCCGCGGGACCACGCAGAGCTGCGCCAACGCCTCCTGACAGGCTGGTGCGAGGCGGCGGCACCGGGCGCGGACCGCGTCGCGCACCGCCCCCGAGGCGGCCGAGCCGTCGGACGCCAACGACTCACTGACGAAGAACGGGTTGCCGCCGGTCAGGGCGTGCAGCGCCGCGCCGTCGTGGCCGGTGCCGGCCGCCATCCGGGCCACCGCGGCCGCGGACAGCGGGGCCAGCGGGACTCGGACCACCGGGGCCGCGGTCAACGATCCCAACAGGCGGTGCACGGGGTGCGCATCGTCCACGTCGTCCCGCATGGACAACAGCAGGACGGCCGGCAGCGGCCCTATGCGCCGGGCGGTGTAGACCAACACGTCGATGGTCGCCTCATCCGCCCAGTGGATGTCCTCCACCACGAGGAGCGTCGCGGGGGCGCCGCGCAGCTCAGCCAGCATCGCGGGCAGCACAGCCACCAACGGGTACGCCCTGGCCGCGGCGCTCGGCGCGGTCGGTGGGTGCGGCTCGGCCAGGGCGGCCGCCAGAGGGCCCCCGTGATTCGCCACCGCCTCGCGCAACGGCGCCAGAGGAGCAGGGGCGATCAGATCGTCGCAGCCGCCGGAGAGTGTCCGCACCGCCGGATCGACCTCGGCGAGCAGTTGACGCACCACGCTCGTCTTGCCGATCCCCGCCTCACCGGTGAGCAGCGCCACCGACCCGGCGCCGCCCAGCGCGGCGTCGACGGCGGCCCGCAGCGTGGTCAGCGCAGACCGGCGCTCGAGGAGCTGCGTAGGCATTCTTCGATGGTGCCACCCGCGACGAGGGCGATTCTGGTTGAGACGGCTTGCTGACCAAGCTGCCCGAGGTACCCGAATCCGGTGCCCCCATTGTCGGTCCTACCAAAGCCGGACGCCTGGGGTCGCATCTCCAGTGCCGGCCGAGAAAGTCTTGGACCTTGGCGCGCTCGATCGGCTCGGGCCGGGCACGGTACAGGGGATCGGCGGGTGGTTCGCCGCCAATGGGATTCCCGTCGGTTAAGACAGGATCTCCGATTGAACGTGACGAAGATGTGCTCGGTGCGTGCAGCGGCTCCTGGCAACCGCAGTTCGAGATTGCTGCCGGGGCTGGTCCATTCGGCGGCCGAGGCCTCCACGCAGATCGATATCGACCCGTTAGGCCCGTGACCGGGCGGCGGCGATATCCGCCGCCCGATCGGGGTCACCTCAGGCCGGGTGCGCCTCGGCCCACTCGCGCACGCTCCGGGGCGCGCGGCCCGTGATTCGCTCGATCGCGTCCGTGACCGGTGCGGCCTTGTTGACGTGGGCTTCCCAGGTGGCGAGTAGCAAATCCGCTGGCGCATGTGGGGCGATCTTCGCGCGGGCGGCGGCGGGATCGATCTCCTCGTAGCGCAACTCCCGGCCATGGGTCTTGCCGATCAGCTCAATCTGTTCTCGGTGCGTAAACGACTGTGGTCCGGTGACGTGGTACCGCTGCCCGCTGTGCCCGTCCTGCGTCAGTGCCACAACAGCGATGGCGGCGAGGTCTGCGGGGTGAATGGGTGAACCGGCAGCGTCCGCGTAGGGACCGCGAACGACATCTCCGGCGGCGAGCTGGCCGGGGACGTCGAAGGCCCAATGCAGCGCGTCGGCGGAGTTGAGGTCCAGCCGCAGGAAGGTCCATTGCATGCCGGAGCGGATGATCGCCTGCTCGATCCCGTGGTGTAACACCGCGATGTCGTTGGGCTGCTGCTTGGCGTTGTCGTCGATCTCCGCCGTCGACTGGAATACAACGCGCCTGACGCCCGCGTTCTTCGCCGCCTCGATAAGTTCTGGCACCCCAGGCCCCATAGCAAGGACGAAGACGCCGTCCACGTCCCGTACCGCAGCCGCCAGACTCGCGGGGTCGCTCATGTCTCCCGCCACGACCTCAGCGCCGGCAGGGAGGTTGGCCTGCTGGGGATCACGAGTCAGCGCCCGCACCGGTACGCCGATCGGTACCAACTGCTCGACGATGGAACGGCCCACGGGCGCAGTTGCCGCAGTCACTAAAATCATTTGATTGCTCCAGAGACGGTGAGGCGTGACAGGAGGTGGAAAGTTGGCTGTCAAATGGTTACTAGCTGCTCTGAGATGCCTCGACGTAATTCGTCACCTGTGGTCGAGGCCCGACGACGGCGAAGAAGATCTTGCTGGGCCGATCCAGCGCCCGGGTGGTGCCTTCGTGTTGTCCATGCCGCCGACTCTGGCAGCAAAGTAGGAACATCAGATTCCTACTGACGTGGAAAACTTCCGGCATGTTGGAAACGTCAGCGCGGTTGCTCCGCCTGCTGTCCTTGCTGCAGACCCCGCGCAGGTGGAGCGGCACGGAACTGGCCGAGCGGCTGAGTGTGACAACGAGAACCGTTCGTAACGACGTGGAGCGCCTCCGTGCTCTCGGCTACCCGGTGCACGCCACCTTCGGCACTGACGGTGGCTACCGCCTCGCCGCCGGGGCCATTCTGCCGCCGCTGCTTCTTGAGGATGACGAAGCTGTCGCGATCGCCATCAGACTGCGCACCGCCACACCTTCCGTGGCCGGGATCGAGGAATCCTCCTCCCGCGCCCTGGCCAAACTCGAACAGGTGCTGCCCACACGACTGCGTAACCGGCTCAACGCTCTACAGAATTACAGCGTCGCTGTCTCTGCCGGCGCCGATGGCAACCAGGTCGCGGCCTCCACGCTCAGTGAGATCGCCGCAGCCTGTCGCGACCAGCAAGGGCTGCGCTTTGACTACCGCTCCCACGATTCCGTCGAGTCCCGACGCGAGGCCGAGCCCTACCGCCTGGTCAACTGGGGTAGACGCTGGTACCTCGTCGGCTGGGACATCCAGCGTAAGGACTGGCGCACGTACCGGGTCGACCGTATGGCGCTGCGCCTACCGCACGGGCCTCGATTCCTCGCTCGCGCACTGCCGGATGTGGACATCGGAACGTACGTGATGCGGGGCATCGGCAGTGCGGTGTGGCGACACCGGGCGACGATCATTGTTCACCTGCCCGCCGATGTCGTCCTGGAGCGACTTCCACCCGCCGTAGGACCGGTGGAGGTGATAGACGACAACCGCTGCCAGGTGCGGACGGGGTCGGACAACCTCGAGCAGCTTGCCGTCTGGTTCGGACTGCTCGGCGCCGACTTCGAGGTCATCGAGCCTCCGGAGCTCATCGCCCACCTGGACCTGCTCGCCGACCGGTACCGACGAGCCGCCGGCGGCACATGAGGCAACAACGCGGATGGCGTCTGGCAGGTGTGTGGACTGGCAGGCTTGCGCGAGCTTCAGAGTTGCGCTGAGCGTCAACGGCGGGGGCAATGGGTCGTGAAGCGCCTCCGACACATCGTTACCACATATCGATCACAATCAGCGCGATGTGGGGCTGTTGCGTGGAGACCACCCGGTCCACGGTCGGGTTCCGCCGAATGGGTTCTCGCTCGGTGCAGCCGTTGTGCGCGGGTTGCCGGTTCCAGACCTTCCGTCCCCGTGTAGCGAGGGTTGGCGTGTATCGCAGCGACCGTTCGTAGGGTCCACCGGTCGCCACCGTGGTGGGGATTGCGGTCGGGATCGACGCCCGACGGGCACGGTATGCCGGCGTCGTTGAGGGCGCGCGCCAGGCTGGCGAGACTCTGGCCGTCCAGACGTTGGGCGAACATCCACCGCACGTGTCCGGCCGTGGTCGGATCCGGCTCGAGGCGTTGAAGCCGGCGACCCCAGCCCGCTTGGGCGGCGTTCGGATGGGGCCGGCGTCCACGAGTGGGTAGCCGTAGGGCGGGCGGCCTCCGAGATACCGTCCCTGCTCTCGCGCTCGCACCCCGCATCGCCGTGACCGACAGGCCCGTCCGTCTCGGGCAGCCATAGCTGCACATCGTGCTGTTCGAGCACGGGTGCCAGGTGCTGCAGCTGATTGGCGGAGAACGCCCGCTCGTACTCGCCGACCACGATCGCGTCGAACCCGCGATCTGGGTCGTCGAGCGCGGCCAGCAGCGCAGCGGCCTGCGGACGCATTCCTACGAAGGATCCTCGTGGCCGAGGCGGACAGGTAGTCCGCTGGCGCTGGTGTAGAGGCGGGCGCGCCAGGCTGGTAGGTGGCTGCGGACCAGGCGCCCTTGGTGAGGCTGCACCGGAGCGCTTTGAGCGGGTGAACCATGGCGGCCGGTAGGAATGGAGGCCGGCGGACCTGAGGCAGCTCATAGAACAGCAGCCCGGCCGAGTTTGTCAGACAGGTCAGGCCCATCGAGGTGCGCGACTGGTCCGCCGACGATTTGGGCGACGTCAGGTGAACGGGGTTGAAGCGTAGTGGGCCTCCCTGCCCCGTACGCGCCAGAGGATTATTCGGCGTCCACCATCGTTTTCGTCTCGGCTGTACCGTGAGTGGCTCGTGAAGCAGGTGTCGTCGAAGTTTCGGGCAACAGATCCAGGGCCACCGTTGAACTGGCCTCGGTTAACGTGATCGGATTTCTGGGCAAACTCCAGTTTGCATTTCTGATACTAATCGGTAATCGATGAAAGCGGTGTTCCTTGAGCTGGGCGAATGGCCCGACAGTCGGCAGCTGACGGTGATTTGCTCATCATCTGCTGTTCGGATGACCGCTTTGATGGGTGCATTGGTCCCTGCGCGCTCTGTGGCGAACACGAGATGCGTCACGTGGGGGTCGAACCGCCGCGTTGGCGCTGCTGGTCGTCGTCGCGGCGGGGTTGGTCTTTTCCGTCGTTTGCCGACGCCGCCGAGGCGGTGACGCGGCGGTTGAAGCGCCGGCGTCCGGCCCGTTGGAGGCGGCCGATGAGGCGTCGGCAATGGTGTTGGTGTTGGCGCACAAGTCGCGCAAGCCGGTGTTGGTCACCGGCATGACCACGCAAACGTCGATGGAGTGGGCGTAGCCGGACGGCAACGTTCCGCTCGGAAATTCACTCTGCGCCCGAGCGGGTCCGGACGCCGTCGGTGCCGTGGGTGCCGGTGGACCTCACATGGGAGCGCAAGGACGACGGATCGATCGGGTCCAACGCTGGCCCATTCGACCTGTGGCTGTAGGGTCCGCGCTCGGCCGAGTCTGATTCCCTCGTCCGTGTCGGCGACGCCGCCGAGCGGACCACCCTGGGTGGCTCGGTGCCCTGCCCGAGCCGAAGCTCGACGGCGCGACCGCGACCTAACGTCAAATCGGATGTCGACCTGATCGTGCAGGCCCGAGCCACGGGCGTCAGCTACTCCTTCGTCGTCGAAACCCCGCAAGCGGCGGCGCAGATGACGACGGTGGCCAAGCCATGGTCACCGGACTCCACTCTGCGAGCCGCCACCGCCCGGACGGGCGCCGCGCAGGAGGCGGTGACGGCGTCGCAGGGAGAGCTGTGCCCGGTGGCGGCAGGTTGCTGACCAGGGTGTGCGACGCGTTCGCGGGACGGTTCGGTTGGCTGCGGCGGGACAGGCCACAGCCGGCCTGCGCCATGCCCGATCTGGGTCACCGTGTCCAATCCGGCACGTGCGGGGCCAACGAAGCGCGTGGTGACGGACCCTGTTCGGAAGGTCGCAATAGAGGTCGCCGACCGGGGGTCGCGGCGCGCGGGGGTCGCCGGCATGGTCGGCCGGGTCAGCCGGGCTGACGGTCACCGCGCAGACGGTGAGGTGACGGTCGAGGTCGACTACTCGGGATTCGCGTCGGCGTACAGCGCGGACTGGGCTTCCCACCTGCGCGGACCTCTCTGCGGCGCAGATCTACGTCAACCAGACCAGCTACACCAACCTCGGCGAACGGTTGCAGATGACCCTGGGCGCGACCGGAAAACGCACGTGATTACCAACACCAACGATCCCGACACCGGCACGCCGTCCGCACAATGGCCGACGCCGCTTGCGACATCGCCGACCTCCACAACATCATTCTCGCCGGCCGACCACCGGCCCCGCTCCAGGCAACACCTTCACCCAGTTGAGATCACTCTTGCGATACGCCTCGCCATGCGCCTAGGTTTGCATCAATGAGGTCACGCCAAGGTCCGGCTGCACATTGACTCACGTCATGCGGACGCTGTGCTGCTTCCAACGGGGGAAATATCTCAGCGCCCGGGTGGTCAGGCGCGTTCATACAGGCCGGCCGCGGTTGACAGCGGCTGCTGTGGTTTGTTAGGTCACAGACGCGGGATCACTGGTGTTCATCGCCGAACATTCGTCGTCACCCGTCGTGACCACTGGTACCCACGGGGGAAAAATTGTTGTCGAAACAAATAGCGGAGCTCGAGGATCTTGACTCCGCACTTGCCGCGTGCGCCCGAGGTAATGGGCAGGTCGTCCTGGTCGAAGGGCCGATTGGTTGCGGAAAGAGTGAGCTGCTCGCCACCTTCGCCGAGCGGGCGTCGTCGAGCGGAGCCGTCGTGGTCAGCACGGCGGGTGAGGAGTACGACCGTGACAATCCTTTTAACACCTTGCGACGGTTGTCGAGCGCGGCGGTCCCGATCGAGGTGCCGGCCATCGACGAGGGCGGTGCGAGGGCCGAGCTGATCCGCCGGATCTGTAAGGACCTGCTCGATGGCCGCGGCGACGCGCCGCTGGTGTGCCTCGTGGACGACCTGCATTACGTCGATGCCGCGTCGCTCGAGGGCCTGCTGTACCTGATCCGGCTCACCCGGACGGCGCCCGTCCTGGTCGTGCTCAGCCAGACGGCCCACTTCGCACTGCTGGACTCCGGGTTCAGCACCGAGCTTCTGCGGATGCGGAACGTCCGGCCCATCGTGTTGTCGCGGCTCGGCCACCGGGAGGTGGCCGAGATCGTCAGCGGTTATCCCGAGCTCGCCGCGCGGGCGGCCGACCACGCGACCGAGTTCGGCCGGGTCAGCGGCGGCAATCCGCTGCTGCTGCGGGCGCTGATCGCAGAGCGCCGCAACTCGGTCGGCGAGGTTCCCGCCGCCGGTGGCCCGTTCGCCCAGGCCGTCGTCACCTGCGCCCGCCGGAGCAACTGGGACGGCCTGCGCCTGGCCGCCGCCGTGGCGGTCCTCGGCGAACGCGCCTGCCCGGAACGGCTGGCCGAGCTGATCGGCAGCACCCGGTCCGCGGTCGCGCAGGCACTCGCGGCCCTGAACGCGTCCGGCATCCTCGACGGCACCGTTTTCCGGCACCCGGTCGGCCGGACCGCCGTCGTCGACAACTTGCCCCGATCCGAGCTGAGCGCGCTGCACCGCCGGGCCGCCGGCCTGCTCCACCAGACCGGGGCGTTGCCGCAGCTGGTTGCCCAGCACCTGGTCGCGTCCGTGGCCAACGAGGCCGAGCCCTCGTGGGTGGTGGACGTCCTGCGCTCCGGCGCCGAGCAGGCGCTGGCCGACGACAACCCGAGGTACGCCGCCCGCCTGCTCGAGCGCGCGCACGCCGCCAGTCCCGACCTGCTACTTCGCGGCCAGATCAAGACGAGGCTGGCCGCGATCACTTGGCGCCTCGACCCGGCCCTTTCCGAACGACACATCAACGACGCCTTCGACACGCTCAAGGCCGCAGACGCCACCGAGCAAAGCGTGTGGCCACTTGCCCAGCTGCTCGTCGCCCATGGCCGAATCGCCAACGCCATCGAGATCCGCAACCGGGCGCTCAGCGCCACCGAGGGCGCCTCGCCGGCCGACGACATCGTCGGGTCGTTCGCCGGCGCCGACGTCCCGCACCTGGCGACGATCGCCGAGCCGCATCAGTTCGCCCTGCTGGACGCGAACGTCGCCGACGTCGAGCGGTTCCTGGAGTCGACCTCGCTGGCCGGTCCGACGCTGCCGGGGATCGTCCAGGCGGTCGCGGCTCTCGCCCGCTCGCACGACCCGCAGCGGGCGGTTCGCTGGAGCCACACCTTGCTCGAGGAGTCGGCGCTGCGCAACGCCCGGGGCTGGCGGTTCGTGTTCACCTCGATGCTCGCCTTCGCGCTGCTGCGACTGGGCGACCTGCGGGGGGCCGAGCATTACTCCCTGCAGGCGCTCGACCTGGTGCCGGGCGGGCGCAACTGCGTCTTCACCTACAGCGCGGTCGCCACCCTGATCCGCGCCCGTACCGAGATGCGAGACTTCGCGGCGGCGGCGGTCGAGGTCTACCAGCCGATGCCGGCCCAGCTGTTCCGTAGTATCCACGGGCTGAACTACCTGCGGGCTCGGGGCCGCTACCTCGCGGCCACCAACCAGCTGCACGCCGCGCTGGGCGACTTCCTGCAGGCCGGCAGCATGATGAAGCAGTGGAATCTGGACCGGCCGGTCATCTGCCCGTGGCGCACCGAGGCCGCCGAGGTCCTGCGGCGGATGGGCGAGACGGATGCGGTCGAGCAGCTGGTGCTGCAACAGTTGTCCACCCCGGACGCCCGGCATCCGTGGATCCGCGGCATCTCGCTGCGGACGCGCGCGGCGATCAGCCATCCACGTAAGCGCGCGCTGCTGCTCCAGCAGGCGGTCAGCGAGCTGCGCAGGTCCGGCGACCGGGTCGAACTCGCCCGTACGCTGGCCGACCTCGGCGTGGCGCTGCAGGAAGTTGAGGACCCGGTGGCCGTGGTGATGAGCCAGCAGGCGGTCGGCATCGCCACCGAGTGCGGCGCGAACTCCCTGCTGGAGGACATCCGGCACCGATCGCCGGCACTGCGCCGCGTCGAGCCGAACCTGGCGCCGTCACTCGACACGGTGGACGCCGCCAACGCCCGGTTGAGCGAGTCCGAACGGCGGGTCGCCGCCCTGGCGGCGCTGAAGTACACCAACCGGGAGATCTCCCGGCTCCTGCACGTCACGGTCAGCACCGTCGAGCAGCACCTGACCAACGTGTACCGGAAGCTGCACATCGAGGGCCGGCGGAGTCTCCCGGCGAACCTCGAGCTCTACACGGTGGACTTCGCCTGATCGCTTGGCGTCCGGGGGGATTCCGCCTCCCGGACGCCACGATCAGGAGTAGTCGCCGCGGTCAGGAGTAGTCGAAGAAGCCGCGGCCGCTCTTGCGGCCCAGCATTCCGCCGTCGATCATCCGGGAGAGCAATGGCGGCGGCGCGTAGAGCGGCTGCTTGAACTCGTCGAACAGGGCATCGGCCACCGCACCCACGGTGTCGAGGCCGATCATGTCGACCAGCGCAAGGGGTCCCATCGGATGCCCGCAGCCCCGGAGCATGCCGTGGTCGATGTCCTCGGCGGTGGCGAAACCAGACTCCAGCATCCGGACGGCGCTCAGCAGGTAGGGGATGAGCAGCGCGTTGACCACGAACCCGGCCCGGTCTCCGCTGACGATCGCTTCCTTGCCGAGGACTGTGGTGGCGAACTCCTGCGCACGGTCCCGGATCCGGTCCTCGGTCAGCAGCGAGGCGACGATCTCCACCAGCGGCATGACGGACACCGGGTTGAAGAAGTGCATGCCCACGACGTGGCTGCCGCGCGCGGTGGCCCGCGCGAGCCGGATGATCGGGATCGACGAGGTGTTGCTGGCCAGGATTGCGTCCGGATCCTGGACGACCTTGTCGAGCTGGGAAAAGATCTCGATCTTGAGATCCAGGTCCTCCGGCACCGCCTCGAGCACGAGCTGGCAGCCGGCGAGGTCGGCGAGGTCGGCCGTGACCGACAGTCGGTCGAGCACCGCGTCGAGGTCGCCGGCAGGAAGTTTCCCCTTGGCCGCGGCCCGTTCGAGGGACTCGCGCAGACGCTGCCGCCCCCGCGAGACGGTCGCCGGAGACGAGGACACGACCGTTACGGTACGGCCGTTGCGCGCGCAGAGGACGGCGAAACCCGTGCCCATGGCGCCGCAGCCGACCACACCCACCCGTTCGACCGGCGCGCTCATCGGCTTGCCTCAAGCACCGGAGCCGACCAGCGCAGCAGTCCCGCGCCCATCGACATTCCGCCGCCGAAGCCGGCCAACAGCACCAGATCGCCGTCGTTAAGCGTGCCGGACCGGGCGGCGGCGTCGAGAGCGACAGGCACCGAAGCGCCGCCGATGTTGCCGTACTCCGCCAGCGTCCGATGGGTGCGTGCCCCGTCCAGCCCGCACCGGCTCACCAGTTCGGTGAGCAGCACGCCGTTGGCCTGGTGGGGCACGAAGTGGCGGATGTCGGCGAGCGTGGCGCCGTTGCGCTCCAGCAGCGCGGCGATCATCGGCGGCACGTTGGCCATCACGAACTCGCTCACCCCGCGACCCTGCATCCGGAAGTAGTGGCCGCCGCTCTCGACGCTCTCCACGGAAGGCGGGATGCGGCTGCCGCCCGCCTCGACTCGGATCAGGTCCATCGCCTCGCCGCGGGACGCGAGACCGATGTCGATGATGCCCCGCCCCGCCGGCACCGCGCCCAGCACCACCGCGCCGGCGCCGTCGCCGAACAGGATCGCGGTGCTGCGGTCGCGGTAGTCGAGGATGCGGGAGTAGATGTCCGCGCCGACCACCAGCGCGGTGCTTCCCGGTTGTAGAGCCAACAGTGCCCGGGCCATGCCCAGCGCGTACACGAAACCGGCGCACACCGCGTTGACGTCCACGCACGCGGCCCGGCGGGCGCCGACCAGGCTCTGCAGCCGGCAGGAGGTCGGCGGCTGCGGGGAGTCGCCGGTCGACGTGGCGAGCAGGATGTAGTCGACGTCCTCGGCGGCCAGGCCGGCGTCGGCCAGGGCCAGTCTCGCCGCGGCGGCCGCCAGATCGGAGGTCGCCTCGTCCGGAGCGGCGTAGCGGCGGCTACGGATCTGGGTCTTGTGCTCGATCCGTTCCGGCGTCACGTCCGGCACCATCGCGGCGACCTCGTCGTTGTCGACCTCCTGCTTCGGCAGGTAGGCGCCGGTGCCGAGAATGCCAATCGCGGCGGTCATCGCGACGCGCCTACAGCCTGATCGAGCTCGGCCCGCCGGACCGGGTCGGTGATGCCGAGGCCCGCCCGGGGAGCGAGGCACAGCACGCCGACCTTGCCGATGTGCTGGTTGGTCTGCACCTGGCGGACCGCCTCGGCGACGTCGGTGAGCGGGCTGACGGTGGTCAGCATCGGCTTGATCCGGCCAGTCTCGAACAGCCGGGCGCACTCCCACTGCTCCTGCAGGTTGGCCGAGTGGCTGCCGACGATGCGCTTCAATTTCATCCAGAGGTAGCGGTTGTCGTACTGGTGCTCGTAGCCGGTGCTCGAACCGCAGGTCACCACCGTGCCGCCGCGCCGGGCCACGAACACCGAGATGCCGAACGTGGACTGGCCGACGTGCTCGAAGACGATGTCCGGGTCGCGCCCGACGCCGGCCCGGATCAGCGAGCCGAGCCGCCTGCCGGCGGCGACCGACTCGGCGGCGTCCCGCGGCGGCCGGTCGAGGCCCAGCTCGGCCCGGTCGATCACCAGGTCGCAGCCCAGCGTTCGCAGCAGCTCGGCCTTCTCCGGCGAGCTGACGACGCCGATGGCGATGCCGCCGCCGTTCTTCACGAACTGCACGGCGTATCCGCCCAGGCCGCCGGTCGCACCCCAGATCAGGACGACGTCGCCCTGCTTCATCCGGGCGCCGCGGTCGCTGACCAGCATCCGGTACGCCGTGCCCGCGCAGAGCGGGATCGACGCCGCTTCTTCCCAGCTCAGGTGCCCGGGCTTCGGGATCAGCTGACTGGCCCGGCACACCGTGTACTCGGCGAGTCCGCCGAAGTTGGTCTCGAACCCCCAAATGCGCTGCTCGTCGCCGAGCATGCCGTCGCCGTGGGTCGCCGCCTCCTGATCGTCGATGTAAGAGGGACTGATCATGACGTGGTCCCCGGCCGTCCAGCGGCGCACACCGCTGCCGACGCGGACCACCACGCCAGCGGCGTCCGATCCGAGAACGTGATAGGGCAGGTCGTGCCGGGCCGCCCAGCCGCCCTGCTTGGCGAACTGCCGCAGAAACCGGAAGGTCGGGATCGGCTCGAACGTGGCCGACCACACCGTGTTGTAGTTGACCGCGCCCGCCATCACAGCGACCAGGACCTCATCGGGGGCGAGCTCGGGCATCGGCACCCGGCCGAGGCGCAGCGACTTGCGTACGTCCTTGTCGTTCACGCCGGTGAACATGCCGGTGAACATGCCGGTGTCCTCGGCTCGCAGATGGGCGGCGAGGTAGCTCTCCGGCACGGGCGCCGACATGAGCTCCTCGGGCGTGGCGTCGCCGATGACTGCCTCGGACAGAGATCGCATCGTGAACCGTCTCTCTTCGAACCTAGCCGACGCGCCGACGCTATAGCCGATCAATCCTCACCGAATACCCCTGGATTCCCCCTACTTCCGTCCCCCGGCCGGCCGCGGCCATTGCGACCCGGCGAGCGCGCTCACGACGTCTGGGGTCGGTCTGGGGTTGTTCGTCCGAGGCCACCCCTAAACGATTGGCCGGGGAAAAAGCGCTCACGAAATACGAGGCCACAACGATGAGCAGCAAGACTTGGTGGGACCCGATCGGCGGCTACGCGGCGGACATCCTATCGGCTCTCGCCGAGGATCCGGAACGGGTCGTCCTGTACTGGCGCGATCAGGAGGTGAGCGGGGCCCGCTTCATCGGGGTTGTCGCCGCCGCGTACCGGGCCATGGGGGAGCTCGACGCGGGGCCGGGCAGCGTGGTCGGCATCCTGGTCGAGCCGAACAGCCCCGACATGCTCGCCGCGCGGTACGCGGCGCATCTGCGCGGCGCGGCTGTCTGCTACCTGCGGACTTCCAACCCCGGGTCGAACGCGGCGATCCTCTCCGCCGACGACCAGTTGCGGGTGTTGCGCGAGACCGGCGCCGCGGTCGTCTACACCGACAAGGAGAACCTCGGTCTCGCGAGCGGGCTGGCGAAGGAGGCCGGCATCGCCGTGCTCGGACCCGTCACCGGGAGGGACGATCTCGTCGTCCCGGATGGCGCCGAACCGTGGGATCCGCGGCGTCTGGCGGTGATCGGCTACACCAGCGGGAGCACCGGGCGGCCCAAGGGCATCCGGTTGTCCGGGCGGGCGTGGGAGAGCACCGTGCGAACCGCTCAGCCGCCGGGCCAGGGCCGCACCGTGATGCTGGTCAACACGCCGCTGAGCCACACGGTGGGGCCGATGGTGGACGGCCTGCTCCTCACGGGCGCGACGGTCGTGTTGCGGGAGGAGTTCCAGGCCGGCCAGTTCCTGCGGGACGTGGCGGAGCTGCAGGTCACTCGCTCGTTCATTGCGACCGCTCACCTCTACCAACTGATCGACCACCTCGAGGAGCTCGGCAATCCGGACTTCATATCCGCGCAGCTCTCCTCGCTTCGCCTGCTGATCTACAGCGGCACCGCCGCCGCGCCGAGCCGGGTGGCCCGGGCAGCGCGCCTGATCGGGCCGCGGCTCGCGCAGGTGTACGGCACGTCGGAGGGCGGCCGGGTCACGTTTCTGGACCCCGGCGGGCACTTCGACCCGTGGCTGTCCACGACGGTCGGGCGGCCGTTCCCCGGGGTGGAGATCTCGGTGCGCGACGCCGAGTCTGCGGCCGAGGTCCCCGACGGCGACACCGGCCAGGTGTGGATGTGTTCGCCGGCCATGATGGACGGCTACTGGAACGACCCGGAGTTGTCCGCGCGGGTCCTGCGGGACGGCTGGTACGCGACCGGCGACACCGGCTACCGCGACGACAAGGGCTACCTGCACCTGCTGGGCCGGCTCGCCGACGTGGTGAAGGTCGACGCCGTCAAGGTCCACCCGGCGGTGGTCGAGGCCGAGATCCTCACCCTCGACGGGATCCGTCAGGCGGCGGTGTTCGGCCGGCGTGACGAGGACAGCGTCGAATCCCTGCAGTGCGCGATCGCCTTCCAGCCCGGTGCCACCCTGACCGTCGACGACGTCCGGGCGCACCTGCGCGAGGCGCTGTCGCCCGCCCACGTTCCCCAGGTCGTCGATGTCCTCGACGAACTGCCGCTGACCAACGCCGGCAAGCCCGACAAGGTGCTGCTGCGCAGCCGCGCCGGCACCCGGACCTGACCCGGAAACGACAACCAAGAATGGGGGCTTGAGTTGGACTTCGCACTCTCACCCGAGCAGCGGGCGCTGCGCCGCTCGATCATCAACTTCGCGCGAGCGGAACTCGGCGACGGCGCCGACGACGACCGTGAGATGCGGTTCTCTCTGGACGGATGGGAGCGGTGCGCGCGGTTCGGCGTTCTCGGTTGGCCGATCCCCCAGGAGTTCGGCGGGGTCGGGCTCGACCCGCTGTCCACGGTGATCGCGATGGAGGCGCTCGGTTACGCCTGCCGCGACAACGGCCTGGTCTTCGTGATCAACAACCACCTGTGGGCGTGCGCGGTCTACCTGCAGCAGCACGGCAACGACGAGCAGCGCAAACGGTTCCTGCCCAAGATGTGCGCGGGCGAGCTGATCGGGGCGCATGCCCTGACCGAGGAGCACGCCGGGTCGGACATCCTGTCGATGCGTACCACCGCGGTGCGTGACGGCGACGAGTACATGCTCACCGGCACCAAGACCTTCATCAGCAACGCCGGCATCGCGGACGTCTTCGTGCTGCTGGCGCGGACCGGTGAACCGGGCCGGCGACAGGACGCGCTCTCCGCGTTCGTGGTGCCGGCCGACAGCCCCGGCCTCGAGGTCACCCGGCAGTGGACGAAGTCCGGGCTGCGCTCGACCCCGATGGGCGAGGTCACCCTGACCGGCTGCCGGGTGCCCGCGGACAACCTGCTGGGACGCGAGGGCGACGGCTATTCGATCTTCACGTCGACGATCGAGTGGGAACGCTGCTTCATGTTCGCCAACCAGGTTGGCGTCATGGAACGCATTCTGGAGGACTGCGTCCGGCACGCCCGCAGGCGCGAGCAGTTCGGCCGGCCGGTCGGCGCCAACCAGGCGGTGTCGCACCGGATCGCGGACATGAAGGTTCGGCTGGAACTGGCGAAACTCATGATCTACAAGGTCGGCTGGCTCAAGCAGCAGGGCAAGATCGCCCTCGCCGAGGCCGCGATCGCGAAGCTGTTCATCAGCGAGAGCCACGTGCAGGCCGCGCTGGACGCGATGCAGATCCACGGCGCCCGCGGCTACCTCGCCGAGTTCGGCGTCGAACGCGAGCTGCGTGACGCGCTCGGCGGAACCATCTACGGCGGCACCTCGGAGATCCAACGCGAAGTCATCGCTTCGCTGGCCGGGATGCCCGGAAGCGGGAGGGTCTGACCCATGCCGCAGTACCGGATCACCCTGGCGGACCCGGTTCCGCATATCCACGAGGCCGAACTGAGGTCGCGCGTCTTCTTCGTCTCCGAGCTCATCGAGGAGTTCACGCTGTTGGGCGACGGCGACGTGGTGGACGGCATCGACGTCCGGACCCGCGAGCCCGCCGATCCGGCGGACCTCGAGCGCAAGCTGCACCAGATGATCAAGAACGACGTGCTCGCGCTCTATCCGAACCCGGCCCGCGAGACCTGGCGGTCGCCCAGCGAGCGCTCCGTGCTGACCGGTGTCTACGAAAACATGGTCGAGCGCGGCATCGCCTACGAGCTGGGCGAGGGCCAGATCGCGGTGGGCGAGGAGTTCTGCCAGGTCATGGGCTTCTTCGACAGGTCCGTCCGGGCCATGGTCGCGGAGGAGTTCGGCGCGCGGGAGTACCGCTATCCCACGCTGATCCCGCTGGACACGCTGCGGCGCTGCGGCTACCTCGCGTCGTTCCCGCAGCACCTGATGTTCGTCACCCGGCTGCACAGCGACATGGACACCTACCAGGAGTTCCTCGAGGACGTGTCGGCCGGCCGGTTGGACCGCCGGGCGCTGTACGAGCGGTGCGGCAACCTCGACTACGCACTGCCACCCACCATGTGCTACCACACGTTCAGCCAGTTCGCCGAGAAGCCGACGGCTAACCGGGTGATCACCTCGCGGGGCAAGTCTTTCCGTTTCGAGTCGCGCTACCGGCAGTCCCTGGAACGCCTGTGGGACTTCACCATCCGCGAGACCGTCTTCCTGGGCACCCAGGACTTCGTGGTGGACGCGAGATCACGGTTCATCGGCCGGATCTTCGAGCTGCTGGAGGGCCTCGACCTGGCCGGGCACTGCGAGGTCGCCAACGACCCGTTCTTCGGCCGGCAGGACACCGGCGCCCGGATCACCTCCCAACGCTTGCTCGAGCTGAAGTACGAGCTGCGCCTTCCCGTCGCCGCGGACCGGACCATCGCGGTCGGTTCGTTCAACCTGCACGGTCAGATCTTCAGCAAGGCCTTCGGCATCTCCCACGCCGACGGGGCCCAGGCGTACACCGGTTGCACCGGGATCGGCCTGGAGCGCCTGACCTACGCGTTCCTGTGCCAGTACGGCCTGGATTCCGCTCAGTGGCCCGACGCCGTACGTCGGGCCGAATCGATTTCTGCGGTCGGCATCGGTTAAGCCGGCCGTCGGGAAGGAGAAGCATGGAGACCAAGCAGGTCAAGCAGGTCGGCGTGGTCGGCGCCGGCACGATGGGCATCGGCGTCTCGCACGCGTTCGCCGAGCGTGGCATCCCGGTGCTGCTGATGGACATCTCCGAGGAGATCCTCGACCGGGCGCAGCGGGAGATCAAGCGGAACCACTTCACCTACCGGATGTTCGGCCAGGCGAAGGGTCAGCCGCAGGCCGATCCGGACGAGCTGATGTCGCGCATCGATCTCACCGTGGACCTCGAGCGATTCGCCAACGTCGACTACGTCGTCGAGAACGCGACGGAGGACTGGGCGGTCAAGGAGCCGATCTACCGGCAGCTCGACCGGATCTGTCCACCGCACACCGTGTTCGGCGTCAACACCTCGGCGATCTCAGTGACCCGGCTCGGAGGCGTCACCTCGCGCCCCGCGCAGGTCATCGGGACGCATTTCATGAACCCGGTTCCGCTCAAACCGGTGGTCGAGGTCATCCGCGGCTACCACACGTCGACGGAGACGATCGAGCGGACCCGCGAGCTGTTCACCGCGATCGGCAAGGACAGCATCGTGGTCGAGGACTCCCCGGGCTTCGTGACCAACCGGGTGATGATGCTGACCGTCAACGAGGCCGCCTTCCTCCTGTACGAGGACGTGGCGTCGGCCAAGGACATCGACCGGCTCTTCGTCGACTGCTTCGGGCACAAGATGGGGCCGTTGGAGACGTGCGACCTCATCGGACTGGACACCGTCCTGCTGTCGCTCGAGGTGCTCTACGACAGCTTCAACGACCCGAAGTACCGCCCGTGCCCGCTGCTCAAGAAGTTGGTGCACGCCGGCCGGCTCGGCCGGAAGTCCGGTCAGGGATTCCACAGCTACGTGTGAGGGGAACCAATGAGCGACATCGATTTGATCGAGGAATTTATCTATTCGCACCTCAACGGCCTAAAGGTCGGCCATGACGAGGACATCTTCGAATCGGGGTATGTGAGTTCCCTGTTCGCGGTGCAGGTCCTGACATGGGTGGAGAAGACCTTCGACCTCGATATCGTCAGCGAGGACCTGCGCCTGGAGAACTTCCGGTCGATCTCCGCGATCGTCACCTTCGTGGAGAGCAAGCGCTCGGTCACCGCGGATGCCGGCGCATGACGAAGATCTTCCTCTTCCCGGGGCACGGCTCGCACCGCGTGGGGATGGGCGGGGACCTGTTCGCCCGCCACCCCGACCTGGTCCGCCAAGCCGACGAGGTGCTGGGCTACTCGATCGAGCAGCTGTGCCTCGAAGGCCCCAGCGAACGCCTGAGCGACAACCGGTTCACCCAGCCGGCGATGTACGTGGTCGACGCGCTCACCCACCTCGAGGAGGTCGACCGGCAGGGTGGCCCGGACGTCGTCGCCGGCCACAGCCTGGGGGAGTGCGTCGCGCTGTTCGCGGCGGGAGTGTTCGACTTCCGTACCGGCCTTCAGATCGTCAAGGAGCGCGCGCGGCTGATGGCCGACAGCAACTCCGGGGCTCTGATCACCGTGGCTGGTCTGCCGGTGCAGCGGATCGCCGAGCTGCTGCGCCGCAGCGGGCACGACGGCGTCGAGTTCTCCGCGTTCAACTCGCCCGAGCAGGTGGGACTGGCCGGACCGAAGGAGGAGCTGCGGGCGGTCGCCCGGCTGCTCGGCGAGGAGGCGCCCGCGGTCTTCTGGGTGTCGCTCACCACCGCGCCGCACTCGACGCACATGGCAGCCGCGGCAGCCGAGTTCGCCGAGCTCCTCTCCGGCTACGAGTTCGCCGAGCCGGTCATCCCGGTGCTGTCGAACGTGACAGCGGCACCGCACCGGCCCGGCGAGATCCCCGCCATGCTGGCCCGGCAGTTGGCCTCGCCGGTGCGCTGGACCGACACCGTGCGCTACCTGCGCAGCCTGCCGGCGCCGGAGTTCCACGAGGTCGGGCCGGGTGGCGTGCTCACCGGGCTGCTCAAGGCCAACCCCGCAGCCGCACCGGCGCCGGGTCCGAAAACGGTGGCGGACCGGTCGGACGAGCCGATCGCGATCGTCGGTGTCTCGGGCCGGTTCGGCGGCGCACCCTCGCTGAACGACCTGTGGGACCTGCTGGTGCAGGGTCGCAGCGCGATCCGGGAGATTCCGCCGGACCGGTGGGACCACGAGCCCCTGTATCACGCGGGCGACTTCGAGCCCGGCAAGACCCACTCACGGTGGGCCGGCCTGATGGACGGGGTCGATCGCTTCGACGCGCTGTTCTTCGGCATCGCGCCACGCGAGGCGGAGACGATGGACCCGCAGCAGCGGCACTTCCTCGAGGTGACGTACGAGGCGCTGCAGGACGCCGGGCACACCCGGGAGTCGCTGGGCCACAACGTCGGCGTCTACGTCGCCGCGACCGCCTGCGACTACGCCGTGCTGAGCGCGCAGGCCTCGATGGCCGGCGTGGACGCGTACGCGAACAACAACATCTCCCAGCTCGCGCTGCGGGTGTCGCACTTCTTCGACCTGCACGGGCCGAACATGACGGTAGACGCGGCCTGCGCGGGCTCACTCGTCGCCCTGCACCTGGCCTGCGAGGCGCTGCGGCACGGCACTGTCGACGCGGCCATCGCGGGCGCGGCCAACCTGATCCTGCACCCGTGGCGTCTGGTGCAGTACACCAGCATGGGAACGCTGTCCGCGACCGGCGCGTGCCGCCCGTTCGGCGACGGGGCGGACGGTATCGCGCTCGGTGAGGGCGTGGCTGCCGTCGTCCTCAAGCGACTCAGTCAGGCCAGGGCCGACGGCGATCACGTGCACGCGGTGATCCGGGGTAGCTGGACCAACTCGGACGGCCGCAGTGTCGGGTTCGCGGTGCCGGAGTCGGACCGCCACTCCGAGCTGTTCCTGCGGACCCTCGACATCGCCGGGGTCTCCGCGCGGAGCATCGGTTACGTCGAGGCGCACGGGGCGGGCACGCCGGTCGGCGACCCGGTCGAGATCCGGGGTCTCACCAAGGCCTACGGCGCGCACGGCGTCGAACCCGGCTCGGTGATGGTCGGCAGCGTCAAGAGCAACCTCGGTCACCTGGAGCCGGCGGCCGGCATGGCCGGGCTCATCAAGGTGCTGCTGCAGCTGCGGCACCGCACCATCGTCCCGTCGCTGCACGCCGATCGGGCAAACCCCAAGATCGATTTCGACAGTACGCCGTTCCGGGTGCCCACCTCGCCGACACCGTGGCTGCCCAAGACTGACGAGGACGGTCGCGAGCTGCCCCGACGGGCGGGCGTCAACGCGTTCGGCGCCGGCGGCGTGAACGCCCACGTCGTGCTGGAGGAGTATCCGGCCGAGGCGCCCCGGGACGAGCCGGTCGACGATCCGGAGCTGATCATCCTGTCCGCCCGCAGCCGCCAGGCCCTGGCGAACAGCGCCGCCCGCCTGCGCGCCGCGCTGGCCGGGGGCGGTCTCCGACTTCGCGACGTGGCACACACCCTGCGCGCCGGCCGCGAGGCGTTCGGAGTGCGGGCCGCGGTCGCCGTCCAGACCATCGAGGAACTCGACGAGGTGCTGGCCGAGCTGGCCTCGCCCCGCGCCGAGCCCCGGCCGGAGCTGGTGGTCGGCAACGCCCGCAACGGCGCCGCCGGTGGGGTCGGGGGCGTGCCCGGGCAGCGGCCGACGAACGTGGCCGGCCTGCTCGAGCTCGGCCGCAAGTGGTGCCGGGGCGCCGACGTGCCGTGGGAGAAGTTGTTCGCCGACGCCCCCGGCCGGCGGATCCCGCTGCCGTCCTACCCGTTCGAGTCGGAGCGGTACTGGCTGCCCCAGCCGACAGTCGCGGCGTTCGTGCCGTCCTCCACGACGGAGACGCCGGATGAGTCGAAATGGCTGCGCGACCGGTTGCGGGCAATCATCGCGGAGATGCTGAAGGCCCGGCCCGACCAGGTGATTGACGACGTCCCGTTCAGCGAGCACGGATTCGACTCGGTGTGGCTGGCCCGCCTGGTGACCCGGCTCAACCGGGAGTTCGACCTGACGCTCGCGGTCACCGCAGTTCTGGAGTACCCGACCGTCGAAACCCTGGCCCAGCATCTCCTGGACTCCCACGCGGAGATTCTCTTCCAGGCGCCGAAGTGACGAGGAAAGCAGGAACGGTGTCATGACAGTGCAGAACATGGAGCGGCTGCCCAAGCTTCCTACCGAGCGGCCGGCCGGCTGTCCCTTCGACCCGCCGTCCGAGCTGCGCGAGGCGCCGCTGCGCCGCATGGTCTACCCCGACGGCCACGTCGGCTGGCTGGCCAGTGGTCACTCGGCGGCCCGCGCGGTGCTGTCCGACCCCCGGTTCAGCTCCAAGCACGAGCTGGTGCGCGACCCCGTCCCCGGCAGCGAGGGCCACCACGGCAAACCGGCACCGGTCGGCGACATGACCGGGATCGACCCGCCGGAGCACACCCGGTTCCGGCGGCTGCTGGTCGGCAAGTTCACCGCACGGCGGATGCAGAAGCTGAGCGACCGGGTCGAGGAGATCACCAAGGACCAGCTCGAGGTTCTGGCCGGGCACGACGCCGGCGCCGACCTCTGGCCGCTGTTCGCGCAGCCGGTCCCGGCGCTCGTGCTGTGCGAGCTGCTCGGCGTACCGATCGAGGACTACGACCTCTTCCAGCGCTACACCGAGGTGCTGCTCACCCAGGACGGCCGGCCGGAGGAGGTGGGCCAGGCGTTCATGGCCCTGCACCGGTACATGCGCGAGCTTGTGCTGGCCAAGCGGGCGAACCCGACCGACGACGTGCTGTCCGACCTGACCGAGTCGGACCTCACCGACACCGAGCTCGCCGGCATCAGCGTGCTGCTGCTGGTCGCCGGGCTCGACACCACCGCGAGCATGCTGGCACTCGGCACGTTCGCCCTGCTGAGCAACCCCGACCAGCTGGCCGCGGTGCGTGCCGACCCGGACCGGATGGACGACGTGGTGGAGGAGCTGCTGCGCTACCTGACGGTCGCGCCGCGGGCGGTTCGCGCGGCACTGGAGGACATCGAGCTGGAAGGCCAGCTGATCAGGACCGGCGAGTCGGTCACGGTGTCCCTGGAAGCCGCCAACCGCGACCCCGAGCGTTTCGCCGACCCGGACACGCTCAACGTGCTCCGGCAGGCGGGCGGTCACGTCGCCTTCGGCCACGGCATCCACCAGTGCCTCGGCCAGCAACTCGCCCGGGTCGAGCTGCGGGTCGCGCTCACCGCGCTGCTCGAGCGATTCCCGAAGCTCCGGCTCGCCGTTCCGGCGGACGAGGTGCCCCTGCGGGCCAACATGAGCGTCTTCGGCGTACGGGCGCTGCCGGTCGCCTGGGACTGACATCGGTCGTCGCGCGGCGGTCAGGAAACCCTTCCTGACCGCCGCTTTCGCATGTCCGGAAAGGACCGCTTCCAGGGGTGGTAGGGGGTGTGCCCGGCCGTAGTTAGGGGCGGTTCCCCCGTGGTCACGCACCGCGATCTGACCTTAACTGGTGGGGCGTGTTCGGGCCTCATTCGCTGATGCCACGCCGATCCGAGAAGGACCTGGGAACCGAATCATGGCACTCACCAAATCTCACGCCGGCCTTTGGCTGCGGGGTTTTCATCCGGCCCCGCAGGCGCCGGCCCGCCTGGTCTGCTTTCCGCACGCGGGCGGTTCAGCATCCTTTTTCTTCCCGGTCTCCAAGACGCTGTCGCCGGAGCTGGAGGTGCTCGCCGTGCAGTACCCGGGCCGCCAGGACCGGCGGCACGAGCCCGCCGCCGAGAACATCGGCGAGCTCGCCGATCGGATCACCGAGCAGCTGCGCCCGCTCCCCGACAAGCCGGTGGCGTTCTTCGGCCACAGCATGGGCGCGGTGGTCGCCTTCGAGGTCGCGCGGCGGCTGGAGGGCGGCGGTGTGAGCCCCCTGGTGCTGTTCGCGTCCGGTCGGCGTGCGCCGTCCGCGGTTCGCGAGGAGTCGATGCACACGGCCGGCGACGCCGACTTCGTCGCCGAGATCAAGCGGCTCAGCGGCACCGACACCCGGATGCTCGGCGACGACGAGGTGCTGCGGATGATCCTGCCATCGCTGCGCAGCGACTATCGGGCCATCGAGACCTACCGCTGCGCCCCCGGGGCGAGCGTGCGCTGCCCGATCGACGTGCTCATCGGGAATGCCGACCCGCACGTGACCCAGACCGAGGCGGCGTCCTGGCGCGAGCACACAACCGGTCGCTGCGACATCAGGGTCTACGCGGGCGGCCACTTCTACCTCAACGACCACGCCGTGGCCGTGACGGACCGGATCGCCCGGCGCATCTCCGCGCTGCGCGCGGCCGTCTGACCCAGCGCCGATCAACCCCGAGATCGCGAGGAGCGAGACGGACATGGCAGCGAGCGATCCGAAACTGGTCGAGGCCCTCCGGGCCGCGCTGAAGGAGGCCGAGCGCCTCCGGAACCAGAACCGGCTGCTTACCAGCGCGGCCCGGGAACCGATCGCGATCGTGGGGATGGCCTGCCGTTACCCCGGCGGGGTCGAGTCGCCCGAGGACCTGTGGCGACTGGTCGCGGACGAGGTCGACGCGATCACCGGGTTCCCGGCGGATCGCGGGTGGGACCTGGAGCGGCTGTACGACCCGGACCCCGCCACCCGCGGCACCTCGTACGCCAGGGAGGGTGGGTTCCTGCACGACGCCGGCGAGTTCGACCCCGGCTTCTTCGGGATCTCCCCGCGTGAGGCGCTCGCGATCGACCCGCAGCAGCGGTTGCTGCTGGAGACGTCCTGGCAGGCCATGGAGCGGGCGGGCATCGACCCGACGGGCCTGCGGGGCAGCCGCACGGCGGTGTTCGCCGGGGTGATGTACCACGACTACGGGTCGCGCGGCCGGGTGCCCGGCGACCTGGAGGGCATGGTCGGCACCGGCAGCTCGGGCAGCATCGCCTCGGGCCGGGTGTCCTACTCGTTCGGCTTCGAGGGTCCCGCCGTCACGGTCGACACCGCGTGCTCGTCGTCGCTGGTCGCCCTGCACATGGCGGTGCAGGCGCTGCGGACCGGTGAGTGCGATTTGGCACTGGCCGGCGGTGCAACGGTGATGGCCACGCCGAACACCTTCGTCGAGTTCTCCCGCCAACGCGGCCTCTCGCCGGACGGGCGCTGCAAGTCGTTCGCGGCCGCCGCCGACGGGACCGGCTGGGGTGAGGGCGCCGGCGTGCTTCTCGTCGAACGGCTGTCGGACGCCCGCCGCAACGGACATCCCGTCCTCGCCGTGGTCCGGGGCAGCGCGATCAACCAGGACGGCGCGTCCAACGGGCTGACCGCCCCGAACGGCCCGTCCCAGCAGCGCGTGATCCGCCAGGCGCTGGCCAACGCGGGCCTGTCGGCCCCGGACGTGGACGTCGTCGAGGCGCACGGCACCGGCACCACCCTGGGTGACCCGATCGAGGCGCAGGCGTTGATCGCCACGTACGGCGCGGACCGTGCCGGCGGCGAGCCGTTGTGGCTCGGCTCGGTGAAATCCAACATCGGGCACACCCAGGCCGCAGCGGGCGTGGCCGGCGTGATCAAGATGGTCATGGCGATGCGGCACGGCGTTCTGCCGAAGACGCTGCACGTCGACGAGCCGTCGCCGCACGTGGACTGGTCGGCGGGCACGATGGCACTGCTGACCGAGGCGCGCGACTGGGCCGGGGGCGACCACCCCCGCCGGGCCGCGGTGTCGTCGTTCGGCATCTCCGGCACCAACGCGCATGTCATCGTCGAGCAGGTCACCCCGGAGCCGACCGAAGCCGAGCCCGTCGGCGTCCCGGTGGTGCCGTGGCTGGTGTCCGCCCGTACCCCCGCCGCCCTGCGGGACCAGGCGGCGAGGCTGGCCGCGCACCTCGCGTCCGCGGAGGCCGACCCGGTCGCGGTGGCGGCCGCCCTGCACGGTTCGCGGGCGCTGCTGGACCACCGCGCCGTGGTCGTTGGAACACGGCGGGAGGAGTTGCTGGCCGGGCTGGAGGCCGTGGCGGCGGGGGAGCAGAGGACCGGCGTCGTCACCGGTGCCGGTGAAGGCGGCCGGCTGGGCTTCCTGTTCTCGGGTCAGGGTAGTCAGAGGCTCGGTATGGGCCGTGAGTTGGCTGCCGAGTTCCCGTTGTTCGCCGAGGCCCTGGACGAGGTGCTGGAACGTCTCGATGTGCGGGGCGTGATGTGGGGTTCCGACGAGGAGGAGTTGCGCGAGACCGGTAACGCGCAGCCGGCGTTGTTCGCGTTCGAGGTGGCCCTGTTCCGGCTGCTGACGTCGTTTGGTGTCGAGCCGGATGTGTTGGTGGGTCACTCGATTGGGGAGATCGCCGCTGCCCACGTGGCGGGGGTCTTCTCCCTGGATGACGCGTGCGCGTTGGTCGACGCCCGTGCGCGGTTGATGCAGGCGTTGCCGGCGGGTGGGGCGATGCTCGCGGTCGCTGCGGCGGAGGCCGACGTGGTGCCGCTGCTGGACGAGTTCTGCGGGATCGCGGCGGTCAACGGCCCGTCGGCGGTCGTGGTCTCCGGGGCTGAGGAGAGTGTGGCCCGGGTCGAGGCGGCGTTGGTCGGGGTGCGGACGCGCCGGTTGCGGGTCAGTCACGCGTTCCACTCGCCGTTGATGGAGCCGATGCTGGAGGAGTTCCGGCAGGTGGCTGAGGGTTTGACCTATCGGCAGCCGAGTATCGCGCTGGCCATGAGCGGTGACCCGACCGATCCGGGTTACTGGGTGGAGCACGTACGTCAGGCTGTTCGGTTTGCCGACAACGTGGCCGCCGCGAACGTCGACATCGCGGTGGAGATCGGCCCCGACGGTGTCCTCAGCGGCCTGACCGAGGCGATCCCCACCGCCCGCAGGGACCGCGACGAGGCTCGCGTGTTCGTCGAGGCGCTCGGGCGGCTGCACGTCGCGGGCGTCGCCGTGGACTGGACCTCCTACCTCGGCGCTCCGGCCGGGCACGTCGACCTGCCCACCTACGCGTTCCAGCGCGAGCGCTACTGGCTGGAGGCCGGCCCGGCCGGCGGTGACCTGTCGACGTTCGGTCTCGGCGCGATCGAGCATCCGCTGCTCTCGGCGGTGGTGGCCGGTCCCGAGGACGGTGGCGTGGTGTGCACGGCGCGACTGTCGCGGGCCACGCACGCGTGGCTCGGCGATCACCGGGTCGGCGGGGTCGTGGTGCTGCCCGGCGCGGCCCAAGTGGAGATGGCGCTGCGCGCGGGCGAGACGGCCGGCTGCCCGGAACTGGCCGAGCTGACTCTGCGGACGCCCCTGGTGATCCCCGAGACCGGGGGTGTCCGGGTTCAGGTCCGGGTCGCAGCTCCAGACGCCGACGGACGGTGCGGCGTGGGAATCTACTCCCGCCCCGACTCCGGCCCGGAAACGGCCTGGGTCCAGCACTCGGAGGGCGTGCTCGCCGCCGGGGCCGGCCCGGTGCCAGCACCGGAACTGGTGGAGTGGCCGCCGGCGGGCGCCGTCGCGGTCGAGGCCGCCGAGCTCGCGGCCGAGACGGACGGTACGGGCGTCGACTACGGACCGATCTTCCATGGCCTCACCGCAGCCTGGCGGTGCGGCGACGACGTGTACGTCGACGTCGTACTGCCCGAGCCGGCCCACGACGACGCCCAGCGGTTCGGGCTCCACCCTGCCCTCCTGGACGCGGCACTGCAGGCGATCGCGTTCGGCGACCACCTCGACGACGCCGGCCCGGGGCGGGTGAACCTGCCGTTCGCGTGGACCCGCGTGGCGCTGCACGCCGTCGGGGCCACCCGCCTGCGGGTGCGGATCGCCCCGGGCGGCGCACGCGGCACCGTGCGGCTCACCGCGGCGGACCGGACCGGCGCGCCCGTGCTCGACATCGACAGCCTCGTGCTGCGTCCGGTCCAGGTCGACGAGATCGGCACGAACAGTCCCGGCGACCTCTTCCGTCTGGACTGGACGACCGTTACCGGCGGCGCCGTCGAGACCGGCCTGACCGTCCTGGGCGATGGTCTTCCGCAGCTGACCGGCCCCCGCTGTGCCGAGCTATCCGAGGCCGGCCCGGGGTGGATCGTCGCACCGGTCGGCGCGCATGACGACGTGCACGAAACCACCAGGGAAGTCCTCGAACTGCTCCAGCGGTGGCTGGCCGCCGACCGGACCGAACCGGCGAAACTGGTGGTGGTGACCCGCAACGCGGTCGCCGTCACCCGGGCCGAGGACGTGACACCCGCGCAGGCCGCCGTGTGGGGTCTCGTGCGGGTCGCGCAGACCGAGAACCCCGGCCAGCTGGTGCTGCTCGACACCGACGACACCGCCTCCGCGGCCGGGATCGCAGCGGCGCTCGGCGCCGGCGAAGCGCAGATCGCCGTACGCGGTGACGGCACGCTCGTCCCGCGACTGGCACGACTGACCGGCCCGGCCGAGACCGCACCCCCGGCGATCGACCCGCACGGCACCGTGCTCGTCACCGGCGGCACCGGCGGCCTCGGGGCGCTGGTTGCCCGCCACCTGGTGACCGGGCACGGCGTCCGACACCTCCTGCTGGTGAGCCGGCGTGGCGGTCACAGTCTGGGGGCCGGCGAGCTCCGCGACGAGCTGGCCGCCCTGGGCGCCGACGTGACGTTCGCCGAGTGTGACGTGGCCGTCCGCTCCGAGGTCGCGGCGCTGATCGACGCGGTGCCGGCCGAGCATCCGCTGACCGCCGTGGTGCACGCGGCGGGTGTGCTCGACGACTCCACGATCGGTGGGCTCACGCCGCAGCGGCTGACGGCCGTCCTGCGGCCCAAGGCCGACGCCGCCTGGCATCTGCACGAGCTGACCCGGGACCGGCAACTGTCGGCGTTCGTGCTGTTCTCCTCGGCCGCCGGCGTGCTCGGCGGCGCGGGCCAGGGCAACTACGCGGCCGGCAACGCGTTTCTGGATGCGGTGGCGCAGCACCGTCGCGCCCTCGGCCTGCCTGGCACGTCGCTGGCCTGGGGACCGTGGACGGGCACCGGCGGCATGGCCGAACGGCTGGCCGAAGCCCACGTCGACCGGATGTGGCGCACCGGCGTCGTCCCGCTGACGGTGGACGCGGGACTGGCCCTGTTCGACGCGGCTCTGGCCCGGAACCACGCGCTTCTCGTCCCGATGCGGCTCGACCCGCGCCCGCCGGCTGCGGCCGGTGACGCCCTGCCCGCCGTCCTCCGCGGCTTGGTCCGCGCCCTGCCCCGCCGGGCCGCGACCCCGCACACGGTCCAACTCGCCGGGAGCACCCCCGACGAGACCCGGGCCCTGCTCACCGATCTGGTGCGGGAGCAGGTCGCCGCGACCCTCGGTTTCACCGGTGGGGAAGCCATCGCGGTGGAGCAGCCGTTCCAGGACCTCGGGCTGGACTCCCTCACCGCCATCGAACTGCGTAACCGGCTCGCCACCGCCACCGGCTTGCGGTTGCCGGCCACCCTGACGTTCGACCATCCGAGCGTACGGGCCGTTGCCGGCTACCTGGCGGCCGAGCTGTCCGGCACCGCGATCGTGCCGGCCACGGTCGCTCTCGCCACCGTGGGCAGTGGCGAGCCGATCGCGATCGTGGGCATGGCGTGCCGTTACCCGGGTGGCGTGGAGTCCCCGGAGGATTTGTGGCGGCTGGTGTTCGACGGGGTCGACGCGGTGTCGGAGTTTCCGGGTGACCGGGGCTGGGACCTGGACGGGTTGTACGACCCGGATCCGGACAACCGTGGTACCTCGTACACCAGGCATGGTGGTTTTCTGCGGGATGCGGCGTCGTTCGATGCCGGGTTCTTCGGGATCAGCCCGCGAGAAGCGCTGGCGATGGATCCGCAGCAGCGGCTTCTGCTGGAGACCTCGTGGGAAGCCGCCGAACAGGCCGGGCTCGACCCGACCTCGCTGCGCGGATCACGCACGGGTGTCTTCGCCGGCCTGATGTACCACGACTACGGGTCGCTGCACGCGAGCGGCGAGCTCGAGGGGCTCGTCGGCACGGGCAACTCCGGCAGCGTGGTTTCCGGTCGGGTGGCGTACTCGTTCGGGTTCGAGGGTCCGGCGGTCACTGTGGACACGGCGTGTTCGTCGTCGTTGGTGGCTCTGCACATGGCGGTGCAGTCGTTGCGTTCGGGTGAGTGTGATCTGGCGTTGGCCGGTGGTGTGACGGTGATGGCGACGCCGGGCACGTTCGTGGAGTTCTCCCGTCAGCGTGGTCTCTCGCCGGACGGTCGGTGCAAGGCGTTCGCGGACTCGGCCGACGGCACTGGCTGGGCCGAGGGTGTTGGTGTGCTGTTGGTGGAGCGGCTCTCCGACGCGCGGCGCAACAACCACCAGATCCTTGCGGTGGTACGGGGTTCCGCGGTCAACCAGGACGGCGCGTCCAACGGGTTGACCGCCCCGAACGGCCCGTCGCAGCAGCGGGTGATCCGTCAGGCCCTGGCCAACTCGGGAGTGAACGCGGCCGACGTCGACGTGGTGGAGGCGCACGGTACCGGTACGACGTTGGGTGATCCGATCGAGGCGCAGGCCCTGATCGCGACCTACGGTCAGGACCGGGAACGCCCCCTGTTCTTGGGTTCGATCAAGTCGAACCTCGGGCACACGCAGGCGGCGGCGGGTGTCGCCGGTGTGATCAAGATGGTCATGGCGATGCGGCACGGGGTCCTCCCGAAGACGCTGCACGTGGACGAGCCGTCGCGGCACGTGGACTGGTCGGCGGGGGCGGTCGAGTTGCTGACCGACACCCGGCAGTGGGTCGCTGACCGGCCGCGACGGGCGGGCGTGTCGTCGTTCGGTATCTCCGGCACCAACGCGCACGTGATCATCGAGCAGGGGGAGCCGGAGCCGGGCGAGGCCGGGCGTCGCTCGCTGCCGGTGGTGCCGTGGCTGATCTCCGCGCGTTCCGTGGAAGGCTTGCGGGCCCAGGCGGCGAAGCTCCTGTCGATTGCCGACGGTGACGGTGACGTCGACGTCGCCGCGGTCGGGGCCGCGTTGCACGGTCGTCGTGCCGCGCTGGAGCATCGTGCCGTCGTCGTCGGTTCGCTGCGGGATGAGCTGGAGGCCGGGCTTCGCGCCGTCGCCGCGGGCGAGCAGGCCGTTGGTGTGGTGGTCGGCCGGTCCGGGGACGGTGGCCGGCTGGGGTTCCTGTTCTCGGGTCAGGGTAGTCAGCGCCTCGGTATGGGCCGTGAGTTGGCTGCCGAGTTCCCGGTGTTCGCCGACGCTCTCGACGAGGTGTTGCAACGTCTCGATGTGCGGGAGGTGATGTGGGGTTCGTCGGAGGAGGAGTTGCGCGAGACCGGTAACGCGCAGCCGGCGTTGTTCGCGTTCGAGGTCGCGTTGTTCCGGTTGCTGACGTCGTTCGGTGTCGAGCCGGATGTGTTGGTGGGTCATTCGATCGGGGAGATCGCGGCTGCCCATGTGGCGGGTGTGTTGTCTCTGGATGACGCGTGCACGCTCATCGCCGCCCGGGCCGGGTTGATGCAGGCGTTGCCGGCGGGTGGGGCGATGCTCGCGGTCGCCGCGCCGGAGGCTGATGTGGTGCCGCTGCTCGATGAGCGGGTGGGTATCGCGGCGGTGAACGGCCCGTCGGCGGTGGTGGTCTCCGGGGCTGAGGAGAGTGTGGCCCGGGTCGAGGCGGCGTTGGTCGGGGTGCGGACGCGCCGGTTGCGGGTCAGTCACGCGTTCCACTCGCCGTTGATGGAGCCGATGCTGGAGGAGTTCCGGCAGGTGGCTGAGGGTTTGACCTATCGGCAGCCGAGTATCGCGCTGGCCATGAGCGGTGACCCGACCGATCCGGGTTACTGGGTGGAGCACGTCCGTCAGGCTGTTCGGTTTGCCGACAACGTCGCCGCCGCCGGTGTGGACATCGCGGTGGAGATCGGCCCCGACGGGGTCCTCAGCGGCCTGACCGAGGCGATCCCCACCGCCCGCAAGGACCGCGACGAGGCTCAGGCGTTCGTCGAGGCGCTCGCCCGCCTGCATGTTTCGGGCAGTCCCGTCGAATGGCGGGAACTGCTCGGATCCGCGCCGCATGTCGCGCTGCCGACCTACGCGTTCCAGCGCGACCGCTACTGGCCCGCGGCCGAGCTGGCCGCCGGTGACGTCGCGGCCGCCGGTCTCACCACGATCCACCACCCGCTGCTCAGCGCGCTCGTCTCGACTCCCGACACGGCGGGGGTGACGATCACCGGCCGCCTGTCGGTGGCCACCCAACCGTGGCTCGCCGATCACGACGTGCTCGGCACAGTGCTGATGCCCGGCAGCGGCCTGCTCGAACTGGCCCTGCAGGCGGGGCACGAGATCGACTGCCCCGCCGTCCGGGAACTGACGCTGGGCACCCCCCTCGTGCTACCCGACCGCGGCGCCCTGCACCTGCGGGTGACCGTCGGCGGGCCGGACGAACTGGGCGTCCGGGACATCCGCATCCACACCCGCGGCGCGGACGACGTGGACGGCACCTGGACGGCGCATGCCACGGGAAAGCTCGGGCCCGCGGCGGAACCCCCGGCGACCGCACCGGCGGAATGGCCGCCGCCGGGCGCCACCGCCGTCGGCATCGAGGACGCCTACCAGTTCCTGCTCGACCGCGGCTACGCCTACGGACCCGCCTTCCGCGGCCTGCGCGCGGTGTGGCGGCGCGGCACCGACGTCTACGCCGAGGTCGAGCTGCCGGAGACGGTGCCCGCCAGCGCGGCGCGGTTCGGGCTGCACCCCGCCCTGCTGGACGCCGCCATGCACGCGCCGCTGCTGGACGACCGCGACCGGGGCACCGCCGAGCAGACCGTCCTGCCGTTCACCTGGACCGGCGTCACCCTGCACTCGGCAGGCGCGGCGTCGCTGCGGGTGCACTTCACCCGGCCCGGCGACCGCGAGGTCTCGGTGTTCGCCACCGACGTCACCGGCGCGCCGGTGCTGAGCGTGGAGTCCCTGGTGTCCCGGCCCGCTTCCGCCGATCAGCTCCGGGTCGGAAACGACGCGTTGTTCCGCACGGAGTGGTCGCCTTTGGTGGTTGCCGGTGGTGGTGAGTCGTCGGATTGGGTTGCGCTGCGGGTTCCTGCTTCGGGTGCGGATGTGCCGGCGGCGATTCGGGCGTCGGCGGTGTTGGTGTTGGGGCGTTTGCAGGAGTTTTTGGCCGAGGAGCGGGGTTCTCGGTTGGTGGTGGTGACGCGGGGTGCGGTGGCGGTGGGCCCTGATGAGCGGGTTGATCTTGGTGTGGCGCCGGTGTGGGGTTTGGTGCGTGCGGCGCAGGCGGAGAACCCGGGCCGGATCGTGTTGGTTGATCTGGATGGTTCGGATGAGTCGTTGTTGTCGGTGGTGGTGGCCTCGGGTGAGCCGGAGGTAGCGGTTCGCTCCGGTGTGGTGTTGGTGCCGCGGTTGGTGCGGGTCTTGGCGGAGTCCGGGTCGGTGCCGGTGGGGCTGGATCCGGAGGGCACGGTTCTGGTTACTGGTGGTACGGGTGGTTTGGGTGCTCTGGTTGCTCGTCATTTGGTCGGGCGTGGTGTGCGGCATCTGTTGTTGGTCAGTCGTCGTGGCGTGGAGGCGCCGGGTGCGGCTGATCTTGGGGATCTCGATGCGTCGGTGACGGTGGTGGCGTGTGATGTGTCTGATCGGGGTGCGGTTGCGGAGTTGATTGCGTCGGTTCCGGTGGAGCATCCGTTGACGGCGGTGGTGCATGCGGCGGGTGTGGGTGATACCGGTTTGGTGGGTTCGTTGTCGCCGGAGCGTTTTGATCGGGTGTTCGCGGCGAAGGCGGATGCGGCGTGGTATTTGCATGAGTTGACCGCGGATTTGGATTTGGCGGCGTTCGTGTTGTTCTCGTCGGCTGGTGGTCTCGTTTTGGCGGCGGGTCAGGGCACTTATGCGGCGGCGAATGTCTTTTTGGATGCGCTTGCGACTTATCGTCGTGGGTTGGGGTTGGCGGCGACGTCGTTGGCGTTTGGTTTGTGGGACACCGATACGGGTTTGTCGCAGCACCTTGGTGTGGCGGATGTGCAGCGGATGCGCCGGCAGGGGTTGCCGATGTTGTCGGTGGCTGACGGGTTGGCCGGTTTCGATGCGGGGCTGTCGAGCGACGAACCAGTGCTGGTGCCGTTGCGGGTTGATCCGGCCGCGCTGGGTGAGCGCGCTGACCTGCCCGCGGTCCTTCGCGGGTTCGTGCGGCAGCGGCGCCAGGCGTCACGGGCCGATGCCGGTGCGGCCACGTCCGTGCTGGCGCGGCAGCTCGCCGCGATGGGGGCGGGAGAGCGCGCCCGTACCGTTCTGAAGCTGGTCCGGGAGAAGGTCGCGCAGGTCCTCGGGCACGCGTCGACAGCGGCCATCGAGCCCGGTCGGGCCTTCCAGGAGCTGGGCTTCGACTCGCTCACCGCCGTCGAGCTCCGCAACGAACTCAACCGCGCCACCGGACTGGGACTGCCGTCCACCCTCGTGTTCGACCACCCGAACGCCCAGGCCGTCGCGCGGCACATGGAGTCGGAGCTGACCGGCGGTGGCGCCTCGCCCGAGGCCGTGCCGGTCGCGGCGGCGAACGACGAGCCGATCGCGATCGTCGGCATCGGCTGTCGCTACCCGAGTGGCGTCACCGGACCCGAGGAGCTCTGGCGGCTGGTCGCCGATGAGGTGGACGCCGTCTCGAGCTTCCCCGACGACCGAGGCTGGAACGTCGAGCAGGTCTACGACCCGGAGCCGGGCGTGCCGGGCAAGACGTACACCCGGGCGGGTGGGTTCCTGTACGACGCCGCCGACTTCGACCCGGAGTTTTTCGGGATCGCGCCGCGCGAGGCGCTCACCATGGACCCGCAGCAGCGGTTGCTGCTGGAGGCGTCGTGGGAGGCGTTCGAGCACGCGGGGATCGACCCGCACTCCCGTCGGGGCAGCCGCACCGGCGTGTACGCGGGCGTCATGTACCACGACTACGGCCTCGGTCAGCCGGGCTGGACCAGCGGCGGCAGCCTCATCTCCGGGCGGGTGTCCTACACGCTCGGACTCGAAGGCCCCGCCGTCACGGTCGACACGGCGTGCTCGTCGTCCCTGGTCGCCCTGCACCTGGCGGCGCAGGCGCTGCGCACCGGCGAATGCGACCTGGCCCTCGCCGGCGGTGTCACGGTGATGGCCAGCCCGGGGATGTTCATTGAGTTCTCCCGGCAGCGCGGGCTGTCGGCGGACGGCCGATGCAAGTCGTTCGCCGACACGGCCGACGGTGCCGGCTGGGCCGAGGGCGTGGGCGTGCTGCTCGTCGAACGGCTCTCCGACGCCCGCCGTAACGGCCACGACGTCCTGGCCGTCGTCCGGGGCAGCGCGATCAACCAGGACGGCGCCTCCAACGGCATCACCGCGCCCAACGGCCCCACCCAGGAGCGGGTCATCCGACAGGCGCTGGCCAACGCCGGCCTCACCACCTCGGACGTCGACGTGGTGGAGGCGCACGGCACCGGCACGACGCTGGGCGACCCGATCGAGGCGCAGGCGCTGATCGCCACGTACGGCCAGGACCGGGACTCGGGCCGGCCGCTGTGGCTCGGCTCGGTGAAGTCGAACATGGGTCACGCCCAGGCCGCGGCGGGTGTGGCCGGTGTGATCAAGATGGTCATGGCGATGCGGCACGGTGTGCTGCCGCGGACCCTGCACGTGAACCAGCCGTCGCGGCACGTGGACTGGTCGGCGGGTGCGGTCGAGCTGCTGACGCGGTCGAGGCAGTGGGCCGGCGAGGGGCCGCGACGGGCGGGTGTGTCGTCGTTCGGTATCTCCGGCACCAACGCGCACGTGATCCTCGAACAGGCACCCGAGACCGAGGTCCCGGTCGCGGAGCGGTCGCCGGCGGGGACTCTGGCGTGGACGCTGTCCGCCGGGTCGCCCGAGGCCCTGCGTGCGCAGGCGGACCGGCTGCGCGCCTGGCTGGCCGACCGGCCGGAGGCGGACCCGCGTGACGTGGGTTGGTCGCTGGCCTCGGGCCGGGCGGCCCTGACGCACCGCGCGGTGGTGGTCGGCGACGACCGCGACCGGTTGCTGGCGGCGCTGGAGGTGCTCGCCGCCGGGGAGGTCGGGCCGGGGGTGTTCAGCGGCACCGCACGGGCGGACGGCCGGCTGGGGTTCCTGTTCTCGGGTCAGGGTAGTCAGCGCCTCGGTATGGGCCGTGAGTTGGCCGCCGAGTTCCCGGTGTTCGCTCAGGCCCTGGACGAGGTGCTGCATCGCCTGAACGTCCGGGACGTGATGTGGGGCTCCGACCCGGAGGAGTTGCAGAAGACCGGCAACGCCCAACCGGCCCTGTTCGCTTTCGAGGTTGCTCTCTATCGACTTCTGACCTCGTTCGGCATCGAGCCTGATGTGTTGGTGGGCCACTCGATCGGGGAGATCGCGGCCGCCCATGTGGCGGGTGTGTTCTCTCTGGATGACGCGTGCGCGTTGGTCGCCGCTCGGGCGCGGTTGATGCAGGCGTTGCCGGCGGGTGGGGCGATGCTCGCGGTTGCTGCGCCGGAGGCTGATGTGGTGCCGCTGCTCGATGACCGGGTGGGTATCGCGGCGGTGAACGGCCCGTCGGCGGTGGTGGTCTCCGGCGCTGAGGAGAGTGTGGCCCGGGTCGAGGCGGCGTTGGTCGGGGTGCGGACGCGCCGGTTGCGGGTCAGTCACGCGTTCCACTCGCCGTTGATGGAGCCGATGCTGGACGAGTTCCGGCGGGTGGCTGAGGGCCTGGCCTATCGGCAGCCGAGCATCGCGTTGACTATCAGCGGTGACCCGACCGACCCAAGTTATTGGGTGGAGCACGTCCGGCAGGCTGTTCGCTTCGCCGACAACGTGGCCGCCGCCGGTGCGGACATCGCGGTGGAGATCGGCCCCGACGGGGTCCTCAGCGGCCTGACCGATGCGATCCCCACCGCCCGCAAGAACCGCGACGAGGTGGTGTCGTTCGTCGAGGCGCTCGCCCGCCTGCACGTCGCGGGCGTCGCCGTCGACTGGACCGGCCTGTTCGGAACGGCCCGGCGCGTCCCACTTCCGACGTACGCGTTCCAGCGCGAGCGGTTCTGGCAGGACGCCGTGACCGTGCGGGACACCGCCGAAGCGGTCGGGCTCGGCGACGCCGACCACCCGCTGCTCGGCGCGGTCACCGAGATCCTCGGCACCGGCGGTCTGCTGCTGACCGGCCGGCTGTCGGCGGCCACCCACCCGTGGCTGACCCACCACCTGGTCAACGACACGCTCGTCGTGCCGGGCACGGCGCTGGTGGAGATGGCCGTACGCGCCGGCGACGAGACCGGCTGCACCGCCCTGGCCGAACTCACCCTGCAGGCGCCGATGGTGCTCGTGGACGGCGCCGCCGTCCACGTCCAGGTCGTCGTCGGTGGCCCCGACAGTCGGGGCGATCGAACCGTGGCGATCCACTCCAGCCCCGACCGGGAGACCTGGACCTGCCACGCGACCGGTCTGCTCACCGCCGATGCCGCACAGCCGGGCACCGGCCTCACCGCGTGGCCGCCCTCCGGCGCCCAGCCCGTCGACCTCGACGGCTTCTACGACCGGCTCCTCGACCTCGGCCTGCGGTACGGCCCGCTCTTCCAGGGGCTGCGAGCGGCCTGGCGCGGCTTGGACGCGGTCTACGGCGAGATCGTCCTCCCCGAGCAGGGGCACGACGACGTGGCCCGCTTCGGTCTGCACCCGGCCCTGCTCGACGCGGCACTGCACACCGCCGGCGTCGGCGACTTCCTCGACGAGACCGTCGCGGGCCAGCCCTTCCTGCCGTTCTCGTGGCAGCGGGTCGCCCTGCACGCCACCAGGGCCACGGCGCTGCGTGTGCGGGTTGCGGCGGCCGGCCCGAACACCGTCACGGTCGAGGTTGCCGACTCGGCCGGGGCGCCGGTGGCGCACGTCGGCTCGCTCGCGTTCCGGGCGACCCGCGCCGGGCGGACCGTCGCGAACCCGCCACTGTTCCGCACCGGATGGACCCGGCTGTCCGATCCCGGCCGGCCGGCCGGAGACTGGTCCCGCTTCGACGTGCCCCGGTCCGCCGGCGACGTGCCGGCGGCCGTCCGGACGGTGACGACGGCGGTGCTCGAACGGATCCAGGAGTTCCTGGCGGACGACCGGTCGGCGGGAGCCCGCCTGGTCGTGGTGACCCGGGGCGCGGTGGCGCCCGGCCCCGACGAGGACGTCGACCTCGGCCAGGCCCCGGTGTGGGGTCTGGTGCGGGCCGCGCAGGCAGAGAACCCGGGCCGAATCGTGCTGGTCGACTTGGACGACGACGACTCGATCCCGGCGGCCGCGGTTGCCTCGGGGGAGCCGGAGCTGGCGATCCGGCACGGCGTGATGCTGGCGCCGCGCCTGGAGCGGGCCGCCGGCGAGCCCGGCCCGGCTCTGCTCGACCCGGAGGGCACCGTCCTGGTGACCGGCGGCACCGGCGGTCTGGGCGCCCTGGTCGCGCGGCGGCTGGTCGCCGAGCACGGCGTGCAGCACCTGCTCCTGGTCAGCCGTCGTGGCGCGGACGCGCCCGGGGCCGACGACCTGCTGGAGCTGGGCGCGTCGGTGACGGTGGTGGCCTGTGACGTCGCCGATCGGGGCGCCGTCGCCGACCTGATCGCGTCGGTTCCGGCCGAGCATCCGCTGACCGCCGTGGTCCACGCCGCCGGAATCGGCGACAACGGCCTCGTCGGCTCGCTGACCCCGGCCCGTCTCGCGCCGGTGTTGGCCGCCAAGGCGGACGCGGCCTGGCACCTGCACGAGCTGACCGCCGGCCTGGACCTGGCGGCGTTCGTGCTGTTCTCGTCGGCCGGTGGTCTGGTGCTGGCGGCCGGCCAGGGCTCGTACGCGGCGGCGAACGTCTTCCTCGACGCGCTGGCCCTCCACCGCCGCCGGGCCGGGCTGCCGGGCACGTCCCTGGCGTTCGGCATGTGGGCCACCGAGACCGGCCTGACCCGCGAGCTCGGCGCCGTGGACCTCGACCGCCTGCACCGGCAGGGAATTCCGCCGCTGTCGGTCGAGGAGGGGCTGGCCGCGTTCGACGCCGGCCTGACGACCGCCGAGGCGACCCTCGTTCCGCTGCGGGTCGACACCGCCGCGCTGCGAACCCGGGCCGACGTTCCGGCGTTGCTGCGCGGGCTCGTGGCCCCCCGGGTCAGCCGGTCGGTCGCCGACCACGACCGGAGCGAACCGGGGCGGCCGCTGCTGGATGTGGTGCGGGAGAAGGTCGCAACAGTGCTCGGCTACGCGTCGCCGGACCGGGTCGATCCAGCGAAGGCGTTCCAGGAACTCGGGTTCGACTCGTTGTCCGCGGTGGAACTGCGTAATGAGCTGAACGCGGCGACCGGTCTGCGGTTGCCGGCGACGCTGGTGTTCGACTACCCGAACGCGCTGGCCGTGGCCGGGCACATCGAGTCGGAGTTGACCGGCGGCGGCGGGGCCGTCCAGGAGGTCGTGGCGGTGGCGCCGGCGAACGACGAGCCGATCGCGATCGTGGGCATGGCGTGCCGCTATCCGGGTGGGGTGGAGTCGCCGGAGGATCTGTGGCGGCTGACCGCCGGCGGGGTGGACGCCATCTCGGATTTCCCGGGCGACCGGGGCTGGGATCTGGATGCGCTGTATGACCCGGATCCGGACAACCGTGGTACCTCGTACACCAGGCATGGTGGTTTTCTGGGGGATGCGGCGCTCTTCGACGCCGGGTTCTTCGGCATCAGCCCCCGCGAGGCGCTGGCGATGGATCCGCAGCAACGCCTCCTGCTCGAGACCTCGTGGGAGGCGGTCGAGCGGGCCGGCATCGACCCGGCTCGGCTGCGCGGAAGCCGGACGGGTGTGTTCGCCGGCCTCATGTACCACGACTACGGATCACTGTCGCCGCGCGCCCGTGGTGAGCTGGAAGGGCTCATCGGGACCGGCAGTTCTGGCAGCGTGGTGTCCGGCCGGGTCGCCTACACCCTGGGCTTCGAGGGCCCGGCTGTCACGGTCGACACCGCCTGCTCGTCGTCGCTGGTCGCGCTGCACCTGGCGGTGCAGTCGCTGCGCTCGGGTGAGAGTGACCTGGCGCTCGCCGGCGGTGTCACCATCATGGCCACGCCGGGCACGTTCATCGAGTTCTCTCGGCAGCGCGGGCTCGCACCGGACGGGCGCTGCAAGGCGTTCGGCGCCGGAGCGGACGGCGCGGGCTGGTCCGAGGGTGTCGGTGTGCTGCTTGTGGAGCGGCTCTCCGACGCGCGGCGCAACAACCACAAGATCCTTGCGGTGGTACGGGGTTCCGCAGTCAACCAGGACGGCGCGTCCAACGGGTTGACCGCCCCGAACGGGCCCTCGCAGCAACGGGTGATCCGCCAGGCCCTGGCCAACGCTGGTCTGTCCACGTCAGACGTCGACGTTGTCGAGGCGCACGGAACGGGCACGACGCTTGGTGACCCGATCGAGGCGCAGGCGTTGATTTCGACCTACGGCCAAAACCGGGAACGGCCCCTGCTGCTCGGCTCGATCAAGTCCAACATCGGGCACACCCAGGCCGCCGCCGGTGTCGCCGGTGTGATCAAGATGGTCATGGCGATGCGCCACGGCGTGCTGCCCAGGACGCTGCACGTCGACGAGCCGTCCCGGCACGTCGATTGGTCGGCCGGGGCGGTCGAGTTGCTGGCCGAGCCGCGTGAGTGGACCGGTGATGGCCGGCCGCGCCGGGCGGGTGTGTCGTCGTTCGGCATCTCCGGCACCAACGCGCACGTGATCATCGAGGAGGCGCCCGAGGCCGAGGTGCCGATCGTGCGGCGCCCCGCACCGGCGGTGCTGCCGTGGCTGCTCTCCGCGCGCACCGCCGACGGCCTGCGCGCCCAGGCGGCCAAGCTCCTGTCCGTCGTGGACGGCCGGGACGACGTCGTCGCGGTGAGCGCGGCGCTGGCGGTGACGCGTACGGCGATGGAGCACCGTGCGGCGGTGGTCGGCCGAGACGCTGCCGACCTCGTGGCCGGACTGGAAGCGCTCGCCGCGGGCGGGGCCGGACTGCGGGACACCGCCAGGACGGGACGCCGGCTGGCGTTCCTGTTCTCGGGTCAGGGTAGTCAGCGCCTCGGTATGGGCCGTGAGTTGGCCGCGGAGTTCCCGGTGTTCGCCGAGGCCCTGGACGAGGTGCTGCATCGCCTGAACGTCCGGGACGTGATGTGGGGCTCCGACCCGGAGGAGTTGCAGAAGACCGGCAACGCGCAGCCGGCCCTGTTTGCCTTCGAGGTTGCTCTCTATCGACTTCTGACCTCGTGCGGCATCGAGCCTGATGTGTTGGTGGGCCACTCGATCGGGGAGATCGCGGCCGCCCATGTGGCGGGTGTGTTGTCGCTGGATGACGCGTGCGCGTTGGTCGACGCTCGGGCGCGGTTGATGCAGGCGTTGCCGGCGGGTGGGGCGATGCTCGCGGTTGCTGCGCCGGAGGCCGATGTGCTGCCGCTGCTGGACGAGTTCTGCGGGATCGCGGCGGTCAACGGCCCGGCGGCGGTGGTGGTCTCCGGGGCTGAGGAGAGTGTGGCCCGGGTCGAGGCGGCGTTGGTCGGGGTGCGGATGCGCCGGTTGCGGGTCAGTCATGCGTTCCATTCGCCGTTGATGGAGCCGATGCTTGCGGAGTTCCGGCAGGTGGCCGAGGGGTTGAGCTATCAGGAGCCGGTCGTCGAGCTGGCCGTCAGCGGTGATCCGACCGACCCCGGTTACTGGGTCGAGCACGTCCGGCAGGCCGTTCGCTTCGCCGACAATGTGGCTGCCGCGAACGCCGAGGTCGCGGTGGAGATCGGCCCCGACGGTGTTCTCAGTGGGCTGACCGAGGCGGTACCTACCGCCCGCAAGGACCGCGACGAGGTGCACAGCTTCATCGAGGTGCTCACCCGCCTGCACATCTCGGGCAGCGCCGTCGACTGGTCCACCATCACCGGCGTGGCCGGCCCCTTCGCGGAGCTGCCGACCTACGCGTTCCAGCGGGACCGGTACTGGCTGGAGCCCGCCCCCGCCGCCGGTGACCTGTCCGCCGTCGGACTGACCGCGATCGAGCACCCGCTGCTGCCCGCCGGAACGGAACTTCCCGACGGCGACACGTACGTGTTCTCCGGACACCTGTCACCGTCGTCGCAGCCGTGGCTCGCCGACCACGAGGTGCTGGGCACGGTGCTGCTGCCGGGCGCGGGCCTGGTGGAACTCGCCCTCCAGGCCGGCCACGAGGTGGGCACTCCGGTTCTCGAGGAACTGACCCTCCAGGCGCCGCTGCTGCTGCCCCCGCACGGCACGCGGATCCGGGTCGTGGTCGCCGCGCCGGACGAGACCGGTACCCGCGCCGTGACCGTCCACAGCCGCGACGACGGCGCCTGGAGCCTGAACGCATCCGGCACGCTCGGCCACGACACGGCCGAAGCCGGAGTCCGGCTGGACGAGTGGCCACCGGCCGGCGCCACGGCGGTCGGCGTGGACGATGCCTACGACGTGTTCGCCGAGCGCGGCTACGCCTACGGCCCGGCCTTCCGCGGCCTCACCGCGGTATGGGAACGAGGCGACGAGGTGTTCGCCGAGGTGGTCCTGCCCGAGCGGATGGCCACCGACGCCGGGCGGTTCGGCGTGCACCCGGTGCTGCTCGACTCGACCATGCACGCGCTGCTGGCCACCGACCGGGGAACGGTCACGGTGCTGCCGTTCGCGTGGTCCGGGGTGCGCCTGCACGCCACCGGCGCGAGCCGCCTGCGGGTGCGGATCTCCCGGTCCAGCGGCGCGATCGTGGCCGCCGACGAGACCGGCGCGCCGGTGCTGACCGTGGAGTCCCTGGCGTCCCGGCCGGTGGAGGCCGATCAGCTCCGGGCCGGAAACGACGCGTTGTTCCGTACGGAGTGGTCGCCGTCGCCGGCCCTTGGTGGTGGTGGTGAGTCGTCGGAGTGGGTCGTGTTGCGGGTTCCTGCTTCGGGTGCGGATGTGCCGGCGGCTATTCGGGCGTCGGCGGTGTCGGTGTTGGGGCGGCTACGTGAGTTTTTGGCCGAGGAGCGGGGTTCTCGGTTGGTGGTGGTGACGCGGGGTGCGGTGGCGGTGGGCCCTGATGAGCGGGTTGATCTTGGTGTGGCGCCGGTGTGGGGTTTGGTGCGTGCGGCGCAGGCGGAGAACCCGGGCCGGGTGGTGTTGGTTGATCTGGATGGTTCGGATGAGTCGTTGTTGTCGGTGGTGGTGGCCTCGGGTGAGCCGGAGGTAGCGGTTCGCTCCGGTGTGGTGTTGGTGCCGCGGTTGGTGCGGGTCTCGGCGGAGTCCGGGTCGGTGCCGGTGGGGCTGGATCCGGAGGGCACGGTTCTGGTCACTGGTGGTACGGGTGGTTTGGGTGCTCTGGTTGCTCGTCATTTGGTCGGGCGTGGTGTGCGGCATCTGCTTCTGGTCAGTCGTCGTGGGGCGCTGGCGCCGGGTGCGGCTGATCTTGGGGATCTCGATGCGTCGGTGACTGTGGTGGCGTGTGATGTGTCTGATCGGGGTGCGGTTGCGGAGTTGATTGCGTCGGTTCCGGTGGAGCATCCGTTGACGGCGGTGGTGCACGCGGCGGGTGTTGGTGATTCGGGTTTGGTGGGTTCGTTGTCGCCGGAGCGTTTTGATCGGGTGTTCGCGGCGAAGGCGGATGCGGCGTGGTATTTGCATGAGTTGACCGCGGATCTGGATTTGGCGGCGTTCGTGTTGTTCTCGTCGGCTGGTGGTCTCGTTTTGGCGGCGGGTCAGGGCACTTATGCGGCGGCCAACGTTTTCCTGGACGCTTTGGCGGCGCATCGTCGTGGGTTGGGGTTGGCGGCGACGTCGTTGGCGTTCGGGTTGTGGGACACCGACACCGGTTTGTCGCAGCAGTTGGGTGCGGCGGATGTGCAGCGGATGCGCCGGCAGGGGTTGCCGATGTTGTCGGTGGCGGACGGGTTGGCCGGTTTCGATGCCGGGCTGTCTGGGGGCGTGGCCAATCTCGTACCTCTGCGGGTCGACACCGCCGCCCTGCGTGATCGCACCGACCTTCCGGCGTTGTTGCGTGGTCTGGTTCGGCGGCCCCGGACGACCGCGCGAGCTGCGGTGGCCGGGCCGGTTGTCACGTTGTCTGGTCCGCAGGTGTTGGAGTTGGTGCGGGAGAGGGTTGCGGGGGTGCTCGGGCATGCCTCGGGTGCGGCGGTCGAACCTGGCCGGGCGTTTCAGGAGCTCGGGTTTGATTCGTTGACCGCGGTGGAGTTGCGTAATGAGTTGAACGCGGCGACGGGTTTGCGGTTGCCGGCGACGTTGGTGTTCGACTATCCGAACGCGTTGGCCGTCGCCCGGCACGTCGAATCCGAGTTGAGCGGTGGCGGCGCGGTCCAGGAAGTGGTGACGGCCGCGGTGACCAGTGATGAGCCGATCGCGATCGTGGGTATGGCGTGTCGTTACCCGGGCGGGGTGGAGACGCCCGAGGACCTGTGGCGGCTGGTCGCTGGCGGGGTGGACGCGATGTCGGACTTCCCGGTCGATCGGGGTTGGGATCTGGATGGCCTCTACGATCCGGAGCCGGGTGCGGCGGGGAAGACGTACACCAGGACCGGTGGTTTTCTGTATGACGCCGCGCATTTCGATCCGGCGTTCTTCGGGATCTCCCCGCGTGAGGCGCTCGGTATGGACCCGCAGCAGCGGTTGCTGCTGGAGGCGTCGTGGGAGGCGTTCGAGCACGCGGGCATCGATCCGCGGTCTCGGCAGGGGAGCCGCACGGGTGTGTTCGCGGGCGTCATGTATCACGACTACGGCCTGTCTCTGCCTGGTGCGACCGGCAGTGGGAGTCTGATCACGGGCCGGGTGTCGTACACGTTTGGGTTCGAGGGTCCGGCGGTCAGTGTGGACACGGCGTGTTCGTCGTCGTTGGTGGCTCTGCACATGGCGGTGCAGTCGTTGCGTTCGGGTGAGTGTGATCTGGCGTTGGCTGGTGGTGTCACGGTGATGGCGACGCCGGGCACGTTCGTGGAGTTCTCCCGTCAGCGTGGTCTCTCGCCGGACGGGCGGTGCAAGGCGTTCGCGGACACGGCCGATGGCACCGGCTGGGGTGAGGGTGTCGGTGTGCTGCTGGTGGAGCGGCTCTCCGACGCGCGACGCAACAACCATCAGATCCTTGCGGTGGTACGGGGTTCCGCGGTCAACCAGGACGGCGCGTCCAACGGCATCACGGCGCCGAACGGGCCCTCGCAGCAGCGGGTGATCCGCCAGGCCCTGGCCAACTCGGGAGTGAACGCGGCGGACGTCGACGTGGTGGAGGCACACGGCACCGGCACGACGCTAGGTGACCCCATCGAGGCCCAGGCCCTCATCGCGACCTACGGCCAGGGCCGGCCGGCGGACCGTCCGCTCCGACTCGGCTCGGTGAAGTCGAACATCGGGCACGCCCAGGCGGCCGCGGGTGTGGCCGGTGTGATCAAGATGGTCATGGCGATGCGGCACGAGACGCTGCCGAAGACCCTGCACGTGGACCAGCCGTCCCGGCACGTGGACTGGTCGGCCGGCGCGGTCGAGTTGCTGACCGACACCCGGCAGTGGACCGCCGACCGGCCGCGACGGGCGGGTGTGTCGTCGTTCGGTATCTCCGGGACCAACGCGCACGTGATTCTCGAACAGGCACCCGAGACCGAGATACCGGTCATGGAAAAGCCCGCGCCGGTGGTGCTGCCGTGGCTGATCTCCGCGCAGTCGGCGGCTGGGCTGCGAGCACAGGCGACCAAGCTTCTGTCGTTTGTGGAGGGTGACGTCGACGTCGCCGCGCTGGGGGCCGCCCTGCACGGTCGTCGTGCCGCGTTGGAGCACCGTGCCGCCGTCGTCGGATCGGTGAGGGACGAGCTGGTTGCCGGGCTTCGCGCCGTCGCCGCGGGCGAGCAGGCCGTTGGTGTGGTGGTCGGCCGGTCCGGGGAGGGCGGCCGGCTGGGGTTCCTGTTCTCGGGTCAGGGTAGTCAGCGCCTCGGTATGGGCCGTGAGTTGGCCGCCGAGTTCCCGGTGTTCGCTCAGGCCCTGGACGAGGTGCTGCAACGCCTGAACGTCCGGGACGTGATGTGGGGCTCCGACCCGGAGGAGTTGCAGAAGACCGGCAACGCCCAACCGGCCCTGTTCGCGTTCGAGGTCGCTCTCTATCGACTTCTGACCTCGTTCGGCATCGAGCCTGATGTGTTGGTGGGCCACTCGATCGGGGAGATCGCGGCCGCCCACGTGGCGGGTGTGTTGTCCTTGGATGACGCGTGCGCGTTGGTCGACGCTCGGGCGCGGTTGATGCAGGCGTTGCCGGCGGGTGGGGCGATGCTCGCGGTCGCCGCGCCGGAGGCCGATGTGGTGCCGCTGCTGGACGAGTTCTGCGGGATCGCGGCGGTCAACGGCCCGGCGGCGGTGGTGGTCTCCGGGGCTGAGGAGAGTGTGGCCCGGGTCGAGGCGGCGTTGGTCGGGGTGCGGACGCGCCGGTTGCGGGTCAGTCACGCGTTCCACTCGCCGTTGATGGAGCCGATGCTGGACGAGTTCCGGCAGGTGGCCGAGGAGCTCACCTACCGGCAGCCGAGTATCGCGCTGGCCATGAGTGGTGAGCCGACCGATCCGGGTTACTGGGTCGAGCACGTACGTCAGGCTGTTCGGTTTGCCGACAACGTGGCCGCCGCCGAGGCCGGTGTCCTGGTGGAGGTCGGACCCGACGGAGTTCTCAGCGGTCTGACCGAGGCGATCCCGACCGTCCGCAAGGATCGTGACGAGGCACGCTCGTTCGTCGAGGCGCTCGTCCGGCTGCACGTGTCCGGCCACCCCGTTGACTGGCGGGAGCTGCTCGGATCGGCGCCGCCGGTGGCACTGCCCACCTACGCGTTCCAGCGCGAGCGGTTCTGGCTCGACGGCCCGCCCGCCTCCGGCGACCTGACCGCGGCCGGTCTGCGCCCGGCGGAGCACCCGCTCCTCAGCGTGGTCACCAAGCTGCCCGGCACCGGTGGGCTGTTCATGGCCGGCCGGCTCTCGGCCGCGACCCAGCCGTGGCTGGCCGACCACCTCGTCGACGGTGTGCTCGTCGTGCCCGGTACGGCCCTGGTCGAGATGGCTGTCCGCGCCGGGGACGAGGCCGGATGCGCGGTCCTGGCCGAGTTGACGCTCCAGGCGCCGATGGTGCTCCCCGAACACGGCGGCGTGCAGGTGCAGGTCGTGGTGGGCGGGGACGACGACGGCGTACGCACGGTGGACATACAGTCCAGCGCGGACGGCGAGAACTGGACCCGGCACGCCGACGGTCTGCTCGCCGACCGCACCGAACGCCCGGCCGGCGACCTCACCGCGTGGCCGCCCCCCGGCGCGCAGCCGGTCGACGTCAGCCGCACCTACGACCAGCTCGCCGAGCTCGGCCTGGCCTACGGACCGCTGTTCCGGGGTCTGCGGGCGGCCTGGCGCACCGCCGACGCCGTCTACGGCGAGATCGTCCTGCCGGAACCGGCCCATGACGACGCGGCACGGTTCGGTATCCATCCCGCGTTGCTCGATGCGGCCCTGCACACCATCAGCGTCAGCGACTACGTGGACACCGAGGCGGGACGGCCGGTCCTGCCGTTCGCGTGGACCGGTATCACCGTGCACGCCGCCGGCGCGACAACCCTGCGGGTACGCGTCACCCGCGCCGGCGACAACACGGTCACGTTGACGGTCGCCGACGGAACGGGCGCGCCGGTGGCCGACATCGGCTCCCTGACGATGCGCCCGGTGGCGGCCGGACAGCTCGAGACCGGCAGCGACGCGTTGTTCCGCACGGAGTGGTCGCCGTCGCCGGCCGTTCGTGGTGGCGTTGAGTCGTCGGAGTGGGTCGTGTTGCGGGTTCCTGCTTCGGGTGCGGATGTGCCGGCGGCGATTCGGGCGTCGGCGGTGTCGGTGTTGGGGCGGCTACGTGAGTTTTTGGCCGAGGAGCGGGGTTCTCGGTTGGTGGTGGTGACGCGGGGTGCGGTGGCGGTGGGCCCTGATGAGCGGGTTGATCTTGGTGTGGCGCCGGTGTGGGGTTTGGTGCGTGCGGCGCAGGCGGAGAACCCGGGCCGGATCGTGTTGGTTGATCTGGATGGTTCGGGTGAGTCGTTGTTGTCGGTGGTGGTGGCCTCGGGTGAGCCGGAGGTAGCGGTTCGCTCGGGTGTGGTGTTGGTGCCGCGGTTGGTGCGGGTCTCGGCGGCCTCGTCGGTGCCGGCGGCTGGTGAGTCGGCGGCGGGTGTCGGGTCGGTCCTGGGGTCGGTGGATGGCGTGGTGGTTGGCGCGCCTGGTTCGCGGTCGGGGCGGGTCGCTGCGGGGTTGGTGGGGCTGGATCCGGAGGGCACGGTTCTGGTCACTGGTGGTACGGGTGGTTTGGGTGCTCTGGTTGCTCGTCATTTGGTTGAGCGTGGTGTGCGGCATCTGCTTCTGGTCAGTCGTCGTGGGGCGCAGGCGCCGGGTGCGGCCGAGCTTGGGGATCTCGATGCGTCGGTGACGGTGGCGGCGTGTGATGTGTCTGATCGGGCTGCGGTTGCGGAGTTGATCGCGTCGGTTCCGGTGGAGCATCCGTTGACGGCGGTGGTGCACGCGGCGGGTGTTGGTGATACCGGTCTGGTGGGTTCGTTGTCGCCGGAGCGTTTTGATCGGGTGTTCGCGGCGAAGGCGGATGCGGCGTGGCATTTGCATGAGTTGACCGCGGATCTGGATTTGGCGGCGTTCGTGTTGTTCTCGTCGGCTGGTGGTTTGGTGCTGGCGGCGGGGCAGGGCACCTATGCGGCGGCGAATGTCTTCTTGGATGCGCTTGCGACTTATCGTCGTGGGTTGGGGTTGGCGGCGACGTCGCTGGCGTTTGGTTTGTGGGACACCGATACGGGTTTGTCGCAGCAACTCGCTGCGGCGGATGTGCAGCGGATGCGCCGGCAGGGGTTGCCGATGTTGTCGGTGGCGGACGGGTTGGCCGGTTTCGATGCGGGGCTGTCGAGTGGTGAACCGGTGTTGGTGCCGTTGGCGGTGGATGTTGCCGGGTTGCGTGGTCGCTCTGATGTTCCGGCGTTGTTGCGTGCTCTGGTGCGGCGGCCGCGTCAGGCGGTCCGGGCGGTCGCGGCGGGTTCGGTTGTCACTTTGTCTGGTCCGCAGGTGTTGGAGTTGGTGCGGGAGAAGGTTGCGGGGGTGCTCGGGCATGCCTCGGGTGCGGCGGTCGAACCTGGCCGGGCGTTTCAGGAGCTCGGGTTTGATTCGTTGACCGCGGTGGAGTTGCGTAATGAGTTGAACGCGGCGACGGGTTTGCGGTTGCCGGCGACGTTGGTGTTCGACTATCCGAACGCGTTGGCCGTCGCCCGGCACGTCGAATCCGAGCTGACCGGCGGCGGCGCGGCAGCCGAGGCCGTCGTGGCGGTGGCCGCGAACGACGAGCCGATCGCCATCGTGGGCATGGCGTGTCGTTACCCGGGCGGGGTGGAGACGCCCGAGGACCTCTGGCGGCTGGTCGCCGGCGGGGTCGACGCCATCTCGGACTTCCCGTCCGACCGGGGCTGGGACCTCGACGGCCTCTACGACCCGGACCCGGAGGCGCGCGGCAAGTCGTACGCCCGCAGCGGCGGATTCCTCGCCGGCGTGGCCAATTTCGACCCGGCCTTCTTCGGGCTCTCGCCGCGTGAGGCGCTCGGCATGGACCCGCAGCAGCGGTTGCTGCTGGAGACGTCGTGGGAGGCGGTGGAGCGCGCGGGCATCGACCCGACGTCGCTGCACGGCTCCCGCACCGGAGTGTTCGCCGGCGTCATGTACCACGACTACGTCTCCCGGCTGTCCGAGGTCCCCGACGACATCGAGGGGATGATCGGCACCGGCAACTCGGGCGCGGTGGCGTCGGGCCGGGTTGCGTACACGTTCGGCTTCGAAGGGCCGGCCATCACGGTCGACACCGCCTGCTCGTCGTCGCTGGTCGCGCTGCACATGGCGGCGCAGGCGCTGCGCTCCGGCGAATGCGATCTCGCGCTGGCCGGCGGCGTGACCACGCTGGCCAGCCCCACCCTGTTCGTCGACTTCTCCCGTCAGCGTGGTCTCTCGCCGGACGGGCGGTGCAAGGCGTTCGCGGACACGGCGGATGGCACCGGCTGGGGTGAGGGTGTCGGTGTGCTGCTGGTGGAGCGGCTCTCCGACGCGCGGCGCAACAACCATCAGATCCTTGCGGTGGTACGGGGTTCCGCGGTCAACCAGGACGGCGCGTCCAACGGGTTGACCGCCCCGAACGGGCCCTCGCAGCAACGGGTGATCCGGCAAGCGCTGGCCAACGCGGGTCTGTCCACGTCAGACGTCGACGTTGTCGAGGCGCACGGAACGGGCACGACGCTTGGTGACCCGATCGAGGCGCAGGCCCTGATCGCGACCTACGGTCAGGACCGGGAACGGCCGTTGTTGCTGGGCTCGATCAAGTCGAACTTCGGGCACACCCAGGCCGCCGCCGGTGTCGCCGGTGTGATCAAGATGGTCATGGCCATGCGTCACGGCGTGCTGCCCAGGACGCTGCACGTCGACGAGCCGTCCCGGCACGTCGATTGGTCGGCCGGGGCGGTCGAGTTGCTGGCCGAGCCGCGTGAGTGGACCGGTGATGGCCGGCCGCGCCGGGCGGGTGTGTCGTCGTTCGGCATCTCCGGCACCAACGCGCACGTGATCATCGAGCAGGGCGAGACCGGAACCACCGATGCCGTACGCCGTGAGCTGCCGGTCGTCCCGTGGCTGCTGTCCGCGCGCTCCGAGGCCGGACTGCGCGGCCAGGCGGCCAAGCTGCTGGCGCACGTGGACGACGATGCGGATCCCGCCACGGTGGGCGCCGCGCTGCTGACGCGGGCCCGGCTCGCCGAGCGCGCGGTGGTCTTCGGCACCTCGCGGGACGAGCTGCGGTCCGCCCTCACCGCCCTCGCGGCCGGCGAGCCCTCCGGCGGAGTGGTCACGGGCGCCGGCGACGGTGGCCGGGTCGGGTTCCTCTTCGCCGGCCAGGGCAGTCAGCGCGCCGGCATGGGACGTTCCCTCGCGGCCGCGTTCCCGGTGTTCGCCGAGGCGCTCGACGAGATCGCGCGGGTGCTGGATCCCCTGCTGCCGCACCCGGTACGCGACGTCATGTTCGCCGACTCCGGCGCCGAGCTGAACGAGACCGGGATGACCCAGCCCGCGCTGTTCGCGTTCGAAGTGGCTCTCCACCGACTGCTCACCTCGTTCGGGGTCGAGCCGGACGTCCTGGTCGGGCACTCCATCGGGGAGATCGCGGCCGCCCACGTCGCGGGGGTCTTCTCCCTCGACGATGCGTGCACGCTTATCGCCGCCCGGGCGCGGCTGATGCAGGCCTTGCCGCCGGGTGGGGCGATGCTCGCGGTCGCCGCCCCCGAGGGGGATGTGGTGCCGCTGCTCGACGAGCGGGTGGGTATCGCGGCGGTCAACGGCCCGTCGGCGGTCGTGGTCTCCGGGGCTGAGGACAGCGTGGCCCGGGTCGAGGCGGCGTTGGTCGGGGTGCGGATGCGCCGGTTGCGGGTCAGTCATGCGTTCCATTCGCCGTTGATGGAGCCGATGCTTGCGGAGTTCCGGCAGGTGGCCGAGGGGTTGAGCTATCAGGAGCCGGTCGTCGAGCTGGCCGTCAGCGGTGATCCGACCGACCCCGGTTACTGGGTCGAGCACGTCCGGCAGGCCGTTCGCTTCGCCGACAATGTGGCCGCCGCGAACGTCGACATCGCGGTGGAGATTGGACCCGACGGCGTTCTCAGCGGTCTGACCGAGGCGATACCGACCGCCCGCAAGGGGCGCGACGAGGCGCAGGTGTTCGTCGAGGCGCTCGCCCGGCTGCACGCCGGCGGCGTCGCCGTGGACTGGGCTTCGTACCTCGGCGAACCGGCCAGGTCGATCGAACTGCCGACGTACGCGTTCCAACGGGAACGGTTCTGGCTCGAGTCCGGGCCCGCCGTCGGGGACGTGGCGGCCGCCGGAATGAGCGCCGTCGCACACCCGCTGCTGTCCGCGGTGTCAGAACTGCCCGGCAGCGACTCCTACCTCTTCTCGGGCCGGCTGTCGCTGCCGACCCACCCGTGGCTGGCCGACCACGAGGTGCTGGGCACCGTGCTCCTGCCGGGCACCGGTCTGCTCGAGATGGTGCTGCAGGCCGGCCACGAGGTGGGCTGCCCGGTCGTCGAGGAGCTGACCCTGCAGGCGCCGCTCGTTCTACCCGAGCACGGCGCGGTCCAGCTGCGTCTGACGGTGGCCGCGCCGGACGAGTCGGGCTCCCGGGCCGTGACGGTGCACAGCCGCGGGGAACACGACGCCGGTGGCACCTGGTTGCTGCACGCCTCCGGCCTCCTCGGCACCACCGAACCGGCGCGCACGGCCGATCTGACCGCCTGGCCTCCGGCCGGCGCGACGGCTGTCGCGATCGACGGTATATACGACTCCCTGCTCGACCGCGGATACGCGTACGGCCCGGTCTTCCGCGGCCTGCGCGCGGTGTGGCGGCAGGGCGACGAGGTGTACGCCGAGGTCGAGCTGCCGGAGTCGGCGATCGCCGACGCCGCCCGGTTCGGGGTGCACCCGGCCCTGCTCGACGCGACCATGCACGCCTTGCTGGCCGCAGACCGGCAGACCGGTGACGGAACGACGGTGCTGCCGTTCGTGTGGTCCGGGGTCAACGTGCATGCCGCCGGTGCGACCCGGCTGCGCGTGCGCCTCGTCCGGTCGACCGGCGCCATCGTGGCGACCGACGACACCGGCGCGCCGGCCGTGACGGTGAGCTCGATGGTGTCGCGCCCGGTCTCCGCCGACCAGCTGACGGGCCGTCGGGACACCCTGTTCCGGATGAGCTGGCTGCCCGCTTCGTCCACCACTAACGACCCGGAGACGCCGTGGACGGTGTTCCACGTGGCCACCGGCGGTGCGGATGTGCCGGCGGCGATTCGGGCGTCGGCGGTGTCGGTGTTGGGGCGGCTACGTGAGTTTTTGGCCGAGGAGCGGGGTTCTCGGTTGGTGGTGGTGACGCGGGGTGCGGTGGCGGTGGGCCCTGATGAGCGGGTTGATCTTGGTGTGGCGCCGGTGTGGGGTTTGGTGCGTGCGGCGCAGGCGGAGAACCCGGGCCGGATCGTGTTGGTTGATCTGGATGGTTCGGGTGAGTCGTTGTTGTCGGTGGTGGTGGCCTCGGGTGAGCCGGAGGTAGCGGTTCGCTCGGGTGTGGTGTTGGTGCCGCGGTTGGTGCGGGTTTCGGCGGCCTCGCCGGTGCTGGCGGCTGGTGAGTCGGCGGCGGGTGTCGGGTCGGTCCTGGGGTCGGTGGATGGCGTGGTGGTTGGCGCGCCTGGTTCGCGGTCGGGGCGGGTCGCTGCGGGGTTGGTGGGGCTGGATCCGGAGGGCACGGTTCTGGTCACTGGTGGTACGGGTGGTTTGGGTGCTCTGGTTGCTCGTCATTTGGTCGGGCGTGGTGTGCGGCATCTGTTGTTGGTCAGTCGTCGTGGCGTGGAGGCGCCGGGTGCGGCTGATCTTGGGGATCTCGATGCGTCGGTGACGGTGGTGGCGTGTGATGTGTCTGATCGGGCTGCGGTTGCGGAGTTGATCGCGTCGGTTCCGGTGGAGCATCCGTTGACGGCGGTGGTGCACGCGGCGGGTGTGGGTGATACCGGTTTGGTGGGTTCGTTGTCGCCGGAGCGTTTTGATCGGGTGTTCGCGGCGAAGGCGGATGCGGCGTGGCATTTGCATGAGTTGACCGCGGATCTGGATTTGGCGGCGTTCGTGTTGTTCTCGTCGGCTGGTGGTTTGGTGCTGGCGGCGGGGCAGGGCACTTATGCGGCGGCGAATGTCTTCTTGGATGCGCTTGCGACTTATCGTCGTGGGCTCGGGTTGGCGGCGACGTCGCTGGCGTTTGGTTTGTGGGACACCGATACGGGTTTGTCGCAGCAACTCGCTGCGGCGGATGTGCAGCGGATGCGCCGGCAGGGGTTGCCGATGTTGTCGGTGGCGGACGGGTTGGCCGGGTTCGATGCGGGGCTGTCGAGTGGTGAACCGGTGTTGGTGCCGTTGGCGGTGGATGTTGCCGGGTTGCGTGGTCGCTCTGATGTTCCGGCGCTGTTGCGTGCTCTGGTGCGGCGGCCGCGTCAGGCGGTCCGGGCGGTCGCGGCGGGTTCGGTTGTCACGTTGTCTGGTCCGCAGGTGTTGGAGTTGGTGCGGGAGAAGGTTGCGGGGGTTCTCGGGCATGCCTCGGGTGCGGCGGTCGAACCTGGCCGGGCGTTTCAGGAGCTCGGGTTTGATTCGTTGACCGCGGTGGAGTTGCGTAATGAGTTGAACGCGGCGACGGGTTTGCGGTTGCCGGCGACGTTGGTGTTCGACTATCCGAACGCGTTGGCCGTCGCCCGGCACATCGAATCCGAGTTGAGCGGTGGCGGCGCGGTCCAGGAAGTGGTTACGGCCGCGGTGACCAGTGATGAGCCGATCGCGATCGTGGGTATGGCGTGTCGTTACCCGGGCGGGGTGGAGACGCCGGAGGACCTGTGGCGGCTGGTCGCTGGCGGGGTGGACGCGATGTCGGACTTCCCGGTCGATCGGGGTTGGGATCTGGATGGCCTCTACGATCCGGAGCCGGGTGCGGCGGGGAAGACGTACACCAGGACCGGTGGTTTTCTGTATGACGCCGCGCATTTCGATCCGGCGTTCTTCGGGATCTCGCCGCGTGAGGCGCTCGGTATGGACCCGCAGCAGCGGTTGCTGCTGGAGGCGTCGTGGGAGGCGTTCGAGCACGCGGGCATCGATCCGCGGTCTCGGCAGGGGAGCCGCACGGGTGTGTTCGCGGGCGTCATGTATCACGACTACGGCCTGTCTCTGCCTGGTGCGACCGGCAGTGGGAGTCTGATCACGGGCCGGGTGTCGTACACGTTTGGGTTCGAGGGTCCGGCGGTCAGTGTGGACACGGCGTGTTCGTCGTCGTTGGTGGCTCTGCACATGGCGGTGCAGTCGTTGCGTTCGGGTGAGTGTGATCTGGCGTTGGCTGGTGGTGTCACGGTGATGGCGACGCCGGGCACGTTCATCGAGTTCTCCCGTCAGCGTGGTCTCTCGCCGGACGGGCGGTGCAAGGCGTTCGCGGACACGGCGGATGGCACCGGCTGGGGTGAGGGTGTCGGTGTGCTGCTGGTGGAGCGGCTCTCCGACGCGCGACGCAACAACCATCAGATCCTTGCGGTGGTACGGGGTTCCGCGGTCAACCAGGACGGCGCGTCCAACGGCATCACGGCGCCGAACGGGCCCTCGCAGCAGCGGGTGATCCGCCAGGCCCTGGCCAACTCGGGAGTGAACGCGGCGGACGTCGACGTGGTGGAGGCACACGGCACCGGCACGACGCTAGGCGACCCGATCGAGGCCCAGGCCCTGATCGCAACCTACGGCCAGGATCGTGACAGGCCCCTGTGGCTCGGATCCGTCAAGTCGAACTTCGGTCACACGCAGGCGGCGGCGGGTGTGGCCGGTGTGATCAAGATGGTCATGGCGATGCGGCACGAGACGCTGCCGAAGACGCTGCACGTTGACGAGCCGTCGCGGCACGTGGACTGGTCGGCGGGTGCGGTCGAGCTGCTGACGCGGTCGAGGCAGTGGGCCGGCGAGGGGCCGCGACGGGCGGGTGTGTCGTCGTTCGGTATCTCCGGCACCAACGCGCACGTGATCCTCGAACAGGCACCCGAGACCGAGGTCCCGGTCGCGGAGCGGTCGCCGGCGGGGACTCTGGCGTGGACGCTGTCCGCCGGGTCGCCCGAGGCCCTGCGTGCGCAGGCGGATCGGCTGCGCGCCTGGCTGGCCGACCGGCCGGAGGCGGACCCGCGTGACGTGGGTTGGTCGCTGGCCTCGGGCCGGGCGGCCCTGACGCACCGCGCGGTGGTGGTCGGCGACGACCGCGACCGGTTGCTGGCGGCGCTGGATGCGCTCGCCGCCGGGCAGGCCGGGCCGGGGGTGTTCAGCGGCACCGCGACGGTGGACGGCCGGCTGGGGTTCCTGTTCTCGGGTCAGGGTAGTCAGCGCCTCGGTATGGGCCGTGAGTTGGCCGCCGAGTTCCCGGTGTTCGCTCAGGCCCTGGACGAGGTGCTGCAACGCCTGAACGTCCGGGACGTGATGTGGGGCTCCGACCCGGAGGAGTTGCAGAAGACCGGCAACGCCCAACCGGCGCTGTTCGCTTTCGAGGTTGCTCTCTATCGACTTCTGACCTCGTTCGGCATCGAGCCTGATGTGTTGGTGGGTCACTCGATCGGGGAGATCGCGGCCGCCCATGTGGCGGGTGTGTTGTCGCTGGATGACGCGTGCGCGTTGGTCGACGCCCGGGCGCGGTTGATGCAGGCGTTGCCGGCGGGTGGGGCGATGCTCGCGGTTGCTGCGCCGGAGGCTGATGTGGTGCCGCTGCTCGACGAGCGGGTGGGTATCGCGGCGGTCAACGGCCCGTCGGCGGTCGTGGTCTCCGGGGCTGAGGACAGCGTGGCCCGGATCGAGGCGGCGTTGGTCGGGGTGCGGATGCGCCGGTTGCGGGTCAGTCATGCGTTCCATTCGCCGTTGATGGAGCCGATGCTTGCGGAGTTCCGGCAGGTGGCCGAGGGGTTGAGCTATCAGGAGCCGGTCGTCGAGCTGGCCGTCAGCGGCGATCCGACCGATCCGGGTTACTGGGTCGAGCACGTCCGGCAGGCTGTTCGTTTCGCCGACAATGTGGCCGCCGCGAACGCCGAGATCGCGGTGGAGATCGGACCCGACGGCGTTCTCAGCGGTCTGACCGAGGCGATACCGACCGCCCGCAAGGACCGCGACGAGGCGCAGGTGTTCGTCGAGGCGCTCGGGCGGCTGCACATCGCCGGCCGGCCCGTCGACTGGCGCGCGCTGTTCGGTGCCGCCCGGCAGGTCGCTCTGCCGACCTACGCGTTCCAGCGCGAGCGGTTCTGGCTCGACGGGCCGGTGGGTGGCGACCTGGCGGCTGTCGGCCTGAGCGCGATCGAGCATCCGCTGCTCTCGGTGGTCGTGCCGGCGCCGGACACCGGCGGAGTGGTCTGTACGGCCCGCCTGGCGCTGGGCACGCACGCCTGGCTGGGCGACCACCGGGTCGGCGGCGCCGTGGTCGTGCCGGGCGCCGCCCTGGTCGAGATGGCCGTGCGGGCCGGCGACGAAGCCGGCTGCCCGGTCCTCGCCGAGCTCACCCTCCAGGCGCCCCTGGTGGTCCCCGCCGACGGCGGTGTTCAGGTGCAGGTGGTCGTCGGTGCCGCAGACGAGCACGGCGCCCGGGCCGTGGAGATCCATTCCCGGCCCGACCGCGGCGCCGGCGGCTGGACCCGGCACGCGACCGGTGTGCTCACCGAGCGGGCGGCCCGGCCCTCCGCCGATCTCACCCAGTGGCCGCCGGTGGACGCCACCCCCGTCGCCGTGGACGGCTTCTACGGGACGGACGGCGGCACCGGAGTCGACTACGGCCCGATCTTCCACGGCCTGACCGCGGCGTGGCGGCGCGACGACGAGGTGTTCGCCGAGATCGTGCTGCCCGAGCCCGCGCAGGCCGACGCCGAGCGGTACGGCCTGCACCCCGCGCTCCTGGACTCCGCGCTGCACGCGATCGCGCTCGGGGACTTTCTCGACGACGCCGGCCCCGGCCGCACCAACCTGCCGTTCGCGTGGAACCAGGTCGTGCTGCACGCCGCCGGGGCCAGGCACCTGCGGGTGCGGGCGAGTTCGGCCGGGGCTCGCGGCGCGGTGCGGATAACGGCCGCCGACCAGACCGGCACCCCGGTGCTCGACGTCGACAGCCTGGTCCTGCGGCCGGTCGCGGTCGAACAGGTCAGCGGCCCGGCCGGCCGGGACAGCCTGTTCCAGGTCGACTGGACGCCGGTGGCCCACGGCGACGGTCCCGCCCCGGTTACCCGGGTGACCGAGTTGGCCGAGGTGGGCGACGTGGACGGCGGATGGGTGCTCGCCGACCTCGACGGCCGCTCCGTGGAGCGGGCGCTGGCGCTCGTGCGGGACTGGCTGGCCCAGGAGCGTTTCGCCCCGGCCCGGCTGGCGCTGATGACCCGCGACGCCGTCGCGGTCACCCCGGACGAGGACGTGAACCCGGCGCAGGCGGCGGTGTGGGGACTGGTGCGGGCGGCGCAGACGGAGAACCCGGACCGCTTCGTCCTGCTCGACTCCGACGGCGCGGCCGGCACCGAGCTGATCGGCGCCGCCCTGCGGGCCGGCGAACCGCAGCTGGCGGTGCGCGGCGACCGGGTGTACACGCCGAGGCTATCCCGGGCCACCGCGTCCGGGGCCGATCGCCCGATGTTGGACGGCACCGTCCTCGTCACCGGTGGCACCGGCGCCCTGGGTTCACTGGTGGCCCGGCACCTGGTCACGGCGCACGGCGTACGGCATCTTCTGCTGGCCGGCCGCCGGGGCGCGGATGCCGCCGGAGCGAACGACCTACGGGCCGAGCTGACCGCGCTCGGCGCCGACGTGACCATCGTGGCCTGCGACGTGGCGGTCCGTGACGAGGTCGCGGCGCTCATCGCGGCGGTGCCGGCCGAGCGGCCGCTGACCGCCGTCGTGCACCTGGCCGGCGTGCTGGACGACAGTCTGATCGGCAGCCTCACCCCGGAACGGCTCACGGCCGTGCTGCGGCCCAAGGCGGACGCGGCGTGGCACCTGCACGAGCTGACCGCCGGGCTCGATCTCACCGCGTTCGTGCTGTTCTCCTCGGTGGCCGGGGTGCTCGGCGGGGCCGGCCAGGCCAACTACGCCGCGGCCAACGCCTACCTGGACGCGCTGGCCCAGCACCGCCGGGCCGCCGGGCTGCCCGGAACGTCACTGGCCTGGGGTCCGTGGTCGCACGGCGGCATGGCCGGCGACCTGGCCGACCGCGACGCCGAGCGGATGCGCCGCACCGGCATCGTGCCGCTGACCGTGGCCGAGGGCCTCGCGCTGTTCGACGCCGCGCTGACCCACGAACGCGCGGCGCTCGTGCCGGTCACCCTCGATCTGCGGGTGCTGGCGTCCGCCGGCGAGGCGTTGCCGGCGATGCTGCGCGGGCTGGTCGGTGGTTCCGCACGGCGTTCCGCGGCCGGAGTCGCCGCCGGCGGCGAGTTCGCCGGCCGGATGGCCGCGATGGCTCCCGCCGAGCGCGAGAGCGTCCTGTCCGGCCTGGTGCGCGGCCAGGTTGCCGCGACCCTCGGGTTCGCCGACGGGTCCGCGATCGCCGAGGAGCAGCAGTTCCAGGACCTCGGCTTCGACTCGCTCACCGCGGTCGAGCTGCGCAACCGGCTCAGCGCCGCGACGGGTCTGCGGCTGCCCGCGACGCTGATCTTCGACTACCCGAGTCCGGCGGCGCTGATCGCCCACCTGCTCGGACAGTTCGACGGCGCGGCCGGCGACCAGGCCGCGGAGCTGCGCCTGTTCGCCGAGCTCGACCGGATCGAGAACTCGGTGTCGAAGGTCGGCGCGGACAGCGACGCGCGGGGCCGGATCACCGCGCGGCTGCGGGAGATCCTGGCCGGTCTCGGCGACGGGGACCGGACCGCGGACAGCGTCAAGGAACACATCGAATCGGCGAGCGACGACGAGATCTTCGCCTTCATCGACAACGAACTCTGAACGACGCGACGAAGGGGACGACATGGCAGGCGAGGACAAACTCCGGGACTACCTCCGGCGCGTCACGGCGGATCTGCACGAGGCCCGTCAGCAGCTGCGGGAGATCGAGGGCAAGGACCACGAGCCGATCGCGATCGTCGGCATGGCCTGTCGTTACCCGGGTGGCGTCACCTCCCCGGAGGACCTCTGGCGGCTGGTCGACGACAGCGTGGACGCGATCGGTGAGTTCCCGGCCGATCGCGGCTGGGACCCGCACGTCTACCACCCCGATCCCGAGCACCCGGACACGGCGTACACGCGGCACGGCGGCTTCCTGTACGACGCCGCCGATTTCGACCCCGGCTTCTTCGCCATGTCGCCGCGGGAGGCCGTCAGCGCCGATCCCCAGCAGCGCCTGCTCCTGGAGACCTCGTGGGAGGCGCTCGAACGAGCCGGCATCGACCCGGCGTCGCTGCGGGGCAGCCGCACCGGGGTGTTCGCCGGGGTCATGTACCACGACTACTACCGCAGCGAGGCGATCGGCAGCGTCGTCTCCGGCCGGGTCGCCTACACGCTCGACCTCAACGGCCCCGCCGTCTCGGTCGACACCGCCTGCTCGTCGTCGCTGGTGGCGCTGCACCTGGCGGCGAACGCGCTGCGGCGCGGGGAATGCTCGGCTGCGCTCGCCGGCGGCGTGACGGTGATGTCGTCGCCGGGCACGTTCATCGAGTTCAGCCGGCAGCGCGGGCTGTCCCCGGACGGCCGGTGCAAGTCGTTCGGGGCGGGCGCCGACGGCACCGGCTGGGCCGAAGGCGTGGGCGTCCTGGTCCTCGAGCGACTGTCCGACGCCCGCCGCCAGGGCCACCAGGTGCTGGCGGTCCTGCGCGGCAGCGCCATCAACCAGGACGGGGCGAGCAACGGTCTGTCCGCGCCCAACGGCCCGTCGCAGATGCGGGTGATCCGCCAGGCGCTCGCCGACGCGGGCCTGTCCGCGTCGCAGGTCGACATGGTCGAGGCGCACGGAACCGGCACGGTGCTGGGCGACCCCATTGAGGCGCAGGCCCTGCTCGCGACGTACGGACAGGAGCGCGCCGAGGGCCATCCGCTGTGGCTCGGCTCCCTCAAGTCCAACATCGGGCACACCCAGGCCGCGGCCGGCGTCGGCGGCGTGATCAAGACCGTGATGGCGATGCGGCACGGCGTGCTGCCGCGCACCCTGCACGCCGATCGCCCGTCCCCGCACGTGGACTGGTCGGCCGGGGACGTGCGGCTGCTCACCGAGGCCAAGCCGTGGCGGCGTGGGGACGGCCCGCGCCGCGCCGGCATCTCGTCGTTCGGGTTCAGCGGCACCAACGCCCACGTGATCATCGAGGAGGCTCCGCTGGAGGAGGTTGCGGCCGAGCCGGCCGTGGCGCCGCCCCCGGCCGTGCCGTGGCTGCTGTCGGCACGGACCTCCGCCGCGCTCGGCGCGCAGGCGGCCCGGCTGCTCGACCGGCTCGACCGGCTCGACGAGCGGGCCGCTCCGGCCGACGTGGTCGGGGCCGCGCTCGCCACGACCCGGGCCGTGCTCGACCACCGGGCCGTCATCACCGGGGCGAACCGCGACGAGCTGCTGGCGGGACTGCGTGCCCTGGCCGCCGGGGAGCCGGCCGCCGGTGTGCACACCGGCAGCGGCACGGCCGGCCGGCTGGGGTTCCTGTTCGCCGGTCAGGGTAGTCAGCGACTCGGCATGGGCCGTGAGTTGGCTGCCGAGTTCCCGGTGTTCGCCGACGCCCTCGACGAGGTGTTGCAACGTCTCGATGTGCGGGAGGTGATGTGGGGTTCGTCGGAGGAGGAGCTGCGCGAGACCGGTAACGCGCAGCCGGCGTTGTTCGCGTTCGAGGTCGCCCTGTTCCGGCTGCTGACGTCGTTCGGTGTCGAGCCGGATGTGTTGGTGGGTCACTCGATCGGGGAGATCGCCGCTGCCCACGTAGCGGGGGTCTTCTCCCTGGATGACGCGTGCGCGTTGGTCGACGCCCGGGCGCGGTTGATGCAGGCGTTGCCGGCGGGTGGGGCGATGCTCGCGGTCGCCGCCCCCGAGGCCGACGTGTTGCCGCTGCTCGACGAGCAGGTCGGCATCGCGGCGATCAACGGCCCGTCGGCGGTCGTGGTCTCCGGGGCAGAGGACAGCGTGGCCCGGGTCGAGGCGGCGTTGGTCGGGGTGCGGACGCGCCGGTTGCGGGTCAGTCACGCGTTCCACTCGCCGTTGATGGAGCCGATGCTGGAGGACTTCCGGCAGGTCGCCGAACGCTTGACCTACCAGAAGCCGAGCATCGCGCTGGCCATGAGCGGTGACCCGACCGACCCCGGTTACTGGGTCGAGCACGTCCGGCAGGCCGTTCGCTTCGCCGACAACCTCGCCGCCACGAACGCCGACATCCTTGTGGAGATCGGCCCGGACGGCGTGCTGACCGGCCTCGCCGAGCAGGCGCTGGAACACGCCGGCGACGAGTCGGCCGTGCTCGTCCCGCTGGCGCACAGGGATCGCGACGAGGTCCGGTTCCTCATCGAGGCGTTCGGCCGGCTGCAGACCCGCGGCGTACGCGTCGACTGGCGCACCTATTTCGCGGGCGTCTCCCCACGCGGCTTCGACCTGCCCACCTACGCCTTCCAGCGGCAGCGGTTCTGGCTGGACCCGGTGGCGCCGCAGCCCGCCCGGTCCGAACTGGACAACTGGCGGTACCGGATCACCTGGACGCCGGTGGCGCTCACCACGGCCGCTCCGAAGCTCAGCGGGCTGTGGTGGATCGTGGCCGCCGCCGATGACGACCTCGTCGCGGCCGTCACCACGGCGCTCACCGAGCACGGCGCCGAGGTGCGGCTCATCGAGCTCGGCGACCAGCTCGACCGGGACCCGCTGGCGGACCTGTTGCCCGGGCAGGAGGCCCCCGCGGGTGTGCTGTCCCTGCTCGCCGCGGCGGACTCCGGGCTGGTTCGTACGCTGTCGTTGCTGCAGGCCCTCGGCGACGCCGAGATCGCCGCGCCGGTGTGGCTCGCCACCCAGACGGCCGAGACGGTCGGCGGATCCGATCCGCTCCGCGCGCCCGGGCAGAGCGCGGTGTGCGGCCTCGGCCGGGTCTTCGCGCTCGAGCACCCGGAGCGCTGGGGCGGCCTGATCGACCTGCCGGAAAACATCGACGTCCCCGCCCGCGTGCGCCTCGCCGCCGCCCTGGCCGGCGTCGGCGACGAGGACCAGCTCGCGGTCCGCTCGTCGGCGCTGTACGCCCGGCGGCTCACCCGGGCGCCCCGCACCACCGGCGCCGACGCCACGTGGCAGGCCCGGGGCACCGCCCTGGTCTTCGGCGGCACCGGCGGCCTCGGCGCCCACGTGGCACGCATGCTGGCGACCGGCGGCGCCGGGCACATCGTGCTGACCGGCCGACGTGGCGACCGGGCCCCGGGGGCGGCCGATCTGGTCGCTGAACTGGAGCGCAGCGGCGTACGGGTCACGGTGGAAGCGTGCGACGTGGCCGACGCGGAGGCGGTCGCGGCGCTGGCCGCCCGGATCGAGGCGGGCGGCGACGTGATCCGCTCGGTGTTCCACGCCGCCGGGATCCCGCACATGAAGCGGATCGACCTGCTCGGCCCGGAGGAGCTCGAAGCCGTCACCGCGGCCAAGCTCATCGGTGCGGCGGTGCTCGACGACGTGTTCGCCGACCGGGAACTGGACGCGTTCGTGCTGTTCTCGTCGGGCGCCGGAGTGTGGGGGAGCGGCAACAACGCCGCCTACGCCGCTGCCAACGCGTTCCTCGATGGACTGGCCGTCGCCCGGCGCGGCCGGGGACTGCCCGCCACCGCCGTGGCATGGGGGTTCTGGTCGGCGGCCGGCGGGGGCATGACCTCCTTCCTCAGTGAGGACGACGGACGCCGCAGCGGCATGCCGTTCATGGCACCCGAGCGTGCCGTCGAGGGCCTCGTCCAGGCGCTCGCCGACGGGGAGACCCACCTGGTCGTCGCGGATGTTGACTGGGAACGTTTCTATCCGCTGTTCAGCTCCGCCCGGAGCCGGCCGCTGGTGGCCGGCATCCCCGAGGTGGCCGCGCTCGTCGCGGCCGAGGCCCGGCCCGGCGCTGCCGAGGACGTCACGTCGCCCCTGCAGGCCCGGCTGCTTCCGCTCGACAAACGGGACCGCCTCCGCCTACTCACCGACCTCGTCCGGGAACAGGTCGCGGTCGTGCTCGGCTACGGCGACCCGGCCGACGTCGAGGCGGACCGGGCATTCCGGGACCTCGGCTTCGACTCGGTGTCCGCGGTCGAGCTGCGGGCCCGGCTGCAGGACGTCACCGGCGCGCGGGTGCCGACGACCGTCATCTTCGACCACCCGAACATCCGGGCCGTGGCCGAGATGCTGGCCGGGCAGATCCTCGGCGAGCCCGGACCCGCCGCCGAGCCGGGATCCGCAGTCGCGCCGCAGGCCGGCGACCCGATCGTCATCGTCGGCATGAGCCTGCGCGCCCCCGGCGGGGTACGCACGCCGGAGGACCTCTGGCGGCTCGTCGCCGACGGCGCCGACGCGATCTCGTTCCTGCCCGAGGACCGGGGCTGGGACGTCGACGCCATCTACGACCCGGACCTGTCCCGGCCGCACACGACGTACGTCCGGGAAGGCGGTTTTCTCGACGGGGCGGGCGATTTCGACGCCGGGTTCTTCGGCATCAGCCCCCGCGAGGCGCTCGCGATGGACCCGCAGCAGCGGCTGCTCCTGGAGACCTCGTGGGAGGCGCTCGAGCACGCCCGTATCAACCCGGAGTCGCTGCGCGGCAGCCGGACCGGCGTGTTCGTCGGCACCGCCTACGAACACTACGGCCGTGGCTCCGATCAGCTGTCCGAGGAGGTGGTCGGCCATCTCATGACCGGCACGCTGGGCAGTGTCGTGTCCGGGCGCACCGCCTACGCGCTGGGCTTGGAGGGCCCGACCCTGACTGTCGACACGGCCTGCTCGTCGTCGCTGGTCGCCCTGCACCTGGCCGCGAACGCCCTGCGTAACGGCGAATGCTCGCTGGCGCTGGCCGGTGGCGCCACGGTGATGTCCACGCCGCTGGGGTTCGTCGGGTTCAGTCGGCAGGGCGCGCTCGCCCGCGACGGGCGGTGCAAGTCGTTCGCCGCCTCGGCGGACGGCTTCGGTCTCGCCGAGGGGGCCGGCATGCTGGTGCTCGAGCGGCTCTCCGACGCGCGCCGCCACGGCCACCCGGTGCTTGCCGTGGTGAGAGGCAGCGCGATCAACCAGGACGGTGCGTCCAACGGCCTGACCGCCCCGAACGGCCCCGCCCAGCAGCGCGTGATCCGGGAGGCCCTGGCGGTCGCCGGACTGTCCGCGCCGGACGTCGACGTGGTCGAAGCGCACGGCACCGGCACGACGTTGGGTGACCCGATCGAGGCGCAGGCACTGCTCGCCACGTACGGCCAGGACCGGCCCGAGGACCGGCCGCTCTGGCTCGGCTCGGTGAAGTCGAACATCGGCCACCTTCAGTCCGCCGCCGGCGTGGCCGGGGTGATCAAGATGGTGATGGCGATGCGGCACGGGACGCTCCCGAGGACGCTGCACGTCGACGAGCCGACCGCACACGTGGACTGGACGGCCGGCACCGTCGCGCTGCTGACCGAGCCCCGGCCGTGGGACGACACGGGACGGCCGCGCCGCGCGGCGGTGTCGTCGTTCGGCATCTCCGGCACCAACGCGCATGTGATCCTCGAGCAGGCCGAGCCGGAGACCGCCGTGGCGCCGGCGCCGACGCCGCGGGTGGTGCCGTGGCTGATCTCCGCCCGGACCGGGGACGCGCTGCGCGGGCAGGCCGCGAAACTGCTGACCGAGCTGCGCGGCGAGACCGCCGCGATCGGCGCCGCCCTGGCGGCGACCCGGGCGCCGATGGAGCACCGCGCCGCGATCGTCGCGACCGACCGGCTCACCCTGGTCGCGGGACTTGAAGCGCTCGCCGCCGGGGAGGTCGGGCCGGGGGTGCTGCGCGGCACCGCGACGGTGGACGGCCGTCTGGGGTTCCTGTTCTCGGGTCAGGGTAGTCAGCGCCTCGGTATGGGCCGTGAGTTGGCCGCCGAGTTCCCGGTGTTCGCTCAGGCCCTGGACGAGGTGCTGGAACGCCTGAACGTTCGGGACGTGATGTGGGGCTCGTCCGAGGAGGAGCTGCGCGAGACCGGTAACGCGCAGCCGGCGTTGTTCGCCTTCGAGGTCGCCCTGTTCCGGCTGCTGACGTCGTTCGGTGTCGAGCCGGATGTGTTGGTGGGTCATTCGATCGGGGAGATCGCGGCTGCCCATGTGGCGGGGGTGTTGTCTCTGGACGACGCGTGCACGCTCATCGCCGCCCGGGCCGGGTTGATGCAGGCGTTGCCGGCGGGTGGGGCGATGCTCGCGGTCGCCGCCCCCGAAGCTGATGTGGTGCCGCTGCTCGACGAGCGGGTGGGTATCGCGGCGGTGAACGGCCCGTCGGCGGTGGTGGTCTCCGGGGCTGAGGAGAGTGTGGCCCGGGTCGAGGCGGCGTTGGTCGGGGTGCGGACGCGCCGGTTGCGGGTCAGTCACGCGTTCCACTCGCCGTTGATGGAGCCGATGCTGGACGAGTTCCGGCAGGTGGCCGAGGGCCTGGCCTATCGGCAGCCGAGCATCGCGCTGGCCATGAGCGGTGACCCGACCGATCCGGGTTACTGGGTGGAGCACGTCCGGCAGGCTGTTCGGTTTGCCGACAACGTCGCCGCCGCCGGTGCGGACATCGCGGTGGAGATCGGCCCCGACGGGGTCCTCAGCGGCCTGACCGAGGCGATCCCCACCGCCCGCAAGGACCGCGACGAGGTGCAGACCTTCGTCGAGGCGCTCGCCCGCCTGCACGTCGCCGGCCGGCCCGTCGACTGGCGGGTCCTCTTCGGACCGCGGGAACGGCACGCCGACCTGCCCACCTACGCCTTCCAGCGGCAGCGGTTCTGGCTGGCGAGCCCCGGCCGGCCGGCCGGCGACGCGGGGTCGATCGGCCTCAAGGAGGCCGGCCACCCGTTGCTCGACGCCGGTGCCACCCTCGCCGACGACAGCGTCCTGCTCACCGGGCGGCTCTCCCGGCAGACCCACCCGTGGCTGGCCGAGCACGAGATCGGCGGCCAGGTGCTGCTGCCCGGCACCGCGTTCGTCGAGCTGGCCGTGCGCGCCGGCGACGAGGCCGGCTGCGGCATCGTCGAGGAGCTGACCCTCGAGGCACCGTTGGTGCTGCCCGAGCGCGGCGACGTGCGGCTGCAGGTGGCCGTCGACGCGGCGGCCGCCGGCCGCCGGGCCGTCGCTGTCTACTCCCGGCCGGGGCAGTCGAAACCGGGCGACCCGTGGACCCGGCACGCGAGCGGCACCCTGGTGGACGGCGCGGACGCTCCCGCCGCCGGGACCGGGCCGTCCTGGCCGCCGGCGGGAGCGGAACGCCTCGACGTCACCGGCCTCTACGACCGGTTCGACAGTATCGGGATGCGCTACGGACCCACGTTCCGCGGGCTGCTGGCGGCGTGGGAAAACGGCAGCGACCGGTACGCCGAGGTGGCCCTGCCCGAGGACGCCACCGAGACCGGCCGGTTCGGGCTCCACCCCGCCCTGCTGGACGCGGCGCTGCACGTGATCGCGGCCGGAACGACCGGTGACACCGGGGCGCGACTGCCGTTCAGCTGGTCCGGCGTACGCCTGCACGCCACCGGGGCCACGTCCGTGCGGGTACGGCTGTTCGCGCGGGACAACGGCTCCTACGCCATCAGCGTCACCGATCTGGCCGGCACCCCGGTGGCCGACATCGAGTCGCTGACGATGCGCGCGCTGCCCGCGCGGTCCGTCACCACCGGGGCCGGCGACTCGATGTACGCCGTACGGTGGGCCCCCGTCGCCACCGCCGAGGCCGCACCCGAGCCGGTCTTCGCCGAGCCCGGCGCGTTGCCGGACACGGCCGACGTGCCGCCGCTGGTGGCGATCCGCCTGACCGCACCCGGCGAGACCGGCGACCTCGCCACGGCGGTCCGCGAAGCGACCTGCCGCACGCTGGCACTCGTGCGGGAGTGGCTGGCCGAGCCGCGGTTCGCGTCCTCTCGCCTGGTCGTGGTTACCACCGGCGCGGTCGCGCTGGACGGCGAGGCCGGCCCTACCGACCTGGTCAACGCCCCGGCCTGGGGCCTGATCCGGTCGGCGCAGGCGGAGAATCCCGCCCGGCTGGTGCTGGCCGACCTCGACGAGGACGCCGCGTCGTCGGCCGCGCTGGCCGCCGCGCTCGCCACCGGCGAAGCGCAACTCGCGGTGCGGGCGGGCAGGGTGTACGCGCCGCGGCTCGCCGTCCCCGCCACCCTGGTGCCTCCGCCGGGCAATTGGCGGCTGGCCGTGAGCAGCCGCGGCACGGTGGACAACCTGGTGCTGGCCCCGGCCGAGGAGGGCCGGACGCTGGAGCCGGGGGAGGTGCGGGTCGCCCCACACGCCGTCGGCCTCAACTTCCGCGACGTGCTGATCGCCCTGGACATGTACCCCGGGGACGCGCAGATGGGCGGCGAGGGCGCCGGCGTGATCGTCGAGGTCGCCCCGGACGTCACCGGCCTGAGTCCGGGCGACCGGGTGATGGGCATCCTGCTGGGCGGCTCGGGCAGGACCGCGGTCACGACCGCCGACCGGGTGGTCCCCATCCCGGCCGGCTGGTCGTTCACCGAGGCCGCGTCGGTGCCGATGGCCTACGCCACGGCCTATCACGCCCTGGTCGACCTGGCCGGCCTGACCGCCGGTGAATCGGTGCTGGTGCACGCCGCCGCCGGTGGTGTCGGTACGGCCGCCGTGCAGATCGCCCGGCACCTCGGCGCCGAGGTCTTCGCCACGGCCGGTCCGGGCAAGTGGGAGGCGCTCCGGGACGCGGGCATTCCGCAGGAGCGGATCGCCTCCTCCCGTACGCCCGGCTTCGCGGACTCCTTCCGGGACAGCAGCGGTGGCCGGGGCGTCGACGTGGTGCTCAACTCCCTGGCCGGCGAGCTGATCGACGCGTCGCTGCGCCTGATGCCCCGCGGCGGCCGGTTCATCGAGATGGGCAAGACCGATCCGCGCGACCCGGACGAGGTCGCGCGGGCACACCCCGGTGTCCGCTACCGAAGCTTCGACCTGGCCGCGCTGCCCGGGGCCCGGATCGGCGAGATCCTCCGCGAGGTCGTCGCCCTGTTCGAGCGGGGCTCGTTGACGTTGCCGCCGGTTCGGACCTGGGACATTCGGCGCGCCCGAGACGCGTTCCGTCACCTCGCCCAGGCACAGCACGTCGGCAAGGTGGTCCTGACGATGCCCCGCTCGCTCCGGCCGGACGGCACCGTGCTGGTCACCGGCGGCACTGGCGCGCTCGGTTCGCTGGCCGCCCGCCATCTGGTGACCGCGCACGGCGTACGCCATCTGGTGCTGACCGGCCGGCGCGGCCCGGACGCACCCGGCGCCGGCGCGCTCGCGCAGGAGCTGACCGCGCTCGGCGCTACCGTCCGGGTGGTCGCCTGCGACGCGGCCGACCGAGCCGGGCTCGCCGGCGTGCTCGCCGAGATCCCGGCGGCACATCCACTCACCGCCGTCGTGCACACGGCCGGGGTGCTCGCCGACGGCGTCGTCGCCTCGATGACCGCCGAGCAGGTCGAACGGGTGCTGCGGCCCAAGGTCGACGCGGCGGTCAATCTGCACGAGCTGACGGCGGGCCTCGACCTCGACGCGTTCGTCCTGTACTCCGGCGCCGCCGGCGTGTTGGGCAACGCCGGGCAGGGCAACTACGCCGCGGCCAACACGTTCCTCGACGCGCTGGCCCAGCATCGGCACGCGGCCGGCCACGCCGCGACCTCCCTCGCGTGGGGACTGTGGGAACAAGCCGCCGGCGCCGGCATCACCGGCCACCTCGACGACACGGATCGGCGGCGGCTGCGGCGGGGCGGCTTCGGCGCGCTCACCCCGGACCAGGGCATGGCCCTGTTCGACATGGCACTCGCCGCGGACGAGCCGGCCCTGGTGCCGATCCGGCTCGATCTCGCCGCGATGCGGACGGCCGCGGCCGCCGACGGAGTGGCCGCGCTGTTCCGCGGCCTCGTCCGGGCGCCGTCGCGGCGAACGCTGGAGTCCGGCGGTTCCGGCGCGGCGACGCTGCTCGACCGGCTCAGCGGCCTCGGCGAGGGCGACCGGATGCCGGCCGTACTGGACCTCGTCCGGGACCATGTCGCCGCGGTCCTCGGGTTCCCGGGGCCCGAGTCGGTCGACGCGCGGAACCCGTTCACCGAGATCGGCTTCGACTCGCTGACCTCAGTCGAGTTCCGCAACCGCCTGGTGGCGGCGACCGGGATCCGGCTGCCGGCGACGCTGGTCTTCGACTATCCGACCCCCGAGGCGCTGGCCGGTCACCTGCTCGCCGAGATCGCCCCGCCGACGCGGACGCCCGAGGAACTGCTGCTCGCCGAGCTCGACCGGATCGAGGCGGCGCTGACCGCGGCGGCCGGCACGGCCACCAGCCGCGACACGATCACCGAACGGCTACGTCAGCTGTCGTCGACCTGGCGCAAACAGACGCGCGACGCCGAATCCGATGTCTCCGGCCAGCTCGAGAACGCCAGCGCGGACGAGGTGCTCCGGTTCATCGACAGCGAGCTCGGTCTGGCCACCACGAACGAGGAGAGGTAGCCGCTGATGGCGACCGAGGAGAAACTGGTCGAGTACCTCAAGCGGGTCACCGCGGAGCTGCACGACACCCGCAAGCGCCTGGAACAGGCCCAGGACAAGGACCACGAGCCGATCGCGATCGTCGGCATGGCCTGCCGGTTCCCCGGCGGGGTCAGCTCGCCGGCCGACCTGTGGCGGGTAGTCGCCGACGGGACCGACGCGATGAGCGGCTTCCCGGACGACCGGGGCTGGGACATCGAGTCGCTGTACCACCCCGACCCGGAGCACCCGGGCACGTCGTACGTCCGCCAGGGCGGTTTCGTCGACGGGGTGACCGGCTTCGACCCCGCGTTCTTCGGCATCAGCCCGCGCGAGGCCGCCGGGATGGACCCCCAGCAACGGCTCGCGCTGGAGACGGCGTGGGAGGCGATCGAGAGCGCCGGCATCGACGCGGAGACCCTGCGCGGCAGCCGCACCGGCGTGTTCATCGGCGCGAACAGCGGCGAGTTCATGAACATCATGACGCAGGCCGAACCGGAGCTTCAGGGCTATCTGATGACCGGCGTGGCCACCAGTGTCGTGTCCGGCCGCATCTCCTACACCCTCGGACTCGAGGGCCCGGCCGCGACCGTCGACACCGCCTGCTCGTCCTCGCTGGTCGCCGTGCACCTCGCGGTGCGCGCGCTGCGCGACGGCGACTGCACGATGGCGCTCACCGGCGCGGTCACGGTGCTCTCCACCCCCGGGACGTTCATCGGGTTCAGCCGGCAGCGGGCGCTCGCCCGAGACGGCCGGTGCAAGGCGTTCTCGGCCGACGCGGACGGCATGGCCGCCGCCGAGGGCGCCGGCATGTTCCTGGTCGAGCGCCTCTCCGACGCCGTGCGGCGGGGACATCCGGTGCTCGCGGTCATCCGCGGCTCGGCGATCAACCAGGACGGCGCCAGCAACGGGCTGACCGCGCCGAACGGCCCGTCGCAGCAGCGAGTGATCCAGCAGGCGCTGGCCAACGCGAAGTTGTCCGCCGCCCAGGTCGACATGGTGGAGACGCACGGCACCGGCACTCCGCTGGGCGACCCGCTCGAGGCGCAGGCCCTGATGGCCACCTACGGCCAGGACCGGCCGGCGGGCCGCCCGCTGTGGATCGGCTCGGTCAAGTCCAACATCGGGCACGCGCAGGCCGCGGCGGGCGCGGCCGGCCTGGTCAAGGCCGTCGAGGCGCTGCGGCACCGGGTCATGCCCGGGACGCTGTACGCGGAACGGCGGTCTCCGCACATCGACTGGACCGAGGGCGACGTCGAGCTGCTCACCGAGGCCCGCCAGTGGGACCGGGGCGACGAGCCACGGCGGGCCGGGATTTCGTCGTTCGGGTTCAGCGGCACCAACGCGCACGTGGTCATCGAGGAGTACGACGCCCCCGCCGCCGCTACGTCGGAGTCCCCGAGCCTGCCCGCGGTGCCGTGGCTGGTGTCCGCCCGCAGTGCCGACGCTCTGCGCGCGCAGGCCCGCGCCCTGCTGGAGCACGAGGCGGCGGGTGCCGACCCGGCCGCGGTGGCCGCGTCCCTGGCCGCCGGCCGGTCGGCCTTCGAGCACCGCTCGGTGGTCGTCGGCACCTGCTCGGCGGAGCTGCTCGCCGGGCTGACCGCGCTGGCCGCGGGTGAACCCGCCGCAGGCGTGGTGCGCGGCGTCGCGGCCGAGCCGGGCAAGACCGTCTTCGTCTTCCCGGGCCAGGGCGGCCAGTGGGCGGGCATGGGCCTGGCGCTGGCCGAGGCCGACCCGGTGTTCCGGGCCCGCCTGGCGGAGTGCGAGCGGGCGCTGGCGCCGTTCATCGACTGGTCGCTGACGGCCGTGCTGCGCGCCGACGAGGACGCCCCGGGCCTGGACCGGATCGACGTGGTCCAGCCGGTGCTCTGGTCGATGATGGTGTCCCTGGCCGAGGTGTGGCGCGCGAGCGGAGTGACGCCCGCCGCTGTAGTGGGGCACTCCCAGGGCGAGGTGGCCGCGGCCGTGGTCGCCGGCGCGCTGTCGCTTGAGGACGGCGCCCGGATCGTGGCGCTGCGGTCGCGATTGCTGCTGGACATCGCCGGCCTCGGCGGCATGGCGTGGGTGCCGTCGCCGGTCGGCGAGGTCGAGGACCGGCTGACCCGCTGGTCCGGGCGGCTCTGCGTCGCCGCGGTGAACGGGCCGTCGGCGACTGTGGTCTCTGGCGACCTGGACGCCCTTGACGAGCTGGTGGCCGCGTACGACACCGATCAGGTCCGGGTGCGCCGCGTCGGCTCGTCCTGCGCCGGGCACTCGCCACAGGTGGACGTGCTCGAAGCACGGCTCGCCGAGATGCTGGCCCCGGTCACGCCTCGCCCGTGCGACGTCGCGTGGTACTCGACGGTCCGCGGCCGCTGGCTCACCGGGACCGAGGCCGACGCCGGGTACTGGTACGAGAACCTGCGCGAACAGGTCGGCTTCGGCTCGGCCGTCCAGGCCCTCGCCGGGGAGGGCTTCCGCCTCTTCGTCGAGTCGAGCGTGCACCCCACCCTGAAGATCGACATCGAGGACAACCTGGACCGGGCGGGCGTGCGCACCGCGCTGGTGGCCGGCTCGCTGCGCCGGGATAGCGGCGGCCCCGACCGCATGCTGGCCTCGTTGGCCGAGGTGTGGGTGCACGGCGGGAACATCGACTGGACGGGCCTGATCGGCCCCCGGCCCCGCGTCGACCTGCCGACGTACGCGTTCCAGCGCCGGCCGTACTGGCCCAAGGTCGCCGCCCGCGCCGTCGACGCCTCCGGGCTCGGACTGGCCGCCGCTGCGCACCCGCTGCTCGGCGCGGCCGTGGTGCTCGCCGACGGCGAAGGGGTGCTGCTGACCGGCCGGCTGTCGGTGCGCACCCACCCGTGGCTGGCCGACCATGCGGTGGGCAACCACGTGTTGCTGCCCGGCACCGCGTTCGTCGAGCTGGCCGTCCGGGCCGGGGACGAGGTCGGTTGCCGTCTCGTCGAGGAGCTGACCCTGGAGGCACCGCTCCTGCTGCCCGAGCGGGGCGGCGTGCAGCTACAACTGGCCGTGCGCGCGGCCGGCGCGGGCCGGCACGAGCTCACCGTGAACTCCCGGCCCGACGACGCTGCCCCGGACGAGCCGTGGACCCGGCACGCCACAGGTGTGCTGGCCACCGACGCGCCGCCGGCCCGGTTCGAGGTGGACTCTTGGCCGCCGGCCGGGGCGACCGCGCTGGCGCCGGCCGACGTCTACGACCGGGTGTCCGCGGTCGGCGTCGGCTACGGGCCGGCGTTCCGTGGCCTGCGCGCGGTGTGGCAACGCGGGAAGGAGATCTTCGCCGAGGTCGCCCTGCCCGAGGAGGGCGGGCCGGCCGACGGCTTCGCGCTGCACCCGGCACTGCTGGACGCGGCCCTGCACCCGCTCGCCGTCCGTAGCACCGCCGGGGACGGCGCGCAGCTGCCGTTCGCCTGGGCCGGCGTGCGGGTGCAGGCCACCGGCGCGGCCGCGCTGCGGGTGCGGTTGTCGCCCGGGGCCGGCAACTCGGTGCGGGTGGACGTGGCGGACAGCGCCGGCGTTCCGGTCGCGTCGGTGGAGTCCCTGGCCGTGCGGCCGCTGACGGCCGACGCCCTGGGCCGCTCCGGCGACCCGTTGCGCGGCGGCCTGTACCAGATGGACTGGGTGCGGGTGGCGGCCGCAGCGCCGGCACCGGCCGGGGCGACTTGCGTCGTGCTCGGCGCCGGCTCGGACGGGCTCGGATCGGCCCTCGAGGCCGCCGGCGCGCGCGTCGTGCCAGCCGGGGAGACCGTTCCGGACCTCGGCTTCTTGATCGTCGCGGGGGAAGAGACGCGGACGGCAACCGGGCAGGCGCTGGCCGGGGTGCAGGAGTGGCTAGCCGACGATCGCCATGCCGGGGTGCCGCTCGTGGTGCTGACCGAGGGTGCCGTCGCGGCGGGCGAACCGGCTCCCGCCAACCTGGCGCAGGCGGCGGTCTGGGGGCTGATCCGTTCGGCACAGTCGGAGAACCCCGGCGGGATCGTGCTGATCGACTCCGACGGCACGCCCGAGTCATGGGCGGCTCTGACGGCGTCGATCGGATCGGGTGAGCCGCAGATCGCGCTGCGGGGCGGAGTCGCGTACGTGCCCCGGCTCGCTCGTGTCCCCGCGCCGGAGGAGCCGGCGGATGTGTGGGGCGGGTCCGGCACGGTGCTGATCACCGGCGGCACCGGCACCCTCGGCGCGATTCTCGCCCGGCACCTGGTCACCGGCTACGGCGTACGCAATCTGATCCTGACCAGCCGGCGTGGTCCCGACGCCCCCGGTGCGGCCGAGTTGCGCGCGGAGCTCGCCGGGCTCGGCGCGGCCGTGACCATGGTCGCGGCCGACGCCGCCGACCGCACCCGCATGGCCACCGTGCTGGCGGACGTGCCGGCCGAGCATCCGCTGACCGGTGTGGTGCACGCCGCGGGCGCCCTCGACGACGGCGTCATCGGCTCGCTCACCCCCGAGCGGATCGACGCGGTGCTGCGGCCCAAGGCAGACGCGGCGGTCGTCCTGCACGAGCTCACCCTCGACCTGCCGCTGACCGCCTTCGTACTGTTCAGCTCGGCGGCGGGCGTCTTCGGCGGGCCCGGCCAGGGCAACTACGCCGCGGCCAACGCCTTCCTCGACGCGCTCGCACAGCACCGCCGATCGCAGGGGCGGCCCGCCCTGTCGCTCGCCTGGGGCCTGTGGGACGAGGCCAGCGGGCTGTCCGGCGGGCTCGACGAGAGCGACCGGGCACGACTGAGCCGGATCGGGGTCGGCCCGCTGTCCACCCCGACCGCCCTGGCACTGTTCGACGCGGCGTGCGCCGCCGGCGGGGCCACCGTCGTGCCGGTGCGGCTGGAGTTCGGGGCGCTCCGGGCGGCTGCCCGGCTCGGCGCGGTGCAGTCCATCCTGTGGGGCCTGGTGCCGAACGCGTCCCGCCGGGTCGTCGGCACCGACGCGGCGGCGGCCTCCGAGCTGCGGGACCGGCTGGCCCGGATGCCGGCGACGGAACATCTCCGCACACTGACCGACCTGGTCCGCACGCGCGTCGCGGCGGTGCTCGGCCTGTCTGACGCCGGCGCGGTGGACGACGAGCGCGCGTTCCGGGAGTCCGGCTTCGACTCGCTGACCGCGGTCGAGTTCCGCAACCGGATGAACGCGGCCACCGGACTGCGGCTGCCCGCGACCCTGGTGTTCGACTACCCGACCCCGGCGGTGCTCGCCGAGTTCCTGCGGGCCGAGCTGCTCGACGTGCCCGGGGCGGCGAACGTGTCCGTGACCGTCGCCGCCGCGGACGACGAGCCGATCGCCATCGTCGGCATGAGCTGCCGAATGCCGGGCGGCGTCAGCTCCCCGGAGCAGCTGTGGCGGCTGGTCGCCGACGGTGGCGACGTCGTCGCGGAGTTCCCGGACGACCGCAACTGGAACCTCGACGAGCTGTACGACCCGGACCCGGAGAAGCAGGGCGCGACCTACACCCGGCACGGCGGGTTCGTCGAGGACGCCACCGGGTTCGACGCGGCCTTCTTCGGGATCTCGCCGCGCGAGGCACTGACCATGGACCCGCAGCAGCGGTTGCTGCTCGAGGGCGCGTGGGAGGCGCTGGAGGACGCGGGCATCGACCCGGCCTCGGTCCGGGGCAGCCGGACCGGCGTGTTCGTCGGCCTCACCTACCACGACTACGGCATGCAGCTCCAGAACCTGCCCAGCGAGCTGGAGGGATTCGTCGGCACCGGGGTTTCGGCCGCGGTCGCGGCGGGCCGGATGTCCTACACGTTCGGCTTCGAGGGGCCGTCGATGACGATCGACACCGCCTGCTCCTCCTCGCTGGTGGCGCTGCATCAGGCAGGGCAGGCGCTGCGTCGCGGCGAGTGCACCCTCGCACTGGCCGGCGGGGTGACCGTGCTGTCCACCCCCGGCGTGTTCATCGACTTCAGCCGCCAGCGCGGCCTCGCCCCGGACGGCCGCTGCAAGTCGTTCGCCGACGCCGCCGACGGCACCGGCTGGAGCGAGGGCATGGGGCTGCTGGTGCTGGAGCGGCTCTCCGACGCGCGCCGCAACGGTCACCCCGTGCTCGCCGTCGTGCGCGGCAGCGCGATCAACCAGGACGGCGCCAGCAACGGGCTGACCGCGCCGAACGGCCCGTCACAGCAGCGGGTCATCCGGCAGGCGCTGGCCACGGCCGGCCTGGCGGCGGCGGACGTCGACGTGGTGGAGGGACACGGCACCGGGACCACGCTGGGCGACCCGATCGAGGCGCAGGCGCTGCTCGCCACGTACGGCCAGGACCGGCCCGAGGACCGGCCGCTGTGGCTGGGCTCGGTGAAGTCCAACATCGGCCACACCCAGGCCGCCGCCGGAATGGCAGGCGTCATCAAGATGGTGCAGGCGATACGGCACGGCGTGCTGCCCCGCACCCTGCACGTGGACCAGCCGTCGACCCACGTGGACTGGGCCGCGGGTGCCGTCCGGCTGCTCACCGAGGCGCGGGACTGGCCGGCGACCGACCGGCCGCGCCGGGCCGGGGTGTCCTCGTTCGGCATCGGGGGCACCAACGCGCACACCATCATCGAGGAGGCCCCGGCGGCGCCCCGGCCGGCCGACGACCCGGAACACCCGCCGATGCTCGGCTGGGCGCTGTCGGCCAAGAGCGCCGCCGCGCTGGCCGGGCAGGCCCGGCGGTTGCGCGACCACCTGGACGCCGACGTCGCCGGCCTCGCCTACTCGCTGGCCGCCACCCGGTCGGTGTTCCGGCACCGCGCGGTGGTCGTCGGCACTGGGCGCGACGACCTGGCCGCCGGGCTCGACGCGCTGATCGCCGGTGAGCCTGCGGACGGCCTGGTCACTGGCACGGCCCAGGCCGGCAAGCTGGCTTTCCTGTTCACCGGGCAGGGAAGCCAGCGGCTACGGATGGGACAGGGACTGTACGAGGCGTACCCGGTCTACGCGGCCGCGTTCGACGAGGTGTGCGCCGAGCTCGACCAGCACCTGGACAAGCCGGTGCACGAGGTGATCCTCAGCGACGCCGAGCTGCTCGGGCAGACCGGTTACACCCAGGCGGCGCTGTTCGCCGTCGAGGTCGCCCTGTACCGCCTGCTGCGCCACTGGGGAGTCCGGCCCGACTTCCTCGCCGGACACTCCATCGGCGAGCTGGTGGCGGCGCACGTGGCCGGCGTGCTCTCGCTGGTCGACGCGGCCACGCTGGTGGTCGCCCGCGGCGCGCTGATGCAGGCCCAGCCGGCCGGCGGAGCCATGGTGTCGGTTCGCGCATCCGAGAAGATCGTCCGCGAGGCGCTGGACGAGGTCGGCGGGGTGGACGTCGCCGCGGTCAACGGGCCGGAGTCGGTGGTCGTCTCGGGGCCGGAGGCGGCGGTCGGCGAGGTCGCCGGGCTGCTCGCGGCGCGGGGGCACCGCACCCGGCGGCTGGACGTCAGCCACGCCTTCCACTCCGCGCTGATGGACCCGGTGCTGGCCGAGTTCACCGCGGTGGCCGAGAGCCTGACGTTCCGGCCGGCGCAGATTCCGATCGTGTCCAACGTGACCGGCGCGGTGGCGAGCGACGCGGACCTGACCGCACCGGAGTACTGGGCCCGGCACCTGCGCGACACGGTGCGGTTCCACGACGGTGTGGCGGCGCTGCGGACCGCCGGGGTCTCCACGTTCCTGGAGCTGGGGCCGGACGCGGTGCTCTCGGCGATGGTGCCGGAGGGCTGCGCGGCGGTTCAGCGCCGCGACCGCGACCCGGTGGCGTCGCTGCTCGGCGCGTTGGCCGTGGCCCACACCCGGGGCGCCACCGTGGACTGGGCTGCCGTCGCCGGCGCGCGCGAGGTGGTTCCACTGCCCACGTACGCCTTCCAACGCGCCCGCTACTGGCCGGACTTCGCGGCGCCGGCCGCCCGCGAGAGCGGCCCGCTGTGGGACGCGGTGGACAGCGGTGACCCGGCCGCCCTGCTCGAGGTTCTCGGGCTGCCCGCCGACCACCGCCCCGAGGATCTGCTCGCCGCCCTGGCCGGACTCCGCGACGCACCGGCCCCCACCGGCGGCGATCAGGGAGAGGAAGACGAGTCGCCGTTCCACAGGCGCTTCGACGCCGCTGAGGACCGCAGGCTGTTCCTGGTCGAGTTCGTCCGCGAGCAGGCCGCAGCGCTGCTGAGCTTCGACTCGGCCGCCGAGATCGACCCGGAGGTGCAGTTCATCGAGTTCGGGATGTCCTCGATGTCCGCGGTCGAGCTGCGGAACCGGCTGGCGGCGCAGATCGGAGTCGAGCTCGCGCCGGACGTGGTCTACGAGTGCCCGACCGCGTCGGAGCTGGCCGAGCATCTACTACGACTACTGGAGGTTTCCCCCCGATGACCGCCACACTGTCCCGACTGCCATCCCTCACCGGCGTCCGGTTCGTCGCCGCGATGCTGGTCTTCCTGGGCCACATCGGCAACTCGCAGATCTTCTCCGACAGCTCCGCCCAGCACACCTTCGACCGGCTGTTCTTCCAGGGCGGCTGGACCGCTGTCGACTTCTTCTTCATCGCCAGCGGCTTCGGCCTCACCTGGGCGGCGCGGCCGGACGACACGGCCCGGACATTCTGGCGCCGGCGCTTCTTCCGGATCTACCCGAACTACGTGGTCGCGTTCCTGTTCGCCGTCCTCGTCGGCCATCTGGTGCTCCTGTACTACCGGAGCACCACCATGCGGATCTGGGACGGCCTCATCAACCTGCTCATGCTGCAGGCGTGGTCGCCGGACCAGCGCATCGAGTTCGGCGTCAACACGATCGCCTGGTCGCTGTCCGCCGAGGCGTTCTTCTACCTCTGCTTCCCGTTCCTGATCCGGCTGGCGCGGCGGGTCCCGGGCGGCGCGCTGTGGCCGGCCGCCGTCGCGCTGATGGGCGCGGTGTGGCTGGTGCCGCTGGTCGGCCGGCTGGTGGTGCCGGACCAGCCGCACAGCATGGTCGGCCCGGTGTCGGCGCCGCAGTACTGGTTCGTCTACATCTTCCCGGCGACTCGGCTGCTCGAGTTCGCGCTCGGCATCGCCATGGCGCGGATCGTCCAGACCGAACGCTGGCCCCGCCTCCTCGGCGTGCTCCCGGTGCTGGTGTTGCTGGCCGTCGCGTACGTCGTGCCGGACGTCACCGGGCTGCCGTGGTCGTATCGTCAGGTCGCCGTCACTGTGATCCCGGTGGCGCTGCTCATCCCGGCGCTGGCCATGCTCGACCTCAAGGAGCGGTGGTCGCCGCTGCGTGGTCGCGCCATGGTGTGGCTGGGCACCTGCTCGTACGCGTTCTTCCTGCTGCACGGCCGGATCATGGAGTCGTTGCAGAACTGGCTGGGCGGCGGCCCGTGGAGCACCCACGTCGCGATCGCGATGGCCGTGTTCATCCTCGTCGTCGCGGTGGCCGCGGCCGGCCTCCTCTACACGTACGTGGAGAACCCGATCCGCAAGCGGTGGAGCAAGCCGCGGCCCCGCCAGTCCGCTCCGGCCGTTGCCGCCCGCGAGCTCGTCCCCGAGCCGGGGATGTGATTCTCATCCACGACCAACGGAAGGTCACCATGACCCAAGGCACCGCAACCGGTCTCGACGAGGCCTATCGCAGCGAGATGAACCACATGCACGTGACTCGGCTGGCCGGCAGCGGCTGGTTCTCCCGTGCCCTGGCGGTCGCGGCCCGGCTCGGCATCGCCGACCTGGTCACCGAGCAGCCGATGACGGCCGAGGAGATCGCCGCCCGAACCGGCTCGGAGCCCCAGGTGATGCGCCGGCTCCTGCAGATGCTCAAGGTCTGGGCCGTGTTCGAGCGGGACGAGGAGGGCCGCTACAGCCTGACCGAGAAGTTCGCGCCGCTGCGCGAGGACCACCCGTTCTCGATGCGCAACTACTGCATCCTCATGGCGGAGACCTACGACGACGCCTTCGCCGGCCTGGGCGAGACCCTGCGTACGGGCGGCTCGGGTTTCCGGGCGGTGTTCGGCGTGTCGCTCTACGAGTGGCTCGAACGTGCGGAGAACGCCGAGACGGCGGCCATCTTCGACCGGGCGATGGCGGAGCTGTCCCGTCCGGTCGCGGCCCTGCTGGCGCGGCAGCGGGACTTCTCCGGGGTGCAAACGGTCGTTGACGTCGGCGGCGGCGGGGCGGGCATGGTGGCCGGCCTGGTCGCCGCCCATCCGCACCTGCACGGGGTGTGCGCCGACCGGGCCAGCGTCTGCGAGCGCGGCCCGCAGCAGCTCGCGAAGGTGCGCGGGGAGGACGTCAGCGCGCGGGTGAGCTTCCAGCCCGCGGACATCTTCACCGAGGTGCCCAGCGGTGGTGATCTCTACCTTCTCAAGAACGTCCTGCACGACTGGACGTTCGACAGCGGCGTGCGGATCCTGACGTCGATCGCCGAGGCGATGCGCCGCACCGGCGCCGCGTCCCGGCTGCTGGTGCTGGAGCCGTTGGTGGAGACCGACTTCGACGCCGTACGCGCGATGTTCCAGCGCGTGGTGTGCGAGGAGGGAACCGGCTTCACCCGCGCGGACCTGGAGAAGATGATCGAGGCGGCCGGCCTGACCGTGGTCTCCGTCGACCAGCTGGTCAGCAACCACACCGTGTTCGAATGTGAGCTCACCGGCGAGTGAGCACGAACAAGGGCGGGCCCGGGTGACCGGGCCCGCCCTTTCGCTGTGGTCCTACCGCGTCGGCCGGTTGTCGACCAGCGGCACCTCACGGATGAAGTACGCGGAAAGCAGCGCGATGGCGCCGGCCACCGCGGTGCCGATGGCCACGACGTGCAGGCCGTGGGTCACCGCCGCCGACCAGGCTGCCCGCACCGCCGGGGCCATCGAATGGAGTTCCTCCGGGTCCAGCCGGGTGCTGCCCGAGGAGAGCAGGTCGGCCGAGCCGAGCCTGTCGGTCAAGGTGTTGGTCAGGGCGCCGAGGTAGAGAGCCCCGAAGAGTGCCGCGCCGATGCCGCTGCCCATGGTGCGAGTCAGCGAGCCCATGCCCATGGCGGCGCCGATGTCGCGCGGCTCCACGCTCATTCGGATGATCAGGATCGTGTTCTGGATGAGGCAGCCGAGCCCGACACCGAGCGGGATTCCGACCAGGGAGGCGAGCATCGGGTTGGTGTCCGGCCCGAGCAGGAGCACCAGCAGCATGCCGACCACGACCCCGGCGCCGCCGATGATCGGCAGGATCCGGTAACGGCCGGTCCGACGGATGTAGGCGGAGCTGCGGTTCATGACCACCACCATGCCGACCATCATCGGGATCAGCAGGAAGCCGCTCTTGATCGGGTCGACGCCGCGGGCGCTCTGGAAGTACTGCGGCAGGAAGTTGACGGTCGCGACCATCGTCACGTTGAACGCGAAGCCGAGCACCTGGGCGAGCGAGAAGTTGCGGGTGCCGAACATCCGGAACGGCACCAGCGGCTCGGGTGCGCGGCGCTCGACGTGGACGAACGCCGCAGTGGCGACGACCACCACCGCGGTCAGCCCGATGATCAGCGGGGAGCCCCACGCGTACTTCGTGCCGGCCCAGCCGGTGACCAGGGTGAGGCAGACCACCGCTGCGGTGAGCAGCACCGTGCCGAGGTAGTCGATGCGCACCTTGGCCGCCTTCGGCCGCATCGGGACGTTGACCCCGATGACCGTGCCGAGCAGGCAGAGCAGCCCGAACGGGACGTTGACGTAGAAGATCCAGCGCCAGCTGAGCGAGCTGGTGATGACGCCGCCGACGAGCGGGCCGGCGATGAGCGCGATGCCCAGCAGCAGTCCGGTCCAGCTGGAGATCCGGGTGGACTCCTTGGGCGGCAGGAGCGCCTGCACCATCGCCACCGCGCCGACCAGCAGGCCGCCCGCGCCGACGCCCTGCAACGCCCGGAAGGCGATGAGCTCGCTCATGTTCTGGGCCAGGCCGCACAGCATGGAGCCGGCCAGGAAGACCGCCACCGACAGCAGGAACATGGTCTTGCGGTTGTAGAGGTCGCTGAGTTTGCCCCAGACCTGCGTGGAGGCGGCGATCGCCAGCGCGTACGACGTGATGATCCAGGTCATCGACTTGAGTCCGCCGAGGTCGCCGACGATGCTCGGCAGCGCGGTGGCGACGATGTAGCTGTCCATCATGCCGAGGAACATGCCGAACAGCGCGCCGGCGATCCCGAGCTTGAAGAAGCGAGGGTATGCCGCCGCCTGCTCCGGCGGCGGGGCCGTGGCGGCGGTGGTCGTCTCGGACATCGCGTCTCGCCCTTCTGTCGCATTTTGTTGCTGACTGGTCACTGTGAGTTGCTCCTGAGGGCAGGCGGCATTGCGGGCGCACGATGGCGCCCGCCTGCCGTCGAAAAGAGAAAGAGCCGGATTACGTGGGTGGTGGAGGAAGCCCTTCGGCGATGCCGTCGAACACCTCGCGCAGCACCCGCGACATCGCCACCGTTGGGTCGGTCTGCACGTAACGGTTCAGGACCGCGTTGACAGCGCCGATCGTGACGTTGGCGACGAGCCGTGGGTACAGATCGACCTTGGGGTCGGTGCCGGTGCGCTCGGCGATCGCCTCGACCAGGTCGTCGATGGTGTTGCGGGCCAGGGCGACCTGCATCTCGGGCGTCGCGTTGAGCTTGCGGATCTCGAGGATCTGCTCGTCGGTCGGCCGGCCGAACGGGACTCCGTCGTCGCGCAGCGGCTCGATCAGGGCCTCGGCGATCGCGGTCCACAGCGGTTCGGAAGCCGGGCGGGTGCGCAACAGCTCGGCACTGCGGTGGATGCGGTGATTGACTCGGTAGGCCAGGGCGTCGTACTTACTGGCGAAGTAGTTGCTGAACGTCCGCAGGGACACCCCGGCTCGCGCCGCGACGTCCTCCCGGACGAAGTTGTCGAGGCCGCGCTCGAACATCAGTTCGAGTGCGGCATCACTGAGGGCCTTGCGGGTGTCGAGCTTTTTGCGCTCGCGCAGCCCGAACGATGCTTCCTCCGGCATGGGAGCAACAGTACCCGCGCGATTGCCCTGAAGGCAACTTTGCCTACAAGGCAGTTCCGAACCAGGTCGTCAGCGCCGTCTCCAGGCCCTCGGTCGCGCCGTCCTCACCGGCCCAGGCGACGATCCCGTCCGGGCGCACCAGCACGCCGGTGAGCCCGGGACGGCCCGGACACTTGGTGGTCTGGGTCCGGACCCGGCCCATGGCGAGATCCCGCACGGCCGCCGACCCGGCGAGGTCGAGCAGCAGCCCGCCGCCAGCGGTCAGGTGCTCGCCGAGGCGGGTGCCGTCGGCGAACTCAAGGTCGGGGGCCGACGTGCCGGCGAGCGGGTGGCTCCCGAGGCCCGGATAGCGATGCCGGAGCCCGGACAGGCGGGTGGCCACGTAGGTGGCACCGTCCCGGGTGGCCAGCAGGCCGGTGACGACCTCGCGCAACGCGGCCGAGTGGGCGTCGGGGCGCATCAGGGCGGCCTGCGCGCGGGTCCACTCCAGCACCCACCCGGCGATCGGGCGGCGCTCGCTGGAGTACGTGTCGAGCAGGCCGCCGGGCGCCCCGCCGCGAATCGTCGCGGCCAGCTTCCAGCCCAGGTTCACCGCGTCACCGAGACCGAGGTTGAGCCCCTGGCCGCCGAACGGCGAGTGCACGTGCGCGGCATCCCCGGCCAGCAGCACCCGGCCGATGCGGTAGGTCGTGGCCAGGCGCGAGTTGTCGGTGTAGCGGGTGGCGGTCCGGACCTCGCCGATCCGGATCTCGGTGCCGCTGACCCGCCGTACGCTGTCCTCGATCTCGGCGGCGGTGACCGGTGCGTCGCGGTCGGCGGGCGGGCCGTCGAACTCGACGGTGACGATCCGCCCCGGCATCGGCCAGTAGGCGATCTGCCCGCCGGCCGCGGCATGCCAGCCGGGACGCAGGCCCCCGGCGTCGGCCAGCTCGACCACGGCCTGGCGGCCGGTGAGCGTGGGGCCGGTGCCGGTAAACGCGAACCCGGCGAGCTTGCGCACCGTGCTCCGGCCGCCGTCGCAACCGACCAGCCAGCCTGCCCGTACGCTCTCGCGGCCGAGCCGGACCGTCACGCCGCCGTCATCGGTCTCGAACCCGGTCAGCTCGACACCCCGGCGCACCACCGCGCCCAGGGAGATGGCGTGGTCCTCGAGCACCTGCTCGAGTCGCTGCTGCGCGACCATGAGCTCGCCGGCCGGACCGGTGTCGCGAAACGCCGGATCGCCGGTGTCGATCAGATCGCCGTCGATGGGAATCCCGGCGAACTGCCCGGCCGGCCGGGGGACTCCCGGGGGGCGCGTCCGGGCGAACGCCGGGCGCTGCCGGGCCAGGGCGGGCAGCAACCCGCGCCGGTACATCGCCTCCACGGTGGCCGTGCTGATGCCACCCGCCTTGATCGTCGGGTCGATCCCGGTACGCCGCTCCACCACCAGCACACCCACCCCGGCGAGCCGCAGCTCGCCGGCGAGCATGAGGCCGACCGGGCCGCCCCCGCAGATCACCACGTCGGTCTCCATGGCGCCGATCGTGGCGTACCTTCGGTGCTCGTTCAACTCGCGACGCCCGCACGGACCCGGTCGGCCAGGCCGGCCGGTGTCGGGTTGTCGAACAGGTCCTTCAGCGTGAGCCGCACCCCGGTGCTCTCGTGCACCTGCTGCAGCAGCTTGACCCCGAGCAGCGAGTGGCCGCCGTGGGCGAAGAAGTTGCTGTCCTCCTCGACGTCGCCGCGCTCGAGCAGCGTTTGCCAGAGGCCGGTCAGCGTGCCGGCGAGGTCGTCGGCGGCCCCGGCGGGAACGCCGGCGGGCGCCTCCCGGGCCGCCCGCAGCTCCTCCGCCCGCCGGCGCAGCGCCGGATGGTCCACCTTGTCGCTGCCGGTCATCGGGAGGGCCTCCAGGACAACGAACTCGTGGGCGACGGCCGAGTTGGGCAGCACCCGGTGCGCGTGCTCCCAGAGCTCGCCGGCGATGTCGGGGCGGCCGGGCGCGGTGACGAACGCCCACAGCGCGCCGTCGCCGCTGGGATCGCCGACCAGGACGACGGCGGCGCCCGTGACATCCGGATGGGACAGCAGGACCTCCTCCACCTCGCCCAGCTCGATCCGGTTGCCGCGCAGCTTGACCTGCCGGTCCATCCGGCCGAGCAGCTCCAGCCGGCCGTCGTGCGTCCACCGGGCCAGGTCTCCGGTGCGGTAGAACCGACCGAGGGCCGGGCTCTCGCCGAACCGCTGCCCGGTCAGCTCCGGACGGTCGTGGTAGCCGGCGGACAGGCCGGCGCCGGCGATGCACAACTCGCCGCGCACCCCGAGGGGCAGCGGCGCGCCGTCCGGCCCGGCGACGTGCACGCGCGTGTTGGCGATGGGCGTGCCGACGGTGATCGCGTCCTCGTCACCCGGCTTGACCACGCCGCCGGTCGACCAGACCGTGGTCTCGGTCGGGCCGTAGAGGTTGAACAACACGCATCCGGTCGCGGTCAGCCGGCGGGCGAGCGTCGGCGGCAGCGGCTCGCCACCGGTGATCACCGTGCGGCCGTCCAGCCGGTCGGCCACGTCGCCGGCGACCAGCCGCCAGGTGGTGGGCGTGGCCGAGACGATCGACACGTCGTGGCGGTCCAGCACCTCGGCGAGCACGGCGCCCCGGGTGCGAGCCTCGTCCGGGGCGATCACCAGCGTCCCGCCGGCGGTGAGCGGCAGGAACAGCTCCAGGGTGGACATGTCGAAGCTGAACGTGGTCACCCACAGCATCGAGCGGCCACGGGCGTCGAACGCGTCCGCGAAGTGCGTGACCAGGTTGGCCAGCGCGCGGTGGGTGATGCGGGTGCCCTTGGGCCGTCCGGTCGAGCCCGACGTGTAGATCAGGTAGGCCAGGTCGTCGGCGGTCACCGGCGGCTCGGCGAGCACCGTGGCCGCGGCCGGTGGCACGTCGTCGACGCCGACCAGTGGCAGCGCCCGCCGGTCCCCGGGCACCGTGACGCCCGGCCCGGCCAGCACGATCGCCGCGCCGGAGTCGTCCAGCTGGTAGGCGATCCGCTCCTCCGGATGCTCGGGGCTCAGCGGCAGATAGGTGGCGCCGGCCAGCCAGACCCCGAACACCGCGGCGACCAACTCGGGGCTGCGCGGGGCGAGCAGTGCGACCACGTCACCGCGGCCGACCCCGGCCTCGGCGAGCCGGTCGCGGGTGGCCTCGGCTGCGGCCCACAGCCGCCGGAGCCCCACCCGGCGGTCGCCGTCGACCACCGCCACCCGGTCCTCGGTCGCGGCGGCGACCATCTCCGGCACGGTGGTCGGCTCGACGGTACGGGCGGTGTCGTTGGCCGCGCCGATCACCTCGTGGTCGCGGTCCGCCCACACCGGTGTCTCGCCCAACGGCCGGTCCGGGTGCTCGGCCAGCGTGACGAGCAGCGCGTCGTAGCGGGCCAGCAGCATGTCCACGTCGGTACGGTCGAGGACCTCGGTGCTGAACCCGGCCCGCACCTCGATCTGGCCGGCCGCCGAGGTGACGAAGAACTCCAGGTCGAACTTGCTCGACCCGGTCTCGATCATGAGCTGCTCGGCGGGCCGGCCGTCGATCGTGAAGGTCGCCCTCGTCTCCGCGGGCGCGTAGTTGAAGGTGTGCCGGAACAGGTCGTTGCGCCCCGACCCGGCCGCCCGCGGCAGATACTCGAGGATCCGCTCGGCCGAGTAGTCCGCGTACGCCATCGCGTCGAAGAACTCGCGCCGGTTGAGGCGTACGAAGGATCGGAAGCTCTCCGCCCGGTGGACCGGTGTCCGCAGCACCACGACGTTGGCGTGATAGCCGATCGCCTGCTCCGCCTCGGGAGGACGGACGTTCACCGGCGAGCCGATCGTCAGGTCCGGGCCCGCCCCGTGCGCGGCCAGCAGCACGCCGTACGCCGCGGCAAGCACCACCGACTCGGGCGCCCGCAGGTCCCGCCGCATCCGGGCGACCGCGTCGCGGGCCCCGGCCGAGAGGGCGCGGGTCAGCACGTCACCGGCGAGCGTCGTCGTTGCGGGCGCCGGCTTGGCGCACCACAGTTCCAGCGCGGCTGGGTCGAACCCGTCGAACTTCGCCCGCCAGTACGCCTCGCTGCCGTCCCGGGCGGGCCGCTCGGCCCAGACCGCGACGGTCCCCGGATCGGGGTCCTCGCCGGTCGCCAGCGCGTCGTAGCGCGCGACGAACTCGGCCAGCAGCACGGCCGAGGAACGCCCGTCGAAGTTCGCGTGATGCACCGCGACGCAGACCGCGTCCACCACGCCCCGGGTCACGTGCGCGGCCCGCACCAACAGCTCGCCGTCCGGCCGGAAGGGCCGCGCCACGAAGGCGGTGAGCCAGTCGGCCAGGTCCTCGCCGTCGAGCTCGGCCCGGACCACCTCGACGCGGGCGCGTTCGGCAGGCAAGGTCTCGCGGACCAGGCCGTCCGATGACTCACGGAACACCCGGCGCAGCACCTCGTACCGGCGGACCAGGCCGTCCACCGTCGACTGGACGAGCTCGGGTCGCAGCCGGCCGTCGACACGGAAGGTCATGTTCAGGTTGTTCACGCCGGTGCCCGGCACGATCTCCTCGAGCAGCCACAGCGCCTGCTCCTTGGGGTCAATCATCATCGCTCCAGAAGCTTGTCGACGGTCTGCGCCACCTCGCTGGAGCGCAGGAGCTCGGTGTGCTCCTCGGCGAAGCCGATCTCGTCGGAGACCAGCGGGCCGGCGCCCATCTCACCGGTGCGCCGCAGCCGGTTGAGTCCGCTGTCCGGGCTGGTCGAGCTGAGCGCGGTGGCGCCCAGCCAGGCCGGGCGCGGGTCGAGGTCCTCGGCGATGCTGAGGTACGACAGGAACGCGCTGAACAGCTCCAGCATCTCCTGGCCGTAGCCTGGGTCGAGCCCGGCCCGCTCGAACGCGCCGTTGGTGAACCGGCGGAACTCGCCGAACATCTCCCGGGAGTACCGCCGCACCGAGATGTCCTCGACGCTGGCCAGCTCGCCGAGCTTGGCGTGGATCTCGGCGATCTCGGCCTCCGCCAGGACCGTGTTCAGCATCGTGAGGACCTTCGTCAGCTGGTACTGGATGGTCACCAGCTGGGTCTGCTCGGGGTCGAGGAGGATGAGGGCGGGTGGGCTGCCCTGGAACCTGGCCACCCCGTCGGCGAGCGCCGCCCCGTAGACCCCGCCGAGGCAGAAGCCGAGCACCGCGCGTACCGGCAGGCCGATCTCGCGCACCGGGGCCAGCCACGACTCGAGGTACTCGCCGGCATCGACGGGGGAGTCCGGGGCGACCGGCGCCGGCGAGATCAGCCAGTAGTTGCTGTCATGCCGCAGCATCGGCACCAAGTCGGGAAATCCGGCCTCGGCCCGCCCGGTCGTCTGAAAGTCGGCGCAGAGGACGACTTCCTGTGACGTCGAGTTGCGCAGTGCCGTCCACGTGCTCTTGAGGTTCATGTGCACACTTTCGGTTGTCGGGTCAGGAACCGCCGTCGAGGGCGAGCTGGATGAGGTTGTCGACGTCCATCTCGTCGATGTCGTGCGCCTCGTCGCGGGCCGGCTCCCCGGTGTCGTCCGGCCCCGGGGCGAGCTGGCGGATCGCGTCCAGCAGGCCGGCGTCCGCAAGCCGGCGCAGCGGAACTGTCGCCAGCAGCCGGCGCACCTGCGCCTCGTCGGCCACCTCGCCGGTGTCCGTCTCGGGGAACAGCAGCGTCAGCGCGTGAGCGGCCAGCGCGGCGGGAGTCGGGTAGTCGAAGATGAGCGTGGCCGGGAGCCGGACGCCCAGCGGGGCGTTGAGCCGGTTCCGCAGTTCGATCGCGGTCAGCGAGTCGAAGCCGAGCTCGGAGAACGCCCGACCGGCGGCGATCGAGCGCCGGTCCGGATGGCCGAGAGCCGCCGCGGCATGGGTGCGGATCAGGTCGACAACCGTCTCCCGCCGCTCCTCCGGTGATTGCGTGGCCAGCCGGTCGTGCAGGTCGTCCGAGCTGACGGTGCTCTTCGCGACGCGCCGGGCGGGCTGGCGGACCAGGCCCCGCAGCAGCGCAGAGGCGCCCTCGACCGGCCGGTCCAGCAGGAGCCGGGCGGCCACCACCTGCGGACGGCCCGCCGACAGCGACGCGAGGAACAACTCCAGCCCGTCCCGCTCGGACAGTGGCGCGATGCCGGTGCGGGCCAGTCGCGCCACGCCCGTCTCGCCGAGGCCGGACGCCATGCCGCCGGCCGCCCACAGACCCCAGGCCACCGAGACGGCCGGGAGCCCGCGAGCGCCGCGGTGCTGGGCGAGAGCGTCCAAGAACGCGTTGGCGGCGCCGTAGTTGGCCTGCCCGGCGCCGCCGAGGATGCCCGAGGTCGAGGAGAACAGCACGAACGCGGCCAGGTCCCGGTTGCGGGTCAGCTCGTGCAGATGCCAGGCGGCCACCGCCTTGGCCCGCAGGACGGTGCTCATCTTCTCCGGGGTCATCGAGGCGATTACGCCGTCGTCGAGCACACCGGCCGTGTGCACCACGGCGGTCAGTGCCGGAACCGCGTCGATCAGGGCTGCGAGAGGCTCGCGCTCCCCGGCGTCGCAGGCCGCCACCCGCACCCGCGCGCCGTGCGCGGTCAGTTCCGCGACCAGGTCGGACGCGCCCGCCGCATCCGGCCCGCTGCGGCTGACCAGCAGCAGATCGCGGACTCCGTGGTCGGCCACCAGCGAGCGCGCGATGATCCGGCCGAGACCGCCGGTGCCGCCGGTGATCAGGACGGTCCCGTCGCCGAAGGCGGCTGGCTCCGCCCGGTTCACCGTGGCCCGGGCCAGCCGGGGCACCCGCACCGCGCCGGAACGGAGCGCCAGCTGCGGCTCCCCCGACGACAGCGCCGCGTCGACGGTGGCCCCGTCCACCTCGCCGTCCACGTCGAGCAGCACGAACCGGCCGGGATGCTCGGCCTGCGCCGCCCGCACCAGGCCCCAGACGGCGGCGTGGCACGGGTCCACGTCGTGCGCCGGTTCGGTGGCGACGGCCGAACGCGTGACGATCACCAGCCGGGACCCGGCGAACCGGTCGTCGGCGAGCCACTGCCGCATGACCCCCAGCAAGCCGTCGGTGACCTCTGCCAGGCTTCGCGGCAGATCGGCGAGACCCCGCTCCGGGGCCGCGACCAGCACCTGGGCGGGCACCCGCGAGCCGAGGCCGGCCAGATCGGGATGCCGGGGTGCCGCCACGCCGGGCAACGCGGTGCCGATGACGGCCAGATCGCCGGTGGGCTCCCCGGGCGCCGCCGGCACCCAGTCCACCTGGAACAGCCCGTCGCCGGGAGCGGGTGCCGGGGCGGTCGCCGCCGCGCGCAGCGACACGGCGCCGACCCGGGCCACCGGTGCACCCGCGGGGTCCGCGATCGACAGCGTGAAACCGCTGTCCGACCTGGTGATCCGCACCCGGATGCGGGTGGCGCCGGCGGCGTGCAGGGTCGTCCGCTGCCACGAGAACGGCAGGTACGGCCGCCCGCCCGCCGCTTCCTCGAGCAGCCCGCCGGCGGCGATCGCGTGCAGCGTGCCGTCCAGCAGCGCGGGATGCAGGCCGAACCGGGCGGCGTCGGCCCGCGCCGGCTCCGGCAGTTCGAGCTCGGCCAGCACGGCGTCCCCGGCTCGCCAGACCGCCCGCAGCGTGGTGAAGGTCGGGCCGTACTCGATGCCGCTCGCCGCCAGCCGGTCGTACAGGCCGTCGGCGTCGACCGGCTCCGCTCCCGCGGGCGGCCACGGGCCGAGGTCGAACTCCGGGGCGGGGGAGTCGTCGGCGAGGATCCCGGCGGCATGAACCGTCCACGGGCCGTTCCCGGCCCGCGAATGGACAGCCACCCGGCGTCGTCCCGTTTCGTCCGGCGCCGCCACGGTGACCTGCACCCGCGCCGACCCGTCTGCCGGCAGCACCAGCGGCGCCAGCAGGGTCAGTTCCTCGACCGCGCCGGCGCCGGCCTCGTCCGAGGCCCGGATCGCCATCTCGACCAGCGCCGCGCCCGGAACCACCACGGCCCCGTCGACGACGTGGTCGGCGAGCCACGGAGTGGCGGCCACCGAGAGGCGACCGGTGAGGGTGACCGCGTCCGAGTCCGGGGCCGGCATCACCGCGCTGAGCAGCGGGTGGTCGACGACCTCCAGCCCGGCGCCGGTGACGTCGCCGGCCGGGCCGGGAGCGTCGAGCCAGTAGCGCTCGCGCTGGAACGCGTAGGTGGGCAGGTCGACGTGCGCCGCCGGTCGTCCCAGGTGCCGGGTCCAGTCGACGGCGACGCCCGCGACGTGCAGCCGCCCGAGCGCTTCGAGGAACACCCGCACCTCGTCGCGGTCCTTGCGGGCGGTGGGGATCGCCTCGGTCAGGCCGCTGAGGACCCCGTCGGGGCCGATCTCCACCGCGATGTCCGCACCGGCGGCGGCCACGTTGTCGGCAAACCGAACAGCCTGCCGGACGTGCTCCACCCAGTAACCCGGATCGGTCGGGTCACCACTCATGGCCAACGCGATACTCGGCTGCCGGTAGGTGAGCCCCTCGGCCACCTGCCGGAACTCGTCCAGCATCGGCTCCATCAACGGCGAGTGGAACGCGTGACTGACCCGCAACCGGCGCGTCCGCACCCCGACCAACGACGCCTCGACCCGGGCCACACTCTCCTCAGCCCCGGAGACCACCACCGCCGACGGGCCGTTGATCGCCGCGATACCCACCCGCTCGTCGAGCAGCGGCACCACATCAGCCTCCGGCGCGGCGACCGCGAGCATCGCCCCACCCGCCGGCAACGCCTGCATCAACCCGGCCCGGGCGGCGATGAGCGTGCACGCGTCGTCCAGAGACAACACCCCCGCCACATGGGCGGCCGCGATCTCCCCGATCGAATGACCGACCAGGACGTCCGGCTCGACTCCGAGCGAGGTGAGCAGCCGATAGAGGGCCACCTCGAAGGCGAACAACGCCGGCTGCGCGTTACCGGTCTCGCGCAGCTCCTCCTCCGACGAACCCCACATCACCTCCCGCACATCGAGACGTTGCAACACCTCGTCGAGAGCATCGGCGAACACCGGGAACTCGGCAGCCAACTCACGGCCCATACCGAGCCGCTGACTACCCTGACCGGCGAACAGGAACGCCATCCGGCCCACCGGCCGCGTCGCCGGCGCCGATCCAGTGGTCACGACACGTAACCCGGCAACGAGCTCGGCGGTGTCCGCGCAGACCACCAGCGCGCGGTGATCGAGGTGGGCTCGGCCGGTCGCGAGAGCGCGGCCGGCGGCGGCCACGTCCACCCCGTCGCCGTCGCCTAGCCATGCGATCAGCCTGGCGGCCTGCGCCTGGAGCGCTTCCGGGGTCTTCCCCGAGACCGGGACCGGCACCAGCCGGGGAGGCGCGTCGGGGGTGGTCGGCTCGGATGCGGCGGGCGGCTCCTCGAGGATGACGTGCGCGTTGGTCCCGCTGACTCCGAAGGACGAGATCCCGGCCCGGCGCGGGCGGCCGGGGGACTCCCACGGCCGGGCCGCGGTCAGCAGTGACACCGCGCCCGCCGCCCAGTCCACGTGCGGTGTCGGCTCGTCGGCCCCGAGGGTGCGGGGCAGCACCTGATGCCGCATCGCCAGGACCATCTTGATGATGCCGCCGACTCCGGCCGCGGCCTGGGTGTGGCCGATGTTGGACTTGAGCGACCCGAGCCACAGCGGACGATCGTCGGGCCGGTCCTGACCGTAGGTCGCAATGAGCGCCTGCGCCTCGATCGGGTCGCCCAGGGTGGTGCCGGTGCCGTGCGCCTCGACCACGTCGATGTCGGGGGCGGACAGCCCGGCCCCGGCCAGCGCCCGGCGGATCACCCGTTCCTGGGCGGGACCGCTGGGTGCGGTGAGGCCATTGCTGGCGCCGTCCTGGTTGACGGCGCTGCCGCGCACCACGGCGAGCACCGGGTGGCCGAGGCGCCGGGCGTCGGAGAGCCGCTCAACCAGCAGCATGCCCGCCCCCTCGCCCCAGGCGGTGCCGTCGGCGTCCCGGGCGAACGACTTGCACCGTCCGTCCGGCGCGAGCCCGCGCTGACGGGAGAACTCGACAAAGACGTTCGGCGTGGCCAGCACCGTCACGCCGCCGGCCAGGGCGAGGTCGCACTCACCGGAGCGCAGCGCCTGGATCGCCGAGTGCAGTGCGACAAGCGACGACGAGCAGGCCGTGTCCACCGTGACCGCGGGGCCCTCGAAGCCGAACGTGTACGCGATACGCCCCGACGCCACGCTGCCCGCGCTTCCGTTGATGACGTAGCCCTCGTAGCCGTCGGGCGCCTGCGCCAGCCGGCCGCCGTAATCGTGGTACATCACGCCGGTGTAGACGCCGGTGCTGGTGCCGCGCAGTCCGCCCGGGTCGAGTCCGGCCCGCTCCAGGGTTTCCCAGCTGATCTCCAGCAGCAGGCGCTGCTGCGGGTCCATGGCGGTGGCCTCGCGCGGCGAGATGCCGAACACGGCCGGGTCGAACTGGTCGGCGTCGTGCAGGAAGCCGCCGTGCCGGGTGTAACTGGTGCCGGCGTGGCCGGGGTCCGGGTGATAGAGGTTGTCGAGGTCCCAGCCGCGGTTGGCGGGGAAGGTGCTGGCGGTGTTCCGCTCCTCGGTGAGCACCCGCCAGAGGTCCTCGGGGGTGCTGATCCCGCCGGGGTAACGGCAGGCCATGGCGACGATCGCGATCGGCTCGCCGGGGTCGCGTACGACCGTCGCCCCCCGGCCGGCCGCTGTCGTCGCGCCGGTAAGCCGCTCGTGCAGGTGCGCGGCGAGGTCGCGCGGCGTGGGGTGGTTGAACAGCAGCGTGCTCGCGAGCTTCAGCCCGGTGGCCGCGCTGATCCGGTTTCGCAACTCGACCGAGCTCAGCGAGTCGAAGCCCAGGTCCGAGAACGCCAGGTCGGCGTCGATGGCGCCGGTGTGGCCGAGCACGGTCGCCGCACCGGCACGGATCAGGTCCAGCAGCTCGGGCAGACCGCTCGGCTTCCCGGCCGGCGCGACCCGGCGCGCCGGCGCGCGGACCAGTCCCCGGAACACAGCCGGAATCTCGTCGTGACGGCGCAGCTCGGCCAGATCGAGCCGGGCCGGCACGGCCAGCGGCCGGTCGAGCGCGAGTGCGGTGGCGAACAGCGCCATGCCCTCGTCCACAGGCATCGGGCTGATCCCGGTGCGGCGCAGCCGGTCGACGTCGGCCCGCCCGATGGCGCCGGACATCCCGCCGTCGAGCTGCCACAGGCCCCAGGCCAGCGACGTGGCCGGCAGCGACCGGACGCGCCGGTTGGCGGCGAGCGCGTCCAGGAACACGTTGGCCGCAGCGTAGTTGGCCTGGCCGGCGCTTCCAGCCACGCCCGCGACGGACGAGCAGAGCACGAAGAAGTCGAGGTCGTGGCCCTCGGTTAGCTTGTGCAGATGCCAGGCCGCGTCCACCTTGGGCGCGAACACCTCGTCGACCTGCCCGGCGCGCAGGGCGGTGACCGCGCCGTCCGCCACCGCCCCGGCGAGATGCACCACGCCGCTCAGCCGCGGGATCCCGTCGATCAGCGCGGCGACCTGGGCACGGTCGGCGAGATCGGCCGCGACGAACGAGACCTCGGCCCCGAGGCCGGCCAGCTCCTCCCGCATCTGCTCGGCGACGCCGCGGCGGGAGGCGACGACCAGCCGCCCTACCCCGTGCTCGGTCACGAGCCGGCGGGCGATCAGCCGTCCCAGCGCCCCGGTGCCGCCGGTGAGCAGCACAGTGCCGCCGGGCCGCCACCGCTTCGAGGCGGCACCGTCCAGCCGGGGCGCAGCGGTGAGCCGCGGAACCCGGGCCGTGCCGCCACGCAGGGCCAGTTGCGGTTCCCCGGAGGCGAGCGCCGCGGGGACGGCGTTCGCCGACTCCTCCGTGCCGTCGGTGTCGATCAGGGTGAAACAGTCGGGATGCTCGGTCTGGGCCGACCGGATCAGACCCCAGGCGGGCGCGGCCGGCAGGTCGGCCATCTCACCCGGCAGGCCGACCGCGCCGGTGGTCACGACGACGAGGCGCGATCGGGTCAGGCGGCCGTCGGCGAGCCAACGCTGCACCAGAGCGAGAAGGTCCCGAGTGCCGGCGCGGGCGGCCACGGCCACGTCGGCGGCGGGCGCGACGGTGTGGGCGGCGAGCACGACCTCGGGCACGTCCTCGCCGGCGTCCAGCGCCCGCCACAGCGCATCCGCCGCGGGGCCGGACGTGCCGATCTCGAACATCGGGGAAGGACCACCCGCCGGCGGCAGGGGCGTTTCCGGCCACTCCACGGTGTACATCGGCTTCTCGGGCCGGAGCTGGCCGGCGGACGCGGGCCGGAGGGTCAGCGACTCGACCGTCAGCACCGGCGTCCCGGCCGCGTCGCTGACCGTGACGGCGACCTCGTCCGGCCCGATCGGTGCCAACCGCACCCGCAGCGCGGCGGCACCGGCGGCGTGCAGCCGGACGCCCGACCAGGTGAACGGCAGCAGCGACCGGTCGTCGCCGGGCCGGTCGAAAAGGGCCAGCGTGACCGGGTGCAGGGCGGCGTCGAGCAGCGCCGGGTGCACGCCGAAGCGGGCGGCGTCGGCCTCGGGGGCCTCGATCTCGGCGTACAGGTCGGCGCCGGACCGCCACAGGGCCCGCAGACCCTGGAAAGCCGGGCCGTAGGCATAACCCCGGAGGAGCATGTCGGCGTACGGGTCGAGCAGGTCTACCGGCGTCGCCCCGGCCGGTGGCCACTCGGTGAGCGGTGCGCCGGGCATGTCGGCGGGCGCGCCCGCGGTGGCGCTCGCGTGCCGGGTCCAGGGCGCGCCGTCGTCGTCGCGGGCGTAGATCCGCACGGCCCGTTCGCCGCCGTCCCCGGCCGCGTCCAGCAGGACGCGCAGTTGAGTGGTGCGGCCGGGGGCGAGAACGAGCGGGCTCTCCAGGGTCAGCTCGGTCAGGCCGGCCTGTCCGGCGTGCTCGGCCGCGCGCAACGCCAGCTCGGCGAATGCGGTGCCCGGTAGGATCACCGCGCCGAGTACGTCGTGGTCGGCGAGCCAGGGGTGCGTGGCCAGGGACAGCCGGCCGGTGAGCAGAAGCGCGCCGGTGCCGGGAATGTCGGTCGCGCCGGTCAGGAACGGGTGGTCGAGCGATCCCAGCCCGTCTGCTCCGGCCTTTCCCGCCTCCAGCCAGTAGCGCTCGCGCTGGAACGCGTAGGTGGGCAGCTCGATCGACCCGGCCGGTTCGCCGAGGTAGGAGGTCCAGTCCACGGCGACGCCCGCGACGTGCAGGCGGGCGAGCGCCTCGACGAACGACACCACCTCGTCGCGGTCCCTGCGGGCCGTCGGGATCGCATCGGTCAGGCCGCTGAGGACACCGTCGGGGCCGATCTCCACCGCGATGTCGACGTTCGCGGCGGCCACGTTGTCGGCGAAGCGAACAGCCTGACGTACGTGCTCCACCCAGTAACCCGGGTCGGTCGGGTCACCACTCATGGCCAGCGCGATGCTCGGCTGCCGGTAGGTGAGCCCCTCGGCCACCTGCCGGAACTCGTCCAGCATCGGCTCCATCAACGGCGAGTGGAACGCGTGACTGACCCGCAACCGGCGCGTCCGCACCCCGACCAACGACGCCTCGACCCGGGCCACACTCTCCTCAGCCCCGGAGACCACGACCGCCGACGGGCCGTTGATCGCCGCGATACCCACCCGGTCATCGAGCAGCGGCACCACATCAGCCTCCGGCGCGGCGACCGCGAGCATCGCCCCACCCGCCGGCAACGCCTGCATCAACCCGGCCCGGGCGGCGATGAGCGTGCACGCGTCGTCCAGAGACAACACCCCCGCCACATGGGCGGCGGCGATCTCCCCGATCGAATGACCGACCAGGACGTCCGGCTCGACTCCGAGCGAGGTGAGCAGCCGATAGAGGGCCACCTCGAAGGCGAACAACGCGGGCTGCGCGTTACCGGTCTCGCGCAGCTCCTCCTCCGACGAGCCCCACATCACCTCCCGCACATCGAGACGTTGCAACACCTCGTCGAGGGCGTCGGCGAACACCGGGAACTCGGCAGCCAACTCACGGCCCATACCGAGTCGGTGGCTACCCTGACCCGAGAACAGGAACCCCAGCCGGCCGGCCGCGCCGCTGCCGACGTGCACGCCGGCCGCCGCCTGACCGGCGGCAAGCGAGCGCAGCCCGGCCGTCAGCTCGTCCCGCGACGAGCCGACCACCGTCGCCCGGTGCGCGTGGCGCGTGCGGGTCAGCAGGGCCGCGCCGACCATCACCGGATCGGCCCTCTCATCCACATGCGACAGAAGCTTCGCGGCCTGTGCTCGCAACCCCTCCTCAGTGCGCGCGGACACCAGCCATGGCACGACAGCAGGTTCGCGCTGCCTCTGGATCGGGCCCGGACCGGGCTCGCCCTGCTCGATGATGACGTGCGCGTTGGTGCCGGAGAACCCGAACGAGGAGATGCCGGCCCGTCGCGGTCGTCCGTCGCCGGTCCACTCCCGCGGCTCGGTCAGCAGCTCCACGGCACCGGCCGACCAGTCCACGTGCCGGGACGGCTCGTCCACGTGCAGCGTCTTCGGGAGGACCCCGTGCCGCATCGCCATGACCATCTTGATCACACCGGCGACACCCGCCGCCGCCTGCGTGTGCCCGAGGTTCGACTTGATCGAACCCAAGAACAGGGGGCGTTCCCGGTCCTGACCGTAGGTCGCGATCAGGGCCTGCGCCTCGATCGGATCACCCAACGTCGTACCGGTACCGTGCGCCTCCACCACGTCGACGTCGGCCGCGTTCACTCCCGAGTTGGCCAGGGCCTGGCGGATCACCCGTTGCTGCGACGGGCCGTTCGGGGCGGTCAACCCGTTGGACGCGCCGTCCTGGTTGACCGCGGAACCCCGTACCACCGCAAGGATCTGGTGGTTGTTGCGCCGCGCGTCGGAGAGCCGCTCCACCAGCAGCACACCAACACCCTCACCCCAGCCGGTGCCGTCGGCCGAGTCCGCGAACGCCTTGCACCGACCGTCCGGCGAGAGACCACGCTGACGGGAGAACTCCACGAACGTGCCCGGCGTCGCCATGACCATCGCCCCGCCGGCCAGGGCCAGGTCACACTCACCCGAGCGCAATGACTGCACCGCCAGGTGCAGAGCCACCAACGACGACGAACACGCCGTGTCCACAGTGACCGCCGGACCCTCGAAGCCGAACGAGTACGCCACCCGCCCAGACGAGATGCTCGCCGAGCCACCGGTCAGCAGGTAGCCCTCGATCTCGGCCGGCGCTTCGTGCCGGCGCGGCCCGTAGTCCTGGGGCGCCAGGCCCGCGAAGACGCCGGTGCTGCTGCCGTGCAGGGACGCCGGGTCGATGCCGCCGTGTTCGAGGGCCTCCCACGACGTCTCCAGCAGCAGCCGCTGCTGCGGGTCCATCGCCAGCGCCTCGCGGGGCGAGATGCCGAAGAACGCGGCGTCGAAGTCGCCGGCGTCGTAGAGGAAGCCGCCGTGCCGGGTGTAGGCGGTGCCCTTGCGGCCGGGGTCCGGGTCGTACAGCCGGTCGAGGTCCCAGCCCCGATCCGCAGGGAACTCACCGATCACGTCGGCGCCGGAGGCGACCAGCCGCCACAGGTCCTCGGGAGAGGTCACGCCGCCGGGATAGCGGCAGGCCATGCCCACGATCGCGATCGGCTCGTCGGCGGCGACCGTGGTCCGGGCCCCGGCCGTCGTGGCGGCGGCGGCGCTGAGCAGCTCGCCGCGCAGGAAGCCGGCGAGCGATGTGGCGGTGGGGTAGTCGTACAGCAGGGTGGCGGGCAGCCGGAGACCGGTCGCGGCGTTCAGCCGATTGCGCAGCTCGACTGCGGTCAGCGAATCGAACCCGGCGTCCTTGAAGGCCTGTCCGTCGGTGAGGGTGCCGGGATCGGCGTGCCCGAGCACGAGGGCGGCCTGCCCGCGCACGAGATCGAGCAGAGTGGCGTCCTGTTGTTCACGGTCCAGGCCGGCCAGCCGCTGACCGAGCGGCGTGACCGTCTCGCCGACGGAGCGGCGGGCCGAGGTGTGTCGGACGAGGCCGCGAAGCAGCGGCGGAACCGGGCCGCCGGCGAGCCGCCCGGCGCCGAGCAGGGCGGGCACGACGGTGGCCGCGCCGCCGGCCAGCGCGGCGTCGAACATCGCCAGCCCCCGCTCGGGCGGGATCGGGTCGACGCCGGCCCGCGACCACCGGGCCACCGCCGTCGTGTCGAGGGCGCCGGCCATGCCGCCCGCCGTGCCGTCCCACAGCCCCCACGCCATGGTGGTGGCGGGCAGGCCGGTGGCGCGCCGATGCCGGGCCAGTCCGTCGAGGAAGGCGTTGGCGGCGGCGTAGTTCGCCTGGCCCGCGCTGCCGAGGACGGCGGCGATCGAGCCGAACAGCACGAACGCGTGCAGGTCGAGGTCCCTGGTGAGCTCGTGCAGGTGCCATGCCGGGTCGGCCTTGGGGCGCCAGACGGTGTCGACCCGTTCCGGCGTCAGCGCGGGGATGATGCCGTCGTCGAGCGAACCCGCGGCGTGCACCACCGCAGCGAGCCCCGGGCCGAGGTCGGCGATCAGGGCAGACAGCGCGTCGCGGTCGGCGACGTCGCAGGCCGTGACCCGCACCCGGGCGCCGAGCGTGGTCAGCTCCGCAGCCAGATCGGCGGCCCCGGGCGCGTCCGGTCCGCTGCGGCTCACCAGCACGAGGTCCCGCACGCCGTGGCCGGTGACCAGGTGCCGGCTGATCAGCGTGCCGAGCGTGCCGGTGGCCCCGGTGACCAGCACCGTGCCGCCTGCCGGCCAGGATGAGCCGGCGTCGGCCGGAGGTGGCGCGGAGGCGAGCCGGGGGACGAGGATCTCGCCGGCCCGGATGGCCAACTGCGGTTCGCCGGTGGCGAGCGCGGCGGCGACCCCGGCCGCCGATCGGTCGTCGTCGTCCAGGTCCAGCAGCACGATCCGGTCGGGGAACTCACTCTGAGCGGTACGTACCAGGCCCCACACGGCTGCGTCGGCCACCGTGCCGGCCGTGTCGCCGAGCAGGCCACGAGTGACGACGACGAGCCGGGCATCGGTGAACCGCTCGCCGTCCACCCACTCCTGGATCAGCTTCAGCACCCGGGCGACGGCGTCGCGCGCCTCCTCGGCCGTTTCCGCACCGCCGGCCGACAGCACGTGGCTCTCGCCGGCGAGGGTGGTCAGATCCTGGTGACGGCGCGCGCCGGGAACGGTGAGTCCGCCACCGAGCACGGCGATGCCCAGGTCTGCGGCGGAAGGCGACGGGACCGGCAGCGGCCGCCACTCGACCTCGAAGACGGTGGCCAGTTCCGCCGGCGCGACCTCGGCCCAGGAGACGGTGCCGAGCGTGACCGACTCGACGACGGCGACCGGTGCGCCGGCCTGGTCGGTGACGCTCACCGTCCAGACGTCGTCGCCGGCCGGTGACACTCGCGCCCGCAGCCGGGTCGCCCCGCTCGCGAACACCGAGACCCCGGTCCACGAGAGCGGCAGCCGCAGGCCCGGCCCCTGGTCGGGGGCGTCCGCGAGGTGGGCGTGCAGGATCGCGTCCAGCAGCAGCGGGTGCATGGCGAAGCCGTCGCCGGTCACGCCCTCGGGAAGCCGCACGTCGACGTAGGTGTGGCCGTCGCGCTGGCGGACCGACCGCAGGACCGCAGCGATCGGTCCGGTCGGGAAGCCGTGCGCCGCCAGCCGTTCGTACACCGCCGGGACGTCGATGCTCTCGCCGCCCGGCTGGTCGGAGGGGACCGGTCGGGCGTCTCCGCCGAGCACGCCGGTGGCGTGGCAGGTCCACTCCGGGGTGTGCCGGCCGCGAGCGTAGATCGCCACCGGGGCGTGCCCGGACTCCTCGGGGCCGACCGTGACCTGAACGTCGATCGGCGCCCCCGCGGCCAGCGGCCGGTGCAGGGTCAGGTTCTCCACCCGGTTGAGGCCGGCCTGTTCCCCGGCGCTCAGCGCGAGCTCGACCAGCGTGGCGCCGGACAGCGCGACCGTCGACGCCGGGTCGTCGCCGAGCCAGGGCGCGCCGGCCGCCGACACGGAACCACTGAGCAGCACCGTTCCGCCGGCCGGTCGCAGTGCGGTGCCGAGGATCGGGTGGGTGGTCGGCGACGTCTCGATCCCGGCCGGGTCGGTGCTGCTCGACCAGTAGTACTCGTGCTGGAACGCGTAGGTGGGCAGGTCGACGTGCCCGGCCGGTTCGCCGAGGTAGGAGGTCCAGTCGACGGCGAAGCCACCGGCGTGCAGCCGCCCGAGCGCCTCGACGAAGGTCCGCACCTCGTCGCGGTCCTTGCGCGCCGTCGGGATCGCATCGGTCAGGCCGCTGAGAACACCGTCGGGTCCGATCTCCACCGCGATGTCGACGTTCGCGGCGGCCACGTTGTCGGCGAAGCGAACAGCCTGACGTACGTGCTCCACCCAGTAACCCGGGTCGGTCGGGTCACCACTCATGGCCAACGCGATGCTCGGCTGCCGATAGGTCAAACCCTCAGCCACCCGCCGGAACTCCTCCAGCATCGGCTCCATCAACGGCGAGTGGAACGCGTGACTGACCCGCAACCGGCGCGTCCGCACCCCGACCAACGCCGCCTCGACCCGGGCCACACTCTCCTCAGCCCCGGAGACCACCACCGCCGACGGGCCGTTGATCGCCGCGATACCCACCCGCTCATCGAGCAGCGGCACCACATCAGCCTCCGGCGCGGCGACCGCGAGCATCGCCCCACCCGCCGGCAACGCCTGCATCAACCCGGCCCGGGCGGCGATGAGCGTGCACGCGTCGTCCAGAGACAACACACCCGCCACATGGGCGGCGGCGATCTCCCCGATCGAATGACCCACCAACACATCCGGCTCGACACCGAACGACGTCAGCAACCGGAACAACGCGACCTCGAACGCGAACAACGCCGGCTGCGCGCTACCGGTCTCGCGCAACTCCTCCTCGGACGAGCCCCACATCACGTCCCGGACGTTCAGGCGTTCCAGCACCTCGTCGAGAGCGTCGGCGAACACCGGGAACTCGGCAGCCAACTCACGGCCCATACCGAGTCGCTGACTACCCTGACCCGAGAACAGGAACCCCAGCCGGCCGGTGGCCCCGACGCCGCTCCCGCTTCCACGCAGGGCTGCCGGGTTGTCGGCGCCGGCCGTCACCGCGTCCAGCGCGCGCTGGAGCTCGCCGAGATCGGCGCCGAGCACCACCGCCCGATGTGCGAGCAGCGCACGGCCGCCGGCCAGCGCCGCGCCCACGTCGACCGGATCCGCCGCGGGATGCGCGGTGACCCAGGCCCGGAGCCGATCGGTCTGTCCGCGCAGGGCCGTCGGGTTGTGCGCCGAGATCACCCACGGCACGATCCGGGCGTGCCTTGGCGACACCGGGGCCGGGGCGGGTGGCGGCTCCTCCACGATGACGTGCGCGTTGGTTCCGCTGATGCCGAAGGACGAGATCCCAGCCCGGCGCGGACGCTCGCCGGTGGCCCACGGGCGGGCCTCGGTGAGCAGCTCGACGCCGCCGGCCGCCCACCGCACGTGCGGGCTCGGCTCATCGGCGTGCAGGGTGCGGGGGAGCTGGCCGTACCGCATTGCCTGGACCATCTTGATGATCCCGCCGACCCCCGCTGCGGCCTGACTGTGGCCGATGTTCGACTTCAGCGAGCCGAGCCACACCGGGCGGTCGGCGGACCGGTCCCGGCCGTAGGTCGCGATCAGCGCCTCCGCCTCGATCGGATCGCCCAGGCTGGTGCCGGTGCCGTGCGCCTCGACCGCGTCCACGTCGGCGGCGGACAGGCCGGCATTGGCCAGCGCCTGCCGGATCACCCGTTCCTGGGACGGGCCGTTCGGCGCGGTCAGGCCGTTGCTCGCGCCGTCCTGATTGATCGCCGAACCACGGACCACCGCCAGGACCGGATGCCCGTTACGCTGGGCGTCGGAGAGCCGCTCGACCAGCAGCATGCCGGCGCCCTCGGCCCACGCGGTGCCGTCGGCGCCCGCCGCGAATGACCGGCAGCGGCCGTCCGGGGACAGGCCGCGCTGCCGGGAGAACTCGATGAACATGCCCGGCGTGGCCATCACAGTTGCCCCGCCTGCCAGCGCCAGGTCGCACTCGCCGGAGCGCAGCGCCTGAATCGCCGAGTGCAGCGCGACCAGCGACGACGAACACGCCGTGTCGACGGTGACGGCGGGACCCTCCAGGCCCAGCGCGTAGGCGACCCGGCCGGATGCGACGCTGACCGATCTTCCGGTGAGCGCGTAGCCCTCGCCGTCCCCGGACGCCTCGTGCAGGCGGGGGCCGTAGTCCTGCGCCATCACACCGGCGAACACCCCGGTGCGGGTGCCGCGCAGGGTGGCCGGGTTCACCCCGGCCCGTTCGATCGCCTCCCACGAGGTCTCCAGCAGCAACCGCTGCTGGGGGTCCATGGCGAGCGCCTCCCGGGGGGAGATGCCAAAGAACGCCGGGTCGAACCGGGCCGCGTCGCGCAGGAACCCACCGTGTCGGGTGTAGGACGTGCCGCGATGCGCGGGATCGGGGTGGTAGAGACGGTCGAGGTTCCAGCCCCGGTCGGCGGGAAACTCGCCGATCGCGTCGACGGCGCCGGCGACCAGGTGCCACAGGTCGTCCGGCGAGGTGACGCCGCCGGGATAGCGGCAGGCCATGCCGACGACGGCGATCGGCTCGCCGGCGTGGCTTGCCGGCGCCACGCCGACCGGCTCGGCGCCGGTGTCCCGCAGATGCTCGGCGAGGCGCCGTAGGTCGGGGTGGTTGAACAGAGCGATCGGGGACAGCGACGTGCCGAGGCCGGCGTTGATGTGCGTGCACAGTTCGGCCGCGCCGATCGAGTCGAGCCCGAGGTCGCTGAACGGGCGGTCGGCGTCGACGCCGGCCGGGTCCGGGTAGCCGAGCACGACCGCGGCGGCGCCACGCAGGACGGCGAGGACGTCCCGCTGCCCGGTGACGGCGGCGACCGGGGTGGGCCGCGAGCCGAGCCAGTGGCGGGTGCGCTGGAAGGCGTACGTCGGCAGGGGCACCCGTCGTGCCCCGGACCCGGCGAACAGCGCGGACCAGTCGACCTCGTGCCCGTGAACGTGCAGCCCGGCCACCGCGCGCAGCAGCGTCCGCGGTTCCGGCCGGCCCTCGCGCTGGGTGGACAGGAACATCGCGCCCGGGACGTTGCCCGGTCCCATGGCGGTCAGCACCGCATCCGGTCCGACCTCGAGGAAGGTGGCGATGCCAGTGTCGGCCAGCGCGCTCAGGCCGGCGCCGAAGCGCACCGCCTCCCGCACGTGCCGCACCCAGTGCTCGGCCGAGCACAGTTGCCCGGCGTCCGCGTGCGTGCCGGTGAGGTTGGAGACGATCGGGATTTCCGGTGCGTGGTAGGTGAGACCGCCCGCTACCTGCTGGAACTCCGCCAGCATCGGCTCCATCAGGGGCGAGTGGAACGCGTGGCTCACCCGCAGGCGCCGGGTCCGCCGGCCCCGGCTCGCGAAGTCCGCCGCGATCCGGGTGACGTCCGGGTCGGCCCCTGAGATCACCACGGCCCGCGGCCCGTTGATCGCCGCGATGCCCGCCTGTACGCCGTCCAGGGCCGCCAGCACCTCGTCCTCGCCGGCCTCCAGCGCGACCATCGCCCCACCCGCGGGCAGCGCGTCCATCAGCGCGCCCCGCGCCGACACGAGCGCGCAGGCGTCCGGCAGGGACAGCACGCCGGCGATGTGCGCCGCGGTGATCTCGCCGATCGAATGCCCGATCAGCGCCCCCGGCCGTACGCCCCAGTGCTCCAGCAGGCGGGTGAGCGCCACCTCGAAGGCGAACAGTGCCGGCTGGATGACCGCGGTCCGGTCGAGCGGTTCCGGGTCGTCGCCGAACATCACCGCCCGCAGGCTCGGGTCGAAGTGGCCGAGGACCTCGTCGAATGCGGCGGCGAAGACCGGGTACGTCGCGTGCAGCTCCCGTCCCATCCTGGGCTGCTGGCTGCCCTGTCCGGAGTAGACGAACGCCACCGGCGCCGCCGGGTCCGTGCCCGTCCGGCCGGCGACGACCTCGGTGACCGGCTCGCCGCGGGCGAATCGGGCGAGATCGCCGGCGGGGTCGTCGCCGAGCACGACCGCGCGGTGTTCGAACGTCTGCCGGGTCGTCGCGGCCGAGAAGGCGGCGTCGGCCAGGTCGGCCGGGTCCAGGCGGGCCAGGTGGTCGCCGAGCCGGGCGGCCTGGGCCCGCAGGGCCTTCTCGCCGCGCCCGGAGACCAGCGTCGGCAGGGGACCGGTGACGCCCGTCGGCCGGGGCGCGGGGTCGTCGGTGAGGGGACCGGAAGCGAGGACGACGTGGCAGTTGGCGCCGCCGACACCGAACGAGCTGACGCCCGCGGCCAGCGGGCCAGTGCTGGTCAGCGGCGTGCGCTCGCTGTTGACGCGGATGTTGAGCTCGTCGAACGGGATCGACGGGTTCGGCGTCCGGTAGTTCAGGCTGGCGGGCAGCTCGCGGTGTTCCAGGGCCAGCGCTGCCTTGAGCAGGCCGACGATGCCGGCGGCACCCTCCAGGTGACCCACGTTGGTCTTGGCCGAGCCGACCGGCAGCGGCGTGGTCCGTCCGGCACCCACGGCGTCGCCGAGCGCGTGCGCCTCGACCGGGTCACCGACGCGGGTGCCGGTCCCGTGCAGCTCGACGAACGCGAGGTCGGCCGGGGTGATCCCGGCCCGCCGGTGGGCCAGTTGGATGACGTCGGCCTGGGCCTGCCGGTCCGGGACGGTGAGGCCGCTGCCGGCGCCGTCGTTGTTGACCGCGCTGCCGAGGATCACGCAGCGGATCCGGTCGCCGTCGGCCCTGGCCCGCGCCAGCGGCTTGAGGACGATCATTCCGCCGCCCTCGCCCCGCACGTAGCCGTTCGCCCGGGCGTCGAAGGTGAAGCACCGTCCGTCGGGCGACAGCGCACCGAACCGGTCGGCGGTGACGGTGCTGTCTGGTACGAGGTTGAGGTTGACGCCGCCGACCACGGCCAGCTGGGACTCGCCCGACCGCAGGCTCTGGCAGGCCAGGTGGACGGCGGTGAGCGAGGACGACTGGGCGGAGTCGACGGTCAGGCTGGGACCGCGCAGACCCAGCACATAGGAGACCCGGTTGGCCAGTAGGGAACGGCTCAGCCCGGTGAGGGTGTGCCGGTTCACCGAGCCACCGACCAGACTCGCGTAGTCGCCGTTCATGACACCGACGAAGACGGCGGCGGCGGTGTCCCGCAGCCGGGACGCGACGATGCCGGCGTCCTCGAGCGCCTCCCAGCAGAGTTCCAGCACGAGCCGCTGCTGCGGGTCCATCATGGCGGCTTCGTCGGGGGCGATGTTGAAGAACTCGGCGTCGAAATCGGCTACGGCATCGAGGAATCCGCCGCGCCCGGCACCACCGGTGCCGGGCGCGGCCAATTCCCGCCGATCGCCCGGAGGAGCCGTGATCGCGTCCACGCCGTCGCGCAGCAACCGCCAGAACGCCTTGGGGGTAGGCGCCTGGGGGAGGCGGCAGGACATACCCACGATCGCGACAGCGTCATCGAACACCATTGGCTCTATCCAGATCCGGCACCGGGGTGCCCGTCGGCGGGGGACTGTTCGGTCGGCGTCAGCTGACGGTGTCGAACCTGCCGAAGCCGGTGCCGACCGTGACCGGCTCGGCGAACAGGCTCTCCGGGTTGTCGCGGTCGAACTCGCCGGTGTGGACCCAGGCCGCGAGCGTCCCGTCCGGGCGCAGCGTCAGCAGGTCCGGCTTGCCGTCGAGGTCGACGTCGGTGTGGGTCAGGAACTTCATGTCCTGCCAACCGCGGGCGACCACGTACCAGTTGCCGCGCTCCGGCTCGACGTGCTCCGAGCCGGTCGGCACCGGGAACTCGAACAGCGCGATGTCGCCGTTGGCCCGGCGGACCAGCAGGTCGAGGTTGCCGGTGCCGGTGAAGTCGGCCATCGCGAACGGGAAGTCGGCCGGGTCGATCGTGGTCAGCGGCAAGGGCTCCCGGTCGTACGTGTCGTCTGCTACGACCCCGTTGTTGAGGTGCGGGAAGCTGTCGAAGTTGCCGCCGCCGAGACCGCGGGAGTAGATGTCGTCGTTGCCGGTGCCGGTGATGTCGGCGAAGCCGAACGTCGACCAGTAGCGGTCGTCGTCGCGCTTGCCGGAGATGCGCATCGGCTCGCCGAGCGGGCCGATCTCGCCAGGCCCGCCGAGGTTGGGGAACCAGAAGAAGCCGAATTGGCCGTTCTCGCCGGTGTTGATCTGGCGGAGCTCGCCGTTGATGACGACCTCTTTGACGTTGAACGCGCACACCTCGGCCTGCCCGTCGCCGGAGACGTCGCAGGCCCGGATGAAGCAGAACCGCTTACGCGTGAAGTCGTCCGCGATCTTGACCGGGTCCTCGTAGGTCGAGGTGCCGTTGAGCTTGCCGCTGTGCGGGTAGACGAGCAACTCGCCGGTGTCCGGGTCGCGTACGAGCAGGTCCAGCTTGCCGTCGCCGCGGAAGGAACGGCAGGAGCCGTTCATGAATTCGAAACCCACGTGCGTTTTCTCCGTTCTGAGGGATCGGGTCACAGATCGGGCAGCCAGCTGCCGTGGAAGCCGTACGGGACGCGCTGCGGCAGGTGGATGGTGGCGACGGGGGCGGCCGTCATGTCGTCGACGTCGACGATGATCAGGTCGCTGGTGTCGGTGGCGGCGTCGTACACGTAGGTCATCAGCCACCCGGCGCCGCCGGCCCGGTCGTCGGCGGGGGCGAACGCGGCCTCGCTGGGAATGCGGCCGGGGGCGAGCCTGTGCCGCGCGACCGCGCCGGTGCCGGTGTCGTAGCGCAGCAGCGCCCCGTCGACCGGGTCGTGGCGCGGATGCGAGGCCGCCACGACCGTGTGCACGAAACCGGAATCGAGGCCGGACAGCCGATCGTCGATGCGGGGGAACTCGGTGTTGCGGTCGTCCAGCTGCTCCTCGGCGACCTTCCCGGCGCCGAGGTCGATCGTCCACCGCCACAGGTTGGACTCGGGGTAGGCCTCGCCGCTGCCGGAGCGCCAGAGGTAGGGGTAGCGCACGACGTAGAGCACGATGTCGTTGCCGTCGTCGTACGCGCAGGCGACGTGGAACACGTAGCAGGGCTCCACCTCGAACCAGTGGACCGCCCCGTGCGGGTCGTCGCGCCGCAGCACCCCGACGCGGGCCGGGTAGTCGGGGTTCCACCGGTACGGGAAGGCCTCGCCGCGCATGGCCAGCTTCATGTCGAATACGACCGGCAGATCCAGGAACACCACGTGCCGCTGGGTCAGGGCGAAGTCGTGCATCATCGTCGGGCCGACCCCGTCCACGACCCGGCTGACCACCAGGTTCCCGGCGGCGTCGGTCCGGTGATAGGTCAGGAACGGGGGCGTGAGCATGCCGTACCCGAAGAAGTGCAGCTCGCCGGTGAGCGGGCACGTCTTCGGATGCGCGGTCATCGGCGTGGTCAGCAGGCCGCCGAAGTCGTACGCGCCGACGGTGTCCAGCTCCGGGGTGAGCAGGTAGGGAAGGCTTGACTCGGCCAGCGCCAGGAGGTTCCCGGCGTGTCGGACGATGTGGGTGTTGACCGTCCCGGCGGTGAGGTCGCGGTTGCCGAACTGGTCGAACAGCTGGGCGCCGTCGGTGAGGGCGGTGGTGCGTACCCACCGGTTGCGGTAGGCGGTGGCGCGCCCGCCTTCCAGCCGTACTCCGTGCACCATGCCGCTGCCGAGGAACCAGTGCGCGGACGCCGCCTCGTGCGGGTTCGGGCCGTTGCGCAGGTACCAGCCGGTCAGTTCCTTCGGGATGGCGCCCGTGACGGTCAGATCGGTGGCGGTGAGCTCGTGCGTGACCGGGGCGTAGTTGCCCGCGAGATGTGGAACTCCGGTGGACAAGAGCTCGTTCCCTTCGACGGAAACCGGCGGCACCGTCGACTATCTGGCGAGCCTCGAGCTGAGGTAACCCCTAGGTCGCCCCTGAGAATCGCCCCAGCGACGGAAATGCCCGGTCCGGCCCGGCTAACGTCCCGGTACCGACGAGGGGGAGACGATGCCGCAGTACGCCATGACGATCGGCGGCGCCCGGGTGACCGGCACGGCGACGTTTGAGGTGGTCAACCCGGCCACCGGCCGGCCGCACGCCGAGGCACCCGATTGCGACGAGGGACAGCTGGACGACGCTTTCACGGCGGCGCACGAGGCGTACAAGTCGTGGCGCCGTAACGAGCGCGCCCGCCGTCGGGCTCTGCACGCCGCGGCCGACCTGCTGACCCGGCGGACCGGTCAGTTGGCCCCGGTGCTCACCGCCGAACAGGGCAAACCCCTCAAGGACGCCGCGTACGAGATCGGCGGCGCCGCCTGGTGGCTGCGGTACGCGGCCGACCTGCCGATCCCGCACGAGGTCATGCGGGACGACCCGGCGGCCCACGTCGAGGTGGTCCGCCGCCCGATGGGGGTGGTCGCCGCGATCACCCCGTGGAACTTCCCGCTGATGCTGGCCTGCTGGAAGATCGGCCCGGCGCTGCTGGCGGGCAACACGATGGTGCTCAAGCCCTCCCCCTGGACGCCGTTGACCACCCTGGCGTTCGGCGAGCTGATGCGCGAGGTGCTCCCGCCCGGGGTGCTCAACGTGGTGAGCGGCCTCGATCCGCTGGGTGCGTCGATGACCGCCCACCCGGTGCCCCGCAAGATCAGCTTCACCGGCAGCGTGGCGACCGGCACGAAGGTCGCGGTGGCCGCGGCCCGCGACCTGAAACGGGTGACCCTCGAGCTGGGCGGCAACGACCCCGCTATCGTCCTCGACGACGCCGATCCACACGCCGTCGCCCCGCAGCTGTTCAGGTACGCCTTCGAGAACAACGGCCAGCTCTGTTCCGCGATAAAGCGCGTGTACGTGCCCGAGCGGCTGCACGACGACCTCGTCGGCGCCATGGCCAAACTGGCCGCCGAGGCCCGGGTCGGCAACGGTTTCGAGGCGAGCGTTCAGTTCGGGCCCGTCAACAACCGGCCACAGCTTGAACGGATCATCGACCTGGTGGCCGACGCGCGGGACCGGGGTGCCCACATCGCCGCCGGCGGCGAGCCGGGCGTCGGACCCGGCTACTTCTACCGGCCGACCATCGTGACCGGTGTCGGCGACGACGCCCGGGTGGTCGCCGAGGAGCAGTTCGGCCCGGTGCTGCCGATCCTGCCGTACCGGTCGGTCGAGGAGGCGGTCCGCCGGGCCAACGACACCCACTTCGGTCTGGACGCGTCCGTCTGGGGCGGCAACACCGAGCGCGCGGCCGAGGTGGCCGAGGGCCTGGAGTGCGGCACCACCTGGATCAACACTCATTTCGCGGTGCATCCGGGCCGGCCGTTCGGCGGCCACAAGTTCAGTGGGATCGGCGTCGAGAACGGCCGGCTGGGGCTCGAGGCCTTTACCGAGGTGCAGGTGCGGCATTCACCGTTACCGCGGTGAGCACCAGCCCGTCCTTCACCAGCCAGCGGCCGGTGAACCCGGACACCGGGCCGGTCACCAGCACACGGGCCCGGAAGACGGCGGCCGCGGGGTCGAACGTCAGCTCGGCCTCGTCGAAGCCGAGCATCCGCCGGGCGAGCGGGAACCACGCCTTGTAGACCGACTCCTTGGCGCTGAACAGCAACCGGTCCCAGCAGACCGACGAATCCTGGACGGCGAGCGCGGCCAGGCGCGGCCGTTCGGCGGGCACCGTGACGGCTTCCAGGACACCCTCCGGCAGCGGGGCGTGTGTCTCGGCGTCGATGCCGAGGCTGGCGAGGTGACCGGCGTCGGCGACGGCCGCGCCGCGATAGCCTGCGCAGTGGGTGATGCTGCCGACGACGCCGGCAGGCCAGACGGGCTCTCGCCGTTCGCCGCGGAGGATCGGGCCGGGTGGGACGCCGAGCTGGGCCAGGGCCTCACGCGCGCACCGGCGGGCGGTGACGAACTCGCGTCGGCGGGACTCGACCGCCTGCGCAGTCGCGGACTCCTCGCCCGGGTAGACGGGCTCGTCGTCGAGATCGCGGAACGCCTCGGCGACGCGGACGCCTGCCGGGAGCAAGTCCTCGATCATCGGGCGGCGACCGGGGTGTGCCGGACGGCGCGCATGGGGGCGGGCTGGTCGCCGCGTCGCGGCCTCCACTCGCGCGGGTAGCCGAGCGAGACCTCCTCGAACCGTACGCCGTCGTAGTGGGTCGTCCGAGGTATGTGCAGATGGCCGTAGACGGCCAATTCCGCGCGGAATCGGACGTGCCAGTCGGCGGTCAGTTCGGTGCCGCACCACTGCGCGAATTCCGGGTATCGCAGCATGTCGGTGGGCTGCCGCACGAGGGGCCAGTGGCTGACGAGCACGGTGCGCAGGGCCGGGTCGACGGCGGCCAGGCGCCGTTCGGTTTCGGTCACGCGCGCCTGGCACCAGGCTTCACGACTGGGGTACGGGTCGGGGTGCAGCAGCATCTCGTCGGTGCACACCACGCCAGTGTCGTACGCGTAGCGCAGCGATTCGTCCTTCGTCCGGGTGCCGGGCGCCCGGAACGTGTAGTCGTAGAGCAGGAAGAGCGGGGCGATCACCAGCGGGTCGTCGGGGTCGGGCCAGACCGCGTACTCGTCCTCCGGGGTCAGCACGCCCAGCTCCCGGCACGCCCGGACCAGCTCCCGGTAGCGCCGTTCGCCGCGGAACTGCACCGGGTCCTGCGGGTGAGCCCACAGCTCGTGGTTGCCGGGTGCCCAGATCACCTTGGCGAACCGCTCGCTGAGCCGCGCCAGTGCGCCGGTGACCTCGTCGAACTTCTCCGCGACGTCGCCCGCGACCAAGAGCCAGTCGTCGTCGGACTCCGGCCGCAGCGTGTCGGCGACCTGGCGGTTCTCCCGGTACGACACGTGCAGGTCACTGACCGCGTACAGGGTCCTTCGCATTAATCGAACGGTAGTGATCAGACGCGCGGTCGGCCACCCCTAGCAACACAGGGGTCGGTCGGCGGTGAGCCCCACCGGTGTCCCGGCAGGACAATTCCGGGGCGCCGCTGCCAGCAATGAGCTTCTTCACCGTGGCGCCAACCGACGACGGGTGTTCGTTCGGTTCGTCGTGGCCGCGCTACGCTCCCCGCTTGCCGAGGCCCTGTTCGATCGCTTCGATGAGGCGGGGACGTAGTTCGGCGGTGCTGACGATGGCGTCCACCGAGCCGACCTCGACCGCCCGTTGGATGCTGTGCACACGGTCGAACTCCGCGGCCACCTCGCCGAGCTTCTCGGCGCGCACCGATGAGTGGACCTCGGCGAGACGCATGCTGAGGGCGGCCCGTTCGGCACCGGACGCGGCTGCCACCTGGGTCTCGAGTTCGGCGACGCGCGGGTCGTTGGCGGTGCGGTTGTTGACGTCACCGGAGAACACCACCGCGGCGGCGGGGGCGCCGCCGAGGACGGAGGCGAACGAGCCTTCCAGCGCCAGGACGGTCATGTTCGGGTTGAGGGCCTTGGAGAAGACCACGAATGCGCCGCCGTGGTAGCGGGAGATCACGGTGAAGATGATCGGGCCCCTGAAGTTGACGATGGCCCGGCCGATCTCGGCGCCGTACTCCAGCTGGAGGTTGCGCATGGATTCCGGTGAGCCGTCGAAGCCGGACAGGTTGGCCAGTACCACCAGTGGTCGGTTGCCGGAAGCGGCGTTGATCGCTCGCGCCGTCTTGGCCGACGAGCGCGGGAAGAGGGTGCCCGCGGTGTAGGTGTCGGGGCCGTCGGTGGGCGGGAAGCCGCGCCGGGTGACCGGCCGGGACTCGATGCCGATCAGACAGACCGGGCGACCGCCGAGGTGCACGTCCTGGACCGCGGCGGTGTCGGCGTCGGCCATGCCGGCCCACCGCTCCAGGACGGGGTGGTCCTGGTCGGAGACAGCACGCATGACCGTACGAATGTCGAAGGCCTTTTTGCGGTCCGGGTTGTGTCTTGCCGAGAAGATCCCGCCGACGGTGGTGAAGTCACTACCGGCGATGGTGTGCGGGTAGCCGGAGATGTCCCGGTCGGCGGGGTCGGTGGTGAGCGCAGGACGAGGTTGGGACTCACCCGGCGCCACGTAGGTGTGGTCGTAGTGGATCATGAGCACGTCCCGGGCGGCCGGCAGGCTGGGCGCCCAATACTGCGCCTGGCCGTTAGGGCCCATCACGCGGTCGTAGCCGCCGATGCCGAAGTTGTCCTCGGCCGACACGCCACCGGCGAAGTCGAGCGACTGCTTGCCGGTGAGGACCATCGCCGAGTCCGGTGTCATGACCAGGATGCCCTTGGTGTGCATGAGCATCGTGGCCTCGGCGTTCCAGTACGGCTGTGCGCCGACGTTGATGCCCGCGACCACGATGTTGATCTCGCCGCCGCTCTGGGTGAACTCGACGATCCGCTTGAGCGCGGCCGCGACCCAGTCCATGTTCTCGGTGCCCGAGGACATCGAGATCCGCGCGCCGGCGGAGAGTGTGAACCACTCCAGCGGCACGGCCAGAGCGGACGCCAGGTCGAGTGCGGCGATGACCCGGGCACACTCCGGCTCGGAGAGGGCACCGAGCGACTTGGTCGGGTCGCCGAGCAGCACGACCCGTCTGATGCCCTCCGGGTAACGGTCGGTCGGCGTGGTGACGACACCGGCGACGATGGCCGCCGAGTTCCGGCCCTTCGGCCGGTCGACCGGCTGCAGAGCCCCGGCGGAGTTGAGGTCGTACTCGACGAAACTGCCCAGAAGATCGGTCAGCTCGTACGGGTAGACAGTCCCGCGCCGTGCCGCCCGCAGCACCTTCTGCCGGTAGTCGTCCAGCGGCTGCACCAGCTCGGTGGACGGCTCACCCACGTGCAGGCGCGCGCCGTTGCCCGGCTCCAACGTGATCGTCACCGCCACCTCGGTCAGCTCCCCGCTGGACCGCCGCTGACGAGCGATGAACTGCACCTCTTCCAGGCCGGCCCCGGAGGCGGTCGGCAGGATCCGTTGCACCAGCGCGTTCAGCTCGTCCAGTGACAACTCGGTGACCGGCCACACGTACATCATGATCCGGTTGGTGTCGAACCTCTTGTTCTGCGGGCGCTGCGCCTGGATGTTGCGGATCGCGTCCAGGGCCAGCGTGAGGGCCTGCTCGAGGGCCGGCAGCGCGACCAGGCGGCCGCCGGTCTCCCGCAGCGCGGTCAAGTCCCGGACCTGGCACATCGCGATGAGCCGCTCGTCAGCCGGATTGTTTCTGGCCACCGCCTTGAAGAGGTACATCTCCTCATCGACGGAGGGCAGCCGAGTCAACTGGAACTGGTGGAGCCGCTTCAGTTGCAGGCGCTTGGCGATCTGGGGATGCAGACCCCGGATCAGACGGTCCTCGGTGAAATGTCCCGACTCATCCGCCCGGAACGTGAAGTGATGGTGCATCACCGCGCCGTGGGTGCCGGCCACGGTCACGGTCAGGCGGTGCACACCGATGTGCGGAGGATGCTCGGCAAGCAGTTCGCCGAATCGTGCTGCCATCACGTCGATGGCAGGCTGGTCCTCCCACGCGACGTACAGGTCTGCGACCAGTTCTTCGCCGGTTGTCCCGGTGGCGAGCTTGTTCAGCCTGCCGAGGGCGGAGGGAAGACCTGTCATGTCCGTGGCGCCCGCCGCCACGCGTGTCGAGCCGTGCTCTGCCGTGATGAATTCGTCCTGCACTGTCAACGCGGTCAGGCCGCGGTTGCCGTAGTAGCGGCGGGTGAGCACTTCCAGCAACGGCGCATGATCACGGAGGCCTGGACGCCGGATCCGTTCGCCGATGATCCTCACGAGGGGCTGCAGGCAGCGGACCATCCGCTGGATTTGGTCGGCGCGGTCGGGAGCATCGGGATGCCGATCGAGGTAGCGCAGGCCAGCCCGGACCTCGGCATAAATCTTCGCTCGGGTACGCCGGAGCAGCGGCTGCGCGTACCACCGGAACATGATGCCCCGGGCCAGGTCGGACAGGGCTACGAATCGTACTTGGGTGGCTTCGATCAGGTGCCCCAGCGCGATGGCGGCACGGCCGGCGAGCGGCTCCCGGGGCGGATTCGCGGTGATCCACAGGCCCAGGATCTCCGCAACCACACCCGCGTTCGCGGCCGACTTCTGCATGGCAAGGAAGATCCGGAAGACGGCGTTCTCCAGTTCCGGTGTCCGGTCCAGATCGGTTACGCCGTAGTGCGCGAGAACCCGTTCGAGCCGGGTCCGGAACGCGGGGGGAAGTCCCGCCCGGTCGGCGTCGAGGCTCCGCAGATAACTGTGGAAGTACTCGCGAGGGCTGTGCACCGCGTTGCCCGGCTCGGTCTTCCAGTCGTCGTCCGGCCTGTTGCGACTCAGTTCGGCCAGGTCGGCGAAGACCGTCAGCAGGTCCAGCTCGCCCTGCCGCGGATCGGTACGCGCGGCCAGGTATACCTCGAGCTCGGCCGGGTCGACGTCGTAGCCGAGCAGCATGGCCCGCAGGTTCGCCAGGCTCTGGTCGGCGGACGGGTCGGCCTGCGACGAGGGCAGGTCGATCTCGGCGGTGTCGCCGGCCGCGGTCTCCTCGACGTCATCGGTCAATGGCTCCAGGCGTATCAGCGGGGCGGCGGCCTCGACGTGGCTGCCGACCGCGACCGCGCATTCGCGTACCCGGGCCTTGAACGGCGCCCGCAGCACGTTCTCCATCTTCATGCTCTCCAGCACGAGGATGGGCGCGCCAGCCTCCACCTCGTCACCGACCGCGAGGGGGGTGGCGACGACGAGGGCGGGCGCGGGGGAGCGGACCACGCCGCCCTCGTCCCGGCTGACCCGGTGGGTGACGCCGTCGACCTCTATCGTGCGGATCGGCCCGTGGGTGGCGGTGACCAGGCGGAAGCGGTGGCCGTTGACGTACATCTGGCTGGTGTGCTCGTCGAACCGCTCGGTCACCACGTCGGCGTGCCCGTAGGAGGCGCCGGAGGAGATGCCGACCCCGAAGCGTTCGCGGCCCAGCCGGGAGACCTGCACCCGGTACCGGACGCCGCGCAGCTTCAGGTCGAGCGCGCGGTCGGTGTCGTGCCGCACCTGGGGACGGCCGCCGTGCGCGGTGGCGAGCAGCCGCTGCTGGCTGACCTCCTCTTCATCCAGATAGGCCCCAATGCCGGCGGCGGCCAGGGCGATCGCCGAGTGCCGGTGGCTGATCAGGCGGCCCTCGGCGCGGACCCGGTCGATCCAGCCGGTGTCGGCGGAGCCGTCGACGACCTCGGGCTGGTCGAGCAGATCGAGCACGAAGCTCTTGTTGGTGGAGCCGCCCTCGATGATGACCGTGGTCTCGGCCATCGCCCGCCGGAGCCGCCCGAGGGCCTCCTCGCGGTTGCGGCCGTACGCGATGATCTTGGCGATCATCGAGTCGAACGCGGCAGGGATGCTGTCGCCCTCGCTGACTCCGGTGTCCACCCGGATGCCCGGGCCGGCCGGCAGCGCGAGCCGGGCGATGCGGCCCGGCGACGGAGCGAAGTCACGATCCGGGTCCTCGGCGTTCAGCCGAGCCTCGACCGCGTGCCCCTGCTCGACGGGCTGCGCACCTTCGAGGCGGCCGCCGCCGGCCACGTACAGCTGGAGTTTGACCAGGTCGGTGCCGGTGGTGATCTCGGTGATCGGGTGCTCGACCTGGAGTCGCGTATTCACCTCGAGGAACGCGAACAGCTTCTCGCCCGGCTGGAAGAGGAATTCGACGGTTCCCGCGCTCCGGTAGCCGACCGCGAGCGCCAGCCGGACCGCGGCCGCCTTCACCTCAGCGGCCTGCTCGGGCGCCATCACGACCGAGGACGACTCCTCGATGATCTTCTGGTTGCGCCGCTGCACCGAACAGTCCCGGACACCGAGCGCCCAGGCGCCGCCTTGTCCGTCGGCAATCATCTGCACCTCGACGTGGCGCGCGCCGGTCACCAGGCGCTCAAGGAAGACCACACCGGAGCCGAACGCCCGCAGCGCCTCCTGGCTGGTCCGCTCGTACGCCTCGGTCAGATCCGACGCCGAGTCCACCCGCCGGATGCCACGCCCACCGCCACCGGCGGTCGCCTTCAGCATCAACGGATAGCCGATCTCGTCACCGGCCCGCAGCGCGTCCTCCAGAGTGGCCACCTCGCCGCGACTCCACGGAGCGACCGGAACCCCAACCTTCTCGGCGATCAGCTTCGAGCCGATCTTGTCACCGAGCTTGCGCATGGCCTCCGCGCTCGGGCCCACGAAGGTGACCCCGATTCGGTCGCACAACTCCGCGAACGCCGGGTCCTCGGCGACGAAACCCCAGCCCACCCAGGCCGCGTCGGCGCCCGTCTCGACGAGCGCGCGCTCCAGTAAGGCATGGTTGAGATAGGGCCGCGCGGCGGCCGGACCGAGCGGATGGGCCAGATCCGCCTCACGGACGAAGGTCGAGGTTCGGTCCTCGTCGGTGTAGAACGCGACCGTCTCGATCGGGGTTCCGGTCTCTGCGGAGAGCTCCCGCGCGGCGTGGATGAGCCGCATGGCAGGTTCTCCACGGTTGATGATCGCGATACGCCTGAACATCGGTCGTCCCCTCCTTGCCTGACCCGCAGAAGACGGTCGCGTGTGACATCGCACACGTATCGTGGTGCAGGCTTTGACGAAAGTAGCGTGCGAACGGGAAGCAGGGGGTACCCCTGCTTCCCGTTCCAGGGGGGCGCGAGCTGCCGCTCTAGGTCTGATCAGAATCGGTCGCTGCGGTGACCCGGCGGGGAGCGTCCTGGACGCTGATCTCAGCGGCCCGGCGCACCGACGGGTTCATCCGGCGCGGCAAGCCGAGCCAACCAGGTTCGGGACCCCGATCTACCGGCTCGCGGCTGTCCGAGTGGTGCTGATACACCAATGAGATGTCGAACTTCGCCTGCACGCGGGTGCTGCCGCCGCTCGTCAGCGACGGCCGGTGCGGGTCTCGGGTGACGTGCCGCCACAGGTGAAGCAGATCGACGCTGATCAGGGCCGGGTGGATGGGACTTCGCTGCCGGCGGGCTGATCGTGCGGGCCACCGGGGGCAAGGGGGATCGCTCGGCGGCCACGTCCCGGGATCGGCCGGGGCGGTGGTGGCGCCGTCGAGGCGCGGACGACGAGGTCGACCGGTTGGTCGGCCGCCGGTGGAAGCTCGACGTCCGGCTTCTCGATGACCTGTACCAGCAGCGCGAGGCCCTGCCGCGCGACCTCGTCGAACGGCTGCCGCACGGTGGTGAGCGGGGGAGTGACGTAGGCGGCGACCGGGATGTCGTCGAACCCGACGACGCTGATGTCCTCGGGCACCCGGCGCCCGGCCTCGAGCTGCGCGCGGATGAAACCGATCGCCATGTCGTCGTTCGCGGCGAACACCGCGGTCACGGTGCCGTCGCCGGCCAGTTCCCGGGCTGCCGCGTAGCCGGACGCGGCCGACCAGTCGCCCTCGACGACCGGCGGTTCGTCCGCGCCGTGGGCTCGGAGCGCCTCGCGCCAGCCGGCGAGACGGTCCCGTGCCGAATACCACCGCTGCGGGCCGGCCAGGTGATGGACGGTCGCGTGCCCCAACTCCAGCAGGTGCTCGGTCGCGGCCCGCGCGAGCCGGCCCGCGCCGACCCTGGCGGTCACCACCTGCGGCGCGGTGAAGGTGGGCGGCGCGCCGAGGACCAGGACCGGCACGTCCACGCTGATGAGGCCGACGCCCTCGTCGATCGGCTCGGAGATGACGAGGCCGTCCACGCCCTGGTCCAGCAGCGACGCCAGGGCGCTCGCGATGCCGCCCGGGTCGCCCTCGATGGTGGTGGCCACCCGCAGCGTGTAGCCCACCTTCCGGACCGCCTCCTCGACGCCCATGAGCCACGACGCCGGCCCGTACAGGGCGCTGCCGAGCGTCACCACGCCGATCGACCGGGTCCGCCCGGAGGCCAGCGCGCGGGCCGCCTGGTTGCGCCGGTAGCCGAGCTCCGCGGCGGCGTCCAGGACCCGCCGGCGCGCGTCGGCCGAGACGTACGGCTCGTCGTTGAGGACCCTGGACACCGTCTTCTGGGAGACGCCGGCCAGCCGCGCGACGTCCACGCTGCGTGGTGCCGGAGGGCTTCCACCCGGCCTCGCCGGTCGCGTCACGGCACCTCCCATCGCCGGCCATAGTCCTGTATGATTGCGCAGTCATGTCTACGCAGTCAGACACTCACCGTTAACAGCTCGCAACCCGCCCGTGACGCTGGCGAAGCACGTTCCTTGCCGACACCCTAACCCCAGTTTCGAACCGAACAGTTCAGGCTCGGCCCGCCCGCCGACTTGGCCGAGGACCCCAGTGCTGTCCACGCCTTGAGCGCGTCACGCGGCCCGGTGCCGCAGAGGCGAATCGGTTCGCTATTCGATCGGTGTCGCACCGCTCGGCCGGCGAGACGGAATGCCTGAGCGCGATGCCTTGGCGCTCCGGAAGGGTCGTATTCCTCGGCGGCCGTTCGCAGCTTACGAGGCGTCCGGAGCAGGAAGTAACCGTCCTGAAACCTTGACTTAACGCGCGATACGCCCTTTGATACAGGTCTATGTATCTGGCCGCAACCATCCTTCCCGGATGGTCGGCGACGCCGGCAGATTTGTCGAATCGATTCGAGTCTCGGCCGTGAGGCCGTGCCCTGAACCGGTGTTGCGGAGCTGGCGGACGAGTCACAGGAGGGTTACCGTGCATCGTACGAACGTCCACTGGGGTGGCCGATTGTCGGCGTTGGCCAGAGGGCTGGCCGCGACCGTGGCGCTCGCCCTGCCCCTGACGCTGGGCGGCCTGACCCTGACGACCCCCGGGTCGACCCTGGCCGCGCCGGTCGCGAAGCAGAGTGTCGCGGCCGCCGGTGTCGACGGTGTGGCGGCCGGTAACGCCGCGATCTCCTCGGTTGACCTGGCCGGGACGTGGAACTTCACGCCGGCGGGCCGGGCGGCGACCACGATCGCGGTACCCGGTGGCGGCTGGTACAAGCAGGGCTTCACCACCGTGAACGAGGCGGTGTACTCGCGCAGCATCACCGTGCCGGACTCGGGGCAGCCGCAGTCGACCTGGATCGAGTTCGGCGCCGTCAATCACCAGGCGACGCTGTCGGTCGACGGCCGCGTGGTGGCGACCCAGACGACGGCGTTCACCCCGTCGAACTTCGACATCAGCGCATACGCGGCGCCCGGCACCACCCACACGATCACGGTGAACGTGAAGGGCCGCGGCGCGTTGAAGGCATCCAACGGCCGTTACCTGGTACCCGACGCCGCCACGTGGTCCGAGGCGGTACCGCAGGGGATCTTCGGGTCCGCGTTCCTGCGGGTGTACCCGGCGGTGTACGTCAGCGACACATTCGTGCGTACGTCGGTGGCGAACAAGACGCTGACCTACGACGTGACGGTGCGGAACACGTCGGGCAGTTCCCGGTCGGTGACGTTGACCGGGTCGCTGTCGTCCAAGAACGGAACGGCTTTCAGCTACCCGGATCTGCCCAGCCGTACGGTCACCGTGGCGGCCCGCTCGACCGCGACCGTGACCGTCGGGCCGGTCGCGTGGAACCTCGACAGCACCTCGTACTGGTGGCCCAACGTGCCGTACCGGTCGGGGTACCGGGCGCAGCTGCACGGGCTTGCGGTGCATGCCGTCACCGACGACGGCCGGACGAGCGACGGCGAGTACCGGTTCGGGTTCCGGGAGGCCACCCAGAACGGTGACTACTACTACCTCAACGGCGTGCGTGTGAACTTCCGCGGCGACAACCTCCAGGGTGCCGACTACGACCGGATCAACAACGGTGGCAAGGGCGACGCGTACCACACCCTGCCCGGCTTCCTGCCCCCGTCGTCCGGCAACGGCGGCTGGCCGCAGGCGGTGGACAACTACCAGCGGCTGAACTACAACGTGGTGCGCATCCACCAGGAGCCCGGAAGCCCGTACATGTTGGATGTCGCCGACGAGATGGGCCTGATGATCATCGACGAGGTCGCGATTCGCGGCTCCCAGTCCTCGCAGGAGTGGAAGGAGTCCGTCGGGCACGACAACATGGTCAACCACGCCCGTGCGCTGGTCCTGCGCGACCGCAACCACCCCGCGATCATCCGCTGGAGTCAGAACAACGAGCCGAACCAGAGCGGCCAGGATTCCGAACAGTTCGAGAAGGAGCTGTACGCGGCGATGAACGGCGCCGACGGCACCCGGCCGATCATCGCCGAGGTGGGCGTCGGCAACAATGTCAGCCTGTATCCCGGGATGACGTACGCCAACTTCGCGGTGATCCCGCACTACGTCGACGGCTTCGGCAGGTACGGGGAGGGCCTGGTCAGCGTGAACGGGCGGCCCGACGGCGAGGGCGAGTTCATCTGGCCGGCATGCAACAACAAGCAGGGCTTCGAGTGGTTCGCCACGGCAACCATGGCCAAGCGCGGCAAGGGCGCCACCGACCTGCGTCCGTACACGCTGCTGTCCGCCTGGGCCAGCGTGGTGCCGGGTGTGCGGTCCACCGACTTCACCCCGGAGGAGGGTGGTCACCCGATCTACGGCGCGGACAATCTGCCCGATCCGTGGGGCAACCCGCAGATCCAGCGGGTGCAGGCGGCGTTCAATCCGGTGGCGGCGGTCGATCTCCCGTACTGGTCGGCGTCCGGTAATTCGGACTCCAACGGCACCTTCCCGCTGCCGCAGGCGGTACCCAGCTACGC
>NZ_JBICSN010000011.1:0-199976 GCF_043197115.1 Micromonospora sp. NPDC049275
GGCCCACCCGGGGGAGGGGGTGGGGGGTGTGCGGGGGTGGGTGGGGGGGGGGGGGGGCCGCGGGCGGGGGGGGGCGGGGGGCGGGCGGGGGGGGGGGCGCCCCCCGCCCCACCGCCGGACCACGAACGACTCAGGCGTGCAGGCTGGGTCGGTAGATGAACTCCTGGGTGCGGCCGTCGAGCGTCCGGCTCTCGATCAGCTCCAGGTCGTAGTCGGCCGTCCCGTGGAAGATCGGCTCGGTTCCGGTCGCGCCGGTGACCACCGGGAAGAGCGTCACCTGGACGAAGTCGACCAGGCCGGCGGCCAGCAGTGCCCGGTTCATCGAGAGGCTGCCGTGCGAGCGCAACGGCACGTCGGACTCCTCCTTGAGCCGGGCGACGACGTCGACGGCGTCACCGCGCACGACGGTTCCGTCCGGCCAGTCGAGGGGGCCCTCCACCGTGTTCGACACGACAGTCGCCGGAAGGTTGATCATGCGGGTGACCCAGGCGTCCCGGACGTCGGAGTCCTCGGTGCTGGCAGCCAGCATCCCCGCGAACATGCGATAGGTGCTGGCGCCGAAGACCATCCGCAGGTCCTCGCCGTACGTGGCGAGGCGACGCTCCAACAGCTCCGGGCCCTGCTTACCCCAGTAGCCGCCCCAGTTGCCCGTGGTGCTGCCGAAGCCGTCGAGGCTGGTGAAGACGTCGAAGGTGTAGGTGGTGGTCATGATGATCTCCTCGGGTGGATGAGTGCGGTACGACGCGTCCGCAGGAAGGCACGCTCGGTCTCGTTACTGGTCAGGGCGATGGCCTGGTCGTAGGCGGCGCGGGCCTCCGCGTCGCGGCCGAGCCGGGCCAGCAGCTCGGCCCGGGTGGCGGGCAGCCGGTGGTAGCCCGGAAGGTCGACGGCCTCCAGCGCGGCGAGGGCCACCGCCGGCCCGTGCACCTCGGCGACAGCGACCGCCCGGTTGAGCGCGACGACAGAGGTCGGCGCGAGCGCGAGGAGCTGGTCGTACAGCGCCAGGACCTGCGGCCAGTCGGTGGCCACGCCGTCGGTGTGCACCGCGCCTATCGCGGCCTGGATCTGATACGGGCCGGGCCGGTTGCGCCGCAGGCAGCGCCGGACCAGGTCGTGGCCCTCGGCGATGAGCGCCCGGTTCCACAGCGACCGGTCCTGGTCGGGCAGGAGCACGAGTTCGCCGGTCGGGCCGAGCCGGGCCGGACGCCGTGCCTCGGTCAACAGCAGCAGGGCGAGCAGGCCCAGGACCTCGGGCTCGTCGGGCATCAACGCGGCCAGCTCGCGGGCGAGCCGGATCGCCTCGGCGCACAGGTCCGTCCTGATCAGCGGCCCGGCGGTGGACGCGTACCCCTCGTTGAACATCAGGTACAGCACGGTGAGCACGGGCGGCAGCCGGTCCGGCAGCTCGTGTTCGGCGGGCACTCGGTACGGGATTCCGGCGTCCCGGATCTTCTTCTTCGCACGCACGATCCGCTGCGCGATCGTCGTTTCCTGGACCAGGTACGCCCGGGCGATCTCCGGTACCTCCAGACCGCCGAGCAGACGGAGCGTGAGGGCCGTCCGCGCGTCCGGGGCCAGTGCCGGGTGACAGCAGGTGAAGATGAGTCGCAGTTGGTCGTCCTGCACCGGTCCCACCTCCTGGGGTTCGTCCTGTTGGTGTAGCAGCAGGGCCTGGGCGTGCCGGGCCTCGCGTGTCGACTCCCGGCGGAGCCGATCGATGGCCCGGTTGCGCGCGGTCGTCACGATCCAGGCCCCGGGGTTGGGCGGCAGGGCCTGCCACTTCTGCAGCGCTGTGGCGAAGGCGTCCTGGACGGCCTCCTCGGCGAGGTTGATGTCACCGAGGAGGCGGGCCAGGGTGGCGACGCAGCGGCCGTACTCCGCGCGGTAGATGCTCGCCAGGTCCATGTCGGGTGATGGCTTCCGCTCAGGCCTGGGAGAGGTCGTCGAAGGGGCGCACCTCGACCGGACCGCAGGCGGCCGCGCACCTCTCGGCCCAGGCCAGCGCCGCGTCCAGGTCGTCGCACTTGATCACCCAGAATCCGGCGATGTGTTCCTTCGTCTCGGCGAACGGCCCGTCGCTCATGGAGGTGGCGCCGTTCTCGACCCGTACGACTGTGGCGCTGTCGGGCGACGTGAGGCCCCCGGCGAAGACCCAGGCGCCCGCGGCCTGCATGTCGTCGTTGATCCGACCGGTCTCCCGGAACATGATCTGGGTTTCCTCGTCGGACGGCGTCGGCGCGCCCTCGACGAAGTGCACGGACAGCAGGTACTGCTTCATGGTGGTCCTCTCGATAACTCGACGGTGGGATGGGAACGGGGTCAGGCGGCCAGGCGACGCGCGACAGCCGGGATCACGATCGCGGCCGCGACCAGGTGGGTGAGCATCAGCAGCGCCTTGGTGGGCGTCCCGGCGTCGGCGAGCACGTCCGGCACCAGGGACAGGACCGTCAACACCACGGTCGTACGGACGAACGCGCGCCGCGGCCGCCGCGCGAAGCGGGCCAGCAGTACGGCGAGGAGCACGCCGATCGCCGAGAAGGCTGCGGTCAGCACACCGAACCCGGAAACCGGAATCGGGGCACCGCTCACGTCGAGGCTGACGCCCGCCGCACGGCCGACGGTGGCGACGGCCATGGTGGTGGCGCTCGCGGCGACCGTGGCGAGCACACCGGCCCCGATCAGCGCGCCGAAGGCCGTGGTGGTGCGGGTGGTCTGCGCGGTGGTGGTCATCGTGCCCTCCAGCGGGTGCGTGGCCCGTCTCGATGCCGGGCTCTCACTAGGGCTACGAAGAGAGCCGGCCCCGATCGACAGCCACGCCCACAATATTTTGACGAATCTCGACCGCGGTGTACGCCGAGCCGGTCTCCGGGCCAACGGGCCGGTTCAGCTCCGACTGTCGGTGGTCTCGCCGCCCTCGCCGTACTCGCCACGGATGGGCAGGTAGTAGGCGGGCAGGAAGGCCGCGATGATGGCCACGCCGGCGATCGGCACGAACGCGCCGACGAGGATGCCGCCGCCGATCCAGACCAGCGCGAACGCGTAGCGGCGGCCGATGGCCCGGACGCCGAAGGGCCCGAGACTGGGATCCAGGAGTTTCGCCCGGCGAAGGTGTGCCCAGATGACGTTGAACAGGGCCGCTGCCACCCACAGTGTGCTGCCGTAGACGACTACCGCAATGCGTAGCCCCTGCTCCGCGCGGAGCGCGTCGGCGAGCAGCGACGTGGAGAACGGCAGGAACGCGATGACCATCAGGAGCAGCGTGTTGAGGAACAGGACCGGACGGTCGACGTGCCGCACCCGGTCGAACATGACGTGGTGATTCACCCACACCTGCCCGATGAGCAGGAAGCTCAGCGCGTAGCCCAGGTACGACGGCCACAGCGCCCCAAGGCCCGGCAGGAGGCGCCCGAAGTCCTTCGGCGGTTGGATCTCCAGCACGAGGAGCGTCACGGCGATGGCGAAGACACCGTCGCTGAAGGCGACCAGCCGCCCCGGCCGGCGCGTCAGCCGAGGGGTGCCAGGTCGGGACGACATGCCCTCCAGTATCCGATCGGATGACGATTCGTTACCGCAGAATCCGTAATCAGCGGGGGTCGGGTCGCCTTCGGGGAGTTAAAACAAACTTAAGGCTGCGCGGGCGAAAAACTGTTATCCCGAGCGGGGACGGCGGCCACCAGGAGCCCTGCTCAGCACCCTCCTTAAATCTTTTTCCGCACGTTGCTGCGGGATCTGGACGTGCACATACTTCATCCCGACCGGAGCGTTATAGCCAACTCGAAGGAAACCACTGGCAATGCGGACTCCCCCCGCGCATGTCGCACCACCGGACCGGGCGCGGAAGCGCCGTCGCCTCGCTCGCACCACGCTCGCCGCCGCGGTCGTCGCCGCGCTGGGCGGCAGCGGCATCTACATCGCCGGCGCCCAGGCCGAAGAGGTAGCCGTGCCCGGCCGGGTCCAGGCGGAGGCATTCGCCGCGCAGTCCGGTGCGCAGACCGAGAGCACAGGCGACACCGACGGCGGCAGGAACGTCGGCTGGCTGGCCGACGGCGACTGGCTGCGGTACGACAACGTGGCGATTACCGGCGCCGACCTGACGGCCCGGGTCGCCGCACTGAACACCACAGGCGGCTCTGTCGAGTTGCACCTCGGCGCGCGGGACGGTCAACTGCTGGCCAGTTTCCCGATCGCCTCCACCGGCGGCTGGCAGAAGTGGACGACGGTCACCGCGAAGGCATCACGTGTGCCGGCCGGCGCGCAGACCGTCTTCGCCGTCCTGAAGAGCATCGGCACGTCGGACTTCGTGAATCTGAACTGGTTCACGTTCGGTCCGGCGACGGCCACGACGCCGAGCGTGACGGCCGCACCGAGCTCCAGCCCGTCGGCGTCCCCCTCGACGTCCCCGTCGGGCGCTCCGGCCGGCGGCGGCTGGGTGCCTGTCGACCAGGCCAGGTGGAGCAAGGAACTGGCCGCCTTCAACGCGATCACGCCGAAGGCGGTGCCGGCGGGCACCACCCGCGTCCCCGAGTTCCACACCGACTGCGAGGTCGCCAACTCCGCGCCGGACGACCCGATCGTCCTGCCCGGCCTCTCGGGCGCCTCGCACATGCACACGTTCTTCGGTCCCAAGGTCGACGCCTTCACCACCACCGACAAGCTGCTCTCCTCGACGACCACCTGCAACGCCCCCGGTGACCTGAGCGCCTACTGGGTCCCGGAGCTGCGCAAGGACGGCAAGCCCGTTCCGATGAAGAGCTTCCGGGTCTACTACGGCTCGCGCGTCAAGGACCCGTCGACAGTCAAGCCCTTCCCGCCGGGCCTGCGGGTTGTCGAGGGCGACGCCAAGAAGCAGGTGGACACCCCGAAGAACGCCGGTAGCAATCAGTTCTGGTGCGCCGGCAGCGCCGAGATCGGCCGCAGCGCCGACGGCAACTGGCCGGTCTGCGCCCCCGGCGGCAACCTCATCTTCCAGCTGGTGTTCAAGGACTGCTGGGACGGCAAGAACATCGACTCGCCCGACCACAAGTCGCACATGGGCGACCCGGTCAACGGCGTCTGCACCGGCAAGTACCCGGTGGCGGTGCCCGACCTCTCCTTCATGGTCAACTACCAGTCGCTGGGCGGGGACGGTCTCAGCCTCGCCTCCGGCAAGCCGTCCTCCATGCACGGCGACTTCATGAACGCCTGGGAGCCCGACCACCTGGGCGCCCTGGTGAAGTCCTGCCTCAACCAGGACGCCAAGTGCGGGGTGGAACCGACGTTCGCCGGCGGCTGATCCCCGCATCCGCACTCCTGGACGGCCCTCTCGCCCGGCGAGGGGGCCGTCCGTTGTCACCTGCGGGTGGCCGACACCCGACACCCGCACGCGGCACAGCCGACTGTGACCAACCCGTCACCAGGCGCACACTCCTTGCCGACACGTCCCTGTCGACTGGAGGAACAGATGCGTCTCCGATCGTTCGTCACCGCCGCGCTGGCCGCCGTCCTGGCCGCCGGCGCACTCGCACCGCCGACGCCGGCCGCCGCGGCCACCGCCGACCGCTGGGGGTTCGCGTACGTGCAGGACCCCACGGTGCCGGTCTGGACCGTGCTGGACACCAGCCGGCAGTGGGGTAGCTGGAAGACCGCGTTCCCGGCCGCCTGGGCCACCGGCGTCAAGCTCGCGCCCGGCCGGTTCCAGGTCCGCTTTCCACAGGTGGGCGCCGCCTCGCGGGGCGTGCCGCACGTGACTCCGGTGAACCGGACCGGGCACTACTGCGAGGTGGTTCGCTGGTTCCAGTCCGGCGTCGACGAGATCGTCGACGTGCAGTGCCACCGGCCCGGTGGCACGCGCGAGGACACCCCGTTCACGGTGCTCTGGACGACCAGCTCCGGCGTACTGCCGGCCGGCACCTCCCACGCGTACGTGCAGTGGGGCGGCGGCGTGGTGGTGCAGTCGTACAACTCGACGGGCGCGGTGAACACGGCCGGGCCACTGGGGGTCGGGCAGTACCTGGTGCGGCTGCCCGGGGTGGGGCTGGCCGGGGTGCTCGCCGGCAACGTGCAGGTCACCGCCGTGCAGCCGAACGCCGGCCCCCGCCGGTGCAAGGTCTACTCCTGGGCCGCCGTGGGCAGCGACGTGCAGGTGTACGTCTTCTGCTACGACCAGGCCGGCGCGTTCGTCAACACCGACTTCGCCCTGTCGTACCACCGCCGACGGCCGGTGATCGGCTCCCTCGCGCCGCCGTCGCGCTTCGGGTACCTGGGCACCGCCGTCGGCGGGCCGACAAACGACAACTCGGTCCTCGGCGTCGGCGCCAACACGGTGGCGCCGCTGGCGCCGGCCGGCCGCTACCTGGCGACCTTCCCGCAGATCGGGCTCAAGGAGACGCACGTCCAGGTGGTGGCGCAGGGCGTCGGCAGCAACTACTGCCATCTCACCCAACCGTGGACGTACACCACGAACGCCGACGTCGACGTGATCTGCTTCGACAACGCCGGGGTGGTTACCCCGCACCGCTTCCTGGCCACCTTCACCTCGCGGCTCTGACGCCACGACCGCGCCGGCGGTGGCCGCTCCCGGTCGCCGCCGGCAGGAAGAAGCCGCTCTGACGTACGCATCCGGTCCCGCCACGGTCCGATCTGGTGATCGAGCCGGAGCGGGACCGGATGTCCCGTACCGCTGTCGGTCGCGCTGGTCCGCTCGGCAAGCTGGCCGAGGAGCCGCTCAGCCGAAGCAGTTGGTGACTGGTGGCGCGCTGGGCGTGCAGTTGGTGGGCCGGTTGCCGCTGACGACCGACTTCTCGTCCACGGTGGCCTGGCCGCCGTCGTTGAAGATCCCTCCCGGCGCCAGGACGGAGATGTTCTCCGTGACCCTGGATTCGGTGAGGGTGACGGTGCCCCCGTTGTAGATGCCGCCGGCCCGCGAATCCGTGCCGAACGCCTTGTTGCGGCTGACCTGGGTGTGCCGCAGCACGACGACGCCGCTGCCGACGTAGACGCCGCCGCCGTTCTCTATGCTGCTGTTCGTGCTGGCGGCGTTCTCACTGATCTGGACGTCCTCGGCCACGAATTGACCGATCTGGTTGAAGATCCCGCCGCCGCGTTGGCCGGCGTTGTTGCGGCTGATCTTGCTGTGCTCCAGGTGGAAGACGCCGTCGCTGAAGATTCCGCCGCCCTCGCTGCCTGTCGCGTTCTCGGTGACCTCGATGTTCCGGGCCGTGGTGGTGGCGTTGATGCCGCTGCGGATGCCACCACCCCGGAAGCCGGCGGTGTTGTGGTGGACGCGGACGTCCTCGAGCACCGCGACGCTGGAGTTCGACAGACCACCGCCCGTGCCACCGATGGGCAGGACGTTGAAGATCCCGACCGTGCTGTTGTCGCTGAGCCTGGTGTTCCGCACGGTGAGGTTGCCGTTGTTGTAGACGCCCCCGCCGTCAATCTGGGAACCGTTGTCGCTGATCCTGCTCTCGTCGTCCCCGTGCTTGTCGCCGTCCTTGCCGTCCCGGCCCTTGTCGTCCCCGCCCTTGTCGTTCCGGCCCTTGTCCGCGCCGTGATCGCTCCGGCCGAGGATGCTGGTGTTCCCGAAGTTGGCGATCCCGCCGCCCAAGCCGTTGGTGTGGTTGAAGACCACCTCGATGTTCTCGAGGGTGGCCCGGCCGCCGATGTCGATCCGGATGCCGCCTCCACCGCCGCCGATCCCACTCCTGTCCTCGCCGCCCTTGATGGTGACGTCGCGCAGCTTCAGGTCTCCGCCCGCGCCCACCTCCAGGATCCGGAACGGTGTGGCGGTGGCCCCGCGGACGATCGTGGACCCGTTGCCGTCGATGGTGATCGGCTGAGTGACGATCGGCAGGCCGATGGGACCATGGGGCACGGGCGGCTGCGGCGCGGACGCGTTGAGCGTGTAGGTGCACCTCTCGGCGAGCTTGAGCTTCGCCCCGTGTCCGGCGTTCGCGCGGACGAGCGCCGCGATCAACTCGTTGGCGCCACAGGGTACGTCCCAGGCGTCGCCGCCCGCGCCGCTCCACTTGTCGTCGCCCCTGTGGTCCTTGTCGTCGCGACCGCCGGAGCCGTGCCCCGCCTTGTCGTCGTCCGCGGCCCGGCTGTTCCCGGTGAGCACCTGCTCTCCGACGTTCAGCAGGCTGCCGCCGCCCGTGGCGAACGCTGCGGTCACCCCTGCCGGTGCCGCGACGGCGGCCAGGCCGGCGACCCCGGTCAGGCCGGCCACCCCGGCGACGAGCCAGCGTGCCCGCCGCTTCCTCGGCGGACGAGGTCGATCTGCCGCTGTGTCGTCGTCGTTCGGGTGTCGATGGTTGGACATACCTGCCCCTTCTCCGTACACCATGTCTCTGCACGTCACACTCGGTGCAGACAGCGACAAATCGGTTGTCGCCCCCACGGGGAACGTAGCCGAGCGGAACTCGCATTAACCGGTCTTATGCGAAGAAGTCCTGCATTCGGTGCGGATACGCCGCAGTTCGCCCCCCACCGTCAGCGCTGTTGTCTCGGACACGCTCTTGCGTTAGCTTCTAACATGTTAGTGGCTAACTCGAAGGAGCCCTGAGGATGAGCACACGCGTTGATCGCCGCTGGTGGATGCTTGTCGCCGTCTGCCTTGCCGTACTGGTGCTGAGCCTCGATTTCACCGTCCTGAACGTGGCCCTGCCCAGCATCTCGAGCTCGCTGGGCGCCAGCACCTCCGACCTGCAGTGGATCGTCGACGCGTACTCGCTGGCGATCGCCGGCGCGATGCTGCCCTCCGGCGCGATCGCCGACCGTATCGGCCGCAAGAAGGTCATGCTGACGGGGCTCGGCCTGTTCTTCGTCGCCTCGATCGCCGCCGCGCTGTCGGAGACGGCGGGCCAGTTGATCGCGGCCCGCGCCGTGCTGGGTGTCGGGTCCGCGATCATCCTGCCGTTGACCCCGGCGCTTGTCATCACGACCTTCTCCGGCCGGGAACGCACCCGGGCCATGGCCCTGTTCACGGCCGCGGTCGGCGCCGGAATGCCGTTCGGGCCGATCCTCGGCGGCGTCCTGCTCGAGCGCTACTCGTGGAGTTCGGTCTTCTGGATCAACGTTCCGATCCTCGCGATCGCGTTCGTGGCCGGGCTGCTGCTGATCGACGAGTCGCGCAGCGAGACGCCGCGCCCGCTGGACGTCGTCGGCAGCATCCTGGCCGTGGTCGCCACTGTCGCCCTGGTGTACGGCGTCATCCGCGGCCCCGAATCGGGCTGGACGGACGGCCTGACCATCGCCCTGCTGATCGGCGCGGTGACAGCGATCGCGCTGTTCGTGGCCTGGGAACGGCACGTCATCCACCCGTTGGTGACGTTCCGACTGTTCCGCATGCCGCAGTTCACCTGGAACACCGTCGCGATCATGATCGTCGCCTTCGCGCTCGCCGGTGTCATCTTCGTGGTCCCGCTCTACCTGCAGGCGGTGCGGGGCTTCGACCCGCTCGGCACCGGCCTACGGATCATCCCGATGATGGCTGGCCTTCTGGTGTCCGGCGCCCTGGCCACCAGCCTGGACCGTAGGTTCGGCGGGAAGGTCATCGTGATCACCGGCCTGGTGGTGCTGGGCGCCGGGCTGCTCCTGCTGACCCGGGTCGACGAGGCCAGCGAGTACGTGTGGCTGGCGGTCGGCCTGGCCGGCTGCGGGTTCGGCGTCGGCGCCGTGATGGCCACCTCCCTGGAGGCGGCCGTCGGCTCGGTCGGCGACGACGACGCGGGCAGCGGCTCGGCGGTCGTGAACACGCTGCGCCAGGTCGGCAGCGCGGTGGCGGTGGCCGCGCTGGGCAGCGTGCTGTCCGGTGTCTACCGGAAGGACCTCGCTCCGGCGCTCGGCGGTCTCCCGTCCGACGCGGCCGACGCGGCGAAGGAGTCGGTGTTCGGCGCGGCCGCCGTCGCGGACAGGCTCGGACCGTCCGGTTCCGCGCTGTTGCGCTCCGCCCACCTGGCGTACGTCGACGGGATGTCGATGGTCATGTGGTGCTGCTTCGGCCTCGCCGTGGTCGGCGCCGCGCTCTGCCTGGCCTTCCTGCCGACACGCGAACCGCTCACGGCGGTGACACCGCACGATGACGACGAATCCCCGGCGCGTACCACCGCGCGGAGCAGAGGTTAGGCTGCCACGGTATCCCGATGAATCCGCGGAATGAGCCCCCTGTGAGCGGTACTGACACGTCCCGGGCCGCGGGAACCGACTGGCGGCGCGCGAAACGCGAGCGCACCCGACGGCTGCTTCAGCAGAACGCCATGCGGCTCTTTCTGGAGAAGGGTTTCGACGCCACGACGGTCGAGGAGATCGCGGCCGCCTCCGGCGTCTCCCACATGACGTTCTTCCGCTACTTCCCCACCAAGGAGGACGCGGCGCTCGAGGACGACTACGACCCGATGATCGCCGACCTGATCGCCGAGCGTCCGGCCGACGAGCCCGCCATCGACAAGATCCGGCACGCTCTCACGCACGGGCTCAACCAGCTCTACGACAGCGAACGCGACGTGCTGCTGGCCCGGATGCGGCTGGTCTACCGGACACCCGCGCTGCGAGCCGGCACCGGGCAGCGGCGCGACGCCGACCAGCGGCTGCTCCTCGCGGCCCTGGCGCCCACCGCCGGCGGGTCCCGCGGCGAGCTGCACCTGCGGGTCGTGGTCGCGGCGGCCCTGGCGGCCACGACGGAGGCCATCCGGTACTGGGCGGAGAGCAACGGCGCCGACGACCTGCGCCACCTCATCAACGAGGCCTTCGACGCGCTGCGCGCGGAGTTGACGCACGACGCGCCGACCGACGGGGCCTCCGACTGACCCGGCGCCGACCGTCTCCACGAGGACGACAGGCGCCGGGGCCGAGCCGCGCGCCACGGTGGTCAGCCGGCGAGCAGGTGCTTCTGCACCTTGCCCATCGCGTTGCGGGGCAGCGCGTCGAGGAACCTGATCTGTCGAGGCCGTTTGTGGACGGACAGCGTCCGTGCCACGAAGTCGACGAGCTCGGCCGCGGTGACCTGGTCAGCGACGACGAAGGCGGTCACCTCCTGGCCGAGGTCGTCGTCGGGCGTACCGACGACCGCAGCCTCACGAACGCCCGGGTGGGCCAGCAGCGCGTCCTCGACCTCACCCGCGCCGATCCGGTAACCACCGCTCTTGATCAGGTCGGTGGACCGGCGGCCGACAAGTCGGTGCGCGCCGTCGGGTGACACGCTCGCGATATCACCGGTACGGAACCACCCGTCCCCGTCGAGCAGTCGGGCGGTGACGTCGGGTTTGCCCAGGTAGCCGTCGAACAGCATCGGCCCTCGAACCCACAGCTCCCCGATGGCCGTACCGTCGGCGGGTACCGGGTGCCCGTCGTCGTCGACGACCCGCGTCTGCGCCCCCGGCACCGGAGTGCCGACCATGCCGGGCCGGCGGGACGGGTCGTCGGCCCGGTTGCTCAGCGTGATCAGCGTCTCGGTCATGCCGTAGCGCTCGACCGGCCGGTGACCGGTGAGCTGACGCATCCGCTCGAACGACGGCACGGGCAACGCGGCGCTGCCGGAGACCAGCAGCCGTGCCGAACTGAGGCGCGCGGCGGCCGCGGGCTGGGCGCAGATCCGCGACCAGACGGTCGGCACCCCGAAGTAGAGGGTGCCGCCGGCCTCGGCGTACGCCTGCGGGGTTGGTCGTCCGGTGTGGTGCAGTCGGCAACCCACCCGCAGTGCGCCGAGCACGCCGAGCACGAGACCGTGGACGTGGAACAGGGGAAGACCGTGCACCAGGAGGTCGTCGGGGGTCCAGGCCCAGGCGTCGGCGAGCGCGTCGATGCCGGCCTCCACGGCACGGTGCGACAGGACGGCACCCTTGGGCGCCCCCGTGGTGCCGCTCGTGTACATGATCAGGGCGGTTCGTTCGGGAGTCGGCTCCGGGTGTCGGGTGTCCGAGACGCGCCCCAGGTCGACCCGACGGACCGCGACCTGCGCCGGCTCGTCTCCCGTGCCGCCGAGCAGCAGCGTCGCCCCGGAGTCGCGCAGAATGTGCGCCCTCTCCCGAGGACCCGAGTCGGGCGGCACGGGGACGACGGCAGCCCCGCTGAGCAGCGCGCCGACCACCCCCACCACGGTCTCGGCGGTGGCGGTGGCGTGCACGGCGACGACCGGTTCCCCGTGCAGGTCGTCCGCCAGAGCGGCGGCGCATCCCAGCAGACGCTCGGCGGACATCGTCACCGGGCCGAACCGGATCAGGTCGCCGACGGCGGAGTTGGAGCTGGCGAGACCGGCGAGCAGGCGCATGGGCCGAGGCTACGCCGGATGTGACACGTACAGGACTGTGCGTGCGGGCGTACGTCGCTCAGCCGCCGTCCAGCGCGGAGGCGATGGTGGCCGGTGCCTTCAGGGGTGCGAGTTGGTCCCCGCCCAGTCCGTACCGCTCGGCGAGGTACGCCGGGTCCTGCCAGGTGACCAGCGAGCCGGGCTGGCCGTCGTCGCGCACCATGATTCGCATCGGCAGGTCGATGGCGATCTCCGGATGGGCCTGCATGAGCGGGGTGCCCGCCTGCGGGTTCCCGAAGATGACGACCTGCGTGTCCGGCATGCTCAGCCCGACCTTGCGAGCGGCCGCCGCGTGGTCGACCACCGCCGCCACCGCCGCGCCCGCGCGTTCCGCCTCGGCCCGCAGCGCCGCGACCGTCTCGCCGACATCGCGGGCGCTCCGCCTGGTGACCAACCCGTCGTTCACGCCCAACCCCCGCTCACCGTGGCATCAGCGAATCCATCTCATCGTGCCGGCAACCGAGGGCGGCCCGGGGAGGATTGCGGCAAACAGCCCCTGGTTCGCGACAGGCGTGGCGCCCGACCCCCGATGCGCGCGCGTGTCAGGACGAGCGGAGTCGCTCGCGGAGCCAGGCCCGATCGGGGTTCACCACGGCCCGACCGCCGAGCACGACGGTGGGCACGGTCTCATTGCCGCCGGTTATCGCCCGGACGGCGGCGGCACCCGCCGGATCGTGCCAGATGTCCACCCAGTGCGCCCGCCGGGCGAGCCGGCCAAGCGAGAACCGGAGGTGAAGGCAGTAGCGGCAGCCGGGACGCCAGTACACGATCGGCCGCCCGTCCGCCGCGCTGGCCCGTTGCGCCATGGCCGCGCCCACCGAGCGGGGAAAGGCCCACGGCGACAGCAACAGCGCCAGCACCAGGAAAATCAGGAACTCGACGCCGCCGACCACCGGTAACCCGGCCCGCAGCTGGGCCACCAGGACCACCACGCCGCAGGTCGCCGTCACGATCGCCAGGGTCCACCGCCGCGCCACGTCGGGGACACTACCGCCGGACGAGCGGACACGCGCTCTCGCCGGCCTGGGCGGAATACCCGGATCGCGCCGCCGAGATCGCGCGGACGCGGTGCCGAGTCCGGTTGACGACTCACACGCATCTTCAGATGCGAATGCGTGAGTGCATGGCTACCATGGGTCAGCAATCCAGAGGGAAGGGGGGTCGTGTCGGCGTGCGAAGTCCCGTCAACGGAACCGCGACGATGTCTGCGCCAGGCCGATCGGCTCCGCTCGTGGCCGGCCGACTGCGCAGGCTCGCCCGGCGGGTGGTGCTGATCGCGGCTGCCGTCGGTGCCGGTTTCCTGCTGGCCGCCCTGTTCCAGGAGCCGGCCGCCGCCGACGGGATACGCAGCCACCCCGGCGACGAGCCTCATCGGCAGCTCCGCGCTCTGGTCGAGCCGATCGCGCGGCTCACGGTCGCCGAGCGTTCCGCGGATGCCCGCCCGCGCGTCGTACGGGCCGACAAGACCCCCCATGACCGGCTTCGTGCCCCGCTGGCAGGGGCCATCGGCGGCGTCGTCGCGCCCCGTGACCTGACGCCCCCGGCGGCGCCTCGTCGGCCGACGAACGCATCGCGCGGGTCCGTGCCGCTGCCTCGGGTCGGCGCCACCGTCCCGTCCGGCACCGTCGAGCGCACACAGCTCCGGCCCGCCTCACCGGCATCCGTGACTCATCGCCCCGCTCCCCACGGGCGCCCGTCCCGGCCGGCCGCCGGCCCGGGACCGGGGCCGGCCCCCTCCGCGGCCGACGCGCCCGCGCTGCCCGTACCGGCCCATCCGCTCGCGCCGCCCGTACCGGCCGGTTCTCTCGCGGTGGGCCTGATCACCGCCCCGCTGCCGCACGTCGTCGACATCGTGCGCGCGGTGCCGATCCAGTCGGTCATCATCGCGCTCGTCCGTGTCACCGACGCTCTCCTCCCGCCCGCGCTCCGGGCGGTGATCCCTCCGGCCGCACCTCCGCTGGCTGCTCCCCGAGCGCCCGGGCCGGCCGAACTGCCGGTGACCGGCTCGCCACCGGTGACGGCCGTGCCGACATCACCGGCGCCGCCACCCGTCCCCGCCGCGTGCGGGGTGGCACGCGCCACGGCGGCCGCGCCGCTGCCGATGTTCGTCGCCGGCCCCGCGCGTTCCGCGGCGTCGACGGGGCACGCGGCCGTGCGCTCCGCCCCGTTGGCGGTGGCCGTCGACCATCCCGTCCGACCCGTCGCGCCCGTCGACGAGGATGCCGCCGGCGTCGACAACGGATCGACGCCAGTCCCCGGGCTGATCCTGCCGGTCGACCGGCAGTCCCCCCTCGGCACCGGGGTGCCCTGCGCACTCGTGCCACTCGCTGTCGAGAGCCGCGCTCCGTCTGCGATCGCCCGCCCGGGCTGAGGCGGATCGACCGCCCCGGGTGGCCGGCCGACACAATCGGCTCCGTCCGCTGGCGTGGTCGATCAGTGCCCGTGCCCGTCTGCCATGACGGTGTGCCGCGGGCCCATGCCTGTCCGCCCGTCGCGCACGACCGCCTGAGCAGCCCGTGGACGTTCCGGGTTCGGTGGCCGGTGTGACGCGTACCTGAGATCGGAGAAACGTGGTGATCCACGTTGTCGTCGCCGAGGACATGGGTTTACTTCGCGGTGCGCTGTGCGCCGCGCTGTCAGGTGAGGAGGACATGAAGGTGGTCGCCGACGTCGAGGGTGTCGGCGAGTTGTTGACGGTGGTCCGCAGGTGCAGACCCCAGGTGGTGGTGCTGGCGCTGACACCGGAGTCGCCCGACCCGGTGGAGGTGGTCGCCCGGATCAGCGACGAGGCGCCGCACGCGGCCGTGCTGGCCATGAGCCCTCGGTGGAGTCCTGCCCTGGTGGAGGCCGCGCTGGCGGCCGGCGCACGCGGCCTGGTCGGAAAGGACAGCTCACTGGTGGAGCTGGTACGGGCGATCCGCGCGCTCGCCGCCGGGGAACGGGCGATCGACCCGGCCGCCGCGGTGGCGGTGCTGAGCCCTCCGGAGGTCCCGTTGACAGCGCGGGAGATGGACGTGCTGCGGATGGCGGCCGAGGGTCTGCCCCTGAAGGAGATCGCGGCCCGCCTCTTTCTGGCACACGGGACGGTGCGCAACCACCTGTCGGTGATCCTGCGCAAGACGGGGGCTCGCAACCGTCTGGAAGCGGTGTGGCGCGCGCGAAGTAACGGCTGGTTGTAGCCGTCGGGGGCGGGGCCGGCAGAGGTGCCCGGACCCGCCCCCGTCGCCGTGCGGACCTCGCGGATGCGTGTTTGAATATTGACGTTGTGTGATCGCCATTCATCGGAGTGCGGGAAGGTCCATCGTGATCCGTACCCTGCTCGCCCTGGACGGCGCCCTGGTGCTGGGCGCGCTGTCGCTCGTCCTCGCCGCCGAGGACGACATCCATGTCGTGGCCGAGGTGGATCGCGGCGACGCGGTCTCCGCGGCCGTCCGCGCCCAACGCCCCGATGTGGTGGTGGCCGACCTCGACGTCGTCGAGGGAGTCGACCCGAGCCGCCTCGGCCGGTGCCCCGTCCTGGTGCTGGCCCACCCCCACCGGGCACGGCGCCTACGGGGCATGCTCTGCCCGACCCGTACGGTCGGCATCCTGCGCCGCGACGCGGCCCCTCAGCGGGTCATCGAGGGAATTCGCCGGCTCGCCCGCCGCGAGCCGGTGCTCGACGCGGACCTCATCGTGGCGGCGCTGCGCTCGGACGGGCCGCTGACCAGCCGCGAGACAGAGGTGTTGACGCTGACCGCGGCGGGGGCGCCGGTCGCGGAGGTGGCCGCGTCGCTCGGGCTCAGCCGGGGCACCGTCCGTAACCATCTCGGTCGAATCACCCGCAAGGTGGGTGCGCGCACCCGGGTCGAGGCCGTGCGGATGGCAGGCGAGGCGGGCTGGATCTGATGGCGACGTCGGCTCGGGCGGGGGGAATTCAGCCCCGCCGTGCCGCCGCCGTCCGGGGCCGCGCCACCGGGTCGTCCCAGCAGCCGACGAGCTCCCGGTAGGTGGCCGACCGGGCCATCAACTGCTCGTGCGTTCCCACCATGGGCTCGTCGCCACCGAGGACCAGCACCCGATCGGCCCGCAGCGCGGAACTGATCCGGTGCGCGATCACCACGAGGCTGCCGGGTCGCCGGGCGAAGGCGCTCTCGACCGTCGCCTCCAGCGCCGGGTCCAGGTGACCGGTCGCCTCGTCGAGGAGCACCAGCGGTGCGGGTGCCAGCCAGGCCCGGACCGCCGCGACGAGCTGCCGTTCCCCGGCGGACAGCAGAGCCGGCGCGACAGGCGCGTCCAGACCGCCCAGGCGGGTCGCCAGGGGACGCGCGCCGAGCGCGTCGAGGGCAACCTCCAGCAGGTCGGCGTCGGCGTCCGGCCGCAGGTAGCGGAGATTGTCGGCGAGGCTGCCGGTGAAGACGTACGCCTCCTGCGGCACCAGCACCCGCATCCGGGCCAGGTCTGGCGGCGCGACGTCGGCCACCGTGACGCCGGCCAGGTGGACCGTGCCGGCCTGCGGCGGCACCAGACCGGCCAGCAGGGCGGCAAGCGTGGACTTGCCCACGCCGCTCGGGCCCACCAGGGCGAGGTGCTCCCCGTCGGCGAGCGTCAGCGAGAAGTCCTCCAGCACGGGCCGGGCGCGCGGGCCGTACCCGAAGGTCAGTCGGCGAACCTCGGCGGCCGGTGCGCGGCCGGCCGGACCGGTCGGCGGGCGGACGGGCGCTGGCCGGGTGGCGGGAGCGGGCAGGCGGGGTCCGTCGGGCGCCGGACCGGCCCGCAGGATGTTCTCCAGGGTGACCACGTACCGCAGTCCACCACCGCCGAGGCCCTGCACCAGCGTGTGCAGGGCCGGTTGCAGGCCGGTGGAGACGTAGATCAGCGCACCCAGCACCGCGCCCGCCGTCAATCCGCGTTCGACGAGCCACGGAGCTGCCGAGAGCAGCACGACCAGCGGCAACCAGCCGCCGATGCCGAGGCTGAGGCTGCGGATCACCGCCATCCGCGCGAGGGTACGTTCGGCGACGGCCTGCGCCGACACCCGCTGCTCCACCTCGGACGTGACCCGTGCCTGCGCGCCGCAGGCGACCACGTCGCGGTGGCCGGCAAGCGCGGTCGACGCCGACTGGCCGAGCTGCTCACCGGCCCGGACGTACGCGCGTTGGTGCCCGACCATCGACGGCAACGCGGCGAGGAACACGACCAGGCCGGCGAGCAGCGGCGCGGCGGCCAGCGCCGCCACCACCGGCGCCAGGGCGAGCAGGCCGAGCAGTGCCGCGCCGGCGGAGAAGAGGAAACCGCGGGTCACCATCAGCAGGCCGGCGAAGGTGTCGCGGACGATCTCCATCTGGTGGGTCAGCCGGGTCACCGCTGCGCCGTCCGGGCGACCGCCCGCCCGGGTGGCGTCGCGCAGCGCACCCCGGACCACCTGGGCGGCCACCTCGTCGCGGAACGGCTCGACAACGGCACCCAGGCTCCGGTACGTCCGGCCGGTCGCCGCCGCGCCGACCAGCACGGCGACGGCGAGGACCGCCAACCACGCCAGGCCGGTGAGGAGACGTCCGGCCAGAAATCCCTCGTCGACGGCGCGGGCGACCAGGAGGCCGGCGAGCAGTGCGGGCAACGACTCGACGAGCGACCAGCCGCAGAGCCGGGCGAGGTCGCGCCGGCGGGCCCGCAGGGCCTGCCAGGTGACCCGCCGTACGCTGCGACGGCTCACGACCCGCCGCCGGGCGGCTGGAAGACGGCACGGTACTCCGGGTCGGCCCAGAGTCGCCGGTGTGGCGCCAGGCCACGCAGCCGACCACCGTCCAGCCAGGCGACGAGGTCGGCCGCCGCGGCTGCCGCGCTCCGATGGGTGACCACCAGTCGGGTACGCTCGCCGCCGCGTCCGAGGACCGCCTCGGTGATCCGGTGCTCGGTCGCGGTGTCCAGACTGGATGTGGCGTCGTCCAGGATCAGCAGCCGCTCGGCGGCGAACGCCCGAGCCAGGCCGAGGCGCTGCGTCTCGCCGCCAGAGAGCGGTGTGTCCACCAGCGGGGTGCGGTAGCCGTCGGGCAGGCGGTCGATCACGTCGGCGACCGCCGCCAGGTGGGCTGCCCGTCGGACGGCAGGCGTGGCCGGGTCCGGACCGACCGGCGGCGTCGCCGAGTCGAGCGGCAGCGCCAAGCCGATCGCGTCGTGCACAGTGGCGCCGATCAGCACCGGCTGGTCGAAGGCGTAGCCGACGGCTCGGCGCAGCGCCGGGCCGTCGAGGTCGCGCAGCGGCACACCGTCGAGTCGCACCTCACCGCCGTCGGGGTCGTGCAGCCGTCCCGCCACGGCGGCCAGGGTCGACTTGCCGGCACCGGACGCGCCGACGACCGCCACTGTCGCGCCGGCCGGCACGTCCAGGTCGATGCCGTCCAGGATGGGTCGGCCGTCGTCGGCGTACACGCGTACACCACGCAGGCGCAGGGCACCGCCGCCGGGTGGAAGGGGCCGGTCGCCCGCCGGCGCGACGGGTTGGTGCAGCAGCTCGGCGACGCGGGCCGCTCCCGCGCGGCTGCGTACCAGGTGGTTCAGGGTGGCGAGCACCGCGCCGAGCCCGGCGCCCATGGCCGCGTACCGGACCGCGGCGACCAGTTGGCCCGGCGTGAGCCAGCCCGCGGTCAGGGCGTACCCGCCGACCGCGACGACGCTCAGGTGCAGCAGCGGTGCCACGGCGGAGGTGCGCGCGCTCGCCCGGGCCAGCAGGTCCCAACCGCGCGCGCCGTGCCGGCCCAGCTCCGGCAGGTCCGCCAGCACGCGGTCCTCCTCGCTGCGGGTGGTGGCGGCGGCCGCGATGGTCCGGGCACCGCCCAGCGACTCCAGCAGTCGACCGGCGATGGCGCCGAGCACCCGTTGGTATCCGGCGGTCACGGCCGAGGCGTCGACAACGAAGGCGCGCATGAGGACGGCGAGCAGGCAGAGGCCGGCGAGCAGGGTGATCCCCAGGACCGGCTCCATGATGGCCAGCGCGATGACGCTGCCGAGTGGCGGGAGCACCGCAACGACGGCCAGGACCACGGCGTTGCCGGCCTGGCCGGCGTCGGCGGCCTGGCCGACCAAACGGCCGACGAGGTCACCGACCGGATATCGGCGGGTGACGCGAACGTCGAGCGCGAACAGGTGACGCAGCAGGTGCCGGCGCAGTCCGGCGGTGGCGCGTGCCGCCCCGTACCCGCTGGTCAGGTCCGTGAGGGTGTCGACGCCGATGAGGACGACCACCAGGCCACCGGCGGACACCGCCCACCAGCCGGCGCCGCCGACGAGGGCGGCGTCCACGGCGCGGCCGAGGGTCGCGGGTAGCACCAGTTCGGCGGCCGCGCCGAGCAGCGCGACGGCGGCGAGTCCACCGGTCCAGCCGCCGCCGGCCCGGGCCGTCCGCCGCAGCAGCCGGTCCCCCGTGGCGAACGTCGGCATGGGTCCTCCCGTGGGTACGCCGCTGCCCTGGGTGGGTACGTCTACCCACCCAGGGCGTGTACGGCGGATCAGTTGCAGGTCGTGACGGAGAGCGAGCTGTCGCCGCAGAGCAGCAGGCTCGCCCGGCTACCGCCACCCGTGCGGTCGGCCGGAGCCATCTCCAGGCCCTGGAGGTCCAGAAGCGCCATGTCGTTCACCTCCCTTCCATCCGTTCGCCGATCACTTCGCCCCCGCTGTCGCGAGGGAGTCTCTGCGCGCCCGGTAGGGGCGCGAGGAAGGGCAGCACCGGCGGCTGGTCGTGCTGCGCGCAGGCAAGCGCGTAGAGCACGCCGGCGGTGCCGGTGCCGAAGTCCATGGAGAGCCGCAGCAACTGCTCGCCGGGGAAGGCGGTTCCGTCGCGGTACGGCAACGCGTGCCAGGCCAGCCGGTCCCGCTGCGTGCCGAGTTCCCGGCGGTCGGCCTCGTCGGTCGAGGCGGCGAGGTAGGCGATGATGCCGGCCCGGCCGGCGAAGAGCCCGGACTGCGCGTAGAACGGTGACCGTGCCGCGCGTCGGATCCCCGCGCTCGCCTCGGCGAAGCGGTCGTCGGCGCGGTGGCGCAGGTACTGGTCGAGGATCAGCCCGATACCCACGCTGCCGTGCGCCAGGTACGGCATGGTCCGCCAGCCCTCGTTGACCTCCAGGGCGCCGTCCGGGCGCAGCACGCACCGGCGCAGATCCTGGCGCAGCGCCGTGGCGGCGTGCCCCAGCAGTTCGTCGTCACCGCTGAGCTCGTAGAGCCGCAGCAACATCAGCGCCGGTCCGGTCCGGCCGCGCAGCAGCCCGGCGTACGGGTTACGTCCGCCGCTGACATCAGGACCCGGGTCCTCGGCGAGTTGCCCGATCACCCGTTCGGCGGTCCGCCACGCGGTGTCGCGCAACGACGTCTCCCCGGTCCGTGCGGCCAGCTCGGCCAGGTTGAGCGCGATCCCGGACAGGCCGCTCGCCAGGCTGTGATCGAGCCCGTCCAGGGGTTCCCGCAGGCAGATGTCCAGCACGTCCAGCGCGTCCTGCCGACGTCCGAGGTGATCGAGGGCGTACGCGACGCCGTGCAGCCCGTCGTAGAAGCCGCATCGGGTGCCGGACGCAGGCGCTGTCGCCCGCCGCACCAGCCAGTCCTCGTGGTCGGGCCACCGCCCGGCACCGCTCTTGTCGAGCGCGTACAGCACGCCGGCCGCTCCGTGGGCGAGGTTGAGGCCGCCGCTGCGGAACTGCTCGATGTCACCGGGAAAGAGCCTGTCGTCGCGCTCGGGGGTGGCGCTCGCCAGGATCGCCGTGGTCAGTCGGTCCCGCGTGGTCGGCCAGTCAGCGGTGGCGTAGGCCCCTGCCGGGTCCGCGATCGGGACGGCACCGGTGATCTCCTCGACCGCCGGGTCGAGGAAGGACCTCGGCACCGGGAAGTTCGCGGCGATGATGTCGGCCAGGTGGGCGACCTTCGCCGGGGCGAGCCGGACCAGCTGGGTCAGGGGCAGGAACAGCGCCAACCGCAGGCACGCCAGGGCGTACCTGTCGACCGCCGGTCCGCTCCGGTCCCTCGGTGCCGCGAAGCCCTGGTTCCGCAGCCCGGGCCGGCGGTGCCCGGTGATCGGCGCGGCCACCTCGAAGTCGACAAGGGCGACCCGGTCGTCCGGCCGGATCATGATGTTGAACAGGTGCAGGTCCCCGTAGACCAGACCGCGCTCGTGGATCGCCGCGACGACGGACTCGACCTGCTCGTAGGTCTGCCGGGCCCAGCGGGCGTACGCCTCCCGGTCGTCGTCCGTCGCGTCGGCGTCGATGAGCGGATACCTGTCGACGAGCACCTTGTTCAGGGGCCGGCCCTCGATGAACTCGAGCGCGAGGAAACGGTGCTCGCCGAGGGTGAACTCGTCGTGCACCCGCGGCACCTGCGGCAGGTCGGCGAGTTGCCGCAGGGCGTCGGCCTCGCGGGCCAGCCGGGCGACGGCGTCGGTGCCGTCGGCGTCCAGGCCGGCGTGCGGCCGAGCCTCCTTCAGCACCACCTCGGTGTCGGTCCGCAGATCCCGGCCCACGTACAGCCCACCGCCGTTGGAGAAGTGGATCACCCGCTCGATCCGGTACGGCACCTGGTCGGTGCTGGTTCCGCTGCGGGCGGCCACGTGTGGGCCGAGGAAGTCGGGCAGGGTGACCCAGGCTGGTACGTGGAAGACGGGCTCGCGGCGGTCCGGCACCAGCGTGCCGGAGTCGTCCTCGATCGCCGGCACCACCTGGCCGTCGGGTGAGTGGCAGTAGCGGGCGGCGAAGCCCCCGTAGCGCACGTGGACCGGGCCGTCGCCGTAGCGGAGGTCACTGAGGATGTACGGGCCGGTTTCGCCGGTGAGCAGTTCGTCGAGCTCCTTGCAGACCAGCTCCAGCTCCGCGTCGTCGCGGGGGTAGACGGTGATGAACTTGCCGCTGGCGGCCCGCGCGGCGTACTTCGAGTTGCGCAGCAGCAGTGTGCGGGGCCCACGGAGGAACTTGAAGGACAGGCCGCGGGGGACGCAGTAGTTCCAGACGGCGTCCAGCACCCGCTCGGCGTTCGCCAGGCCCGCCGAAACGTGGATCTTCCAGCCCTGCTGTGGAAGCGAGCCGCCGTCGGGCGCGTAGATCAGCCAGTCGTCGAGCGGCTCGCGCCGCCAGCCGGTCGGGATCGGCCGGTCGGCGGCCGGGAAGACGGGCTGTGCGACGGCGCTGCCGAGCGAGTCGTAGAACAGCCGGTCCGCGGCGCAGTAGCTGTCGTAGCGTTCGTCCACCGTCCCGCCCCTCTCGAACTCGGCCGGCCCATTGTTCCGGCGTTGAATCGAGTCTCATCGACGGGATGGGGTGGGCTCCAGTGCGCTTAGTCACCGACTGCAATGCGGGGCGCACCGGCGGCCCATGACATAAGTCAGGGTCACCTCCACCAGGTGTGGGTGCCGGCGAGCGGCCCGGCGCTCCGCGCAGACGCCCGACCGCTCTGCAGCAGTGGTGACCCGACAAGCCGCCCGACCTGGGGTTTCTTTACCAAGCTCAGTAACGCAGAGCGTTCATCCGCTCACCGAGCCGCTTCTCCTTGACCCCCGCGACGGGCGGAACTTAGACTCCCGTCATTGTTAGCGTTAACAGTCGCGTCACTCGATCGAAACCACACGGATAAGCACCACCGGGACCACCGTCACTCTCAGTAGCGACGCGACACGCCAGTGCCGACCGGGCCGATGGGACCGCGACGGCGCGTACCACCACCACCCAGGAGGACGAGACCATGACGAACGAGCAGAACGAGCCGGTACGCGGCGAGCGACGACTGGTGAGCCGGAGAACCATCCTGACGACGATGGGCGCCGTGCCTCTCGCGACCGTCGCCACCGTCGCGGGGGCCACCGAAGCCTCGGCCGCGGCGGCGAGCATCAACCTGTCGGCGCAGCGGCAGACGATCCGCGGGTTCGGCGCGATGGCCCACGCCGCCTGGATCGGCGACCTCACCGCCGCCCAGCGCGAGACGGCGTTCGGCACCGGCGAGGGCCGACTGGGGTTCTCCCTGCTGCGGATCCCCGTCAACGAGAACCAGGCTGACTGGAGCGCCGACCTGGCGACGGCGCAGCGCGCCGCCGAGCTCGGGGTGACCGTCTTCGCGTCGCCGTGGAATCCCCCGGCCAGCATGATCGAGACCTTCACCCGCGGCGGTCAGACGAACGCGAAACGCCTCCGGTACAGCTCGTACGGCGCCTACGCCCAGCACCTGAACAGCTTCACCACCCACCTGCGCAACAACGGGGTGAACCTGTACGCCATCTCGGTGCAGAACGAACCCGACTACGCGTCGGAGTGGACGTGGTGGACGTCCACGGAGATGGTCCGGTTCCTGCGGGAGAACGCCGGCTCGATCAGCACCAGGGTCATCGCGCCCGAGTCCTTCCAGTACGTGAAGTCCATGTCGGACCCGATCCTCAACGACTCCACGGCCCTCGCCAACGTGGACATCATCGGGGCGCACCTCTACGGCACGTCGTACTCGAACTTCCCCTACCCCCTGTTCAAGCAGAAGGGCGCGGGCAAGGAACTCTGGATGACGGAGGTCTACTACCCGAACAGCAACACCAACTCCGGTGACGCCTGGCCCGAGGCCCTCGACGTGGGCGAGCACATCCACCACGCCATGGTGGACGCCGAGTTCCAGGCGTACGTCTGGTGGTACCTCCGGCGCAGCTACGGCCCCATGCGCGAGGACGGCCAGATCAGCAAGCGCGGCGCCATGATGGCGCACTTCTCCCGGTTCGTCCGCCCCGGCTACGTGCGAATCGACGCGACGGCGAACCCGGCGTCGAACGTCTACGTCTCGGCCTACCGGGGCGGCGACACCGTCGTGATCGTCGCCGTCAACAAGAACACCTCGTCGGTGAGCCAGCAGTTCACCCTGTCGAACACCACCGCGTCCGGCAGCGTCTCGAACTGGCTGACCGACGGGAGCAGGACCGTCGCGCCCCAGGGTGCGCTCACCATGTCGAACGGCTCCCTCACCGTCACACTGCCCGCGCGGAGCATGATGACCTTCGTGGCCAACGTGAGCGGCGGCGGCAGCACCCCCACCGGGGACACCTACAAGCTGGTGAACGTCGACACCGGCGTGGTCCTCGGCGTGCAGAACATGTCCACCGCCGACGGCGGTCTGGCCGTGGTGTGGGGTGACACCGGCACCGCCGACCACAACTGGGTCCGGGTCACCGACGGCAGCGCGTTCCGGTTCCGCAACGCCAACAGCGGCAAGGTCCTCGGCGTCGAGAACATGTCGACAGCCGACAACGCCCGCGTCCTGCAGTGGAGCGACAACGGCACCGCCGACCACCGCTGGACCCTGGTGGCCAACAGCGACGGCTCCTACCGCATCCGCAACGTCAACAGCGGCAAGGTGCTCGCCATCCTCAACGGCTCCAGCACCTGGGGCACGCAGGCCGTCCAGTACACCGACAACGGCAGCACCCGCAACAACTGGCGGCTGGTGCAGGTCGGCTGACCCTTGCACGGCTCCGGGCCGACCGCACCCGGCCGGCCCGGAGCCGTCGCCACGTCACAGAGCGCGGGCCTCAGCCCGGCGGCTGCTCCTTGGTCAGGTGCAGCAGCCAGCCCTCGCCGGTGCGGATGAGCGCGTAGCGCCGGTGACCGGTACGCCCGTGCAGCGTGAACAGCATCCGGCGGTCGGTGCGGTCGTGCTCCTCCCACGTGCCGATGTCGGCTATCGACTTGTCGGCGTCGGTGTAGGTGAGGTGATCGAGGTGGTGATCGGGCACCGCGATCGCGAGCCGGTTGTCGCGGGGGCTGTCCGGCAGGCCACGGGGAACCGCCCACGAGCGCAGCACCCCGTTCTCCTCGAGCCGCAGGTCGAAGTGCGGTCGTGGTTTGCGGTGGTCGTGCAGGACGAAGGCCGGGTCCACCCTTGCCATTGTCGGCGATCTCCGGCCCGGCCGCCGGTCCGGTGGGAATCAGGCCCGTCTCCCGATCCCCACCGGCCGGTGTGGCGCGCCCTCAGCCCAGGTACTTCTCCCACGGGCCGGTGATGGCCAGGGTGAGGCCGGGGTCCTGCATGTTGACGAAGAGCACCCTGCCGTCGGCCGTGAAGGTCGGCCCGCAGAACTCCGAGTCGTTGAGCTGGTTGCGGGCGATCGGGTACGTCGGCCCGCCCGGGATCGTGCTGAGCACGTGGGAGGCGCCGGTGCCGTCCTCGGCGAGCACCAGACTTCCCCACGGGGTGACTGTCACGTTGTCCGGGCCGTCGAAGGTGAGGTCGGTGTACTTGACCGGCGCGCCCTCCTCGGAGGCCGTCTGGTGCGGGAAGTACGTCACGAGCTGGATGGTCTGGGTCCGGTAGTTGTAGAACCAGACCATGCCGTCGTGCGGCGCGGCGTCGGCCGGCAGGTCACCGTCGTCCCAGGCGTACGAGTTGACCACGTACACGCCCTCGTCGGTGGCCCACACGCCCTCGAACTTGCGGCCCCGGGTGACCTGACCGTCGGCGAACTGCTCGCGGACGGACGTGGTCCGCGCGTCGCGGTCCGGCACCTCGATCCACCGCACCGGGAAGGGGCGACCCAGCTGGGCGGAGGTCAGGTAGGCGACGTCCGGCAGCACGGAGCCGTCGTCCATGATGATCTGCATCGCGGCGAGGACGCCGGCGTTCGGCGCGAGGCGGGTGAGCACGCCGGGGCCCAGCTTGACCCCGGACGGGGCGGTCCAGCGGTAGAAGAGACCGTTGGGCTCGTCCGCGTCCTCGGAGAGGTAGACGTGGGTCCGGTCCTTGTCGACCGCCACGGCCTCGTGGGAGTAGCGGCCCAGGCACTTGATCGGCCGAGGGTCGGCGCTGCCGTCGGCCCAGACCTCGAAGACGTACCCGTGGTCCTTCTGGAAGGCGCCGGTGCGGCCGCCCTCCTCCCACGCGTCGCCGGCCCGGTCCTCGGCCTCTTCGCAGCTCAGCCACGTCCCCCAGGGGGTCGGACCGCCGGCGCAGTTGGAGATGGTGCCGGAGAGCGCGACGAACTCGCCCAGGTTGCGACCCGCGCGGTCCGTCCTGATCACGGTGCAACCGCCGGCGTCGACCGCGCCCGCGTCGTAGACCGTGCCCTTGACGTGCGGTACGCCGAACTCGGCGCCCGGGTCGATCTCGTGGTTCTGGATGAGGGTGTAGCGGCCGTGGCCGGCGTCGTAGACGGCCATGCCGTCGTGGTCCGACGGCGTCGTGCCCTGACCGCGGTCGAGTCGGGTGACACCGGTGCGCGTGACCACGGTGTAGCTGAAGCCCTTTGGCAGGGCCAGGATCCCCTTGGGGTCGTCCACGAGCGGCGGGAAGGGCACGTGACCACCCGGGACCGGCGGATGCGGCCGAGCGGGGCTGGCCTGCGCCAGGGACGGCAGGCCACCGGCGACGGCGAGGCCCACACCGGCGGCGGCACCGCCGGCGAGGAAGGTACGACGGGAGGAAGGCACGCGGATCAGCTCCTGGTCAAGGCAAGTGCGACGGCCGACAGCCAACTCCCGCCGACGAACACGGACACGTCACCTCGGGGGTCGCACGGTGACATCGAAGTGAAGAATCAGGGCCGCGCCACCGGTGCCGGCTCCCGCCTCACCCGTTTCGGCGCGGCGACGTCCAGCCCCGCTGGTGCAGCCTTTCGATGCCGTCGAGCAGCAGGTCCAGCGCGAACTCGAACTCGAACTGGTCGTCGCAGCCCTGTCCCACGATCGACTCGTCGTCGTGGGACGCCGCCCCGGCGATCTCCGCCAGGTGGGGGAACCGGTCGGCGAACTCCGGCGGTAGGGCGGCGGGCGGCTCGGGGTTGGTGGCTCCGGACCGTCCGGCCTGGCGGGAGGCGTCGAACAGCTCCTGACTGAAGCCCAGAACCCGGCTGCCCATCGTGTGCATCACGTGGTGGGCGAGGTTGGCGGAGAACCCGCCGGCCTTGAACGTCGCGACCACCGAGTCGAGGTAGGCGAGGACGGCCGGCGTCGCCATCGTCCGGGACTCGATCGCGAGCGGCGCCCAGGGGTGGCGACGCAGCACCTCCCGCGCCGAGAGGATGCGCCGGCGGACGGCGTCCTTCCAGTGGGTGTCGGACGCGGGCGGGTCGATCTGGCCGACGATCACGTCGATCATGCCGTCGAGCAGTTCGTCCTTGTTGGCCACGTGCTTGTAGAGGGCCATCGGCACGACGCCGAGATCCTGGGCGAGGTTACGCATGCTGAGGGATTCGATGCCGGTCTCGTCGGCGAGCGTCACGGCGGCACGCAGGACGCGGTCCCTGCTCAGCGGCGTCCGGCGCAGCGTCTCAGCCTGCTCAGCCATCTCGTCCTCGTCCTGTCCGGCGGTCGTTGAACCATAACCGCCTTGACAGGTGTACGGCGTACACCTACCGTCGGTGTACGCCGTACACCCTCGGGAGGGGCCATGAAGGCGATCGTTCAGGACCGGTACGGCCCACCGGAGACGCTCGCGCTGGCCGAGGTCGCCGCGCCGACGCCCGCCCCCGACGAAGTCCTCGTCCGGGTGCAGGCCGCCTCGCTCAACGCGTACGACTGGCATGCCATGCGGGGTGATCCCCGGCTGGCGCGGTTGTCGATGGGCCGGACGCGGCCCCGGGCGCGCATCCGTGGCCGCGACTTCGCGGGCCGGGTCGAGGCAGTCGGCGCGAAGGTCCGGCAGGTACGCCCGGGCGACGCCGTGTTCGGCGACCTCGGCGACGCCAATGGCGCGTTCGCCGAGTACGTGTGCGTCCCCGAGACGTCTACAGCGGCGATGCCGGCGAGCCTGACGCCGCAGCAGGCGGCGGCCCTGCCGCTGGCCGGTGTCACCGCGCTGATGGGACTGCGCGACGTCGGACGGGTCCAGCCCGGCCACCGCGTGCTCGTCAACGGCGCCTCGGGCGGCGTCGGCACCCTCGCCGTGCAACTGGGCAAGGCGCTCGGCGCGACCGTGACCGGGGTGTGCAGCACCCGCAACGTCGACCTGGTCCGCTCCCTCGGCGCCGACCACGTCGTCGACTACCGGCAGGACGACTTCGCCCACGGCACGGACCGCCACGACGTCGTGTTCGACCTGGTCGGCAACCGCCCACTGAGCGAACTACGGCGGGCGCTGACACCGACCGGGACGCTGGTGCTCTCCGGTGGCGGCGTGTACGACGGTGGCCGCGTCCTCGGGCCGGTCTGGCTGATCGCGCGCGGACGGCTGCTGGCGCCTCTGGTCCGGCAGCGCATCGTCACGCTCGCGGCGACGCCGAGCCGACCACACCTCCACGCGCTGCGCGGTTACGTCGATGCCGGCCACCTCACCCCGGTCATCGACCGTACGTATCCACTCCACGAGGTGCCGGTGGCTCTCCGGTACCTCGAAGGCGAGCACGCGCGGGCGAAGGTCGTCATCACCATCTGACGGTTCGGCATCGGTGAGTGCGTTACGTCGTCCAGTCCTCTGTCGACGTGAACGGGACCGGCGCGGGCCGGCGCACCGCAGTCGTCAGCTCGATCCGCCGGCCTTCGGCAGCCGAACGGAGCAGAGCGGTCATCGTGTCGAGCACGTGCAGCGCGACATCGCCGCCGGCCCGCGGTGGACGCTGGCGGTCGGCCCGGATCAGGTCGAGCAGACCGATGCCACGGGCGGCTCCGGCGTAACCGGCTCGGGGTTCGAGGGCCTCCCACTCGGTGCCGCCGAGCGCGCGAAGGCGGACCGTACCGTCGAAGGTGTTCGGGTCGGGTACGGCGATCGTGCCGGTCTCCCCGTGCACCTCGATGGGCGCGGCCGTCGTCGCGACGCCGTCGAAGCTCGTGGTGATGGTGGAGAGAGCACCGTCGGCGTGTTCGAGCACGCCTGTGACGTGGGTGTCCACCTGCACCGGGATCGGCTCGCCGGCGCGCGGGCCCGAGCCGATGACACGCTCGGCGCGCAGACGGCTGGCGGCGCCGACCACCGCGCGAACCGGCCCGAGCAGGTGGATGAGCGCCGAGAGGTAGTACGGCCCCATGTCCAGCAACGGACCGCCGCCCGGGGCGTAGTAGAAGTCGGGGTGGGGATGCCAGCGCTCGTGCCCCGGCGTCACCATGACGGCCGTCGCGGACATCGGGCGTCCGATGAGCCCGCCGTCGATCGCCGCCCGCGCCGTCTGCGTACCCGTGCCCAGGACGGTGTCCGGAGCGCATCCCACACGGACGCCCGCCGCCGTGGCCCGTTCGATGATCGCTTGGCCGTCCGGGAAGGCCACGGCCAGCGGCTTCTCGACGTACACGTTCTTGCCCGCGTCGATCGCGCCCAGCGAGATGTCGGCGTGTGCCGCGGGGATCGTGAGGTTGAGCACCGTCTGCACGTCCGGGTGGGCGAGCAGACGCTCGACGCTCAACGCCTCGCTGCCCGCGATCGTGGCGGCGGCCGCGGCCGACCGGGAGGCGTCGAGGTCGGCCACCGCCGCGATGTGCACCGCCGGGTGGCTCGCGAGCGTGTCCAGGTAGGCGCGGGAGATGACCCCGATACCTACGATGCCGACGCCGTGCGGGTCGCCCACACCATTCCCCTCTCGATGACGGTACGGACGGCCGGGTGCTCCAGCACGTCCAGGCTGTGGCCCGGAGTGGTCACGACGACACGCCCGGCACCCCAGCGTCGGGTCCAGATCGCCGGTGAGGTGACCGGTCGGTGCCACGGTTGCCACGCCTGCGTCGGGTGGGTGGTGACGGCCAGGACGTCGATCAGGTCGTCGTGCAGCACCCAGTACTGCTCGGTGACCAGGTCGAAGTCCTCGATTCCCGCGGTGATCGGGTGCTCCCGGCCGAGGTCGGTGACGCACACCGTGTGCGGCAGGAAGTTGTCCTCCGCGCCACCGTGCCGCTCGCAGGGCTCCTTACCCGGATGGGTAGCGAACTGGCCGCCCACCAGATGCAGGTACTCCGAAGACGCGCGGAACGCGTCGACGATGCCGCCGTGCCAGCCGGTGAGGCCCGTGCCGGCGCTGACCGCCGCGCTCAGGCCCGCCGACTGGGCCGCGGTGATCTCCCCCATCGTCACGCACTGCACGACGAGGTCGGTTGCGGCCATCTCGGCGGCATCGGCGTAGATCTCCGTCGTCTCCTCGACCCGTACGGCATAGCCGCTGTCGCGGAGGAAGGGGATGAACAGGTCCGTCGCCCCGGCCGGTTGGTGCCCCTCCCAGCCGCCCCGAACCACCAGTGCTCTCGGCTGTGCCACTCGTGCTCCCTCCCCCGGTCCGTCGCCGCCGGGCCGGCCACTCCCGCCCGGCGACGTGCCGCCGACACCGGTGCTCGTCGAGCACCCAGCGGCGACGATCACGACCATTGTGTCCACGGCGGCGGGAGGGTGACAACGAGCGGACACCGCGGCTCGTGGTCTTGCGTCGTATGGCCGATTGTCCACACTGAACGCCGTCGATACGGTGAGCCACGTGTTCGGGGAGGCCGTACAGGAGCTGCGGCGGCACAGCGCGCTGACGCAGGAGGATCTGGCCGCGAAGACGGGGCTGTCGGTCCGGCACCTCCGGGACCTGGAGGCGGGACGGATCGCGCGGCCGCGACCCGCGACGATGCTGCTGTTGGCGGATGCCTTCGGCCTACGGGGCGTGCGACGGGACCGGTTCCTCGCCGGTACGCCGACGCCGGCATCCACCAGCGGTGTTCCGGCGCAGTTGCCTGCGGACGGCTTCGGTTTCGTCGGGCGAGCGGGCGCGCTGACCCGCCTCGACGAGATCCTGGCCCGGGCGGTGGAGCAACCGACCGCGATGGGACTCGCGATGGTCTCCGGCACGGCCGGAGTGGGTAAGACCGCGCTCGCGGTGCACTGGGCGCACCGCGTCGCCGCGCAGTTCCCCGACGGCCAGCTCTACGTCAACCTCCGCGGCTTCGACCCGGGCGGCGTCCCGGTCAGCCCGAGCACGGCGCTCGCCGGGTTCGTCAACGCCCTCGCGGGCCCCGGTGACCGTCCGGCGACCACCCTGGACGAGCAGGTGGCGCGTTATCGCAGTCTGCTCGGCGGCCGGCGGGTGCTTGTCGTCCTGGACAACGCCGGTGACGCCGATCAGGTACGCCCGCTGCTGCCCGGCGCTCCGGGCTGCTTCGTCCTCGTCACCAGTCGGGACCAGTTCCTGGGTCTGGTCAGCGTGAACGGCGCCCATCCGCTCACCCTGGACGTCCTGTCCGGGGGCGAGTCCCGTGAACTGCTGACCCGACGCCTCGGCGCGGAGCGCGTGACCGCCGAGCCGGATGCCGTGGACGCGATCGTCAGCGCCTCCTCCGGTCTGCCTCTGGCGCTGTCCGTGGTGGCCGCCCGGGCCGCCATCAACACCGGTTTCCGCCTGCTGGAGCTCGCGGCGAACCTGCGCCAGGTGTCCGGGCGCCTGGACGCCTTCGACGGCGGTGAGCCCGTCACCAACCTGCGGCTGGTCATGTCCTGGTCGTACCGGACCCTCGACACGCACACCGCCCGGCTGTTCCGGCTGCTCAGCGTTCACCCGGGCCCCGACTTCGCCGTCGCGGCGGCCGCCAGCATCGCGGGGATCGCGCCCGCCCAGGCCCACCGCCACCTGACCGAGCTGACCCGGGCACACCTGCTCAGCGAACACCGTCCCGGGCGGTTCACGTACCACGATCTGCTCCGCGCGTACGCCGCCGAGCTGACCGCTTCCGAGGACAGCGAGGCGAACCGTCACGCCGCCCGTTCTCGCCTGCTCGACCACTACCTGTCCGTCGCGTACGCCGCCGACGAGCTGCTCTACCCGCAGCGGGACCGGCTGCCTGTCGACCCGCCGGGGCCCGGGGTCGCGCCGGTGCCGCTCGACGATCGTGACCAGGCCATGTGGTGGTTCGCCGACGAGCACCAGGTGCTGCTCTCCGCCGTGCGGCTGGCGGGCGACCACGGCTTCGACCGCCACACGAGTCACCTCGCCTGGGCGATCACCACCTACCTCAACCAGGGCGGCTACTGGGAGGACTGGACCAGCAGCCTGCAGGCGGCGTTGTCGGCGGCGGTCCGGCTGGCCGACGACCGGGCCGAGGCGTACGCCCACGGGGTGCTCGGCTTCGCCGACATCGCGCTGCACCAGTACGACGACGCGCGGCGCCACCTGGAGCTGGCGTACGACAGGTACCGGCGCCTCGGCGACCTCGCCGGGCAGGCCCGGGTCGAGCTCAACCTCGGGTGGATCCGAGACCGCGCCGGTGAGCCCGCGGAGGCGCTCGGCCACGCCCGGGAGGCGCTGCGCCTGCACCGGCAGGCCGGGCACGTCACCGGCCAGGCCTTCGCGCTCAACGCGGTCGGCTGGTCGCACAGCCAACTGGGTGACCACCGCGCCGCGGTCGAGAGCTGCGAACAGGCTCTCGCCCTGTTCAGGTCGGTCGACAACGTGCTCGGCCAGGCGATCACCTGGGCCAGCCTCGGGCACGCCCACCTTCAGCTCGACGCGTCCACGGAAGCGGTCACCTGCTTCGAGCACGCGGTCCGCCTGCGCCGCGACATCGGTCACCGACGGCTGGAGGCGGACGCGTTGGTGAGCCTCGGCGACGCCCACCTGGCCGCCGATGAGGCCGCCTCGGCCCGCTCGGCCTGGCAGCGGGCGCTGGACATCTTCCTGTCGCTGGGCGAGGCCGACACCGGCGTGCTCGGCGCCAAGCTCGCCGCGCTGGGCTGAGCAGCCCCGAAGTGCCGGTCAATCTCCGGTCCGGCTCCTGTCCGGGCTGCGTGGTGGACGAAACGATTGTGGGGCAAGCCGCGCGCCCAGCGTTGCGCGTGCGACCCACACCTGGACCAGGGGGTTCCCATGCTCCGACGTCTTCTCCGCCTCGGCCTCACCGCCGTGCTCGCCGTCTCCACAGTGGGTGGCGCGGTGGCGATCTCCTCGCCGGCCCAAGCCGCCCTGCCGCACTGCAACGGCGCGGGCGTCTACACCTCCACCTGGTCGGGCGCCCGCGGCGCTACGGCCTGGATCCCGGCGTACGTCAGCAGCACCATCAACTTCAACTGCCTGCTGATCCGCGGCGACCACAGTTCCGGCGTCGGCGAGCTGCAGCGGACGCTGACGGGGATCTACGGGAGGTACCTCGGCCCCAACGGGGTCGACAACGACTTCGGCGGCTACACCCAGAGCGCGCTGCGCAGCGTCCAGGCCGACATCGGCATCTCGGCCGACGGCGAGTACGGGCCGCAGACCCGCGACAACCTGTGCTGGCGGTGGACGGGCAGCGACAACTCGTGCATCTGGCTCAACAACAACCACTGAAAACGCGCGGGGCGCGTCGACGGGGGCACCCCGCAACCGACCGCCTCGGCTCCGGCCGGGGCGGTCGTCTCTGCGAACGCGTCAGCTTCGGCTGGAGTGCGTGATCGGGCTCGGGCCGGCGCACCCTTACTTGCGTGCCACGCATATTTGCGGGGCGCGCAATTAGTGCTACCGTTGTGGCATGACGGGGCTACGGGAGCGCAAGAAGGCCGAGACGCGGGCGGCGCTCGGCTGGGCGGCCATCCACCTGACCGCCGAGCGCGGCTACGACAACGTCCGCGTCGAGGACATCGCCGAGGCGGCCGGGGTCTCCCCGCGTACCTTCAACAACTACTTCTCCAGCAAGGCCGAGGCGATCGCCTCCCGCCACCTCGACCGCAGCCTGCGCACCGCCGTCGCGCTGCGCGAGCGCCCCGTCGACGAGCCGCTCTGGGCGGCGCTCACCCAGGCCGCGCTGGAGCAGTTCACGCGCGGCCCCGAGGTCGACGCGATGCCGTCCCCCGCACACGCCCAGTGGGTGGCCGGCGTCCGCACCATGCTCGCCGAGCCCGCCCTGCAGGGCGAGCGACAGCGCGCCGTTGCGATCGCCGAGGCCGAGTTGGCCGCCGCGGTCGCCGAGCGCACCGGCACCGACCTCGCCACCGACATGTATCCCCGGCTCGTCGCGGCCGCCGCCAGCGCCGCCGTCGCCGTCGCCATGCAGCACTATCTCGACAGCCCCGATCCGCCCACCCCGATCGAGCGCCTCATCACCGACGCCTTCGCCCAGGTCGCCGCAGGCCTCCCGGCACCGCCCCGCTGACGCTCTGCCCCCGCTCGGGGCAGAGCCGCTCCCCCACGTCTCCCGCAGCGTCACACCCCACTGTGGGCCGGCCATGTGCCGCGCCTGGCGGGGCGATGACGCACGCCCCGAAGGGATCACCACCATGATCGATGTCCTCATCGTCGGAGCCGGCCCCAACGGCCTCATGCTCGCCTGTGAACTGGCCCTCGCCGGCGTCCACCCGGTCGTCCTCGAACGCCACGCCACACCCACCCGCGAGCCCCGCGCCAACGGCGTCGTCGGCCAGGTCGTCCGCCTGCTCGACAGGCGCGGCCTCTACACGCGGCTCAGTGGCGAGAACACCCCACCGGCCCCCCAACCGGCCTTCGTCTTCGGCGCGTTCCCGCTGGATCTCACGATGCTCGCGGAGAACCCGCACTACGTGCTCGGTGTGCCGCAGGCCCAGCTTGAGGCCACCCTCGCCACCCGAGCGGCCGAGCTCGGAGTCGACCTGCGCCGCGGCCACGAGGTCGTCGACCTTCGCCAACGCCCCGACGCGGTCGAGGTTCACCTCGCCGACGGTACGCGGCTGACCGCCCGCTTCCTCGTCGGCGCCGACGGTGGCCGCAGCGTGGTGCGCCGCCTCGCCGGCATCGACTTCCCCGGTGCCACGTTCGACCGGTCGGTCTCCCGCACCGCCACCGTGACCGTCCCGACGTCCTCCCTCGACCCCGAGACCGGCGGCCTGCGCGTCCCCGGCTACGGCGTCGTCCCACCGTTCCAGCACACCCGCACCGAGCAGGGCATGATCGCCTGGGCCCCGTTTCCCGGCCGCCCGGCGATCCTGAGCACGACGGAATGGCCCGACGTGCCGACCAACGACGAGGCCCCGATGAGCCTGGCGGAGCTACGCGCCAGCGTCGCCCGGGTACTCGGCGCCGACGTCCCCATCGGCCCGCCGGACGGCCCCGGCCTGCTGCGGCGGCTGACCGGCCAGAACACCCGCATCGCCGCCCGCTACCGCGCCGGGAGGGTGCTGTTGGTCGGCGACGCCGCGCACGTACACCCGGCGATCGGCGGCCCCGGCCTCAACCTGGGCCTGCAGGACGCCGCCAACCTGGGGTGGAAGCTCGCCGCCACAGTGCGCGGCTGGGCGCCACCGGGCCTGCTCGACACGTACGAGGCCGAGCGCCGCCCCGTCGCCGAGCGGGTGGTCATGTCCACCCGGGCGCAGTCGGCGCTCATCGGCCCCGGGGACGAGATCACCGGCCTGCGGGAACTCTTCGCCGAACTGCTGCGCATGCCGGAGGTGACCGGGCACATCGCGGCGCTGATGTCCGGTGCGGACATCCGCTACCCCGCCGACCCGGCGGATCCGTTGGCCGGGCGGTCCGCCCCCGACGTGGTCGTGCACGGTGACCACGGTGCCGTACGCCTCGCCGAGCTGACCCGTACGGCCCGGCCGCTGCTGTTGGACTCCACGGGTGTCTACGCCGAGGTGGCCGCGCCCTGGCGGGACCGGGTCGACGTCGTCACCGGAGCGCTGCGGGGCACGACCGCGACCGCGTTGCTCGTACGCCCCGACTGCTTCGTCGCGTGGTCCGCCGGGGACGCGGACACCCTGCGCGCCGCGCTCACCCACCACTTCGGCCTGCCGAGCTGACCGGAGATCACCGTTCGTCGGATCTCGTGCACCGAGCACGACCAGCCGTATCGTGGCAGGCGGAGACAGCGATCCGCCATCTTCGATGAGACACCACCTGCGGCGGCCGAGGAGGCCATCATGATCGGTGTGGCGACCATCGGTGCGGTCGTGGCCGTCCTGCTCGTCGGTGTCGTGGTCCTGGTCCGCAAACCGGCCGACGCTCGGCGGGTCCTCCGCTGGTCGGCCCTGGCGATCACCCTGCTGGTCGCCGCCGTGCTGACGCCCTACACCGTGGACGACTCCGGGGCCGCGGCCGCCTATCTGCTCGGGGTGCCCGTCGTCGCCGCGTTGCTGCCGGTTCTCGCACAGCGGATCGGCCGGCTGGCAGTGGTCGCCGACCTGACCGCCGCGCTGATCGTCGCCGGGTGGGGGCTGCTGCTGGGGCTGGGCATCGGCGGCGCGTTCCTGCCGGCAGTGGTGCTCCTTCTCGCCAGCGCCGTGAGCACCGGGGCAGCGCGGCCGGCCGCTACCGCCTGAGCTGGAAACGTCTGGTGGGCGTCGCTGGCGTCGGCCGACCGGCAGCATCTCGTGCGCATGCTGCCGGCCACCGACCGCGGCTCAGCCGGTGATCACCGGCCAGGCGTAGGCGAGCAGGGCGCAGGCGGCACCCAGCAGCGCGAACGAGATACCCCGGGTGGGCAGGGGCAGGGCGGCGAGCACGATCAGGATCACCGCGATGATGTAGAGAAATGCCTGAGCCGACATGACGCTCTCCTCAATAAGGGAATTGCTGGCGACCGGCGATGAGAGCCGGGGGGTGACACCCGCCGGTGGGCGAACGCCACACGGGCGGGACGGGCGCGTGAAATCGATCAGCCGTCTGGGGTGAAGAGCCCCTGGATGCCGACGACGATCGCGATGAGACCGAAGATCGCGAGCAACAGGCGGAGTCCGGTCGCGCCGTCCGACCGCTCCTCGCGGGACGCTGGCCGCCCGGTCAGCCGGCCCCACAACAGGGCGAGCCCCACACCGATCCCCACCACCTCGAAGTGGAACACCCGGGGGCCGGACACCAGGTGGACGATGAGGTAGTAGCCGCCGGTCACGAGCGCCACGAGGCCGACCACCCACGCGATCGGGGCCGCACGACCGGCGAGGCGGCCCAGGTCGTCACCGACACGCGGCAACAGCCGCAGCACGGCGACAGCGAGCAGAAAACCACCAACGATGTTGGCGAGGTCGAGCAGCAGAGCCATGATCACGAGGGTCTCCGTCGATCGGATGATCAGCCGGTGGGAGCGTACCCACGGACCCGGGCAGTTGAAACGAGATCCGGCGGCCGACAGCGCACCGCCGGCTGTGGGCGGTCGAGGGCGCTGCGGCGAATCGTCCCGGTAGGATGGCTTCCGGTGCGCCGGGAAGTCTGGTCGGCAATTGGCTCCGATCCGTCTTCCGAAAGCTGGCCCGCCTGTGACGTCGAATCCCCCTCCTCGTGTCCTCGGTCGTGGTTCCTGGGCTGAGGCACGGCGCATCGCCGACGTGCTGCGCAAGGAGACGATCGGCGGCGCGCTGCTGCTGCTCGCTGCCGTGGTGGCGCTGATCTGGGCGAACTCACCGTGGGCGCACCGCTATCAGGCGCTGACGACGCTCACCGTCGGGCCCCACGCGCTGCACCTCGACCTGTCGCTGGCGATGTGGGCCTCCGACGGACTGCTGGCGATCTTCTTCTTCGTCGCCGGTCTCGAACTCAAGCGCGAGTTCGTCGCCGGCGATCTGCGTGATCCCCGCCGGGCCGCGGTCCCGGTCGCTGCCGCCGTCGGCGGCGTCCTCGTGCCGGCCCTGCTGTACACGGTGGTGAACTGGGGCGGCGCGGTGAAGGGCTGGGCGGTTCCGACCGCCACCGACATCGCGTTCGCCCTCGCCGTGCTGGCAGTGATCGGCCGACATCTGCCGAGCGCACTGCGTACCTTCCTGCTGACCCTGGCGGTGGTGGACGACCTGCTGGCGATCGTCATCATCGCGGTCTTCTACACCGCCCACCTCTCGCTGCTGCCGCTGCTGGTCGCGGTGGTGCCGCTGGGCTTGTTCACGCTGCTGGTGCAGCGCCGGGTGCGCTCATGGTGGCTGCTTCTGCCGCTGGCGTTCGCCACCTGGGCGCTGGTGCACGCCTCCGGCGTGCACGCCACAGTCGCCGGAGTGCTGCTCGCCTTCGCCGTTCCGGTGCTGCGCTCCGCGGGGGCCGGCCCGGGGCCCGGCCTGGCCGAGCACTTCGAGCACCGGTTCCGGCCGATCTCCGCAGGTGTCGCGGTGCCGGTGTTCGCGCTGATGGCCGCCGGGGTGGCCGTCGGCGGCCTCGACGGCCTGGCGCAGGCCGCCAGGGACCCGATCGCCGTGGGCATCACGCTCGGCCTGGTCGTCGGCAAGCCGATAGGCATTCTGCTGGCGACCTGGCTCGTCGCCCGGTTCACCCGGGCCCGGCTGGACTCGGAACTGGTATGGATCGACGTGGTCGGTTTGGCCGTGCTGGCCGGCATCGGCTTCACCGTCTCGCTGCTGATCGGCGAACTCGCCTTCGGCATCGGCAGCGACGCCGACGGCCGGGTCAAGATCGCCGTACTGGCGGGCTCGGTGATCGCTGCCGCACTCGCCATGATCATCTTGCGGACGCGCAATCGCGCCTACCGTCAGATCTACGAGGCCGAGCAGGTCGATCGTGACCGCGACGACGTTCCCGACGTCTACCAGCAGTAGGTCTGCCGCAGGCGGCCTGACAGGCGGCATCAGAGCGGTCGACACGGCGCCCGGGCGTATCGTCGGTGCGTGCGCGCGAGCGATGTGGCGATCCAGATGGAAACCGTTACCGAGGACATGCCGGCCCGGGAGGCCGCGCGGATCCTGGCGGCGCAGGACCTGCCCGGCCTGATCGTGGTGGACACCATGGGCCGTCCCTCGACGGTGCTGGCCGGTACGCAGGTGCTGCGGATGGCGCTGCCGTCCTACTGCCAGGACGATCCGGCGCTGGCCCGGGTGATCGACGAGGCCGCCGCCGACGTGATCCTGGAGGGAATCGGTGACCGCACCGTGGCGGACCTGCTGCCCCGCAACCGTCCGGGGCTGCCGGTGGTCAGCGCCGACGCCACTCTGCTCGAGGTCGCCTCGGTGATGGCCCGATCGAACGTGCCGCTGGTCGCCGTCGTCGACGGCAACCGGGTGATGACCGGCGCGATCACCCTGGACGGTCTGCTCGACCGGATGCTCGGCACCTGAGCCTCAGAAGAACCGCAGCCACAGATACGGCACCGCGATCGCCACCGAGATCACGGTGACGATCAGACCGTACTTGGTGAATCCCCAGAATGTGATCTTGTGCCCGGCGCGGTCGGCGATGCCGAGCACCACCACGTTCGCCGAGGCGCCGACGGCGGTGGCGTTGCCGCCGAAGTCAGCCCCGATGGCGAGCGCCCACCACAGCACCTGAGCCTTGTCGAGCCCGCCCTCGGCGTTCACCAGCTCGCTCACGATCGGGCTCATCGTCGCCACGTACGGGATGTTGTCCACGATCGCCGACAGCCCCGCCGACGCCCACAGCAGCAACATGGTGGCCGGCCACAGCTTGCCCTGAACGGCCCCGGTGGCCGACCGGGCGATGCTGTCGATCACTCCGGTGGCGACCAGGGCCCCGACCATGATGAACAGGCCGGCGAAGAACACAAGCGTTGGCCACTCGACCTCCTTGGCCACATCTTCGGCGTCCAGCCGGGACAACGCCAGCAGCAGCAGGCCGCCGAGGATGGCCACCACCGACGGCTCCAGGTGCAGCACCGTGTGCAGGCTGAACGCGACAAGCACCGCGCCGAGCACCACCAGGCTGATCACCACGAGTCGGCGGTCACGAATCGCGTCGGCCTCCCGCAGCGCCATCACCCTGGCAACGCGCTCGGCGTCGTAGCGGAACGCCCTGCGGAACATGATCCGGCACAGCCCGATGAACACGACGAGCACGATCAGCACCAGCGGGGTCATGACGTTCAGGAAGTCGGTGAAGCTGAGCCCCGAACGGCTGCCGATGATGATGTTCGGCGGGTCGCCGACGAGGGTGGCCGCACCACCGATGTTGGACGCCATCACCTCGGCGATCAGGAACGGGACCGGCGGCACACCGAGCCGCTCGCACACCAGCAGCGTCACCGGCGCCACCAGCAGCACCGTAGTGACGTTGTCCAGCGCCGCCGACACCACTGCGGTCACCACGACCAGGATGACCATGATCGGGAACGGGCGGCCTCGGGCCTTCTTGGCACTCCAGATCGCCAGATACTCGAACAGGCCGGTGCGTTTCAGCACACCGACGATCAACATCATCCCCAGCAGCAGGAAGATGACGTTCCAGTCGATGCCCGCCTCCTCGGAGAAGAACGCGTGCTCGGCGTCGGTTGCCCCGATCGCCAGCATGATCGACGCACCACCCAGGGCCACCGCCACCCGGTTGATCTTCTCGGTGGCGATGAGGACGTAGGCGGCAACGAAAACGGCCACCGCGATCCAGGCCAGGGTGCTCATTCGGCGCTTCTCCGGTTCTGGTCAGCCGTCATCGCAACGCCGACCAGGCTTCCCGGCACACCTCACATCAACCTATCAGCCTGGGCGATCAGCATCGGGTGTGGTGTGTGCCGTCTGGCCGACCCGCAGCGGCACCGCACCACCTGTGCGCCGACGCCAACTGACGCAGGCTGGAGCCCGGAGCGTCGTAAGCGTTCCGAAAGGGCTCGCGAGCTCTCCGACGGCCGCAACGGTCGTACGCTCCGGGGGTGAGAAAAAGGATCTTCCGGTCGCGAGTGGCCTGGGCCGGTCTCGCCTCGGCTGTCCTCGTGACGGCTCTGGCCCTCTACTGGTTCCAGCCGTGGAAGCTGTTCACCGACACGTACGTCGACGAGGCGGTTCCCCCGGTGCGGGCGACATCGACCACGCCGACGCCCACACCCGCGGCGCCCGCCGCTCCGGCGGCGACACCGGCCGGGAACGAGATCCTGACCGCCGGCGAGTTCGTCACGCATGAGCACGGGACGACCGGCACCGCCGAGATCCACCGGCTCGCCAACGGCCGTCACCAGCTCGTCATCCGGAACCTGAGTACGTCGAGCGGACCGGACCTGCGAGTGTGGCTGAGCGACCAGCCGGTCACCCTCGGCAGGGCTGGGTGGCGGGTGTTCGACGACGGCGAATGGGTCGAACTGGCCCGCCTCAAGGGCAACAAGGGCAACCAGGTGTACGAGATACCGGCCTCGGTCGACCCCCGCGACTTCCGGAGCGTCTCCATCTGGTGCAAGCGATTCGCCGTCTCCTTCGGCGCGGCCGACCTCAGGGCCGCCTGACGCGGGAATCGCCGGGCCCAGCCGTTGCGAGGCCGACACCTCCGGCGTCGGTACGGCGCACACCCCCGGTGCCGGTCACCAGCTCGGTACCGGGGGTGTGGCTCACCGTGGATCGGTCGTCACGTCGAGAAGACCGTCAGACCGCCGTGCGCGACCACTGCTGGTTGGCGCCGGTGTTGCAGGTGTACTGCTTGAGGACCACGCCGTCCGCGGTCGAGGCCGCCGGCACGTCCACGCACTTGTTGCTGTGCCGGGCGCGGAGCTGGAAGTAGCTGCCGTTGGTGACCATCTGGAACTGCTGGTTGGTGCCGCTGCCGCAGGTGTACTGGACGAGCTCGGCGCCGTCGGCTGTCGACGCACTCACCACGTCGAGGCACTTTCCGCTGTTCCGGCTGATGATGCGCCAGTAGCCGCTGCCGGCGTCCTGGAACTGCCACTGCTGCCATGCGTTGCCGCCGTAGGTGTACTGGCCGACGCGGGCGCCGTTGTCGGTGTTCGGTGACTGGACGTCCATGGCCTTGCCGCTGTGCCGCACGTTGATCCGGTAGAACGTTCCCGTCGTGGGCGGAGGCGTCGTCGGGTCGCCGCCGCCGATGGTGTCGCCCCAGGCGTACCGGATCCGGTCGGCACCGGAGGTGTTGCGGACGGTCAGGTTGAGGTCGGTGCCGCTGCCGCTGAGGGCGAACATCGAGTACCAGTCGTAGCCGATGGTGCCGGTCTTGCCGCCGAGGGCGGGCCAGTAGGTGCCGCCCATCTGGTTGTCCCGCATGACCTGGGCCATGGCGCGGATGTAGCGCACGAAGTTGTCGGTGCTACCCGCGTCGGCGTAGTTGCGACCGTCGTTCATGGGGCCGCCGAACTCGGTCGCGACCGCGCGGGAGGCGCAGTTGCCGAGGCGTTCCCGGATGTGGCTGCGGAAGCCGTCGTAGGTCATCGCGCCGTAGAAGAAGGCGTAGTAGTGGAAGGACAGCAGCGTCGAGTTGAAGCGGCTGTCGTTGCAGATGTCGCGCAGGTCCTGGCTGAAGCCGGTGCCGCCGATCAGCACCCGGCCGGGCACCGCCGAGGTGTGGTAGCTGAGCCAGTTCGCGGCGACGTTGCGCCATTCCGTCGAGCTGTAGCCGTGCGGCTCGTTCATCGGCTCGAAGTAGACGTTGGGGTTCGAGCCGTACGTGTTGGTCACCGTGGACCACATCGTGTTCCACGCGGCCAGGTTCGTGATTCTGCCGCCGGAGGCGGCGGCGTCCTCCCAGTAGGCGAGGATGACTTTGAACCCGCGGGCGGTGGCGGCGTCGATGGCACCTCGGTACGCCTCCCACCAGGCGGTACCCACCGTGTGGGTGTTGATGGGCAGCCGGACGGTGTTGACCCCCATGGTGGAGGCCATGTCGTCGTAGAGTGCGTTGGCCTTGGCCCGTACGGTCGCGTTGCTGTCGGACATGCTCAGGCCCTGCACGACGAGCGGGCTGGTCTTGAAGTTGTCACCCAGCATGGCCCAGTTCATGCCGCGGAACTGGCTGGTGGCGGCAGTGGCCGGCTGCGTTGTGACGACGACGATGCCGACCAGCGCGGTCACCGCGCTCACCAGAGCGATCAGGAGCCGGCGCAGCGGCGGGGTGCTCGGCGACACGTGTCCGTGGGACAGCCTTTTCCGTTTCATGACAGGTCCAATCGGTGTGGGGTGGCAGTCGGTGGTCAGGTGGTCAGGCGGAAGGTGGCGTCGGCGCGGCTAGTCGTGTCGCTGACCGGGTCGAGCCGGAGCAGGTAGCTGTAGTGCCGGATGTAGCGATCCGGGTGGCTGTACGACTGGAACGATGTCCAGGAGGAGTTGGCCAGGCCGGGGACCTGCCGGAAGGTGGTGTCGGCGGCGAAGGTGGCGGTGCCGTCGTCGGCTTCCAGCCGGAAGTCGAACCCGTAGTGGCGCAGGTAGTAGCCCGGGTAGTTGACCGACTGGATGGAGACCGTGCCGGAGCCGGCCAGGCCGGGCACCAGCCGCCACTGGCCGTCCTGGGCGGGGCTGACGTTCGGGTCGATGCGGACGTCGTAGTCGTGGTGCCGCACGTACCGGTCCTGGAAGTTGTACGACTGGATCCGGTTGATTGCCGTGACGGGCCAGCGAGCGAGCACACGGCTCTGTTCGGCGGCGGTCAGGTTGAGGATCGAGCCGTGTCGCTTCCTGGTGCCACCCATGGCGTACGAGCCGGACGCCGGCAACCGGTAGCTGGCCGCGCTCGACGGGTCGGTGGTCAGGACCGGCAGGTAGCCGCGCCCGCTGGAGTACTGGTCCAGATAGAGGACCCACTCGTTACGGGAGTTGAACTTCATCCACATCGGCCCCTCGACCTCGGAGCCGGTCAGCCCGATGCCGGACAGGTTTCCGAGGTTGGTCCAGGTGCCGAGGATGGAGTTGCTGCCCTCGATGGTGATCTGGCCGTCCCGGGAGGCGCGGACGTAGCGGTAGGCGCCGACGCCGGCCGGCACCTCGACGATCTGGGTGTCGATGATCTCCTGGCTGCCAGGACGGTTGAGGTAGACCTGCGGCGCGCTGACGCTGCGGAAGTCCGCCGTGCGGGCGTAGTAGATGCGGTGCTTGGTCGCCCCGTTGAGCGGAACGTTCGTCGCCCAGTAGAGGACGTAGTCGCCGGTCGCCGGGTTCCAGATCGCCTCCGGGGCCCAGGCGTTGCGTCCGTCCGGGATCGCGCCGGCGACGTTCAGCAGCCACGGCACCGACCAGTTGACCAGGTCGGTGGACTCCCACACGACGAGGTTGCGGCTGCCGTTGTTGATGGCGGCCGACCAGTCCTGGCCGCAGCCGATGCACAGGTCCGTGGCGATGATCCAGTACCTGTCACCGGCGGGCGAGCGGACCAGGGCGGGGTCGCGGACGCCGCGGGTGCCGACTGTGGAACGCAGCACGAGCCCGCCGTTGTTGAGGTCCGTCCACCGCAGGCCGTCGGTGCTGTGGGCGAGGTAGATCTGTTGGCCGGTCGAGGACTCGCCGGTGAAATGCGCCATCAGGTAGCCGACGGTCGGGTCGAGTGCGGCTGCTTCCTTCGGTGTCGCCACCGACCAGGTGGTGAACAGCAGGCACGCGGCGAGCGACACCGCGTAGAGCCGGGCGAGGACTCTCGACATCGGTCCTTCTCCTTCGCGGAGGGGCAGACGACTCAGCTGGGAGGGCCCGACGACGGGGCGGATGCCTGCGTCGCCTCGGACCTTCGCCGGGTGTCGCGGGCGCCGACACTCTCGGATCGACTTCACGTGTGAGCGTTAACAGCTCTGGGGCGGTGTGTTCTCGGGCTACGCCGCCGTGGGTGGCGAATGACGTGCCACACCGGGGTCCCCGGCGAGGCAGACGCCATGTGTCCAGATCATTAAGTACGTGTTGCCGACAAGTGTTAGCGATCCCATCTAGAGTGTCAAGGCATCGAAGACGCTCGTTCGGGTTGGCCGAAGGGGGCATCCCGACGGCCGGATCCGGTTCGGGAATCTGCTCCACGGCGACTGATGACGTCATACGTCACACGACGATGCTAGTCTATTTGTGGCGTGGCTCACCGCCGGCTGGCGGCCCGGCGACCAGAACCGGACGCCGCGGCGTCGGCAGTGCCCGCGACGGTCCGCGAAGGACCGCCGTCGGCGCCATCGCTGGCCGGTGATCCCGAACGCCAGCAGCAACAACCAACCACCGATGTTCGTCCACCACCACCACCACAAGGAGTCGCAGCTGTGCCACTTCGCAAACTCTCCAGCCCCTGGATAGGGGCCGCCATGGCCGTCATGGTTCTCGTCGCCGTCGGGGCGTACGTCCTCATGGCCGGCGGATCGGCATCCGCCGCCACCACCGCCGGCTGCGGCAAGGCGCCCGGTCTGAGCAGCGGCACCCACACGATCCAGAGCAGCGGAAAGAACCGCAGCTTCATCCTTCGGCTGCCCGACAGCTACAACAACACCTACGCCCACCGGCTGGCCTTCGGGTTCCACTGGTTGGGGGGCACCGCCGAGCAGGTCGCGTCGGGCGGCAGCGACGGAGCACCGTGGGCCTACTACGGCATGCTCTCCCAGTCGAACAACACCACGATCTTCGTCGCCCCGCAGGGCATCGGTAACGGCTGGGGCAACTCCAACGGTGAGGACGTGACCTTCACCGACGACATGGTCCGCGTCATCGAGAACGCGCTCTGCGTCGACACGACGCAACTCTTCTCGGTCGGGTTCAGCTACGGCGGCGCGATGAGCTACTCGTTGGCGTGTTCCCGGCCCACCGTGTTCCGTGCGGTCGCGGCGATCGCCGCCCCGGGAGCGATCAGCGGTTGCAGCGGTGGCACCCAGCCGGTGGCGTACCTGGGGATTCACGGCGTCAACGACAACATCCCGAACGGCCGGGCGTTGCGCGACAGGTTCGTCCGGAACAACGGTTGCGCCGCGCAGAACCCGCCGGAACCGAGGGCGGGCAGCCTGACCCACATCACCACCGCCTACTCGTGTCGGGCCGGCTATCCGGTGCTCTGGGCCGCCTTCGACGGTGGCCACCAGCAGGGCCCGGTGGACGGGTGTGCCGGCTGTGAGAGCGGCGCGCGGAGCTGGGTCAAGCAGGAGGTGTGGAGGTTCTTCAGCCAGTTCGGGTCGACAGTGCCGCCCACCAGCCCCCCGCCCAGCACTCCCCCGCCCAGCACTCCCCCGCCGTCCGGCCAGCAGAACGTGCTGATCGCGGGTAACCAGTCCGGCCGCTGCATCGACGTCCCCGGTTCCAGCACCACCAACGGGGCCCGCCCGGCGCTGTGGGACTGTCACGGCCGCACCAACCAGCGCTGGACCCACACCGCCGGCCGCACCCTGACCGTCTACGGCAACAAGTGCCTGGACGCCAGCGGGGCGGGCAGCAGCAACGGCACGGCGGTCATCATCTGGGACTGCAACGGCCAACCCAACCAGCAGTGGAACCTCAACTCCAACGGCACCATCACCGGAGTCCAGTCGGGGCTCTGCCTCGACGCCGTCAACTCCGGCACGGCCAACGGAACGCAACTGCACCTCTGGGCCTGCCAGGGCAGCGCCAACCAGCAGTGGAGCACGCGCGCCTAGTGCCGCATCCGGCAACGCTGAGCCTGCCGGAGACGCGCCGCCCGGGTCCTGTCCCGGGCGGCGCGTCGCCGTCCGGCGGTGCGGGCGGCCGAACGGGGCAGGCATCGCTACAGCCCCACGCTGCGCAGGGTCGGCACGGTCTGACCCACCCAGGCGAGGTCGGCGTCCTCGCGGGCGCCCTGGGTGCGTTGTGTGCCGGCCAGGAACCACAGGAAGTACGTGGTGTAGCCGGGCGCGCTGACCACTGTGTGGTACCCCTCGGGCATCATCTGCATCACGTGGTCGCGGATGGTGACGTTCTCCTCGTACCCCTCGTCGGTGTAGACCCGGCTGATGCCGAACCCGTTCCCCGGGTTGACGCGGTAGTAGTACATCTCCTCGTGCGCCGCCTCGGCGGGCAGGTCGTCGACCTTGTGCCGGTGTGGTGGGTAGGTGCTCCAGTTACCCGAGGGCGTGTACGTCTCGCCGACGATGAGCCGGCGGGCGGGCAGGTCCGGTTGCGCGATCTCGGTGAGGATCTGGTGATAGGTGCGACCGAAGTTGGCCGCTCCCCAACGGCCGGTGGCGACCTGCTCCGGCGCGATGACATAGGGGTCGGTGGCCAGTTCGCTGGGGGCGCTGGGGAGGGCGATCTCCACGTCGGTGACGGCCTCGACGGTGATCGAGGAGCCGGCCGGGAGGTAGACGGAGTGCGGCTTGCCGGAGAACACGTCCGGACGACCGCCGACCTCCGGGAAGTGGTGGCCGGCGACGGTGAAGCTGGCGGTGCCACCGAGGATGACGGCCAGGATCTCCCGGTCACCGGACTCGCCGGTCCAGGACTCACCCGCCGACAGCCGCAGCAGGGTGAAGTCCAGCAGCCGGCAGGGATTGAAGGGCAGCGCGTTCCGGCCGTCGGCGGCGGGAATCGAGCAGTGGTAGCGGTAGTCCATGGTCACCTTTCTCAGGATGCGGGGCGGTGCGGATCGGTCCTGGCGGTCACCAGGGGCTGGTCCAGCCGGGGATCGTGGCGCGGGTGAGGGCTTCCAGGTAGAAGTAGTCGCCCCACAGGGTTCCCTCGTCGACGCCGACATCCTTGGGTTTGTCGTAGACGCCGTGCAGGATCAGCGCGTTCGAGACCGGATGGCCGCCTGTGGAGTAGTGGTCGATGAGCGAGCGCAGGATCGCCGCGGCGGCCGTCCGGTACCGGCCGGCGCTGGCCGGGTCGGCGAGGTTGTCGGCCAGTTCGACAAGGCCACAGACGGCGATGGCCGCGGCCGAGCTGTCCCGCTCCTGGCCGCTGCCGTCGCCGAACTCCAGATCCCAGTACGCGACGTGGTCGTCGGGCAGGCTGGCCAGGAAGCGGTCCGCGCAGGTCCGCGCGGCGGTGAGCAGTGCGGGGTCGCCGATGTGCCGGTGGTTGAGGCTGAAGCCGTAGATGCCCCAGGCCTGCCCGCGGGCCCAGCAGGAGTGGTCGGCGTGGCCCTGCTCGGTCTCCCCGCGCAGTGGCGCGCCGCTGTCCGTGTCCCAGTAGAAGGTGTGGAAGGTGGTGCCGTCCGGGCGCAGGATGTGCTGGCGCAGTTGAGCGGTGTGCCGGCGGGCCGCGGCGGCGTAACGGTCGTCGCCGGTGGTCTGGCTGGCCCAGAAGAGCAGCGGCGTGTTCATGAGGCTGTCGATGATCGTGCGGCCGCGTTGACGGCTGTCGTTCAGGTCACCCCAGGCCTGGATGATCCCGGCGGGTTCGAGGACGCGCGTCATCAGGTGGTCGGCGGCGGCGAGAGCAGCGTTCCGGGCCCGGCTGTCGCCGGTGCGGCGGGCCGCTGTGACGCAGGAGAGGGTGTAGAGGAAACCGAGGTCGTGGGTGTCCAGGTCGATGCCGCGGTGCACGCGCTCCGCGAAGCTGTCCACGTGGCACAGCGCCGCCCGCAGGTGGCGGTCGTCACCGCTCAGGTCGTGTGCCAGCCAGAGCTGGCCGGGCCAGAAGCTGGTGGTCCAACCGACGTTGGCGCCCTCGGGTTGGCCAGCGCTCGGGGGCCGGAGCGGGTAGCGGTTGGCGGCGGTGGTGTCCGCGGGGTACCGGTCGCCGAAGGTGGCGATGTTCGCGTCGACGGTGCGTATCGCGGCGGCCACCGCGGCCGCCGTGGCCTCTGCGTCGGAGCTGGGACGGACGTCGGTCGCCGTCATGGATGCTGTTCTCCCTCGTGGGTCCGGTCCGATGCCGGGCAGGTGTGTCATGGGCGTCCCGGCTGGATGGCCGGAACATGGTGGTCAGGCGCGCTGTGGTGCTGCCGTCGGTGGGTCGAGGGCGGCGCGCAGGGTGAAGCGGCTGTTGGCCCAGACGACGTAGAGCAGTGGCGCGGCGGCGAGGCCGAGCGCGATCGCGGGGCGGGCCGCCAGAATCTGGGCGAGCAGCGCGAGCACGAGCAGGGACGCGGCGGTGAGGTACCACCGGCGCACCGCCAAATACACGCAGGCGCGGGCCACCTCGCGCAGCGGCGCGGTGGGTCGCTCGGCGACTGTCACCAACCCGAGCAGCGCGGTCGCGACGGTGAGGACCAGCAGGGTCGCCAGCACCGGCAGGGCGAGTGCTCCCACCCGGTGGCCCCACGCGGCACGGGCGTCGACGGCGAGCACCACCACGGCAACCATGGCTACCGCCGTCCAGAGCATCGCCGGCCGGGCAGTGGCTCGCCAGGCACGGCCGTAGGTGCGCAGCACACCGCCGGTGTCGCCGGCCGAGTAGGCCGACATGACCGCGAAGACCGCACAGAGCCCTGGCGCGCAGAGTGGGGCGGTCAGCGCGTACAGGGGCCAGGAGCGCGCCGCCTCGGTCGTGAACGCGAGCGTCACCAGTGGCAGGCAACCGAGCACCAGCAACAGGTTGGTGACGAGCGCGACGTAGAACCCGTCGAAGACGGCGGTGACGATGGTGTGGCGCGAACGCATGGACCTCAGCCCTTCAGTCCGGTCGAGGCGACGCCCTCGACGAAGTAGCGCTGGCCGAGCAGGAAGATGACGGCGACGGGCAGCACGGACAGCACCGAGCCCGTCATGATCAGCGCGTACTCGGCGTTGTACTGGGAGATGAAGGTATTCAGCCCCAACTGGATGGTGCGCAGCTCCGGACTACGCAGATAGATCAGTGGGCCGAGGTAGTCGTTCCAGGTGGTCGTGAACGTCAGCAGGGCCAGGCTGGCGAGCGCCGGCCGGGACAGCGGCAGGATGATCCGTCGGTAGATGCCGAACTCGCTGAGCCCGTCCACCCGCGCCGCTTCGCTGAGTTCCTCGGGAATCGTCTCGTAGAACTGCTTCATCAGGAACACGCCGATCGCGCCGAACGTCTGTATCGCCACGATCGACCACAGGGTGTTCGACAGGTGCAGCTTCGACATGAGGATGAACTGCGGGATCATGTACGACTGCCAGGGCACCGCTATCGTCCCGACGTATGCCAGGAAGAGCAGGTTGCGGCCGGGGAAGCGGACGCGGGCGAAGCCGTAGGCGGCGAAGCTGCCGGTGAGCACCTGCAGGAAGGTGACGGTCACCGCCAGCAGCAGGGTGTTCCGCAGCCACGTCGTCATGTCCGAGCGTTGCCAGATGTCGAGGTAGTTGCGCCACACCACGGGATCGGGGAGCCAGGTGATCGGGATGGTGAAGACGTCGTTGTTGGTCTTCAACGACGTCACCACCATCCAGAAGAACGGCAGCAGCAGCCCGGCCGCCGCGAGCACGAGAGCGACGTACCCGACGAGCCGCCAGCCCCGAGACCTGCCACGTCGGGCGGACGTTGCGTGGTTGCCGGGCGCGGCGATGGCCGGGACGGACGTGGAGAGGTCGGTCGCGGTCATCAGCTGTTCCTCCGCTTGTTGACCCAGAACTGGATGACCGTGATGCCGAAACAGATGGCGAACAGGACGATGGAGACCGCCGAGGCGTAGCCGAACTGGTTCTCCTCGAAGCCCTTCTGGTAGATGTACTGCGAGAGCACCAGTGTCGACTGCCCCGGTCCGCCGCCGGTCATCACGAGGATGAGGTCGAAGACCTTGAAACTTTCGATGGTGAGCAGCACGGTGACGAAGAAGGTCGTGGTTCGTAACCCGGGCAGGGTCACGTGCACGAACCGCTGCCACGGTGAGGCGCCGTCGGTCTCGGCCGCCTCGTAGAGCTGGGTCGGGATGGTCTGCAGGCCGGCCAGGAACAGCAGCATGTAGTAGCCCATGTACCGCCACGTGCCGACGATGATGACCGCCGGCATCGACCAGGTCGCCGACGCGGTCCAGCCCGGCGGATCGTCCACCCCGACGGCGCCGAGGAGAGCGTTGATCGGGCCGTACTCCGGGCTGAACAGCTGGTTCCAGACGACCGCGATCGCCACGATCGACGTGATGTAGGGGAAGAAGGCGACGGTGCGGAAGAACCGCACACCACGGAGTTTGCGGTTGAGCAGCAGCGCCAGCCCGAGTGCTGCCGCGAGGGTCAGTGGGATGTGGAAGGCGGCGTAGTAGACGGTGTTGCGCAGTGCGGTCCAGAAGCTCGCGTCGTCCCACATCCGCCGGAAGTTGGCCGTGCCGGTCCACTCGGCCACCCCGAAGACGTTCCAGTTGGTGAAGGCCACGTAGAACAGCACCACGACGGGTAGCAGGGTGAGCACGGCGAAGCCGAGGAAGTTGGGCAGGATGAACGACCAGCCGGCGACCGTGTTGCGCGACACCAGCCGCCGGTTCCTGGGTCTCGTGCGCGGCAATGTTGCCATAGGGAGTCTCCGGAAGCGTTCGGCCTGGCGGCGGGACCGGCGTACGGCGCAGGCGCGCCGGTCCCGCCATCAGCTCACTGGTTGAGAACTTCGTTCTTGGCGCGGGTCTGCGCCTTGCTCAGCTCCGCGTCGACGCCCTTGTTGTCGGAGAGGATCGCCGAATGCGTCTCGTTGAGGAGGTTCTGCAGGCCGGCGGTGTGCTTCGACACCGGGTTCTCCGGCTTGATGGTGTGCTTGGTGTAGGCGAACTTCGACAGGTCGTCCTGCGGTACGCCGTCCAGCCCGAACAGGCTCGCGGTGACGGCGTCGGTGACCTGGGCCGGGGTGATGCCGATCCCGGCCAGTGCCTTGCCGGCTTCCGGGCCGGCCGCGTACCTGAGGAAGTCCTTGGCCGCGGCGGCCTTGGACTTGCTGATCTTCGGGTTGATCCCCAGGCCGGTCGGGTCACCGAAGGTGACGGGCGTGGCGGAGGTGCCGGTGGTGGACTTGTCGAACTGCGGCGCCGGCGCGATTCCCCACTGGAACGTGTCGGCGTCACCGCTCTTGCGCTGGTTGAGCAGCGTGGCCATGTACCAGGTGCCCATCAGCAGCATGGCCGACTGCTGCTTGCCGAACTGCGCCTGGTAGGTCAGCTTGTTGGTCTTCGCGGTGCCGAAGGTCGGCTGCGCGCCGGCCGCCTGCAGGTCCAGTGACCGCTCGTAGTACGGCTTCATGAAGCCGAAGTCGCCGGAGAGCAGGTCCGCGTTGGGGGTCTGGGCGAGCGCGAATCCCTGCACTGTCGACTGGAAGGTGTGCTGGTAGGCACCGGTCGCCTTCGAGCCGGCCCCCTTCAGGCCGGTGGTGAGCCGCTTCGCCGCGTCGGTGTAGTCGTCCCAGGTCCAACTGCCGTCCGGCAGCGCCACCTTCGCCTTGGCGAACAGGTCCTTGTTGTAGTAGAGCACCCAGGAGTCCTGCCGGTACGGCACCGCGTACGCCTTGCCGTCCACCTGGTACGACGCGAGCGCAGGGCTCGAGCCGAGACCGGAGGTGACGTCGGAGACGTCGAGCAGCTGACTCCCGCTCTGGTACGTGTAGAAGTTCTTGAGGTTCTTCATGACGTAGACGTCCGGGGCGGTGCCGGCGGCCAGGTCCGTGATCATCTGGGTGTCGTAGTCGTTGCCGGGGGCGTACTCCTTGAGCTCCACCGTCACGTTCGGGTGGGACGCCTTGAAGCCGTCGGCGAGCGTCTTGAACTCGGGCGTGGACGACAGGCTCCAGCCGGCCAGGGTGATCGTCACCGGGGCGTTGGGGTCGACTGGCTCGTCGTCGCCCCCGCAGCCGGTGAGAACAAGTGTCAGGGCCATCGCGGCGCTGATGACGGCCGGTATCGTGCGCTTCATCCCTTTCTCCTTAGGTCAGGGGCCCAGATGGGCCCGCACTGCTACCAGGTCGCCTGGCTGGGCCTGGAGTGCTTCGTGTCCGGACGGGTCGATGTGCTGATCCCGTCGGGCCAGTCGACCGCCACGTGGAGACCGCGGGCGTCCTCGTCGATCACGGCCCGGCATGCCTGCCCGACAGTGGTCGTCGGGGCCGTGGACAGCTCGATGAGGGTGGCGGCCCATGCGCCCGGCCGGACGGGGTGATCCAGCCAGGGCACGACCAGCCCGCCGGCCAGAGGGCCGCCGTTCGGAACGGTGGTGGCGTCGGCGGTTCCGCCGCCGTGCACGCTCTCGATCCGACTGGTCAGACCGGTGCCGGTCACGGCCGCCACGCTGCCGCGAACAGTTGCCGTCGCCTCCCCGGCGATGGCCCAGCCGCCGATCCGCAGTCGCAGCGCATCCGCCTCGATGCCCTCGGCGAGGCCGTCGACGCGGGTCAGACGCAGCTCCCAGGGGCCGCGGACCAGCGAGTACACGGTGAGGTGCCCGGCCGGTCGGGACCGGCCCAGGCGGCCGCCGCCGTGATCGCGCTGACCCGGATCCGGGTCGACCCAGTGGGCGAGGGCACGTGATCCGGCCACACCCACGCCGTCGGTGTCGACGTGCACGGTCAGCAGGCGCATGCCGGCGCGGTGCGTGACCCGGCCCGCGTCGTCGACGAGGGTGACGGACTGGTCGAGAGGACTGAGCCAACCGCCGTCGTCGAGGACGGGGCTGGTGGCGGTGGAGTAGCCCAGCCGAGCGTAGAGCGGGGAATCTCCGACGGTGGCACCCTCGACCGCGTGGTCGGTGCCGTGGTTGACGACGCGGACGATCCCGTCGCTACGGGTGCCGGAGACCAGCCAACCGGGTGCGTGTATCGCCCGCACCTCGTCGCGCTCCTCGACCGGCAGCGGCTCCTCGGGCGTCGTCCACACCGGATGATCCGCGGGCAGCGCGATGCCGAGCAGGCCCTTGCTGGCCCAGTACGGCGAGCCCGGCCCGGAGTACGACTGCGCCAGTCGCGGCCACGGCCGGTGCCAACCGACGGTGAGCAGGCCGCGTTCGTCCGGGGCGCCGTTGGCGGCGAAGTGGCGCACGATGCGGGTGGCCGCGCCGCGCAACCGGCCCAGGCTGACCGAGGGCACGCCGGCGATCGCGCCGACCCAGAACGGCGCTGCCGCGGCGAAGCGGTAGATCAGGCTCCGTCCCTGGATCAACGGTGATCCGTCGGCGCCCACGAGCGCGACCGCGTCACCCAGGAAGCGGTCGAGGCTGGCCCGGTCCCGATCGCGGCGCTGCTCGGCCAGGTCGGCAGCGCCGGCCATGCGGGCCCACAGCGTCGGGTACAGGTGCAGGGCCCAGCCCACATAGTGGTCGTAGGCGCGCTCCGGCCCGTCGGACATCCAGCCACCCCCGCGGGCGAAGCCGTCGTGCGTGTGCAGGTCCTCGGCCATCTCGTCGAGCGAGTGCGGCCCGCCCACCGACCGCAGGAACGTCTGGACGACCAGCCGGAACCAGACCCAGTTGATCCGTGGATACGTGTCGTCACCGACCGCCGGGCGCAGGTAGTCGACGACCCGTTCCTGCACGGCGGACGGCAGCCGATCCCAGATCCACGGACGGGTCAGGTCCAGGGCCAGCGCGATGGAGGCGGCCTCCACCTTCGCCTGGGGGTGCTCGTCCAGGCGTACCCACCGGTCCGGAGAGCGCGGGTCGGTGCCGGCGGTGATGCCGGCCGCGTACCGGTCCGGGAGCTCGTCCACGCCCACTCCCCGGGCGCCGGTGATGCGGAAAGCGGCCAGGAGGAAGGTGCGGGCGAAGCCCTCCAGGCCGTCGACGGCCCGTCCGTAGCCACCCTCGCGGCCGGGAAGGGTGACCAGAGCGTGGCCGGGTGACGCGAACGGTCGGGTGGCGGCGAGCATCCGGTCGGCGAGGGCCAACCAGTCAGCCCGGCCCCAGGTCACGGCGGTAGCGGCATCCGCGGCCGTTCCCAATGCCAACCGGCCGGTCGTCCCGGACGTCATCCCAGATCCTGTCGCATCGATCCGTCTCCATGGAGGGTGGCGAGCGGGGCGTCGCTCACGAATGTGACGCACCGGCTTCCACGAGGTTTCCGAAGTAAAACGCTCACATCAGATCAAGTCAATGCTGATCTCAAACCAGTTCGAGCACATCCGATCAGAACAGCACACGCAGCCGTCGTGAACTGCCGCGACCGGGGCACCGTCGGCATCGGACGGAGGTGGTTCTGCGGCCCGCGAGCCGACCGGCTCCGGCGTCACGGCGACTCGGCCAGCCCGTTCGACGCCGTAACTGATCTGATACGATCAGAATCGCTCATAGCTGCTCTCTCAGCTCGAAGGGCAGTGTTCGTCGCGAACCACCTCGCCGGCTTCGGGCTGCGAGTTGCCGGGCATCAGCAGGACACTGTCGGCAGGGGTGCCCACGCAGCCGCGTTCAACCCGGCCGGCAAGCTTGTCGTCACCACGCGAGAGCTTCCGCCGCACGAAGCGTTCCTCGGAGGTCCCCCATGAGCAAGGACAGTTCTGTCGTCGCCACGGCGGAGACGTCCCGTGCGCCGCTTCAGGTCGCCCGCCGCCAGCAACTGTTGGCAGCCCTGCAACGCGACGGCTCTATGCGCATCTCCGACCTGTCACACGTGCTTGGCGCCGCACCGGTCACCATCCGGCGCGACATCGCGGAACTCGCCGCCGAAGGGTTGGTTCGTCGCGTCCACGGTGGAGTCGCCCTGCTCCTGCCGGACGACGTTCCGGCAGCCGAGGAGCCGCCCGCGGCAGGTCTGAACCCGCTGGTCGGGCGTACGCTCGGCATGCTCGTGCCCTCCCTGGACTACTACTGGCCGGACGTGGCGCGCGGCGTCGAGAGCGCCGCCCGCGAGCTGGACATGCGGGTGGTGCTGCGCGGCTCCTCCTACGACACCGAGGACGACCAACCGCAGCTGGCTCGCCTGGTGGAGCGGATGGGCGCCGATGCGCTGATCATCGCGCCGAGCATGGACGCACCGACCGCCGAACGCACCATCGAGTGGCTCGACCAGGTCGGCGTTCCGGTCGTCCTGCTGGAACGCACCGCCACGGTCGGCAGTCATCACGCCGTCATGGAATCGGTGGTCACCGACCACGCGCTCGGCGCGGCCATGGCGGTGCGCCACCTCACCTCGCTCGGGCACCGCAAGGTCGGCCTGGTGCTCGACGCCGACAGCCCCACCAGTCAGCACGTGCGGCGCGGCTGGCTCGACGCCACCACCCAGTGCGGCCTCGACTCCGACGCGACGGTGGTCGCCGTCGTACCGGACACGCGGTCCCCGGAGCGGGACACCGTGCTCGACGGCGTGCTCGACCAGTGCCAGGCGACCGGGACGACGGCGCTGCTGGTGCACGCCGACGCCGAGGCGATCGCGCTCGTGCAGCACTGCGAGGAGCGGCACCTCTCCGTCCCCGGTGACCTCTCCATCGTGGCGTACGACGACGAGGTCGCCGGACTCTTCAGCCCGCCCCTGACCGCGGTCCGGCCGCCGCGACGCTCGATCGGACGGGCCGCCGTACGTCTCGTCGCCGACCGGCTCGCCGACCCCGACCGCCCCACCCATCGGGTCGTCATCAGCCCATCGCTGCGGATCCGGGAGTCGACCGCGCCGCCACCGGCGTAGGTGCTCTTCCACGGCCCCTAGCTCCACCGCTAAGAAGCACCGTCGCCGGCGGTGGCGGCGCGCAGCTCCTTGAGCACGTAGGTGGCGGCCTTCTCGACGACGCGGACGCCCTCTTTCTGGCTCACGTGATGGTCGGAGAGCACGGCGATCAGCCAGTCGTGACGGGCCTCGACGATCCGTCCGATGCTGTTGACCAGCCAGCGGCCGCCGTCCGCATCGGCGGTGTCCCACCCGTTCTTGACGTAGGAGGAACGAGTGTCCGGCGCCCGCGCGGCGGTGACTCCCCATCGTTGCTCAGGGATCACCTTCTTCATCAGACCCATGATGAAGGCACGGTCCTGCGGGGTCAGCGGTCCCGTCGGCGACGTCAGCGCGGTCAGCAGACGGAGCTGGTCGTCAGCCGTGGTCGTGGTGGTTCCCCAGTGCGAGCTGGGCTTGGTCTGCCGTAGACCGAGTGCACGGTTCGCGGCGGCGAGGCCGCGCGAACCGTCGATCCGCTGCCACAGGGCTACCGCCGCGTCGTTGTCACTGGACACGATCATGGCCTCGGCCAACCGTCGGGTGCCGGCGCTCAGTGCCCTGCCCTGCGGGCTCTGGCGCAGCAGCAGTGCCGCGAGGATGTTGACTTTGACGACGCTGGCGGTCTCGAACCGTCTGGTGCCCACCGTCACCGCAGCCGTCCCCTGTCGGTCCCGCGCCGCGACCGCCAGGTGGCCGTCGTACCGCTCCACGTAGGCCTCGATGCGCGTCCTCGCCTGGGCGATCCGGTCGATGGCCGGCGTGGTGGGGATCGGACTGGCAGGGGAGGGACCGCGCGATGGAGCGACTCCGTCGCCGTCGCGAGGGCGCGTTGCACCGAAGGCCGCCGTCGCGACACCGGCCAGGAAGATGGTGCCCGCCGAGACGACCCAGCGGCGCGACACCTGCCGACCGCTGCGCTCAGCCAAGGCGGGCCACCGCCCTCGCCGCGATCGAGTCCACCGCTGCCTTACTGCCCGGATCAGGCAGGCGGACCGTCGAAACCGTCTCCCCGCGCTTCAGCATCACGAAGTACGTGACCGTATCCGGGACGTCCCGGTGGGCGATGCGACCTCGGATGAGCATGCCAGCACCCTTCAGGTAGTGGGGATCGACGACGTCGAACGAGACCTGGGATCCGAGGACCGGGTACCTCGCGCACCGCAACAGGACCCGACGGACGTCATCGATGTTCCGACCGGCCCATCCAGGTTCGTACGTCTCCACGACGTGGTAGGCCGACGACGAGCCGTCAGGCAGCCGGTAGTAGCGCTCCACGGCGTTGCGCCGGTGTGACTTGGCCGGGTAGTCGCCGCTCTGATAGTTCGGGCAGTCGTCCTGCTCCCACGGCCAGGGCGGCAGACCGGTTCGAGCGTCGTCCACGCGCCAGTCCGCTCCCAGATCGCCCGCACCCAGCAGCAGGCTCAGATCGCCCCGATCCGCGTTCCCGCTGCGTCGCTCCTGGACGCCGACGTCGGATTCCCGCCGATCGCATCCCGCGGCCATCACGACCAACGCCGACAGGACCGCTGGCACGACAGCGGCCGAGACTCGGCCCCTACCGCGAATCCGGCCACGGCATGTCCTGCTGCTCGACTCGGACACCGGACACCCTTCCCACACGCAGATACTTGCCAACACGGTGGCGCTTCAGGCGACGACGCGTGGTGGCGCGCTCGTCGCCGCCGCAGCACAGGTGCAGCGGTCGACGGCCGACGGCCCGACACCACCGGAATCCGCCACTCCCCCGCCGCGGACGGGACCGGTCAATGGCGTTCCTCGGCGAACAGGTCGGAACGGGTCTCACCGAGCAGCTCGCGCAGGCGGTTGAGGGAGCGCATGCTCTGGCTCTTGACGACCGCGGTGGAGACGCCCACCACCTCGGCGGTCGCCTCCACGCTCAGGTCGTCCCAGTAACGCAGGACGATGATCGCCCGATCCCGCATCGGCAGGGTGGCGATCGCGTCCAGCAACGTCATGCGCAGCTCAGCCGGATGTTCCTCGCCCCGCTCCGGCGGCGCCGACATCGCGAACTCGCGGCTGGAGCGACGCCGCTTCTGGTCGATCATGCAGCGCAGCAGTATCTTGCGGGCGTACGCGTGGGGGTCGTCGGCCCGACGGACCCGCCTCCAGTTGGCGTACACCTTCGCCAGCGTCGTCTGGGTGAGGTCCTGGGCGAGATGCCAGTCGCGACACATCAGGAACGCGGCATCGCGCAGCCGGCCGGCGGCCGCCTGCGCGAACTCCAGGAAGTCCTCGTCAGCCATTCGACCGGGCCAGCGTCGGGAACCTCTTGGCACCGCTGATGACGTACTCGGTCGGCAGTCTCGTCCCCCAGATCGGGTTGGCGGCGATCTCGGTCGCCTCCTTCAGGGACAGGACGGGCGGTGCCGGCACGTTGCCCTTGCCGTCCCAGGCCAGACAGGTGGAAATCATCAGATCGACCTGGAGGCCATCGCGGTGGTGCACGGTGACCATCTGGTTCTCCACGCAGTTGTCGGGCACCTCGGTCAGCTCCACAGTCCCCGGGGCCGGGTCGCCGCCGAGCCTGTCCCGGTAGATGGAGAGCCGCAGCATCCCCGGTCCATCGCCCCGGTCCAGGTAGAGCTGGACGAACGGCATGCCGGGGCCCGCTCCACTGCTGGGCAGACTCGCAAATCCGCTGGTCTTTCCCGCGGGCAGCAGCCGGGTCAGCAGTTCCAGGGCGCCCTGCGGTGTGGTGGTCAGCAGCTCACCGCCCGGCTCCGGCCCCATCCTCAGGATGTCGATCACCGTGGGCGAGGGAGACGGCGGCACGAACCGATGGGACCCATCTCTGTGCTCCCCGTCGGTGCCCGTTCCGATCCCGCCCGGTGCGCCACCGGCGGACGCAGCCGGGGACGGCGTGCCGATGTCGACAGACCCACCCGGGAAACCCACGTTCGGCCCGCCGGGCTGACCGACGTCGTCGGCACCGACACCGATCGGCCCGGCGGCCAGGCCGACCACGAGCAGCATGGCCAACAACGAGCCGCCGCCGCCGAACTGCGCCAGGCGGCGTCGGCGACGCAGTCGGCGGCCCTGCAGCATCGACTGCTGGACCAGGTCACCCAACGGCGGGGCGGGGTGTCGTGCCAGGTCGTCCCTGAAACGCCTTCGGACGTCCCCCATGTCCCATCCCTTCTCGGCTGGCCGCCCGCGGTGGCGATCCATCACTGACCTGACGGGTTGGTCAGCAGATTTGGTTACCGAATTCCGGCGTGAAATCTCAGTCACACCTCTCGGCTGAACACCGTGTTCCACAACGTGTTCAGCCGCCTCCACAGCGTCATGTTTCTCGTGCCAGGAGCGTTGCTGCGGACGGCCGTCGGCGGCCAACGGCACCCCGAGGGTGGCGACCGACCCGCCGCCGACGGCCGACATGGCACGATGGCCGTGTCCTGCGCCGCCGGTGGCCGGGCACGACGCTTATGGAGTCGGGATGTCAGAACTGGCCGGCACGCCGGTGCCAGGGTTGGCGAAACTGTGGACGCACGATCCGGTCACCGCCGGCCCGTACCGGCTGGTCGGCCGGCTGGGCGCGGGTGGGCAGGGGGTCGTCTACCTCGGTGAGGACGACGCCGGTGACCGGGTCGCGGTCAAGATGGTCAACATCGATCTGAGTGACCCCCGGGCGCGGTCGCAGTTCGTGAAGGAGATCGCCGCCGCACGCCGGGTCGCTCCGTTCTGCACCGCGCAGGTGCTCTTCGCCGAGGTGGACGGCGAACGGCCCTATGTGGTCAGTGAGTTCATCGAGGGCCTGACCCTGCATCGGCACGTCCGCGAGCGCGGCCCGGTGACCGGAAACGCCCTGCACCGGCTCGCGGTCGGCACGGTCACCGCGCTCGCCGCGATCCACAGCGCCGGGGTGGTGCACTGCGATTTCAAGCCGGACAACGTGGTGCTGGGCGAGGACGGTCCCCGAGTGATCGACTTTGGCATCGCCCGTGCGTTGGGTGTCACCGAGACGGCGTCCAGCCGGGTCATGGGGACCACCGCGTACATGGCGCCCGAACGGTTCCGCAACGACGCTGTCGGTCCGCCCTGCGACGTCTTCGCCTGGGCGGCCACGATCGCCTTCGCCGCCGGTGGTCAACCACCGTTCGGCAACGACTCGCTCTTCGCCGTGATGCACCGGGTGCTGCACGATCCGCCCGACCTGCCGGCGTTGCCTCCCGTCCTGGACGAGCTGATCCGGGAGTGCCTGGCCAAGGACCCTGCCGACCGGCCGGCCGCCGAGCACGTGCTGGTCCGACTGCTCCGGCAGGACGGCACGGTCAGCGAGCCGCTACGTCGGGACAACCTGCTGGAGGTCGGCATCGAGACCGCGGGCGCACCGACGCCGAACGCCCCGCTGCCGCAGATCACGCCGACGGCACCGCAGCCGCGCCGGGCCCAGCCGCAGACGCCGACACAGCCGACGGTGCCTGCCCAGGCCCAGCCGACCCAACCGGTGACGACACGGCCTGCACACCAGCCGGCGACGGCGTCCGGCGTCGGTGCCGGAGGTGGGAGCGGCGCGTGGCGGCGGCTGCGTGGTGAGGCCCTCGACGCCTGGGGCATCTCGACCGCGCTCTTCCTCGGTTCGGCTGGCGCCGCCGCCGGCTACGTCGCGTCGAGCGCGATCGGCCCCGCCGCCGCGTCCGGCGCGGTCACCTTCGTCGTGGTCTACCTGGTTCGACTGCTGGTCGCGACGGCGGTCGGGGAACGACCCGACCACGGGTGACAGGCCCGCTGGGGTCAGGGTCGCCGGCTGGCACCGGATCGATAGGTTGACTGCCACCAGCCGCCCGCCGAGGAGGACGTCCCGATGGCCCCATCCGCTACGCGTACGCGGCAGTGGTTGCCGTACACCGCCGCCGTCACCGCCGGGCTGGTGGTCATCGCCGGGGCGTTCGTGTTCGTCCGGCAGCGCGAAGCGGGCAACGAGGGGGCACGCGGCGACTGCGCCACCACCCTCCAGGTCAACTCCTCCACCGAGAAGGCGGCTCTGCTGGTCGAGCTGGCCGAGCGCTACAACAGCAGCGACCGGTCGATCGACGGCGGCGGCTGCGCCCAGGTGCACGTCAGCGCGCTGAACTCGGGCCAGGCCACCGAGGCGCTGGCAAGCGGCTGGACCCACACCGGCCTGCCGCAGCCACAGGTCTGGCTGCCGACGTCGAGCCTGTGGACCGGTCAGCTCCGCCTGCTCGACAGGGCCGCCGGGCGGGAGTTGCAGACCCCGGACCACTACCCGTCGATCGCCAACAGTCCCCTGGTGATCGCGATGCCGCAGCCCAAGGCCGAGCTGCTACGCCAGCGCGGGCCGCTGGGCTGGGGAGAGATCCTGGGCCTGTCCGGGCGGGACGGGTGGGCGAGCTTCGGCAAGCCGGAGTGGGGCCGCTTCACCTTCGGCAAGGACAACCCGAACCTGTCGACCTCCGGGCTGGCGGCGACCATCGCCACCTACTACGCGGCGGTGCAACGGTCGAGCGATCTGACCCGGGACGACCTGGCCAACCCGACGGTCACCCAGTTCGTCCGCCGGATCGAGGCAAACGTGTCGCACTACAGCGACGACTCGGTGGACCTGCTCCGCAGCCTCGCCGAGGCGGACCTGGCCGGCGGGGCGGGCAGTGCGGACGACATGAGTGCCGTCGTCCTGCAGGAGGAGCTGGTGGACCTCTACAACACGGGCGCGCTGAGTCCTCGGCAGGACGGGCAGGAGCGGGGTCGCCGGCCGAACGTGCCGTTGGTCGCCGTCCACCCCAAGGAGGGCACGTTCAACCTGGACCACCCGTTCGTGGTGCTGCCCTCCGCGGACAAGCGGCAACGCGCGGCGGCGGCCGACTTCCAGAAATTCCTGACCGAGGATGACCAGCAGGAGAGCTTCGCCCGTCTCGGCTTCCGGGACCACGAGCGCCGCGCCTCGACGGAGCTGCTCGCCAGCGTCGGCGCCGAGCCCACCGGCGGGCTTACCTACTTCGACCCCCCCGACCCCCAGGTGGTCGGTGCGATGCTGGACGGTTGGCGCACGCTCCGTAAGAAGGCGAACATCCTGATCGCCCTGGACACCTCGGGGTCGATGCAGACGATGGTCGGCACCCGTACCCGTTTCCAGGTCGCCTCGGCGGCGGCGGGCAAGGGCCTTGCGCTGCTCAACAGCGAAGACCGGGTAGGGCTCTTGTCGTTCTCCTCGGAGACCCCGAAGCGGCCGAAGAGCCCCTACCGGACAGAGGTGCCTCTCGACGAGTTCGACCAGAAGCGGATCAACAGCAAGATCGCCGGCCTGCACGTCGAGGGTGGCACCGCGCTCTACGCGACGGTCCGGGCCGCACACCGCGAGCTTGTCGACAGGTACGACCCGCAGCGGATCAACGCGATCGTCGTGCTGACCGACGGCAAGAACGAGTACAGCAAGGACAACGACCTGGCCCGATTGCTCGCCGAGGTCGCCCTGGACCCAAAGCGTCCGGTGAAGGTGTTCTGCATCGCCTTCGACCGGGAGTCGGACTTCGCCACCCTGGACCAGATCGCCAAGGCGTCGTCGGGCAAGGCCTTCGACGCCACCGATCCCGCCAAGATCGACGAGGCGTTCGTGAAGCTGGTCAGCAGCTTCTGACGCTCTCCCTGCCCGGACCGGCGCGCTCAGAGCCGGGCGGCCGGCGTCGGTTCCGCGTGTCACGTGTCGGCCTGCGCGTCGCAGAGCACGTCGATGTGCAGCACCCTTGCGGTGCCCTCACGCACCGACTGCTGCTGGCTGCGGGTCAGGTGGTCATCAAGGTAACCCACCGCCTTGGGCCGGTCCCGGATCTCGTACACGGTCACCCGGCAGCTGCCCGTGTCCGAGTCGGTGCCCTCGCCGGTGGCCAGGTAGTCGTAGAACGGGTACGACAGGTCCGTGCCACCCGCACTCAGGGTGAGCCCGGGCGCGGTGACCGCGGGCGTGGCGTCGCCGGCAGGGCCGAGGTAGGACCGACCTTCGCCGTTCGCGTACGCGGTCTTGACCAGCGTGAATCCCTCTACGCGTATGCGGTCGGCGTACCGCTGGGTCTCGTTGCCGTCGTAACCGCACCCGGATGCGGCTACGGTGAGCAGCGCGGCCGTCACCGCGAACCGGGCGCGGCGACGCACCGACGTCGGGAACACGTGCGCACTCCGCAGTGGTGGGCCGGCCAACCGGGTGTCAGTGCTTGCGGCCGACCCCGCCGAAGGCGTCGATGTCGGCGGGCGTGTCGACCGCGTCGTCGGGTCGCCACTGCGGGCACGGTACGACGCCGGGAGCCACCAGCTCCAGGCCGTCGAAGAAGCCGGCGATCTCGGCGGGCGAGCGCAGCGTGTACGGGGTCGCCCCGCTGTCGTTGTAGTCGTCCTGCGCCTGCTGCATCTCGGCGCTGATCAGGCTCGTGCCGTCGTTCAGTGAGAGGTAGCTGCCGCTGGGCAGGGCGGCCAACAACTGGCGCGTGATCGACCGGGCCGTCTCGTAGTCGGGCACATGGCCCATGACGCCGCTGAGGATGAGACCTATCGGCTGCTGGAAGTCGAGCGTCTTGCCGGCCTCGGCGACGACCGCCGCCGGCTCCCGCAGGTCACCGTCGATGTAGGCGGTCCTGCCCTCGGTCGTGCCGACCAGCAGTGCGCGGGCGTGCACAAGCACCAGCGGGTCACTGTCGACGTAGACGATCCGCGCGTCCGGCGCGATCCGCTGCGCCACCTCATGGGTGTTGTTGGCCGTCGGCAGCCCCGTGCCGACATCGAGGAACTGGCGGACGCCCGCGTCGGCGGCGAGGAACCTGATCGAACGGACCAGGAACTGCCGCGAGGCGCGGGCGACGTCGACGACGCCGGGGAAGATCTGCCGGTACTGATCGCCGGCCTCGCGGTCGACAGCGAAGTTGTCCTTCCCACCGAGCCAGTAGTTCCAGATACGCGCCGAATGCGGCACCGACGTGTCGATCTTCTGCTGGGAGCCGACCTCGCCCGCCTCGGGCCGGCCGGTCGTCGGCGATTCCATGGTCACGACGAACCGTCACCTCTCAGTGCGCTTTAGCAAGCACATGGTTGGTAGTCCTGCCTTGCGGCGGAACGGTCCCGGTCTGACCGGCGGATGCCGTGCCGGGTTCACGCTTCGTCGCCACCTGCCCGCGTACGCGGGTCTTCTGGTCGGCTCCACGTGCTGGCACCGGGCCACTCCCGGCGGTATCGAACTCGGCCGCGAGAGCGGCCAGGTTCAAGGAGGCGTTGCGGTCCCGGTCGATGACCAGACCGCACGCCTCGCAGGTGTATTCGCGCTCGGACAGGGCCAGCTTGGTTTTCACTGTGCCGCAGCCCGAGCAGGTCTTGGAGGACGGATACCAGCGGTCGGCCAGCAGTAGCTGACCATTGTTCCATCCGGTCTTGTACGCCAACTGGCGGCGGATCTCCGCGAAACCGGCGTCTGCGATGTGCCGGGCCAGCCGCCGATTGGCGAGCATGCCGGCCACGTTGAGGTGTTCGACCACGATCATGCTGTGCTCGCGGGCCAGGCGGGTGGTGAGCTTGTGCAGGCCGTCGCGGCGCAGGTTCGCCACGCGGGCGTGAGCGCGGCCGAGCCGGGCGGCTGCCCGTTCCCACCGCTTCGAGGCTCGTCTTGCGGTACGCCGGTCCGGGCCGGTCCTGCGTGACAGCGCCCGACCCAACGAGCGCATGCGTTGCTGCGCGGCGACTAGGTGGCGCGGGTTGTCGACCAGTTCGCCAGTGGACAGCACCGCAAGGTGCGTGATCCCGACGTCCACGCCGACGACCGACTGCGGCCGGGCAGGGGCGCGTTCGGCCCGTTCGACGTCAACGGTGAACGACACGTGCCAGCGTCCGCCGTCGCGCCGCACGGTCGCGGACATGATCCGGGCGGTGCCGTTGTCCAGGCGGCGGGCGAGTTTGCGGGCCGACTCGTGCAGCTTCAACCGGCCCAGTCGGGGCAGCACCACGTGCATGCGGTCGGGTTCGACCCGGATCGCCCCGGTGGTGAACCGCACGGATGGTGTGCTGCGGCGGCGGGACTTGAACCGGGGAAACCTGACCGGCCGCCCGGCCCGTGCGCCCTTACGGGAGTCGGCCCAATTCTTCAAGCCGCGCGCGAGGGCGTCCAAGCCGGTGTTGAACGCCTCCTTCGACACCTCGTCCCACCACGGCGCAACCCCGGGCTTAGCGGCGTTCCACGCCTTGCGCAACCCAGCGAGGGACCATGACAGCGACGGCGTCAACGCCTCGCGCGGCACGCCGTAGGACCGCTCGGCGGTCCGCTGGTCCATGACCGCCTTGACCTTCGCCAGTGCCCAGTTATGCGCGGCCCGGGCCGCCCCGGCATGCGCGAGCACGTCACGTTCCTGGCCCGGGGTGAGGTCGAGGGCGAACCGGTACGCCTGGATCGTCTTCACACCGGAGCCTCGGTGGCGGCTTCGACTGCGCGGCGGGCGCGGTTCGCGGCGGCGCGACGACCGTACAGGCGGGCGCACAGCGAGGTCAGGATCTCGGTGACGTCGCGGACCAGGTCGTCATCGACCTCAGCCGGGTCGACCACCAGCAGACGCCGGCCCTGCGCGGCCAGCGCGGCTTCAACGTACTCGGCACCGAAGCGGGCGAACCGGTCACGGTGCTCGACCACAATGGTTGACACACCCGGATCGCGGAGCAGGGCCAGGAACTTCTCACGGTGCCCGTTCACCGCGGACCCGACCTCGGTGACCACCCGGTCCACGCCGAGCTTCTGGCCGGTGGCCCACACGGTCACCCGGGCGACCTGACGGTCCAGATCCGCCTTCTGATCGGCTGACGACACCCGGGCGTACACCACGGTCTGCCCGGCCTCGGCCGCCGTTGCGGTGACCGGATCTCCGACCATGATCAGGCGGCCGATCCGGTAGGTGGGAATGGGTAGCGTCCCGGACTCGTAACGCCGACGTGCTGTCGCATACGAGATCCCGGTGGCCGCTGCCCATTCCTTCAAGTTCACAACGCCGACTATAGCCCGCTAGTGAGCGCTACTGACGACCGACACGCCAACAGCCGACTACCCTCTCGTCTCGCTCGCGTACACGACGCCGTCGCGGGTGGACCTGTCGAGGAAACGGTCGCCCCTGGGCGTGTCACGCTATAGAAGGTCGACAATTCGCGCCACACCCCGGCCCCGTCGCTCACCTGCCGGTCCCGCTCAGAGGCGCCGTGCTCTCTCGAACCACGAGCGTGGGGACGACCAACGGCAGGGGCTGAGGCACGGTGTCGTCGATGGCCTGTGTGACGGCCGTGATGGCCCGCCGACCGACCGCGTCGAAGTCCTGCTGGATCGTGGTCAACGGCGGAACCAGGTACGCCGCCTCGGGAACGTCGTCGAATCCGACGACGGAGATGTCCTGGGGCACCCGCCGCCCGCGCTCGTGCAGCGCGCGCAGCACACCGATGGCCATCTGGTCGTTGGCGACGAAGACCGCTGTCGTCCCGCGCATCTCGCAGATCCGCAGCCCGGCGACGTAGCCGCTGGGTGCCCTCCAGTCACCCTGGACCGGCTCGGGTGGGCGTAGGCCCGCCGCACTCATCGCCGCGCGCCAGCCGTCACGGCGGGCACGGGCCTCGGCCCAGTTGAGCGGACCGGCCACATGCACGATCTCCCGGTGCCCGAGGCCGAGCAGGTGGTCGGTCGCCATCCGGGCGCCGAGCACCTGGTCGACCCCGACGGTGACGCTGGCCCTGGACACGTCGCCCTCCACCACCACGAAGGGGACGCCGGACCGGGTCATCCGCACCACCTCGAGAGCCTCGTCGTTGCCGGCGATCATCACGACGCCTTCCACACCGACGCGCATGAGGTGTTCGGTGGCGTCGCTGAGCGCCCGTACCGTGACCTCCGACAGGCTCACCGAGGTGGCGAAGTAGCCGGCAGCGCGGGCAGCGTCCTCGACGCTGCGGTGGATGCTCGTCGGACCGAACAGCGTCCTGGCCGTGCCGATGATGCCGATCATCCCGGAGCGTCCGCGCACCAGCGCGCGGGCGGCGGTGTTGGGGCGGTAGTCGAGCCGTCGGATCGCCTCGAGAACCCGTTCCCGTGTCTCGCGCCTGATGGCCGGCGCCCCGTTGATGACCCGGGACACCGTCTGGTGCGACACGCCCGCCAGACGGGCGACGTCCGCCATGACCGGCGGACGGTGGGCGGCCGTCACCGCTTTCTCCGCGTGAACTCGCACTGGCGGGCCGTCCGTTCTTCCATGAGTCGTTTCCTCGTCCGTTCCCCGGCCGTCAGTGTGAGTGACGGGGCACCGCGCTGCCGCTGCCACCGACGAGGAAGTCGAGGTCCGCGCCGCTGTCGGCCTGCAGAACATGTTCGCTGTACAGCCGTGTCCACCCCCGCTCGGCCACCGGCGGCGGTGGGACCCAGGCGGAACGGCGTTCGGCGAGTTCCGCGTCGTCGACCAGGAGGTCCAGGCGGCGGGTGGTGACGTCGACGCGGACCAGATCGCCGGTGCGTACCAGCGCGAGGGGGCCGCCCACGGACGCCTCCGGCGCCACGTGCAGGACGCACGTGCCATAGCCGGTGCCACTCATGCGGGCGTCCGAGATCCGCACCATGTCCGTGATGCCGTCGGCGAGCAACCGGCGGGGCATGGGTACGTTGCCCACCTCGGGGAAGCCGGGGTAGCCGCGTGGTCCGGCGTTGCGGACGACGATCACCGTGTCGGCTGTGACATCGAGATCCGGGTCGTCGGCGGCGACGACGTACTCCTCGATCCGGTCGAAGACGAGGGCCGGGCCGGTGTGCGTGAGAAGGTGGGCGGAGGCGGCGGAGACCTTCAGCACCGCCCCGGACGGCGCGAGCGACCCGCGCAGCACCACGGTGCCGGAGCCGGCGGGCTGGAACGGCTCCTCCAGGGTGGCGATGACGTCGGTGTTCCAGCACTGGGCGCCGTCGACGTTCTCGGCCACGCTCCGGCCGCTGACTGTGACGTGATCCGTGTGCAGCAGCGGGGCGAGTTCCTTCATCACCACCGGGAGGCCGCCCGCGTAGGCGAAGTCCTCCATCAGGTACGCCCCGGACGGCATGAGGTTGACGAGCAGGGGCACGTCGGCGGTGAGGGTGTCGAAGTCCTCCAGCGACAGGGGCACGCCGAGGCGTCCGGCGATCGCGAGCAGGTGCACGACCGCGTTCGTGGAGCCGCCGATCGCGGCGTTGACCCGGATGGCGTTCTCGAACGCCGAACGGGTGAGCACCGTGGACAGGCGCTGGTCCTCGCCGACCATGGCGACGATCCGACGCCCGGCGGCGTGCGCGAGCGCGTACCGCCGGGAGTCGACCGCCGGCACGGCGGCGGCGCCGGGCAGTTGTACGCCCAACGCCTCGGTCACGCAGGCCATCGTCGACGCCGTACCCATGGTCATGCAGTGGCCCCGGCTGCGGGACATGCCGACCTCCGCCTCCGCGCAGTCGGCGGCGGTCATCCGGCCGGCCCGCATCTCCTCGGTGAAGCGCCAGACGACCGTGCCGGAGCCGATGTCCTGGCCGCGGAACTTGCCGTTGAGCATCGGGCCGCCGGTCATCATCAGCGTCGGCAGGTCGACGCTCGCCGCACCCATCAGCAGGCCGGGAGTGGTCTTGTCGCAGCCGGAGAGCAGGACCACCCCGTCGAGGGGATTGGCGCGGACCGACTCCTCCAACTCCATGGCCAGCAGATTGCGGTAGAGCATGGTGGTGGGTCGCATGAGCGGCTCGCCCAGGCTCATCGCCGGGAACTCCAGCGGCAGACCGCCGCTCTCCCACACGCCCCGCTTCACCGATTCGGCCAGGTCGCGCAGGTGGGCGTTGCAGGGCGTCAGCTCCGACCAGGTGGTGGCGATGCCGATCACCGGGCGACCGTCGAAGACGTCGTCCGCGAAACCCTGGTTGCGCATCCAGGACCGATGGATGAACCCGTTGCGGCCCTCCGCACCGAACCACTGCCCGCTACGCAGGGACCCATCCGTCGTCGACATCGACACACCTCTCTGTTCGTCCGAACACGTGGCTGACGGAGGGTCGGCCCTACCGGAGGCCCCCGACGGACAGTCCGCCGCGCCAGTGTCGTTGCAGGCTGAAGAACGCGATGACCAGTGGGATCACGGACACGAGCGAGCCCAGGATGATGAGGCTCCACAGCGAGGTGCCTCCCGAGTTGTTCGCGGAGGCGATCCCCTGCCAGAGGCCGAGGCCGACAGTCACCGGGAAGAGCCGGTTGTCGGAGAGCATGGCCAGGGGCAGGAAGTAGTTGTTCCAGGACGCCACCGCCGACAGGAGCAGCACGGTGACCACCGCGGGGCGCATCAGCGGGAGGGCGATCTGGAGGAACGTCCGCACCTCCCCCGCGCCATCGACACGTGCCGCGTCCAACAGCTCGTCGGGCACGGCGTCGCGGGCGTACACGTGCATCAGGTAGACGCCGAACGGGTTGAGCAACGACGGGAGGATCACCGCCCACACCGTGTTCGTCAGGCCGAGCCGGGAGAACATGATGAAGGTCGGGATGACCAGGGCGGTGGCGGGCACCATCAGCGCGCCCAGCACGACGGCGAAGCTGAAGCGCCGCGCGGCGAACCGGTACTTGGCGAACCCGTAGCCGGCCATGACCGCCAGGACGGTCGCGCCGATCCCGCCGGCGATGGCGTACAGCGTGGAGTTGAGGATCCACCGCAGGTAGATGCCACCGTCGTAGGTGAAGAGCTGCCTGAGGTTGCCGAGGTAGTCGACCCGGTCGGTGAACCAGAGGGTGTTGCCCCCACCGAACAGGCCCGGCGCGTCTTTGGAGCTGTTGACGATGACCCACCAGAACGGTACGAGGAAGTAGATCACCAGGAAGCCGAGGAGGATCTGCAGAGGGAGGTAGCGCTGCGGGCGGCGGGTGCCTGCGCGGGCGCTGGTGTGATCGGTCATCTACAGGAAGCTCCTCCGCTTGCGGGTGAAGAACAGGAAGGCGTACACGCAGATGAACACGATGCCGCCGAGAGCGAACGAGATCGCGGACCCGTAGTTGAAGTTGGCGAGCCCGAACGCCTGCTGGTACGCGTACATGTTGGGCGTGAAGTCGGTCCCGATCGTGCCCGCGGCGAGGTAGCGCAGGATCTGCGGTTCGTTGAAGAACTGCAGGGTGCCGATGAGCGAGAAGACCAGGATCAGGATCAGCGCGGGAGCGATCAGCGGGATCTTGATGCGCGTGGCGATCTGGAATCGGCCGGCGCCGTCCATCCGTGCGGCTTCGTAGAGGGTCGGGTCGACTCCCTGCAACGCCGCGTACAGGATGATCATGTAGTAGCCGGCCCACTGCCAGGTGACGACGTTGAGCAGGCCGTAGAAGATCAGGTCACTGCCCAGGAAGTCGGGTGCGGTGGCGCCGAACAGCCCGAAGATGTCGGTGAGCGGGCCGAAGCCCTTGCTGTAGAGGAACCCCCACATCACGGCCCCGATGACCGTCGGGATCGCGTACGGAAGAAAGATCATGAGGCGGGAGAAGCGCGCGAAAAGCGTCGTCACCGAGTCCAGGATGAGGGCCAGCACGAGCGCGATGGCGATCTGCACCGGGATGGAGACGAGCGAGAAGCGGAGAACGAACCATGCCCCGGACAGGAAGCTCGGGTCGGTGAACGCCTTCACGTAGTTGTCGAAGAGGACGAAGCTGGTGCCGCCGATCAGCTTCTTCTGGAAGAGACTGAGGTACAACGCGTAGGTCAGCGGCGCGATGAGGAACGCCAGGAAGACGACCGCGAATGGCCCGACGAAGAGCCACCCCATCAGGTGCTCGCGGAGATGCACCTTGCCACGGATCTTGCGCGTCTCGTGCTGACGACGCCGTGCGCGCTTCTCGGTCAGGAGTGTCATCTGTGGTCTCCAGGACGTGGACGCTGGCGGTGGTGGGTGGGCCGGCCGTGCTGGCGCGGCCCACCCATCCGGTCACTGAACGGTGAAGCCCTGTTCCTTGGCGTACTTCGCCACGTCCTCCTGGAGCTTGTCGGCAGCCTGCGAACCGGTGACCGAGCCCTTGATGATCTCGCTGACCTGCTTCGTCATGGCGTCGAGGTAGTACTGGCCGAAGGGCGCGTAGGCGACCCCCTTGTAGGCCTCGGCCGCGGGAAGGTAGACCTCCCTGTTCGCCTGCTGGCCGTCGAAGAACGCCACCTTCAGGTCGACGAACGCCGGATCCTTGAGCGCCGTGAGGTTCAGCGGGAAGATGATCTGGTTGGTCCAGCCGTCGGTGAGCGACTCCTTGTCGGCGTAGAGCCCGTAGGCGACCTTCGCCGCCAGCTCCGGCTTCTTGGCCTGCTTGGTCACCGAGAAGGCCGACCCACCCCAGTTGACCTGGACCGGGTTGGCCGGATCCCACTGCGGCAGCGGCGCTACCGCGAACTTGCCGGTGTCCTGGCCCTTACCGACACCCGCGCCGGTGAGGTAGCCGGGCGCCCACGCCGCCGAGATGTAGGTCGCGTAGTTGCCGTTGATGACGCCGGAGATGTACTCCGGGGTGAACTGGTCCTGCGTGCCCACCAGGCCCTTCTTGGCGAGGCCGCCCCAGTAGTCCAGCACGTCCTTGGACGCCTGGTCGTTGAGCTTCACGCCTATCGACTTCGGCTGCGCCGGATCGAAGGTGAAGGGCGCGGCGCCCTTCTGGATCTGCAGCGCCATCAGGACCGCCGGCACGTTCGCGCCGAGGTCGCCGAAGAGCGGACCACCGGCGTCCTTCACCTTCTGCGCGGCCTGCTCGTACTCGGTCCAGGTCTTCGGCGGGGTGACCTTGTACTTGTCGAAGATGTCCTTGCGGTAGATCATGCCCATCGGACCGCCGTCGACCGGGACGCCGTAGACCGCGTCGCCGACCGACACGTCCTTCCAGGCGCCCTCGCCGTAGTTGGCCTTCACCGCGTCGTAGCCGTACTGCTTGATGTCGACGAGCGCGCCCTGGATCTGGAAGGTCGGGATCCGGTCCGCCTCGACCATGATCACGTCCGGCGCCCCGGTGCCCGCCGAGATGGCCGTCTGGAACTTGTCGTACTCGTCGCCGCCCTGCCCGACGTTGGTCCAGCAGACCTGCACGTCGTCGTGCTGCTTGTTGAAGTTGTCGACGACGAGCTGGGTGTTGGGGTACCAGCCCCACATCGTCACCACCGGCACGTTCTGCTTGGTGATGGTGTTCGTGCAGTTGCTCGCGTTGCTGCCGCCCCCGTCGGAGGAGCAGGCGACCAGGCCGCTCCCGGCCGCGAGCATGACCACCGTGGCGAGTATGCGTCGTCTCTTCATTGAGATGGTTCCCTTCGGAGGTGGCGGTGCGGAGGCATCCGTGCGCTGGCGGGCGCCACCGGGGCGGGAGACCCCGATCCCGGTGGCGTCGCCGGGTAGGGGCTCCTAGCGCTTGAACAGACGCGGAGCCAGGTCGATGAGGTTCTTCTGCCACACGTCCCAGCCGTGCGGCCCGGGGGTGACGCCGTCGAACTCGTAGCGGATACCGAGGGTGTCCAACGTGGTAAGCGACGCCACGAAGCTCGGGTGGACGAAGTCGGTCTGGTCGCCCACGTACAGGCGCAGCATCTTCGTCCCGTTGTTGATCGCGGCCACGTCGACGCCGGCGCCGCTGCCGAACCCGGCCGAGAGGGCCGCGACGTACGCGAACTCCCCCGGGTACGCCTTCAGCACCCCGAGCGCCTGCCCGCCGCCCATCGACAGACCGGCGAGGGCCTGCTGGGACGGATCGCTGGAGATGTGGTAGCGGGCACGGGCCGTCGGCACGATGTTCTCCAGCAGCTCCCGGTTGAAGTTCGACGAGTTGCCGTTGCCCATCACGACGACCATGGGCGTGAGGTCCCCGTCGAGGAACTGGTTGTCGAGGATTTGCTTGGCGCGGCCCATCTCGACCCAGTCGGTGTAGCTCTGGCCGCTGCCGTGCTGGAGATAGAGGACGGGGTACGGCTGCGCTCGACCCCTGTCGTACCCGGGTGGGGTCCACACCAGCGCGGTGCGGTCCTGACCGGCCACCGTGCTGGGGTAGGTCATGCGCTCGACGGTTCCGCCCCGGCCGGCGGGCACGTCCGACAGCAGGCGGGCACCCGGCCCCGGGAGGAGGAAGGTGCTCCACATCGGTTCGGAGGTCACGGTCGTCGGGTTCGAGGCGTCCTTGACCGCGACCCGGTCGACGATGAACCGGTAGTAGTAGAACCAGGGCTTCAACGGCCCGACTGTCGCCCGCCACCGGTCGCCGTCGCGCCTCAGTGGCACGCGCAGCCAACTGCCGCCCGGCGCGATGTTGGCCCACACCGTGACGTGCTGAGCGTCCGTGAAGTCGGTGGTCGTCTCGAAGGTGACGAACCCGCCCTCGCTGACGAACGGCGTCGGGGTGGTGCCGGCCGGCGGCGGGGTGAACTCCCGCCGCAACGGCTGGTGACCGGGGCTGGGCCGGTGGTCGGTCACGTGCCGGAACAGCCGCGGCAGGAAGTCGACCAGGTTCTCCTGCCACGTGGTCCAGTTCGCGCCGCCGTCCGGGTTGACCCCGTCGAACTCGAACCGGACGTCGGCTCGGTCCAGCGCCCTCATCAGCTGGTAGGTGGGGTTGTACGCGGGATCGGTGACGTTGCCCGTGTAGAGGCGCAGCAGCTTGAGGCCGCGGTTGGTCGCCGTGGCGTGCTTCCGGTCGATCGCCGGAGCCGACGTGCCCGAGAACGAACCGACGTAGCCGAACTGACCCGGCTTCGCGAGCGCGGCCCGCAGCGCCTGCGTGCCACCGTCGGCCACTCCCGCGATCGCCTGGTGTGCCGGATCGCGAAGGACCCGGTAGGTGTCGGCGACCGCCTTCCGGAGGTCGTTCAACTCCCTGTCGTCGGCGTCACTGAGCACCACCACCATCGGGCTGATGGCACGCGCGGCCGAGAGGTTGTCGAGGATCTGCCTGGAGCGACCGAGGTCGAGCCAGTCGGTGGCGGCAGCACCGGCGCCGGACTGGAGGAAGAGCGCCGGGTAACCCTTCGGCCCCTTGGCCGTGTACCCCGGTGGCGTCCAGACCAGGGCGGATCGCTGCGCGTTACCGGTGCGGTAGGTCAGCGTCTCGATCTTTCCGCCGGTGCCGGCGGGCGCGTCGACAAGCCACCGCGCCGAGTCACCCGCGACGAGGAAGGTGCTCAGCAGCGGGTCCGACGCGACGCCTGTGGCGTTCGTCGGGTCCTTGATGGTCAAGGTGTCGTCGGCGGTGAGCTGGTAGCGGTACAGCCCCGGGGCGAGCGCGCCGAGCACACCGGACCACACGTCACCGCGGCGGGTCAGACCGAATTCCGCCCAGGTGGCGGACGGACCGAAGTTGCCCTCGACGACGACCTGCGAGACGGTGCCCAGCTTCTCCTGGACGTACGCCGCCGGAACGGCGAACGAGGCGTAGCGGTCCCCGGAGACGGCAAGCCACGGCGTGTCCGCCGTCGCGGGCTGCGGGGCGAGCAGGGCCGCCGCGATGGCGACGACTCCGGCGGTGAACACCGCCGAGACCCGCCGGCGTACGCCCGGACGGCGCAAGCGCCCATGATAATGTTCGGTTGTCACGCTCCACTCCTTTCATGTGCCGGCAGCGGATGCGACCCGCTGGCCGGCTCAACTCATCGGTGGATCTCGCCGTGCGTGGTGCGTACACCCCCTTCCCGCTCCTGCCACGGGAGCGCGAGTTCTCACGGTCGTGCCGCGCTCTGCGGTGCGGCGGTCGAGTTGCGGACCACGAGGCTTGTCGGAAGCACTATCTGGTGGGGCTCGTCCCACTCGCCGGTCACCAGTGACTTGAGCATCCGCGCGGCCTCGTACCCGAGCTGGTACATCGACTGGTCCACTGTGGTCAGACCCGGCTCGGTCGACGCCGACTCCGGGATGTTGTCGAACCCGACGACGGACAGGTCCCCCGGGACGGAGAGCCCCAGCTCCCTGGCGACCTCCAGGACCTTGAGGGCCATCCCGTCGCTCGCCGCGAAGATCGCCGACGGCCGGTCGGCTCGTCGCAGCAGGGCACGCGCCAACGGAGCTGCCGACTCGGGGTTGAAATCCCCCCTGCCGATCAACGTCGGGTCGACCGGGACGCCGGCCTCGGTCAGCGCCGCCCGGTAGCCCTCCTCGCGCGACCACGCCGAGGCCAGGCTGTCGCGGCCGGCGATGAACCCGATGCGCCGATGACCCAGGCCGAGCAGGTGCTCGACCGCGGCGGTGGCGCCCACGAGGTTGTCGGCCGTGACCGAGGGCGCCGTCGAACCTCGCACCGGGTCGATGGCCACGACTGGTGTCCGGCTGCGTACCTCGCCCCACGGGGTGACGACTATGCACCCGTCGGTGAGGGTGCCCGACAGCCGGGTCAGATGCCGCTGCTCCCAGCCCTCCGAGTACGACCCGTAGAGGTCGCTGTTGGCGTAGATGATGAGGTCGAAGCCCGAGCGACTCAGGGCCTTCATGACCCCCTTGAGCACCTCTGCGGTGTACGACTGGAAGCTGTGCGCCACGAGGCCGAGAACATTGGTGCGGCTGCGGCGGAGGCTCGACGCCACCAGGCTCGACTCGTAGCCGAGCTGCTCGATCGCGGTCCGCACCTGGGCGATCGTGCGGGCGCTGACGCCGTAGTGCCCGTTGACGACGCGCGAGACGGTGGCTGTGGAAACGCCGGCGACCCGGGCGACATCACTCATTGTCACCGGCGCATTGGCTTCGATCATGCCGCTCTCTCTGGACTGCAATCGTTATCGGTTACGTTTCCAGGATGTTGCCAACGTAACGGACGACGATTACGAACACAAGACTCCTTCACGCGCACGGCAACCCGGTTCGAAAGGTCCTAACGGGACGGTCGCAGGGCGGGCTTCGCACCTCGATAACCGATACGACGGACACGATCGGTAGCCACTTCAGGCGTCCGGAGTGGATCGCCCAATTCCGCGATGGCTCCATTCGAGGACCACGTCGGGGTCCATTCCCGGCCACCGATCACCGATCACGGCACCGGAACGAGCCCGGGGCAGGCGACACCCGCGTGGCGTGCGGCCCGCCCGAGGCGAACATTGGTCACGGCCACCGTGTTCCCTGCTGCAAACGTGATCGGTAACGTTTACATAGATCGAGAACGTAATCGATGATCATGGCGATGTCCAGAGCTCGCACCGACCCACCACCCCTCGGTCCCGGCACCGCGACGGAGATCTCGACGTCGGGGCCCCGCACGAAGGAGCCCGCCCTGAACACCCACCCCCACCGCGCCGCGCTGCCGGTCCGACCCCGTCGACACCAGCGGGGAGGGCTGTCGTGAACACTGCACGCCTGCTCCTGGATCCACGCCGACGCGTCGCGCCGGTGCCCCGCCGGCTCTTCGGCTCGTTCGTCGAACACCTCGGCCGCGCCGTCTACAGCGGAATCTACGAGCCGGGCCACCCGACCGCCGACGCGGACGGCTTCCGAGGCGACGTCCTCGCGCTCGTCCGGGAGCTGGGCATCACCACGGTCCGCTACCCGGGCGGCAACTTCGTCTCCTCGTACCGCTGGGAGGACGGTGTGGGCCCGGTCGACAAACGACCGGCCCGGCTCGACCTCGCCTGGCACAGTCTGGAGACCAACGCGTTCGGGCTGGACGAGTTCATGCGCTGGGTCGGCAAGGCCGGTGTCGACCCGATCATGGCGGTCAACCTCGGCACCCGTGGTACCGCCGAGGCCGTCGACCTGCTGGAGTACGCCAACCACCGCGGCGGGAGTCACCTCGCCGACAAGCGCCGCGACAACGGCGCCGTCGACCCGTACGGGATCAGGCTGTGGTGCCTGGGCAACGAGATGGACGGCCCGTGGCAGGTGGGCCAGCGCAGCGCGACCGAGTACGGGCGGCTCGCGGCGCAGACCGCGAAGGCCATGCGCCGTTTCGACCCGGACCTCGAACTCGTCGCCTGCGGCTCGTCCCACCTCGGCATGCCGACCTTCGGCAGCTGGGAGCGCGACGTGCTGACCGAGGCGTACGACGACGTCGACCTGATCTCACTGCACGCCTACTACCAGCCGGTCGACGACGACCTACCCAGCTTCCTCGCCTCGGCCGAGGACATGGACGTCTACATCGACGCCGTCACCGCCATCGCCGACTCGGTCGGAGCGATCCGCCGGTCGACCAGGAAGATCATGATCGCGTTCGACGAGTGGAACGTCTGGTACCAGTCGGCCGCGCCGTCCACCCCGCCGAGTGGGGAGGACTGGCCGGTCGCGCCGCCCCTGCTGGAGGACCACTACAGCGTGGCCGACGCCGTCGTCGTCGGTGGCCTGCTCATCAGCCTGCTGCGGCACAGCGACCGGGTGACCGCGGCGTGCCAGGCCCAGCTGGTGAACGTCATCGCCCCGATCATGACCGAACCGGGCGGCTCGGCCTGGCGGCAGACCATCTTCCACCCCTTCGCCCGCACGGCCCGGCACGCCCGGGGCGCAGTGCTCGACGTGCTCCGCGACAGCAGCACGACGACCACCGACCGCTACGGCGCGGTCGACGCGGTCGACGCGGTCTCCACCTGGGACGACAGCACCGGGGAGATGACCGTGTTTCTCGTCAACCGGGTCGTCGACACTCCGGCCGAGGTGACAGTCGACGTCGCCGGCGCCCAGGTGGGCGGGATCATCGAGTGCGTCACAGTCGGCGGCACCGACCTCGACGCCAGGAACACCGCCGACGGTCCGGACCACGCCGAGCCGCGCCCCAACGACACGACCCGGGGCACTGGTGCCAGCGTCCGGCTGACCCTTCCGCCGGCGTCGTGGACCATGCTGCGGCTCCGCGCCACCGACGTGACCCCCTAGGGCACCCCGGCCGCGCGCCTCCTGGTGTGACCCGGGGGCGCGCGGCCGGGACTTCCCCACCAAAGGGAGTACGTCAGCAGAAACAGGAATTGCCACGACGGCCACAATGGGTCGACGAATGGATTCGGAAATCACGTCGACATCCATTCGGGCGCGTTTCGACGATGCCCGTCGCGGGTGGTCCCGAAACACACCCGTGAGAGAGCGCCGGACGCGATTATTCGACCGCTGGCATCAACCTCCCGTCGACGCGTCGGGGAATGGCTGTGTACTCGTCGCGCAACTCCTCGGGAAGCACCCAGGCCGGGGCGTCCTGCCACGCCAACGGGCGGAGGAATCGTCGGATCGACGTGGCGCCCACCGACGTGTGCACCGCGTTCGTCGACGGCCAGGGTCCACCGTGGTGCTGGGCCCACGACACCCGTACACCTGTGGGGTAGCCGTCGAAGACGATGCGGCCCGCGCGGGCGGAGAGCACGTCCACCAACAGGCGTACGACGTCGGCGTCGTCACCCGGGCCGCGATGGACGGAGCCGGTCAGCGACGATGGGACGGCGTCCAGCGCGGCGTCGAGTTCGCCGGCGTCGTGATAGCGGACCACCACCATGAGCGGGCCGAAACACTCGTCGGCGATCTCGGCGCTCAGACCCGGCAGATCGACCTCCAGGAGCCTCGGTGCGGCGGTGAAGCCCTCCCCGGGGTCGATCTGGGGCCGCGCCGAGAGGTGAGCGCCGGCCCGCTCGAACTCCGCGGCCCGGCGCTCGTACGCGTCCCGGATGCGCTCGTTGAGCAGGACCGTGCCGCCCGCGGAGGCGACCTTCTCCCGCAGCGTGTCGACCAGCCGATCGCCGCCCCGACCCGACGGAATGAACGCGAGGCCGGGCTTGGTACAGAGCTGACCACCGGAGGCGGTGAACGAGGCGAACAGCCCTTCGGCGATCTGGTCACCGCGGTCGGCGGCCGCGTCGGGCAGGACGACGATCGGGTTCACGCTGCTCAGCTCGGCGTACAGGGGAATGGGGTCGGGTCGTTCGTCGATGGCGGCCTGGATGGCGCGGGCGGCGTTGACCGAGCCGGTCAGGGCGGCCGCGCGGATCGCGGGGTGACGCACCAGCGAGCGGCCGGCCTGCTCCCCGTACACGAGGGCGATCACCCCCTCGGGGCCGTCGAGGTCGCCGATGGCCGAGGAGATCGCGGCGGCGGAGGCGTGCGAGGTCAACGGGTGGGACGGGTGGGCCTTCAGGATCGCGGGACACCCGGCGGCGAGCGCGGCTGCCGTGTCGCCGCCGGCGACCGAGAAGGCGAACGGGAAGTTGCTGGCCCCGAAGACGGCGACCGGTCCGAGGGGTACGAGCATCCGCCGCACGTCCGGGCCGGGTCCGAGCGGTGTGTCGACGGCGTGGTCGATGGCCGCCTCGACGTACGCCCCGTCGCGCAGCACGTCGCCGAACATCCGGAACTGGACCGCGGCACGGGTGAGCTCCTGGTCCAGCCGCGCGTGGGCCAGCCCGGTCTCCGCCTCGGCCGCCGCGACCAGATCCACCCGACGGGCCTGAAGAGACGCGGCGATCGCGTCCAGCAGGTCCGCCCGGCCGAGCCTCCCGAGGCCGGCCAACCACCGTGTCGCCCGGGACGCCTGGCCGACGATCACCTCCAGCCGGGACTCGTCGGTCTCGGTGAGATCCGTCGCGCGACGCCTACCGTCGCGCGGATCGACCGTGCTGACCACGTTCACAGCAGTCCCCTCCTTGCCAGATTGCCCATGAGGTCGCGGACGCCGAAGTGCCACGGCTCGCACTCCTGGGCGTGCCGCACCCGGTTGACCAGAGTGCCGAGTGCCGGGCAGCTGATGCGTACCACGTCGTCGATCTTGTGGGTGAAGCCCTCGCCGGGGCGGTCCCGGTCCTGGATGGGCGCGAACATGGTGCCGAGCATCAGGGCGGCGCCATCGGGATAGCGGTGGTGCGGGCCGATCAACTGCCGCACCAGGTCCTCCGGGTCGCGCGACATCCGGGTCATCTCCGAGACCGCCTCCAGGAGGAAGCCGTCCACGCCGCGGACCTCCAGGCGCACCTCGAGTTCGCGAACCTGTTGCATGCCGAACCGGTCGTCGAAGAGCCGGATCAGCGGGCCGAGGGCGCAGGAGGCGTTGTTGTCCTTCGCCAGGGGAAGCAGGAGCGCCGAGCGGCCCTCGATGTCGCGCAGGTTCACGTCGTTGCCGAGTGTGGCGCCGACGATCCGGCCGCTGGACGCCACGACGAGGGTGACCTCGGGCTCCGGGTTGTTCCAGGTCGACGCGGCGAGCACGCCGACTTCGACGGCGGTGCCGACGGCGGAGAGGATCTGCCCCTTGGTGAAGATCTCGGCGTCCGGGCCGATCCCCACCTCCAGGTACTGGCTCCACATGCCCTCGGCGACCAGCAGGCTCTTGAGTCGGGCCGCCTCGGCCGAGCCCGGGTCCAGGTCGTGCAGGCCGACGCCGATGTCGGCGAACATCCGTTGCCTGATGTCCGCCGCGAGCGCCAGGTCTCCCCGTGCCCGCTCCTCGATCACGCGTTCGATCATCGAGATGGGGAAGGTCACGCCGGCGGCCTTGAGCGCCTGGAGGTCGACCGGGGCGAGCAGCCAGGGCCGCCCACGGTCCCGGGTGGCGGCGCCCGTGTTGGCCAGGATCTCCCCGAAGTCGCCCACCCGCGCGCCGTCGAGCTCGGCCACGGTCGCCGCCGGGTCGGGTAGCTCGCAGATGTCCCGGATGGTGGGGAACCGGTGACTGAGGTCGATGACCTCGCCGTTGCGAACGGCAACGGGCGTGGGGCCGTCGACGGAAGGGTCCCAGATCCGGCCGATCAGGACGCTGTCCACCTCGCCCGGCAACGCCTCGGCGGCCGCCCCGAACCAGTCCGCGTCGGCTGCCGGCCCTCGGGTCACCGCGAACACGTACTCGTTGCGGGCGTGCGGGCGGTGGCGACCGGGTCGAGGGCACCTGTCGCCCTGGGGAAGCCGAAACGAGCGCGCTGATTACCCATCGTCACTCCACTGTTACGAGTTGGCGTCAACGAATGGAATTGCAACGATCGTAGCGACATGCGCAACGCTGTCAAGTGACGATTGCGCATTGCGTCGCATCTATTGCACATGATGCAATGGCCGTCACGGTGCTGCCGCCGCGCGAGGGGAGAAGCAGCCTTGGCGCAATCCATACGCCGCGCGATCGACCTCATCCGTCGCTCGGCCGAACATCCGCTGTCCCTGACGGAGGCCGCAGACGTGCTGGGCGTCCACAAGTCCACGGCCCTACGGATCCTGCAGACGCTGGAATCGGCTCGCTTCGTCCGCCGGACCGGGGCGGGCACGTACGTGCTCGGCAGCGGGCTCATCGAGCTGTCCGAACTCGCGCTCGGCTCGATGGACCTGCGCCAGCCCGCCGCCGCCCACCTCCGCGCGCTGCAACGCGCGACAGGCCACACCGTGCACCTGGCACAACTGACCGGCGATGAGATCATCTACATCGACAAGGTGGACAGTCCCGCGTTCGACGCCGTCAAGCTGCCCTCGCGGATCGGGCGTGCGGTGTCGATCTACGCGAGCGCGGTGGGCAAGACGATCCTGGCCCACCTGCCGCGGGAGGAGCGCGACCGTCTTCTCTCCCCCGTCGTCTTCGAGAGATTCACCGACACCACCCTCACCGACCACGACGCCCTCGAAGCCGAACTCGCCCGCATCCACGAACGCGGCTGGGCAGTGGACAACGGCGAGCACGACGCGTACGTGCTGTGCGTGGCCGCACCGATCAGGGATTCGCGAGGTCAGGTCATCGCCGCCGCCTCGATCACCGCGATCGAGGTCATCGCGAGCCTCGACCAACTGAAGAGCAACCTCCCGCTCCTCCTGGAGACCGCCGACCAGATCTCGTACGAACTCGGCTACCCACGGCCGTCCGTGGACCCGGACGGTGACGGCCGGTCCGCGCCCTGACGACGCGCGGCCCCTACTGACCAGGGCGACGACGGCACTCTTCGATGGAAGAAATGTGCTGCTCGGCCCACGCCCGGACCGCTGCCAGCGGGGCATCCAGGGAGAGACCCAGGCCGGTGAGCGCGTAATGGACGCGCGGCGGCACGCTCGCCTCGACCCGTCGGGTCACCAGACCATCGCGGCACAGGCTCTGCAGCGTCTGCGACAACATCTTGTTCGACACCCCGGGGGCGCGGCGGCGGAGCTCCGCGAAGCCGAGCTCCGCCGGATGGTTCTCTGCCAGCACCTTGATCAGCATCGACGTCCACTTGTCGCCGATCCGGTCGAGCAGCTGCCGGGTCGGACACGCCGGGCTGAACAGATCCCCAGTTACCCCGGCCTCACCAGGTGGCGCGAAAGTGCCGTCTTGCCAAGCCATCAGGCATCTCCCATGTTAAGCAGGTAACCAATGGTAACCGGCGGAGGTCAGACATGGAGTTGCGCAGAATCCGGACCAACGGCACCGAGTTGAACGTCGCCCTGGACGGCGCCGGCCCGCCGGTGCTGCTGATGCACGGTTGGCCACACACGTGGCAGGTGTGGCGGGAGGTGCTGCCGTTGCTGGGTGGACGACGCCGCGTCATCGCACCGGACCTTCGAGGGCTCGGCGACAGCGCTCGCGCGGCGGACGGCTTCGACGCGGCGACCGGCGCCGGAGACATGCTCGGCCTGCTCGACGCGCTGGGGGTCGAGCAGACCGAGGTCGTGGCCCTGGACGCGGGCGTGCCGGGCGCTTTCCTGCTCGGCGCGCTGCACCCGACCCGGGTACGCCGCCTCGTGCTGATGGAGGCGGCGCTGCCCGGCCTGCCCGGCGGCTTCCCGGCACCACCGTGGTGGTTCGGCTTCCACTCGGCTCCCGGGCTGGCCGAGACGGTGCTCGAAGGCCACGAGGCCGAGTACGTCGACTTCTTCCTCGCGGCCGGCACCTTCGAGCGACGGGGGGTGCCCCCGCAGATCCGGGACGCGTTCGTCAGCGCGTACACCGGTCGTGAGGCACTGCGCTGCGGCTTCGGCTACTACCGCGCCGCCGGGCAGAACGCGACGGCGATCTCCGCAGCCGGCCGACTGACCGTGCCCACCCTGGCCGTCGGCGGCAACACCGTCGGCGACCTGCTCCACCGGCAGCTCATCGGTGTTGCCGACGACCTTTCCGGTGAGCTGATCCCCCGCAGCGGGCATATCGTGCCGCTGGACCGCCCGGACGCCGTCGCGCAGTTACTCCGCACCGACTCCGCCGTGTCCCGTTAACCGAGCGGCGCCAGGGGCGCGACTACTGCCCCACGAGCGGGAACCCGGTCTGCTCCCGCTCGCGGCCGCCCTCAGCGGGTCGGTCAGTTCCCGGCGCTTGTGAAGTTCAGGACGTCGATCCGGCTGCCGCCCCGATGCGGCGCGAAGACGCTGGCGATGTTGTTCGACTTCAACAGGCGGTGGTCGAGCAGCGGATCGGAGGTGAAGGTCGCCGAGGACCGGTAGCGCACGGCCCAGTCCGACCAACCCGAGGCCCGGGACGCCGTCGCGACCTGCAATACGCCCGTGTTCGAGGCGGCGCTCACCACGAACAGATTGTCCCGGGAATCGACGCCGATGTCGCCGCGGCTGACGCCCGCCTGGTAGCCGAGGATTCGCTGACGCCACTGGCCGGTCGCGGCCTCACGCCAGTAGTGCACGAGCACGGCGCTGGTGCGGGCGTTGGTGAAGACGGCGTCACTGGGCGCCGACGGCGGCAGGTGGGAGGCCAGGACGTGCACGTTCCCCGCCGAGTCGACGGTCTGCGACTCCTGGTTCATCAGGCCGCGGTTCTGCCCGATGGCCCAGAACCGCGCGGCGGCGGTGGTCGTCGAGATCGGGCTGGAGTCGGCGGTGCCGATCAACGCACCCGAACCACTGCGCCACGTACGGCCCCGGTCCGTGCTGTACGCGTAGTAGAGATCGTGGTTGCTGCTCCCGTCGAAGGTCTCCCGGACGGTCCAGGTCATGTGCAGCACGCCCTGTCCGTCGTACTGGAAGCCGAACAGGTAGGCGTTGTTGCCGAGCGTGGTGCCGTTCATGATCTTGCCAACGAAACTCCACGCACCGGCCCGATACTCGAACAGAACCTGGTTGCCGTTCCCGCTCTCCCCCGTACGGATCGTCAGTTGCAGGTTGCCGTCGGGCATCGTGGTGAACTGCGGGTAGGTCATGACTGCCAGGTCGCGTCCGGCGAGGCTGTTCTGCACGGCGCCGAAGATGCCCGGTGACCAGGTGGCGGTGTCCGGCGAGGTGGCGATGCCGGCCACCGACTTGCGGTAGCGGAAGCGCTGGGAGTGCATGTCGAACGACAGGTGGATGCTTCCGTCCACGTGCGAGAGACCGATGCTGATCACGTTGTGCGAATCGGTGGCGGCGGTGCGGTAGTCCGTCAGGCGGATGGTCTGCCACGTGCCGTTCGTCGGACGCCTGGAGACGTTGACGTAGCCCTCGTCGTCCCAGAACGTCGCGTACTGCCACCGTCGGTGCGAGACGATGCCGTCCTGCTGGAACGACTCGCCGTTCATCAGGCCCGTGTAGCTCTCGGCGGTGCGGCCGTGGGTGGTCAGCGTGGTGGTGGTCGGCGTGTTGACCGTCGGGGAGGCCGCCGAGGCCGTCATTCGAAGATCCTCTCCTGGGTAGTGCCAACGCGGACTGTCCGATCAGGACGCCGGCAACGGATAGCGGGAGTACGTCTGGACATCTTGCACCCCGGACCGCTGGCGCTGACGATCCACCGGCCGCCCGGGATCTGTAAACAACCCTTGCTATTAACCGTTGTGAACGTCAATATGTGGAGGTCGCGGGACGTCGAAGCCTGGGGAGTGAGCCATGAGAAGCCGTCGGATTTTCGCAGTGGTAGCCGGGGCGGCGATGACTGTCGCGGCCGCCGTCGCCTTCGTCCCCAGCAGCATGGCGGCGGCCGTGTCCTCGGCGGGCACCGTCGCGATGGTCGCGTGCGCCGCACCGGCCTGGGCCGAGGGCGTCACCTACCAGGCGGGCGTCCAGGTCACCTACGGCGGCCGGCTCTACCAGGCTCTGGTCACCCACACCGCGTACCCCGGCGCCGGCTGGAACCCCGCCGCGACCCCGTCGCTGTGGCGCGACCTGGGCGCGTGCTCGGGCAGCACACCGCCGCCCACCACGGCGCCGCCAACGACCGCGCCGCCCACCACCCCTCCCCCCACCACGGCACCACCGACCACACCTCCCCCCACCACGCCTCCGCCGACCGGTGGGACCTGCGCGGTGAAGTCGCGGCCCGCCGGCAAGGTGTTGCAGGGCTACTGGGAGAACTGGGACGGCGCCTCCAACGGCGTACATCCCGGTCTCGGCTGGATCCCGATCACCGACAGCCGGCTCGGCCAGCACGGCTACAACGTGATCAACGCGGCGTTCCCGGTGATCCGCGCGGACGGCACGGTCCTCTGGGAGAACGGCATGGACGCCGGCGTGAAGGTCGCCACCCCGGCCGAGATGTGCCAGGCCAAAGCGGCCGGCGCCACCATCCTGATGTCGATCGGCGGGGCCGCCGCGGGCATCGACCTGAGCTCCACCGCCGTCGCCGACCGGTTCGTCGCGACGATCGTGCCGATCCTGACGGCCTACCACTTCGACGGCATCGACATCGACATCGAGACCGGCCTGACCGGCAGCGGCAGCATCAACACCCTGTCCACGTCGCAGGCCAACCTGATCCGGATCATCGACGGCGTGCTGGCCCGGATGCCGTCCAACTTCGGCCTGACCATGGCCCCCGAGACGGCCTACGTCACCGGCGGCAGCGTGGTCTACGGCTCGATCTGGGGCTCGTACCTGCCGATCATCAAGAAGTACGTGGACAACGGCCGGCTCTGGTGGCTGAACATGCAGTACTACAACGGCAGCATGTACGGCTGCGCCGGCGACTCGTACCCCGCCGGCACCGTGCAGGGCTTCACCGTGCAGACGCAGTGCCTCAACAACGGCCTCACCATCCAGGGCACCACCATCCGTGTGCCCTACGACAAGCAGGTCCCCGGCCTGCCCGCGCAGAACGGGGCAGGCGGCGGCTACCTGTCGACGTCACTTGTCACGCAGGCCTGGAACTCCGTGCCCGGCCTCAAGGGCCTGATGACCTGGTCGGCGAACTGGGACGGGTCGAAGGGCTGGACCTTCGGCGACAACGTCAAGCGCCTACAGGGCCGCTGACCGGCCCCCAGCCTGCGGCGAGAACGCGAGCACCGACCCGCCGACCGTCAACCGGCCGGCGGGTCGTGTGAGACCTGGCTGGGTGATCAGGTCGAGTGGGGAATGGAGGCGCCGTCGTCATCGAGGGGCGAGCCGCCCAAGGCACGGTCCATCTCGACGGCGGTCAGTTGCACTCCAACATCGCCGTCGGAGGTGGGCAGCTCAGGGGTCCAGGTAAGACAGCCCGTTCGCTGCGGAGGAGCCTTGCCGCTCGCCACGGGGGCGGCGAGCGGCGAGGTGTGTGCGGGGTGCGGCACTGCTCAGTGATGCGCCGGGGCGGTGGCCCGGTCACCGTTGCGGGACAGGATGAACCACAGCAGCAGGGCGCCCGCGAAGGCCGCGATGCCGGTGCCGGCCTGCCAGGTGAAGGCGACCCGGAAGGCATGATGCGCGCCGGTCGGCAGCGCGCGGGCCAGAACCACGGCGTAGATCGCCGCACCGAGCGCACCGCCGATGCGGACGATGATGTTGATCTGCGAGGTGGCGTCGGGCAGCCGCTCGCGGGGCACCGCGGTGAACGCCGACACCATGAGCGGGGTGGACGCCATGCCGATGCCCATCCCGAGCAGGAAGATCATGGCCTGCTCGAGGACCGGCTGCTGGTCGAGTCCGAGGGCGAAGGCGCCGGTGGCGACGGCCGTGCACAGCGTGCCGGTGGCGGCGACCGGGCCACCGCCGTACCGGTCGGTCAGCCGGCCGCTCAGCGGCAGCATCACCGCCGTGCCGGCACCCAGCGCGAGCGTGCGCAGACCGGTCTCGAACACGCCCTCACCGTGCAGCAACTGGAAATAGAGCGGGATCAGCAGCGCACAGCCGAAGGTCAGCGCCCCGTTGAACACGAACGCCACGCTCGCCGCCGTGTAGGCCGACGTCCGGTAGAGCGTCACGTCCAGCAGCGGATCGGTGCGTCGCAGCGCGTGCACCACGAATGCGGCCATGCCGGCGCAGCCGAGAGCCAGCGACAGCAGCACCCGGGCGGGCTCGGGCGTGCCGAGCGCCCCCCAGGTGGTGAGGCCGTAGACGGTCAGCGGCAGGCCGAGTCCGATGTAGGCGAACCCGGCCACGTCGAGTGGGCCGGTGTGGGTGCCCCTCTCGTGCGGGATCCACTTCAGCCCGGCCAGGATGGCGAGGATCCCGATCGGCACGTTGATCAGGAACAGCCAACGCCAGGACAGGCCGTGCAGCAGCAGCCCGCCGAGGACCGGGCCGAGGGCCGGCGCCAGCACCACGGCGATGCCGATCCGAGCCATGACCCGTCCGAGCCGGCCGGGGCCGACGGCCTGGCCGAGGATCGTCTGACCGGCCGGCACGAGCAGGCCCGCGGTCAGGCCCTGCAGCACCCGCAGGCCGATGAGCACCGGCATCGACGGGGCCGCCGCGCACAGACCGGAGACGACTGTGAACGCCACCAGCGCCCCGAGCCAGAGCCGGCCCACCCCCAGCCGCCGCCCCAGCCACGCGCACACGGGCAGGGAGACGGCCAGGGCCAGCAGGTACGCGCTCGAGATCCACTGAGCCAGCTCGAGATCGGCCCCGAAGTCACGCTCGATGGTGTTCAGCGCGATGTTGATCAGCGAGGTGTCGAGGCCGCCGGCGAACGCGCCGAACGCGACGACCCAGGCCAGGCGCCAGGTCTCGGGGCTGATCTCCAGCGGCGGCGCGGACCGGCTGTCGACGCGGGTCATACGAGGGCCGGGCTGCGCAGCGACTCCAGCGCCGTGGACCAGGCGGCGATCTCGCCGAGCATGGTGACCAGGGTCGGCTCGTTGTGGGCCCCCGGCGTGAACGAGCCGGTCTCGGTCGGCGCCGACATGGTGAAGTCGTTGAAAATCGACAGAACGACCTGCGTGCGTACGGTCGGGACCTTGAGCTCGGCCAGGATGAGCCGCAGGTGCTCGACGGCGCGCGTGCCGCCGTGCAGCCCGTAGCTGACGAAGCCGGCCGGCTTGTGGTGCCACTCGGCGAACAGGTAGTCGAGGGCGTTCTTGAGCGCCCCCGGGACGGAGTGGTTGTATTCCGCCGTCACGAAGACGAACCCGTCATACGACTCGATCGTCTCCGCCCAGCGCCGGGTGTGGTCCTTGCCGTACTTGCCGAACAGGGCCGGATGCTCCTCGTCGAGGAGCGGCAGGTCGAAGTCGGCGACGTCGACGATCTCGTAGGTCACGTCGTCCTGCTGCTTGGCGGCGACCTCGGCCACCCACTCGGCGACCTGCTGTCCCCGGCGGCCCGGACGGGTGCTGCCCAGGATGATCCCGATCTTGGTCATTAGGTGCTCTCTCTCCAGTCATGGACTCCGGCGAGGATCAGGTTACAACGAACGTTGCTCTAACTACAATGAACGTTGTAAGAGCGCTAGACTCGGGCCGTGACGGAGAAGCCGAACAGTTGGTCAGGCGGGGGCTCCCCGGACAAACGGCGGGCCATCATCGAGGGCGCGCTGGCGATCTTCTCGCGGGACGGCTACACGCGAGCCGGTCTGGACGCGATCGCCGCCGAGGCCGGCGTGTCCAGCCGGACGATCTACAACCACTTCAAGGACAAGGCGAGCCTGTTCGAGGCGGTGATCGAGGAGAGCTCGCGCCGGCTGGTGGAGACCCAGCTCGCGATCATCGACCGCCACCTGCACAAGATCGTCGAGCTGGAGGGCGACCTCGTCGCGTTCGGCATCGAGTGGATCTCAGTGCGCAACTCGGCCAACGCCCCGCATTTCGCGCTGGTCCGGCAGATCCACGCGGAGGCGGAGCACATCCCCGCCGCGGCCATCGCCGCCTGGCAGGAGAACGGGCCGCAGCGGGTGCGCCGGGAGTTGGCCGACCGGCTGTGCGCGATCGCCGAGCGGCACCCGCTCAAGATGGACGATCCGGAGCGCGCCGCGGGCCATCTGATGGTGCTGATCTCGTCGGACAATCTGCCCTACCTGGTCGGTCCGCCGGCCGAGCGCGAGGTGGCCGCGATGGTAGCGGCCGGGGTGCACACCTTCCTGCACGGCTACCAGGCGTAACCGGGCGGCGACCTTCCCGCCGCCCGGTCACGCGCGTCACGCCACCGACCGGATGCCCGCGTCGGGGTCGATGTTGAAGCTCAGGATGCGGCGGGGGTGGATCCGGATGAGCGCGCCGGTCGGCTCGCCCGCCGCGTTCGTCGCCTCTGGCAGGGCCTCGGCGCTGCCGCGGATCTCCAGGCAGCGCACGCTCCACGGATTGGTCGAGGCCACGTCGTCCACCACCAGCGAGACGCTGGAGCCGGCCGCCACGTTGCGGAACTTCTGGCTGCTCTCCATGCCGTGGCCGTCGATGTCGATCGCGTGCAGCGTGGTGTTGTACCCGAACGTCACCGGGTTGTTCTGCACGGTGCCGTTCCGCTGGACGGTGGCCAGCCTGCCCAGAAGTTGCTCACTCAGGAAGGCCAGCTCCCGCTCGGTGAACACGGTCATGTACCCGTTGCGTCGGCCCGGGAAGCGAGGACCCGATCTGCGACAGTGCCTCGTGAAGGCGTTCATCGTCGAATTCACCCGGCCGGCGTCGCCACACTGTGGACATCTCGGTGGGTTCGCCGCCGGGCAGCCAATTGCCTGCCGAATGATGGTCTCAACCAAGAACGTCGGCTGCGATGGGCGACAAGGCTGGTGTACTCGGCCGCCAACCGACGGACGAGAAGGACAATGTGGGCGGTATCTGTCGTGGTTGACGAAGTCGTTGTGGCAGGCGTGTCGACAATCGCCGCCGCCGCCGTCGCGGCGTGGGCGACGCTCAGAGCGCAACGACGCAGGGCCGAGGTGATCAGCCTCGTCGACGTGTTGGTGTCTGATGCCGAGGTGATCCAGGCAGAGCCGCACACTGACACGCACCTCGTGGGAACCATCGAGCCGGACCGGCCAGTTCTGGACGTCCTCGTGCGTAACGACGGCGATCGGCCGGGGCTGCTGCGACGCATTCACCTCGACGTGCAAGGCACCCTCCGCGTTCCCACGATCGATCCGCCTCTCGTAGTCAGGTTTCCCGGCGGAACGGTCACCGGTGGTGAGCAGGTGATGGAGCGGCGACTGGGGCCCAGTGCCTCGTATGCGGTCGACTTTCCGCTGCAGAAGGGGCGCTACTCCAGTCCGATCAGGCAGGAGATCCCCGCGAACGGCAACGACCGCTTCCTCGTACCCCTTGTGGCGAGCGAGGCGAGACGAGGCAGTGACTTCTACACGGTCACCCTCACCCTGGACGGGGTAAGGAACAGGAGAGGAAGTGCCCGACGCTCGTTTGAACCCGTGCGGGTCCTGGCGCTCGGTCCGCCCTGCTGGGAAGGCTCCGAGGTGATCAAGGAACGGCTGACAATGATCGCCGATCGTGTCTCTGAGCTGTCGCCGGGAGGTGGCAAGGATGTGGGCGTGATCTTCAATGCGGCCATCTATCCCGCTCGGACGGGCATGGAGGACTACGTCGCTTTTTATGCGGCGAAGCTTCGGACGCTGGAGGAGAGCTTGCGACACTGTCTGCACCACGCGTCGGACAAGGCGCTGGTGCGGGGGTGGCTCACCGAGCTGGAGCTGAGCCTCGCCACGGTCGACGAGCTCCATCAACACGCGAAGGATCTCCGCACTTCCGGCCGGCACCCCTGACGGGAGCGGGAACGAGCACCGCGGGCCCGGGCCTCGGAGAGGGCGGCGGGTGTGTGCCGCCGCCCCCTCCGACCGAGGTCACCGTCCGTACAGCTCGAATTCGTAGAGCGAGAATCCGTACGAGGTGGCCCGCTTGACTCCGTACACCCGCACGTAGCGGGCGGTGACCGGCGCGAAGGTGGCGTTGTCGACGCCGCCGTTGCCGGTGGTGGTGGCAAACACCGGCGTCCACGAGCTGCCGTCGCCGGATACCTCGATCCGGTACGAGGTGCCGTACGCGGACTCCCAGCGCAACACCGCCCGGCTGACGGTGCGGGCCGCGCCGAGGTCGACCCGGAGCCACTGGTTGTCGTTGTAGCTGCTGGCCCACCGGCTGCCGAGGCTGCCGTCGACCGCCTTGTCCGGCGTGTAGCTGGTCAGGAACTGGGTGCTCGACGCGGTGGCCGGGCGCCCCTGTGCCAGGTTGGTGACATCGTCGCCCCGGTGCGCCGGGAACGAGACGACCTGCTGGTAGGTGGGGCGGTTCTGCCAGGCGATCAGCGGCTGCGTGATGCCGCCGAGGCCGGACTGGGCGATCGAGTCGGCGCACCACTGGTCGCCGGCGGAGCAGGACTTGTCCCCCGGGTACACGGTGGTGGCCGGCACCGCGGCCGCCTGGCCGAGCCCGTCGAGCAACGCCTGCCGGCACGCGCCGAGGTTGCCGTCGCCGCAGTACGCGCGGCCCAGCCCACCGGCCACCGGGTCACCGAGCACGGTGCGCAGGTCCTTGTCGACGTAGCCCCACCAGCCGTGCTGGAACGACGAACCCTTGTGCGCCTGCCCCTGCGACGCCCAGCTCACGGCGCCGTCGCGCCCGCCGTTCTGGCCGCCCGACGGCGCCTCGTTCACCTCGATGGCATCGACGAGCGCGGCGTACAGGTCGGGCCCGAGGCCGGGGCGGAACTCCGCCGAGGCCAGCAGGGGCCACCAGGCGTCGAAGATCCGGATGGCATCGGCGTGCTGGTAGACCTTGGAGCCGGGCGACGTCTCCACCCGGCGGGTGCCGGCCTGCTGCCAGGCCCGCAGCTTGCCGATCGCGTCGGCCAACGCCGGGTCGGTGACCGGCGCGCTGTCCAGCACCCGCAGCAGGTCGCCGAGGACCTGCTGGCCACGCAGGTCGGTCACCGCCGCGTCCGCCATGATCTTCACGACGTCAGCGCGGCCGAGCTTGCGCTGGGCGATCGCGGCGCGCACCGGGCCGTCGAGCAACTGAGCACGGTGTACGGAGCCGAAACTGAAGTTGCCGTCCGCGGCCCCGAAGTCCCGCGCCTGCTTGTTGTTCCAGCTGACGTAGTAGTCCTGGTTGACCGACTGCGGATGCGCCGACGCCGGAGCGTAGGTGGCGTCGTTGGTGTCCGGGTTCCAGCCGGCCCACTCGTACGCCGGCTCGGCCTTGGTGGGCAGGTTCGGGTCGGCGGTGGCCGACCGGACCGGGTTCGAGCCGGAGTTGAAGTACGCCGCCTCGGTCGAGTTGACGTAGAACCAGTTGAACGCGTACCCGACGCTGGCCGCTGACGCCTGGAACGCCGCCGCGCTGCCCATCGCCGACGGGTCGTTGAAGGCCTGGAAGCCCATCGCCGAGTCGGCCTCGTGCCGGTAGGTCGAGCGCAGCTTGGTGAACGCGGTCGGCTGCCCGTTCACCAACCCCCGGTACGCGACCAGCCCGTACTTCGTGCGCAACGCGCGCAGCGTGTACGAGCCGGCCGGGGTGGAGTCGGCGAGCGTCGGCGACCAGGAGTTGCGCTGCTCCAGCGCCTCCATGGCGAGGCACTGCCCGTGGTAGAGGTAGCGGTTGGTACGCAGCGTCGGGGCGCTGCCGTCGGTGGTGCACAGCGGCACCGCGTACGTGTCGGTGAGGTCCTGGGAGGCGGAGGTCGCGCTCCACGCGTAGTCCTGGCCGCGGCCGAGCAGCACGTAGAGGTTCAGACCGGCGAACGCGGCGCCGCGCGCGCTGATCCCCGGCCCCTGCAACTCCTGGAGCATCAGGAGTTGCGGCGCGAAGTAGCCGGTCTGCGGCCCGAAGACGGCGATCGGGTTGCCGGTGGTGGTGTGCCGCCCGGAGACCACTACCGCGTTGGACATGCCGTGCGCGCGCAGGTTGGACAGGCCGCCCAGCAGCCCCTGGGTGGCGGTGCTGGTGCCGGTGCGCGCGGCTGCCCCACCGCTGGCGTCGTACGCGAGAGGCTCGGCGACCACCGAGCCGGCATCGGGGAGCACCGCGCTTGTCGCGCCCGGCGGTGTCGCCCCGTACGGGAAGCTCTGCCCGTCGTGCAGGGTGAGTACGGTCTCCGGGTCGTTCTGCGACCGGAACGCCGTCCAGACCCGGTCACCCTCGGCGGCGCCGTACTTGGCTCGGGCGGCCACCCGGACCAGCGCGGACTGGATCTCGCTGCCGCCGCCTCCACCGAATAGCCCGCCGATCACCCCGGCGGTGGCGATCAGGTCGGTCATGGTGAAGTGCTTCGGCTTGCCGGCGCCGGCGAGCACGTACTCACCCGGGTAGTTGTCGTCGGCGATCGACTTGTCGATGTAGGCGTTGATGCCGGCGATGTAGTCGACCACGTCGGTGTAGAGCTGCTGGCCCCGGGCGCCCTTGGTGCGCAGCGCGTCCACCTGGGCCTGCAGGTCCGCCTCGGTGTAGGGCGAGTTGGCCCAGACGCTCTGCTCCAGCTCCCGGTTGCCCGGCGCGCCGCCGGCGAACGAGGTGACGTTGCCCCGGCCGACGTGCCGCAGCAGGTCCATCACCCACAGCCGGTCCTGGGCCCCGGCGTAGCCGGCCCCGAACATCGTGCCCGCGCGGGTGGTACCTGTGACGTGCGGGACGCCGGTGGCCTTGTCCCGCACGATTGTGACGTCCGCGCGCGGCGACACAGTGCTCTCGACCTGCGCGGCGGGCACGCCGAACGAGGCGTCGTTGTAGAAGTGGCCGATCTGCTCGTCGGTAAGCCCGGCGTAGTTGTAGACCAGGTTCGCGTACTCGTCGAGTTGGTCGCTGGAGTGCGCCGGGCGGGTGCCGAGCGCCTGGTGCGCCAGGATGGCGACAAGCGTGGCGTTGCCGTTCTGCCCGGGGGGCAGGATGTCGGCGCACTGGCCGAGGCAGTAGTCGTTGGCGGCGAACGTGCTGGCGGCCAGCGCCGGTGACGGCGGGGTCACCGTCAGGACGCTCGCGGTCAGGGCAGCGGCGGTGAACGCCGCGAGCCGGTTACGGGAAGCGGGACGGGGCATGGCGATCCTCCGGGGACGCGGAGTCGGGCCGTTCGGTACGCCCGGCTGCCGGTGCCGATCTCTCGCCCTCCGCGCCCGGACGTTCCACTAGGAGGTGAGACTGACTCACGTCTATCTCCCGGCAATGATCGATGCAGGATCGCCGTCGCGGATAGCCGTCGTTCACCACGCGCCAATGCCGACGTTTCGCCGCCTTCCGGACGGGACGCGTGGGGATCCGGACACGGAGACAGCCGCTGAGGGTGGCCCGGTCGGAACCGACCCGCTCAGGCCGCTGCCGGTGACGCGGCCGTCGGCACCGACGATGTGCTGAGGCCCACGACGAGCAGCAGGTACCCGGTCAGTTCAACCATCGCCGTGAGCGCCGGCATCGGTTGCGGCATGGACAGCGTGGGCGTGATGGCGTACCAGGCGAACACGGCGTTCTCGCTGCTCGCGTACAGCGGCATCGGGACCGTGGCGATGCAGGTGTCCATCAGCGGCAGCCCCGTGAGGGCCAGCAACGCCGCGCCGATCGCGGCGATCCGTCGACCGTGGCCACCGAGCGCCGAGGCGAGCGCCAGCGCGGTGACCCCGAGAACCAGGGGCGGCAGGACCGCCATTATCAGGTCGGCCATACCGGTGTCGTTCCCTCGCGGAGCTTCCGCGTCTGCGGCACTCCGGATACCAACGATACGGACGGCCGCGTACCCGATGATCAGCGCTGCCCCCGCGACACCCGGCGCCACCCATCGTCGGCGCCAGCCACCGCGGCGCCACGCGACGAGCAGCACCAGTGCCGCGGTCAACGCGGGCCAACAGAGGGACAGTGCAGACTCCAACGCGGACGGTGCCTCGGGAGCGGAGCCGGGCACGAGCACCTGCCAGCCGTAACCGGCGCTGTCCCGAGGGACAGGCATCGCCCGGAACGCGTCCACCAGCAGCACCGCGAGGGCTGCCCCCAGCGCCCATCGGGAGCGCGGCGGTCGGCTGACCAGAGCGTAGGCAAGGAGCAGACCGAGGCTCGCCACCTCGGCGTAACGCCAGATCGGACGGGCCGTCAGGACACCCATGACATGGAAGACGGCGCACGCAGCCGCAGCGGACAGGAGGAGAAGCCGGGGACGCACGGGCGCATCCTGCCAGGGTGCCGTCGTGGAGCGCAGCCCGCCGAGGGCGGAACCGCGCCGTGCCCCGGGTCGGGGAGTTGGTGGGTACCGACCATCAGCCGCGACGCATGGTGTTGTCGAGGCACGCTCTCTGCGGGGTCGCGGCCAACCGCACCGTCAGCGCAGCAGCGCCATCCGGTCGATGACGGAGTCGCGCAGCTCCGGTGGCCACGGGAACAGCGGCGCCGCCACCTGGAGCTGGGCGAATCCGTGCAACGCCACCCAGAGCGCCGACGCATCGCGGAAGGGGTCCGCGCTGGCGGACCGGCCCGCCGCGACGCAGTCGGCGAGCGTACGCCGGAAGATCTCGAACGCTCCCATGCCGAGAACGGAGAGCTCGTCAGCCATGCCCGGGGCCCGCTCAAGCGCCTGCCCGGCATCCCAGACGGCGCCGAACATCAGCCGGTACTGCTGCGGCCGGCGTTCGGCGAAGGTCAGGTAGGCCGCGCAGATCGCGCGCAGGCGCTCGACCGGATCCGCGTCATCCGGCGCGCCCAGCTCCTGCTCCAGGATGCCGAACGCGCGTTGCGCGACCGCGAGCAGGATCGAGTCCAGGTCCGGGAAGTGCGGATAGATCGACGGCGCGGAGATGCCGGCCTGCCGGGCGATCCCCCGCAGGGTCACGTTCTGCGGCGTGCCGTCCTCCAGCAGCCTCATCGCGGCGTCGACGATCTCGTCGCGCAGCTGGGCGCCTTCGCCGCGCTTGTTGCGGGCCCGCATTCTCGGTGTGGTCACCCCTCTGACTTTACAGACGTTAGGCGAACGCGTAAGTTAACGGTTGTAAGTTCACAGCCGTTCCCCAAGAATGGAGCTCTCATGACCGCCGCGACCGCTACCCGAGTCGACCCCGCTGCCCCCGCCCGCCGCAGAGACCTCGCCGGCCGCGGGCTGGCAGCCCTCGCCGCCCTGGCCACCGTCGTCGCGTTCGTCAACGGCATCCTGCTGACCATCAACGCCAGCGACGACCGTCTGTTCATCGAAGGCTGGCGAGTCTCCAGCTTCGGCATCTTCGCCGCGCTCTTCGCCCTGCTCGCGGTGCGGCCCCGTCAGGCGGCCGGCGTCTGGGAGATCGTGCTCGTCGGCAAGGCCGCCCTCGTCGTGTTCGGGGCGCTGATCGGAGACGTCCCCGAGGCACGCCTGTCGGCCGTCGTCGACTTCGGTCTCGTCGCCGTCGTCGCGGCCGCCTACGTGCTGTGTCGCGGCTGGTTGGCATGGCGTCCCGCGATCACCGACCCCACCCGCTGACGAGGACGACCATGCCCTCCCCCGCGTCTCCCCACACCCGGCGAAACCGCGCCGACCGGACTGCCGTCATCTCCATCTGGGCCGTTCCGGTCCTCGTCATCGGCCAGTTCGCCATGCTGGCCATCGTCCCGGTCGTCCTTGCGCTGACCGTGAGCCTGCGGCACGCCCACCTGCGCGGCCTACGCCGCTGGACCGTCGCTCTCGCCAGCGCGTACGCCACACCGCTGATCCTCTGGGCCGTCGGGCCCGACCGCGCCCCGAGCCTGTCCAAGGACATGCACCCGGTCTTCGCCGCGCTGATCGTCGTGGCCGCGCTGGCCGCGGGCACGGCCTTCCACCTCGGTCGTCGGCGCCCGCGCACGCCCGACGGGTCATCGAGCGAAAGGCCCGACCTCCGGGCCGCGCGGTGACCGAGCCGCCTCTGCCCCGCGTAAGCGGAGGCGTCGGATCGCCCGCCACCGTCCTCCGACGGTGGCGGGCGATCCGAGTATTCAGTACCGAGGGAACGGGCCCCACTGCTTGACGGCGACGCTCAACGGATCAGCGGCCCGGCAGGGTGGCCAGTGCCAGGTTCGGGTCGACGCCTGTCGTGTACGCGGCACTGAGCACGTAGACGGTGCGGCCCCGCACGGCCACCGAGGTCGGGTTCTGCAACCCGTCGGCGGCGGTCAGCAGCGTCCGGGAACGGCCTTCGGCGTCGATGCTGACCACGGTGTTCGGGCCGTTCAGTGTGGCGACGACCTGTCGGTCGCCGGCACCGACGAAGGCGAAGTCGTCGATGCCGACCAGGCCGGTCGCCGCCACCCGGACGGGCCCGGGCCGGCCGTGCCGCACCGCAATGCGCAGCAGCGTGCCCCGGTCGAGGTTTGTCGCCCAGATCGCGCCGGCGCGTACCTTGATGCCGTTGGCACCGAGGAAGCCCGCCGCGGCGAGCTCGGGCGCCGAGGACCAGACCTCGACACGGCCGCCGTCCAGGGGGACGGTGGAGATCGTGCCGAGCACCGAGTCGGTGAGGTAGAACCTCCCCGTTTCCGCGTCGAACGCCAGGCCGTTGGGCAGCCCGTCGGCCGGCAGAGCCGCGATGCGGTTCGGGGCCCCGCCGGGGCGTAGCCGGTACAGACCGGTGGAGGCGGCATCACCGCTCGCGTACAGGAAGTAGAGGGTGCCGTCGGTCATCCGGACGATGCCCGTGGTCAGCGCGAACGCGAGCACCGGGGTGTTAACGCCGCCATCGGCGGGGGCCGGCAGGGTCGCCAGGATCCGCGTACCGCCGGACGGGGTGACCGCGGCGACCTGTCGAGCCGCCGCGAAGGTGACGTAGGCGGTGCCGTCCGGACCGACCGCGACGTTCTCCGGCATCTGTCCCTTCGACAGGTCGAAGTGGTTCGCGATCCGCGAGGGCGCGGCGGACGCTCGGGCCGACCCGACGGTACGGGCCCCCGCGGTGGCGGCCGGCGCGGCGCTGGACGGTACGACCGTCACGACGCCGATTCCCGCTGCGGCGACGGCGATTGCGAGGGTCATCGTTCTGTTGCGCATTTCTGTCCTCACTGAGGCTGATGGTGCTGGGCTGGAAAAGGGCGCGACGGGTCCGGCGCTCCTTTCGGAGCACCTCGGGTCGAGCCGATGGGAACGGCGCTATTCGCGCCTGGCGAGCGGCTGCGCAGCGCCGGCACGGGTGGTGACGGCGCCGTGCACGAGCAACGTCATCGCGGCGTGCGATGCCGAGCCGGGTTCGGTGGTGGCGATGACAACTGTCTGATCGTCGTCGGTACGCAGGGTCTGCTGCGTCACGTCCATGGCGCCGACCAGCGGGTGACGCATCTGGTAGACGGTGTCGCCGCCGACCTTCACCCGATGGTCGGCCCACATGGTCGCGAACTCCGGGCTGCGCACCGTCAACTCACCGACCAGCGCGGCCATCAGCGGGTCGTCCGGGTGCTGCCCGGAGGCCATCCGCAGCGTCGCCACCACCGCGCGGGCCTTGGTGGGCCAGTCCGCGTACAGGTCACGGGTGTGCGCGTCCAGGAACACCAGCCGCGCCATGTTCGGGTGCGGGTTCGACCGCTGGGGGATCTCCGGATTCAGGTGACCGGCGAACAGGGCATGACCGGCGGTGTTCCAGGCCAGCACGTCGGCGCGGCGACCGAGCACCACCACGGGTACGTCACCGAGCGTCGCGACGAGTTGGCGTACCGCCGGGCTCACCCGCTCCGCGGCCGGGCGACGCACGGCAGGCGGGCGGCGGGTCCCGGCCGCCAACTCCCCCTCGGCGACGGTGTACGGCAGCTCGTACAGGGCCCGCTGCTCGTAGTGGGCGCGTCGCCACGCCTCCAGCATCGGTGTCTCGTAGCGCTTCGGACGGCGCCAGTCGAACAGCACCGTCCCGACCTCACCCGGAAGCGGCAGGTGGTTGTGCCGGGCGGCCACCGACAACGATCGGCGGTACTTGATCGCGTCGAACGCCGGATCGGGTCGCGCCGCCACCCAGTCACGGACGACGGCGCGGGTACGCCTGTTGTTGATCCGCAACCGGCGCAGCTCGCGGAGTACGCCGTACACCCGCTGTGGCGGCAGCGACCGCAGTCGCGCCGCGATCAGGCGTCCCTCCACCGTGCGCTGCGCGGCGCTGGCCTCCCGGGCGGTGCGCAGCAGGTTCGTCACCACCAGGGCGGCGTTGCGGTCGTTGACGTCCAGGGCCAGGGTCGCGGCGTACAGGTCGCGGTAGTTGCCCAGCACGTACTCGTGCAGAAACCCCAACGACAGGCGCTGCGCGGCGGCGTCGGAGCGGAACTCGCGCTGGGCCGTCGAGGCGATCGCGGCGTTGACGAACATGACCACGTCCTCGCACGCGACCCGGTCCGCCCGCGACATGACGGCGATCCAACCTCTCGGACGGTGACGACGGGGCCGGCCGGGGATTGGGGGCACGAACTGCGAAGCATCGCTTCAGAGGCGGGTTCCGGAAGTCGCACCGAAGTCCCGCGGCCGGCCCGGCCACGATACCCGCCCGCCGGAGGAGTCGGGTGCCCCGCCGGTTCCGTCGGTGCTCAGCTGCGGCGAAAGACGCTTTCCACGGTCAGGCCGGCCGCCGCTGCCGCTGCGACGATCTCTGCCTCGATCGGGAGGAGCGCCGCAGCTTGGGTGTCGCCGTCGACACTCAGGTCCACGGTCCATCCATCGCGGACGTCGTCCCGGATGAGGCGGATCCGAATGTGGCCACCCTGGACCGGGACCGTCCGCCTCCCGAAGATCGCATCCTGATCATCGGTGAACCGGCCCTCCGGGGTGAGGGCGAGACTCGTCCGTAACGACTCCATGGGCGCCCGGTCGAGCGGGCCCGACATCTCGTAGGTCACCACATGCGAAAAGGCCATCGTGTCTCCTCAGAGCTGGATCTTCCAGTCATCATCCCGGAAGTGCGCAGACATCCCGTTCCTTGAGGTCAGTGTCCTGTCCGGCGGACCGCTTCCGGGGAACACCGCCGGCGCGACCTCCCGGCCGGTGTTCGCCTCCTGGCCGCGGCGCCAGGCGCTCAGGTTCGGAAATGCGTCGTCCATCAGGCGCTTCCCGACGAAGTCGTATTTCGGATGGAAGAGATCAAGATTTGGAAACTGCTCCTGCCGGAGCGCCTCGGCCCGCTCGACCATCTGGTCCGAGGAGAGCTGGACGTCGTAATCGCTGGGGTCCTCGCCCTCCACGCCCAGCCTGTTCATCGAATCGAAGGGGCGGCGCTGCGGCGGCGTTCCCTGGCCGATCCATTCGTCGTACCTCGCCTGGGCTTCTGGATTGCCGGCAAGGTCGTCCCGTGCGGGAAAGTCCTTGTGCTTGCCGGAGAAGAAGTGGGCCGACGAGCCCTGCAGCCGGGCGTCGACGCCGGCCGGGTCGATGCCATCGGCCCGGAGCGCGTCGCTGAGGGACGAGCGGAAATCGGTGTACTGCTCCGGGGTCATGCCGAGCGGGGCGCTCCGGTCCGACCAGTCCCGGACCTGGTCGGGCGTGATGCCCAGGAACACGCAGTCCTCCGGCGTCAACTGCCGGCCGGAGTCGTCGGCGGGGAACAGGTCACGGACCTCGTCCCAGCCCGCTTCCTCGCCCCGATCCTGCTCCGCGTCGACCTCGTCCTGGTGCTCGGCGGCGGTCTGGTGCTCGGCGTCGGCCTGCTGCTCGGCGGCTGCCTCGTCCGGGTCCGGGGCTGGGGGCAGTGCGTCGTTGTCGGGAGCCGGGGTCTCCCCCGGCTCGGGGTCCGGACGCGGGTGGTCCGACGCGAACGGGTCGGGGACCGGCCGTTGCTGGCTCTCCGTACCGGTGGTGTCCTCGGGTGGATTCCTCACCTCGTCCACGTTGTCGTCGAGGTCCGGGGCGGGCACGGACTCCCGAGCCGTCGGGTCCTCGGCCGGCGGACCCTGCTCGTCGTGGGGAGGGCCGGTGTCCTCCGTCGTGTGAGAAGTCGCGTCCGGGGGCGGGCTCTGACCGTCGTTCTCCAGCGCAGGCGTGGTGTTCTGCGGGGTCTGGTCCGTCGGCTCGGCGTGGTCGGGGTCCGGGGCGAGCGGCTGCTCGCCGGAAGTCGCGGCCGGAGTCTCCTGCCCGGCCTCCGGGTCAGGCGCTGTCAGCTGCTCCCCGCCCCCGGGCTCGGCCCCTTCTGGCGGCGAGGACTCCGGCGGCGGGGACTCCGACGGCAAGGAACCCGGCGGCGGGGACTCGGGGTCGGGGGCCGGCGGGCGATCGTCGCTCTCGCTTCCGTGGTTCGCTTCCGGATCTGGAGGGGCCTCCCGGTAGTCGGTCATCGTGCGCCGCCCTGTCCCGCGCGCATCAGGTGGTCCCGGTAGAGGCCTCGCCAGCGGCCGGTGTCTCCGCTGTACGCCTTGCCGAGCAGAGCCACGAACACGGCGATGCTCCAGTGCTGATCTCCGGGCGCCGCGCGGTGGGGACGGCTCTTGTCGCCCCACGACTCCAGCAGCTCGCCGGTGTCGTCCCACCACGCCGGCCGGTCGGCCGGAGCGGACGGCCACGTCTTCATGCGCTCCCGGAACGCGGTCACGTGGTCCGCGGCCGCGCGCTCCGCGGCGTACGCCAAGGAACAGCGCACCGGGCAGATGCCGCAGGATGCCTGCGGTGCCATCGCTGCCGCGGCGGCGGGGTTGGTGGCCAGCCAGACGCGGTGCCGCCGGGTCAGCTCGTCATTGTCGGCCAGCGGCGCCTCGGGAAGCTCGCGCTCGGCGGCGTCGCGGGCTCGCACGTCGTCGACCGCTATCAACGCGGGCCGATCGAGGCGGGAGTGGAAGGCGAAGGCGGACATCTTCGGCAGGGCTCCCGCGTACGCCCGCTGGTCGTCGGAGAACCGCATGGTGTCGCCGATCAACTCGCGGTCCTCGGCCGACAACAGCTGGTGCATCACCTTGAGGTTGGTGTTCTTGTACGCGTCCGGGATCAGTTTCGACGGCGACTGCTCGACGATCACCAGGCCCTCGCCGTACTTCCGGTTCTCCGCGAGAGTGTTGGCGAACGTCTCCGCCGCCCTGGCCTGCGCGTCGCCCTGCCGGGCGTCGCCGCCGGGCACGGGTCGGCCAAGCAGTCGGTGCGCCTCCTCGATGACCGTGACGTGAGCCAGCCGGGACCCTTCCCGGTGCGCCTTGTAGTGCTCGGTCATCGCGTTCAGTAGCAGTGCCATGACAAGCGCCTGCTCCTTGGTGTCGTCACCGATCGCGGCCATTTCGATCACCACGGGCCGACTGAGCAGTTCGGCGACCGGAAATGATCGGGCCGCGGAGAGGGTCGGTCCGCAGGCCCCCTCGGCCAATGATTCGGCGCGCAGGCGGGATGCCGCCAGGATGTTGGAGCGCACCTCACCGGAGTAGTCGAGGCCTTCGGTGACCGCGGTGATCGCCGCGACGAAGTCGGACAGGGTCGGCCACGTGTCGGACTCCTCGGCGACCTCCGCAAGATCGAAACCGGCTTGCTGGTACGTCTCCCGAAGCGCCCGCGAGTAGATCGCCGGAAGGGGATCCCAGAGCCCGAACGCGGCGTCGAAGCAGGCCCGCAGGTTGCCTGTGTGGGTGGCGATGCGGACCCCGAGCGGCACCTCGAACGGGTTGAGCCGCAGCGGCGCGGTGTGCTCGTCCCCGACCGTGAACACCAGCAGATCCTCGAAGCCGGGCAGGGTGGCCAGCCAGCGGTAGTCGTCGCGCTCGGCGTTGACCGGTTCCAGCACGGTGAACGGAATGCGGTGCTCCGCCCACAGTTGCCGCACGAACGACAGTGTCGAGTTGGTCTTGCCCGAGCCGGTGGTGCCGAGGAACAGGGCGTGCCGGTTCAGGTCGGCCAGTTCGACGCCGAGCGAGCCGGCGGCCGGCTGCCCGCCGAGGATCACGTACGGCCCCGCCGGGGTGTAGTCGGCGACCACGGCCGGCGTGCGCGTGCGAACCGGGAAGCGGGGAAGCGTGCCGTGCGGGGCGATCGGGAGCCGGAACGCCGCGGTGGCCTCCTCGGCGTCGACGATCCAGGTCAGCGGGTACAGCGCGGCGGTGGGCGGGGTGGCGCTGCGCCACACCGGGTGGCCGCCCCAGTCGACGAACGACAGTGACCCGAGATTGCGGGCGAAGATCTCCAACTGCGGGCCGGCCGGGCGTTCCAGGGCGTAGGTCGCCCCGGTCGCCCTGCTGGTCAGATAGGTCTCCGACTCGGCGCGCTCGCTGCGCGAGACGGTCGCGCCGATCACCGACGGCAGGTCGTCGCCCAGCGGCTGCGGCGCGCAGACCGCCACCCGGATACGGAACGCCGACCCCTGGTAGCGGCGGCCCGCATCGGCGTAGATCTTTTCGGCGTCGACGGCGAACGCGTCCGGGGTGAGTTTGACCCGACCGCCGTACAGGCCACCGTGGTGAAACTCGCCGTCGACCGCCAGCCGCTTGTAGTGCGAGGCGGAGAGCGCGATCGCCTGGTTCAGGGATCCGGGCACCGGCATCGGGTCGAGCCCGACGGTGACCACCACCTGGTGCGGCAGGCTGGTGATCGCCCGCAGCAACGGCTCCCAGGACCGGGACGTGCCGGTGAACGGCTGCACCGCGAAGTAGTAGAGCACCCCGGCGTCCGGTCGCTGTGGCCTCTCCACCAGCACGCGTTTGCGCACCTCGACCGCGCCCGCCGGATGCGGGGGGAACGGCAGCAGCGCGGCGCGCAGACCAGTCTCGGTCAGCGGCGCCGTGAAGACGTGGCGCGGCGCGGCCATCAGGCGGCGCGCCGCGGTCTCGGCGGCGGCGCGGGCCGACGCTTCGGTGACGCCCGTGACCCGGGTCAGCAGATACGCCTCGAGCGCACCCTTCTCCGGCCGCCACCACCAGCGCAACTCGAGCGGAGCCCCGCTGTGCTCGCCGAGCTGCGCGGCCAGGAACGTGACCTGTTCGGACACCGCCTTGGCGACCCGTTCCTGCTCCTTCAACTCGGCGTACTCGCGCAGCTCGGACAGATCGGCCGCAGCCTCGATCCGTACGCCGGTCCACGCCCAGACGCCGGTTGGCTCTGCGGTGACAAGCACGGCAGTCATCAGCGTCCCCCGTCATAGAAAACGTTGACGTCGCACATGACGCGACGATGCAACCACACCTCGCGATCCGGCGGCAACGACGGTCTGTGACCGGTCCGTATCTGGTGTACCGTTCCGGTCACTTCGAATGCCCGTCACGGGGGGACGATCGTTGATGGACTCAGCCGAGGCGGCAGCCACCAGCGTGTGCTTCCAGTGCGGCGGCAGTGTCACGGCCGCGCAGGGCTCCTGCCACTACTGCGGCATGCCGGTGCTTCCCGAACTGGTCGGTGCCGCGCCCGCGCGGGCGGTGTCCACTTCGGATTCGCCCGAGCGGACCGTCGCTCCCGTCACGTCCACAGTGTCGCCTGCGTGGCAGACACTCACGCTCGGTGGCGAGGCTCCGCAACGGGGATTCGGCCGTAAGCCCGTGCTGATCGCGGTCGCCGCGGTCGGCGCCCTGGTCCTCCTGGCGACCGGGATCGCCGTGGTGTCGAAACTGATCGCGGAAACCCCACGGTCGACGGTCGAGGCGTACTTCGACGCGCTCGGTGACGGTGACGCGGCCGGCGCCCTGAAGCTGGTGTACCGCGCAGCCGAGATCGACCCCTCGAGGTACCCGCTGCTCACCGCCGCTGGACTGGCCGATCGCGACGCCCGCCCCCGCGATGTCAAGGTCGGCGACGCCAAGGAGGCAATCGGGCGGTACGACGAGGGCACCAGCACCGTCGACGTCACCTATCACGCCGGCGGCACCACTGTCGAGCAGACGATCCTGGTCACCGAGGCCGCGGACGGCGACGGTTACCTTCTGCACGGCCCGTTCGTCCAAGTCGAACTGAGGAACACCCTCTCGCGAGCGGTCACGGTCAACGGCGTCGCACTGAGCGACGACACGCAGGACGAGGTGGTCGCCTTCCCGGGTGCGTTCAAGGCGGAGGCCGCCGCCAGCGCACTGTTCGCCGGTGCGAGCGTGACCGCGCCCCCGGCCGGCACCAGGCTGAAGTACACGGCCGTGCTCGACTTCGGCACGCCGCAGCTGGCGCCCGGTGTGCAGGAGCGGATCGATTCGTCGGTGAAGTCGGCGATCGACAAGTGCGCGGCCAGCACGGCGGCCTCCCCCAGCGGGTGCCCATTCCGCGCGGACATCTACGCCTGGAACGTGTCGGTGCGGTGGTCGGTAACGAGGTACCCGGCGATCTCGGTGGACACCGCGACGATCGGTCTACTCGGCAACGACGACCAGGTGTCGATCTCCGACGACGGTAGCGGCAGCGTGCACTGGACTGCGACCTACAGCGACTTCTCAGGCGCACAGCAGACCAAGAGCGGCGACACGGCCATCCGAATCCGCGGCACCGCGCAGGCGTCCGGATCCGACATCCGGGTCACCCTGAACTGAACTCACACGAGTGGAGGATCTATGAGCATGCCCGGTGAGCCGCCGCGGCAGTGGGCGACTGCCGGCCCCAACAGCGGTGACGTCGCCTACCGTATGCAGGGGCTCCGGTACGGCGGGGTCGAACTCCCCCTCGACGAGTCGGTCCCGGCGATGGTCATCTTCCGGCTCTGGATCGGTGCGGCCGTGAGCGCGTTCGCCGTCTGGGTGCTCTTCGCCTTCCTCGGCATCATGGTCGCGATCGGCTCTGAGTCGTCGTCACTCAGCGGCGACTCCGCGGCGAGTGGCCTGTTCTATCTCGCCTCGATCCTGTCCTTCGCGGTTTTCTGGGTGGTACTGCTCGCCTCCAAGGTCGACGAGCCGATCGCCGAGTGGAAGACCCTGATGGAGGACCGGTATCAGGCGGCCGACTCGGCCTATGCGGCGATCTACGGCACACTGCGCCATCGCGGCTTCCCGCTGCACGCCAACGCCGTACGCATCCGCAGCGACCTGCTGGCCCCCGAGACGGTCAACAACCGTCTGCTGATCCAGCATCGCAACTACAGCATCTACGTCTCGGTCTTCCCCTACGGAAGCAGCCTCTATCTGGGCTGGATGATGTGGCGCAGCCGCCGCGGCGGGGCCCTGATCGGCCACTTCGTCAAGGACCTGATCGGCGGCATGCTGGGTCGCACCGGTTCGATCAACCAGATGCTGCGCACGGAGTGGGTCCGGGCGATGCGCGAGGCGGTGCACGCCGCCGTCCGCGAGGGCGCCGAGGTCGCCATGCAGGGCGCCGTGGTGCCGCTGGCCGCCACGTTCGGCCAGGAAATCCCCGTGCAGGACTTGCGCGCGGGCTTTGCCGGGCAGGGCTACGGGCCGGCGCCGGGCGTCGCCCCGACGCCGTCGTACACCCCGCCACCGGCCGCCCAGGCGCCGGCGCCCCGGCCACCCACCTGAGCGGTGCGTGCTGGACCGAGCGCGGCCATCCCGATCGGGGTGGCCGCGTTGGTGGTACTTGTGCCCGAGCAGCGAAAAGAGAGATCATCACGCATGCTCGACCCCTCCCCCGAGGACGACGGGACTGCACCGACCGTTTCCACGCCGCATTTCGTGGGTCGTGATCGGGAGATGGCGGCGCTTCGGGGCGCCCTGGCCCGGCCACCGGCGATCGTGCTGGTGGAGGGCGAGGCGGGGATCGGGAAGAGCCGACTGCTGCGCGAGTGGCTGGCCGCGCCGGAGCGGCGCAGCGCCCTGGTCTCGGTGTGTCCTCCGCTTCGCGAGTCGCTGACGCTGGGGCCGATCGTCGACGCGTTCCGTGCGATCGATCGACCGGTGTCACGACTGCGGCTCACCGAACTCGCGGGCGCGTTGCGGCCCCTGTTCCCGGAATGGTCCGCGGACCTGCCGCCCGCCCTGCCGCCCCTGGACGATGCGAAGGCGGCACGGCATCGCCTGTTCCGCGCCCTGGACGAGCTGCTGCGGGCGCTGCGTGTGGACGTTCTCGTGCTCGAGGACGCGCACTGGGCCGACGAGGTGACCCTGGAGTTCCTGCTGTTCGTCACCTCCCGACAGCAGACGGACGGGCCGAGCCTCGTCATCTCCTATCGGCCGGAGGAGGTGCACGACGGATCGCTGCTGCTGCGGCTGACGTCCCGGTTGCCCGCCGGCGTGACCCAGCTGAGGATCGCCCTGGCGCCCATGCGACCCGACCACACGGCGGAGCTGGTGTCCTCGATGTTGGACGGCAACCCGATATCACCGGAGTTCACGACGTTCATGCACGAGCGGACCGGCGGCGTTCCGCTGGCCGTGGAGGAGTCGGTTCGCCTCATGTGCGACCGCGCCGACCTCGTCTTCCGGGGCGGCCAGTGGGTCCGGCTGAAGCTACGCGAGCTACAGGTGCCGCCGACGGTGCGCGACTCCACCCGGGAGCGGGTGGGTCGTCTGTCGCCGACGGCGCAGCAGGTGTTGCGTGCCGCGGCCACGTTGGTGGAGCGGTCGTCGCTGGCCACGATCGCCATGACGGCCGGTCTGTCACCGACTGCCTGCCGAACCGCCGTCGCGGAGGCGGCCGGCGCCGGTGTCCTGGACGCGGACGAGCGTGGCCGGTGGCGATTCCGGCATGTGCTGGCCGCCACGGCTGTCTACGAAGCGATCCCGATGACCGACCGCAGACACTTCCACCTGCTGGCCGGCCGGGCCCTGGAGGACATTCATCCGCCCCCCGTGGCACGCCTTGCCCACCACTTCCGCGAGGCCGGCGAGACGCAGTCCTGGGCGCGGTACGCCGAGCAGGGCGCCGAGTTGGCCATGGCCTCGGGTGACCACACCAAGGCGGTCGACCTGCTTGTCGATCTGATGTCGTGGGCCGTGCTGCCGCCGGTGGATCGGGCACGGGTCGCGCGCGTCGCCGGAGTCGCCGCACTGGGCCGTCGCGAACCGGTCGACGCGGTCTACCACCGCGTGATCCGTACCCTGCGCTCGGTGTTGGAGACCCCCGGTCTCTCCGCCCGCCAACAGGCGGAGATCCGCAATCCCCTGGGCCGGCTTCTGATCACCGGGGGTGAGGCGCAGGCCGCACTCAGCGAGCTGGAGCAGGCGGTGGCCAACCTCGATCATGATCCGGTCGAGGCCGCTCGGGCAATGACCTACCTCGGCTGGGCCTATGCGGGCCCGTGGCCGGCGTCGACGCATCGGCGCTGGCTGGATCGCGCCGCCGAGCTCGCCGCCGCGTTCGACTCTCCCGCGGAGCGGCTGAACCTGGCCGGCAACCGAGCCGCGGCGTTGCTCATGCTCGGCGAGGAGGAGGCCTGGGATGTCGTCGCCGATCTTCCCGTCGACGGCACGACCGCGGCGGAGCGTCTCGACGTGGCCCGCATCCACGCGAATGTCGGGACCGGCGCGCTGATCTGGGGCCGGTACGCCGACGCCGAGGAGCACCTCGGGGTGGCCGAGCGCCTCGCCGAGGCCGAACAGGCGTCCCGATTGCAGCACAACGTTCGACTCGAACAGGCCAACCTGGCGTGGCTCACCGGTCGATGGGAGGGGCTCGCGGAGCGGAGCGCGGCACTCGCCGATGCCGACCGCGACCGGCCGGCGCACTACCTCGGCAGCATTCGCCTCGCTGCCCGGCTGGCAGCCGCGGCCGGACGGCGGCGCGCAGCGGAGGAGCAGTTCCGGCTGGTCCTTGAGGAGTCTGCCCGTCTCGGCGCGGCCGACGACACGATGGAGGCCGCCGCCGCGCTGGCCAGACTGTGGCTGACGGACGGCAACAGCGGCCGTGCGCTGCAGATCACTGACGAGCCGATGGACACGGTCCGGAGAAAGGGCATCTGGATCTGGGCGACGGACCTCGTCCCCGCCCGGATCGGGGCGCACCTCGCCGCGGGCGACCGGAAGGCCGCGACACGCCTGGGCGACCAGTTCGCCAGGGGACTGCGCGGCCGTACGGCGCCCGCGCCTCGCGCGGCGCTCGCCGTGTGCCGTGCCCTGCTGCTCGTCGCGGCCGGAGACCACGCCCGCGCGGCGACGGCGTGGGATCGGGCGGCGCGCGCCTGGAGCGCGTTGCCGCGCCCCTACGACGCCATGCTCGCCCGCGAGCGTCACGCCGAGGCGCTCATCGCGCACGGCCGGCTCGACCAGGGCCGCGAGCTGCTGGCGGCACAGTACGAGCAGCTGTTCCGGCTCGGCGCCCGCGGCGACGCGGACCGTGTGGCGCAGCGGCTTCGCGAACACGGCGCCGAGGTCCCGCGGCTGTGGCGCGGTGGCCGACGCGGGTACGGCGACCAGCTCTCGCCGCGCGAGCTCGACGTCGTCCAACTGGTCGTCGCCGGTAAGACGAACCGGGAGATCAGCCGGATCCTGGCCAAGTCGCCGGCCACTGTGGATCAGCAACTGCGTGCGGCGATGCGCAAGTTGAAGGTGAGCTCCCGGACCGCGCTCGCGGTCAAGGCGGTGGAGGCCGGCGTGTTCGCCGAAGAGGCCCCCCGCGACGACGCTTCGTGAATATTGACGTATCCGCTGGATAGCGAAGGTCACTCGTCCCGCCGAGCATGAGTCCATGATCCATAGCCATTGGGCGATGCATGCCTGAGCGACCTGTCGCGCACGACGACTCCGCCGCCGAGCACCAGCCGCCTCTCGTGCTGTCCCCCGAGCCGGGTGACAGCGCCCGCGACGCCTCCGACGCCCACGACGCCGACGCCCGCGAGAGCCACGACCCCTACCAACCCCTGTAGGCGGAAGGACCCCCATGAGACTCAAACCCCTCGCGGCAACACTTGCCGTAGCGGTCGGCCTGAGCATGATCCAGGCACCACCGGCGTCCGCCGCGGAGCCTGACCCAGGCCCCGCCAGCAAGATCGCCTCGAATTTGAAGGACCGCTTCCGCGCGCAACCACAGTCCGACTTCTGGATCACGTTCGAGACGGGAGCCGACCTCGCGCCGGCGAAGAAGGTCGCCGACTGGACCGCTCGTGGTCAGTTCGTCTACGACGCGCTGAACACGGCCGCGAAGAAGTCCCTGGCGTCCGTCTCGACCGACCTCGACCGGGCCGGCGTCACGTACACCTCCTACCCGATCGCGAACGCCGTGCTCGTCAAGGGTGGCACCGAGAAGCTCGCCCTCAACGTGGCCTCGAAGGTGCAGGTCGCCGAGATCCACGCGACGCCGCAGGTCGCGCTTGTCGAGCCCGTTGACGAGAAGATCCCCACCGACCAGGCTGCCCGACCCGCCGCCGGAAAGAAGGCGGCCGAGGCGGGCACCACCACGTGGGGTCTGGACGCCATCCACGCCCCCGAGGCGTGGGCCATGGGGGCCACCGGCGCGGGCATCACCGTGTCCAACCTCGACTCCGGTGTCCAGTTCGACCACCCCGCCCTGATGCACCAGTACCGGGGCACGAAGCCGGACGGCACCGTCGACCACAACTACAACTGGATGGCCACCCGGGGCACGTGCGCGGGAACACCGTGCGACGACAACGGACACGGCACGCACACCATGGGCACCATGGTCGGTGACGACGGCACCAACCACGTCGGCGTGGCGCCGGACGCGCAGTGGATCGCGACGAACGGCTGCTGCGACAGCACCGGCGTCGAGTCGCTGCTGCGGTCCGGCTGGTGGCTGCTCGCCCCGACCGACCTCCAGGGCAACAACCCCGACCCGTCCAAGCGCCCCCACGTCATCAACAACTCGTGGGGCCAGACGGTCGAACACAACTTCGACGACTTCTTCCAGGCCATCGACGAGGCATGGAGCGCGGCCGGCATGTTCAGCGTCTGGTCGTCGGGCAACACCACCCCGTACGCGGACTGCGACACCGTCTCCTCGCCCGGCTCCGCCACGAGCGCCTACTCGGTCGGCGCCTACTCGTCGGACGGCACACTCGCGCCGTTCTCCCGCAAGGGCGAGGGCGAGGGCGGCCGGATCAAGCCCGAGATCTCCGCCCCGGGTGACCTCGTCCGCTCGTCCTATCCGAACAACAGCTACGTCGAGATGTCCGGTACGTCGATGGCGGCACCGCACGTCGCCGGCGCCGTCGCCGCGCTCTGGAGCTACGACCCGACCCTGATCGGGCAGGTCGAGGAGACCCGACGCCTGCTCGGCGAGTCGGCCGTCGATGTCGACGACACCGAGTGCGGCGGCACCGCCGAGATCAACAACAAGTACGGCGAGGGCCGGCTCGACCTCGTCCGCCTGCTGAAGCTCGCGCCGCGCAAGGGCGGCACCCTCACCGGTGTCGTCACCGCCGACGGCGCTCCGGTCCCTGCGGCCGACGTGACGATCAGCGGGCCGTTCAGCCGGTCGATCGGCACCGACAAGGACGGCCGGTTCACGACGAACCTCCCGGCCGGCGACTACCAGCTCAGCACCAAGGTCTTCGGCTACCTGACCGCGACCGCCAAGGTCACGATCACCCTCGGCCAGGACACCGCCGTCACGCTGCCGCTCACTGCCGCCGTTAAGCACGACATCAGCGGCAGGGTCGTCGACGACAAGAAGCAGCCCGTCCCGAACGCGGACGTCTCCGTCACGGACACGCCGCTGAAGCCCGTACGCACGGACGCCAACGGCGCGTTCACGATCACCGCCGTCCCCGAGGGCGCGTACAAGTTGACCGTCGAGCCCAACGCCTGCTTCTCGCCCACGACCGTCGCGCTGACCGTCGGCGCGCAGAACCCGTCGGCCGAGATCCCGGTCGGGCTCGTCGTCGACAAGGGTGGCTACAGCTGTGCCGTCTCCGACGGCGAGTACCTGCGCGGCACCGACCCGGTCACGTTCAGCAGTGGCGTGTGGGCCACGGTGCAGCTGCCGTTCCCGATCGCGCTCTACAACGGCAGCCACGACAGCCTCGGCATCGGCCTGCGCGGCGTTATCGCCCCGGACGGCGCCACCGGCCCCGGCTACGGCGGTGCGGGCATCTTCCCGTTCTACGTCGAGACCCCCGTCGAGTTCGCGCCCGGTGGAGGCGTCTTCACGGCAACCACCAAGGTCGACGGTGAGGACGCATTCGTCGTCGAGTACCGCAACGCCAAGCTCTGGGCCTATCCGGACCGGACCGAGTACACCCAGCCGGTCAGCTTCTCGGCCACGCTCACCCGCTCCGGCACGGTGATCTTCGGCTACGGCGACGGCGTCGGGTCCGACGACCCGGTGACCGCCGGCGCGCACGCCGTCACCGGCATCCAGGGCTGGGCCGGCGTCGACGGCATCCGGTTCTCCGACAAGGCCCCGGTGCTGCGCGACGGGATGGTCGTCACCTACGACATGCCTGATTTCGGGTACCTCGACACGACAGTCGTCGACAAGAACGACGGGCAGCCGGTGGCCGGCGCCAAGGTCTCCTTCAGCAACAAGAACGGCCTGGTCGAGACCGTCACGACCAACGGTACCGGCGTCGTGCATCGCCAGCTTCCGGTCGGCGACTACACGATGACCGTCGACGCGCCGAACTACACGATCGCGGCGTACCCCTTCTCGCTCAAGAAGCTCTACGCCAAGGCCACGATCGACGCGCGGCTGACCACTGGCGTCGCCGGCCTGAAGGCCGACGGCCTCGACGCGCTGCTGGGCACCGACCAGAGCGGCGTGGGCTCGCTGACGCTCACCAACAACGGTTCCGCCCCCCTCACGTACGACCTGGGCGAGGCCGCGCGGCACCCCGAGCTCGACGGCGCCGGCGCCACCGAGCGCACCGGGAAGGGCGCGGCCAGCACGATCGACCTCGCCGCCTGGAAGGCCGGCGCGAGCGGTATGAAGCCGTCGAACGTCGACGGCAAGGCCGCGACGGCGAGCGCCGCGGAGGCGCAGGCGGCCGCCAGGGTCGGTACGACCTCCGGCGGTGACGTCATCACCCGGATCGCCATCCCCGGCACGATCGCGGAGAAGGAGCCGTCCGGCATCGGGTACGACGGCGACGTCTGGGTCCACGACTACAACGCGCGGACCAACACCGCCTACACGGTGACGGGCAAGAAGACCTCGAAGGTCTTCGACGCGTCGTGGAACCCCTCGTACCGGGCGTTCGACATGGCGCTGGACACCAAGACCGGTGACATGTGCCAGATGGAGGACAGCCCGGCCAGCTACATCCACTGTTTCAACACCGACACCGGGAAGGAGACGAGGCAGATCAAGGGTGACTGGTCCACGCTCCAGCTGACCGGGCTCGCCTACAACCCGGCCCAGGACGTGTTCTACGTCGGCGGCCGGGCGAACGGCATGATCGGCACCGTCGCCGGTACGTCGCACGACAAGCCGGGCGCGCTGCTGTCCTTCTGCACCCCGCCGCTGCCCGAGGTTATGGGCCTTGCCTACAACCAGGCGTCCGACACCATCTGGTACACCGACCTCACCTCGAACCGGCCCACCCGCCTGCTCCAGGTCGACCCCGACGACTGCTCGCTTGTGAACGCGTGGTGGTTCCCAGGGCAGAAGGCGGGCCAGGGCGGTGGCCTCGAGACCGACTCGACAGGTGCGCTGTGGGCGGCGGACCAGGTCGCCGACGACGTCGTGCTCGTCGACGTCGAGGACGACCTGCTCACCGACCTGCCGTGGCTGTCGCTCTCCTCGACCGGCGGCACCCTCGCCCCGGGTCAGTCGACGACGGTCAAGGTCTCGATCTCGTCGAAGGACGCCAAGCCCGGAGTCCTCGGCGCGAACATCGTGCTGCGGTCCGACTCCGGACGCCAGTCCAAGACCTACGTCCCGGTGACGCTCACGACCACGAACTACCAGGTGGGCGTCAACGCCGGTGGTGCGAAGCTCACCGACGGCTCCGGCTATACCTGGTCGGCCGACCAGCCCGCCGGCAAGAAGGCGTGGGGCTACGAGGGGAAGACCAAGGTCGCCGCCACGAACGCCGGGATCGCCGGCACGACTGACGACGGGCTGTTCCAGTCGCAGCGCACCACGGCGGACAAGCAACTGTTCTACAGGTTCCCCGACGCGCCCAAGGGCACCTACGCGATCGACCTCGGGTTCGCCGAGATCGACAAGGTGGCCAAGGGGAAGCGCGTGTTCGACGTCGTCGTGGACGGGGCGCTGACCGACTACGCGTACGACACGGCCGCGGCCGTGGGGCCGAACGCCGCCGACTGGCGTAGGGCTGTCGTGCAGCACGAGGGTGGTCCGCTGACCGTGGAGTTGCGGGGCTCGAAGGGATTGAAGGCCCCGAGCATCGCCGCGCTGCGGGTGACGCGCGACCCGCGCGCGGACGCGGTGGAGCCGGACCCCGAGCCCGAGCAGCCGGCTCCGGGTCCCGTACCGGTGGCGCCCGCCGGCCGCTCGTACACGATGAAGGTGACCGACGGGCTCTACCGCCAGGGCACCGAGGAGTCTGGGTGGCACGGCGACGACCTCTGCGGCGTGCTGTGGTTCGACTCCAGCTTCGTGTTCCCGTTCTACGACACGGCCTGGGACGGCGTGTGCGTGACGACGAACGGCACGCTGGCCTTCGACCGCGTCAGCACGTCGGGGAGCAACACGGCACTGCCGTCGCCGTACCCGATCGACGCGATCTATCCGCTCTGGGACGACCTCATCGTCGACGACGAGGCGGGCATCTACTACGGCACGACGACCGTGGACGGGCTGGCGGCGCAGGTCATCGAGTGGCGCAACGTGGCCTTCTACGGTGACTCGACCGCCCGCGTGAGCTTCTCGGTCACCCTGATCGCGGACGGACGGATCCAGATCGGGTACGCCGACGGCGTCGGCGGCGACAACCCCCTCACCAAGGGCTCCTCGGCGACTGTCGGGGTGGAGAGCCTGACCCGCAACCCCGCCGGCCAGTTCTCCTTCGACCAGCCCGCGCTGAAGGCCGGTCTGGGCCTGGAGTACACCCTTCCGTCCGCCGGCACGATCGAGGGCACGGTCACCGACAAGAACGACGGCAAGCCGATCGCGGACGCGGTCGTCACGCTCAAGGGGCCGAACGGCGAACGGGTCATCACTGTCGACGAAAAGGGCCGCTGGAAGACCCAGGCGCTGGTCGGCGAGAACACCGTGCAGGTCGAGGCGCCGAACTACGTCACCGCCAGCCACCCCGTGACCATCACGAAGAAGGACCAGGCCGAGGTGGTCGACACGGCGCTGACCACGGGCATCGCCACCGTCACCGGAGCTGATCTCGACTGGCTCCTGGACAAGAACCAGAAGGCGACTGCCGACATGACGGTCACCAACACCGGCTCCGCCCCGCTCGACGTGCGGATCAGCGAGCAGGCACGCACCAGCGACGGCGGACACGAGGCCGCCGACCTGCCGTGGCTGACCCTCGCTGGCGCGGCCGCGACAGGCACGGTCACGCTGGCGGCCGGCACGTCCACCACGGTCACGGTGACGGCGGACAACGCCGGCAGCAAGCCCGGCGTGCTCGTCGGGGACGTGCTCGTGGCATCGAACGCCGGCAAGGGCGAGGCCCAGCTCAAGCCGGTCCGCCTGGCGACGTCCGCCTACTGGAAGGGCGTCGACGCGGGCGGGTCGGGGTACGTCGATTCCGACGGCTTCTTCTGGGCGCCCGACCAGGCGCTCGGCTCGCGGCAGTGGGGCCACGTCGGCGGGAAGGCGAACACCACCAGGGCCGACATCGCCGGCACCGAGGACGACGCGCTGTTCCGCACCCAGCGGACCGGTCAGACGTTCACCTACGTGTTCAAGAACGCCCCCGCCGGCACGTACCGGATCGGCCTCGACTTCGCGGAGATCGAGAAGGTCAAGGCCGGCAAGCGTGCCTTCGATGTGCTCGCCGACGGCAAGGTCGTGCTCTACGACCACGACGTGCAGGCGACCGTGGGCGCGTTGACCGCGGACACGAACACCGTCACCGTCGAGCACGCCGGCGGCGATCTGACGATCGAGCTTCGCCGCGACAAGGGCGAGGGCGACCCGATCCTCAACGCCCTCAAGGTTCAGCAGGACCCACGCCTCTGAGCTGACCGACGATTCACCAGCAGTGGTCAGAGCCTCCCCGGGAAGAAGCTCCGGGGAGGCTCTGACCACGAGTCCTCACGAGCGAGTGCGGATGATCGTCTTTCCGGTGATCCGTTCAGTGGGGTTGAGAGCGGCGACGGCGTCGTCGAGGTCCGCGACGTTGCCGATGTTCGTCCGCAGTCGCCCATCCCGTACCCGCCCGACGATCTCCCCCAGTTGGGCGCGATCAGGTGTCACGACGAAATCGATCGCCAGGCCGTCCGCGGGCCGCGCCTCGGACGGCCCGACGACGGACACCAGGATTCCTCCGGCTCGAATCAGGCCTGCCGACCGCTTCCCGATGTCGCCACCGATGACGTCGAAAACCAGATCGACTCCACCGACGGCTTCGAGGGCGTCGTTCTCGAGGTCGACGAACTCCTGCACGCCGAAGTCGAGCGCCTTCAAACGGTCGGCAGCGCGTCCGGTGCCGATGACGTAGGCGCCGAACTCACGTGCGAGCTGCGTCACCATCGAACCGACCGCACCGGCAGCGCCGTGCACGAGGACGCTCTGCCCCGTCCGGAGGCGGCCGTGCTCGAACAGTCCCTGCCAGGCGGTCAGGCCAGAGATCGGCAGGCTCGCGCCCACCGTGAAGTCGACGTCGCCGGGCAGCGGCGCGAGGTTGCGCGCCTCGACGGCCACATACTCCGCAAGGGTGCCGTCGCGGGTCCAGTCCGTGAGGCCGAACACCCGCTGACCCACCGACAGTCCCGTCGTGCCATACCCGAGAGCCGTGACCACTCCCGCCAGTTCGTGCCCGGGGATCGACGGCGTCCGGTCACGGCCGAGGCGATCGGTCCAGGTCGAGGGCCACGCCATCTCGGTCGGGACGAAACCTGACGCGTGAATCTGGACGATGACGTCGTTGAGAGCCGGTTCCGGCTCAGGCCGCTTCACAAGCGTCATTCCGGCCGTTCCGGCAGCCTGGTCCGTCACCACGATCGCCTTCATCAGATACCTCCTGTATCCAGCCCTCGTCTGCACCGGCCCGAGGAGCACATTTCCGTTTCCCAGCAATGGCGGCGCCAAGCCTCGGCGCCGTGTCATCCACCCCGACCGGTGGCGGTTGGGGTGCCGGACGTGGCGGCAGCGTCTGCCGAACCGCACGTCGGGCACCTCGTTACTACCGGTGGCACCCCGCTGGGCGTCCCGAACCTAGCGACGGTAACCTGGACTGTCAAGTCCACTATTGAGTCGCGTGACCACTACTGTGTCCGCGAGGGAAGTGCCAGTTCAACCTCATCAGCAGGGTGGCTCGCCGGACCCTAGCGGGACACGGATCTTGGACTACGGGGTCCAGATAAGGGGGAGGCTGCGGGAATATGGCCGACCCGGAGAGTGTCTGCACTAGCGGGTCCGGTGCCCTCCACCTGGCTCCGCAGCTCTGACTACCAGGTACCCAGCACGACGACAGGCAAGGAGACGACGTGAACACCGAAAAGGCAATCCTCGCCGGCGGCTGCTTCTGGGGCATGGAGGAGTTGTTCCGCCGCCAGCCCGGCGTCGTGTCCACACGCGTCGGCTACAGCGGCGGCGACGTCCCGAACGCCACCTACCGCAACCACGGCACCCACGCGGAGTCCATCGAGGTCGTCTACGACACCGACAAGACCGACTTCCGCGCGCTGCTCGAGTTCTTCTTCCAGATCCACGATCCTTCGACGAAGAACCGCCAGGGTAACGACATCGGCATCAGCTACCGCTCGGCGATCTTCTACACCGGCGACGAGCAGAAGCGGGTCGCCGAGGACACCATCGCCGACGTCGACGCCTCGGGGCTGTGGCCCGGCAAGGTCGTCACCGAGGTCACCCCGGCAGGTGACTTCTGGGAGGCCGAGCCTGAGCACCAGAACTACCTCCAGACCTACCCCAACGGATACACCTGCCACTTCCCCCGCCCCGGGTGGAAGCTTCCGAAGCGGGCCACGGCCTGACATCTCCGGCGCGCGGACCCCGGGTCCGCGCGCCGGTCCGGGCGCAGGTGGTCGCCGTGGGCCGCTCACGACGCGCGGCCCTCATCTGGCCCGCTGGATAGACTCGACAGATGAGCGACGAGCAGACGGCTGCGCCGACAAATGGGCGGAGGATCAGTCAGCGGGGCATCGCGACGCGAGAGCGGATCCTCGAGGCGGCGAACCGGCTGATGCTCGTGCGCGGAGTGAACGCGACGACCCTTGACGACATCCGCGAGGCAAGCCAGACGAGCAAGTCGCAGCTCTACCACCACTTCGCCGACAAGCAGGAACTCGTACGCGCCCTGGTCAAATATCGGGGCGCGCTTGTGCTTCAGCGTGAACGGGGAGGGCTCGAACGACTGAGATCGTTCTCCGGCCTGGTCCGGTGGCGTAACGCGCTGGTCCAGGCAAATTCGCTGAACAACGGCAAGTACGGGTGCGGCCTCGGGTCAATGGCGCTCGAGCTGTCTGATCAAGATGAGCAGGCTCGATCGTCGCTGTCGGAGACGTTCGCGGCATGGGAAAGGCTGATCAGTGATGGTCTGCACCGGATGCGCGACAGCGGTCTACTGCGCCAGGATGCCGACCCGGAAAAATTGGCCACGGGATTGATGGCCGCTCTGCAAGGCGGCTACCTGCTGGCGAACGCCGCGCACGACGTCGCACCCATGGAGGTCGCATTGGACATGGCGCTGGAACACATCAAATCGTTCCTCGTGCAGCCGGCACCGCGACCGATCAGCCACACTGTCGGCGACCAAGCGGCAAAGATGCTGTGACCGCGATCAGCGACGACCAACAGAGGGAGCGACCCTGCTCAATCTGCCAGGTGCATCCGCCACGGGGGTGCACGAGATCAAGCGGCAGTCAGCTCCGGTGCGCCGGACGCTGGGGGCGATGTGAGGATGGCAGCGTGCTGACAATTGGCCCGTTGACCGAACCCGATCGCGACGAGTGGGAACGGTTGACCCGAAGTTTCCACGCGCACTGGGCCGGCCGCCCGGGTCGGCCCGCGACCGAGGTCGACGACGCTGGCTACGAACGGACGTGGCAACGCCTGGTCAACGGCGAGCAGATCCGTGGCGTCTGCGCGCGACTCGACGGCACGATGGTGGGCATCGCGCACTACCTGTTCCACGCCAGCGTCTGGGGCGCCGGGCGCTGCTACCTGGCGGATCTGTTCGTGGATCCGCACGTACGACGGCGAGGTGTCGCGACGGCGATGATCGAGTGGGTGGCCAAGGATGGCGATGAGCATGGCGCCCCACGCCTGTACTGGAACACCGAGATCGACGCCGACGCGCGCACCCTGTACGACAGGCTCGCCGTCTACCGGGGCTACATCGTGTACAACTACACGCGGCCCGCCCCCACGGCCGTGACGTGAGCCAGCGGATGGACGGCGGGTTACCCAGCGGCGGTATCGAGGTCTCGCCGGGCGACACCGAGGCGCTCGAAGCCCGCTGGGCGCACTGTTGGAAGCCGCGCGACGTCGCACGCCACCTGGCCGGGATCTCCGCGCCTTGGTACGTTGCGGCAGGCTGGGCGTTGGACCTGTACCGCGGCGAGCAGACCCGCGACCATCACGACATCGAGATCGCCGTACCTGCCGGACGGTTCCCGGAGATTCGCGAGCGTTTCGCCGGGCTCACGTTAGACGCGGTGGATTCCGGTCGAATCTGGGAGGCGGCGACGCCACAGGTGCTGAGCGCCACGTGGCAAACGTGGCTGCGCGAGCCGGAGACGGGGCGCTACCTGCTTGATGTCTTCCGGGAGCAGCACGACGGCGATGAGTGGATCTGCCGGAGAGACGCAACGATCAGGCTGCCGTATGCCGAGATCATCAGGTACACCCCGGAGCGGATCCCGTACCTGATCCCGGAGCTTGTCCTTCTCTTCAAGGCCAAGCACGTACGCCCGAAGGACCAGACGGACTTCGACGGCGTTCTCCCGCTGCTGGCGCACCGCCAACGCGCGACGTTGTCCACACTGCTGAGTCAGGTGCATCCGGGTCATGTCTGGCTGGCCGCCCTGTAGCGCCAACCTGACGGTTGTCGCGTCAACGGATGCCGACTGTCTGGTGATCGGGCTCGATGACGGCGACGACGCGCTCGTCGTCACGCGGGTAGGTCTCATCGGTGTACTTGGCGACGATGCGGTCGATGATCGACCAGCCGGCGTCGCCGTCGATCCAGTCGACAACGCGGCCGCGTACGGCGACAGGGGTGAACGGGTCCTCGGCCGGAGCGATGGACAACGCCAGGCGCGGATCGCGGCGCAGGTTGCGGGCTTTGCGTTTGCCGGGCGCGGTGAAGATGACGATGTGCTCGTCGTGAGTCCCGACGTACACGGGGGTGGCGTGCGGTGAGCCGTCCGGTAGGACGGTGGCGAGGTGGGCGATCGGTGCTTCGTCGAGCACGCGGCGGATGTCGGGATGCAGCACTGTGGTCTTCCCGTCTGTAGTGGTCAGCGGTCGTGGTGGGTGCGCCAGGCGAGGTAGTCGGCGACGGCGGCGGCGAGGTCGAAGGCCGGGGTGAAGCCGGTTTCGGTGGTGAGCCGGGCGATGTCGAGGTAGGGATCGTGGCCCGGCCCCGCCCGGCGTCCGTCGAGCAGGTCGAGCTGCGCGTGCGGAATGGCGGCGTGGACGGCGTCGACCAGCTGCCGGTTGGTGAACGGCTGTCCGCTGGAGACGTTGTAGACGTCGTGGGCGAGGGTGTCGGCGGTACTGAGCAGGGCGATGGCACGCCCGGCGTCAGGGGCGTAGCAGAAGTCGCCGCCGTCGTCGGCGTACAGGGGCGCGGGGCGTTCTCCGCGCAGCACGGCGCTGAGATAGGGCGGGACGGCGTTGAATGGTGTTGCCGGGTCCATGAGCGGTCCCCAGGTGCTGCCGATGCGAAGCACGACCGCTTGGATCCCGGTGTCCTGCAGTGCGTTCGTGGTGAGCGGTTCGACGGCCTTCTTGAAGGCGATGATCGGATGCGGTGCCGGCGCGGCGGGTAGCGCCAGGTCTTCGTGCCAGGGGATCTCGTTTCTGCCCAGGTAGGAGCCGAGGCTGCCGGCGACCGCGAAGCGCCGCACGCGCCAGGCGCGGGCGGCGTCGAGCATGGTGAGCAGCCCGGCGGTGTCGGCGCGGAAGTACGCGACCCGGTCCGCGCCGGGGATGCTGCCGGCCAGGTGCACGATGTCGGTGATCGAATACCTGTCGCCGAGTGCGGCCACCGCGGCGGGGTCGGTGACGTCGAGTTGTTCGACGATGACGTCGTCGGGCAGGAACGCCGGGCGCACGGTTCGCCGGTGGGCGGTCGCGACGACGGCGTGACCGAGGTCCGTCAGGGCGCCGACGGTGTGGGCACCGATCATGCCGAGGCCGCCGGTCACGAGGATCACCTGACCACCTCGTAGTGCAGGTGGGTCACACCCGGCGCGGCGACGGCCTCGATCAGCCGAAGTTCGACGGGCGCGGGCAGGGTCTGGAAGAACGGCCGGCCGGCGCCCAGCAACACCGGTCGCTGGTGCAGGATCAGTTCGTCGACCAGACCCGCTGTGAGCGCGGCGGTGGTCACTCCCCCGCCCATGAGGGCCACGTCCTTGTCACCGGCCAGGCGGCGGGCTGTGTCGACGGCCTCGTCGATGCCGCTGGTAACCAGCGTCTGGCGGGGATGCTGCGCGGGCAGCGGTCGGTGACTGAGCACCACGAGCGGCGCGTCGGGGTGCGGGGTGCCGCCGCTGCCCCAACCAGAGTCGTCGTAGGTGTTACGCCCGGCGAGGCTGGCTCCCACCCGTGCCGCGGCCCCGTCGAAGACGCGAGCGCTGGGGGCGCTGAGCCGGAAGCCGTCGAGCACCGCGCTCGGGGTGTCGCCGTCGAAGTACCAGTCGAACAACATTCCACCGTCACCGAGGCCGCGGCTGGGGCCCGGGCTGCGGCCGGTGATGTAGCCGTCGACCGAGACCGACAGCGCGGCGAGGACTTTGCTCATGGAGTACCTTTCGCTCGTCGCGGTACGTTTCAGGGGGGTCGGCCGGGTCGTGTCCGGGCAGGTCTCGGGTGAGCACGTCACCGTCGAAACCCTGGCCAGGCGCAGCAGATGCCGATCGATCACCGTGGCACGCTATCGAGCGACGCTTCGCCGGTCTTGAACGAATCGCGCACCATCACACGGGCACCGGCGAGCGACGGCCCGCGAGAAACGGCGTGTACGACGCGGTGTGGTCGTGACCGCACGAGCACCTGTCGACCTCCGCGCCGAGCAGTCCGCGTGGCGTCAAGCCGGTGAGGCGGCGCACCTCTCGACTCAGGTGGGCCTGATCCGCGTAGCCGACGTCGACCGCGAGCCCTGCCATGCCGTCGGCACCGCGCCGTCCGGTCGCGCTCGCGCCCGCCTGCGCCAACGCGAGGAAGCCCTGGAACCGCAGCGTCCGCTGCAACGACTTCGGCCCGGTGCCCACCGCCCACACGCAGCGACGCCGCAACTGACTGACCGACAGTCCGAGGTGGTCGGCGACCGCACCGACGTCACGCGGCTCCCAGGGCATCAACAACCGCACCGCCTCGCGGACGAGCGGGTCCGCACCGGCGGACCGCGCGCGGTCCAGCAGGAATGCCTGCAGGATGAGCAGCGCGGCCCGGGGTGTCGACGCGGCGGCGATCGCCTCGCCCAGGCGGCCCACCCACGGATGACCGAGCTCGTCGAGCGAGACACCCCGGTCGAGCAGGTCCGCAACGTCACCGGGTATCAGAACGGGTACCCCAGGGTGGAACCGGACGCCCACCAGGGTCGTGGCCGCGGGGATCACCTCGACCCGCGGTCCGGTCAACGGGCCGAGCAGCCGCGGCTGCCCACCGAGCGGCCAGTGCAGCTCCGCACCACCGGTCGGCAGGTGTCGCTGCACGTAGGACGCCGGCCCGGTCGTCTGCACCCACACGGTCCGTAGGTGGCTGACCAGCTCCGGCATCGGGGTGAGTTCCGCGTAGGACGGCGCCTCGGTCATGCGACGACCTCATCGTGATCGGACGCGAGGGCCGCCTCCACCGCGTCCGCCGCCGCTCGGCGCCCGCCGGCGTCCCGCACCCTCGCGGAGGCGGCGCGCAACCGTTCGCGGATCGCCGGATCGCGCGTGAGGTCGCGCATCCTGGCCACGCCCTCGTTCCCGCTCGGGTCACCGTCGTCCGGGAGTCGCACGCCGAGACCGAGCGCCTCGACCCGTGCCGCGACGAGGTGCTGCTCGCTCGTGCGCGGTGCGCACACCATCGGGACGGCGAACCAGAGGGCCTCCATGACGCTGCCCATCCCGGCGTGCGTGACGAAGAGGTCCGCCTGTGCCAACGCGGCGAGCTGGTCGACGTGCTCGTGCGCCTCGACCCGGTCGGGCATCCTCCCGAGGGCGGCGACCGGGAACCCGCCGGTGGACACGAGCACCCGGTGGTCCGGCAACGCGGCGGCCGCGGAGCGGACCAGCGACCGTACCGTTTCCGGCTCGGCCGCCGCGGTGCCGGCGCTGACGTACACGAGCCGTTCGTGCCCCGCGGGGCCGGTGCCGAGCCGCGAACCCAGACACGGTCCGACGAAGTGGTGGTCCGTGCCGAACTCGTCCCCGTTCCACTGGAACCACCGGGGGAGGAACGCGATCGATCGCCGCTCGCGCGCCTCGGCCAGGTCGCCTACGGTGCCGCGCTCGACTCCCCAGTGCGCGCAGAACTGGTCGAGCTGATCCTGTAAGGCTGTGAAGGCGGGGTGTGCGGGGTCGAGCACGCTCGTCTGCCCGGTGGCCGCGGCCAGCGACCACGCCGGCCCCTGGGCAAAGGACGGGAACAACGCCACCGCCGGCCGGTCGAGCAGCTGTGCCAGCGCGCGACCGGCCGGGTGGGCAGCCCGGTCGTAGAGCAGGATGTCGGGGACGTCGCCGCGCAGGACGGGAAGGACCTGGGGTACGACGGCGGCTGCCTCCGCCAGCAGCACGAAGGGCAGCCACACCGCGAAGTCACTCGGCGGCACCGACGACGACGGGCGCGTGACAAGCGTCGACTCGTAGGTGACGACGTCCGCGCCGGCGCGTCTCGCCGGGGGCGCCGCGACGTCCGGGGCGAAACAGGTGACCCGGTGCCCGCGCTCCCGCAATTCGGCGATCACGTCGAGTACGGGAAGCAGGTGGCCGGTGGCCCCGACGGCGAGGACGGCGACGTGCGCGCCGGGCGTCGTGCTCACGCGCGCAGTCCGTGTCGGGCGGTGTACCAGAAGAACCAGGACAGCAGCCCGGCGAGCATGACGACGTACTGCACGTTGGTGACCGTCGCGACCGCGTCGAGGTCGATCACCGAGGCGATCGCGATGCGGGCCACCGCGTCCAGCATCAGGACCACGCCGACCACCACGCTCACCAGGCGCAGGCGGCGCCGGAAGACGGGATCGTCGCTCCAGCGCTGCTGCCACGCCGCGGCTCCCGCGTCGCCGACCTTCGCCGTGGCGATGACAGTGCCGAGGTGGAGCATGAACGGCCGCTTCATGGCCAGCGACAGCAGCACCCAGGCGCCGAGCAGGCCGGTGAGCCATCCGTCCTTGATGTACAGCAGACGCGCGTCCCCGGTGACCACGCTCAACGCGCCCCCCGCGACGAACAGGCTGACGACGACGAGGCCGGCGACGTCGACCCGTCGGCTGCGCGCGGCGACCAGGGCGGCGTTGGCGGCGGGAACCGCGCCCGCGGCGAGGGTGGCGGCCAGCACGTCGGCGCCCAGGGCGCGAAGCACGTAGTAGACGACAAGTGGCAGGACCACGTCGACGACGACTCGTCCGACGAGAGCGCGGCGGGCACCCCGTCTCCCCCACACCTCGGCGGCGGCTGTCGCGTCCTCCGGGTGGTCGTCGGCCAGCCTCACGAGAGCACTCCCCCGAGATCCCCGGAGGCCCGGTCCACGGCGATCGCGCGATCGAAGATCGCGCACAACTCCTCCGCGTAGGCGGCCAGGTCCATCCCGTCTCCGCGGGCGAACCGCTCCACAGCGGCATCGACAGCGGCCCGGACCGTCACGGCCATCACCACCGGGTCGAACCGGCGCAGCTCCCCGGACTCCTGACCGGAGACGAACAGCTGCGCCAGCAGCACCAGCGGCACGTCCTCGCGAAGGTCCGCGTCCGCCGTCTCCCGGGGCAGGTTACGGGCGATCTCGACAGCGGCACGGGCGTACGCCGGCCGTTCGCCGAGAAAGCGGAAGTTCGAGCGCAGGTACGCGGCGAGCTTGCCGCGCGCCGACGCCTCGGCCTCGATCGCCGGGACCATGAACTGCTGCGCCCGCTCACCGATGTGGCGCAACGCCGCAGCGACCAACTCCTGCTTGGTGTCGTAGTGGTAGGTGATGAGCCGCGTGCTGCTGAGTCGCGCCGTCTCGACGATCCGCGCGAACGTCGCCCCCGCGTAGCCGTGTTCGGCCAGCAGCTCGACGACCGCCTCCAGGATCCGCGTCTTCCGATCGACCTCCGGTGTTATCTGCATGGATAAATCGAAGCAGATGATGGGGCCCCACGTCAAGGGAAGACCACCCGCACGTACCGGCAACTCCGGCCGACCGCCCCGCGCAGGAACGTCGTCACCCCATCCCCACCAGCGGCAGATCACGCCGCACACGACAGGGGATCGCGGTACGCCCGCCGTCAGGCCGTCGCGGGTTGCTGCGCCAGCACGTCCCGGAGCATGTCCGCGATGGTGGTGGCCAGCTCGCGTCGTACGGCCTCGTCGAGTCGGCCGAAGACCTGCCGCAGGGCCGGCTGGATGCCGAACCCGATCGGGCAGGAGCCGCTCGGTGTCGAACTATGCAGGGCGAAGAGCGCCTCGTCGTCGCCGACCGCGAGGTACGCGTCGAGCAAGGTGATCGACTCGGGCTCGCGTGCCAGATGCCAGCCGGCACCCGCCCCACCCGTCGCGACCGCTTGCTCCTGGAGAGGAACAGCAGATGAGAAGCGCAGGCGAACTGATGCTGGCCTACACCGCCACCATCGCCGACCCGGGTGCCACGGCGGCGCTGTTCACCGACGACGGCGTCATCGAACTGCCGTACCTGACGTCGATCGGGCTACCACCGCGCATCGTCGGCCCGGACGAGATCCGCGCGTTCATCGTCGGCCTGCTCAAGGTGGTGCCCGACTTCGGCTTCGACACCGTCGAGGTCTTCATCGACACCCCGGACCAGGCCTTCGGCGAATACTCGGTCGAGCGCCGGACGGTCACCGGCCGCGTCTTCAGCCAGATGTACGCCGGACGGCTGGTCGCCGAGAACGGCAAGATCAAGCTCCTGCGCGAGTCACTGGACCTCGTCCGGGCCGCCCGCGCCATGCTGCCCAACGGGGTGGCCGACATCCCTGCCGACCGGTAGCCAGGTTCGGCAAGCGTCACGGTGGCGGCGCATCGTACCCAGGGCGTTGACGGCCAGCTCGGCCTTGCGTAAACCGCCGGCGTGCTCGGTCGTTCGGCTCTACGTTTCAAGCGCTGCCCGGCGCACCTGCCGCAGTACCGAGCAGAGGAGCCGCAGATGGCGGGGACCAGTGCGAAGAGCGGTTCGACGGCCTCGTTCGACGAGGTGAAACAGGTCGATGCCGGCGTACTCAACGTCGGCTACGTTGACGCGGGCCCGCCCGACGGCGCCGTCGTGCTGCTGCTGCACGGCTGGCCGTACGACATTCACAGCTTCGTCGACGTCGTGCCGCTGCTGACCGACGCCGGCTACCGGGTCATCGTGCCGCACCTGCGGGGCTACGGCACGACGCGGTTCCGCTCCGGCGACGCGATGCGCAACGGCCAGCCGGCAGCCCTGGCCGCCGACGCCCTCGCGCTCATGGACGCCCTCAACGTGGAGAAGGCGAAGCTGGCCGGATTCGACTGGGGTGCCCGGACGGCCGACGTCGTGGCCGCGCTGTGGCCCGAGCGGTGCGCCGGCCTGGTCTCGGTGAGTGGCTATCTGATCGCCAGCCAGGAGTCGGGGAGGATGCCGCTGCCACCGAAGGCCGAGCTCGCCTGGTGGTACCAGTACTACTTCGCCACCGAGCGCGGCCGGGAGGGGTACGACAAGAATCGGCACGACTTCGCCAAACTGATCTGGCAGACGGCGTCCCCCAGGTGGACGTTCGACGACGCGACATTCGACCGCAGCGCCGCCTCGTTCGACAACCCCGATCACGTCGACGTCGTGGTGCACAACTACCGCTGGCGGCTGGCCATGGCCGAGGGCGAACCACAGTACGACGAGGTCGAGCAGCGGCTGGCCGGCAAGCCGAAGATCGCGGTGCCCACCATCAGCCTCGAGGGCGACGCCAACGGCGCACCCCACGTGGACCCCAGCGTCTACGCGAAGCAGTTCACGGGCCGGTACGAACACCGCACCATCAGCGGCGGCATCGGGCACAACCTGCCGCAGGAGGCGCCTCAGGCCTTCGCAGACGCGGTGCTGCAGGTCTGAGCCGCCTCCCTCCCGGCGGCGATCCGGGACGTCGACGTCACGTGGCCGTGCTCAGTCGAGCGGTCGGTTGTATTCGTGGAAGCCGACGACCTTGCCGTTTCGGACCATCACGTGAATGCAGTGCCGGGCCGCGTACGGCTCGTTGAAGAAGACGCCCCGAGCCCAGTCCTCGAAGACGACGCGATCCTCGGCGACGGTTTTGGAGATCACCTCGACCGTGTCGAACCGGCTGGTGCCGGGTGCGAACACGCTGAAGAACCCGACCAGCTTCTCGCGCCCCTCGGCACCGGTGAAGTGACCGGTCTGCGGGGCCGGGAGGATCACGTCCACCTCGTCGTCGAACAGGTCGAAGAAGCCCTCCCACGAACCGGTCTGGAACCCTTCGATCAGGGCGTCGTACGCCTTGTCGGCGATCACTCGAACATCGTGGCTCATTGTCTGTTCCTTCTGAATTGGCTCTGTGCAGGTCGGTGCGGGCCGGAGTGTGTCCACCACCGGACGCCGTGCGGGAACGCGCGGCGCCGCCCGCTCGTCGACCCGAGGGGTCGCTGTGGGTCTGACCGGCACCGGTCAGACCCACATCGATGGGTGTGGGGATCAGGTGACGTTGCGGATGGTGCCGCCGTCGACGCGGATGTTGGCGCCGCTGATGTAGCCGGCCAGTGGGCTGGCGAGGAAGGCGACCGCCGAGGCGATCTCCTCCGGCCGGCCGAGTCGGTCGATGTCGTTGGGCACCAACTCGTTCGTCGCGCCCCGCTCGATCTGCTCCCAGGTCTCGCCCCAGCCCCGCTCGGGGGCGATCTCGACCAGCAGGTCCTTGACGGCCTCGACGAGGATCGCTCCGGGCGCGACGATGTTCGAGGTCACGCCGGTGCCCTTCAGTTCCCGGGCGAGCGACACCGCCAGGTTGTGGCGGGCGGCGAGGGTGGCGTTGTACTGCGGGTGCTGGAACAACGGCTGGGTCGCGAGCCCGCCACCGATGGTGATGACGCGTCCCCAGCCACGCTCGCGCATGGCCGGCACCAGTCGCTGGATCATCCGTACGCCGGAGATGACGTTGCCCTCGTAGGTCTCCCGCCAGGAGTCCGGCGTGGCGTCGGTCCAGGAGAGGTGCTTGTAGGCGCCAGCGTTGTTGACCAGGATGTCGACCGGGCCGCCGGCCAGGGCCGCGGCGGCTACCGCGTCCGCACCCTCGTCCGTGGTGAGATCACCGAGCGCGATGTCCGCTTTGCCGCCGGTTGCGCGGATCGCCTCGGCCACCGCCGTGGCCCGCTTCTCGCTCCGTCCGTGCACGACCACCTCGGCGCCTTCGGCGGCGAGCAGTCGCGCCATCGCCTCACCGAGCCCGGAGCTCGAACCGGTCACCAGGGCGCGCCTGCCGGTCAGTTGCAGGTCCATCGGATTCTCCTTCTCTCTCTCGGCGTCACGCTGCTATGTCTACGACTGTAGACATCGCCGAACGGAGTAGTCTACACTCGTAGACGTGACGGCAGACACAGGCGAATCCGGTGACGGCCCGCGACGGCGCGATGCCGCCGCCACCCGCGAGGCGATCTTGAATTCGGCGATCGAGGCGTTCACCCGCCTGGGCTACGACGGCGCTGGCGTCCGCGAGGTCGCCGCGGGCGCCGGAGTGACGGCGATGCTTGTCAACCGCTACTTCGGCTCTAAGGAGAAGCTGTTCGCCGAGGCGGTCGACCGCTCGTTCGCTCCGCGAACCGTCGTCAGCGACGACCCAAGCGTGCTGAGCGAACGGACGGCGGCCAGGTTGGCCGCGCGGACCTCACCAGAGGCGGACGATCTGGACCCGTTCGTGCTGATGCTGCGATCGGTGGCCAATCCACGGGCCGCCGAGATCATCCGCGCGGGCATCGAAAAGCACGTGGGACGGCACCTGACCGACATCCTGCCCGGCCCCGATGCCGCCCCACGCGCGGAACTGCTTCTCTCCCTGATCGCCGGAGTGTGGCTGATGTGCAAGGTCATCGCGACCCCGGCACTCACCGGCATGGATCAAGGGGCTCTCACCCGACAACTGCACGATCTGATCGAGGTCATCGTCGCCACACCGCCAGACACCGGCGGCGGCGATGGCGCACCCGCCGCGACCAGCCCCGGCTGACGGCGCCACCACGGGCCCGGCCGGGCCGATCTATCCGCTCCCGCCGGTCGACAGGCCGTACGCCGGCTCCGCGTCGGGGTCGTGGCCGTACAGCCACCGGAGGTGGCTCAGGTCGACCTGCCGGGCCAGTTCCTCGTCGCGGGCGCGCTGCGCCGGCCCGTCGGGCAGGTGGAAGAGGGCGGCCCGGTGCCGGGCCTGCCGGTGCACCTCCGCCACCCGGGGCCGGCGTGCCCGCTCGTACCGGTCGAGGGCCGTGGTCGGGTCCGCGGCGAGCAGGTCGGCGACGAGCAGGGCGTCCTCCAACGCCTGGTTGGCGCCCTGCGACAGGTACGGCAGGGTCGGGTGCGCGGCATCGCCGAGCAGCACCAGCCGGCGGCTGTGCCAGGGCCCGGTGATGTCCCGGTCGTACAGCCCCCAGCGGCTGACCCCGCGGGCCGCGCCGATGACCCGACGCACCTCGGGATGCCAGCCGTGCAGGGCGGCGGCCAGCTCCTCGACGGCCACGTCGCCGGTCTCCGCGGTCCGCGCGCAGACCGCGGAGACGTGCACCGTTCGTCGGGCCGCGATCGGGTAGTACGTGACGTGGGCGTCGGGCCCGAACCAGAAGAGCACCCGGGGTACGCGGCCCAGGGCGGGCACCTCGTCCACCGGGAGCAGGCCGCGCCAGACGGCGTAGCCGGAGTAGCGCGGACTGTCGTCGATCAGCGCGGGGCGTACCACGGAGTGCACACCGTCGGCGCCGATGACCAGGTCGGCGGTCTCACTGGTGCCGTCGGCGAGGTGCAGCGTGGCCTGTTCGTCGTCCTCGCTGACTCCGACGACGCGCCGACCGAGCCCGAGGTCGGCGGCCGGCAGGAGTCCGACCAGGCCGCGCTGCAGGTCGGCACGGTGGATGAGCACGTACGGGGCGCCGAAGTCGGTCACGCACGCGTCGCCGTGTGGGACGGCACAGAGGAGCCGGCCGTCGTCCCAACGTCGGATCTCGATCGACTCGGCGGCCACGCCGTGCTCGCGCAGCGTCGGGCCCACACCGAGGCGGTGCAGGATCCGCACCCCGTTCGGGGAGAGCTGGATGCCGGCGCCGACGGCGGCGAACCGGGCCGACTGTTCGTAGATGCGGTACGGCATCCCGTGGTGGCGCAGCAGCGCGGCGACGGCCAGCCCGGCCACCCCGCCGCCCACGATCGCGATCCGTGTCACGCCGCCACCCCACCCGGCTCGTACCCGTACAGCCAGGCACGGGCGTCCAGGTCCGCGGCCTGGCGCAGCGCCACGTCACGGGCGGCCTGTTCGGGGCCGTCGGCGAGGTGCATGTGTCGGGCCTGCGCGCGCGAGGCGCTCTGCACGGCGGTGGCCCGGGGCATGCGCTGCCGCTGGTAGCGCAGCAGCCGGTCCGGGGCGTCGGCGCGGGAGGCGCCGGTGAGGCAGGAGGCCAGCTCGACGGCGTCCTCGACCGCCTGGTTGGCGCCCTGCGCCAGGAAGGGCAGCATCGGATGGGCGGCGTCGCCGAGCAGGGTGACCCGCCCGACCGACCAGGCGGTCAACGGTTCCCGGTCCCACAGCGCCCAGTACCGGACCTCGCGGGCGGCTCGCGCCACGGCGGTGACCGGGGCGTGCCAGCCGTCGAAGGCGGCGACCAGTTCGGCCGGATCCACAGTGGCGGACCACGATTCCACGGGCGGCTGACGCAGGGGGGCGATGGCGGCGAAGCCGAGCGCCCGGCCGCCGCTGACCGGGTAGCAGACGAAGTGCCGGCCCGGGCCGAGCCACATCCGGGCCACCGGCGCACGGGCGCCCGCCGGCAGGCGATCCATCGGCACCAGCCCACGGAACACGCCGAGGCCGGAGAAGACAGGCGTGTCCGGGACGAGCGCCGCGCGGACCGCCGACCGCAGCCCGTCCGCGCCGACCACCACGTCGGCCCGGTGGGTACGGCCGTCGGCGAAGGTGAGCACCACCTCCTCGCCGTCACCGTCCACACCGACCAACGGCCGGCCCAGATGCAGCCGGGTGGGGTCCACCCGCGCGTGCAGGGCGTCGCGCAGGTCGGCACGGTGAATCCCCAGGTACGGCGCGCCGAAGCGCACCTCACAGGCCGCGCCGAGTTCGGTGCGGGCCACCGGCCGGCCGGACCAGCCGTGGATCTGCGCCCCGGCGAGTCGGACGGCCCGGGCGTCGAGCGTCGGCCGCAGACCGAGCCGGTGCAGGGGTCGGACCGCATTCGGGGAGAGCTGGACTCCGGCGCCGACCTCGGTGAGCCGGTCGGCCCGCTCGAACACGTCGTAGGCCGTGCCGGCCGCGTCGAGGGCCGCGGCCAGGGCCAGCCCGCCGATGCCGGCGCCGACGACCGCCACCCGCGGGCTGCTCATGACGGGTTTCCGTCCGGGTACGCCGCGGCGAGCCAGGCGTAGGTGCGCAGCTCCTCGAAGAGGCTGCGGCCGAGTCGGTTGTGCAGCATGTGGACGTGGGAGAAGAGGATCTGGGCCGGCGGCGTGTCGCCGCTGGCGGCGATCTGCCCGGCCAGCTCCGCGATCGCGGCGTGCCAGCGGCGGAACGGGCCGTGTGCGTCCGGATCGGGCACCGGGCCGGTGGCGTCGACGGTGCAGAGGGCAGCGAGCTGCTCCGGCGTCGTGCCGGAGTTGCCGGCCCACACCCGCCAGGCGTCCATGCTGCGGCGGTAGAACTCGGCCTGCCGCTCACGACCCCCGAGGGCGGCCGCGGCGGCGATGGTGCCCCGCAGTCCCAGGCCGGTACGCAGCCCCTCGGAGGGCCGGCTGGGCAGCACGGCGACGACGAGCTCGCTGGAGAGCTGGAACAGCCGCTCGGTGGCGGGCATCAGCGACCTGCCGCCGTAGCGCAGGTGCTCCGGCTCGTAGACGGCCCGGTGCACGCCCGGGGGCATCAGGTCGAGAACCTGCCGGTCGGCACCGCGCTCGGTGGCGGCGAAGGTCACCGCCCCGGCCCGGTAGCCGGCCTCGTCGAGGGGCTCCTCGTCGTCGGCCAGCCGACCTGCCTCGGCCAGCCGGTCACGCAACGCCTCCTCCACCCGGTGGTACGCCTCGGAGTCCAGGTCGCCGACCCGGAACCGCAGGTGGGTGCCGGCCTGCCAGAAACGCATAAAGAACCAGGGCCGGCCGTCGAGTTCGGCGACCACCGGCCGGATCACCTCCTGGATCACCCGGTCCTGCACCGAGCGGGCGTCCGAGGCGAGGTGCAGGTGCCACGAACTCCAGTCGGTGGGCCGGATCGCGGCGGGGTCGGGGCGGAGCACGGTCTGGGTCACGGCATCTCCTCTGTTCTCGATTGCGGGGTTCGCAGACCCGGGTAACTGCTCGCGCTCACGGCACCGCTCCTCACAACCTGATGTCGAGCAGCCCGCCGCTGGCATGCCGCGGCGTGCCCACCACGGCGGCGAGCGCGATCATCTCGTCGCCGGCCAGGCCGAGCAGGTCCCGCGTCGCGTTCTCCACGAACGCCCGGACGGGCCGGGCGAAAAGGTCTGCCGCGCTGGCCGCGAGGGAGAGGCCGTGCGCGGCCCAGCCGACGGCGTACTGGGTGGCCGTCCAGGCCGTCGGCCCGTGGGCGGCGTGCAGCTCCCGGGGGCGGACCGACAGGAACCACACCATGGAGGCGTGCCGGACACCGCAGCCCTCGGTCGGGGTGAGCGGGTAGCCGTAGGTGGCCTCCAGCTTCGCGGTGATCTCCCGGTCGGCTCGGTGCAGGACGAGTTCGCCGTCCGGCCCGACCCGGTGCACGCCGTCGACGTACCCCTCGATGTCGCGCAGGGCGACCGAGACGGTGATCCGGTCGCGGACGGCGGCCAGGGTGGGTCCGGGTGCCGGCACGGCCAGCCAGCGGATGATGTCGTGCACGACCGCCGCCGGCAACCGCCGACGGCGGGAGTCGAAGCCGGGCCGGCCCGCAGGCATCCGCCCCGAGTTACGGCGCCAGGTCAGCTCCGCCCAGTCCGGCGCGGTCGGCGCGACAGCGGCGCCCGCCGGTACGCCGGAGCCGAGTCGGGCGGGTGGGTCGGTGAACGTCTGCTGCCGGTTCACCCCGGCCACCTCGGCGAGGACCGGATCGGCCGCCTCGGCGTGCGGGTCGGCGGGCGTCGGTCCGGGCACCAGCGGGGGCGCGCCCAACCCGACGGTGACCGGCAGCGACCACTCCCCGGCGGGGTCGAGCCCCAGCTCGGCGAGGACCGCGCCGGCCCCGGCGTCGGGCAGCCGCACCCACGCCGGCACCCGGAACTGGTGCAGGCCGATGGCGAGGGCGCGCAGCGCGTAGCCGGTCTCGATGGCGACCAGGGAGCCACGGAACCAGCGGTAGCCGCGCGGGATGCGGGTGTAGCGGCCGGTCAGCGCGAGCTGCCTGGCCCGGGGCGAGTGCGCGGGTACCGACAGCGTGTTCAGCGCGTGCCGGTCGGGATCCAGCAGTGCCCAGTGCTCCCCGTCGTCCGCGAAGACCTGCACCGGGTACAGGCAGCGCGGCGAGGCGTAGCCGCGGTGGGGGTTGTAGACGTTGTCCGGATCGTACCACTGCGGCCCGTACGCGGCGACCAGGGCGTGCCCGACCGGGTCCGCCACCTCCCCCGCCACCTGCCCGTGCGGGTACGCGGTCCGGCCCAGCAGCTCCGCCGTCCCGTACGGGAGTGGAAGGCGGGCGCCTCCCACGGCGACGGCCGGGGCGGATGGGTGGACGTGCGTCTCCATCGGAGGCACCGGCTGAGACAGCCAGGGTGGGATCACCGTCTCGTCCGCCCCGGTGGCGTACGCGTGCCAGAGCGACTCCCGGCCGATGGTGTGGTCGGTGTACGGGGCGGGAACCCGCAGCCCGGCGCTCACGGGAACGGGTGGGGATCGTAGGGCAGGGGGCGTCCGGCCTGGGCGGTGCCGGCGAGCGCGGCGGCGAGCCGGGGCTGACCCAGCAGCCGCTGCTGGGCGTGGCCGAAGCACATCGGCAGGATGCCGGGTACGACCATCTTGACCACCGAGATGCCGACGTCCCGGTGCTCCCGGGTGCTCTGGTCGACAAGCACCATCCGGTCCATGCCGGCCGCCGCGTAGAGCTCCCGGACGTGGTCCAGGGCGCCCCGAACGTCACCGGCGGCGGCCCGGTCGAGCTGGCCGGGCCAGTCGCCGAACGCCTCGGCGATCGTGGTCTGCGGACCGCCGAGCACGGCGGTGGCGCGGGCCAGCGTGGCCGGATGCATGTAGTAGCGGGGGTGGTGGACCAGTTCCTCCATGTTCCACGGGTCGGCCAACATCGGCTCGATGTCGGAGGTGTCCGGGTCCTGCGGGTCGGTGACGAGCTGGGCGACCTCCCGTAGTGCGCCCCGGATGGCGGTGGCCGGGTTGGCGCCGGACCCTCCGGAGTGGAAGGTGGCGGGGAATCCGCCGGTCCGGTTGACGGCGAGGGTCCACACGATCGGCAGGGCCACGTCGTGGGTGGCGACGAGGATGTGGACGTCGAAGCCACGGGCGTGGATGAGGTCGATCAGGGCCTGACTGTCCGGGTCGGTGATCGTCGAGGTGGGGATCACCGGCAGCGGGGTGGCCCGGTGCCAGGCGATCAGGAAGGCGTCCCGCTCGGCGAGCTCCAGCAGCGAGTGCAGGGCCGCCTCCTCCAGGCAGGAGCCGGCCGCGCAGCCGCTGGAGGAGTCGTAGAAGTGCTTCCGGTTCTCCCGCGGGTTGGCCCGGCGTGCGGCGCGGGCGGCCCGGCGGTTCAGCTTGTACCGGTACTCGTACTGGTAGAAGCCGATCTCGGCGGGCACCAGCACCGGCCGCCCGGTGCCGAGGTCGTGGCCCCACACCCAGTCCATCGGGCTGTCCGGGTGCACCGGGAGCACCCGTGCGGTGGGGTGGGCGAGCTGCTCGTCGGTGTGCCCGCCGAGAGTCGCCGGGTCGAGTGCGTGGTCGGCGACCTGACGGTAGGTCAGCCCCTGGAGCACCGGCGCGTCGAACGGGAAGCCGCCGAGGCGCTCGTAGAGCTCGATGAGGCCCACCGGTTCGGCCTCCCGGAAGGTCATCGCCCGGCCGTGTCCCCACGCCGGCGCGTCCGGCATGATCGACATGCTCATGGCGAAGGGTGCGGCCGACTCCAGAATGATCTTCTGGACCGGGCCGAAACGCTCGTCGACGACCCGGTCGCGCAGCGCCCCCGGAACGACCAGGCGGGCACCGTCCGCGGCCCGGGTGGGGTCGCCCGGCGCGGCCGGGTGGCTGCGCAGGGTCAGCGGCTCCGGTCGCCAGTCCAGGTCCGGCTGGAAGCGCGGCGCACACGACGAGCAGTAGAAGTGCCGCGGGATCCGGTGCCGCCGCACACCTGCCGGGCCGACGACGGCGAGCTCGCCGGGGGCCAGCGGGACGTCCGCCAGGTTCCGGGCAGCCGCCGCCAGCAGGTCCGGCAGCAGCGGGTCGCCGGTGCCGGTCCGCCAGCGGTTGAGGTCCAGTCGGGCCTGCAACGGGTGTTCCAGCACCGAACGCTCGCGGGACTCGGCGCAGACCGGGCAGCCGGCGTCGGTGCCCGGCACCCAGCGCGGTCCGATCTGCACCTCGTCGTCGTACACCCGCACCGACAGGTGCTCGCGGCCGTCGGCGGCGCTGCGCCGCCACTGCCCGGTCTGCCAGTCCAGGTCGAATCCGCGGTCGAGCGTCACTGTGGCGTCGACCGCGAGCAGCGGGGCCAGCGCGGTGAGCCACTCGTCGGCGGCGTCGGCGGTGAACCCCGGCCCGAGGTTGGGCCGGTCGGTGTCAGTGCCCATCGGTCTGCTCCTCGATGTCGCCGGTCACCTCGACCGGGCCGTACCAGAACGGAAGCTCGCCCAGGACGGGGTCGGCGTGCCGGGCGCGGCCGCGGAACCGGCGGCCGGTCGCCGCGGCCAGCGCGGTGACCTGCTTACGCAGCGCGTCCACCACGCCGTCACCGGCGAGCAGCAGGGCGTCGGTGTGCAGAGCGGGTGCCGGCTCGCCGCCGGCCGCCCGGACCTGCGCGGCGGTGACCGCCACCCCCACGGCGGCCCGGACGGCGGTGTCCGTGTCCGGCCCCCAGGCCACGCCGAGCGTCTCCCCGTCGGGGGTACGCACCCGGGCCAGCCGCCAGTCCAGGCCGGGCACCGCGCGCAGGTCGACGACGTGCGGCTGGGCACCCAGGCTCTGCCGGATCCGGTGCGTCTCCGGGTCCAGGTCCGCCGGGTCCACCGGGTGGGCCTGCTCGGCTTCCGCAGCGAGCAGCCGCAGTACGCCGTCGAGCAGCCACGTCTCCTCGGTCAGTCCCGCCGCGCCGCCGTCGGCCGCCCGCCGCATCCCCTCGATCGCCGCCGCGACGTACGCGGTCTGGAGGTCGGGTCCGGCGGCGAAGACCGAGCCGGTCCGGCCGTCGCGGTACGCCAGCTCGCGCTGCGACAGCGGCAGCTGGGGCAGCTCCGGTTCCCGGTCACCCCGGGTGTACGGGCCGGTCCAGCGGGTGGTCAGGGCCGAGACGGCCGGGGTCAGATCGTCGATCGTGGGCAGCGGAACGGGTTGGGCGTCGTCCAGCAGGTGCCACCGCTCGTCATCGGCCAGTGGCGCGCCGAGCACCACCCGGTCGGCGGTGAGCGCGTCGGAATGCACGACGTGCGCGTCCCGACGGGTGTCCTGACCAGCGATGATCGTGAACAGCAGGTGCGCGGCGAGCGCACCTGCCAGCGCGTCCGCGACCGGACGGGCGGCAGGCGGCACGCCGTCCGCCGCCGCCTGCTCCAGGACCCGGTCCCGCCACGCCGGCCACACCGCGGCGGTCGCGGCGTCGCTCACCACCGGCCCGGCCACCAGCACCCGGTCGTCCAGCAGCACCGGCAACACCGGCGCCGCGCCCGGCTCGGGCGCCTCGTCGGCGGCGAAACAGCGGATCACCGCGTCGAACCCGGCCAGGTCATCGGTCGCGTCCCGCGCCTCGGCCGCACCGATCCCGGCCCGGAGCAGCCCCCGCACCGCCGGCCCGGTGACCTCGACGGGGCCCACCACCGCGACCCGCGCCGCCCGCACCGCCGCGAAGGCGGCGTACGGATCCGCGGACACCGCCTCCAGGTAGGCCAGCGGGCCGGCCCACCGCTGCCGCTCGGCCTCGTCCGGCTCGGCGACGGTGTGCGCCGCGAAGTCCAGCAGCAGGTGGTGCCCCCGCAGCTGGTCGACCAGGTGGCGCACGGCCGGCCTGGCCCGCTCGGTGCCCAGCGCGGTCACCATCTCGTCCTCGGTGGTGCCGACGTCCAGCAGCGGCACACAGGTGTCGGCGACGCGGAACAGCAGCGCCGAGCCCCGCAGGACGAGCTGGTCGCGGCCCCCGGCGAGGTAGACGCCGTCGGGCGTCGGCGCGTAGTGCAGGTACGGTCGCGCGCGCAGTCTCATGACTTCTTCCCTCCGTACTGGAACAGGCCGCCGGGGCGCCTGCCGATCTCGACCACCCACTCGTGGGCGTGCGTGCCGTCGACCACCCCGGGAAGCGCCTCCTCCAGGTAGTCCACTGCCTTTCCGTCGGCCCGACGCTCGAGCATCCGCGGCAGCACCCGGGTGCCGAGGGCGGAGGTCAGGTCGACGTACTGCGGCTTCTGCTTCTGCCGACGGGGCATGATGTCGGCCGGGCGCAGCGACCGGGGCGCCTCGTCGTCGAAGGCGGTCTTGACCACCACCTCCTCCGGTACGCCGTACCGGCCGCGCCAGCCGGTGAGGGCGAGCAGCCGCTCGGGGCCCTCCGGCGCGGCCAGCGCTCCGTCCAGCTCGGCGCCGCCGTACCAGCGGCGGCGGCTCAGCACCACGTCACCGACGGCGATCCGGGGGGCGACCCGGGTACGGGCCCGGTCCCACGGGTTGCCGCCGTGCCAGAGGTCCAGCAGGTAGTTGTTGAGTCGGCCGCCGGTCGCCAGGCAGGACGCCACCGACAGGGGCGGCGGGAACAGCCCCGGGTGGCCGGTGCCCAGCGGCAGCACCCGCAGCCGCTGCCCGTCGGCATCGGTGACCGCGAGCGTGTCGGTGTCCGGATCGTGCACCAGACGCAGCGCGTACCAGTCGTCCGGGCCCAACCCGTCCGGCAGCACGCGGGGATGGGCGTTGACGTTGAGTCGGTGCAGCCCCAGGTCCTCCACGACGCGTGCGCCGTCCCAGCCGAAGCGCTCGGTGAGCCGGTCGGCGAGGTACGGCAGCGCCCGCCCGCCGAGCCGCCGGTCGCCGTCGAGGAAGCGGGAGTAGAGCATGCCGTGCCCCGGCAGTCCGTCGTTGACCACCAGCCGGTCCCCCGCCCACTGCGCGAGCACCCCGTAGCTGAGTGGGTCACGCCGGAACTCCGCGGGCAGTTCGGCGACGAGCTCGTACGCCTGCTCGGCGGACCACCGCACCTCGGGCTCGCCCGCCTCGGCGGCCCGGGTGATCTCCGCCCGGGTCCAGGCCATGATCCGTCGGCGCAGCGCGTACAGGCGCAGCAGCGGATCGTCGCCGACCGGGCTGTCGTCGGTGAGCGTGGCGGCGTAGTCCCCGGCCGCCACGGCCTGTGCGGACACCGCCTCGACGAGTTCGTCGGCGTGGTCGGCGAGCGAGACGCCCGCGCCCGCGCCGAACCGCCCCACGAAGGCCCTGGTGGTCATCATGCGAACGTCGTGCAGCCAGTCGAAGACCGACAGCAGCTCCACCGCCGCGCCCAGGTCGGCCAGGTTGCCCCGCACCGGCTCGGTGTTCACGGTGACCGGCGGGAGGAGGTAGTCCTCCTCCACCATCACCTGGGCCGGCCGCTGCGCCAGTCGGCTGACCCGGGCCAGGTCGGCGCGCAGGGTCGCCAGGTCGGCGCCGCGCTCCAGCACCGGCCCGTCGGCCAGCCGGGACAACCCGGTACGCACGTCGGCGAGGGCGTCGGCGGCCGAGGTGTCCGGCCGGTCGAGCTGTTCGGCCAGGTCGGCGTCGCCGTTCTCGGCCTCGTTGAAGGTGCACAGGATGCCGCTGTCCAACGCCCGCAGCACGATCTGTTCGGCGTCGGGCAGTGGGCAGCCGGAGTGCGTGGACACGTACGCCGCGACCGCCCGGGCCGGACGCGGGCCCATGGCGATCGCGTCCATCAGCAGCTTGATCGGGCCCCGCAGCGGCGCGGAGAGGCGCTGGTAGCCGCCCTCGGTGGGGCGCAGGAAGAACAGCGCGCCCTGCTCCGGCTCCACGGCGGACGTTGGCGAGAGCCCCACCCAGACACCGAGCCGCGCCGTGCCCGCCGGCGGGTTCAGCCCGCCCAGCACATAGGCGATCATGACGCGGTCCAGGCTGGGGAAGGAGTGCGCCCCGGTGAACGGCACGCCGCGCGGGTCGATCCCGTCGGGGCCGGGCACGGCGATGCCGACAGCGGTGAACCGGGCCAGCGGGCTGGTCCGGACCATGGCCCGGGTGACGTACTGGATCAGGCCGCGCTCGGACTTGCGGGCTCGGGCGGCCACCGGTTGCCCGGTGGCCACGGCGGCCCGGTAGCGCTCGGCCTCCTCGTGCACCTCGGGGGCGAGCAGGGCCAGCGAACGGCGCAGGTCCTCGTCGCCCAACAGCCCGGCGAGGGTCCCCCGTTCCCGCTCGGCCGCCGCCGGGTGCTCGGCGCTGAGCCGGGCGCGCAGTTCGTCGCGGCGGTGGCGGGCGGCGACCCAGGCTGCCACGGCGGGCAGATGGGTGAGGTCGGTGCGGGGCTCCCGGTCCCGGGAGATGGCGCGGCGGGCCTCCACGAGACGCTTGCGTTCGGCCTCGTCGGAGCTGGCGCCGATCAGCCGGTAGAGATCGTCGGCGCAGCGGGCGGCGCTGTCGGACAGCGCCCGGTCCACGTCGGTCAGGTCGGCCAGGAGCACCCGCAGCGTCGGGTCGGCGAGGCGGGCCCGGCGCAGCGGGTTGATCCGCAGTTGCCAGAGGGGCTCCGCCGGCGAGGTGGTCGTGATCGGGGCGAGGGGCGCCGGGGCGGCGGGGGCGAGTGTCATGCCGCCCTCCCCGCGGTCGCGACGACCCGGACCCGGTCGCGGGTGAGCCGGTCCTGCCAGCTCTCACCGAGCACCTCGTCGACCAGCTCGCTGATCGCGTAGCACATGTAGTAGCGCTGCATCGGCGACACGGTGAGCAGCGGAAGCTGCTGGTAGAAGAGGTTGATCAGCACGCGGTAGGCGGCGAACCACTGGGTGGTCCGGTCGTAGGCGCCCGACGCGGCGACCCTGCGGTGGAACTCGGTGTCCGGCTGGTCGCCTGTCGGCACCACGTCGGGGGCGGTGGGCGGGCCCATCGCCGCGGTGTCCACACCGCCGGTGATCTCGTCGAGCAGGTCGAGACTGAGCGTGCCGTCGGTCACGGCGGCGTCGAAGGTGCCGGCGCAGTAGGCGAATGCCGTCCGCCAGGCCGCCGCCGGGCCGCTGGGAGCGCCGGCGAGCCGCTGCTCGACCACCGGGCGCAGCACCGCCGCCTCCCGGGCCAACCGCTGCGCGAAGACCGGGCGTACGTCCTGGGTGGGCCGCGCCCAGGCCAGGAACGCCTCGACGTGCGACCGGAACGAGTAGACGCCGTGCGCAAGCCCCAGGAAGTAGGAGTCGGCGAGCGCCGCGAAGGCCTCGCCGAGGCGTACGGTGCCCTGCTCGGGCCGGCGTGCGAGTTCGTCCACGGTGTCCAGCAGCGGCGTGGTCAGGACGCTCTGCGCCACCTCCCAGCCGGGCAGGGCGCGCAGCGCCGGCTGTTGCGGGCCGGTGTCCTCCCGGCGGAGCAGCCGCACCGCGCCGTGCTCGGCCATCGGCAGGTAGGGCGGGGGCACCGCCTCCAACCGGCCGAACTCGCGAGCCTGGGTGAGGTAGTCCTCCTCGCTGAGTGCACGTGTCGGGTCCAGTGGGCCGGCGTCCAGCTTCGCGGCGACGGTGGCCCAGTCCGCCGCGCCCCCGGCGCCGCCGTAGGCGACGACGTCGACGTGCGGACCGTGCCGCCAGCCCCGACGGAGGTGGACGACGGCGTTGCCGTCGCCGTGCAGCGCGCGGGCCACCGGCACCACGGATCGTGCCAACCAGGGAAGCGTCAGAGGCCCCCTGGTGTGGAGCCGCACACCGATCACGTCGGTGGTCGGCTCATACGCCTCGGTCGTCATGTCGACGCACCTTTCCGGAATTGTCTCGACGAGCAGGAAATTCACTGGGAATTCGATTCTCGACCCGCGCGGCGATCGCACAAGAATGTTCCTGACAACTGTCAGCAATTCGCTGACGGCTCGTCCCGGCGGGTGGTTTGCGCCTTTTGAGCGACCTACGCTAGGGTCTGCTCATGTCAGCTGACACCGGCGCGCGTCAATTGGGCGGCGAGTCCGTGAATCGCCGAGGCCCGCTCGCCATGGGCGTCGTCACGATGATCGTCTACGGGTTGCTCTGGCTGATCGTGGGCGTGACCGGCCTACCGGTGCCCACCGGAGTCCGGCTCGCCCTCGACCTGGCCGCCGTGGTCGGCGCGGGCGCCCTCCTGGTGGCGGGCCGGCGGCTGCGGGCGCGCGGTCCGTCCCGGGTCCGCCGCGTCCGCCCACACTCGATGCGCTGGTTCCACCTGGTCAACCTGGCCCAGACCGTGCTGATCCTCGCGGCCGTCTTCGGGCTGCTCCGGGCCGGTTCACCAGGACTGATCGTGGTGGCCGTCTGCCTGGTCGTCGGCCTGCACTTCCTGCCCCTGGCCCGGATCTTCGACGTCCCCGGCTACTGGTGGACAGGCGCACTGCTGATCCTGGTGGCAGCGGCCGGCGCAACGGCGTACGGTCTTGATAGGAGCAACGAGACCGTGCGAGCGGTGGTCGGCCTGCCGGCCGCCGTCGCGCTCTGGTCCACCGCGCTGGACGTGTCCCGACGCGGATGAGCGAGGCGCCAGGCGCACCGACGTCGGCTGCACTCGTCCAACTTCGACTTGGACGAGCACAGCCGACGTCAGCCGCGTCAGCAGGTGCTGGGCGAGCGGGTGGGCGAGGGCGACAGTTGTTTCTCGTCGCCGTTCATCCCCTGTGTCCCGTCGCCGGTCCGGCTGGTCTCGGTCCGACCCTGACCGTCGTTCAGCAGGTGCTGGACGAGCAGGTCGAGGAGGAGGACGAGGTGCCGATGCTGCCGCTCGACGCGCCCAGCTCCGGCAGAGCCACGCCCTGGGCGACCTCGAGGACCTCCAGGTCGGCGATCTCGAACGAGTCGAAGGCCTTGTCGTCCTGGGCGGCGGCGGCAGCGGTTTCGTCGATGCTCATGTCATTTCTCCTTCTGCTGTGAAGGGCTTTTCTTCAACCCTTCCGGTGAAATCAATTCTGGCCTCGCGCACCGACCGTGTCCATGCTTTGCCAGCGCCTGCTGACACATATCACGGTGGCAATTACATCGGTGCCCCCCGTTATCGCGAAAGGGCCGCCCAGGGCGAGGTGAGAGCCTTTCGGAGAAGGCGCACACCAGGCCCGGACGGCCCGTGCAGCGGCGTTTGGGCAGGTCATCCGCGGCCCAGCTCCTCGCCGGCCCGCAGCGCCCACTCCGCGCCGTTGAGCAGCTGCCAGCCGTCCTCGGTGCGCCACGTGCCCAGGTCACCCGCCGGCCGGCTACCGAGCAGGAAGTCCCCCACCGACGTCTCGCGCAGCCAGTCCAGCCGCAGTACCCGGGCGGCCAGGTCGGCGTCGCCGATCCCCAGCCCGCACGGCGCCAGCCCCATCGCCGTCGCCACGAGGTACATGGTCTGGTAGACCACCCCGCAGTGCCGCAGCGTCATCCCGTAGGCGATGCCCGCGTACTTCCACGACAGCCGTTGGAAGCGGGACGTCAGGGTGATCAGCACGTCACCGTCCGCCTCGCCGCCGGTGGCGCCCGCCGCGACGTCCAACATCGCCGCCTGGTCCGCCGGGTCGTCGTTGACGAGCACCAACCGGTGCGCCACCGAGTCGTAGAACCAGATCCCCGCGTCCAGGCCCGCGCAGCGGCGCACGGTCAGGTACAGCTCGATCTCGTACGCCGACCCGCCGGTCGGATAGGGCCGCCCCACGATCTCGTTGCCTGTCGGGTCACCCTCGGCGCCGCGCAGCACCCGCACCCGACCCACCCGGTAGAGGAACTCGCCGAGCTGGCGCAGGGTGAGCGGCTCCTCGCCGTAGGAGCGGATGGACCGGCGGCCCTCCAGCGCCACGGTGAACGCCGGGTCCCGGGCCAGCACGTCGTCGAGCTCCGGTCGGTACAGCTCCACGGTGCGGCCCGCCGGCGGCTCCTTGACGGCTGGCAGCGGCGCGATCTCCCCCCGGTGCGGGTAGATCCCACCGATCGGGTCGTCGTAGCGACCGGGGCGGGTGCGCGAGTGGAAGAGCAGGTCGTGGAAGGACCACTGGCGCAGGGTCACATCCGTCTCGGACCCGAAGCCGCCGGTGCTGTCCGCCGCGTCGACCAGGCCCGCACCGACGAGATGACCGAGGAGCGTGGCGACCGCCGCGACGTCGAGGTCGTCGCCGGCCAACTCCAGCGGGGTACGCGGGGCGCCCAGCTCGGCCACCAGGCGTCGGGCCTCCGGGTGTACCAGGAGCACCCGGTGCCGGGCCAACGGCGACTCCAGCACCAGCGCGCCGTCCCGGGAGCGGCAGAACGCGAAGCGGGACAGCCGCACCCGGGCGGTGGGCGTCACGGTGACCGGCGCGTACTCCGTTCCGGGTGCGGTCCGCTCCAGCCGCAGCATCTCGCGGTCGCCGGCGACGACACCCCGGGCGAGCAGGTGGGGCGTCCGGTCGAGGAACCCGCGCAGCTGGGCGGCCTCCCGCGCGGTCAACCCGCTGAGCAGATCGGCGGGGTCGACGGGCCCGTCGGCGAGCCTGCGGAGCGCCGCGGTGAGCCCGTCGCCGACCTGCCGCATCGCGACCACACCGGCGGGGCTGGTGAGGACGACCCGGCCGGCTTCGAACTCCGCCCGGACGTCGTCGCGGAACCCGACGACCGTGCCGTCGGTAAGGGTTGTCGTCTGCATGGTGCACTCCGTATCCGTCGCGGGACCTGGGTCTTGGGTCTCGCCGCCACGGATTCCGGACCTCGCCCGGACACGACGCAACGAGGCGCCGCCGCCACTGTCACCGGCCACCTCGCCCGCTGTCATCGACGGATGACGCTCGCACCGCACGCCGGTGACACCTGTCATCCCGGGTTCGTGACACACGTACCGGCATCCGTGACGGACATCGTGGCGGGCCTGGTCGGATCGTGCGGTCCGGCGGAGGCTGGCCGGGCCCCCTCCTGCTCGGCGGCGGGCGGAGGTCGCGGACGGGAGGTCACGGTGGAGACCGGCGAGGCGCACTACGTACGGCGGCTGCTGGACGCCCTGCAACGGCGGCCCGGACGGCCCGTCCTGCACCGACCGGAGGGCGCGACGACAGGAGGCGCGCTCGCCGAGGCGATCCTGTCGACAGCCATCGGCCTGACCCGGGCCGGCGTGGCCCGCGGGGAGACGGTGGCCGTCCTGACCGAGCCGAACGTGCCGGCCATGCTCGTCACCCGGTACGCCGCGCACCTGCTCGGCGCCACCGTCACGCACGTGCGCTCGATGAACGCCCGCGCCGACGGTGAGCATCTTTCGAGCGTCGCCCGCCTGCGGGTGCTGCGCGCCACCGGTGCCCGCACCCTCGTGGTCGACGCGGCGAACGCCGGGCGTGGTCGGGAGTTGGCCGCCGCGGCACCCTCGCTGACGGTGGTGGCCGCCGACGATCTGCGCCGACACCGGTCGGGTCGCCTTCCGACCGCCGCCTGGCATCCGGACGACATCGCGGTGGTCGACCTGACAAGTGGCAGCTCCGGTGACCCGAAGCTGGTGCAGCAGCCGTTCGGCGCCCGCGACGCCCGGATCCGGGTGTCGGCAGGCGACGGCTCGCCGGACTGGCCGGTGACGATGCTGTCGGTGACCCCGGTCAGCCACGCCACGGCGACAATGGTCGACGCGGTCCTGATCGGCGGGGGCGCGGTGGTGCTCCGCGACGGCTTCGGCCTGGACGACGTGGTCGACGCCGTCGTCCGGCACCGGGTGACGGACGTCTACCTGGCGGTGCCGCACCTCTACCAACTTGTCGACCGACCGGAGGCCGCCCTGCGGGCGCTGCCCTCGCTGCGCCAGGTGCTCTACAGCGGCACCTTCGCCGCGCCGACCCGGATCGCCCAGGCGGTGACGCTCTTCGGCGAACGGCTGACCCAGCTGTACGGCAGCACCGAGGCCGGCGGCATGTGCACCCTCACCCCGCTCGATCACGCCGAGCCGGAGCTGCTGCCCAGCGTCGGCCGACCCTTCTCGTGGGTCGACCTGGAGATCCGCGAGGCCGACGGCCGGACCGCGACGCCTCGGGGAGCCACGGGCGAGGTCTGGGTACGCGCGGCGACCACCATGGCCGGCTACCTCGGCGACCCGGCCCTGACCGCGCAGACGATGCACGACGGCTGGCTACGCACCGGCGACCTGGCCCGCTTCGACCGCTACGGCTACCTCCACCTCGTCGGACGCATCGGAAGCGTGATCAAGGCGAACGGGTTGAAGATTCACCCGTCCACGGTGGAGCGCGTCCTCCTCGCCCACCCGGCGGTGGCCGACGCCGTCGTGTACGACCGACGCGACACGCGTCACGGGGAGACCGCCCACGCCGCGGTGCAACTGCGTCCCGGGGTCCGGTGTGGTGCCGCCCAGCTGCGCGAACACATCGCCGCCGGCCTGTCGCCGGCGCACGTGCCGGCCGGCTTCTCGTTCCTCGACGCGCTGCCGCTGACCGTGTCGGGAAAACCCGACCGCGTCGCCCTCCGCGCCGCCGCCGACTGACCCTCCGTTCAGCCGGAATGGCGCATACGGACGGTCGCCCCGTGACGACGGTCGGCCGGAGAGTCACGATGGTAGGACGAGTCGCCCCCTAACGCCGACGCGGTTGATGCGAAGCTGGCCGGGTGACGATCAGGGTTCTGCTCGCCGAGGACATGAACATGGTCCGCGGCGCTCTGCTGGCACTCCTCGCCCTGGAGCCCGACATCGACGTGGTCGCCGAGGTGGCGTCCGGTGACGACATCCTGCCGGCGGCGCTGGCGCAACGGCCGGATGTCGCGGTGCTCGACATCGACCTGCCGGGGATCAACGGGCTGACCGCGGCGGGTCTGCTGCGCGAGCAGTTGCCGAGCTGCCGCTGCCTGATGCTGACCAGCCTCGGCCGGCCGGGCAACCTGCGCCGGGCGATGGCGGCGCACGTCGCCGGCTTCATCCTCAAGGACGCCCCGCCGGAGATCCTGGCCGACGCGATCCGGGGGGTGGCGGCGGGCCGGCGGGTGGTCGACCCGCAGTTGGCGCTCGCCGCCTGGGACAGCGCCGAATGCCCGCTGACCACCCGCGAGGCCGAAGTGCTCCGGCTCACCGAGAAGGGCGCCGAGCCGACCGAGATCGCCACGCGGCTGTTCCTGTCTCCCGGGACCGTCCGCAATTATCTGACCACCGCGGTGACCAAACTCAACGCCCGAAACCGGATCGACGCGATCCGGATCGCCCGCGACGCCGGCTGGCTCTGACTCCGAACCCTCGGCCGGGTCAGGACGCGAGCTGGGCGGGCGCCTCCACGGCGACGGGCAGGCTGACCGGCAGCTCCGCCCGGAGCCGGAACCAACCGTCCGGGGAGCAGCTCGTGACCAGGCGGCCGCCGAGCGCCCCGGCCCGGTCGGAGAGGTTGCGCAGCCCGCTGCCCCCGTGCTCGGACGGCTGGCGGAGCCCCTGGTCGGCGCCGTCGTTGGCGATGGTGAGCAGCACGCGCCCGTCCTGCTCGGCGACCAGCACCTCGCAGGTGCGCGCCCTGCTGTGCCGCAGCAGGTTGGTGACCCCCTCGCGGAGCACCGTGGCGAGCACGGTGCTGACCGCCTGCGGCAGCTCGGGGTGGTCGATCTCCATCCGTACCCGGATGTCCGCGGCGGACAGGACTGATCGCGCCGAGCGGGCCTCGTCGCCCAGCGACATGTCGCGGTAGCCGCTGGCGAGCTGACGTACGTCGGCCAGCGCCTGCCGGGAGATGCCCAGGATGTCGTCCAGTTCGGCGAGCGCCCGGTCCGGGTTGCGGACCACCAGGCGCCGGGTCAGCTCGCTCTTGAGGGTGACCGCGGAGAGGCTGTAGCCGAGCAGGTCGTGCAGGTCACGGGAGAAGCGGAGCCGTTCCCGGATCACCGCCAGCCGGGCCAGTTCGGTGCGGGTCGCGTGCAGTTCACGGACCAGGATGGACATCTGGGACAACCCGTAGACGATAAGGCCGGTCAGCACCGTGGACACCGTCGTGTAGGCGACGAGCAGGACCTGCGTGGTCATCGCCGACTGGATCACCACGGTGCCGAAGACCGTCGCCGCGAAGGCCACGACGGAGCGGGGAGGTGCCAGCATCAGCAGGAAACTGCCCGCCACGAAGCCCGGCATCCCGACCCAGGCCTGGCCGAAGACGAGGAACGGGAGGAAGCCGAGCAGCGACTGGGCGACGAGCAGCCCCAGACGGGCGGGCCCGCCGAGTCGACGGGCCCGATCGGTCAGGAAGAACAGCTGCAGTGAGAGGAGCCCGCTCATCGACACCAGGGCGAGCACGACCGCACGGGGCTCCTGCGCCGTCTCGACGATGTTGAGCAGCGCGACCAGGCTGAGCCCGGTGACGACGGTGGCGACCACGACCCGGGCCAGTCGCGACGCCGTGGGGCCGGTGCGAACGTCGTCGTTCAGCGGTCTCGAATCGTCTGCCGGTGTCCGGTCCATGTGCACGCCCCCCAAGCGCCGGTCTTGCCCGCGCGAGCCTATGCGTTCGGGCCCTCGCGATGGATCCGCTGTGACGGCGGACTTCGATGTTAAGGTCTGCGTCGCCCGAGCGGGGGGCAGCATCACTCGTGCGCCCGACCCGCGGACTGCGCGTCCAGACTGGTCGCCGCCGCTCGCTCGGCGGGCGTGCCGGTGACCGCCACGCCCGTGGCGAGCAGGTGCGCGACCGCCTCGTCGACAAGCGCCGCCGGTAGTCCGGCGGCCGTCGTCAGCGCTGCCAGGGTGCTCGGCGCGGCCAGCGCCTCGACCAGCGGGCCGCCGTCCGGGCGGTGCAGGACCACCCGGTACGGGCCGCCGGGGATCTCCAGCGTCAGGCCACCCGACTCGTGGCGCGTCTGGACCGCCGGGGAGAGCCACACCGGGCGGTCCGCCGGTGGTGGCGTCACCCGGCACGCCGCCCGCGGGGTCAGCGGCACGACAGACAGCCACGGACCGAGGCCGTCGTCCAGGCCCACCGACCGGATCACCACGTGCTGAAGGTCGTCCAGCAGCTCGGACAGCCGGCGACGCAGGTCCTCGACGCCGTCGTCCGCGACACCCCGGAGAACGTTCTCCAGGGACACCGGGCCGAAGCTCATCCGGCGCAGCGACTCCACAGTCGTCGGATCCGGATCGGCCACCCGGATCTCACCCCAGCGGGTCAGCAGCAGCACACTGCCGTCCCGAGCGCCGGTCTCCACGAGCACGTCCTCCGGGAACGACCAGAGTGCTACCGTCCTGACCTGGCGGCCGGGTTGCCGCCACGACATGTGGCTGTTCACCTGGGCCCTCCTCACTACGGCGACGCGCCAACGAATCAGACAAAGATCGGGATGGGGTTCAGGTCCTCGTACCGGGTGGCCTGGTCGACCCGCCCGAGTTGGACCGGCAGGTCGTAGAGGCGCCCCGGCGCGAACCTGGCCCAGAAGTGCCGCAGTCCCGGTACCAGAACCTTGACCACCGGCAGGCCGATGTCCGGCCGCGTCTGGTCGAGCACCAGCAGCTCCAGGCCGAGCGCCGCCACTGCCCGCTGCACCGTACGGATGTCGTCGCGCAGGTCGGTGCCCGGGACGTAGCCGTAGTCGGCGGGCGTACGGGCCGAGATGTCGTCGTTCGGCCTCAGCCACTGTTGGTTCGCCACTGTCGCGCCTGCCCACCAGCGGCGTGCCTCCGGGTCGTCGCAGGCGTACCCGGCCCCCTGCGCGTCCACCTCCACCACGGCGGGCAGCAGCTGGTTGACCTCCGTCAGTGCCCGGCGCAGCGCCACCGCCGGGTCGAGATGCGCGCCGAAGCCGAAGACGATGTCCTCCGCCGGCTTGTCCGTCCGTCGGGACAGCGCCACGAACGTCGGCACGCCCAGGTCGGCGGTCAGGTCCAGGGCCCACACCTCCCGGTGCAGCCGGCGGTGTACCTGCCGCAGCTCGACCATCCACCCGTCGGCGAAGGCGTCGAGGTCCACACCCGGCTGCCGAGTGCGGTTGTACCACCACAGCGCCACCGCGTCCCGCTCCACCAGCTCGAAGAAGCCCTGGCAGATCGCGTCCTCCAGGCTGGCTCCGGCGGCGTTGCCGTTCGAGTCGGCCCGCAGGCAGCGCTGGCTCGACTCCGCCGGTGTGCCGTAGTAGAGCAGGGCGGTGGGGAGCAGGCGCTGCCGCCCGGCGGTCAGCGACCACACCGGCGTCCAGTCCAGCTCGGCCTGCTCGTCGAAGCGCGGACCGACATACTGGAACGCCGAGTGCCTGGTGTTCCAGACGGCACGGTCGGCGTACTGGCGATCGTCGAACAACTGCACCGAGTTGGGGTGGACGGCCTCGTCGCCCAGCTCGGCGAAGCGGGCCCGAATGCGCAACTCGTCGCCGTGGAAGGTGCCCGACTGGCGTTCCAGCGCCTCACAGAGCGCGCTCACCCGAGCCTGCTCGGCGGTGGCGCCCTTACCGCCGTGTTCGCTGCGCAGGCCGCGGCGCAGGTCGTCCAGGCCGCGTACGTCCAGGGCCAGGTTGGCGCCCGCACGGTAGGAGTGCAGGAACTCCGGCCCGTGCGTGTCCCGGCGAACCTCCCGGACCAGCCCGGTGACCGGGCTGACGAGGTGCTCGTACCGCTGCCACACCTGCCCCGGTGAGAGCGCCCGGTGCCCGCCGCCGTCGGTGGACGCCTTGGGCCGGCTGACCGGGGTGACCGGGCGGCGGGTGCGCTCGCGGACCAGTTGCGGGTCGCCGCAGGAGGGGCACTGTGGGCGGGCCCGCAGTTCATGATGCCGCCCGTCGAGGGTGAGGGTGTCCACCGTCCACACCGCCTGCTGACCGGCGTAGCGGTGGCCGGCCAGCCACTTCGTCGCCTCGAGGGCGACGAGTTGCGCGGCGACGGCGGCCGACGGCGGCACGGCGGCGACGGGGCGGGGCACCGGCCCGTTCCGTCCGAGGACGCGCTGCACGTACGCCTCGGCCCGCCTGTGCAACCAGAGCCGGTGCGCCAGGCAGTGCCAGCAGGCCTGACCCGGTCGCAGCACCGGGCCGATCCAGAGCTGGGTGCCGACCGGGCGAGCCAGCAGCCAGGGCCGGGCCGTCTCGCTCTGCCGCCGGTTCACCGCGGCCAGCTCGGCGTCGAGGTAGTCGGCGCAGAGCACCACGTCGAGGTCTGCGGCGCCCTCGCCGGTAAGCAGGGTGAGGCCGGCGGTGGCGCAGGCCTCGCGTACCGCCGTGTCGTCGACCCCACCCACGGCCTGGACCCGCACGGCGGCGCCGGTCAGGGCGGAGGTCGCGGCATCGCTGTCCAGCCCGGCCGACTCCCAGTACGCCACCGCCCGCGGGTCCTGCGGTCCGACACCGGGCGTACGGGCGACGAGCAGCCCGGCCTCGGCCAGGTCGCGGACCAGGCCCGCGCATTCCTCCGGGGCCTCCCGCAGCACTGTCGCCACGTCGCGGGTGCCGTCGAGCAGCGGGGTGAGGTGTTCCATCCGGGCCGCCTGGACGGCCGTCACACCGTGCTCCGAGAAGAGGTACGTCGCCTCACCGGCGACCACCTCCGGACGCAGGTGGCGCCGGAAGCCCACCAGCGACGGCTCCGCGACCCCGGTCATCTCAGGCGACCCGCTCGTCGTGGGCGGCGTCCGCCAGGCAGATCCAGGTGAAGGCGGCGGCCGCGGTGTCGGAGGTCGTCCACGCGTCGTGCTGGCTGATCCGCAGGCCGGAAATCGCACCGGCCGGGCCGCGGAAGACGTTGGCGGTGCCCGCCACACGGGAGTCGCGGTCAGGTGCGGATGAGTGCGCCATGGTGATCCTCGTTCCAGGTGGGGCAGGGGATCAGGGTCGCCCTGCGATGGGAAAATGGTGTCGTTGCAAGGGGTGGCCGCACCAGTGCCGACATCACCGACCCGATGTGAAAAACACACGTCGACGCGGCATGAGAATTTCAGGTTCGCCGGCTGCGTAATTTCATGTTCGCCTCGGGATCGGCGCACTGTTCCGATCACGGCCACGCCGCCATGCTTCTGGGGAACGTCGGAATGGCCTCCGCAACGCCGGCCAGCGACGAATCCTCTCACCAGCGGGGTGGCCCAATGAGCATTCGAATTGTCGTCTGTGACGACCACGCTCTGGTCCTGGACGCGTTCGCGGAGACTCTGCGGACGGTCCCGGGCTTCGAGATCGTCGGTCTCGTCAACGGCGGCCAGCACGTGGTCGCCACGGTCCGGCAGCTGCGTCCCTCCATCGTGATCCTGAGCATGGGGATGGCCGGCGCCGACTGCCTTCAACTCGCCCGTCAGGTACGCGAGGCACTCCCCTCCTGCGGTGTCGCTCTGATCGCCGCCGCGCCCACCCGAGCCCTGGTGGATCGCGCGGTGGAGGCGGGCGTCCTCAGCGTGATCCCGAAACACGCGCGCCTGTCCCACCTGGTCGGCGCGGTGCGCGGGGTGGCCGCCGGCTGCCTCACCATCGATCCGGCCCTGATCGGGCCGCCCGGGGCGCGGGCGCAGGCCCTGTCCCACCGCGAGAGGGAGATCCTCAGCCTCACCGTCGGCGGCGCCTCGGTGAAGGAGATCGCGAAGGAGCTCTTCCTCTCCGCCGGGACGGTCCGCAACCTCTCCTCGTCCGCCATGCGCAAGCTCAAGGGGCGCAACCGTTTCGACGCCGCCCGTATCGCCTACGAGCAGGGCTGGCTCTGACCGGCGGTGACATCTGTCCCGGACCGCGGTGATGTCGGTCAGCGACGCCGCTCTCCGGCCGCAGGGCGCTCTAGCGTCCTGGAAAACCAATCGAAAGGGAAAAACCGTGGCAGCACCGGAGCACCCCCGATGAGCGCCCTGGTCGTGGACGGACTGCGCAAGCGGTACCGCGACCACGAGGCCGTGGCCGGTATCGGCTTCACAGTCGAGCAGGGGGAGATCGTCGCCCTCCTCGGCCCGAACGGCGCCGGCAAGACCACCACACTGGAGATCCTGGAGGGCTTCCGCAGCCGCGACGCCGGCCGCGTGGAGGTGCTGGGCCGTGACCCGGGCGACCGGGCCGAGCGTCGGTGGCTGCGGGAGCGGGTCGGCCTGGTGCTCCAGGACATCGCTGTGGAACCGCACCTGCGTGTGCGGGAGACGATCGCCCGCAGCGCCGGCTACTACCCGGCCCCCCGTGACGTGGACGAGGTGGTCGAGCTCGTCGGACTCGACGAGAAGCGCGACGCCAAGGTGAAGGACCTCTCCGGCGGGCAGAAGCGCCGGCTGGACCTCGCCCTCGGCGTGATCGGAGACCCGAAGCTGCTCTTCCTCGACGAGCCCACCACCGGTTTCGACCCGACCGCCCGCCGCGGCGCCTGGGAGGTCGTCCGCAGCCTGCGCGACCTCGGCACCACAGTCGTGCTGACCACCCACTACATGGACGAGGCGCAGGCGCTCGCCGACCAGATCGTGGTGCTCAACGCGGGCCGCGTGGTGGCACAGGGAACCCCGGAGACGATCGGCGGCCGAGACACCGCCCGTACCCGGATCCGCTTCGCCCGGCCCGACGGCGTGGCACCGGAGGAGCTGCCCGTCGCCCCCAGCGAGATCGACGAGACGAACGTGACCCTTGAGGTGGACGACGCCACCGAGGCGTTGCACCGGCTGACCGGCTGGGCGCTGGCACGCGGGACGCCGCTGCACCGACTCGCGGTGGAGCAGCCCACCCTGGAGGACGTCTACCTAAGCCTGACCGGCGACGCCGCCGGCCGGCCCGAAGCCACGCCCACGTCACGTCGGCAGCGCCGCAGGAACCGGAGGGCAGCATGACCACGTTGAATCCCGTCGCCGTCGGAGTCGCCGACGAGACCACCGACCACCCGTCCCGCCGCCGCCGCAGCGACCTGGCCGTGCTGCTCCACCAGATCCGGTACGAGCAGCTGTCGTTCTGGCGCAACCCGCAGGCCATGATCTTCACGTTCGTCTTCCCGATCGCGTTCATCGCCATCATCGGTGCGGTCTTCGGTGGCGGCGAGGCCAGCGACTTCTTCTACGGCCGCACCGGCATGCAGTACTACTCGGCGACGATCGCCGCCGTGTCGGTGCTCGGAGCCTGCTACGGCCAGCTCGCCATCGCGCTCGCCGCCCGACGGCAGACCGGTGTGCTCAAGCGGCTGCACGCCACCCCGCTGCCGGCCTGGATCTACTTCGCCGGGCTCCTCGTACACTGCCTGATGGTCAGCGTCATCGACGTCGTCCTGGTGGTGGGCGTGGGTGCGCTGTACGGCGCGCCGGTTCCCGCCGACTGGGCCTCGGTCGGTGTCACCCTCCTGCTGGGCTCGGTCTGCTACTGCGCCCTGGGTGCGGCGGTCGCCTCGCTGGTCAGCAACTCCGAGGCAGCGCCCGCGGTGGTGCAGTTCGTACAGTTTCCGCTCGTCTTCATCTCCGGAAGCTACTTCCCCATCCACTCCGACACGTTGAACACCCTGGCTGGGCTGCTGCCCGTGAAGCCGTTCAACGACGCCCTGTTGTCGGCGTTCACCACAGGCGACGGCCTGCACTGGAAACAGCACGGTGTCCTGCTCGCCTGGGGTGTGCTGGGCACCCTGATCGCGGTCCGTCGGTTCCGTTGGGACCCGCGCCCGGAGTGATCCCAGCCGCACCGGCCCGCCAGCTCGGCGGCGTCCGGACGGTGAGTTCCGGCCCTGGTTCCGGAGCTCGCCGCCCGGACGTCGCCGTTCTCGTGCGCGGCTGCGACGCGGGCGCCACGTCAGCGGGACGGGCCGTGCTCACGCGGTTGGAGCGCTCACGATGAACCATGCTCTTCGGTGACCCTGGCCGCAGTCCTGCCGGGCGATGCCGGTCAGCCACCGGCGGACCATCCCTCGACGGCGTGAGTTGGATGGCACGGTGCCTGGTCGTCGTGACTGTCGAGCTGCCCCACCAGTGGGGCGGGCAGGCCCGTGGCCGGCTGCACGCCCGTGGCTGGCTGCATGGCCGTGGCCGGCTGCACGCCCATGGCCGGCTGCACGCCCATGGCCGGCTGCACGCCCATGGCCGGCTGCACGCCCGTGGCCGGCTGCATGGCCGTGGTCCCGCCGCATGGCAGTCCGCCTGTCGTGCCCTGGATGTCACCCTCGGGGCGCAGACCGAGGCCAGCGCCGCCCGGGCCAGCGCGCCCCACGGATGGGGCAGCTCGACAGGCAATGACCAGCACCCCCTGCCCAGCCGCGGGTCGGGCGTCCGCGCGACACCGCCTGGCCGCGTCGTCCGGCACAGGCGACTGCGCCCGACCCTCGGCCGAGGCCGTGGATCGGGCGCAGTGGATCGGGCGCAGTGGATCGGGCGCAGTGGATCGGGTGCGGTGGGCGGCCGGGCGTCGGGGTCAGTGGGCGAAGGCGGTGAGGTTCCAGCGCTGGCTGCGCAGTCGCTCCTGCCAGGGCTCTCCCAGCACGTCGTCGACGGTTTCCGCGATCGCGTGGCACATGTAGTAGCGCTGCAGCGGGGACACCGTCAACAGTGGCAACTGCTGGTAGAACAGGTTTGTCAGCAAGCTGTACGAGGCGAAGAACGGCGACGGAGACTCCACCACGCCCGACTCCCCCACCGCCCGGTGGAAGTCGCTGTCCGGTTCGCCGGCGAGGCGCCGCCGCGGCCCACCGTCCGGGCCCACCGAGTCGACCAGGTCCGGGGTGAGCACCCCGTTCGCGGCCGCGTTGTCGAGTGCGCCCGCGCAGTAGCCGAGCGAGGCCCGCCAGCCCGACGCGGCCGGTGACGGCGCGTCGGCGAGCCGGTCGGCGACCACCTGCCGGATCTGGTCGGCATCCTTGGCGAGACGATTGGCGAACGTGGTCCGGACCTTGCCGGCCGGCTTCGCCCAGGCCAGGAAGGCCTCCGCGTGCCAGCGCAACGAGAGAGCCCCGTAGGCGGTGCCGAGGGCGTGCGTGTCGGCGAGCGCGACGAACGCCTCGGCGAGGCGTACGGTCGCCCGTTCGGGGTGGGCGGACAGCTCGTCGACCAGACGCATCAGCGGCCGGCCGAGCATGCTGCGAACCACATCCTTGAGCTGATTGAACGCCGGCGCGGGCTCCTCCATGCCGGCGGCCCAGAGGAACTCCACCAGGCCGTGCGTCCGCAGGGTGCCGTACGGATGGGGCAACCCCTCCAGCCGGCCGAACTCCTCCGCCTGCGCCAGGTACACCTCCTCGGTGAGTGCGGTGGCGGGATCCAGCGGCCCCGCGTCGAGCCGCGCGGCGATGGAGTGCCATGGCGGCGGCGGCCCGAAGGCACGCCGCGCGATGATGTCCACGTGTGGGCCGTGCAACCAGCCCCGCCTGAGATAGACGATGCGTCCACTGCCCTCGGCGAGGGTCCGCGCGACCGGTACGACGTGGTCGGCGAGCCAGGGCAGGCTCACCGGCCCACGCGTGTACAGGCGCAGACCGGTCACGCCGGTGGTGTCCAGTTCCACAGTGTGCGATGGCACGGCGTCAGCCAGCATCTCCATGACCTCCCATAGGCATCGAAAACCGTCCACTGGTGCCGGTTCGGATGAGGGGCTCCGCCGACTGCCGGCGGCCGTTCCGCCTCGGATCATCCGGGCATGCGAGCATCGCGGGAAAGTGCTTGAAACGATCCGCTGACAAGTGTCACCCCGCTTTGTGTGCGGCTGTGAAAAACGCACATGACGGAACGTCAGCGGGACGATGACAAGTGTCCCCGACCGGGCCGCCCACACCTTACGGAAGGCCTTTCGCGCCTCATCATCAAGGCGTGGCGCAATGGCCCGGACCGGGCCGCCGGACGCACCGGAATTCGCTCCACCCCGTTACAGGAAAGGACCACCGTGTCCACTCGTCGTCAGTTGCTGCGCCTCGGTGCGGCGTCGGGCATCCTCGGCGCGACCGGTGGCCTCGCCAGCCTCGCCGATCGGCTGGCCGACACGCCCGCCGCGGCGGCCACCGTCGCGGCGCCGGCCTCCGTCCCGGCACCGTTCACCGTTCCGCTCACGGTGCCCGAGACACTGCGGCCGATCCGTCGGACGGCCACCACCGACTACTACTCGGTCACCATGCACCGCCGCCGGTTGGAGATCCTGCCCGGCACTCGCACCGAGGTCTACACCTACAACGGTGACCTGCCCGGCCCGACCATCCGGGCCCGCTCCGGTCGCCGCGTGGTGGTCCGGCAGCGCAACCGGCTCGACATGCCGACGGCGGTTCACCTGCACGGCGGAGCTACCGCGCCGAGCGACGACGGTTCCGGCGGTGTGACGATCGCCCCCGGCGGGGAGCGCGTCTACACCTACCCCAACCACCAGCCGCACGGCACCCTGTGGATGCACGACCACGCCCACCACATGGAGGCCGAGCACCTCTACCGCGGGCTGAGCAGCCTCTACCTCCTCACCGACGCCACCGAGGAGGCCCTGCCGCTGCCGCGCGGGTCCTTCGACGTGCCGCTGGTGCTGCGCGACGCCCACTTCGGCGCCGACGCGCAACTGGTCTGGACCATGGACGACGTCGAGAACCGCAACACCATCCTGGTAAACGGCCGGCCGACGCCCCGCTTCACGGTGCAGGCGCGGCGGTACCGACTGCGGCTTGTCAACTCCAGCAACATGCGGATCTTCCTGCTGCGGCTCGCCGACAGCGGGATCTTCACCGTGATCGGCTCGGACGGCGGGCTGCTGGAGGCGCCCGTCGACACGCCGTACCTGCTGCTGTCCCCGGGGGAGCGCCTGGAGGTGGTGGTCGACTTCGCCCGCTACGCACCCGGCAGCTCGGTGGTGCTGGAGAACCTCATGGGCCCAGGCCCGGCCGACCAGGTCGGCCAGGTCATGCGCTTCGACGTCGTACCGGCAGCAGCGCGGGACCGCAGCGCCGTGCCGGCCCGGCTGCGCACGCTGCCGGCACTGCCCACCCCGACGGTACGGCGGCAGGTGGAGCTGCGTATGGACGAGCCGGGGACGGGCCACCAGGCGTACATCGACGGAAAGGTCTTCGACCCGGCCCGGATCGACACCACCATCGCGTGGGGCACCACCGAGGAATGGACGGTGACGAATGCGAGCGCCACCATTCCCCACAACTTCCACACGCACCTGGTGCAGTTCCGGGTGCTCGATCGCGGACCCAACCCGGCCGACCCCACCGAGTCCGGCCTGAAGGACACCGTGACCATCTTTCCCGGCCAGTCGGTGCGCCTACAGGCGACGTTCAACACCTGGCGCGGTGTCTACCCCTACCACTGCCACATGGTCGACCACAGCGGGATGGGCATGATGGCCCAATTCAGAGTCGTCTGATCCTGACCTGCTCGAAAGAGACTCCCGGCCGACCGGGCCGGGCCACACACCTTCGGGACAGGAAGGATGAGAATGCCACTACACAGCCATTCGGCACGGTCGTTGCGACTACGCCGACTGCACCATCACAGCACCGCCGGTCTGGTCGTCGCGCCGGTCGACCACAGCATCGCCGACGGCCCGGTGGTGACGCCAAGCCAGCCCATCGACCGGCTCGTCGGCCAGCTCGCCGGCGGCGGTGTCGACGCGGTCGTGGTGCACAAGGGCAGCATGCGACACATCGGCCCGGACCGGTTCGCCGACATGTCGCTCATCGTGCACCTCAACGCGAGCACCAGCCAGGCCCCCGACCCCGACGCCAAGTACGTCGTCACGGCGGTGGAGGAGGCGATCCGCCTCGGTGCCGACGGGGTCAGCGTGCACGTCAACCTCGGCTCGCGGCAGGAGCACCAGCAGATCCAGGATCTGGCCCGGATCGCCGACTCGTGCGACAGGTGGAACCTGCCGCTGATGGCGATGATGTACCCGCGCGGGCCACGCATCGACGATCCCCGTGATCCGGCCCTGCTCGCACACGCGGTCACCATCGCCGCCGACCTCGGCGCGGACCTGGTCAAGACGGTCTACCCCGGCTCGGTGGCGGGGATGCTCGACCTCACCAGCATCTGCCCGATCCCGGTCCTGGTGGCCGGCGGGCCGCGACGGGGCAGCGAGGCCGAGTTGCTCCGCTTCGTCGCCGACGCGCTGGCCGGCGGGGCCGCCGGAGTGGCGATGGGTCGCAACCTCTTCCAGGCCCATGACCCGGAGCAGCTGGCGCGCAGGGTGGCGCGGCTGGTGCACCGCTACCCGATGGAACAGATCGACGACCTAGAGGGAGGACACCATGACGGGCAACAGACTGTGCTGGCTTGACATTCGGGCAGCAGGCGGGGCTACCGCAGCCATTCTCGAGGAGGCCGTACACCAGGGTCTGGACGCCGTGGTGGCGTCCGACCCGGCGGCCTTCGCGGGCCTGCCCCCGACGCTGGGCAAGGTTCTGCTGCTGCGCGGCGCCGAGTTGCCGGACGACCTCGGGGAGGCCGACACGGTGGTGCTGCCCGGCCCGAGCGTCGAGCGGGCCGCGCAACAGGAGGCGCACCCCGGTGTGCGTTTCGGTCGGTACGTCGAGATCGTCGACGCGCCGACCCTCGCCGAGGCATGTACGGCGGCCCGTGAGGAGGAGCTCGCGGTCCTGGACTTCCGCGACCCCACCAAGATCCCGCTGGAGATCGTGCTCGCCGCGGCGGCCGAGTCCCAGGGGACGATCGTCACTGTGGCCCACGACGTGCCCGAGGCCGAGATTCTCTTCGGGGTGCTGGAGGTCGGCTCCGACGGGGTGCTGATGGCTGCCCGTTCGGTGGGGGACGCGACCGCGCTGCGTCGCGCGGCGACCGGCCAGCACGGGGAGATCCCGCTGGTGGAGCTGGAGGTCACCCGGACGCAGCACGTGGGCATGGGCGAACGTGCCTGCGTGGACACGTGCACGTACTTCGGGCAGGACGAGGGGATCCTGGTGGGCTCCCACTCCAAGGGCATGGTGCTCTGTGTCAGCGAGACGCATCCCCTGCCGTACATGCCGACCCGGCCGTTCCGGGTGAACGCCGGCGCCATCCACTCGTACACCGTCGCGGCGGACGGGCGGACGCACTACCTGAGCGAGCTGGAGGCGGGCAGCAAGGTGCTCGCGGTGACCACCAAGGGCCAGACCCGGCTGGTCACGGTCGGCCGAGTCAAGATCGAGACTCGGCCACTGATCTCCATCGACGCGGTCGCGCCGAACGGGCAGACGGTCAACCTGATCCTCCAGGACGACTGGCACGTGCGGGTGCTCGGGCCCGACGCGGTGGTGCTCAACTCGACCGAACTGCAGCCCGGGGACCGGATCCTGGGCCATCTGCCCACCGCCGATCGGCACGTCGGCTACCCCATTGAGGAGTTCTGCCGCGAACAGTGAGTGACGGTTGCGCACCGAGGCGCGCCCCGCAGGCGATCAGTGGCCTGCGGGGCGCGCCTCGGTGTGGCGATCCGGGGTGCTCGTCGCCATCGGAACCGAGGTTCCTTCGAGCCACCCGGGGCTTCACGTCAGCAGCCGAGCCGCTTGCTCGACAGGGCGATGTCGTCGATCCAGAGGTCGAACTCGCCCGGTGTCGTGCCGCCCTGGTAGAGCTGCCAGCCGATCTTCACCGTGTCGACGGTGGGCAGGACGAAGGGAACGTCGCTGCCACCGTGGTTGTTCGTGGAGGCCGTCAGCTCCGGGTTCGCCACGCCGTCGATCCACACCGCGACGCGGTTGTCCGCCCCGTCGATCTTCCACTCGAAGCACTGCCAGGTGTCCTCGGCGACCGGGGCGGACTCCCGCCAGTTGGTCCAGTCGCCGGTCGGACCGCCGTCGGCGCCGACCCCCCAGAAGGTTCCGGGGACCGTGGGCGCGTACTGGCCCCCGACCGGACGGACGACCTCCGCGCTGCCGGCGCCTGTCGCTTCCACAAGCGTGAAGTGCGCCCAGTCCGGGGCCGTGGGGAAGGCATCGACGCGCAGACGCATCCGGCCGTAGAAGCGGTTGCCCGGCGCGGCGAAGTCGTCGACCCGCAGGAAGGCGCGCCCGTTGTCGACCGTGTGGATGTGCAGCACCTGGTTGCCCCGGCGGGCACGTTCCACGGTGAGCGTGCCGTGGCGGGTGTCGACGCCCCACTTCAACGTGCTGGGTCCCCCGGGAGACAGTCGCTCGAAGTCCTCACAGAAGAGCAGGCCACGGGGGCAAGAGGGCGGGGAGGCCCCCGACGCGGCGGCCGGCACGCTGCCGGCCGTAGCGACGAGGACCAGGGCGGCGCTGAACACCGCGAGAAGATTGCGCATGGTCATCCTCCATGACGGCTGGCCCCGCCAAGGGGCCGGGCCAGCAGGAACTTTCCGGCCCGCCGAGGCCGCCATGCTCGCGCTCGCACCGCCGGCGGCGCGGTTGGCCTCGCGCCGCTGGCGATCCGGGCTACTCCGGCGCGGCCGCGTCAGATCCGGCTATCTCGATAAGTCGGTGTGTGCGAAGAGGTTGGCCTCGGTCGGTCGGCAGCCGTGCTCGGGGTCCGACCGACCACGACGGCACCGGGCCCGGAGCCGGTGGCTCCGGGCCCGATCATCGTCCTGAGCCGACGGAGGGGTACGTGTCGCCGGTCAGGGGCTGGTGCAGGAGAGGCCGCTGGGCGCCGCGCTACTGCTGCCGTTGGCCAGGAAGCCGAAGGTCGTCGAGGCGTTCGCGCCGAGAGACCCGTTGTATTCGGCGTTGCGGACGCTTACCGTCCCGCTGGTGCCGGTGTTGATGCCGCTCCAGACGTTGGCGATGGTCTGCCCACCGGCCAGCGTCAGCCGAACGGTCCAGCCGCTGAGGGTGGTGGAGCCGTTGTTGGCCACGGTGACCTCGCCCTGGAAGCCACCGTTCCAACTGTTGACCATGCGGTACGTCGCGGTGCAGGCACCCGGCGGAGCGGTCGTCGGCGGAGCAGTCGTCGGCGGAGCAGTGGTCGGCGGAGCGGTCGTCGGCGGAGCAGTCGTCGGCGGAGCGGTCGTCGGCGGAGCAGTCGTCGGCGGAGCGGTCGTCGGCGGAGCAGTCGTCGGCGGTGTGCCCGGCACGGTGGTGGAGGCGGCGTTGAGAGCGTTCAGGACGGCGGTGTACGCCGCCTTGGGGTTGCTGTTGCGGTCGAAGAGCAGCGGGTTCTCGCTGCCACGCCAGGAGTCGCTGTCCCGGATCCCCCACGTCGTGATGCCGACGCAGCGGGGAACGTTCATGCAGGCCTGGGTCAGGCCCTGGTACTGGCTGGTCGAGGCGTTGGTGACGTCCGCCTCGGTCAACGCCACGTCGACCCCGAGGGCGGCGAAGCTGGACAGCGTCTGCTGGAAGTTGCCCGGCAGTGAGCTGCCACCGGTGAAGTGGGTCTGGAGGCCCACGCAGTCGACCGGGACGCCGCGGGCCTTGAAGTCCTTGATCAGGTTGTAGACGCCCTGCGTCTTGGCGTACGTCCAGTTCTCGATGTTGTAGTCGTTGTAGCACAGCTTCACGCTCGGGTCGGCGGCGCGCGCCGTCCGGAACGCCACCTCGATCCAGTCGTTCCCGGTGGCCTGCAGGTTCGACGACCGCCGGCTGCCGTTCTCGGCGTAGGCCTCGTTCACCACGTCCCAGTAGGCGAATTTGCCCTTGTAGTGGGCCATGACGCCGTTGATGTGGCTGATCATCGCGGCCCGCAGGGCGCTGCCGCTGAGACTTCCCCAGAACCTGGGCTGTTGGCCGTGCCAGGCCAGGGTGTGGCCACGGAATCGCATGCCGTGCTCGGTGGCCCAGTTGTAGATCGCGTCACCGCGACGGAAGTCGAACTGGCCAGGGTTGGGCTCGGTCGCGTCGGGCTTCATCTCGTTGACGGCCGTCATCATGTCGAACTCGCGGTTCGCGATGGTCAGGAAGCCCGAGTCGGTGAGACGGTCCGAACCCATGGCGGCACCGAAGTACCGGCCGCTGCGCTCGACGGCGGCTCTCAGGGTGGTCCCGGGCGGTCCGCTGAGATCGGCGCGGGCGAAGGTCGCCAGGGCCATCGAGGACACGGTGATCGCCAGGGCGCAGGCCCCACCCAGAAGCAGCCTGGCGGCACCCCTGGTTCGGCGTTTCGGTTGAGCGGGTACGTCGTTCATCTGTGCTTTCCCCTCGATGTTCTGTCTGGTCCATTGCCGACGCGAGGCGCAGACCCGACGATCGCTGCACGGCCGGCGAAGGGAGCACCGCGCTCGCCGTTGGACCAGCACGCCGCAGGTGACGCCGAGCCGGCGACAACCCCGCCGCGCCCGAATCGGTGACCACCGCAGGCTGCCCGGCCCGCCCGGTGGATGGTGAGCACTCCGCGCCGTACGCCCTGCGGAGTGACACTGCCCTGCCCGTGATGCTATATCGAATCAATTCGATCTGCGCGGTCGTCGACCGATGGCGTTGCGCCCGTGGCGCTGCGCGACCGGGGACCGGCCGGCCTGTGGTCGGCAAGCGGCGCGACCGGGCCGAACCAACACTGATGTACGTCGATGTTGCGAGCGTGGACCCAGATGTGCTGGAATGGCTCATATCGCCGCAGCGCGGGGGCAACCGTGCTGAGAACGGCCAGCACGGGAGCATCGCAGGGCCGGCAGCGCGTCACGTTGACAGTCGCTCGCGGCCCCTGCGTCGGGCCACCGCCACGAGGGCGTGCATCGCGCCGGGCGGGCATTCTCGCTCGCCACACGTGTCCCCCGGCACGCGTCCCCGACGGCTGACGCGCTCGACGCCGGACCTCCCGGGGGTTTCCGATTCGGTCTGCCAGCGCACCAGAACCGGCGACGAGGTGAGAAGCGAACGATGATTTCCCGAGAGAGTCTCGCGGGGTGGTACCGCCACCGCCTGTTCTGGGTGGCGGTGATCCTGCTGGCGGTGTCGGCCGGCACGGTCGTACTGGTCAACCGGGCCGACCAGGAGACGGCGCCGGCGGATCTGCAGGCGCAGATCGTGGCCCGGATGCGTACCACGCTCGAACAGGCGGACCCTGGGCAGCACAACCACGCCGGACACAGCGCCCAACCGGGAGCCACCGCGGAGAAGCCGCCGGTGATCTGCGGGATCCGCGTCTACGGCTACGAGCCGGCGGACGCCACCGCTCTCGCCGACGTCCGGGAGGTCTACGGCTTCCACCTCTGCGGAGTCGCCGAGCAGAAGCGCCCGTGGGACGTGGCGGTCAAGCTGGCCGGCCCCTTGATCATGGATATGTCCACCAACCCTCCGGGCATCCAGGTCGTCGAGGCGACCGCCGACGTCAGGTTCATCGACCGGCTACGGGAGATGTTCCCGGCCAGGTACGCGACGTTGGCACAGGAGGAGGCGCTGACCCCCGCGGAGATGGCCGAACAGCGCCGGCGGTACGACGCCGCGGCCGGGCTCTGACCAGGCCGGGCAGCCGAGCAGGTACGCGGATCCGCCATCGATCCGGCGATCCGGACAGCTCGCTCCACATCCGCCTAAAGATAGATCAACATTGATATTTGAGTTGATGGATGCAACAGTGGCTTTGGGAGCGTTCCCACATCGATGTCTCACACCGATGAACGGAGGATGAACAGTGCGTCTACACAAGCCCCATCAATCCGGCGGACGACAGCGGTCAACAGTCCGTCGGTCCCTCCAGGCGGTCGTCCTGATGGCCGCCTTGGTGGTCGGTACGCTGCCCTCGGTCGGCGCAGCTCAGGCACACGGCACCGTCATCGGTCCGGCGACCCGCGCCTACCAGTGCTGGAAGACCTGGGGCAACCAGCACACCAACCCGGCCATGCAGCAGCAGGACCCGATGTGCTGGCAGGCGTTCCAGGCCAACCCGGACACCATGTGGAACTGGATGAGCCAACTGCGGGACGGCCTCGCCGGTCAGTACCAGGCCCGCACGCCGGACGGGCAACTGTGCAGCAATGCCCTCGCCCGGAACGACGCGGTGAACCAGCCCGGGGCATGGAAGACGACAGCCGTCAGCCGCAATCTCACGGTCCAGATGTACGACCAGGCCAGCCACGGTGCTGACTACTTCCAGGTCTACGTCACCAAGCAGGGGTTCAACCCCGCCACCCAGCGGCTCGGGTGGGGCAACCTCGACCTGATCGCGACGACCGGGCGGTACGCGCCGGCCCAGAACATCTCGTTCAACGTCTCGCTCCCCGCACGCAGCGGGAACCAGATCCTGTTCGTGCTCTGGAAGGCGTCGCACCTGGACCAGACCTACATGTGGTGCAGCGACATCACCATCGCCTGATCGGCAGGCCCGACCGGTAGGGCAGCAACCACTCCGGCCCAGGGCGCGTTGACGCCCTGGGCCGGAGTGCCCGCCCTTCACCCACTGATCGAGGAGCTGAACATGCAGAGACGGCGTTATCGCCCGGCCACCATGCTGGCAGGGCTGCTCATCCTGACCCTGTCCGCGCTTCTGGTGCCACCGGCGCCGGTGGCCAGCCCTGCGGCAGCCGGAACGTCCCGCACCCGCGCGGTGCCACTCGCCGAACTGACAGTGGTGACCGAACGGGTGGCGTTCGGTCTGCAGCGTCCGATCGCGCTCACCGGACTGCCGGACGGGCGCATGTTGATCGCGGAGAAGAACGGCACCGTCCGCTCGTACCACCCCGACACCGGCCTGGCGGCGGAGCCGGTGCTCGACCTGACCGCCCGGATCGACACGTCGGACAACGAGCGCGGCCTTCTCGGCATCACGCCCGCGCCGAACTTCGCGCGGACCGGGCTCCTCTACGTGGCCTACACGAGCCTGCCGGCCGGCACGCTGACCCTGGCGCGAGTGCCCATCGGTGCTCCCGACCGACTGCAGGTGCTGCTCACCCAGGAGCACGCCGAGTTCGGCAACCACAACGGCGGCCAGGTCGCCTTCGGCCGCGACGGCTACCTCTACTGGTCCACCGGCGACGGCGGAAACGCGAACGACCCGTTCAAGAGCGGCCAGAACCTCGGCACCCTGCTCGGAAAGATCGTGCGGATCGACGTCAACCGTAGCTGCGGTGGCAAGCCCTACTGCGTACCCTTCGACAACCCGTTCGTCCGCACCGCTGGCGCACGGCCGGAGATCTGGGTCTACGGGCTGCGCAACCCGTGGAAGTTCTCCATCGACCCGGTCGACGGCTCGCTGTGGATCGGCGACGTCGGCCAGGGGCTGGTCGAGGAAATCAACCACATCCGCCCGTCGCAGCGTGGAGCGAACCTCGGTTGGTCCTGCAAGGAGGGCACGCCGGTCTTCGACCAGACGCAGTGCCGCCCGGGCGTGCGGCTCACCGACCCGGTCTTCGAGTACGAGCACTACCTGACGGACAACTGCTCGGTGATCGGCGGCGTGGTGTACCGAGGGTCCGCCACCCCGGAGGCCCGGGGCACGTACCTCGCGAGCGACTACTGCTCGACCCTCGCGTTCGCCGTCCGCCCCAAGTCCACCGGCGGCTACGAGTCCGCCACGATCGGCAACCTCCCCACCCAGCCAACAGCCATCGGCACCGATGCGAACGGCGAACTGTACGTGACCAGCGATCTCCCGGGGTGGCTGAGCCGGGTACGGTTCGAGCGGGTCCAGCCACCCGCGAGCAGCGGCGTGACGAACCGCTGAACCGGGGGCGATCCCCCGACATCCGTAACACCACAGTGGACGGCCGCGTACCAGCGGCCGTCCACGCCGGGGTCCGACCTCCGTCGTTTGCCTACCGCCCCACTCGGCCCCCGGCGACCGCTTCCCGGACTGTGGCGCGTGCGGCGGCGTCGATGAGGTCGGCGACCGGGCCGGGCTGAGAGACCGCCACGGCGTGGGACGCGTCGATTTCGACAGTCGTGGACCCGGCCCGCTTGGCCAGGAAGCGCTGCAGATCCGGCGGAATCCCCCTGTCCTGGGTGGTGATCATGGTCCAGGAGGGGATCGTCTTCCAGGCGGCCCTGGTGACGCTCTCCGTCTGGGCGGCCTCGGTGGGCGGCCGCTGCGTTACTGCCATCAGCTCAGCAGTGTCGCGGTCGACGTCGGCGGCGAACACCTCGGGGAACTTCTCCTGATAGATGTACTGCTCCATGGCCGTGCTCCCGTCGTCGAGGGTGCACGGCACCGTCCTGATGGAGGTGAGCAGCGCGCTCCCCGGGAACTTCGTGGTCAGCGCTGCCACGCTCTCGCCGACGTCCGGGCTCACGCTGGCGACGTACACCAGAGCCTTGACATTGGAGGCGCCGTCCGCAGCCTCGGTCATCACCGATCCGCCGTAGGAGTGAGCGGCCATCACGACCGGGCCGGAAATGGTATCCACAACGGACCGAACGTACGCCGCGTCCTTCTGCACACTGCGCAGCGGGTTCGCTACGGCCATGACCGGGTAACCCCGACGCTTGAGGTGAGCGATCACCCCGTTCCAACTCGACGCGTCCGCGAATGCGCCATGAACGAGCACGATGGTGGGGATTCCTGCCTCCTGGGCAGACCTGTCAGAAGCAGCACTCATCTGGCTCTCGAGGAAGGCCCGAGCGTCACGCGCGTTGTTGCTCCGGGGCCCGCCACGGCCCGGGTACCAGGGCCGCGGCGAGCCCCGCCACTACGGCGAAGCCCGCCACCAGCCAATACGTCCGGCCGTACGCTTCCGAGGGGAAGCCCGAGGCGCCACCGAGCCGCTGTTGCAACGCGACAGCGACCACCGCGATGCCCAGCGACCCGCCGATCTGGTTGAGGATGAACAGTGCGCTGGTGGCCCGGGGCGCGTCGTCGGGGCCGACCGCGAGGTACATGAACGCCATCAGGCCGGGCACTGTGAAACCGATGCCGAAGCCGCCGATGCCGAACGCGACAGCGGTCAGGGCCGTCGAGGTGTGGTCACCGACGCCGGACAGCACCAGCGCGGCGATCGTGGCGAGCAGCATCCCGATCGGAGCGGTCGCGCGGGCGGTGAGCCGGGCGCCGGCCTTGCCGACCGAGATCGCGCCGGCGGCGCCGAGGATGCCCGAGGGCACCATGAGCAGGCCTGCGTGCAGGGCGCCGAATCCGCGTGACTGCTGGTAGTACAGCGGGGTCAGGAACAGCAACGTGTTGGCGACCGCTCCGACGAGCAGCATGGTGACCACCGACATCGTGAAGCCGCGCTGGGTGAACAGCCGTACGTCGATCAGGGGCTCGGCCGCGCGGCGGGCGTGCAGCACGTACGCCAGCAGCAGCGCCGCGCCGACGGCGAAGGCGGTGACCGCCGCCGGATCGCCGAAGTCGCCCCGGTGGGCAGCGGTGGTGAGCCCGTAGATGAGCACCGCGAAGCCGGGTGAGAGCAGGGCCAGACCGATGACGTCGAGGCGTGGCCGCGGCGCTGCGGAGTCCGGCGCGTCGGCAGGCAGCGTGCGGAGCGCGAGCAGCAGAGCGATGACACCTACCGGCAGGTTGATGAGGAACATCCAGCGCCAGCTGATGTCGTCGACGAAGAAGCCGCCGAGAATCGGACCCAGGACCGGCCCGACGGTCAGCGGGATCGAGATCAGGCCCATCGCCTTGGTGACCCTGGCCGGGCCGGCGGCGCGGGCGATCGCGGCCTGGACGACTGGGAAGATCATGCCGCCGCCGAGCCCCTGGAGGAGGCGGAACGCGATCAGGCTGCCGGCCGACCAGGCCAGGCCGGACAGCAGCGAACCGACGGTGAACAGGACGACCGCGAACATCCAGATCCGACGGACGCCGAACCGGTCCACGCTCCAGCCGGAGATCGGGGTCGCGACGGCGACGGCGAGCAGGTATCCGGCGGTGACCCACTGGATGGTCGACAGCGAGGTCCCGAAGACGGTGACGAGGCGCTCCACGCCGACGTTGACGATGGTCTCGTCCAGCAGGGCCATGAGCAGTGCCAGCAGCAGGACTCCGGCCATCGTGAGGAATGCGGGATCGAGGCGGTCGGCCTCCGGGTCAGCGGGCTTGTCGCCGGGAGCGCGCCGGGGCGCGCTGGTGTCGCTGGCCATGGTCGTTACCTCCGAGCGGCAGTACGGTTCGGATTGACGCGCACAGAATACATGTAGGTGCAGACATAAGCAGGCACTCAAAGCCCTGTCCCGCCCCGCCATGAGTCCTGAGCTCACGAATAACGAATGTGTTTACATTGACTTCGCATGGACGTGTAAGGTATGCGGTGACGACTCGGAGGGCGGGATGGCGGAACGACGCGGCGGTCAACCGGACGTGCTCGACCTGTGGCGGCAACTGACGGTCCTCACCGGCCGCCTGGGCCAGACGCTCGACAAGCGCCTCGTGCGGGAGTTCGACCTCACCCTCACCGAGCTGCTGGTGCTCGACGAGCTGACTCGCGGCAACCCGCGCGGCATGCGCATCCAGGACCTCAGCGACGCGGTGGCCCTCGACCAGTCCTCGATGAGCCGCCTGGTCAGTCGCCTCACCGCCAAACAACTCGCCGCCCGGGTCAGCTGCGACCACGACCGCCGCGGCGTCTACTGCCAGATCACCGACCTGGGCGCCGAGCGGCACGCCGCGGCCACCCGGGTCAGCCGCGCCGAACTCGGTGCGGCACTGGACGCCGCCGCCTTCGACGACCGGCTGGCATCAGTGGTGGCGCGACTGACCCGCCCGGTCGTCACGCCCGCCGCCGAAACCTGAGACCCGAACCAGGGAGTCAGCCCGCGCAGTTGTCGATCCTGGATCAAGGGCCTGCCGCGTCCCGGCCGAGGAAGCACGACAGCAGTAGCCTGAACTCGTGCGGGTGCTCGATCGCCGGCACGTGCCCGCATCGGCCGAACACGTGCAGACGGACGTCGGCCAGGTGAGCGAGCAGGGGCTGGGCTGCCGTCCCGAGCGGGGTGACCCGGTCCTCGGCGCCGTGCACGAGCAGCACGGGCGCGCGCACCGCCGCCAGCGTGTGCGCCGAGAGAGTGAGATCATCGACCCATCGTGCCCTGGGTGGAGGGAACAACGTCGCGAAAGCGGCCGCCCCCGCTCGCATCGCCCCCGCGCGGGCATCGACCGCCGTATCGGTCACGAGCGCCTGGTCGAGGACGAGGCGACTCAGCATGTCCCGGGCCCCGGTCGGGCCGGCGGGGGCGGCCCAGACCGCGTCGAGGTCGGCGGACAGCGGCGCCCCGGGAGCGCCCATCGTCGAGACCGCAACGACACGGGTGACCCGCTGGGGGCGCGCGGCCGCCAACGCCAGCGCCACGGCGCCGCCCATGGAGTGACCCACCACGGCGTAGTGCTCGAAACCGAGAGCGTCCATCAGGCCCGCGCCCTGCTCCGTCCACGTCCGGAGCCCACCCCTGGAGCCCGCCGGAACGGGTGTACGGCCGAACCCCGCCTGGTCGGGAGCCACCAGGTGCAGCGAGTTGCCCAGCGCCTGCGCGGTCGCTGCCCAGGCTCCGGACCCGGTCGTGCCGGGTCCGGAGCCGTGCAGCATCAGCACCGCGGGCCCGGTGCCGCTCTCCAGGACGTGGACGGGTGAGCCGTCGACTGTGACGGTCCGAAGTGCCGTCACCGGGACAGGCCAGGTGCGCTCATGCCGATGCGGAGTCGACCGACTTCGAGAAGAGCTCCATCATCGCCCTGCCGAACTGCGGCATGTCGGGCCATCCACGGCAGGAGACGAGGTTGCCGTCCACGACGTCGGGAGCGTCGATGACAGTCGCGCCCGCGTTCTCCATGTCACCGGTGATGGGCGGGAAGCACGCCGTCTTTCGACCCTTCAACAGCCCGTACACCGCTGGCACCTGCGCGCCGTGGCACACCAGCGCGATGGGGAGGTTGCGCGCGAAGAAGTGCTCGGTGATGCGCCTGACGTCGGCGTCGACCCGGATCCACTCGGGGGCACGTCCCCCGGGGATGATGAGGGCGTCGTAGCGCTCGACGTCGACCTCGGCCCAGGGCACGTCGACGGGCAGCTTCCGACCGTTCTTCTCCACATAGGCGTCCGAGTTGGGGTCGAACTCGTGGATGACCAGTTGCACGTCACGCGTCGTCCGCGACGAGACGTCGACGTCCCAGCCGCCCTCCTGGACTCGATAGTAGGGATACATGGTGTCGAGTTCCTCGGCGGCGTCGCCGGTCAGGAGCAGCGCTCTGGGCACCTGCTTCTCCTCGCATGGGGGGACGGGTGAGGTGGATCCAATCCGATCCGATCGATTGAGTTAGCATTCCTCGACCCCGTCCGCCCGTCAAGCCTCTACCGCCACTCCGTCCGCGTCCCTGGCCTCGTCGAACAATCGCCGGAACCGCTCACCGGACCGCAGGATGTGCCGACGCATCGCGTAGGCGGCGGCGTCGGGGTCACGCGCGGCGATCGCGGCCACCACCTCCTCGTGCTCGGCCATCGCCAGGTGGGTGATCTGGGTGTCGTGGTGCAGCCGGAAGAGGTGCACGTGGCTGTGCAGGCGAGCGAGCGCCTCACGGATGACCTGGTTCTCCGCGCTCAGGGCGACGAGGTCGTGAAACGCGGCGTCGCGTAGTCCGAAGGCGCCGTAGGCCGTCGGCCCGTTGCCCCCCTCCAGCTCCGCCATCTCCTCCAGCATCCGTCGCAGGCCGGCCACCTGTTCCGCGGATGCGCGTTCGGCGGATCGGCGTGCCGCTGCCGGCTCGAGGAGCAGTCGTACCTCGAGCATGTCCTCGAATCGGTGCCGGGTGATCTGGGGCGGAATGCGGTAACCGGCATGGGGCACCCGCACGACCAGGCCCTCGGCCTCCATGCGGTTCAGGGCGTCTCGGATCGGCGTCTGCGAGACCCCCAGCTCCCGCGCCAGGACGTCGATCGTGACGCGGGCGCCAGGCTCGATCCGGAGCGACATCAACTGTCCGAGCAGCCTGTCGTACACCTCGTCGGCAAGCCGGCCGCCAGCTCTTCCCGGCGGCGTTCGGCCCGTCCCGGCCCTACGGCCCCGCGCGATCATCGCTTCGTCGTCCATCGTGGCGTGAGGACCTTTCTTGCGCCTTCGGGAACCTGTTGACATCAGTCACAACGCTGCGGGATGCTGACGCCCCCACTGGATCCTATAGGAAAAGCGTCGGACGATCGGCATTCAGCACCATCGCGGAGCCGCCCGCCATCGCTCTACCTCGATCTCGTGCCGCCGGTCCGCCTGTCGACCCCCGTGGCAGCCCGGCAACGCGCCTGAACAACACAGCAACTGCTCGGCGAAGCACATAGCGAGGCCCTAGAAGTCCCCACTCGGAAAGCAGGCAGGACTATGCGGCACCCACGGCGAACACGACGAACATCCGTTTCCGGGCGAAAGGTACGGCTGGCGGCGGCGGCCATGCTGCTGCTCGCGACGACCGTGACGGCTTGCGGCGGCGGCGAGGACGACGACGCGAAGACGAGCGCGCCCAAGGCGCCGGCGACCATCCCGGAGCTCACCAAGGACCCGCTGACCCTCAGCTTCATCTGGTTCGACTGGCCGCCCGCCCACGCGCTGGAGGACTTCGCGAACGCGGAGTACAAGAAGGAGCGGCCGAACGCGACCATCAAGGTCAACACCGTGCCGAACGCGAACTGGCACGACGCGATGTTCACCCAGTTCGCCGCGCACAAGACCGACTTCGACATCGCGGTCCTGGACTCGCAACACATCGGCGAGGCCGTGACGAACGGCAACATCCTCGACCTCACCGACTTCGTCAAGCAGAACATCGACGTCGCGGCCTACAACCCGTACCTCCTGGCGGCCTACGGCCAGTACCCACAGGCGGAGACCGGCAAGCGCGACGAGAGCGCCAGCCTGTACGGACTGCCGCTGCTCGGCGACACCTGGACGATGATCTACCGCAAGGACCTGATCGGCGACAAGCCACCGCAGACCTGGGACCAGATGATCTCGGCCGCCGAGAAGTGCCAGAGGGAGAACCCCGGCGTCAGCGGGCTGGCCTTCCACCAGGCCAACGGTTCCGACGCCGCGGCCGTCACCTACAACACGGTAAACGGCATCTACGGTGGCAACCTCTGGGACTCCAAGACGCGCAAGATCGACGGCGTCCTCAACGACGCCGCCGGCCAGGAGGCGATGGACGTCCTGGTCAACAAGATGAAGCCGCTGACCGCCAAGGGTTCCGGCAACTGGTTCATCGACGAGACGAACGCGGCGGTCGCCCAGGGCAAGGCATGCATCGCGTTCAACTGGATCGCCGCGAGCGGCGGCCTGCTCGATCCGAAGCAGTCGACGCTCGGCACCACGCGGAAGCAGATCCTCGACAAGCTGGGTTTCGCCACCCTGCCGAGCCAGAAGACGAACCTTGTCCCTCTCGGCGGTATGGGGATGCACGTGTCGGCCTACTCCGCGAAGGCGAACCAGGCCGAGGCCCTGAACTTCATGAAGTGGTTCGAGCGGGCTGACGTTCAGAAGAAGTGGGCCGCAGCGGGTGGCGTGCCCTCGCGTACGGACGCCCTGCAGTCGCCCGAGTTCCTCAACGCCGGGCCGTTCAACCAGGTATACACCGACTCGGTCCCGCGGATGCGGGACATGTGGAACGTGCCCGAGTACGCGCGCCTCGTCAACATCGAGAACACCAACGTGAACGCGGCCCTCAACGGCGCGAAGAAGCCGAAGGACGCGCTCGACGACATCGCCAAGGAGCAGCAGGGCGTGCTCGACTCCAGCGGCCGCAAGGGCGGCGGCGGACTGTGAGTGACCCTGTCCCTCTGACGACCGAACTCCCCGGGCAGGTGGCGTCCGCGACGCCACCTGCACCGGGTCGGTCCCGCCGCCTGGGCGACCGTGGGCTCGCCGTGGCCTTCATCTCGCCGGCGCTGCTGCTGTTGCTCGCGATGTCGGTGTTTCCGTTGCTGTGGGCGTTGTACCTGTCCTTCACCGACTACTCGGCCACCCGCGGAGGGCCCGCGAATTTCATCGGGTTCGGCAACTACACCGCGATTCTGACGTCGGCGCAGGTCCACCAGAGAGCCCTGACGACGTTGATCTACGTGGTCGGCGCGGTCGCCCTGCAGACCGTGCTCGGTTTCGGCATCGCCTACCTGATCTCACGGCGCACACACGGGCGGGGAGCGCTCACCACCCTGTTCCTGGTTCCGATGATGCTGTCGCCGGTCGTGGTCGGGCTGTTCTGGCGATTCATGCTCGACGCGCAGTTCGGCGTGGTCAACAGCATGCTCGGCTCCCTCGGCCTGGGGCAGGTGGAGTGGCTCACCCGGCAGCGAACGGCGTTGCTCTCCCTGATCGTGGTCGACACCTGGCAATGGACGCCGTTCATCATGCTCATCGCGCTCGCGGGCCTCACCGCGGTTCCCAAGTACCTGTACGAGGCCGCCTCGATCGACCGGGCGTCCGAGTGGTTCCGGTTCCGCACCATCACTCTTCCGCTTGTGTGGCCGCTGCTGCTCATTGCCGTGATGTTCCGGGGCATCGAGGCCTTCCGGCTGTTCGACCTCGTCTACATCCTCACCAGCGGGGGCCCGGGTGTCTCCACCGAGACCTTGTCGTTCCACGTCTACAAGGTCGCGTTCCTGGGCTTCAACACCGGCACTGCCTCGGCGTACGGGATCCTCATGGTCCTCGTCGTCATCGTCCTCACGCAGCTCTACCTGCGCTACCTGAACAAGCTCAAGGAGGGCTGATGGCCGTCTCCGTCGACGAGGCCGTGTCCACAGGTCCTGCCCCGGATCACACGCCCGCCGCTCGCCGCCTCGGCGGTCGGGGCCGTTCCGGGCTGGAGGTCGCGCTGCTGATCGTGCTGGCCGTCGTGATGCTCTTTCCGGTGCTGTGGATGATCGAGACGTCCATCAAGGACAACCGCGACGTCTACGCCATCCCGGCCAAGTTCTTCGGCTTCAACGTCACCATGGACCACTTCAAGGACGTGTTCGTCGCGCCCGGCGGCGGTCGCTCGGCACTGTCGGTCGCGTTCCTCAACTCCGTCGTGGTCGCCGGGGTCTCCACGCTGCTGGCCACCGTGCTGGGGGTCCCGGCGGCCTGGGCCTACTCACGCTTCGCCGTGAGGGCCAGGAAGGACCAACTGTTCTTCATCCTGTCCACCCGCTTCATGCCGCCCGTGGTGGTCGTGGTCCCGATCTTCCTCATGTACCGCCAGGTCGGGCTCATCGACAGCAAGCTCGGCCTGCTCCTCATCTACGCGGCCTTCAACGTCCCGTTCACGATCTGGATGATGAAGGGGTTCGTCGACGAGGTGCCCGCCGAGTACGAGGATGCCGCCATGCTCGACGGCTACACCCGTTTGCAGGCGTTCTGGCGTTACACCCTCCCCCTGCTCGTGCCCGGCATCGCCGCGACGGCGGTGTTCGCACTCATCTTCTCGTGGAACGAGTTCGTGTTCGCCATCTTCCTCACCTCCAGCGACGACGTGCGGACGGCGCCACCCGCCATCGCCGGCCTCATCGGTGGCACCACCACGGACTGGGGTCTCGTGGCCGCCGCCTCCGTGGTGTTCGCCCTACCGGTGCTCGTCTTCGCCTACCTGGTGCGCAAGCACCTCGTCGCAGGCGTGACGCTCGGGGCGGTGCGACGCTGATGGCGGGCATCGAGGTGACAGCGCTGCACAAGCGCTACCCGGACGGGACGGTGGCGGTCGAGCACGTCGACCTCTCCATCGGCGACGGCGAGCTGTTCGTGATGCTCGGCCCGTCGGGGTGCGGCAAGACGACCACGCTGCGGGCCATCGCCGGCCTGGAGAGGCAGACGACCGGCGACATCCGCATCGGCGACGCCCTGGTCAACGACCTGCGGCCCGCCGATCGCGACATCGCCATGGTGTTCCAGTTCTACGCCCTCTACCCACACCTGAGGACCCGCGACAACCTGGCGTTCCCCCTACGGGCCGAGGGACTGCCCAAGGCGGAGGTGCACGAGCGGGTCGCGGAGGCCGCCCGGCTGATGCGGCTTGGTCCGCTCCTGGACCGGCGACCGCGCCAGCTGTCCGGCGGGGAGCAGCAGCGCGTCGCGCTTGCCCGCGCCCTGGTACGCCGGCCGCGGGCATTCCTCATGGACGAACCTCTCACCAATCTGGACGCGGAGCTGAGGGCGGACATGCGTACGGAGATCAAGCACCTGCAGGGCGAGCTTGGGGCCACCATGGTCTACGTCACCCACGACCAGGTCGAAGCGATGTCGCTCGGCCACCGGATCGCCATCCTCAACAAGGGCCGCGTCGAGCAGATCGGCACGCCGCTGGAGGTCTACGACCGGCCGGCGAGCCTTTTCTGCGCCGCATTCATCGGCTCTCCGCCGATGAACCTGATCGAGGTGGAGGTGGCCGACGGGGCGCTGCGCAGTAAGGGTGGCCTGGTCCTCACGCCACCGCCAGGCCTGCCGCGCGACCGAAGCCTGGTCGCGGGCGTCCGGCCGGAGGCGCTGGAAGTCACCGAACCAGGGGCGGAACGTTCGATCCCGGCCCGTGTGGTCTCGGCGGAGTGGCTGGGCGACGAAATCATCTACGTGGTCGACCACGGCGGCCAGCACGACGTACGGGTTCGGATGCCACCGACTGTCCGTTTCGCCACTGACGCGCCGGTCGGACTGCGGCACACCGGCGCGACCCCGGCGGTCTACGACGTACGCACGGAAGAGCTGGTGGCCTGATGGGAACCGTGGCGGCGCAAGGGCTGTGCAAGTCCTTCGGCAAGGTCCAGGCCCTGGACGGGGTGACGCTTGACGTGCCGGACGGCTCGTTCTTCGTCGTGCTCGGGCCCTCCGGGGCGGGCAAGACGACGACCCTGCGTGCGATCGCGGGCCTGGAGAAGCTTGACGCCGGGTCGGTGCATCTGGACGGGAGGGACGCGACAGCTGACGCCCCGGCCGCACGCGACCTGGCCATGGTGTTCCAGAGCTACGCCCTCTACCCGCGACACACGGTGTACGAGAACATCGCCTCGCCGCTGCGGGCACGGCGCCGATCGTCGAGCGAGATCGCCGCCGCCATCGAGCGGATGTCGAGCCTGCTGCACATCGAACGTCTGCTCCAGCGTCGTCCCGCGCAGTTGTCCGGCGGTGAGATGCAGCGTGTCGCCCTGGCCCGGGCGCTGGTCCGAAGCCCGCGCGCGTTCCTCATGGACGAGCCGCTGACGAACCTCGACCTCAAGCTCCGCGTCGAGATGCGCACCGAGCTCACCCGCATCCACCGCAGCCTCGGAGCAACCTTCGTCTACGTGACGAACGACCAGGTCGAGGCCCTGTCCATGGCCGACCAGGTAGCGGTCCTCAAGGAGGGGAAGGTGCAACAGGTCGGAACGCCTACCGAGGTGTACGAGCGTCCCGCCAACCAGTGGGTCGCGGGATTCGTCGGTAGTCCGCCGATCAGCTTGCTCGCCTGCCGCGCCGAGGGAGATCGACTTGTCGGTGCGGAGGGCTGGACGCTGCCGCGGCCCCACTGGACCACGGCCGAGGACGGTCGTGCGCTGCTGCTGGGCCTGCGCGCCGAGGACCTGTCCGTCGAGCAGCGTGGGAACGCGTCGTTGTCGGGAGAGCTCTACGGGCTTGAGCCGCTCGGTGACCGAACGGTGGTCGACGTCCGAGTGGGGACGGAGATCCTCAAGGTCAAGGCACGACCCACAGTCACCGGTACGCCGGGCGAGCGGCTGGTTGTCGCTGTCGACCTGGACCGTGCACACCTGTTCGACGCGGGTACCGGATTGTCGCTTTCCGAGGCTGGGCGGTAGCCGCGGCGGGCGGCGACGACACATGCACCCGCACGTGGCAGTCGAGCGTCGGCGGACCGTCACCGGTGAGCGCGGCCTGAGAAGGCGATCGGTGGCACGGGCCGTCGCCCTTCGGACGGGGCGACGGCCACCTTCGACCCGCTCGGCGCCCTCGTCCCCGACGAGGGCGTGTGACCCGGCCGTCCATGCGCAGCGTGCGGCCCGCTGAAGCACGCCGGACAGCACCAAGAAGAGCACAGGAGGCGACGCGATGAGTGACCCGATGAACGTCCTGGCCCCCGAGCACCGGCGGCTCCGGATCGGCGACGCCTGGCGCGACGCCGCGAGCGGAGCGACCTTTGCCGTCGAGGATCCGGCCACCGGCAAGACCATCGCCGAGGTGGCGGACGCCGGCGTCGCCGACGGGCTCGCGGCTCTGGACGCGGCGAGCACCGCAATGGCCCAGTGGGCGGCGACCCCGCCCCGGAAACGGTCCGAGTTGTTGACCGCGACGTACCGGGCGCTGACCGAGCGATCCGAGGAGGTCGCCCGGCTGATAACGCTCGAGATGGGCAAGCCGCTCGCCGAGGCTCGGGCAGAGGTGGCGTACGGCGCCGAGTTCTTCCGTTGGTTCGCCGAGGAGGCGGTGCGCGTCGAGGGGCGCTACAGCACCGCTCCCGCGGGTGGATATCGCATCCTCACCGTGCCGAAGCCGGTCGGACCGTGCGTCTTCGTGACGCCCTGGAACTTTCCGTTGGCCATGGGTGCCCGCAAGATCGCTCCCGCGCTGGCCGCGGGCTGCACGACGATCACCAAGCCGGCGGGCCAGACGCCACTCACCATGCTGTTCCTGGCTCGCATCATGGAGGAGGTCGGCGTCCCCCCGGGCGTCGTCAACGTGGTGACCACCAAGCGTTCCGGCGAGGTGGTCGCCGCACTGCTGGCCGACAGTCGGACCCGCAAGCTGTCGTTCACCGGGTCGACCGAGGTGGGACGCGTGCTGCTCCGACAGGCTGCGGACAACGTCCTGCGTACCTCAATGGAACTGGGCGGCAACGCGGCCTTGATCGTGTGTGCGGACGCCGACCTGGACGTCGCGGTCGACGGTGCCATGGTGGCCAAGATGCGCAACATCGGGGAGTCCTGCATCGCGGCCAACCGGATCTACGTCGAGGAGCCGGTACGCGAGGAGTTCACGGCGCGCTTCGTGGAGCGGATGGGCGCGCTCTCGGTGGGCCATGGTCTCGACGACGGCGTGGACGTCGGGGCGTTGATCGACGAGGCCTCGGTCACCACGATCGATGGCCTCGTCGCCGACGCGGTCGATCGCGGCGCCCGGGTCCTGGTCGGCGGCGAGCGCCCGGACGGGCCGGGCCACTTCTACCCACCCACGGTCCTCGTCGACGTGCCCGACGATGCGCGGATGCTCAGGGCGGAGATCTTCGGCCCGGTGGCGCCGATCATCTCGTTCACGTCCGACGACGAGGTGCTGGCGAAGGCCAACGACACCGAGCACGGCCTGGTCGGGTACGTCTTCACCCGTGACCTCCAGCGGGCGCTGAGGTTCGCCGAGGGGCTGGAGACGGGGATGGTCGGCGTCAACCGTGGTCTGATCTCGGACCCGTCGGCTCCGTTCGGAGGCGTGAAGCAGTCCGGGATCGGCAAGGAGGGATCGCACGAGGGCATCCTCGAGTACCTCGACCTCACCTACGCGGCGATCGACCTGCCGTGACCGGCCCGCTGCACCGCGCGCCCGGCGAACGCGCCCGCGCCACCCGGGCGGCCAACCCTGCCGATGCCGTCCCGGTCGCGCAGGTGACCTGGACGTCCGCCCAGCACATCGCCGCCGACGTTCCGGAGAGGCACCGACATGCTTGAGACCGTCCGCGGACCACGCCAGCTGATAGTGGGTGAAGGGGTCGCGCAGAACATCCCGCGAGTGGTGGCCGAGAGCGGCTCGCGGGTCCTCATCGTGACCGACCAGGTCCTTCTGGGGCAGCCTGGCGTGGCCGAGATCGTGGCCGCCGTGCGGAAGAAGGTCGACGCCGTCGAGGTGTTCTCCGACGCGACCTCCGACGTGCCACTCGCCGACGTCGCCCTGGCCGTCTCGGCCGCCGCCAGGGTGGACGCCGACGTGATCCTCGCCATCGGGGGCGGCACGGTGATCGACCTCGCCAAAATCGTCGGAGTCATCCGCCGCCACGGTGGGACGCCGCGCGACTTCTACGGCGAGTCGAAGGTGCCGGGGCCGACGATTCCTCTGGTCGCGGTCCCGACGACATCGGGCACCGGCTCCGAGCTCACCCCCGTCTCGGTGTTGACCGACCCGGACCGCGAGCTGAAGGTCGGGGTGTCCAGCGTCCACATCGTGCCCGACTTCGCCATCGTCGACCCCGAACTCACCTACACCTGCCCGGCGAGCGTCACCGCCCACTCCGGCATCGACGCGCTCTGTCACGCGGTGGAGAGCTACACCGCGCGACCCCGCGCCCACGGACCGCGTGACCCGGTGGAGCAGGTGTTCCTCGGCCGCAACTCGATCACCGACCACTACGCGCTCCTGGCCGCGGAGCGGATCGCCCGTAGCCTGCGTCGTGCTGTCCACGACGGAGGCGACACGGAGGCGCGCGCCGACATGTCCTACGGGTCCATGCTCGCCGGGCTCGCCTTCTCCCACGCGGGCAACGCGGCCCCGCACGCTCTCCAGTACCCCATCGGCGCGGCCACGCACACGCCGCACGGCCTGGGTGTCGGACTACTACTGCCCTACGCGCTGGACGCGGCCAGGGATGCCATCGGCGACCGGTTGGCGATCCTCGCCGGGGTGTGCGGGCTCGACGTCACCGACGCCTCGGAGGCCGAGGCCGCCGACACGTTCCTCACCTGGCTCGATTGGCTCCTCGCCGACATCGGCATCCCGCGAACCCTGGCGGACATCGGCGTGGCACGCGCCGACCTCCCACGCTTCGCGGAGATGGCCGGTGGCGTCACCCGCCTGATCCAGAACCATCCCGGCCCGACCGACACCGCCAGTCTCACCGCGATCCTCGAAGCGGCCTGGACCGGGGACCGGACACGACACGTCCTGACGCCGAGCAGCGACAGCGACAGGCCGTCCCCATGACGACCGGTTGTGCGATTCACTGTGGTGTCGCCCGCCGGGACGAGTGATCATCACTTTCCCGACATGATCGACTATTGCCGCGCCAACTCCTGGTCGGACGAGGCGTAGCGGTAGTAGTAGCCGGCGAGTGCGACCGCCAATGAGACCGACCACAGTGGAAAGAGGCACCAGCCGAGCCCGCCCGCACCCCAGTACGCCCGGTCGTAGACCGGTTCTCCCCACAACTGGAATGTGTCGAGTTGGCCGGGCAGTTGCACGCCCAACTGTCCCAGCAGTAGTCCGCGGCCGAACGCGAAGATGCCGACGACGGCCGACCCGCCGAGCAGCAGGGGGAACCACATCGGTACGACCTTGCCACGCAGTCCGGGGATCCAGCGTGGGAACAACCTTCCCCACCGGGACAGCAGCCCAGAGGTGAGGACGACGCCACCTATCGCGAACGACGCGAGGGTCGGCTCGATGTACACGTTCTCCGGCTGGTTGCGGAGCAGGGAGGCGACGAACGGCTCAGGTGCTCCGACGGCCCAACCTCGTGACCACGCCAGTCGGATCAGCGCGTAGGGCAGCGGGCACGCCATCGCGACGTAGGTGGCGATCCTGCCGGTACGGATCCAGGCGGAGGCGCGGCGGCGGCGCAGATCCTGCGGGTCGTGTTCCCTGGTGCCGTCGGCGTAGTCGATGCTCGCCAGGAGAAACAGGGCCGCGCCGGCCGCCATGGCGACCTGAAACAGCGTCGGCCAGTCCGCCCTCAGCCAACCGATCGGGAGAATGCCCAGTGGCGGCAACAGCACGATCATCCGTCCGTCCAGCACGACGCACACGATCACCGCCGCGACACTGACTCCGCCGACGATCAGGGGCGTACGCCGACGTGGGTGGCGAGCACGTACGTCGAGCTGCCAGGCCACGGCAAGGGCCACCACGCCGAACACGGTGATCACCGGTCCGCCCGCGTCGCGCTCCAGGCCAGCCAGCAGCGACGAGTAGTCCGGGCCGGTGCGGTCGTTGCGCCCGAACGGGTAGCCGGCGCCGCCGAGAGACCAGAAGACGCCCATCACGATCAAGAACCAGGCCCATCCGCTCGCTGCGGCCGGCGCCCACCGCCGCCAGGACCGCCACCTGCCGTGCGTCGCCATCGATGCTGTCGAAACTGTCATGGCGGTGAGTGTCGGACACCAGGGCAGGGGCCGACGTCTCCCTGGCGGGGTGGACCGGCATCGTCGAGCGGGTCCGTCTCTGCCTGCCGGGCGAGGCGCGGTCCCCTGGCATCCGTGCAGGATCGACCCATGCGAAGGCGACAGCTGACATCCGCGCTTGTGGCACTCCTCCTCGCCGGAGTCGCCATGGTGGTGCTACCCCGGCACGGCAACACCGACGGCTGGCGGGACACCTTCAGTCCGGCCCTTCCCCCGCCGAGCGGATCACACGACGTGGGTGTACGACGGATTCGGCTGGTGGACCACGACCGCCGCGACCCGTGGCGCCCGGACAGCGACCGGACGTTGATGGTCGACGTGCACTACCCGGCCGACGCCGGGCCCAGGCCGCTGGCGCACTACGCCCTTGCACCCGCCACGACTGAATTCGGCTTCCTCGCCTGGGCGCCCGGCGAAGAGCAGCGTCTGGGACTGGTGACGGACGAGGTCAACTGGATGTTCCGCACCCACTCGCACGAGTGGGCGCCGCCTGCCAGCGGCTCGTTTCCGGTCCTGGTCGGCTCGCCTCCGCCGGGGATGATGCGCACGGCGTACACAGGTGTCGCCGAGGAGCTGGCGAGCCATGGCTACGTGGTCATCAGCGTTGACCACCCGTTCGACGCTCCGGTCGTCGATCTCTATCCCACCCGACGGGTGATCGAGCCGACCGACGCCGCCGTAACCGTCCAGCGTCTCGAAGCCGACGCGACCAGGGTTGCCGACATCGCCTACGTCACCAAGGAACTCTCCGGTCTGGACCCGCAGTTGAGCGGTGTGCTGGACCTTCGGCGGCTCGGACTCTTCGGCTGGACGGGATCGGACGTCGACCAACGAGCACGCCTCGCCCACCTGCCGGGTGTGTCCGGCATCGCGGACACGACCGGCACCGTCGGGGTCACCGACACCGGTGGGGTACCACTGCTGATCGTCGGCGGCTCCCCCGTCGACAATCACGGCGACCCCACGCACGGCGGTTGGCGAGCTACCGTGACCATTCCGGGCGCGTTCCCACTGTCGCTCACCGACGACGGCGTGGTCCTGGCACAGATCGCCGAGCGCTACCCACGTACCGAACCGGTCGTACGGCGGGACATCGGCGCGGTGCAGCCGTTGGCATACCGCACCGTCCGCCACGTGCTCGTCAGCTTCTTCGACCACCAGCTCAGCGGTGTGCCCGCCGGCACGTTCGCCGTGGAGCCCGGTGTAACGGTCGACGTGGTCTCACCGTGAGATGCTGACCCACATGGGACGGCTCGCCTGGGTGGCCGCAGGAATCGTGACAGTCCTGGCGCCCTGGTACGGCCAGCCAGCCGTGCTGCGGTTGACCGCCTGGGTCTCGGTGCTCGCCGCAACCGTGGCGATCTCGGCACCCCGACCGGCCCGTGCGCCGCTCGGCGCCACCGCGGCCATCGTGTCGGTGTGCGGGAGCATCTGGGCCTGGCAGTCCCTTGGATACAACTTCGTCGACGAAGGCAACGACTCCAGCAAGCTGCTGCTGTGGACCACTATCGAAGTCGGCGCACTGACCGCCCTCGGTGTCGCGCTGACTCGCAATGCCGACGGGCCCGCTCGGCTGCTCGGATGGCTCCTGCTGGTGCCTGGCGCCGCGGTCGGCTTTCGGCTGCTACCCGATGCCGCCGTCGGAGAACAGCTGTTCCTGAGCGCTCTGGGTGCCGTCACGGTGCTGGCCGGCACACTGCTCGGTCACTACCTTCGCGGGCTCGACGAGTTCCGGGTGGCCGCCGTGGAGCAGGCCCGATCGGAGCAACGCCGCACGGTCGCCGCAGACCTCCACGACTACGTCGCGCATGACATCGCCGGCATCGCGGTCGCGGCGCAGTCGGCGCGGATCGTCGGCGGAAGCGACCCGGGAGCACTCATGGAACAGGTTGAGCAGGCCGCAACCCGAGCCCTGCGACGCCTCGACCGCAGCATCCGGCTCATGCGGGACGATGACGAGCGGACAGCACCGCAGTACGGCCTCGCCGACGTCCCGGACCTCGTCGACGCGCACCCACTCCCCACCGAACTCAACCTGGCGTTGCCGGAACGCGACGACATCTCCGCCGCGATCCAGGCCACCGCGTACCGCGTGATCTCCGAGGCGCTCACGAACGTGGCTCGACACGCGTCCGCCACCGTTCCGGTGCGGGTGTGGGCGACCCAGCGGGACGGACGGCTCGACATCGTCGTCGCCAACGAGCTGTCGAGCCGCGCGACGCCAGCGCGTGCCACGGGCACCGGCGCTGGTCTGGCCTCACTTCGAGCCCGTGTGGAGGCACTCGACGGCGCCATGCGCGTCGGCGCCGAGAACGGATCGTGGCAGGTGCATGTCACGCTGCCCATAGACTGAGTCGATGCCGGCGCTCACACACCTACGGCTGGTTGGCCGGCAGGCGGCGCCATGACCACAGTCGTGATCGCCGACGACCACGACATGGTCCGCCACGGTTTCCGCATGGTGCTGTCGGCGCAGCCCGACCTCACGATCGTGGGTGAGGCCAGCAACGGCAACGCCGCCTGGGACCTGGTCCGCCGCCTACACCCTGCGGTACTGCTGGCGGACATCAGGATGCCCGGAATCGACGGCCTCGAGCTCGTCCGCCGCATAGCCACCACATCCGAATTGGCGACCAAGGTGATCGTCGTGACCACCTTCAACGAGGACGAGTACATCACCCGGGCGTTGCGCGACGGCGCGAGCGGCTTCCTGCTGAAAACCTCGGCACCTGGACTGCTCGTCGAGGCCGTCCGAGCCGCGCTCGCCGGCAGCGCCCTGATCAGCCCGGAAGTCACCGTCCGCCTACTGGAAAGGCTCAGACCCGGCCGGGAACCACTCCAGCCCGATCCGCCGTTGACCCCACGGGAGCGTGACGTCGCCAAGCTCCTGGCACGCGGACTGAGCAACGACGAGATCGGCGCGACACTCCACATCGCTCCGGGCACCATCAAGACCCACGTCAGCCACATCTCCATGAAGCTCGGTAACGTCACCCGCGTCCGGATAGCCGCGTGGGCATGGGAATCAGGCCTGGTGTCACGTCTCTGACCGCCCCGGCCCGGCCACCGTCCGACGGGCACCTCGGTCCCCGGCCTGTCACAGGCGTACCGGAAGGGTGTCAGCCGGTAGCGGCCGCCAACCGGCGGACGGACCCGGCGCGGGCCGCCCAGCGCCCGTCCTCGTGACGTACCTCGATGGGGTGCGCGAAGGCCGCCGACACCTGGGCGGTCGTGACCGTCTGATCGGCCGGACCGGCGGCGACGGCGCTGCCGCCGCTGATCAGCATCGCGTGGGTGGTCGTCGCCGGAAGTTCCTCGAGGTGGTGGGTGACCATGATCGAAGCGAGGCGGGGGTGAGTCTCGCGGAGGAGATCGATGGTCTCGAGCAGCTGTTCCCGGGCCGCGACGTCGAGACCGGTCGAGGGCTCGTCCAGCAGCAGTAGTCGCGGCTGGCTGAGGAGCGCCCGGACGATCAGGGCGCGACCCCGCTCGCCCTGCGAGAGGGTGGGCCAGCGTTCGTCGGCCCTGTCGACCAGCCCGAACATGCCCAGCAGGGAGTCCGCCCGATGACGGTCGTCCCGGGTCGGCTGCCAGCGCGGCGGCAGGTCGATCGATCCGACGAGCCCGGTCAGCACGACCTCACGGATGGTCAGGGGCGATCGCAGCGGATGGCGGGGATTCACGTGACCGATCGCCCTGCGCAGCTGTTGCAGGTCGACGCGGCCGAGTTGCTGACCGAGGATCCGCACGGTTCCCGAGGTCGGATGGGTCAGCGCGCCGCAGAATCCCAGCAGTGTGCTCTTGCCCGCGCCGTTCGGGCCGAGGAGCGCCCAGTGCTCCCCTTCGCGCACGGTGAGGTCGATGCCGTGCAGGATCTGCTTGCCGTCCCGCCGGAACGTGACGTCGCGCAGTTCGACGACGGGCGGCGGCGGTTGCGTCTCGGCGATCCTGGGAAGCATGGCCTTCTCTCGGTACGGCGACGGTCGCCCCGCACGCTGCCACAGACCGGCACGCAGGTCAGTGACCAGGACCACCGCCACCGCGCCGACGCCTGCCTCTCGGGAGGTTGTTCTACAGGTCCATCGCGTAGACCCGGACCTGACGGCCGGTGTCCGGCTGCACCGTTTCGCGCTCCAGCGACATGCCCAGCTTGACCATCACCCGTGCGGACGCCTCGTTCCCGACGATGTGGATGCTGACCAGCCGCCGCAGGGCCAACCGGGCACGAGCGTGGGCGACAACGGCCTGGGCCGCCTCGGTTGCCAGCCCCCGGCCCCAGTACGCCCGGCCGAGCCGCCAGCCGATCTCCACGGCCGGCATGATCTCGGGCAGGAAGGTCGGCACGGCCAGTCCGGTGAAACCGGCCAGCTCGCCGGTCTCCCTGATCACCACCGCGTACAGGCCGAAGCCGTGCTCGTCCCAGTGCCGCTGATAGGTGGCCAGGCGCTTCGCGGTCGCGGCCCGGTCGAGGGTGCGGCCGTCATGGATATAGCGCATCACCTCGGGCTGTGCGTTGACCGCGGCGAACCCGTCCAGATCATCGCTTCGCCAGCGGCGCAACAGCAGCCGCGACGTCTCCAGGGACGTGGCGTCAGGGGAGATCGTCGCGTCAGCCATGTCCCCTTCGTAGCATCTCGGAGCCCACGGGGCGATGGTCAGTGCGTCTGACCTCGAAGCGTTCAGTGCGACCCGTTGCTCATCGAGGACGACGGCGGGTGCGGCCACTACGATGCGAGCGTGGCTCACGTTGCCCCGGTCCGCCGGCCGTACCCGCTGCTCGTCGCCGCGGCGGTCCTCTTGGCGCTCGGCGCGGCCACGGCCTGGGCTGTCGGCGACACGCTGGGGCTGAGCCACTCCCCCGCCGCCGTGCCGCACGAGGACGCCGCCGCCGCGCCGGCGCTCGCGCCCGCGCCGGTCCCGCCGTTGGCGTCCCTCGTCGTGCCGGACGAGCCGCGCCTCCGGAAGGCCGCAGCGGCCGTCGCCGACGCGGTCGTCTTCCGCGGCCTGCCCCGGCCGGTGCTCGCCCCGGCCGCGTCGAGCCCGTCCAGGTCCGCGACGGCCGTGCCGGCGCCCGGCACGGCGCGCGTCGCCGCCCCGGACCTGTCGGCGGTGAGCACGCTGCGGGCGGGCGTGCTGGCCACCCTCGGCGGTACGCCCGAGTCGTACCGGCTCGACGTGCGCGGCACCGAACTGGCCGTCCAGGGCGGTGACGTCGCGGGCGTGGCAGCCGGGATGTACCGGCTGGCCGACCGGATCCGCTCCGGCGCCGAGGCGCTCCCCGCGGCGGACGCGGGTCGGGTGGTCATCCCCCGGCTCGGCCTGCGGCTGACCGACGCGGGTTCGGTGGGGCGCGAGCCCGACCCGGCCGTCTTCGCCCCCGGCGACGACTACGGCCTGAACACCGACGTGGTCGGGTCGGCGGTGCTGCCTCGCGCGCCGTGGGTGGACGCCGGCGCGGTGGCCCGCATCGACGCGCAGTTTCGGCAGTTCGTCGACCACTCGGTGGCGCAGGGATACAACGGAGTCGTCGTGCCCGGCTTCCTGGAGTACGTCACGTTCGCGAAGGTCGGCGACGGGCGCGCGGTCTACCCGCCCGGGGACCCGCACGTCGACCGCGCACGGGCGATGGTCGCGGCGTTCGGTCCCGTCTTCCGGTACGCCGAGGACATGGGCGTGCGGGTCTTCCTGCTGACCGACATGCTCGCGGTGTCGCCTCCGCTGGAGGCGTACCTGACGCGGACCGTCGGGGGCCTCGACGCGGAGGACCCTCGGCTGTGGGCGGTCTACCAGGCCGGTCTGGCCGAGCTGTTCGAGAGCATGCCGTTCGTCGACGGCCTGATGGTCCGCGTCGGTGAGGGCGGCGAGGTGTACGCCGGAACCGGCTGGGACTACTCGTCACGGCTCGCGGTCACCACGGAAACGTCGGTGCGCGCGATGCTGCGGGCGCTGCTGGACACCGCGGGCCCCGCCGGGAAGGAGATCATCTTCCGTACGTGGACGGTGGGCGTCGGCGCCGTCGGCGACCTGCACACCAACCCGGTGTCGTACGCGAAGGTCCTCGGCGGGCTCGACGACCCGCACCTGATCGTGTCCACCAAGTACACCCTGGGCGATTTCTACAGCCATCTGCCGCTGAACACCACCCTGCTGGGCGGCGGGCACCGCCGCATCGTGGAGTTCCAGGCGCGACGCGAGTTCGAAGGGTTCGGCTCGCTGCCCAACGACCTCGGCCCGCTGCACCGCGAGGCGCTGCGCGCGTTCCTTGCCGCCAACCCGAACGTCGAGGGTGTCTGGAACTGGACCCAGGACGGCGGTCCGCTGCGCGCCGGGCCCATGTCGCTGTACCTGCGCGCCGGGTTCTGGCAGCTCTACGACCTCAACACGTACGCCGTCGGCCGCCTGGCCTGGGACCCGACCGCCGACCCGGCACAGGTCACGGCGGACTGGGCGTACCGCACGTTCTCCGGCGACCCGACCACCGTCGCCGCGATCGGGCAGGCCATGGCGCTGTCCCGGCAGGCGATCACCAAGGGCCTCTACATCGGTCCGTACGCCAACCGGTCGGTGCGGGCGCTCGGACTGGAACCGCCACCCATGATGTGGATCTTCGAGTGGGACATCCCGACCGGCGACTCCGCCGCGCTGGACAGCATCTACGCGGTGACCGGCGGCCGCGTCGACGAGGCCATCGGGGAGGGCACGCAGGCCGTCGTGCTGGCCCGGCGCATGCGCGACCTGATCGCCGCGACCGCACCGGCGACCTGGCGGGACGCCGAACTGCGCGGGCGCTTCACCGCGACTCTCGACTACCAGGTCGACCTGTTCGAGACGCTTGGCGCGTACCGAACCATGGTGTTGCGGCACGCGCAGTGGCTGGACACGGGCGACCCGGCCGCCCGCCGCGACTGGCGGCTGGCCGCGGCGGCTTACCACGACGCGCGCGACGCGCACCGGCAGCGCTACGGCGCCGACCTGGACCTGCCCGCGTACAACTTCACCGCCGCCGATCTCGGGGCGCGGCGTGCCGACCAGGACCCCGCGATGGCCTGGGCGGCCCGGGTGATGCTCGGGTCGATCCTGCTGATGGCGCTGCTCGGCCGGTACGGGCGCGGGTTCGGCGCGAGCGCCGCGCGCGGGTTGCTGCTCGGCGCGCTCCGGCCGTGGCGGGTCGTCGCGCTGCCGACGCCCACGAGGCGGGCGGACCGGGTGTTGGTGTGGCTGGTCCCGGCCGTGGTGCTGGTGGCGAGCCGGCTCGTGTTGACCTGGTTCGCCGCGCCGGCGCACCTGCTGGTCACCCTCGGTGGGTGGGCGCTGTTCGCCCTCGTCGTACGCCTCGTCGTCGGCCGCCGGGATCCGTTCCACCTGTGGGCGGTGGTCGGCGGCGTCGCGCTGCTGCGCAGCGTGCTGCTGCTGGCGGCGCTCGCCGGGCGCGGACCGGGCGGTTACTGGTTCGCCTTCTGGACCGCGCCGAGTGTGCGCGCGGTGTACGTCACCGTCGCGTTCGCGGCGTTCTGTTGGTTGTTCGTGGTCGTCGCCGTGGTCCTGCGGGACCGGTACGGCCTGCGCCGTCGAAGCGCCGTCGGGCTGACCCTCACCGCCGCGGGTGTGCCCCTCGGCGTGCTGTCCGCCCTGGTCTCGGTGGTGGGCCTGGAACGCGCGCTGACGGTGTGGAACGACCAGCTCGCGCTGCTGCCCTGGGGTCTGTCCCGCATCCTCGGCATCACCGTCTACCTCGGCATTCCCGCCCAACTCCCCGCGTACGCCGCCGCCGCCGGAGTCGCCCTGGCCGCCGCCGGCCTGCTCCTACCACTCGGCCGCCACCGGCGATCCGCCTGACCGCCCGCCCCGACCTCCGCCGGCGTGGGCCCCCTGACGTTCACGAGTACCGCGAGCAGCGGTCAACTGGCAAGGTAGGGCGATGGCTTCGGGAGGGCGGATTCCATGAAGTTCCTTCTCACGTCGGGGGGCATCTGCAACCCGAGCATCTCCGACGCGCTCGTCGACCTGCTGGGCAAGCCGATCGCCGAGGCCACCGCCCTGTTCGTCCCCACCGGGGTCTACCCCTTCCCCGGCGGAGGCGCGAGGGCGTGGAAGGCGATCCACGGCCACGCGCAGATTCCGCTGTCCCAGCTCGGTTGGAAATCCCTGGGGATGTTGGAGCTCACCGCGCTGCCGACCATTCGGAAGGAGAACTGGGTCCCGGCGGTCCGCGAGGCCGATGCGATCCTCGTCTGGGGCGGAGACGTGTTGTACCTGACCTACTGGCTGCGCCAGTCGGGCCTGGCGGACCTTCTGCCGTCGCTGACCGACACGGTTTACGTGGGGGTCAGCGCCGGGAGCATCGCCGTCACCCCGTACAACTGCGACGCCGATTTCGACCTCGAATTCGTCCCCGACGGCAGCGACATGACGCAGGACGCCGACCGGGCGCTGGGGCTGGTGGACTTCACGCTGTACCCCCACCTGAATCATCCGGACATGGAGGACACCGAGCTGTCCCACATCCAGAAGTGGGCGTCCACGATCCCGGTCCCGACCTACGCCATCGACGACAACACCGCCATCAAGGTGGTCGATGGCACGGTCGAGGTCATCTCGGAAGGCGACTGGAGACTGCTCAACCCCTGACCGAACGATGTTCGTGCCCCCCGGAAGGAACGCGATGACGGAACGAGAGCTCCCCGCGCTGACCCGCGCCGAGCAGGAACTCGTGGACCGCTACCTGCGCATCATCGACCTGGTGGCCCGGCTCAACCCGGCTCGGGACAGCGGTCACTTCGACGCACGGAGTTGCGTCCTCGCCGCGCAGGCGCTGGCGGCGGAGGCCAGGGCGATCGGCGTGGCCGCGGAGACCATGCTCGAACGCGGCGAGGACGAACTGCACACCGCGACGCTGGCCCGGGCGATGCGCGCCCTGGACGGCGATCGCCGCATCGCGCGGCTGCGGCTGCCCGAGAACTGAACGTCGCACCGGACGGCCGGGTCGGGGGCTGGCCCTTCTCTCTCGATGTCGCGGGCGATTTCCCGGCGGCCCGAGGGTCGCAGAGCGTTACGACCCCGGTATGGATCGGAAACAGTGCCCGGCAAGCATCGGACGGGTGAGCGCATCGCCCATGATCGATACGCACTGCCCCTACTGCGCCATGCAGTGCGGGATCTCCCTGACGACCGGCGACGGGCCGCCTCGGCTGGCGCCCACCGAATTCCCGGTCAACAGGGGCGGTCTGTGCGCCAAGGGCTGGACGGCTGCCGACCTTCTCGACCACAGGGACCGGCTGCTGAGCCCGCTCGTCCGCAAGGATCCCGCCGACCGCACCAGCCCGTTGCGACCGGCGAGCTGGGACGAGGCCCTCGACCGCATCGTCGACGCCATCCGTACCAGCCAACACCGGTACGGCCCCGACAGCGTCGGGGCCTTCGGTGGCGGCGGGCTGACAAACGAGAAGGCGTACGCGCTGGGCAAGTTCGTCCGGGTGGCGCTGCGGTCGGCGTCGATCGACTACAACGGCCGGTTCTGCATGTCGTCCGCGGCGACCGCCTCCAACCGCACCCTCGGGATCGACCGGGGCCTGCCGTTCCCCCTGGCCGACATCGCCCAGGCGCAGGCCGTGCTGCTGGTCGGCGCGAATCCGGCGGACGCGCTGCCGCCGTCCATGCAGTACTTCGACGCCGGTCGGGCCGCCGGCGCGCGGCACGTCGTCGTCGACCCCCGCCGGACGACCACCGCCGGGGGTGCTCACCTCCACCTGCAACCGCTCCCGGGCACGGACCTCGCCCTGGCGAACGGAATGCTGCACGTCGCGATCCGCGAGGGCCTGGTCGACGAGACGTACGTGCGCGACCGTACGAGCGGGTTCGAAGCGGTCCGGGCCACCGTCGCGGCGTACTGGCCGGACCGGGTGGAGCGGATGACCGGCGTACCGGAGCGGGACCTGCGGGAGACGGTACGGCTGCTGGCGACCGCGACGTCCGCGATGGTGCTCACCGCTCGCGGCGCCGAGCAGCACAGCAACGGCACGGACACCGCGCAGGCGTACCTCAATCTCGCCCTCGCCCTGGGCCTTCCCGGACGGCCCTTCTCCGGCTACGGCACGATCACCGGGCAGGGCAACGGGCAGGGTGGCCGCGAGCACGGACAGAAAGCCGATCAACTGCCCGGCTACCGACGCCTGGACGACCCCGCGGCGCGCGCGCACGTCGCGGCCGTCTGGGGCATCGACCCGGACGAGCTGCCCCGGCCGGGCCGGTCGGCCTGGGAGATGCTCGACCGGCTCGGGACCGACGACGGGGTACGCGTGCTGCTCGTGCTCGCCAGCAACATCGCCGTGTCGGCCCCGCACACCAACCGGGTGATGGACCGACTGGGGGCACTGGACCTGCTTGTCGTCTCCGACATCTTCCTCTCCGAGACCGCAGCCGTGGCCGACGTGGTGCTGCCCACGGCGCAGTGGGCGGAGGAGGACGGCACGATGACGAATCTGGAGGGGCGCGTCATCCGCCGTAAGCGGGCCCTGTCGCCGCCGCCGCAGGTCCGCACCGACCTGCGGATGCTCGCCGACCTCGCCGGCCGGCTCGGGCGCGGCCAGTACTTCGACGACGATCCGCGCCGCGTCTTCGACGAGCTGCGCCGGGCCAGCGCCGGCGGGACGGCCGACTACGCCGGCATCACGTACGAGCGCATCGAGGCGGAGCAGGGGGTCTTCTGGCCGTGCCCGAGCGAGGACCATCCCGGTACGCCCCGGCTGTTCACCGACCGATTCCCGACCGCCGACGGGCGGGCGAGGTTCTTCCGGGTGGAGCACCGCGATCCGGCGGAACTGCCCGACGCCGACTACCCGTACGTGCTGACCACCGGCCGCAACATGCAGCAGTACCAGAGCGGCAACCAGACCCGCCGAGTCGGCGCCCTGACCATGGCGCTGCCGGACGCCCGGGCGGAGCTGCACCCGGACCTCGCCCGCCGGCACGGCATCGCCGACAACGACGTGGTGGAACTGCGCAGCAGACGCGGGCGGGCTCTCTTCCGGGCGCGCCTCACCAGCGGCATCCGCCGCGACACCATCTTCGCTCCGTTCCACTGGGCCGGCAGCTCCTCCGTGAACGCGCTCACCGACCCCGCGCTGGACCGCCATTCGCGGATGCCGGCCTTCAAATCCTGCGCCGTGTCGATCGCGCGCGTGGGCGGCCCGGACGACACCGACCTGTTGACCAGCCAACCGCCCAATCCAGCATCTCTTTGAGCAAGGGAGCGTCGCTGTGCACACCACTCCCCGTTTCTTGCAAGGCGTCTACAGCTTCGAGGGCAAGGGCCTCGACCGGCCCGGCCTCGTCGACGGCACGCTCAGCTACGTGGTGCCGGGCGGCGTCGTCGCCCAGCCGGTCTACTTCCGGGGCGGCAATGCCAGCGACGAGCTGATCTGTGTCCTGCTCATGCGCGACGGCCAGCCGATGCGGTACTTCCCGATCGGCGCCAAGTCCGACGTCCACGTCCCGCTGCGGGTGGTCGAGGACCTCGACTCCGGCACCGGTATCGAGGTGCACGTGGCGGCGCCCGCCGGGGTGTCCGGCACCGTGATCGTCGACCTGGGGTTGGTCGAGGTCTGATGGACGCCGTCGACAAGCGCCGGCGCCTCGTCGTGGTGGGCAACGGGATGGCCGGCGCCCGCACGGTCGAGGAGATCCTCGAACGCGGCGGAGGCGACCAGTTCGCCATCACGATGTTCGGCGAGGAGCCGTACGGCAACTACAACCGCATCCTGCTCTCCAACGTGCTCTCCGGGGTCGACGACGAGGCGGGCATCTTCCTCAACGACATGTCGTGGTACGCCGAGAACGGCATCACCCTGCACGTCGGCACCCGGGTCACCCGCATCGACCGCTTCGCGCGACGGATCTACGCGGACGACGGCACCGAGACGCCGTACGACAAGCTGATCATCGCCACCGGCAGCCGGGCGTTCGTTCCGCCGATTCCCGGCATCCACCGCCCTGGGCGTGGCTACCACCAGGGAGTGTTCGCGTTTCGCACCATCGACGACACCCGCAACATGATCCGGTACGCCCGCGAGCACGAGCGCGCGGTGGTGATCGGCGGGGGTCTGCTCGGTCTGGAGGCCGCCCGCGGCCTGCAGAACCACCTGGCCCACGTGACACTGGTGCACGCCGCCGGCCATCTGATGAACGCTCAGCTGGACGCCCAGGCGGGCGCGATCCTGCGGCGCAGCATCGAGCGACTCGGCATCGAGGTCGTCCTCGGCGCGCACACCACCGAGGTGCTCGGCAAGCACGCCGTGACGGGGGTCAAGCTCAAGGACGGTCGGACCGTGGCCTGCGACGTCGTCGTCGTGGCCGCCGGCATCCGGGCGAACGCCGAGATGGCCGCGACCAGCGGGCTGCCGGTGGAGCGGGGCATCGTCGTCGACGACCAGATGCGCGTGCAGGACGAGGTCGACATCTACTCGGTCGGCGAGTGCGCCCAGCACCGCGGCGAGACGTACGGCCTGGTGGCTCCGCTGTGGGAACAGGCGCGCGTGCTCGCCGACCACATCACCGGGACGAACCCGAACGCTGCGTACCACGGCTCTCGGCTGGCCACGAAGCTCAAGGTGGCGGGCGTGGACGTCGCCTCGATGGGCCTGAAGGAGGCGGAACGCGACGACGACGAGACGATCGTCTTCGCCGAGCCGCGCAAGGGCGTCTACAAGAGCCTCGTCATCCGCGACGACCGGCTCGTCGGCGCGATCCTCCTCGGCGACGTGCGGAAGGTCGCGTTCCTCATGCAGGCCTTCGACCGTGGGCTCGCCCTGCCGAAGGAGCGGGTCGAGATGTTGTTCGACCTCGGCGCCCCGTCGGCGGAGGTGAGTGCCGAGCTCGGCGACGACGTGCAGGTGTGCAACTGCAACGGCGTCACCAAGCGGGCGCTTGTCGGCACCGTGCAGGGCGGCGTGAAGACGCTCACCGGGGTCATGGACGCCACCCGTGCCGGCAAGGGCTGCGGGTCGTGCAAGGGCCTGGTCGCCCAGATCGTCGAGTGGGCCGCCGACGGCGAGGTCGAGGACGATCCGGCCGCGAGCTGGTACGTCCCCGGCGTGCCGATGCCCAAGGCGGAGCTGATGGCGGCGATCCGCGAACACGGCCTGAAATCCGTCAGCGCGGTGTTCGCCACCCTCGTGCCCGGCGGCGAGGAGGATGCGAAGAGCAAGATGGGCCTGGCCTCGCTGCTGCGGATGATGTGGGGCGACGAGTACGTCGACGAACGCGACGCCCGCTTCATCAACGACCGGGTGCACGCCAACATCCAACGAGACGGCACCTTCTCGGTAGTCCCCCAGATCAAGGGCGGTGTGACCACACCGGCGCAGCTCAAGCGAATCGCCGAGGTGGCCGAGAAGTACTCGGTGCCACTGGTGAAGATCACCGGCGGCCAGCGCATCGATCTGCTCGGCATCCGCAAGGAGGACCTGCCGAGGGTGTGGGCGGACCTCGACATGCCGTCCGGATACGCGTACGGCAAGAGCTTCCGCACCGTCAAGACCTGCGTCGGCTCCGACTTCTGCCGCTTCGGCGTCGGCGACTCCACAGCTCTCGGCATCGCGATCGAGGACCGGTTCAAGGCCATCGAGGGCCCCGGCAAGATGAAGCTCGCGGTCACCGGCTGCCCCCGCAACTGCGCCGAGGCCTATGTGAAGGATCTCGGTGTGGTCGCCATCGACGGCGGCAGGTGGGAGATCTACGTCGGCGGGGCCGCCGGCGCCCACGTACGCAAGGGGGACCTCCTCGCCGTCGTCGACTCCCCCGACGAGGTCATCACGCTCACCGGCCGGTTCCTGCAGTACTACCGGGAGAGCGCGAACTGGTTGGAACGCACGTACGCGTGGGTGCCCCGGCTCGGCATCGGCCACATCCGGGCGGTGGTCGTCGACGACAGCGACGGCATCGCGGCGCGGCTCGACGCGGCCATGGCTGCCTCCGTGGACGCGTACCGGGATCCGTGGCTGGAACGGCGCGACCCGGTCACCCCGGGGCAGTTCCGCACCTCCCTGCCGCTGGCGGTCCTGCCTCAGGTGCCGGTCCGCGAAGCCGTACCCGTCCCTCCGGCATCCGCGAGGGGTGCGTGATGGCCAGGCTCATCGCCGTGGAACACCTGCTCGGGCCGGTCGACGAGATCCCCCTCGGGGAGGGGCGCGCGTACGCCGTGGGTGACGACATGATCGCGATCTTCCGGCTGCGCGACGGCAGCCTGCGCGCGGTGTCGGCGGTCTGTCCGCACGCCGGCGGGCCGCTCGCGGACGGCCTGGTGGACATGACTGTCGTCGTCTGCCCCCTGCACCAGAACACCTTCGAGTTGGCGACCGGCTGTTCGACCACCGGACAGTCCCCACTCACCGTGTATCCGGTCCGTGCCGACGCCGACGGAAGCCTGGTGGTGGGTCTGCCGTCGGCGTGAGGAGCGAATCAGTCACGGTGTCGAGCGGACCGAGGACTCACCTGGGAGGAACCATGACCACGGCCGTGCCCGGCAGCATCGAGCAGGACCGGCGCAGCCTGACCCTTCGCGGCCACTGGATCGACGACTGGCGGCCCGAGGACCCCATCTTCTGGGAACGCCGGGGATCCCGCATCGCGCGGCGCAACCTGATCTTCTCCATCTACTCCGAACACATCGGCTTCTCCATCTGGACGATGTGGTCGGTCCTGGTGCTGTTCCTCGGGCCGCAGTACGGCATCGATCCGGCAGGGAAGTTCCTGCTCACCGCCGTGCCCGCACTTGTCGGGTCGGTGCTGCGGATCCCGTACACCCTTGCCGTGGCCCGGCTCGGCGGCCGCAACTGGACGATCATCAGCGCGTCGCTGCTGCTGATCCCGAGCCTGCTCGGCGCCCTTCTGATCCGGCCCGGCGTCTCGTACTCGACGCTTGTGCTCATCGCCGCGCTGGCGGGCGTCGGCGGCGGGAACTTCGCCTCCTCGATGGCGAACATCAACGCGTACTACCCCGACCGACTCAAGGGTTGGGCGCTCGGCATCAACGCCGGCGGCGGCAACCTCGGCGTCGCGGCGGTCCAGCTCGTCGGCCTGTTCGTGCTGGCGGTCCTGGGGACGGCCAGCCCCGGCATCGTCGCCGGCATCTACCTGCCGGCGATCGTGCTTGCCGCGCTCGGTTCCGCGATGTACATGGACAACCTCAGCCATGCCCGCAACGAGAAACGGGCCATGCGCGACGTCACCCGCGAACCGCACACCTGGATCATGTCCCTGCTCTACATCGGCACGTTCGGATCGTTCATCGGCTTCGGGTTCGCCTTCGGCCAGGTGCTCCAGGTGCAGTTCGCCGACACCTTCGACACCCCGGTGAAGGCCGCGTACCTGACGTTCCTCGGACCGCTGCTCGGCTCGCTCATCCGTCCCGTGGGCGGTGTCCTCGCCGACCGGCTCGGCGGCGCCCGGGTCACCTTCGTGAACTTCGTGGCGATGGCGGCCGGCGCGTCGGTCGTCCTGCTCGCCTCCCAGCAACGTTCGCTGCCGTTGTACCTGGTCGGCTTCATCGCGCTGTTCGTGTTCAGCGGCATCGGCAACGGCTCGACGTACAAGATGATCCCGGCGATCTTCCGGGCCAGGTGCGGTGTGCGGCCGACCGTCGGCGGTGCGGCCGACCCGCACGACCGGGCGGCGGAGCACGAGGCGCGACGCCTCTCCGGCGCGCTCATCGGCGTCGCCGGCGCCATCGGCGCGTTCGGCGGAGTCCTCGTCAATCTCGCCTTCCGGCAGTCTTTCCTGGCCTACAAGACTGCGGACGCGGCCTACATCGCCTTCATCGCCTTCTACGCGATCTGCTTCCTCATCACCTGGTTCGTGTACCTGCGCCCGTCGCCCGGGAGACTCGCGGGCGTCTGACAGCGGCCAGCCGGGCCCGGGTGGTGTCTGTGCTCGCGACGAGCGCCGGCAGGGCGGCGACGAGCACCAGCACGATCAGGTGGCACAACGGGAAGGCTGGGCCAGGGCGCGGCATGCCTCGCGGTCGTAGGGCAGGCCGGCGTCGCGGAAGGCCAGGGCGGCGTTGCCGTGGGTGGGGTCCCACAGGTCCGGATTGGCGGTGAGCGCGCTCAGGTATGCGCGCTGGACCGCGGTAAGAGGCCCGCCTGCGTACCCGGCGAAGAAGGTCCGCAGCAGCAGGCCCCAGTCCTGGTCGCAGGTGTGCCCGGTGGCAACCCCGGCGAGCCGCACGGCCGCTGGGAGCAGCGGGTCGGGCGCGGAGAGCCGGTCGATCGCGGCCGCCAGCAGGAAGAACCGGATCCGCGTGGGCAACCGGGGCGGCTGATCGGTGAACCAGTCGTCCGCGGCGGTGGGGTCGTCCAGGGCCGCGAGCAGTTCGGCCGTCGCGGCGGGGTCGCCGGCCAGGGCGGGGGCGAGGGCTGCGCAGGCGCGTACCCCCGGATGAGGATCTTGGAGATGACGGCGAGGCGCGATGCCGAGGTCACCGATGGCCAGGACCAGGGCCGCTCGTTCGTCCGGCGCGGCCGCCTCCGCCAACTGCTCCAAACGAGAGGCATCACCCCCACCGCAGGCGCCGATCGTGTACGCGGCCGCAGCTCGGACCTGTGGGGACGGATCGGACAACGCCGCGGTGGCCGTGGCCAGCAATGCCGGCACGATCTGTTGGCAACCGAGCACGGCCCGGAGGTAGAGGGCGTCCGGCAGCCGTTCGTCCTCCCAGATCGCCTCCTCGTCCCCGTCGCGGAGCACCTCTGCCAGAACAGCATCCACGTCGAAGTCCGGCTCGGACAGGCCCTCGCCGGTCATGCGACCCGCCTCGGCCACCGCGGCCAGGAAGTTGAGCAATTCGGCACGCAGGCCGGGATCGGTCACCCGCGGGTCGGAGAGCAGCGCGGCCACCTCAAGGGCTGCCGGCGGGGTCGCGGTCCACGGTGTCCCCTGGTGGATGATCGCCGACCACAGGTGCTCGAGCGCCCTCGCGCGGGCAGCCGGGTCGTCGCCGGCGAGCGCCGCCAGGTGGTCAGGGGTGTCCACGGCGAGGCCGTAGGCGTGCAGCAGAGTGGCGTATTCGGTCACGCCACGAAGGTAACGAACCCAGCAGTGCTCTCGCGGCTCCTCGGGGGGTGGGTGGCCTGAGACGCACCCGGCTCGGGTTTCTCGACTCCGGGCTGCCGCGGCTACGCCCCGGCGCGGTCAGAGGCGTACCGGCTCAACCTCCGGTGCCCTCGGCTTCCTGGTCGGGAGTGAGGGCGCCGCTGTCCTTGCCGGTGTCGAGATAGACGTGTTGGTGACCGTGCCCCGCGTCGATGTTGACCTGGTCGAGTTGGGTCGCGGCCACCGACCAGGTGGTGGCCGCGAGGGTCGCCTGCCGTGCCGCGAGGTCCGTCAGCGCCTTGCGATCGGCCGCCGGCGAGTTCGCGACCAGGGCGTACGTGTCCACCGCCACGGCAGCCTGATCCACAGCGCTGCGCAGGCCACCCCGGGCCACGTTCGTGGCGGTGGTGCCTGACGGCGGGTTGGCGAATGGTTCGGCGGCGGCGCGCACGGTCTGTTGCCACTGTCGGGCCTGAGCCGGGTCAGGCGCCGGCCCGGTCGTGCCGCCAGCCCCGAGGGCGGCGAGGACGGGCGAGATCTGATCACTGGTCCGACGGGCCAGCGCGGTGAGGTCGGCGATCTGCCCCAGGTCCCGCTTGATTTCCGCTCGACGCAGGTCGGCAATGCTCGTCTCGGTGGCATCCGGCCGCCCGATGCCGTAGCCGATGCCGCCGCCCAGCAGGCTCGCCGCCACGACGAGCCCCGCGCCCGCCGCGGCCAGACGAGTGATCCGCTGCCTGCGGCTGTCGGGACGTGTCGACAGGTAGGAAGGCTTGCCTGTCCGGCGCGACATCGTGCCTCCTCGGATTCACGGGCGTCATTGGCGTGCAGCGTACCGACATGATGTCCAAGCCGTCGACAGAGCTGGTGTGGAGTTCGGCGTCGGCTCGCAGCGCCGCACGCCGAGGCCCCCGAACAGGCGCGAACCGCGCCGCGCTGATCCGTAACAGGCCCGAAACTACCGGTTGAATATCCTGGAAATTTCTGCCAGCCTGAAGGCCATCGATCAGTGTGAACGTTAACAAGATCCTTTCCTCTGGAGGCGCTGCACGCGACCGTCAGGCCCACTCACCACTCGGCTAGCCCGGCACCCGGCGCTTCCTCGAACGGCGACAAGGCTCCCCCACCGGAGGATCAGCATGATTTCCCGGAACCGTCTCACCGGGCACACTCGATTCCGAACCCTGGCTATTTCCGGAACGTCCGCGATAGTTGCGACCCCCGTCGTCGCACTGCTGCCCAATCTCGCCCGGGCCGCCGAGACCGGCCCGGGTCCGCTGACGCTGCAGCGCTGACGATCGGACAACGTCGGGGGGGGGGGGGGGGGGGGGCCCCCCCGCCCCCCCCCCCCCCCCCCCCCCCCCCCCCCCCCCCCCCCCGCCGCCGCCCCCCCGGGGGGCGGTCGCCGCCGCGCCGGCCGCGGCGGCCCGCAGGAGCGTACGCCGGGTGAGCCGGCCGGACGGCGTCACCGCAGCGCCTCGTCGGGCTCGGT
>NZ_JBICSN010000012.1:0-36331 GCF_043197115.1 Micromonospora sp. NPDC049275
CCGATCTGTTCCCGCTCCAGCGGGCTCAACCTCGACGCCATAACCACCCCAACGAAGAAAACGGAAGGGTGTTGCAACCACCGGTTGAGCCCGCCGCTCGAACGGAAACTGTCCAAGATCTCGACGCTCGGGGCGCCGCAAAGCCGAGCCGAGACCGGAATCTGGCCGGGGTCGTTGTGCTTTCGACACGGCGCGGGTGGGTGAAGGCTCCGGCGGGGTTGGCCGACGGCAAGAGCAGGCAGCCCCCGCGCTGGCTGAGAGCCGGAACTCGCATCCCGGAGGCTCTGCAGCGCCGGCTCTCGCGCGGTCCGCCGGGACGCCGGCTTCCCGAACGCCGGCTCTCGTGCGGTCGGCGCCGGGACGCCGGCTTCCCGAACGCCGGCTCTCGCGCGATCGGCGCCGGGACGCCGACTCTCGCGCGTCGGTGCCGGGACGCCGGCCCGGCCCGGCCCGGCGGGCCGGCTCTGGTGCCCAGCCAGCGCATCGGCCCGCCAGCCCCGAAGGCCGAGCGGGTCAGACACGGAAGCCCGCGGCACGGGCGGCCTCGCGTTCCCTACGGCGAACGGATCGTCGCCGGAGGAACCAGTAGACGAAGACGACCAGGCCCACCAGGACGGCGAGCACCAGAACCGGCAGGATGATCGCGATCAGGGAGACGATCACGCTTGTCGCGTCCTCGGCGGTGCTGGCGACCGGGGCGCCGAACCCGGCGGTGGTCGCGTTCACGACTGGCCGCGCGGCGGACTTGAGCAGGTGTACGCCGAAGGCGAGCAGGACACCGGTGGCCACTGGCACCCACTGGTGGGAGGTGAAGAAGCTCCCCGGGTCGCTCACGGTCACGGTCTCCGAGGACGACCCGGCGCCGAAGGCGAGGCCACCGGCGGTGGGTCGAACGACTGTCTGCACCACGTCGTTGATGTGGTCGACCACTGGCACCTTGTCCGCCACCATTTCGACGGCGAGCAGGACGGCCAGGATGACGATGACCCAGCCGTTGCCGAGCCACGTCCAGCCGCTGGGTAGGTCGATGAGGTCGCTGTAGCGGGCGAGGAGGCCGAGGATGAGCAGGGGTATGTAGGCGTTCAGCCCCGCTGAGGCGGCGAGGCCGGTGCCGGTGAGGACTTCGAACACCGTCTCAGCATCGCACCGACGCGCCAGTGCCGCTCGGTGGTGGTCGGCGGGTGCTCGGCTACCCTCGTCGGGTGCGGTTGGTCATTGCGAAGTGCTCGGTGGACTATGTCGGACGGCTCTCGGCTCATCTGCCGCCGGCCACCCGGTTGTTGATGGTGAAGGCGGACGGGTCGGTGTCCATCCATGCCGACGATCGTGCGTACAAGCCGCTGAACTGGATGAGCCCGCCGTGTCGGCTGGAGGAGGCCCCCGGCGTGTGGCGGGTGGTCAACAAGGCCGGCGAGGAGCTGCGGATCACCCTGGAGGAGGTATTCCAGGACACCTCGTACGAGCTGGGTGTGGATCCTGGCCTGCGCAAGGACGGGGTGGAGGCGCACCTGCAGGAGTTGCTGGCGGCCAACCCGGGTGTGCTCGGCGAGGGGTACACGTTGGTGCGCCGCGAATACATGACGGCGATCGGGCCGGTGGACCTGCTGTGCCGGGACGCCAACTCCGGCGCCGTCGCCGTCGAGATCAAGCGGCGTGGTGAGATCGACGGGGTGGAGCAGTTGACCCGCTATCTCGAACTGATGAACCGTGATCCGCTGCTCAGCCCGGTCACCGGGGTCTTCGCGGCTCAGGAGATCAAGCCGCAGGCCCGGGTGCTAGCCGCCGATCGGGGCATCCGGTGCGTGGTCGTGAACTACGACCGGCTGCGCGGCATCGAGAAGGACGAGCTGACCCTCTTCTGACCGGACCCGGACCCGGACTTGCCGGTCACGCCCCGGTTCGGACCGCGATAAGCGATTTCGGCAGGCCGGCCACCCGCTCGACGAGCATCCGCGAGTCGGGGAAGTAGTGGCGCATCTGCGAGCGGTCCAGCAGTTCCGTCCACAGCACCTGGTGGATGGCGGCTTCGTGGCTGCGGGTCGGTTTGTGCCCGAGGGGCCAGCGGCGGGCGAGCGCGGTGCGCAGCCGGACCGGCAGGAACTGCATCCCGGGTGCGATCCAGTGTGGCTCGATGGGGAAGTAGCGGTAGGGCGTCTGCACCCAGTGGCGATCGGCGAGCGACCGGGCGGCGGCGGCGAACCGTAGCCGACGTTCGTGCCCGCCGACGTGCTCCAGCACGGAGTTGGAGAAGACCAGGTCGTAGGTGCCGTTGGCGACGTGGGGTGGCAGGTCGCAGGCATCGGCCTGTTCGACGTGGGCCCATTCCGGCACGCTGGCGGGCGGCTGTTCCAGGTTGACCACCGTCACCCGGGCCGGTCGGACGGTGGCGCGGTGCCAGGTGCCGAGCCGGCCGCCGAGGTCGACGACGTGCATGTCGCCGATGTCGGGGAAGGTGCGCGCCAGCCAGTCCGAACGACGACGCCGCTGCCGGGCGCTCCACGACTGGTCACTGTCGACAAGGCGCTGGCGCAATCGATTGTGGCCCATTTAACGCAATGTACCGCCGGAGGCGCGGCGTATAAACATGTGGATACGCCTATCGGCCTCCAGATCGGCTATCCGACACTCATCTGCCGTACATCACCTTGATGGCCTTGACGAGGCGCGCCATGTCGGTCGGAGTGCGTTCGAAGGTCATCGACGGCAGCAGCGATCGCGCCCGGCGCCGGGTGATGGCCTTGGCGCGGCCGAATTCGCGCAGGCCGTCCTCGCCGTGGATCCGCCCGAAGCCGGAGTCCCCGACACCACCGAACGGCAGGGTGGACATCCCGGCGAAGGTAAGGGTGGAGTTGATCGAGGCCATCCCAGAACGCAGGCGCCGCGCGATGGCGAGCGCCCGCTGCCGGCCGAAGACCGAACCCCCCAGGCCGTACGACAGGGCGTTGGCGCGGGCGACGGCCTCGTCGGCGTCGCGGACCCGGCTGATGGTCAGCGTCGGGCCGAAGGTTTCCTCGCGGACGGCGGCCGACTCCTCCGGGACGTCCACCAGCACGGTCGGATGCACGTACGGGGGTCGCACCGCGTCGGGGCCGCCGAGCACCGCGCGACCGCCGGAACTGACCGCGCTCTCGATGTGCCGGCGGATCACCTCGACCTGGGCGGGCATCGTGATCGGGCCGATGTCGGCGCCCTCCGGACCCACTGTCAACCGGCTGGCGCGCGCGACGACCTTGTCGACGAAGGCGTCGAAGACGGGGTCGACGGCGTAGACCCGCTCGATACCGATGCAGGTCTGGCCGGCGTTGGTCATGGCGCCCCAGACGCACGCCTCGGCGGCGGCGTCCAGGTTGGCGTCGCTGTCGACGATCATGGCGTCCTTGCCGCCGCCCTCGATCAGCACGGGGGTCAGCGTCTCGGCGCAGGCGGCCATCACCTTCCGCGCGGTCGCCGTGGAGCCGGTGAAGGCCACCTTGTCGACCCCGGAGCGGCACAGCGCCGCGCCCACGTCACCGAGGCCGTGCACGGCGGTGAACACCTGCTGCTCGGGCACCACCTCGGCGAAGGTGTCGACCAGCCACTGGCCGACGACTGGCGTGTACTCGCTGGGCTTGAGCACGACGGCGTTGCCGGCGGCCAGGGCGTACGCGGCGGAGCCGAGCGGGGTGAAGACCGGATAGTTCCACGGGCCGATCACACCGACCACGCCGTACGGCTGGTATTCCAGGTGCCCGGAGAACTCGGCGAGGATGAGTCGCGAGCGGACGCGGCGCGGGCCGAGCACCCGGTCGGCGTTGCGGGCCGCCCAGTCGACGTGCTCGATCGCGGTGACGATCTCGACGATGGCGTCGTTGACCGGCTTTCCGCCCTCGACGTGCATCAGCTCGGCGAGCTGCTCGATCCGTTGGGCGAGCAGCGCCCGCCAGCGCAGCAGCCGTTGCCGGCGGCCGGTGAAGCCCAGGCCGGCCCACCATGCGCTGGCGGCGCGCGCCTGGTCGACGGCCTGCCGCACGGCCGCCTCGGTGGCGACCGGAAGGCGGCCGGCTTCGATGCCGGTGGCCGGGCTGGTGGAGACCAGCTCGTCCGCCTCGACGAGAGGGGTGCCCGGGGCATGCACAGCCGTCATGGCGGAAGTCTAGACCCGAAGATTACTCATCGGTAGGCCGCGATTCCGGCTACCCGGGGCGGGAGTCGCGTCGACCCTCCCACTCGTTGATCAGTGCAGGTCAGACCCTGGGTGCCGGAGGCCGGCCGCCCGAACCGTCGAACGACGGGTGGCCGGGAGGTGGCGAGGAGGTGACCGGCCGGTCGGTATTGACGATTACCGTCTGATGGCAGGCTGACGCGCGGAGTAACGGTGTGGGGTGGAGGGCTGACTGTCCATGGAGGAACATCCGGAACTGCTGCCGTTGTTGACGGTTGCCGCTGGGCCGATGCGCGGGGCGAGCTTTCGCTTACGGGCGGACCCGCAGGTGATCGGTCGAGCACCGAGCGGGCACGTGGTCATCAACGATCCGCACCTGAGCCGCCGGCACGCCGAGGTGTGGCTGGCCCCGGAGGGCGCGTCACTGCGTGACCTGGGCTCCACCAACGGCACCTGGCTCAACGACCGCCGGATCACCGAGGTGGAGCGCCTCTCCGACGGCGACGTGATCCGGCTCGGCCGTACCGAGCTGCGCCTGTTCGACCCGGGGGTCGCGCACACGGATCCGGTCGGGCTCAGCTTCGGCCCGTCCCGGCGCGACGTCCGACCGACGCTGCCGCTGCCGCTGGCCACGCCGCCGACCGCACGCCGCTGACCGTCGGGGCCGTCGCCGTCGTCGCCGCCGGGCCGCGTGGCGGTCGGCCACACCGGGCGGCGTCGCCGAGTGGCTGACCGGCACCTGGCCCGGCGGAGAACGGCGTGGCAGCATGCCGCGGATGGAGAGCGAGCAGCGGGTCGTCACGGCGAACGGCGCCACCCAGGCGGTACGGGTGGCCGGCCCGCCGGACGGCACTCCGGTGCTCCTGATCCATGGCAACTGCTCGTCCTCGCTGTTCTGGGAACCACTGCTCCGGCGGCTGCCACCGACGCTGCGGGTCGTGGCCCCCGACCTGCGGGGGTACGGCGACTCCGCGACCGCCCCGGTCAACGCCACGCGGGGCCTGCGGGACTTCGCCGATGACATCGCCGCCCTACTGGACGACCCGACGCTCTTCCCCAGCGCCAGCGCCAGCGGCAACGCCCACGCCGGCGCCAGCGTCGCCGGCAGCAGCGGCACCGTAAGCGGCGGCAGTGGCCTGCCCGTGGTGGTCGGGCACTCCCTCGGCGGGGGAGTGGCGATGCAGTTGCTCGTCGACCATCCGCACCTGGTGGGCGCGCTGCTGCTGGCCGCGCCGGTGTCGCCGTACGGCTTCGGTGGCACGCGCGACCTGACCGGCACGCCGACCACCCCCGACTTCGCCGGCACCGGCGCGGGCACGGCAAACCCGGACTTCGTCGCACGGCTCGCCGCCGGTGACCGGGACGCCGACGCGCCGGCCAGCCCGCGCGCCGTGCTGCGGGCCACCTACGTGGCCGATCCGGCCGCACTGGGTACGGACGAGGAACTGCTGCTGGACAGCCTGCTCTCCACGGCGACCGGCGACGACAACTACCCCGGAACGGCGGTGGTGTCGCAGAACTGGCCGGGTACCGCGCCGGGGGAGCGGGGCGTGCTCAACGCGCTCGCCCCGACGTGGTTCCGGCTCGCCGACGAGTTGGTGGCCGTCACCCACAAGCCGCCTGTCACCTGGGTACGCGGGGACGCCGACGTGATCGTCTCGGACACGTCGCTGTTCGACCTGGCGTACCTGGGTTCGCTGGGTGTCGTGCCCGGCTGGCCGGGTGAGGAGCTCTGCCCGCCGCAGCCGATGGTCGGCCAGACCCGTGCGGTGCTGGAGCGGTACGCGGCGGCCGGCGGCGCGTACCGCGAGGTGGTGTTGCCCGACTGCGGGCACAGCCCGCACCTGGAGCGTCCGGCGGAGTTCGTAGCGGAGCTGCTGGCGCTGACCGGCGTGTCGGCCGCCTAGGGTCCTGTGTCGTGGGCGGTGAAATATGCCACGGCGTCTCGACAGCCGAGCGTCACGTGGCAGACTCGCGCGCATAACCTTAGCGGTCGTTCAGTGGCCGTGGCGGAGCGTTTGGGGAGGCCGATCGTGGCGCGCGAGTTCAGCACCGTGGGTGTGGTGGGGCTGGGCACCATGGGTGCCGGCATCGTCGAGGTCTTCGCCCGCAACGGCATCGACGTGCTCGCGGTCGAGATCTCCGAGTCGGCGCTGGAGCGTGGCCGGGCCATCCTCACCGGCTCCACCGACCGCGCGGTCGCCAAGGGCAAGCTCGCCGAGGCGGACCGGGACGCGCTGCACGAGCGGGTGCGCTTCGCGGTGGGGCTGGACGCCCTGCACTCCGTGGACCTGGTGATCGAGGCGGTGCCCGAACACCTGGACCTCAAGCAGCGGATCTTCGCGGAGCTGGACCGGGTCTGCCGACCGGACACCATTCTCGCCACCAACACCTCGTCGTTGAGCGTCACCGAGATCTCGGTCGCCACCACCCGGCCCAACCAGGTGATCGGCATCCACTTCTTCAACCCCGCACCGGTGATGAAACTGGTCGAGGTGGTCCGCACCGTCGTCACCGCGCCCGAGGTGGTCGCCGATGTCGAGGCGCTGTGCGCCCGGCTGGGCAAGGTCGACGTCACCATCAGCGACCGGGCCGGCTTCATCGCCAACGCGCTGCTCTTCGGCTACCTCAACCACGCGGTCGCCATGGTCGAATCGCACTACGCGACCCGGGAGGACATCGACGCGGCGATGAAACTCGGCTGCGGCCTGCCGATGGGTCCGCTGGCGCTGATGGACCTGATCGGCCTGGACACCGCGTACGAGATCCTGGACACGATGTACCGGCGCGGCGGGCGGGACCGCCGGCACGCCCCCGTGCCGCTGCTCAAGCAGATGGTGACGGCGGGGCTGCTCGGTCGGAAGTCCGGCCGGGGTTTCTACACCTACCAGCGGCCGGGCTCGCCTGTCGTCGTACCGGATGAGGCGACGCCGCCGGCGGCGGAGGCGGCGCTCGCCGACGGCGCGCGCGCCATCACGAAGGTCGGCATCGTGGGTTCCGGGACGATGGCCACCGGGATCATCGAGGTGTTCGCGAAGGCCGGGTACGAGGTCGTGTCGGTGACCCGGGGCGCGGAGAAGTCCGCAACGGTCTGCGAGGCGGTGAAGACCTCGCTGAACAAGGGCGTGGTGCGCGGCAAGCTCGCCGAGGCCGACCGCGACGCCGCGCTCGGCCGAATCAGCTGGTCGGCCACGCTCGACCACCTCGCCGACGTCGACCTGGTGGTCGAGGCGGTCGTCGAGGAGCTGAGCGTGAAGAAGGCGCTCTTCGCCAGCCTCGACGAGATCTGCAAGCCGGGCGTGGTGCTGGCCACCACCACCTCGTCCCTGCCGGTCGTCGACGTGGCGATGGCCACCCAGCGGCCGGCCGACGTGGTGGGCCTGCACTTCTTCAACCCGGCGCCGGTCATGCCGCTCGTCGAGGTCGTCCGGACCATCCGCACCTCGCCGGAGGCCACCGCCACCGCGCGGGCGGTCTGCGCCGCACTGGGCAAGACCGGTGTGGTGTGCGGCGACCGGTCCGGGTTCATCGTCAACGCGCTGCTCTTCCCGTACCTGAACGACGCGGTGAAGATGCTGGAGGCCAGCTACTCCACCGCCGACGACATCGACCACGCCATGAAGCTGGGCTGCGGCTACCCGATGGGCCCGTTCGAGCTGCTCGACGTCGTGGGGCTGGACGTCGCGGTGGCCATCCAGCGCGAGCTGTACCTGGAGCTGCGCGAGCCGGGCTTCGCGCCCGCGCCGCTGCTGGAGCACCTGGTCACCGCCGGCTACCTGGGCCGCAAGACCCGCCGCGGCTTCCGCGACCACTCGCACCGCTGACCGGGTCAACGCCGGGGGGTTCCGGCCGCGTCTGCATGGTGTGACCTTCGAGGAGTACGTCGCCAGCCGAGGCCCGGCCCTGGTCCGGCTGGCGCGACTGTTGACCGGCGACGAGCATCGGGCCGAGGACCTCACCCAGGACACGCTGTCCCGGGCGTACGTGCACTGGCGCCGGATCTCCCGGGCCGACCGGCCTGACGTGTACGTGCGCCGGATGCTGGTAAACGCCAACAACTCCTGGTGGCGCCGCCGGTCAAGCCGCGAGCTGGCCGTCGACACCGTCGTCGACCGGCCACAGCGCGGCGACCTCGGCGGCGAGGTGGCCGACCGGGACGAGATGTGGCGGCTGATCCTCGGCCTGCCGGACCGCCAGCGGGCGGTGCTGGTGCTGCGCTACTACGAGGACCTCGACGACGCGACGATCGCCCAGATCCTCGACTGCTCGCCGGTCACCGTCCGCACCCATGCGATGCGGGCCTTCGCGAACCTCCGGGAGCGCTGCGGTGCCCCGACCACGAACGGGAGCCGGCCGTGATCGACCTCGACGAACAGATCGCCCAGACCCTGCGGGAGCATGCCGAGGGCGACGTGGACACCCACCGGCTGCTGCGGGCGTCGCGCGCTCGCGGCCGTCGCCGCCAACTTCACCGCCGGGTCGCCGCAGGGACCGCGTTGTCCCTGGTCGGCGTGCTCGGCATCGTGGGCGTGACCGGTACCGGCCTCGACGGTGTGACCGACCGCCTGCCCTGGAGCGCCGCCACGTCGACCGGGGTCACGCCGGTGCCGCCCCGCGTCGACGGGGTGCCCGGGGCCGCCGCCGACCCGGCGCTGGTCGGCAGCGACCCGAACGTGCTGCACTTCGGCCTCGACCCGTCCCAGGCCCGTTATCTGGGCTGGTCGGTCGTCCGGGGCCACGTCGAGTCGGTACGGCTCAGCGTGCGGGACGGCCAGCAGGTATATGTCGAGGTGGCCAGGACGGCGGGGGATCTCTCCAGCAGCGTCGAATTCGACAACGTCGAGGTTGACGTGACCGGCTCAGGGGTCCAGTCCTTCGACGGCACGATCCACCCGCTGATCGGCGAAACGAGTGGGACGGTCACGTCGTGGCATCCCGCGCCGAGCCTGTATGCCCGTGCCGTCATCCTCAACGGGGACGGCGCCGGGCTGGAGCAGGCGGTCGAGGCGCTGCGCTGGAACGAGGCCCGCTCGTGCGCCGTGCCGCTGCGGCTCGACGCCCTGCCCGAAGGCGCGCCGATCAACAACTGCTCGGTCGACGTCAGCTCGTACCCGAGACTCGTCACCTCGGACTTCACAATTGGGCGGACGGCGACCCAGGTCATGTTCGTCACCTACCAGTACGCGAGCGGGGCCGGCACCCGTACGACGGGAAACCGGACCATCGCTGGCCGGCCCGCGTTCCTCTCGCCGGACGGGACGACCCTGGATCTGCTCGGCACCCCCAAGACGGAGGTGCGTGCCGCCTTCGCCTGGGGCTGGGACGGCAGGCAGCCGATCGGTGCCGAGCCGGGCGCGTCGAGCGGCTTCACCGAGGCTGACGCGACGACCGTGCTGGCGGGGGCGCGGGTCGTCGACGACCCGACACGGCCGCAGAGCTGGAAGTGAGCGCACCCGTCGGCCGGGCCGCACGGGGCTGGTCCCCCCGACGCCCCGTACGCTTGGTGACTGTGAGCCCCCGTCGCAACCGCCCTCGTCGGGACGAGAACGCCAACCTGGACGCCGACCGGGTCCGGCAGGGCGTCGCCTCGGTGCAGCAGTGGACCGACGGCGCCTGGCAGGTCCGCGGCATCGGAGCGGGGGCGTCGGTCAAGACGTACCGCTGCCCCGGTTGTGACCAGGAGATCCGACCCGGGGTGGCGCACCTCGTGGCCTGGCCCGCCGACGGCCTGGGTGACCTGACCGACCGCCGGCACTGGCACAGCGGCTGCTGGCGTGCCCGGGAGCGGCGCGGCCCGGCGGTGCAGCGCGGTCGGGGCACGCCGCGGTACTGAGCGACCTGGATCACCCTGTTCGTGCCTGGGCGGGCGGCGACGGCGAGTTCGCGACAGACTTGGGCGGTGAGCACAGCGATCCGCGCGTCGTCGATCCTGCCCGGCCGCCGGGAGGACATCGAGCTGCACACCGCCGACGGCCTGCGGCTGGTCGGCGAGCTGGCCCTGCCGGCCGACCGGCCGCCGGTGGCCACCCTCGTCTGCCTGCACCCGCTGCCCACCCACGGCGGAATGATGGACAGCCACGTGTTCCGCAAGGCGGCGTGGCGGCTGCCCGCGCTGGCCGACCTGGCCGTGCTCCGGTTCAACACCCGGGGCACGAGCAGTGTGCGCGGCACCAGCGAGGGGGCCTTCGACGGCGCGGTGGGCGAGCGCTACGACGTGGCCGCCGCCATCGAGTACGCGGAGTTCGCCGAACTGCCCGACATCTGGCTCGTCGGCTGGTCGTTCGGCACCGACCTGACCCTGAAGTACGGGTGCGACCCGGCTGTCGCGGGGGCGATCCTGCTCTCCCCGCCGCTGCGCTTCTCCGCCCCGGAGGACCTGGCCACCTGGGCCGCCTCGGGTCGGCCGCTGACGGCGCTGGTGCCGGAGTTCGACGACTACCTGCGCCCGGAAGAGGCGCGGGAGCGGTTCGCGGCGGTGCCGCAGGCCGAGGTGGTCGGGGTGCCCGGCGCGAAGCACCTCTGGGTCGGCGACGCGGAGACGGTGCTCGACGAGATCGTCAAGCGGGTCAACCCGGCTGTCGAGGTGCCGCTGCCGACGACCTGGGACGGGCCGATGGAGGCCGGGGACGTCAGCGCGTACGCCGACCGGACGGTGGCCGCCTTCGCGGACACCCCCGTCCCGGGGCCGGCCGTCGACTGACGCTCAACGGCGCTCCTGGCGAGGGAGCACCACCTCGCGCAGGATCAGTTGCAGCGCCGCCACCGTGGGGATGGCGATGAGCGCGCCCACCACGCCCAGCAGCGCCACCCCGAGCAGCGCGGCCAGCAGGGCGGCGACCTCGTTGACCTCCACCGAGCGCCGCATCACCTTCGGGTAGATCAGGTAGTTCTCGACCTGCTGGTAGACCAGGAAGAAGACCGCGCAGGCGATGCCTGTGGGCAGGCCGGCGGCGAAACCGACCAGGCTCACGATCACCGCGCCGAGGGTCGCGCCGATCTGCGGGATCAGGTCGGTCACCGCGACGACCACGGCGAGCGCGAACGGGTACGGCAGTCCCACGATCAGCGCGAACACGAAGGTGGTCGCGCCGGCCAGCACGGCGATGCTCAGCGCGCCGACCATGTAGGCGCCGACCTTCGCCAGGATCTCGTCGCCGATCAGCTGCACCCGCTCCCGCCGCGACCGGGGCACCAACGAGTAGCCCAGTGACCGCAGCTTGTTGAAGTAGGCCAGGAAGTAGATGGTCAGCACCAGCACGGTCAACGTCCGGAACACCGTGCCGAAGATCAGTTGCGCGCCACCGAGCACCCCGCCGAGCGCCCGGCCGATGGTGTCCGCGTTGGCCGCGCCCTGCACCCGCTCCACCACGTCGTACCGCTCCACCAGGTCGTTGACCGTCGGATTGCGGCGCAACTCGTCGAGCAGGCTCGGAATCTGGTCGATGAACTGCCCGGACTGCGTCACGATCGGCGGGACCAGCGCCACGATGCCACCGCAGAGCAGCAGCACCACCGTCAACGCCACAAGCGTCACCGCCAGGCCGTGGGGCACACCCCAGGTGCGCAGGCGCACCACCGCCGGGTTGAGGCCCACCGCGAGGAAGAGCGCGATCACCACCAGCACCAGGATGCCGCCGGCATTGCGAATCCCCAGATACAGGGTGTACGCCAGCAGCACGCCCAGCGCGCCCGTGAAGCCGATCAGGAAGCTGCTGCGTCGCAGCGGACGCCCCGGCGTGCCGAACTTCCCCGACGGCACCGCAGGTGGCTCCTCCGGGTCGACTCCCGGGGCAGGAACCGGCACCGGCGGCGGAGTCTCCTCCGACGGTGGGGTCTGCGCCGGTGGGGGACTCGGGGTCGTGCCCGGGTCGTCGGCCGACGGGTCGTGCTGTGGCACCAGGGGCCTCCCGGCTCAGGCGGTCCGACGACTGGCGACGGCCACGAACGCCCGCCACGCGGGCGGCGCGAACACCAGCACCGGGCCGGACGGGTCCTTGCTGTCGCGCACTCCCACCACCCCGGGCAGATTGTCCGCCACCTCGACGCACTCACCATTGCCGCTACGGGTGGACGTGTGCCACTGGGCGTCGGTCAGGTCCATGACGTGACAACTTCCTTCATCAGCTCGATCGACTGCTGGCGGGGCAGCGCACTGTTCCTGATCATCTCCCAGCGCGTCAGCAGCGTAGCCACCTCGTTGTCGCTGTCGACCACAAGGCCGTCAATCTGGTGCTCCATGTGCCCTACCCAGCCGCCGTCCGCGCCTCGGGCGAGATTGAACGGGCCCGACAGGCCGACGTGCAACCCGCCTCCGGCCGGGACGATGTGCAGACTGACGTGCGGTCGCGCCAGGCTGGCGATCAGATGACTGATCTGCTCGACCATCAACCCTCGGACCTCCTCGCCGGCACGCCGCAGCACCAACTCGTCGACGACCGCGACGAACTGCGGCGGCTCCGCCTGAACCAGCAGCGACTGTCGGTCCAGGCGGGCGTGGACTCGTCGTTCCACCTCGTCGTCGCTGAGCAGGTCGTCGCAGCGGATCACCGCGCGGGCGTAGTTCTCGGTCTGAAGCAGGCCGGGGATCAGCGTGGGTTGGAAGCAGCGCAGTTGGCGGGCGCTGCGCTCGGCGTCCAGCCAGGGTCGGAACCAGCTCGGCTGGCCGTCCCGCTCGGCGAGCTTGAGCAGGTGGACGAGCAGGCCGCCGGTGGTCAGCACCTCGTCGGCGCGGGCGAGGAAGAGCCGGTCCAGCGGGCGTTGGCCCAGCTCCAGTGCGGACACCATCGAGCCGGAGTAGTGCGCCAGCCGCCCGAAGTCCTCCTGGCTCATCCCGGCGGCGATGCGCAGTCGACGCAGTTGCGCGCGGATCATGTCGGCCGTCGGCGCGGCGTCGCCTTCCACAGTGCCTCCGCAGATCGAGGGTCGCCTCCACCGGCCGACCCGGCGGGGCACGCCGCTCCCGCAGTCACCCCACCGGACGCGGCGATGCCTTCCGACCGTAGCGGTGCTCTCAGCAGACTGTCACGTACCGGGTGGTCCCGGACCGGTTCGGTTTCCACCGCCCGGCCCTGCCGTCGCGTGGCGGCAGAACCGTCCCCAGTCGAGGAGGCAACCCCATGTCCACGTCTCGCCCCGCCGACCGGTCGCTGCCCGTCACCATGAACTCGGCGTCGCGGCCGTCCACCCGCTGCACACCTCCGGGTCCCCGCTCGCGTGGCGGGGCGCGTACCCCGGTGTCGGGGCCGTCCACCGGTCGCAGGCCGTCGGGCTCCAGCTCGGGTGGCGGGGCGCGTCCCCCCGTGTCGGGGTTGCCGCAGCCGCGGCTCGGGCCGTACTCCCTGTTTCCCCGACCCTGCGGCGCGCGGACGCCGCACACCCCGCTGCGACCTATGTGGTGCTGCCGGGCGGACGGCCGACCCTGGCCCTGCGCGGACGCCCGGCTACTGCTCAAGGCGGAGTTCGACGAGGATCCGGCAGCGCTGACCATCTACCTCGCAGGGCTCTACCACGAAGCGGCGCACGACCTGTACCAGCTCAATCCCTACGACGGCCCGGCGCCCAGGGAGCTGTTCGAACGCTTCGTGGCCTGGGGCCCGTTCCGCCGCCCGACCATCGACCCGCATCCCGAAGACCGGGCCTGATCCACTCGCTTTGCAGGAAATCGGGGTGTCCGGGATAGCCGGACACCCCGATTTCGCTGATGTCGTGTCGATCTTGAGGTTGGTCAGTCCTTCTCGACCGTGACCTTGCTGGGCTTGGCGCTGCGCTCGTCGGTGGTCGGCTTGCTGGGCCGCTTGCCGTTCTCACCGGTGCTGGTGATCTTCGTCGGCTTGGCGCCCCGGCCACCCTCGCCCGGAACGGCCGCCACGGTGGGCTCGCCGTCCACCCCGGCGCTGGCTGTGCCGCCGTCGACAGTGGTCATCGGCTCGGCCACCGGGCGGGTCGTGGACTGCCCGGACTCGCTGCCCGCCGAGGCGTTCGCCGGCTGCCGGGCGCCGTCGGGCTCACCCGTGCGACCGTTCACGCTGCCGGCATCGGCAAGCACGCCGGCGTCGTCGGGCTCGCCCTTGCGGCCGCTCGCCGCGCCGGCGTCGGCGGGTGCGGTAGTCCCGTCGTCACCGATGCCCGACCCGGTCGTGGCCTCGCCGCCCGTCGGCGCGGACACGGTCGCGGTCTCGGACGGCGCGTCGCGGCGGCCGTCCGTGGCCGGTGCCGTCGGGCCGTCGATCGGGCCGGTGGTGCCGCGCAGCCGCACCTCGGCCATCTGCCGTTCGAGCTCGTCGGACTCCTGCCGCGCCTTCCAGGTCTCCTGCCGCAGGTCGGCGAGCTGCTGCTGAGCCTGGGCGATCTCCAACATCACCTGGGCGAGCTGCTGTCGGCCGGCCGCCGACTCCTGCTGGGTGGCCGCCAGGTGCTGCTGCGTGGTCGCCAGGTGCTGCTGGGTGGTGGCCGCGTACTCCTCGAACTGGCGGCGCGAGGCCGCGACGTGCTCGTCGGCCTTGCGGCGCTTGTCGCCCGCCTCGGTCTCGGCGCGGCTCAACAGCTCGGCCGCCTCCGTCTCGGCGCGCTCGCGCAGGGCCGACGCATCCCGCTCGGCCGCCAGGCGGATCGCCTCGGCACCCTGCTCGATCTCGTTCTTGCGAGCGGTGTACTCGGTCTCCAGCGCGTCCTTGCGGGTCGAGTACTCGGTCTCCAGCTCATCGCGCCGGGCGGTGAAGCTCGACTCCAGCTCGGTGCTGCGCGCGGTCCAGCCCGACTCCAGCTCCTGCTGGCGGGACTCGTGCTGCTTGTCCAGCTCGTCGCGGCGCTTGGCGAACTCCTGCTCGGCGGTGGACCGCAGCTGAGCCAGCTCGCGGTCGGCCGCCTCGCGCCGCGAGTTGACCTCCTGCTCCACGCCGGCCCGCCAGGCGCCCAGCTCCTGCTGGGTCTGCGCCCGGGACTGCTGCACGTACGCCTCGGTCTCGCTGCGCATGCGCTGCACGTACGCCTCGGTCTCGGCGCGGCTGCGCTTGGCCGACTCGGACGCCTGCGTGGTCAGCCGCTCGGCCTCCTGCTGGGCCTTGGCGCGCGTGGCCCGGCCGGCCATCGACGCGTCGTCGATGATCTGCTTGGCCTCCTGCTGTGCCTTGGCGTGGGTCGCCCGGCCCGCCTCGGTCGCCGTGTCGGTGAGCCGCTTGGCCTCCTGCTGCGCCTTGGCGTGCACCTCCTTGGCCGCCTCGCGCAGCTCCCCGGCCTCCTGCCGGGCGGTGGTCAGCGCCTCGCGGGCCGCCTCGCGCAGCTTGGTGGCCTCCTGCTGCGCGCGAGTGTGGATCTCCTTGGCGGTGTCCCGCAGGTGGGTGGCCTCCTGCTGTGCCTTGGCCAGCTCGTCCTGTGCGGCCTTGCGCAACTTCGCCGACTCGTCCTTGGCCGACCGCAGGGTCTCGTCCGCCTCCGCGCGACGGGAGGCGCTGTGCCGCTCCTCCTCCTGGCGTCGGGCGGCGAGAGCGATCTCGAAGTCCTTCAATGCCCGCGCGGCCTGCTCGCGGGCCTCTTCGATGATGTGCTCGGCGGTGGCGCGACGGGCGTCGATCTCCTCGTTGGCCGCGGACAGGATCTGCTCGGCCTGCTCCTCGGCGAGGGTGAGGATCGACTCGACGCGGGGGCCCAGGTGCCGGAAGGAGGCCCGGTCCACCACGTTCATCTGCTTGCGGACCTGGGTCAGATCCCGTTGCAGAACCTCGACCTGGCCGGCGAGCTTGTGGATCTGTGTATAGGCCTGTTCCCGTTCGGCGGCGAGGGTCGCGATCTCGTGCTCCGCACGCGCGACGTACCGGTCAACCTGTTTCTTCTCGTACCCCCGCAGAGCGGACTCGAAGCTGGGCTCCGTGGTCACGTCCCCGCCGAGAGCGAACAGTTCCTCGCCGTGCGACATGCCCCCATCCTCACACGCATCGCCCCCTGCTGGGGCGATACGGACGGCCCTTGTGGGACCTACTTCACTCCGTGGCGAGGGCACCACACCAAGGGTTGGGAAACGCACACGGCGCGAGGTCACACCGGTTACCCAGTGTCACCTCGCGCCGTCGATGCCCCAACCTGACGCCTCGCGTCAGCCGGCGGTCTCCGCGGTCACCCGCTCCTGACCACCGTCGGTCTTCTTCGCCTCCGGCTTGGCCGCCGGGGCAGCCGCCGCCGGCACGCCGGGCACGATGCCGGCGAGCCCGGAGAGCATCTGACCGAGCTGCGAGGTGACCGCGTCCTTCTGCCGGGTGAGGTCATCGACCTCGCGGCGGGCGGCCTGCGTGGTCAGCTCGGCCTCGGTGCGGGCCTCGGTGAGCAGGCGCTGCGACTCGGCCTTGGCCTCGTTGAGCGTCTTCTCGGAGTGCGCCTTGGCCTTGTCGACCGTCTCGGCGGCGTTGCGCTCCGACTCGACCCGACGGGCCTCGGCGCGCTGCTCGATCTCCTTCGCGCGCTCCTGGGCGGCGCGGGCGCGCTGCTCGGCCTCGCTGACCATCTTCTGGGTCTGCGCGACCTGCGCGGCGTGCCGCTCGGACTCCTCGCGCTCAGCCTTTTCGCGCCGCTCGGCCAGCTGCAGCTCCAGGGCCTGGAGGTCCTTGTCGCGCTTGTCCCGCGCGTCGGTGAGCAGCTTGGTGGCCTCGGCGCGCTTCTCCTCGGCCTCGCGGGCGGCCTTGGCCCGCTGCTGGGTGATCTCCCGCTCGGCGGTGGCTCGAAGGGTGGCCACCTCCCGCTCGACTGTCGACTTCAGCTCGGCCACCTCGTGCGCGGTGACCGTACGCAGCTGCTTGGTCTCGCGGTCGGCGTCGGCGCGCAGCGTGTCGGCTTCGCGGCGGGCCTGCACGCGGACCTCGGCGGCTTCACGCTCGGCGGCGGTGCGCAGGTTGCCGGCCTCGCGCTCGGCGCTGGCCTTCATCGCGGCGGCCTCGGCGCGGGCCTTGTCCGTGATCTCGCGAGCCTCGAGGCGGGCGGCGGAGAGGATGCCCTCCGACTCGCGCTTGGCCTCGTTGCGGTGGTCGTTGGCCTGCTCCTCGGCGAGCCGGAGGATCTGCTCGACGCGGGTGCCGAGCCCCGAGAGGGTGGGCCGGCTGTTCTCTTCGAGCTGCTTGTTCGTGTCGGTGAGCTTCTGCTCCAGCGCACTCATGCGCTGCTCGGCCTGGCGGAGGCGACGCTGGGCGTCGTTCATCCGCTGCTCAGCCTCGGCACGGGCCTGCTCGGACTGGGTCAGCGCGGCGGTCATCCGGCCGATGAAGTCATCGACCTGGTGAGTGTTGTATCCGCGCAGGCCAACGGTGAAATCTGGCTGCGAGTTCGCGTTATCGAAGAACGCGAGAGGGGAGGACTGCTGCTGGGGCATTGGGACATACTGGCAGACGCCCCAGGGTGCTTCGCAAGAGCGGTACGGAGCTTTCGTGCCCTCATTACATGGTCAACTGCCCTGGCCGCCGAGGCCGGACCAATCGGCGATCTTGGCAGGTCCCGGGCGGGACGGACGCCACGCAGCGTGACGCGAAAAAGGGCCACGGGTACGCCCCGTGGCCCTTTGTTCGATCCGGATGGGTTTCCGCAAATGGGGTGGGAAGAACAATGGCCCGATCACCGCATTGGCCACCGGGTGCTCATCCGTCCGGCCGGTGGCCCGCTCAGTGCCCCCGGAACCTGTTGATCGCTTCCTCGTGCCGCGCCCGCAGCTCCCCGTCGCGGACGCCCAACCCGTCGGTGGGCGCGAGGCAACGGACCCCGACCTTGCCCTGGTGCGCGTTGCGGTGCACCTCGTACGCGGCCTGACCGGTCTGCTCCAACGGGTAGGTGCGCGACACCGTCGGGTGCACCTTGCCGAGCGCGACCAGACGGTTGGCCTGCCACGCCTCGTGGTAGTTCGCGAAGTGGCTGCCCACGATCCGCTTCAGGTGCATCCACAGGTAGCGGTTGTCGTACTGGTGCTGGAACCCGCTGGTGGACGCGCAGGTGACGATGGTGCCGCCACGGCGGGCCACGTAGACGCTGGCGCCGAACGTCTCCCGGCCCGGGTGCTCGAAGACGATGTCCGGGTCCTCGCCCCCGGTCAGCTCGCGGATCCGCTCGCCGAAGCGCCGCCACTCGTCCTGGTCCTGGGTCTGCTCGTCGGTCCAGAACCGGAAGTCCTCGGCCGCCCGGTCGATGACCAGCTCCGCGCCCATCCGGCGGCACAGCTCGGCCTTCTCCGGCGAGGAGACCACGCAGACCGGGATCGCGCCTCCGTTGAGGGCCATCTGGGTGGCGTACCCGCCGAGGCCGCCGGACGCGCCCCAGATCAACACCACGTCACCCTGCTTCATGTTGGCGCCGTGGTGCGAGACGAGCTGGCGGTACGCGGTGGAGTTGACCAGGCCGGGGCTGGCCGCCTCCTCCCAGCTCAGGTGCCGCGGCTTGGGCATCAGCTGGTTGGCCTTGACCACAGCCAGCTCGGCCAGCCCGCCGAAGTTGGTCTCGAAGCCCCAGATCCGCTGCTGCGGGTCGAGCATGGTGTCGTCGTGCCCGGCGGCGTCCTCCAGCTCGACCGAGAGGCAGTGCGCCACCACCTCGTCGCCGGCAGCCCACCGGGTCACCCCCGGGCCGGTTCGCAGCACCACGCCCGCGGCGTCCGAGCCGACGACGTGGTACGGCAGGTCGTGTCGGCGGGTCAGCTCGGAGACCCGACCGTAGCGTTCGAGGAACCGGAAGGTGGACACCGGCTCGAAGATGCTTGTCCACACCGTGTTGTAGTTGATCGCGCTGGCCATCACCGCGATCAGCGCCTCGCCCGGCGCCAGCTCCGGTGTCGGCACCTCCTGCACGTGCAGCGCCTTGCGGGGGTCCTTGTCCCGGGTGGCCATGCCGTCGAACATCCGGGACTCCTCGGCGCGGACGACCACGCCTCGGTAACTCTCCGGCACGGGCAGTCCGGCGACGCCCGCCAGCTCGCGGTCCGGGTCGTTCGATTCCTCCGCTGCCATGATCGCTTCGAGGATGTCCTGCACGGTGACCTCCGGTTCGTCCCCGCACCCGCACGGGCCCGGGTGCTGCCATCGTCGGCGCCGGCGGACACGACCACCATGTCGGCATTCGACACATCCGGCCCGGTCGCGCCCCTGTGGGCCGGGACGTTACTGAACGGTAGCTAGGGCCGGAAGTGCTCTGTGAAAAACTGCATCGGCCGATGCGTGAAGGTGCCCGACCACCCCGCCAACCACGCACAGAAGTGCGCGCGGCGGGCGGCGGGAGGCGCGGTCGGGCGCGGCAGCCGGCAACTTCGGGCATGTTGCCGGCGCCGGCAACGGGTGTGGGTGGGGACTCAGTGTGCGGTGGGGGCCGGTTGGACCAGTTCGATCAGGACTCCGCCGGCGTCCCTGGGGTGCACGAAGTTGATCCGGCTGTCGGCGGTGCCACGGCGCGGAGCGTCGTAGAGCAGCCGCATCCCCCGCTCGCGCAGCGCCGCGCAGGCCACGTCGATGTCCGCCACGGTGTACGCGACCTGCTGCACACCCGGCCCGTTGCGGTCGAGGAACTTCGCGATCGTCGACTCCGGGGTGAGCGGGGCGAGCAGTTGCACGCAGCCGCCCTCGGCGGTCGGCCCGACGGTAAGCATCGCCTCCCGTACGCCCTGCTCGGCGTTGGTCTCGGTGTGTACGCAGCGCATCCCGAACGTCCGCTGGTAGAAGTCGATCGCGGCGTCCAGGTCGGCCACGGCGATGCCCACGTGGTCAATCTTGCGAAGCCCGATGTCTGTGACGTAGTCCGCACCGGGCTCGGCGGGGGAGTTCTCAGCCATGGCGCTAGTCTGGCCGAACAATCGTTAAGGCGTACAGCTCGGCACCCCCTCGGAGGCAGGCATGGCTTCGGTGATCGTCAGCGGCGCGCGGACCCCGATGGGCCGGCTGCTGGGTAACCTCAAGGACCTTCCGGCCACCAAGCTCGGCGGTATTGCCATCAAGGCGGCCCTGGAGCGGGCCGGTGTCAGCCCGGACCAGGTCCAGTACGTGATCATGGGGCAGGTGCTCCAGGCGGGCGCCGGGCAGATCCCGGCCCGGCAGGCGGCGGTCGAGGCCGGCGTGCCGATGTCGGTGCCGGCGCTGACCATCAACAAGGTCTGCCTCTCCGGTCTGGACGCGATCGCCCTGGCCGACCAGCTCATCCGGGCCGGCGAGTTCGACATCGTGGTGGCCGGCGGCATGGAGTCGATGACCAACGCCCCGCACCTGCTGATGGGGCAGCGCGCCGGCTACAAGTACGGCGACGTGGTGGTCAAGGACCACATGGCCCACGACGGGCTCAGCGACGCCTGGGACTGCTGCTCGATGGGTGAGTCGACCGAGCGGCTCGGCACGAAGCACGGCATCTCGCGCGAGGAGCAGGACGCCTTCGCCGCGGCCAGCCACCAGCGGGCCGCGGCCGCGCAGAAGAACGGCCACTTCGCCGAGGAGATCACCCCCGTGCTGATCCCGCAGCGCAAGGGCGACCCGCTGGTGATCAGCGACGACGAGGGCATTCGCCCGGACACCACTGTCGAGTCGCTGGCCCGGCTGCGTCCCGCCTTCACCAAGGACGGAACGATCACCGCCGGCAGCTCCTCGCCGATCTCCGACGGCGCGGCCGCGGTGGTCGTCATGAGCATGGCGAAGGCCAAGGAGCTCGGGCTGACCTGGCTGGCCGAGATCGGCGCGCACGGCAACGTGGCGGGCCCGGACAATTCGCTGCACTCGCAGCCGTCCAACGCGATCAACCACGCCCTGAAGAAGGGCGGCCTGAGCATCGAGGACCTGGACCTCATCGAGATCAACGAGGCGTTCGCGCAGGTCGGGATCCAGTCCACCCGCGACCTCGGCATCAGCTCCGACAAGGTCAACGTCAACGGTGGCGCGATCGCGCTGGGGCACCCGATCGGCATGTCCGGTGCGCGTCTCGTCCTCACCCTCGCCCTGGAGCTGAAGCGGCGCGGCGGCGGCACCGGCGCGGCCGCTCTCTGTGGCGGCGGCGGCCAGGGCGACGCGCTGATCATCCACGTGCCGGGCAAGGCTGAGTCCGACAAGTGAGCGCGAGGAGTGAGCCGGTTTTGCGAGCCCCGCAGTCGCGAACAAAGATGGCCGCGGTAAGCGCGAGGAGTGAGCCGGTTTTGCGAGCCCCGCAGTCGCGAACAAAGGTGGCCGCGGTGAGCGCGAGGAGTGAGCCGGTTTTGCGAGCCCCGCAGTCGCGAACAAAGATGGCGCAGTGAGCGAAGCGGCAGAGAGCGTCCCGGCAGGCGCCACGTCGGTGCGCCGGAGCCGGGACGTGCCGATGCTCGTCGAGCGGGCCCGCACCGGTGACCCCCGGGCGGTGGCCCGCCTGATCACCCTTGTGGAGAACGGCGACACCCTCCTACCGGACATCGCGGCCGCGCTGGCCCCGTACGCCGGGCAGGCCCAGGTCGTCGGGCTCACCGGCTCACCGGGGGTGGGCAAGTCCACCACCACCAACGAGCTGGTTCGCGCGCTGCGGGCGCGTGGGCACCGGGTCGGCGTGCTGGCGGTCGACCCGTCCAGCCCGTTCACCGGTGGGGCGATCCTCGGTGACCGGGTGCGTATGCAGGACCACGCCACCGATCCGGGCGTCTACATCCGGTCGATGTCCAGCCGGGGACACCTCGGCGGGCTGGCGGCGGCGACGCCGCAGGCGGTCCGCGTGCTGGAGGGCGCCGGCTGCGACGTGGTGCTGGTCGAGACCGTCGGCGTCGGGCAGGCCGAGGTGGAGGTCGCCTCGCTTGCCGACACCACGCTCGTGCTGCTCGCCCCCGGCATGGGTGACGCGATCCAGGCGGTCAAGGCGGGCATCCTGGAGATCGCCGACGTGTTCGTGGTCAACAAGGCCGACCGGGACGGCGTCGACGCCACCGTCCGCGACATCCAGGGCATGATCGCCCTCGGTGAGCGCGGCCCGGGGCAGTGGCGGCCGCAGGTGGTCCGCGCGATCGCGGCCCGGGGTGAGGGCATCGACGACATCGCCGCCGCCATCGACAAGCACCGGGGCTGGCTGGTCGAGCACGGCGAGCTGCGCCGCCGCCAGGAGGCGCGGGCCGCCGCCGAGATCGAGGCCATCGCGCTCGGCGTCCTCCGCGCCCGGATCGGCTCACTTCGCGACGGTACGGAGCTGAGCACGCTCGCCGCCAAGGTGGCCGAGGGTGGCCTCGACCCGTACGCGGCGGCGGACACCCTGCTCGCCCAGCTGGCCCGCTGACCGTCCACCGGGGACAGCCTCGCGCTGCCCGACCCTTGTAGGCTCGCACCGCCCCACGGCGGTGGGGCCGGCGTGAGGAGCAGGGGAGTGGGCATGGATCACGAGGCGACCCAGGAGCTGAGCGCGGCGTCGGTTCCGGCCGGCGGCACGACGCACGTCTCCGACGAGGTGATCGAGAAGATCGCCGTCGCGGCGGCCCGCGCGGTGCCGGGGGTGGCCGAGCTGGGCGGGGACGTGGCCCGGTTCTTCAACTCCGTCCTCGACCGGGTCGGGCTGGACCAGGTGGGCGACGCCCGGCGCGGCTGCTCGGCACACGTGACAGGCGACGCCGCCGTGGTCAACCTGGTGCTGGTGATCGAGGCCGGTCGCGCGGTGCCGGAGATCACCGCCGAGGTGCGGGCCCGGGTCACGGAGGCCGTCGAGGCGTACGGGCTGCGGGTCGACGAGGTCAACATCCGGGTCGACGACGTGGCGATGGGCGATCCCGCCGTCTGACCTGGTTACCCGCCGGTACGGTCTTACTTAGCGATCGTTCAGGCGAGGGCTCTACACTCGACGTGCAGTCGAGGAACCGAGGAGGAGCCCTGCGCATGGACGCCGACGAGATCGACGCCGGACGGGCACGCTGGCAGGCCCGGTACGACTCCGCGCGCAAGCGGGACGCCGACTTCACCACGCTCTCCGGGACGCCTGTGGAGCCGGTCTACGGGCCGCCGGAGGGCAGCGCGTACCCGGGCTTCGAGCGGATCGGCTGGCCGGGCGAGTACCCGTACACCAGGGGTCTTCATCCGACCGGCTACCGCGGGCGGACCTGGACGATCCGGCAGTTCGCCGGCTTCGGCAACGCCCAGCAGACGAACGAGCGCTACAAGATGATCCTCGGCGCCGGCGGCGGTGGCCTCTCGGTCGCGTTCGACATGCCGACCCTGATGGGCCGCGACTCCGACGACCCGCAGGCGCTCGGCGAGGTCGGCCACTGCGGCGTCGCCATCGACACCGCCACCGACATGCAGGCGCTCTTCGACGGCATCGACCTGGCCGACGTCACCACCTCGATGACCATCTCCGGTCCGGCCGTGCCGGTGTTCTGCATGTACCTGGTCGCCGCCGAGCGGCAGGGCGCCGACCTGTCCAAGCTGGACGGGACGCTCCAGACCGACATCTTCAAGGAGTACATCGCGCAGAAGGAGTGGCTCTTCGACCCGGAGCCGCACCTGCGCCTGATCGGCGACCTGATGGAGTACTGCGCCGCCGAGATCCCGCGCTACAAGCCGCTGTCGGTCTCCGGCTACCACATCCGCGAGGCCGGCTCGACCGCCGCGCAGGAGTTGGCGTACACCCTGGCCGACGGGTTCGGGTACGTGGAGCTGGGCCTGTCGCGCGGCCTGGACGTGAACGTCTTCGCGCCGGGGCTGAGCTTCTTCTTCGACTCGCACCTCGACTTCTTCGAGGAGATCGCGAAGTTCCGCGCCGCCCGCCGGATCTGGGCCCGCTGGCTGCGCGACGTCTACGGCGCGACCAGCGAGAAGGCCCTCTGGCTGCGGTTCCACACGCAGACCGCAGGGGTGTCGCTGACCGCGCAGCAGCCTGTCAACAACGTCGTACGCACCGCCGTGGAGGCTCTCGCGGCGGTGCTGGGCGGCACCAACTCGCTGCACACCAACGCGCTGGACGAGACCCTGGCGCTGCCCACCGACGAGTCGGCCGAGATCGCCCTGCGCACGCAGCAGGTGCTGATGGAGGAGACCGGCGTGATCAACGTGGCCGACCCGCTCGGCGGCTCCTGGTACGTCGAGGCGCTGACCGACAAGATCGAGGCCGAGGCGGAGGAGATCTTCGCCCGCATCCGGCAGCTCGGCGGGGAGGGGCCGCACCAGATCGGCCCGATGACCTCGGGCATCCTGCGTGGCATCGAGGACGGCTGGTTCACCGGGCACATCGCCGAGTCGGCCTTCGTCTATCAGCAGGCCCTGGAGAAGGGCGACAAGAAGATCGTCGGCGTCAACTGCCACACCGGCACGGTCGCCAAGGAGCTGGAGATCCTGCGCATCTCGCACGAGGTGGAGCTGGAGCAGCGCCGGGTGCTCGCCGAGCGCAAGAGCGCGCGGGACGAGCCGGCGGTCCGGGAGGCTGTCGCGCGGATGGTCGAGGCCAGCCGCACCGACGAGAACATGATCCCCGCCATGCTCGACGCCGTCCGCGCCGAGGCGACCCTGGGCGAGATCTGCGACGCCCTGCGCGCCGAGTGGGGCACCTACCGCGAGCCCGCCCGCTTCTAACCTCGTCGATCGTGCGCTTTCTGTCCCGCCGAACGGGGTCAATGCCGCGTTTCGGCGACAGAAAGTGCACGATCGCGGGGGGTGGGGTGGGGCGTGAGAGTTGCAACGTCGGAGTTGTGGGTGAGCCGGTAATCCGTGCTCGCGTGCGAGACTAGGTAACCATGAGCGACCCACGGATCACCTCGTCGATCTTCACCCGCGGCGCGGTCGACCTCAGCACGCTGCGCGGCCCCGCACCAGCCAGTTCCCGCCCCGGCACACCCCCGCAGGGCGGCCCGTCGGCCGGCGTACCCGGCACGCCGAGCGCCGGCGGCAACGCCGCCATCGTCGACGTCACCGAGGCGACCATCCAGGCCGATGTGCTCGAACGGTCGATGGCCATGCCCGTCATCGTCTTCTTCGGCGCGGCCGGCTTCCCGGAGAGCGACGAGTTCGCCCCGGTGCTGGAGCGGCTGGCCGCCGAGAGCGGTGGCACCTGGGTGCTCGCCCGGGTCGACGTGCAGGAAAACCCGCGGATCGCCCAGATGTTCCGGGTCCAGGGCATCCCCATGGTCTACGCCGTCGTCGGCGGCCAGCCGATCGACGCCTTCTCCGGTGTGGTGCCCGAGGCGCAGCTCCGCCAGTGGATCCAGGCCGTGCTCAAGGCCGGTGGCGTGGCCGTCGCCGAACCGGAGGACCCGCGCCTCGACGAGGCCGACGACGCGCTCATGAGCGGTGACCTGGACGCCGCCGAGCAGGCGTACCGCAAGATCCTCGCCGACGCACCGGCGGACGCCGCGGCCACGGCGGGCCTGGCCCAGGTCGGCGTGGCCCGCCGGGTGGCGGGCGCCGACCCGGCCACCGCGCTGGCCGCCGCCGAGAGCGCCCCCGACGACGTCGCGGCCCAACTGCTGGCCGCCGACATCGAGGTGCTCAGCGGCCTGGCCGAGCAGGCGTACGCCCGGCTCGTCGGCCTGGTCCGGCGCACCGCCGGCGAGGACCGCGAGGAGGTCCGCCAGCACCTGGTGTCGCTGTTCTCCATCGCCGGCCCGGACGACCCGGCGGTCGCCTCGGCCCGGCGGGCCCTGGCCAGCGCCCTGTTCTGAGGTCAATGACTTCGTAGCACGCCAGCGCGGGCCGGCGAACCGCCGGCCCGCCCGACCACCGAGGACGGGAGCTCATGATGCGCCGGATCGCCGTCCTCGACGCGCCGACAAATCTCGGCCTACGACCGCCGACGTCCACCTCCGTGCCGGGCTGCGCCAAGGCGCCCGGCGCGTTGCGCGACCACGACCTGCTGGCCCGGCTGCGGGCCCGCGACGCCGGCTGCGTCACCCCACCGCGGTACGACCCCGGCGACTGGCGGCCCGGCGACGGCGTCTGCCACGCCCGGGAGATCGCCGACTACTCCCTCGCCCTCGCCGAACGGATCGGCTCGATCATCGACCGGGGCGAGTTCCCTGTGGTGCTGGGCGGCGACTGCTCCGTGCTGCTGGGCTCCGCGCTGGCCATGCACCGCCTCGGCGAGGCGGTCGGCGGGCGGATCGGGCTGGTCTTCGTCGACGGGCACTCCGACTTCCGGCACCCCGGCAACGCCTCCTACGTCGGCGCGGCCGCCGGGGAGGACCTGGCCCTCGTCACCGGGCGCGGGCAGGCCGACCTGGCCGCGCTTGAGGGCCGCCGGCCCTACTTCCGCGACATCGACGTGGTGGTGCTCGGCATCCGTGCGCAGGACGAGTACCGCCTCGACCTGCAGGCCGCGGGCATCACCACCCGACCGGTGCCGGCGCTGCGCGCCGAGGGCGCCGCCCGGACGGCCCAGTGGGCGCACGAGCAGCTCGCTGACTGCGCGGGCTACTGGGTGCACATCGACGTCGACGTGCTCGACCCGGCGGTGATGCCGGCCGTGGACGCCCCCGACCCGGGTGGCATCGCCTTCGCCGAGCTGGAGATCCTGCTCGCCGGCCTGGTCGACACCCCACACTGCCTGGGTGTCGAGCTGACCGTCTTCGACCCCGACTACGACCCGGACGGCTCGTACGCCGCCGAGATCGTCAACACGGTGGTCGCCGGTCTGGCCCCGGTCACCGCCCCGGAGGCGGTGCCGCCCCGACTGCTGTCGCCCCGGCCGACGCCCTCGCCCCGGCGCGGCAACGGCCGGGCCGCGACCACCACCGAGCGTTCCGATCGGCTCAGCGCGCGCGATGGGCTTGACCGTGTCGCGCCTGGTGGGCTTGATCGTGTCGCGCCTGGTGGGCTTGACCGTGCCGCGCCTGGTGGGCTTGACCGTGCCGCGCTTGGCGGGCTTGACCGTGTCGCGCCTGGTGGGCTTGACCGCGCCGCGCCTGGTGGGCTTGACCGCGCCGCGCTTGGCGGGACTGCCGGGGGCGGTCGGGGTGACGAGCGCGGCGACGACGATGATCTTCCCGATGTCGAATCCGCCGACGCCCAGTCGCCTGGCGGCGGGTCTGCCGGTGGCGGCGGGTCTGCTGGCGGCGGGTCTGCTGGCGGCGGGTCTGCTGGCGGCGGGTCTGCCGGCGTCGGTGCCTCGGGCGGCCGTTCGTCGTTGAGCGCGGTGCCGGACGGCGCCGCGGCCGAGGCGGAGCCGTCCGGGATGCGCGTTCTGGCCCCGTCCGAGCCGTCGGGCGTCGCGGCCCAGATCGCGGCCACGGTCGAGCGCGAACCGGTCGGCCCACCCGCGTCGGCCGGTCCGGGTCTGCTCCGACGAGCGTCCCCGCCGGTTCAGGAACCGCCGGAGAGGCACGAAGCCGACACGGCCTGACCGCGCCGCCACCAGCCCCGGCCCACCTCGCCGGTCCCAGGCCGACCTCGTCGTCAGTCCCGGCCCACCTCTTCGTCAGTCCCGGCCCACCTCTTCGTCAGTCCCGGGCCGACCTCGCCGTCGGTCCCGGGCCGACCTCGCCGTCGGTCCCGGGCCGACCTCGTCGTGATCGACTCGGTTTCAGCGAAACCGAGTCGATCACGGGCGCACGGGCGATCACGGGCGCACGGGCGATCACGGGCGCACGGGCGATCACGGGCGCACGGGCGATCACGGGCGCACAGGCGCACACGCGGCACGGCGCACACGCGGCACGGCGCACAGGCGCCCGGCGCAGGCGGCACGGGGCACGGGGCGGCGGGCGTGGGCGCTCGCCGCCCCGCGACTAGCGGAGGGCGCGGAGGAAGCGCTCGGCGATCGGGACGGCCGAGGACGTGCTGGCCCCGCCGTTCTCCACGAACACGGCGAACGCGACGTCACCCTGCCAGCCGACGAACCAGGCGTGCGTGTGGGCCGGGTTGTCGTCGTACTCGGCGGTGCCGGTCTTGCCGTACACCTCGCCGCCCGGAACGTCCTTGAGCGCGCTGCCGGTGCCGGCGGTGACCACCTCGCGCATCATCGTGCGCAGCGCCGTGACCGACTCCGGTTTGAGCTGCTCGCCGGGCGGGGCCGGCTTGGCCGGCGCCGGGTCGACCAGCAGCTTCGGCTGCTCGAAGCGGCCCCGGGCGACGGCCGCGGTGGCGCCGGCCATGGCCAGGGGGCTGACCAGCGTGGTGCCCTGGCCGAACGAGGCGGCTGCCTGCTCGGCGGGGCTGCCGCCGGTCGACACCTTGCCGGTGAAGGCGTCCGTGCCGAGATCCCACTGCCCCTCCAGGCCCAGCGAGCGGCCGGCTGCGGCCAGCCCGTCGCCGCCGAGCTTCGGGGCCAGCGACGCGAAAGCCGTGTTGCAGGACTTGGCGAAGTCGGTGCGGAACGGCACCGAGCCCAACTCGAAGTTGTCCGAGTTCTTGAACGACCGGCCATCGACGGTGAAGGTCTTCTTGCACTCCACCGGCCCGTCCAGCGTGACCGCGCCCCGGTCCAGCAGACCCAGCGCGCTGACCATCTTGAACGTGGAGCCCGGCGGCACCTGCGCGGTGAAGGCCAGGTTCTCGCCGGTCGAGCCGGGACCGTTGGCGGCGGCGAGGACCGCGCCGTCGCTGACGCGGACCGCGACCAGCGCGGCTCGGTGCGACTCGGCGCGCAGGGCGCCGTCGGCCGCGTTCTGGGTGGCCACGTCAAGCGTGGTCTTGAGGGCCTGACCGGGCTTCGGCTCCTGGCGGAACAGCTCGGTGCCGGTGGATGCCAGCTTGCCGTCCTCGTCGGGCCGCTCCACCACGACCGTCAGGCCGGGGGCGCCGCGTAGCTGCTCGTCGTAGCGGCCCTGCAATCCGCCGTGCCCGACCAGGTCGCCGGTGACGTACCGGTCCGGGTGGGCGGCGAGGTCGTCGGCCTGCGCCTGGTCGACCGAGCCGAGCAGCGCGCGGGCGAACTCCCGGGTCGGGGCCAGGTCGAGCTTGTCGGACACGAACTTGGTGCCGGGCAGGTCGTAGATCCGGGACTTGATCTGGCGGTACGCCGGGTCGCGCAGGGTCACCACCTCGACGAGTGCGCCCGGGTCGGCCGCGGCCACCCGCTTGGGCAGGTCCGACAGGTCGACGGCGGGAACGAGGGCCGGCCGGATGGCCTTGAAGGCAGCGTCGAGATCCTTGACCAGCTTCTTGATGTCGGTGACCTGGTTCGGTTGCACACCCACCCGCACGACCGGGCGGGGCGACACGATCGGCTGGCCGGCCGCGTCCAGCACGCCGGCCCGGGCGCCGGTGTCGCGGCGCAGCCCCAGTCGGTCACCCTTGGCGAGCTGCTCGTGGATCACCCGCGGCTCCCACATCACCTGCCACTGGTCGTCGTCGCCCTGGACGAGCCGCAGCTCCCGGTCGTACGTCCAGTGGGTCTGGCCTGGCAGCGTCCAGTCCACCCGGATCGTGGTGGTCGCGATGTTCTTGGTGATCTTCGGCTCGCCCTGTCGGGTCAGCGTGGGCGGGGTGGCCGCCAACTCGCCGGACAGCTCCTTGATCTCCTTGGTCACCTCGGTGGCCGGCAGCTTGGCGCCTGTCGTGTCGACCATCGCGACCGCCTGCAGGTCCCCGCTGCGCCAGCCGCTGAGGAAGGCGTCGACGCCGCGCTCCGGCCCGTCGTCGCCGGAGCACGCCGCCAGGACGCCGGCAGTGAGCAGGGCCGCGGTGATCGCCGCGACCCCCCGGGCGCGGTTCGGCCGGTGGGGCCGGGGGTAGGACAAGGTCATGAAGCGGTCCTTCCGGTCTCGGGCTGCTCTGCACGGTAGTACGCGGAGGCTGTCCCGAACGTCCCGTGGAGGGCTCGACGTGCGGAAAGACGGGCCGGGCCGGTGTGATGAACATCGCGGGGCGGGGTATCCCGCAAGCGGCCAACCTCGGACCCACAACGGGTGAAAGGACAAAGTCCCGATCCGGACGTCCGGCCAGTGGTCCGCCGACGAAGGCGGGAAACGACAGGCTTACGCTGGGCGGCAGAGTGACCCACAACGCGGTGGGTCGAGGGGAGTGGCACCGATGGACCGGCGTCCGGCGATCAAACCGGAACCCGACCTCCGGCAGGATGACACCGGCCGGGACGAGGACAGCTTCGATTCGGCGACCGACGGGGACGGCTACGGCCGGCTCGACACGGGCGTCACAGGGCTGACCGGGTCGAGCATCGACACCATCTACGATCTGGGCCTGCCGACCGAGGCGTTGGCCGACGACGTGGAGGACGCCGAGCTCGACGAACCGGTCCCCAACGCGGAGCGCCTGGTTGCCCAGGCTGTCGCACTCGCCGGGGACGACCACGATGCGGCGACCCTGGTCGGTCGCTTCTGGCGGTTCGCCCCGGACGAGGAGCTGGTCGGCTTCACGGCGGAGGAGATGCTCGACGCGGCCCGGGCGCACCGGGACCTCGCCCAGCAGCGGGTGCCCGGCGAGTTGAAGCTGCGCATCCACGAGCCGTACGCCGACCAGCACCACACCGTCGTCGAGATCGTCACCGACGACATGCCGTTCCTTGTCGACTCGGTGACCGCGCTGCTCAACTCGTACCACCTGGACGTGCACCTGCTGGTGCACCCGCTGGTGGTGGTCCGGCGCGAGCCGCTGGGCCGCCTCACCGAGGTCTCGGCGGACGTGGAACCGGACGACGCGATCGCCGGCGACATCATCGAGAGCTGGATGCGGATCGAGATCGACCCGGTCCGGGACGCCGCCGAGCGCGACCGTCTGCGCGGTGAGCTGCAACGAGTGCTCACCGACGTGCGGGAGGCCGTGGAGGACTGGCCGAAGATGCGTCAGCGTGCGCTCGCGCTCGCCGACGAGCTGGCCTCGGCCCGCACCTCGGAAAACCGTCCGCCGGTGCCGGAGAAGGACATCACCGACTCGGTGGAGCTACTGCGCTGGCTGGCGCACGACCACTTCACGTTCCTCGGCTACCGCGAGTACCGGCTGGTGGACGCCCCGGAGGGGAACCCGTCCGACCCGGTGGACGGCAAGGCGCTGGAGGCGGTGCTCGGCACCGGCCTGGGCATCCTGCGCTCGGACTCCCCGGAGGCCCGATCGCTGTCGTCGATGACGCACGAGGCACACGAGAAGGTGCTGGAGAAGCGTCTGCTCATCATCACCAAGGCCAACTCGCGGGCCACCGTGCACCGCTCGGCGTACCTGGACTACATCGGGTTCAAGATCTTCAACGAGGTCGGCGAGGTCATCGGGGAGCGGCGCTTCCTGGGCCTGTTCTCCACCGCGGCGTACCGGACCAGTGTCCGGGAGCTGCCTGTGGTACGCCGGAAGGTCGCGGAGGTGCTCGACCGCTCCGGCCTGAGCCGGCGCAGCCACTCCGGCAAGGATCTGCTGCAGATCCTGGAGACCTACCCGCGCGACGAGCTGTTCCAGATCAAGACCGACGACCTGTACCACGCGGTGATCGGTGTGCTGCGGATGGCGGGCCGCCGGCAGTTGCGGGTGTTCCTGCGCCGCGACGCGTACGGGCGGTTCATCTCCTGCCTGATCTACCTACCCCGGGACCGGTTCACCACCCAGAACCGGCTGCGCATGCAGGACATCCTGCTGCGTGAGCTGAACGGCGTCGGGGTCGATTACACCACCCGGGTCACCGAGTCGATGCTGGCCCGGATCCACTTCATCGTCCGCACCGACCCGACCCGGCCGCCCGGCGACATCGACGCCGACCTGCTGGCCGAGGAGTTGGCCGACGCGACCCGGCTCTGGGACGACGACTACCGGCTGGTGCTGGAGCGCAAGCTCGGCGACGAGCAGGCCAAGCACCTGTTCGCCAGGTACGCCGACGCGTTCCCGGAGGGCTACAAGGACGGGCACACGCCGTACGAGGCGATGAAGGACCTGGCCAAGCTGGAGCTGCTGGAGGAGCCCGGCCAGCTGGAGATGCACCTGTTCCGCAAGCAGCTCGCGCCGAGGCCGGGCACCCGCGTGCCCGGCGCGGACCTGGCCGACAGCATGAACGTGCGGTTCAAGGTCTACCGGTACGGCGAGCCGATGATGCTCTCCGCCGTGCTGCCGGTGCTGCACTCGCTCGGCGTCCGCGTGGTCGACGAGCACCCGTACGAGGTGGACCGGCTCGACGGTCGGGTCTACCTGTACGACTTCGGCCTCATGCTGCCCGAGGGGCACCACGAGCTGTCCGAGGTACGCCCGCACGTGGAGAACGCGTTCGCGGCGGCGTGGCGCGGCGAGGCCGAGGTGGATCGGTTCAACGAGCTGGTGCTGCGCGCCGGGCTGACCTGGCGGCAGGTGGTGGTGCTGCGGGCGTACGCGAAGTACCTGCGGCAGGCCGGGACGGTCTTCTCGCAGGACTACATGGAGCAGACCTTCATCGCGTACCCGAAGCTCGCCAGCCTGTTGGTGGAGCTGTTCGAGACCCGGTTCGCGCCGGGCGAGTTGACCGCCGAGCAGCGGCAGCAGCGCAGCGGCGAGCTGGTGGAGACGATCCGCGGCGCGCTCGACGACGTGGCGAGCCTCGACCAGGACCGGATCCTGCGCTCGTACCTGACGCTGATCGAGGCGACCCTGCGGACCAGCTTCTACCAGAAGCCGGTCGGCGGGCGTCCGAAGGCGTACGTGGCGTTCAAGCTCGACCCGCAGGCCATCCCGGACCTGCCGGCGCCTCGGCCGAAGTTCGAGATCTTCGTCTACTCGCCCCGGTTCGAGGGCGTGCACCTGCGGTTCGGGCCGGTGGCCCGGGGCGGGTTGCGCTGGTCCGACCGTCGGGAGGACTTCCGCACCGAGGTGCTCGGCCTGGTCAAGGCGCAGATGGTGAAGAACACCGTGATCGTGCCGGTGGGCGCCAAGGGCGGCTTCGTGCTGAAGCAGAAGCCTGGCGACCGGGACGAGGCCGTCGCCTGCTACCAGGAGTTCGTCGGCGCCATGCTGGACGTCACGGACAACATCGTCAGCGGGCACATCGTGCCGCCCGAGGACGTGGTCCGGCACGACGGCGACGACCCGTACCTGGTGGTGGCCGCGGACAAGGGAACGGCGACGTTCTCCGACATCGCCAACGAGATCTCCGTGGCGCACAACTTCTGGTTGGGCGACGCGTTCGCCTCCGGCGGTTCGGCCGGCTACGACCACAAGAAGATGGGCATCACCGCCCGAGGTGCGTGGGAGTCGGTCAAGCGGCACTTCCGGGAGTTGGGCCTGGACACCCAGGCCCAGGACTTCACTGTCGTCGGGGTCGGCGACATGTCCGGCGACGTGTTCGGTAACGGGATGCTGCTCTCCGAGCACATCCGGCTGGTGGCCGCCTTCGACCACCGGCACATCTTCCTCGACCCGGAGCCGGACGCGGCCACCTCGTACGCGGAGCGTCGTCGACTGTTCGACCTGCCCCGCTCGTCGTGGGAGGACTACAACCCCGAGCTGATCTCGGCCGGGGGCGGCATCTTCCCGCGTACCGCGAAGTCCATCCCGCTCACGCCGCAGGTCCGGGCGGCGATCGGCCTGGACGACGACGTCACGCAACTCTCGCCGCAGGAGCTGATGAAGGCGATCGTCACCGCGCCGGTGGACCTGTTCTGGAACGGCGGCATCGGCACGTACGTCAAGGCGTCCACCCAGACCAACGCCGAGGTGGGCGACAAGTCCAACGACGCGATCCGGGTGGACGGCCGCAGCCTGCGCTGCCGGGTGGCGGGCGAGGGCGGCAACCTGGGCTGGACCCAGCTCGGCCGCATCGAGTACGCGTTGACAGGTGGCCGCATCTACACCGACTTCATCGACAACGCGGCCGGGGTGGACACCTCCGACCACGAGGTGAACATCAAGATCCTGTTGAACACCGCTGTTGCTGACGGTGAGCTGAGCACTGCGGAGCGGGACGAGTTGCTGGCGGGGATGACCGAGGAGGTCGCCGAGCTGGTGCTGCGGGACAACTACGACCAGGCCCGGGCCATCAACAACGCCCAGGCCCAGGCCGCCTCGCTGCTTCCCGTGCACCGTCGGATGATCAACGAGTTGGAGCGTTCCGGCGCGTTGGACCGGTCGCTGGAGGCGCTGCCGCCGGACGAGGAACTGGCGGTGCGCAGCGAGTCCGGGCTGACCGCGCCGGAGTTCGCGGTGCTGCTCGCGTACGTCAAGATCGTCCTGGAAAGGGAGATCCTCACCGAGGGGTTGGCCGACGAGGAGTGGACGACCGAGGTCCTGGTCAACTACTTCCCGACGCCGATGCGCGAGCGGTTCGCCGACCGGATGGGCCGGCAGCGGCTACGCCGGGAGATCGTCACCACGGTGCTGGTGAACGAGGCGGTCAACCGGGGCGGTATCTCGTTCATCTTCCGGGTGGTCGAGGAGACGGCGGCCAGCGCGGCCGACGTGATCCGGGCGTACGTGGTGGTCCGCGAGGTGTTCGGGCTGCGCGAGGTGTGGGACGCCGTGGAGGCGTTGGACAACAAGGTCTCCCCGGAGCTCCAGACCAGCGTCTACCTGGACACCCGTCGACTGCTCGACCGCGCGGTGCGCTGGCTGGTCACCAACCGGCGCTCGCCGATCGACGTGCCGACCGAGATCGCGCGGCTGCGCGACGGGGTGGCCCGGCTGCTGCCGGGGCTGGAGGACCTGTTCTACGGCGGTGAGCGGCAGGCCATCACGGCGCACATCGACTCGATGATCGACCGTGGGCTGCCCCGCGAGCTGGCGGAGCGGGCGACCCGACTGATGTACAGCTTCGGCCTGCTGGACGTCGTGGAGACCGCGACCCGCAGCGGACGGGACGTCGGCGAGGTGGCCTCGGTCTACTTCGTGCTCTCCGACCTGTTCCGGGTGGACTCGCTGCTGTCGAAGATCTCCCTGCTGCCGCGGGAGGACCGCTGGCAGACGCTCGCGCGGATGGCGCTGCGCTACGACCTGTACGCCGCGCTCGCCGCGCTCACCGCCGAGGTGCTCGACTCCACGCCGGAGGACCAGCCGCCGCACGAGCGGGTGCAGCAGTGGGAGCAGTCGAACGCCACGTCGATCCATCGCGCCCGCCGGGCGATGGGTGAGTTCGACGAGTCGCGAGCGGATCTCGCCGCCCTGTCCGTGCTGCTGCGTCAGATCCGCACCCTGGTGCGGACCTCCGCCGCCGCCTGACCCGGTACGCCGGCAGCGGTCCGGCCGATCGGGAAACCCCGACCGGCCGGACCGCTTCCGTGTACGCCCCGGATCACGCCGCCAGGGTGGCGAAGACGACCACGTTGTCGTCGTAGCTCCTGGCCGCCTCGTCGAACTGGCCACCGCAGGTGACGACCCGCAGGCCGGGCCGGTCGTTCGGCCCGTACACCAGTTCGGTGGGGAAGGACGTCTTCGGGTACGACTTCACCGAGTCGACCCGGAACGTCGCCGGCTGGCCGTCCGCCCGCTGCACGGTGATCGTGTCGCCGGGCACGAGCGAGCCGAGGTCGAAGAAGACCGCCGGGCCCAGTTTCGCCGAGTCCACGTGCCCGACGATGACCGCGTTACCGATCTCGCCGGGACTCGCGCCCGGCTCGTACCAGCCGGCCTGGTCGGCCTGCTCCAACGGGGGGACCTGGACGGTGCCGTCCGGGTTGGTGCCGAGCGACATGACCGGCGCGTGGACGCCGATGCGGGGGATCTCGATGGTGGTCGGAGCGGCCCGGTCCAGACCGGCGGCAACGTCGCCGCGCTCCCCGTCGTCCGGGGCCGTGCCGTTGCTCCCGGTGACCGTCGGCCCGGAGACCTCGGGGCCGGCCTGGGCGAGCGGCTGCGGGGGGCGGGGGGCGGGCCCGTCCTGCAACGAGGCGCCGATCATGCCGGCGCCGATCATGGCCAGGGTGACGACGACGGCCGCGCCGGCGGCACGCCACGGTCTCCCGTGACGGCCGCCGGCCCGTGTCGTCGTCACGTCAGACGAGCGAACCATCGGTCCGCCGACGACGCATCAGAACGATCCCACCCAGCGCGGCAGCGCCGAGCAGGCCCGCGCCACCGGTGGCCAGACCACGGTCGGTCCCGGTGCTGGCGCCACCGTCACCACCGTCGACCCCGCCGTGGGGCAGTACGACCAGTTCGCCCTCGCCGCACGAGCCCTTGAGCTCGTAACGACCCGGCTTGGCGTCCTTGTCGACCTTGGCGTCGCCGTAGTACACGAACTCGCGCTCGTCATCCGAGCCGTGCTCGTCCTTGGACTCCCAGTCCTTGCTGTCTTCGTCCTTGGATTCCCAGCTCTTGCTGTCGTCGTCCTTGGACTCCCAGCCCTTGTCGGAGCCGTACTCGTCGCCCTCGTCGGAGCCGTGCTCGTCCTTGGAGCCGTGCTCGTCCTTGGATTCCCAGCTCTTGCTGTCGTCCG
>NZ_JBICSN010000012.1:36421-193790 GCF_043197115.1 Micromonospora sp. NPDC049275
CGTTCGTCGTCCTTGGACTCCCAGCCCTTGTCGGAGCCGTACTCGTCGCCCTCGTCGGAGCCGTGCTCGTCCTTGGAGCCGTGCTCGTCCTTGGATTCCCAGCTCTTGCTGTCGTCGTCCTTGGACTCCCAGCCCTTGTCCGAGCCGTACTCGTCGCCCTCGTCGGAGCCGTGCTCGTCCTTGGAGCCGTGCTCGTCCTTGGACTCCCAGCCCTTGCTGCCTTCGTCCTTGGACTCCCAGTCCTTCTTGCCCTCGTCGCTGTCGTCCGCGTCCTGGGCGTGCTCCTCGCCCTTCCAGTCCTTGCTGTCCTCGTCGCCGTAGGCGTCAGCGGCAGCGCCGCCGCCCTGGCCGCCGGGCTGGGCGTCCTTGTCGTCCTTGCCCTGCTCGTCCTTGGACTTGTCGTCCTTGCCCTGCTCGTCCTTGGACTTGTCGTCGTCCTTGCCGTGCTCGTCCTTGCCCTGCTCGTCGCCCTTGTCGTCCTTGCCGTGCTCGTCCTTGCCCTTGTCGTCGTGGTCGTAGGAGTCCTCCTCCTCGCTCCACTCGCCGCGGTCCTCGCCCCGGTCGTCCCGTGCCGGCTTGAGCTTGACCTTGCCGGTGACCTTGGACCACACGTACGCGTGCTCCTGCCGATCCGGGCAGATCTCGAGGAGCTTGACCTCGTCGCCGGCCTTCACGACGTGCGGCTTGGCGTAGACCTTGCCGTCCTCGTCGTGGTGCCCGTCAGCGAACGCGATCCCCGGCGCGAACACCAGGAGCGACGCGCCACCGAGTGCGGCGCCCGCAACGACCTTCCCGAGCATCTTCTTAGCCATGACCTGCGTCACTCCATCCCTGTTGTCCTGAGCCCGGCGACAACCGAGCTAAGACCGACGTTAGACGGTTTCATGACTTATGAAGTGAAAGATTCGCGTTTTGACCTTTGCTGGTGGTAAGCGGCGATGGGGTGTTACGCGGCTTTCTCCCGCTCGCGGTGCCGTCTCAGGCACTGCGCACCGTTGCGGGCGACAGGCGGTGTTGCCGACCGGCAGTGCTCGACCCGCAGGGCTCATCCGGTAACGCGCGGCGGGTGCCGCTCGCGCCGGCCGGGGGTATCGTCCGAGTTGAGGGTGGGCCGCGCATCGAGCCATTGCCATGGAAGCGCTCCCATGCAAGAATCGGCGCACGCGGTTCGGGGAGCCACACCGCGCAGGCAGGGCGTCGAGGGCATCCGGTTCGCCGGACGACAACCGGCCGTCATCGGTCGGCCTCGCGCCGGCCAATCACCACCACCACCACCGCCCGTCCGGGTCGGGCACCCCCCAATGAATCCCGTGGCGCCGGAGGCCGTCCGTGCAGGACACCTACCGGGCCGTCTCGCCGGGCCGTACGTGAGCCCGGTCTCGCCCAAGGAGATCAGTGGCATGAATGTGTGGAGAAGGCTGTCCGGCCCACGCCGGACCCTGGCGCTCGCCGGGGCGGGTGTCCTGGTCGCCGGCGGGCTGGTGACGATCCCGGTCACCGCGGCGCAGGCCGCGACGCAGTGCGACATCGCGTACACGACCAACGACTGGCAGGGTGGCTTCACCGCCAACATCAGCATCAAGAACCTCGGCGACCCGATCAATGGCTGGACGCTGGGCTGGACGTTCCCCAACTCCAGCCAGCGGGTGCAGCAGGGCTGGTCGGCCGAGTTCAGCCAGTCCGGCAGCCAGGTCACCGCCCGCAGCCTGTCCTACAACGGCAGCCTCGCGACCGGCGCGTCGACCACCCTGGGCTTCAACGGCGCCTGGAGCGGCAGCAACCCGAAGCCGACCTCGTTCACCCTCAACGGCGTGGTCTGCAACGGTGGCGGCGGTAACCCCACCACGGCTCCGCCCACCACGGCCCCGCCGACCACGGCCCCGCCGACCACGGCCCCGCCCACGACGGCTCCGCCGACCACGGCCCCGCCGACCACGCCCCCTCCGGGCACCAAGGTCGACAACCCGTACGCCGGTGTGAAGGGCTACGTGAACCCGGAGTGGAAGGCCAAGGCGGACGCCGAGCCGGGTGGAAGCCGCGTCTCCAACAACCCCACCGCCGTCTGGCTGGACCGGATCGCCGCCATCAACGGCACTCCGAACAGCAGCTCGAACGGTGCGTTCGGTGTGCGGGAGCACCTGGACGAGGCACTGCGCCAGGGCGCCGGCTACATCCAGTTCGTGATCTACAACCTGCCCGGCCGTGACTGCTCCGCGCTCTCCTCGAACGGTGAGCTGGGCCCGGACGAGCTTCCCCGGTACAAGGCCGAGTACATCGACCCGATCGCGGCGATCCAGTCCGACTCGAAGTACCGGAACATCCGGATCATCAACGTCATCGAGATCGACTCGCTGCCGAACATCGTGACCAACACCTCGGGTCAGCCCGGCGGCACGGTCATGTGCGACACGGTCAAGGCCAACGGCGCGTACGTCAACGGTGTCGGCTACGCCCTCGCCAAGCTGGGCGCGATCGGTAACGTCTACAACTACATCGACGCCGGTCACCACGGCTGGCTCGGCTGGGACTCCAACTTCGGCCCGACCGCCGACATCCTGAAGACCGCCGCGGTCGCCTCCGGCAGCACTGTCAACAACGTTCACGGGTTCATCACCAACACCGCGAACTACTCGGCGCTCACGGAGCCGTACTTCAAGGTCACCGACAACGTGAACGGCCAGACGGTACGGCAGTCCAAGTGGATCGACTGGAACTTCTACGTCGACGAGCTGTCCTTCGCCCAGGCGTTCCGTAGCAAGCTGATCTCGGTGGGCTTCAACTCCAACATCGGCATGCTGATCGACACGTCCCGCAACGGTTGGGGTGGCTCCGCCCGGCCGACCGGCCCGGGTGCGACCACCAGCGTGGACACGTACGTCAACGGTGGTCGGATCGACCGCCGGGCCCACGCCGGCAACTGGTGCAACCAGGCCGGTGCCGGTCTCGGCGAGCGGCCGCGGGCGAACCCGGCGACGGGCATCGACGCGTACGTCTGGGTGAAGCCCCCGGGCGAGTCGGACGGCTCCAGCAAGGAGATCCCGAACAACGAGGGCAAGGGCTTCGACCGGATGTGTGACCCGACGTACGGCGGCAACGCCCGCAACGGCAACAACCCGTCGGGCGCCCTGCCGGACGCCCCGATCTCCGGAGCGTGGTTCTCCGCGCAGTTCCAGGAGCTCATGCGCAACGCCTACCCGGCTCTCTGAGCGGGTAGCTCACGCACCAACCCGCCGCCGGCAGTAGGTGAGGCACTGCCGGCGGCAGGTTCCCCCGGGGTCCCCGGTCCGACCGTCACGGTCGGACCGGGGACCCCACCCCCGTTCCGTACCCGGTTCAGGGCACGATGCGCTCGATCGCCGCGCGGCCCTGCTCGGCCAGGTCGCGGCGGGCCTTGTCCAGGTTCTCCGGGGTGAGGTCCTGGCCGCGGGCCATCACCAGGTCCTCCGGCTCCCAGGGCTGCTCCGCCCCGGTACGGATGTTGTCGCCGCCAGCGCCGGTGCCCGTTCCGGTCGCGCCGGTGCCGGCGCCGTACGGGTCCCCGATCAGGTCGTCGGTGTCCGGAGCGAGGTCCTCCGGCCGGTCGCGGGGCTCGGTGAAGGTAGGCGTGTCACGGTCGGGCCCGCCCCCGGTCCGCAACTGCGGGACGGTGCTGTCGTCGTCCACCGCAGCTGCCGTTTGCGGGCTCTCCTCCAGCGGCGGTCGGCGGTCGCGATCGGTCATGGTGCTGCCTCCTGTGTCCGACACGTTGCCTGATCCCCCTGGCGTACCCCGTGCGTCCGCGCCCATGCGCGCGCCGGCGCCGCCCGCGGGGACGGCGCCGGCGGCGGGCCTGGCGTCAGCTGTCGGGCTGCTGCTCGTTCGGGTTCGGCGCCTCGGCCGGGCGCACCCACTGCCAGAGCAGCATCAGCAGGCCGAAGGCGAGCATCACCAGACCTGCCCACAGGTTGATGCGGACGCCCTCGGCCTTGTCGATCTCGGCCCGGCTGTCGAAGACGCCGATAAGCGACACGATGATCCCGTACGCCACGAAGAGGCCACCGATCACCCGACGGATGTCGAACAGTCGGGCGGCGGCGGAGCGGCGCTCCTCGGCCTGCGTCTCGTCGATCAGCGGGTCCTGCGCCGGCTTGCCGTCGTTGCTCATCTGCCGACTCCTTTCTAGAAGACCGGGATGTAGAAGAGGGCGGCGAGCGCGACCGCGATCACGCCGAGCAGCACGGGGGAGCGGTACCAGACGGCGTCGCCGGCGAGCACGTCACCCTTCAGGTCGACGCCGCCCAGCCCGTAGACCAGCCCGCGCAGTTCCTCGTCGCGCTTCGCGGTGGTGAGCGGGGTGAGGATCGCGGCGACCACCGCCACGGTGACGAACGCGATGCCGGCGCCCCAGAAGCTCTCCTCCAGGTCGGAGTTGAAGCCGATCACGCCGCCCTTGTAGAGCAGGTAGGTCGCCAGCGAGGCCAGCGTGCCCAGCAGCAGCGACCAGAAGCCGGCCAGCGCGCTCATCCGCTTCCAGAACATGCCGATGATGAACGTGGCGAACAGCGGCGCGTTGAACAGCGAGAAGAGCGCCTGGATGTAGTTCATGATGTTGCTGAAGCCGGACGCGATGAACGCCGTCCCGATGCCGATCACCACAGCGGCGACAGTCGCCCACCGACCGATCCGCAGGTAGTACTCGTCGGACCTGCCGCGGCGGACGTACGCCTGCCAGATGTCGTACGTGAAGACGGTGTTGAAACCACTCACGTTGGCCGCCATGCCGGCCATGAACGAGGCGAGCAGGCCGGTGACCGCCACCCCGAGCACGCCGTTGGGCAGCAGATCCCGCATCAGCAGCGGGATCGCGTTGTTGTACTGCAGGTCGCCCTTGTCCGCGCCGAGCCCCTTCACCGTCACCAGGGCCACCAGGCCCGGGATGATCGTGACCAGGGGGATGAACAACTTCGGGTACGCGGCGATGATCGGCGTACGCCGGGCGGCGCTCATGTTCTTCGCCGACAGCGCGCGCTGCACCTCGGCGAAGTTCGTCGTCCAGTAGCCGAACGAGAGCACGAAGCCGAGGCCGAACACGATGCCGAGCCACTGCGCGCCGAGTGGGTTGTCGGTGCTGCCGGTGTCCTGCCAGGCGTGCAGACCCGCCTCGCCGAGCTTCGAGTCGCGGACCGCGTCCATCAGTCCGCTCACCCCGCCGACCTTGACCAGGCCGATCACGGTGACCGGAATGAGGCCGGCCAGGATGACGAAGAACTGGAGCACCTCGTTGTAGATCGCCCCGGACAGACCACCGATGGTGATGTACGCCAGCACGATCGCCGCGCCCACCACGATCGCGGTCCAGAGCGGCCAGCCGAGCAGCGCCTGCATGACCAGGGCCAGCGCGTAGAGGTTGACGCCGGCGATCAGCACCTGGGCGACGGCGAAGCTGAGCGCGTTCAGCAGGTGGGTCGGTCGGTTGAAGCGCAGCCGAAGGTACTCGGGCACGCTGCGGACCTTGGAACCGTAGTAGAAGGGCATCATCACGATGCCCAGGAAGACCATCGCCGGCACCGCGCCGATCCAGTAGTAGTGGACCGTCATGACGCCGTACTGGGCGCCGTTCGCCGCCATGCCGATGATCTCCAGCGCCCCCAGGTTCGCCGAGACGAACGCGAGGCCCGTCACCCAGGCGGGCAGGGAGCGGCCGGAGAGGAAGAAGTCGACGCTGGTCCGGATCGCCCGCCGGGCGGCGAAGCCGACCCCGAGGACTGTGACGAAGTACAGCGCAAGAATCAGGTAGTCCAGCCCGTTCATATTGAGCCGCAGACCGCCGCCGTCCATCCCGTCACCCCTCGTCCCGACGTTGGCACTGGTTTCGTGCGCGCGCCGTATTACCCACTACGCGAGGTTTCACGCCTACGCGTCCGAAGCGGCGCGTTCGCGCCCCCTCGCGCGGCTCGGCCGACGGTGTGCGTCACCCGTCAGGACGCCGAAGGGCGCCCCGGCCGGTAAGCCGGAGCGCCCTCTCGATCGTGTCGCCTCAGCGACCCAGTACGCGGTCCAGGAAGTCCCGGTAGTTGCGGACGGCCATCCGCAACTGCTCGGTGTCTGCCGAACCGGCGTCCTGCCACCCGCCCAGGGTGTTCTTCTGCGCGGCCAGTGCCGAGGCGAGAGCCTGGATGGCCTCCTCGACCAGGGCCTGCGCCTCGCCGGCCGCAGCATGCGGATCGTCGACGAAACGCAGCTGCACGTCCCGCCAGCGGTCCCGGAAACCCTGCGCGGTGTCCCCGTCGAGGAGCGTTGCCGGCTCGGCGGCGACTGTCGAACCGGCGGGCCGCGACGTCCCGGCGGACTCCAGCGAGGCACCGGTGGCCTCGGTGGTGACCGGTTCGGCGTCGGCGTCCGGGTCGACCATCTCCGGCGACGCGCTGCCGTAGCCGGCCGCGCCCGCGGTCGCCGCGTCCGGATCGCCGGCCCAGTCGGTCAGGTCGCCGCGCCGCTCGGCCGCGCCGTCCGTGCTGTCCGCGGCGACGACGGTCCGTGAACCCGTGTCGGTGTCCGCTCGCCGGTCGTCGACGTCCAGGCCGGCGGCCTCGTCGGTTGCCGGCGCGGCGTCCCGGTCGGTCTCCGGGCCGCCGTCGCGGCGGTGCAGCTCAGCGGTGGGGTCGGCGCGCAGACCCTCCCGCTCGCCGTCCTCGGCGCCGTCGCCCGGTTGGGCGGTCCGCTCGGCCCGCGGGTCCGGCTGGTCCTGCGGGTACGGGCTCGCCAGCGCCGACGCCGCCACCGCGTCGGCCACCGTGGTGGCGCCGAACGCGGTCGGGAGCGGCCCCGGCTCGTGGAAGCCACCCTCGTCGTCGGGCCGGTTCGGGCGCTCGGTGTCCTCGCCCCGCTGGTCGTCGGCCCACCCGCTGTCGGCGCGGTCGTCGGCGGCAATCCGGTCGTCGTCGGCCCGGTCGTCGTCGGCCCGGTCGTGCAGAGCGCCCGGGTCGGTGCCGTTGGCGCGCTCGTGGTCGGTGGTCGGGTCGTCGAACGTGCCCCGGTCGTCCAGGGCATCCTCGGGTACGTCCGAGCTGGCGGCCCGGTCACCGGTCGGCGGCACCGGCACCGGGGCGGACCGGACAGCCTCCGGATGGTCGTTGCTCACCTGCTGCTCTTCGTGGCGCATCGGTGGCCTCCTCAGCGGCTCGTGGCGTCGTGCGGAGTGTCCGGGTGGGAACCCTGTTCGGGCGTGCGCTGACCGACCGGCTCCTCACCGAGCAGGTCGGCGAAGAGGGCCCGGTAGTGCACGACCGCCTGGCGCAGCTCCTCGGTGCTCGCCTCCCCCCGGGAGTTGCGCAGGTGGATCTCGTGCGCGTCCCGGTAGTTCGTCAGCGTGCGGGCATGCTCGACGGAGAGGTGGGCGATCTGGTCGGAGAAGTCCCCGGTGGGGTAGCCCTGCTCCTCGATGAGCCGGGTGACCAGTTCGTCCGCGTCGCCCACGGTCTCGCTCGGCGAGTCGATGAAGCGGATCTGGAGCTCTTCCCAGGCGGCGGCGTAACGGGCCCGGGACTCCGGGCTGAGCGGGGTGAGCGTGAGCTCGGCGTGCCGGCGTTCCCGGTCGCGCAGCTCGCGCTCCGCGGCGGACCGGCTGTCCTGCTCCTGCACCACCCGGTCGTACTCCGGCCCGAACCGGCTGCGCAGCGCGCGGCGACGGCCGATCGTCCGGACGGCCACGGCGAGCGCCGCGACGATCACCAGCACGACGAGCACGATGACGATTATCTGCGTGGGCGACATGGCTCCTCCTTCGTCACCTGGTATTCCCTCCCCGCACTGATCGCCAATCCCGATCCGGGGCACTTTCCTCGCCGATCCCGATCCGCTGTCGCCACATACCGGCGAAAACCTGACTCATTCCAGATGACACCCCTGGGTGGTGAGGCACGACGGGCTCCGTCGTGCCGGTGGACGCGCATGTCGCAGCGTCGATGTCGGCGCGACGGGCGGTAGTGCAACCGGGCGCGATTACGTATCCTGCCCAAGGCGCCCGCGCCGGTGCCCGGCCTGACGACCGGGTGCGCGACCGGCGAGCGCGTTGCCCGGCGGTGCCGGCGCCCCTCCTGCCACCCCTGTACGGGCGAGGTCTGATTGAGAACCCGCGACTGGCCGATCCGCTCGAAGCTGACCGCGTTGGTCGTCGCTCCGGTGACCGCGCTCCTCGCGCTGTGGATCTTCGCGACGACGCTGACGTTCGGCCCCGCCCTCAACCTGCTCTCCGCGCGCACCCTGCTGTACGACCTGGGCCGCCCCGGCGAGGCCGTCGTCACCGAGCTGCAACGGGAGCGTCGGCTGTCGGTGGTGCAGCTCGCCGGCACCACCGAACTGCCCGCCCTGACCGAGCAGCGCCAGCGTACCGATCGGGCGGTCGCCGAGCTGCGTCGCCGGGTCGACGGAGAGGCGTTGCGCGACGCCGCCGACGACCTGTTGGAGGACCGGATCGACCGGCTGGTCGCCGCCCTGGCGGCGCTGCCGACCGGTCGGGACTTCATCGACGACGGTCTGATGGACCGCGCCGGCGCCCTCGGCCTCTACAGCGGCATGGTCTCGGCGGCCTTCCAGGCGTTCTCCGCGATGGCGAACCTGAGCGATCCGGCCATCAACCGACAGGCGCTGGCCCTCACCTCACTGGGCCGTTCCCGGGAGCTGCTCGGCCAGACCGACGCCATGCTGGCCGGCGTGCTGACCGCCGGAAAGTTCGCCGAGGGGGAGCACGCCCTTCTCGTGCAGGCCATCGGCAACCAGCGGTGGCTCACCGAGAGCGCGGTGGCCGACCTGCCCGAGGCCGGGCGCGCCGCGTACCAGCGACTGACCGAGGGGCCGGCGTTCACCAGTCTGCGCGCCATGCAGGACGCGTTGATCGGGGCGAACAGGTCCGGTCGGCCACCTGTGGACGCGGCGTCGTGGCAGGCCAGCCACGACGCCGTACAGCAGCAGTTGCGCGACTTCGAGCTGGCCGAGGCCGACGGGCTCACCGACCGTTCGGTGCCGATGGCCGTCTGGATCCTGGTCCGGCTGGCCGCCGCCGGGGTGCTCGGGCTCGCCGCCGTGGTGGTCTCCGTGCTGGTGGCGCTGCGGGTCGGCCGCACCCTGGTCCGGCGACTCAGCGGGGTCCGTACCGTCGCCCTGGAGTTGGCCGAGCACCGACTGCCGGACGTGGTGACCCGACTGCGTCGCGGCGAGCAGGTCGACGTCGCCCGGGAGGCCCCACCCCTGGAGTACGGCAACGACGAGATCGGCGAGGTCGGACGAGCCTTCACCGAGGTGCAGCGCACCGCCGTCCAGGCCGCCGTGGACGAGGTCACCCTGCGTCGGGGGCTCAACGAGGTGTTCCTCAACATCGCCCGGCGCAGCCAGGGCCTGGTGCACAGGCAGCTGCACCTGCTGGACCGGATGGAGCGTCGCGCCGAGGACCCGGACGAGCTGGCCGAACTGTTCCAGGTGGATCACCTGGCGACCCGGCTCCGCCGGCACGCCGAGGACCTGGTCATCCTCGCCGGGTCCGCGCCGGGTCGCGGGTGGCGCAACCCGGTCGCGATGGTCGACCTGGTCCGCGGCGCGATCAGCGAGGTCGAGGCGTACGACCGGGTGGACATCGCCAGCGTGCAGCCGGTCGGCGTGCTGGGCCGGGCGGTCGGCGACATCATCCACCTGCTCGCCGAGCTGGTCGAGAACGCCACAGCGTTCTCCCCACCGGACACCCGGGTGACCATCACCGGGGAGCAGGTGGCCAACGGGTACGTCCTGGAGGTCACCGACCAGGGGCTGGGGATGTCCGCCGCCGCGGTGGAGAGCGCCAACACCCGGCTGGCCAGCTCGCCCGAGTTCGATCCGGCGCAGAGCGCCCGACTCGGCCTGTTCGTGGTGGCCCGGCTGGCCGCCCGGCACGCCGTCCGCGTACGGCTGCGGCCCTCCGAGGCGGGCGGCGTCACCGCGGTGGTGCTGATCCCCACGGACCTGGTCACCACCGAGCCGCCGGCCGGCCCCGACCCCGCCACGCTGGCCGCCGCGCCCAGCGACAGGCGTCTGGCCCGACCCGCGCGCCGAGGCGCCGTGCCCCGGCCCCGCGCCGGCCGCACCAGCGCGGCCGCGATCGCGACCGATGACCTGCCCACCCTCGCCCTGCCCACCGGCCCGCAGCCCGACCGCCCGGGTGCCGATGCGTCGGTAGTCGACGGCGAGTCGCCGTCCGACGGAACGACGGACGACCTGGAGGGGCTGCCCCGCCGGGTGCGACGGCGTACCCCGACGGCCCTGCCCCGGTCCACCGTCGCCGACGCGCCGACGCCCCGATCGCCGGAGGAGGTCCGCCGGGTCATGGCGGCCCTCCAGGCCGGCACAGCCCGCGGCAGGGCCACAGTCGTCGCCCCGGGCTCGGCCGCGCGGGGCGACGCGCCCGGCACGGCCGTCCCGGCGAGCCGGCCGGATGCGACCCCGGCCGCGGCTGGCCCGGCTCCGGCGCCTCCGACGGCCTCCGAACCTCCGACCGCGACTGAGAGGGACGCCTAGTGCGGCAAACGACGAAGCAGAGCGACAGCCTGGACTGGTTGCTCGACGAGCTGGTGCAACGCGTACCGGCCGCCCGGGAGGCCGTGGTGCTCTCCGCCGACGGGCTGCTGCTCGGCGCCTCGGCCGAGCTGGAGCGCTCCGACGCCGAGCACCTCTGCGCGCTGGCCGCCGGCTTTTCCAGCCTGGCCCGGGGTGCGAGCCGACACGTGGACGGTGGTCCGGTCCGGCAGACCGTGGTGGAGATGGAGGCGGCGTACCTCTTCGTCACCGCCGCCGGGCAGGGTGCCTGCCTGGCCGTGGTGAGCGATGCCGACGCCGACATCGGCCTGGTCGCGTACGAGATGGCGATGCTCGTCATTCGGGTGGGGGAGAACCTCACCGCCGCCGCCCGACCGGCGACGGATGCCGGTGATGCGGACTGAGCCGCCCGGCCCCCAGCACGAGTGGCTGGACGGCGACGCGGGCCCGGTGGTCCGCCCGTACACGCTCACCGGCGGCCGGGTGCGCTCGGCCGTCGACGGGTTCGACCTGGTCGCGTTCGTGCTGGCCGGCGCGGACCTCGACCTGGCGGCCCACCCGCAGCTACCGCCGGAGCATCGGCGGCTGGTCACGCTGGCCGGTCGGCCGGTGTCGGTGGCCGAGCTGGCGGCCGAGCTGGACCTCGCGGTCGGAGTGATCCGGGTGCTGCTCGGCGACCTCCTCGCCCAGGGGCTGGTCGCGGTGCACGAGCCGCCGGCCGGCAGCGACCTTCCCGACGACGACATCCTCAAGGCGGTGGTCAGTGGACTCCGTGCGCTATGACCAGGCGGGCACCTCGGTCACCGTCCCGCTGGCACTGAAGATCCTCATCGCTGGAGGCTTCGGCGCCGGCAAGACGACGCTTGTGAGCGCGTTGAGCGAGGTTCGACCGTTGCAGACCGAGGAGGTGCTGACCGACGCCGGGCTCGGCACCGACGACACCTCCGGGGTGGAGGGCAAGTCGACCACCACGGTGGCGATGGACTTCGGCCGGATCACCATCAACGACGACCTCCAGGTGTACCTGTTCGGCACCCCGGGCCAGGACCGGTTCTGGTTCCTCTGGGACGAGTTGGCCTTCGGCGCCCTCGGCGCGGTGGTGCTCGCCGACACGCGGAGGCTCGCCGACTGCTTCCCGTCGATCGACTACTTCGAGCAGCGTGGCATCCCGTTCGTGGTGGGTGTGAACTGCTTCGAGGACGCCCGTCGGTTCGACCTGGAAACCGTACGCCGGGCGCTCGACCTGGATCCGGACGTGCCGATGGTGCTCTGCGACGCCCGGGACCGGCAGTCCGGCAAGCTGGTGTTGATCTCCCTGGTCGAGCACGTTGCCCGCCAGCGCGGTGAGCCGGTGCCGGCCGCCTGAGCCGGCTCCGCCGCGCGGGCGGCGGGCGGGGTGTCGTCCGTGCCGACGGGGATCCGCCTGCCGATCCGGCCCGCGGAAAGCCGGTTAGCGCGTCGGCTTCGTGGGCAGCTCTGGTTGGATCTACGGAGAATGCCGGCGGAGGGGTGCAGCGTGACTGGTCAGGGCGAGATCGTCCACATCGGGGGTTACACGGCGCAGAGCGGCGGGCGGGGCAGCGGCATCGTCGCCGCCCGCCGGGACCCGGCGACCGGGTCCCTGACTCCCCTCGGCACGGTGGCTGTCACGCCGTCGCCCTCGTTCCTCGTGCGGCACCCCACGCGTCCGGTGCTCTACGCGGTCAACGAGTTGACCGACGGGGAGATCAGCGCCTGGCAGGTCGGGCCGGACGGCGCGCTGGAAGCCCTCGGCAGCCGGTCGACAGGCGGCGCCGAGCCCTGTCACCTGGCCGTTCTGCCCGACGGTGAGCACCTGGTGGCGGCCAACTACGGCGGCGGCAGCGTGGCGGTCTTCCCGCTCGACGCGCAGGGCGTGCCCGGCGAGCGCACCGATCTGGTGGTGCACGAGGGGCACGGCCCCGACCCGGAGCGCCAGGACCGGGCGCACGCCCACATGGTCTCTCCGGGCCGGGGCCGACAGCCGCTGCTGGCGGTGGATCTCGGCACCGACTCGGTCTACCGGTACGACCTCGATGGCGCGAGCGGGCGGCTGGTGCCGCGCGGTCCACGGATGAGGACGACGCCCGGCGCCGGGCCCCGGCACCTGGCCCGCCATCCCGACGGTCGGCGCTGCTATCTCGTCGGCGAGCTGGACGGCACGGTGACCGCGTACGAGCTGACCGACGACGGGGCGCTGCACCAGCGTGGGCGGGTCGAGGCGAGTGAGCGGGCGGGCCACGTCCAGCCGTCGGAGGTAGCGGTCGACCCGGACGGCCGTTTCCTCTACGTCGCCAACCGGGGGGTCGGCACCATCGCCGTCTTCCACCTGACCGGCGAGCTGCCCGAGCTGGTGGCCGAAGTGGACACCGGTGGTGAGTGGCCGCGACACTTCGCGCTCATCGGGGAGCACCTGTACGTCGCCGACGAGCGGGCGGACATGGTGCGGGTCTTCCGTCGGGACGCGAGCACAGGCGTGCCGGCCCCGGTCGGCGAGCCCGTGCCGGTGGCGAGCCCCACCTGCGTGCTGCCCTGAGTCGTCGTTCAGGCGGCGGGGCCCGGACGTGAGGCGAAAACCGATTTGGCAACGCCGTGGGGCCAGCTCGTCACCCTCTGTTGGCAATCGGTGATCAACTGTTGCTCCTGCGTAACTTTAGTCCGAACGGATGTGGCAGAGACGGCACCTAATACGCAAGATGGTCAGCGTGTCAGCAGGCCGCCATCGCATGCGTTCGAAACTCCACCTCGCAGCCGCCGCCGCGACGGCGACGGTTCTCGTCGTCACCACCGGCGTCTGGTTCGGCTATAAGGAGCTGATCCAGCCCAGTTGTTCAGGGGAGATTCGACTCGCCGTGGCGGTCGCCTCCGAGCTGGCGCCCGCGGTGGACGCCGCCGCCTCCCAGTGGGTCAAGGACGGCGCCGCGGTCGGCCCCACCTGCATCCGGGTTGACGTCTCGGCGTCCGACCCGGTCGACGTGGCCGCCGTGGTGGCCGCGAAGCACGGCGCCGTGCTGGCCGGCGTCGGGCAGGCCAGCGGCACGGCCGTCACGCCGGACGTCTGGGTGCCGGACTCTTCGACCTGGCTGCTGCGGTTGAAGAAGGACGCGACGGCGTTCGCGCCTACCAACGGCGCCTCCATCGCCCGCAGCCCCGTCGTCGTGGCGATGCCCGAGCCGGTGGCGACGCGGCTGGGCTGGCCCAACGCCAAGTTCACCTGGACCGATCTGCTCAAGCAGGTGAACAGCAGCAAGCCGCTGCGTACCGGCATCGTCGAGCCGACCCGGGACGCGGCCGGACTGTCCGGCCTGCTCTCGCTGACCACGGCGGCCAGCGGCGCGGGCGGGAACGCCCAGCGCAACACCGTCGGCGCGCTGCGGGCGCTGGCCACGGGTCGCTCCTCGCTCCGCAACGACCTGATGGCCCGCTTCCCGACCGCCACCGACCCGACGTCCATCGCGAGCGCGCTCGGTGCGGCGGCGCTCTCCGAAGAAGACGTGATCGCCTACAACAGCAAGAAGCCTCCGGTGCCGCTCGCCGCGCTCTACCTGGAGCCGGCCCCGATGCCGCTGGACTACCCGTACGCGGTGCTGCCCGGCATCGAGCCGACCAAGGCGGCCGCGGCGAAGGTGCTGTTCGAGCTGCTCACCGCCCCCAAGTTCCGCGACCGCCTGGCGGCACAGTCGCTGCGCGGTCCGGATGGCAACTGGGGCGCCGGCTTCAACGCGCCGCAGGGTGCCCCGAGCCCGGCCGGCGGCGCGTCGACCGCCCCGGCGGCCGGCGGCACCGCGGCGGGCGGTCTGGACCCTGCCGCCATACAGCGTGTCGTCTCGAGCTGGTCGATCGCCACCCAGTCCGGTCGGATGCTCGCCGTCATCGACGTCTCCGGCTCGATGAAGAACGGGGTGCCCAGCGCCAACAACCGCACCCGGGAGGAGGTCACCGTGGACGCGGCCCGCCGCGGCCTCGGGCTCTTCGACGACTCCTGGTCCATCGGCCTGTGGACCTTCTCCACCAAGCTGGTCGGCAACCGGGACTACCGGGAGCTGGTCCCGATCGGGCCGCTCTCCGGCCAGCGGGCGCAGTTGGAGGGCGCACTCGCCACCGTCAAGCCGTCCAGCGGTGACACCGGCCTGTACGACACCCTGCTGGCCGCGTACCAGGCGGTGCAGGAGGACTGGCAGCCCGGCCGGGTCAACTCGATCGTGCTGTTCACCGACGGCAAGAACGAGGACGACAACGGCATCAACCAGCAGCAGCTGCTCGCCAAGCTCAAGCAGATCGCCGACCCGGAGCGGCCCGTGCAGGTCATCATGATCGGTATCGGCGAGGGCGTCAGCAAGACCGAGCTGGAGTCGATCACCAAGGTGACCGGCGGCGACGTCTTCGTCACCAAGGACCCGAGCGAGATCGGCAGCATCTTCCTCACCGCCATCGCGCGCCGCCCCCCGGCGCCGCGCTGACCGGCCGCCGAGCAGGAGGAACCCGCCGTACCGCGTCAGCGCTACGGCGGGTTCCTTTATGGCCGCCGGGTTGAAGAAAAGTGACGGCAATACGTCGGAAGCAATCGGCCGTCATAGTTATCAAGGCAGGATGGCGACGTGTTCCGGCATCGTCCGTCCGCCTCCGGCCCGACTCGTCGGCCGGGGCCGTCCTGAGCAGAGTGGGAGGGCCGGTGACCGCGGCGACACTGTTGACCCCCGCCAGCACCTCGGCCACGCCGGAAGGTCCGCCCAGCGGGCTGGTGGCGCGCGCCGACGAACGTTCCTACGTCCGGGTCCTGGTCGTGCTGGACACCACCATCCTCATCATCGCGCTGTTCATCGGGTACGTCGGCCGGTTCGGTGACGACGAGCCGGTGGGCTCCGAGATCCCGTACGTGCTGGTGGCCCCGGGGTTGGTCCTCGCCTGGCTGATCTCCCTCAAGGCGCTCGGCTGCTACGACGACCGGGTTGTCGGCTACGGGGCGGACGAGTACCGACGGGTCAGCTCGGCGAGCCTGCGGCTGGCCGGCGCGATCGCCATCGCCGGCTACATCGCCGACGTCGGCGTCTCCCGTGGTTTCCTCGGCATCTCGTTCGCGGTGGGCACCGTCGGGCTGGAGGTGACCCGGTTCGTCGTGCGCAAACGCCTGCACCGGGCCCGATCCAAGGGCGCCGGCTGGTCCCGCAAGGTGCTCGTGGTCGGCGACACGGCCCACGTCCTGGAGTTGGTGCACACCCTGCGCCGGGAGCCGTACGCCGGCTATCAGGTGGTCGGCGCGTGCATCCCCGACGCGCTGCTCGCGCCGGTGGCGCAGCGGCTCGGTGACGTGCCGGTGGTGGGATCGTTCCGGGGCATCCCGGAGGCGGCCACCGCGATCGGCGCGGACACCGTCGCGGTGACCGCCTCGGGTGAGCTGACGGCGACCCGACTGCGTCGGCTCGGTTGGCAGCTGGAGGGGACCGGCGTCGACCTCGTCGTGGCACCCGCGCTTACCGATGTGGCCGGCCCGCGGATCCACACCCGTCCGGTCGCCGGGCTGCCCCTGATCCACGTCGAGGCGCCCGAGTTCCGGGGTGCGCGCAAGCTGGTCAAGGGGTTCGTCGACCGGTCGGCGTCGTCGCTGGCGTTGGCGCTGCTGCTGCCGCTGATCGCGGTCATCGCGTTGGCCATCAAACTGGACAGCCGGGGGCCGGTGCTGTTTCGGCAGGTCCGGGTGGGTCGGGGCGGTCAGGAGTTCGGCGTCTTCAAGTTCCGGACGATGGTGGTCAACGCCGATGCGCTGCTCGCCGAGCTGGCAGCTCGCAACGAGACCGACGGCCTGATGTTCAAGATGCGCGACGACCCCCGGGTGACCCGGGTCGGTCGGCTGCTGCGCAAGTGGTCGCTGGACGAGCTGCCGCAGCTGGTAAACGTGCTGCTCGGCCAGATGAGCCTGGTCGGGCCGCGCCCGCCGCTGCCCTCGGAGGTGGCCCGCTACGACGGTGACGTGGCTCGACGGCTGCTGGTGAAGCCCGGCATGACCGGGTTGTGGCAGGTCAGTGGCCGGTCCGACCTGAGCTGGGAGGACGGCATCCGACTCGACCTCTACTACGTGGAGAACTGGTCGCTCGCCGCCGATCTCACCATCCTCTGGAAGACCGCCGGCGCCGTGCTGAACAGCCGCGGCGCGTACTGACCGCCGCCGTTCACGCCTGCGGGCCGGTCCAGTCCAGGCAGACCACCACGGCGTCGTCGACGAGGTCGCCGGCCACGAAGGCGCGCAGGTCACCGATCAGCGACCGGACGGCGTCCAGCGGCTCCATCGGGCCCGTCCGCCGCAGGAACCGGTCCAGTGCCGTCTCGCCGTAGCGCACGTTCCGCCCGGTGGCCTCCACCACGCCGTCGCTGACCACGAAGAGCCGGTCGCCGCGTTCCAGCGTGAACGTCTGCTCGTGGTAGTCGGTCGCCTCGAACATGCCGAGCGGGAACTGCGCCTCCAGCGGTTGCTCGGTGACCTCCCCGTCGCGCAGCAGGACGAGCCGTGGCGAGCCGGCGTCCACCACTGTCATCCTCCCGGAGCGCAGGTCCAGCTCCATCAACAGCACGGAGAGGTGCCGCTTGCCCCGGTACTCGTCGTAGATGGCCTGGTCGGCGAGGGCGGCCTGATCGCCCAGATCGAGGCCGGCCCGGCGGGCGTTGCGCAGCGCGTGGGTGGCAAGCGACGTGAGCAGGGACGCCGCGACACCCTCGCCGGTTCCGTTGACCGTGGAGAGCCAGAGCTTCTCGCCGTCGTCGGACCAGTCGAAGCTGTCTCCCCGCACGGCGTACGCCGGTTCCAGCTGGCCGGCAAGGCTGAACGAGGGCCGGATCCGGCTGCGGCCGGGGAGCAGGTCCCACTGCATCTCGGCGGCCAGCGTGAGCCGCTGGCTGCGTCGCGCGACGCTGTAGACGTCGGTGCCGGGGGACACGGCGGCCAGCTCGTGCGCGAGCGCGGTGGCGATGTCGGCCAGCTCGCCGAGCACGGCCGGGTCGTCGGCCACCGGCGCCAGGCGCAGGACGCCCCGGCGTTCGCCGCGCATGCTCACCGGCAACCAGGCGGTGCCGTCGACCAACAGGGGCGACTGGTGGTCGAAGGACCGCCAGGCCGGGTGCCCGGCCCCCCGGAGAGAGTCACCCTCGGTGAGTGGCAGCAGCTCCGAGAGGCGGTAGTCGACCTGGTACAGCTCGGTCTCGGTGATCCCGTACGCCTCGGCGAGGATCTTCCCGATGCCGTCCACGAGGCGGTCGGCGGGTGTCTCGTTCAGGCCACGTCGTGCCCGATTGACCGGTTCGCTCATCAGGCCTCCTTGATCAAAGCTCGACCACCAGTGGCTTCGGAGTATTCTCGGGCCACCATGGACGAGAAACATGGTCCGCCGGACCCTGCGACAAGTATGGCCGCCGCGTTGGACGCGGCGGCGGAAGCCCTGCTGGGCGTCTGGGATTCCGCCCGCGAGGCGACCGCCAGCCGGGTCTCCGGAGCCCAACTACGGGCTGTGATGGTGGTCGAGCAACACGACGGGATCAACCTACGCCGGCTCGCCAACCGCCTGGACATGTTGCTCAGTTCCGCCAGCCGGCTCTGCGACCGCTTGGTCGCGGCCGGCATGCTGGAACGCGAGCCGGGGCGCTTCGACAGGCGCGAGATCTCCCTGCACCTCACCCCGGAGGCCCGTCGACTCCTCACCGAGCTGCGCGCCGACCGTCAGGAGCGGATCGCCGCCGTGCTGGCGACGATGACCCCGGCCGGCCGTGCCGCGCTGGTGGACGGGATGCGGGAGTTCGACGAGGCCGCACGCCGGCAGCGGACGCTGAGCGGCTCGGCGCCGGACGACGGGGACCGGCCCCCTGGCCGGGGAGACCTGCCGGACGACGGGGAGCCGCAGGATCCGGACCGGCCCGCCGGGCCGGCGCGGGACTCGTCGGAGCACCCGGAGCGGTCGACCCGACAGGTGTGGCAGAGCGGGCCGACCGGCCCCGAGCGGGCGGTGGGCAGGCCGCACGACTGGCCCACCGGCGAGCCGCCGGTGGCCCGAACCGCCTGACTCGCCCCGCCGCCGTCGACAGGTCCGCCCGACTCAGGTCGGCGTCGACGCGCACACCGCCAGCATGGCGACATCGTCGTGAGTCTGCCCGCCCAGCCACTCGTCCACCACCCGGAGCAGCCTGTCGACCAGGGCGGCCGGAGGAAGCCCGGCCGCCGCGGCGAGCGCGGCGCGTAGCCGGTGCTCGCCGAACTTCTCGACGTGGACCGGGCCGCCGGTCGCCTCGGTCACCCCATCGGTGTACGCGAGGAGCAGGTCGCCCGGGTCGAGGTGCACCCGGGCCTCGGCGAACCGGGCGTCGACAAGTGCGCCGACAGGCATCCCGCCGACCGGAACCGGGACTACCGAACCGGCGGCGGTGACCAGCAGCGGCGCCGGGTGACCGCCGCCGGCGATCCGGATGTCCACCCCGGCCGGCCCGCGCTCCAGCGACCCGAGCAGCAGAGTGGTGAGCTGGCTGCGCCGTGCCGCGTCGGGCGCGTCGAACAGCGTGCGGTTGAGCAGGTGGATCAGCTCCAGCGGTCGCTGCTCGACCAGTCGTAGGGTCTGCAACGACTGGCGGACCCGGCCGGTCAGCACGGCCGCCCCGACGCCCCTGCCGGACACGTCGCCCACCGCGAACAGCGCGCCTCGCGAGTGCGGAAAGACCTCGTAGAAGTCGCCGCCGATGCGCAGCGTGTCCCCGGCGGCCCGGTAACCACCGGCCATGCCCACACCGGGCACCGTCGGCAGCTCCGGCGGGAGCAGGCTGGTCTGCAACACCCGGGCCAGGTGGGCCTGCTCGCCGTACAGCTCGGCGGCGGCCAGCGCCGCGCCGGCCCGCGCGGCGAACTCGCGGGCCAGCTCGACGTCGCGTGGGTCGAAGCCGGCGCGGCCGGCACGGCGGACCAACACCAGCGCGCCGGCCGACCCCCCGGGACCGGGCATCGGGCTGACCAGCACCGTGCCCGGCCGACCGAACCCCTGTGGAAGCACGGCGGCAAGGTCCGCGACCTCGGTGTCCGGCCAGGGGCTCGGCTCGGTGGGCACACCGTCGAGCGCCTCGTCGAGGCCGGGGACCGCGGCAATCAACTCCGGGCCGGCACGCCCGGTGACCGGGGCCGGCTCACCGTCGGCGTACCGCGTCCAGCGCGGGTGCGGCTCGGCCGGCGCGGGCGGCCGGAGCAGCGCCACGGCGGCGTCGGCCAGGTACGGCACGGCGAGGGTGGCTGTGGTGCGCAGTGTCTGGTCCCGATGCAGGGACAGCCCGAGCCGGCTGCCGGCCTGGGCGAGGAACGCGGTGCGGGAGCGCTCGGCCAGCAGGGCGTCGGTGCGGGCGTGCTCCTCGGTGACGTCGCGGACGTACCAGGCGTACCGGCTGCCGGCGAGCTGCCGTCGACCGCCCCGCAGGCGCCGGCCGTGGTGTTCGGCGTCGAAGCTCTCGGTGCCGTCGGAGACGGCCCGGGCCAGTGCGGTCACCGGGCACCGGGACAGCTCGACGCCTGCGACGATCTCCGGGAGCAGGTGGGCCGCCCGGGCGTTGACGAGGGTGACCCGGCCGGTCTCGTCGGTCGTCAGCACCGCCTCGGCGAGCCCGTCGAGCAGTTCGCGGGCCAGCGGCGAGTCGGCCGGCAGCGCACCACCGGCGCTCTGGCGGGTCGGTCGGGGCGGGGGCTGCCCGTCGCCGTCGACCGGACCGGCGAGGCCGCCCCGTCGGGTCGTGGTCACCGCCCGACGCCGGCCCGCGTCTGACGACCTGTACGCATGCTGCTCCTGCACTCCTCGCCTGCGGATCGTTGCCCGACGGCAAGCGTACCGAGCGGCACCGGGGCAAGCCCAGAGCGCGTCAGCCGGAGCGGCCCAGCCAGCCGGCGGGCCGGGCGACGATCCGCCGGACCACCGATTCGGCAGCGCCGACGGCGGCCGCCTCCGGACCGAGGGTCGAGGGCCGGACCGTGACCGGTGACCACGCGGCGGTGAGCACCCGGGCCGCGATCTCGGCGAGCACCGGCGGGCACAGCCAGGGTGCCAGCGGGGCGTACCCACCGCCGAGCACCACGGTGTCCAGGTCCAGCAGGTTGACCACGCTGGCGACCGCCACCCCGAGGGCCGCGCCGGCGTCGTGCAGTGCCCGCAGCGCGTCCGGGTCGCCGGCCTCGGCCAACTCGGCCAGCCGCGCCGTCGCGGTGTCCGCGGGAAGCTCCGCCCGCAGCAGTCCGGCGGCGGCAACTATCGCCTCCTGGCCGGCGTACTGCTCCAGGCAGCCACGACCGCCGCAGCGGCAGGGCCGCCCCTGCGGGTGGACCGGGAAGTGCCCGATCTCGCCGCTCCAGCCGCGCACCCCGCGGAACAGGGCACCGTCCAGGACGATCCCCGCGCCGATGCCGACCTCGCCGGAGATGTGCAGGAAGCTGGCCGGGCCGGGCGGCCGGGAGTGCAGCTCGCCGAGCGCCGCGAAGTTGGCCTCGTTGTCCACCACCAGGGTCGGTACGCCCGGCACCTGGTCGGTCAGGGCCGGGTGGCCGCTGAGCAGTTCGGGGACCGGAACGTCGCGCCAGCCGAGGTTCGGCGCGAGCCGGACCAGCCCGGCGTCGTCCACCAGGCCGGGTACGGCGAGCGCCGCCCCAGCCAGGGTGAGCCCCTGTCGGGCCGCGTCGGCTCGGGCCTGCCCGGCCAGGTCGACGAGGCGGGCCAGTGCGTCGGCGGGGGCGACCGGGCGCAGGTCGGCCCGGTGCACGGTGCGGTGCCGGACCTGCCCGGCGAGGTCGACGACGCACACCGTCAGGTAGTCGACGTTGACCTCCATGCCGAGTCCGGCCGGGCCCTGGTCGGCCAGCACCAGCCCGCGGGCCGGTCGGCCGGCGCCCGCCCGGGGCGCCGGGTCTGCCTCGCTTACCAGTTGACCAGCGAGCAGGTCCTCGACGACCGCCGAGACGGTGGCCCGCGTGAGGCCGGTGGCGGTGGCCAGGTCGGCCCGGGACGGGGGACGGTCGGCGGCGGCGATCCGGCCGAGAACCAGGGCGAGGTTGAGCTCGCGGAGGCTGCCCTGACGGGCTGCGCCGGCCGGGGCGTGGGTGGGGCTCACCCCTTGACAGTGCCATAGGGCGGGCAAATAATTCAATCGCTGAACAAATAGCTGACACCACCACCCGGAGGTAGCTCATGGCACCCCGTCCCACCCCCGCCGACAAGTTCTCCTTCGGGCTCTGGACCGTGGGCTGGCAGGCCCGCGACCCGTTCGGCGACGCGACCCGTCCCGAGCTCGACGCCGTCGAGGCGGTGCACCGGCTCGCCGAGCTGGGCGCGTACGGCATCACCTTCCACGACGACGACCTGATCCCGTTCGGGGCCGACGCCGCCACCCGCGACCAGCACATCGCCCGGTTCCGCAAGGCGCTCGACGAGACCGGCCTGGTGGTGCCGATGGTCACCACCAACCTCTTCACCCACCCGATCTTCAAGGACGGCGGTTTCACCAGCAACGACCGCGACGTCCGTCGCTTCGCGCTGCGCAAGGTGCTGCGCCAGGTCGACCTGGCCGCCGAGCTGGGCGCCAGCACCTTCGTCATGTGGGGTGGCCGCGAGGGCTCGGAGTACGACCTCGCCAAGGACGTGCGCGCCGCCCTGGACCGCTACCGCGAGGCGGTGGACCTCCTCACCCAGTACTCCATCGACAAGGGCTACGGCCTGCGGTTCGCCCTGGAGCCCAAGCCCAACGAGCCGCGCGGCGACATCCTGCTCCCGACCATCGGGCACGCGCTCGGTTTCATCTCCCAGCTGGCCCACCCGGAGCTGGTGGGTCTCAACCCGGAGGTCGGCCACGAGCAGATGGCCGGGCTCAACTACGCCCACGGCATCGCCCAGGCGCTCTGGCAGGGCAAGCTGTTCCACCTGGACCTCAACGGCCAGCGCGGCATCAAGTACGACCAGGACCTGGTCTTCGGCCACGGTGACCTGATGAACGCGTTCGCCCTGGTGGACCTCCTGGAGAACGGCGGCCCGAACGGCGGCCCCGCCTACGACGGCCCCCGGCACTTCGACTACAAGCCCTCCCGCACCGAGGACATGGACGGCGTCTGGGCTTCCGCGGCGGCCAACATGAGCACGTACCTGCTGCTCAAGGAGCGGGCGGCGGCGTTCCGCGCCGACCCCGAGGTGGTCGAGGCGCTCGCCGCCAGCAAGGTCGGCGACCTGAACACGCCGACGCTCAACGAGGGCGAGGGCTACGAGGAGTTCCTTGCCGACCGGTCCGCGTTCGAGGACGTCGACGTGGACGCGGTGGCCGAGCGGGGCTTCGCCTTCGTCCGGCTCAACCAGCTCGCCGTCGAGCACCTGCTCGGCGCTCGCTGAGGCCCCGCCATGCCGTTGGTCGCAGGCGTTGACTCGTCCACCCAGTCCTGCAAGGTGGTCATCCGGGACGCGGAGACCGGCGCCCTGCTCCGGCAGGGCCGGGCACCGCACCCGGACGGCACCGAGGTCGACCCGGAAGCCTGGTGGGAGGCGCTGCGTAGCGCCGCCGACGAGGCCGGCGGGCTGGCCGACGTCGCGGCGATCTCGGTCGCCGGCCAGCAGCACGGCATGGTCTGCCTCGACGAGGCGGGCCGGGTGGTCCGCCCGGCCCTGCTGTGGAACGACACCCGCTCCGCCGACGCCGCCGCCGACCTGATCGAGGAGGCCGGCGGCGGCGCGGCCGGACGACGGTTCTGGGCCGAGGCCACCGGCAGCGTGCCGGTGGCGAGCTTCACCATCACCAAGCTGCGCTGGCTGGCCCGGCACGAGCCGGAGCAGGCCGCCCGGGTGGCGGCCGTCTGCCTGCCGCACGACTGGCTGACCTGGCGGCTGGCCGGTGCGTCGGGGCTGGCAGCGCTGCGGACCGACCGGGGCGACGCCAGCGGCACCGGCTACTGGTCCCCGGCCACCGGCTCCTACCGTCCCGACCTGCTGGAACGGGCCTTCGGTCGGCAGCTCGTCGTGCCCGAGGTGCTGGGCCCGGCCGAGTCGGCCGGCACGCTCGCCGACGAGCTGGGTGGGGGCGGCGCGCTGCTCGGCGCGGGCACCGGTGACAACGCCGCCGCCGCGTTCGGCGTCGGCGCCGGCCCCGGTGACGTGGTCGTCTCGATCGGCACCTCCGGCACGGTGTTCAGCGTGGCCGACGTGCCGGCCGCCGACGAGAGCGGCGCCGTGGCCGGCTTCGCCGACGCGTCGGGCCGCTTCCTGCCGCTGGTCTGCACGCTCAACGCCGCCCGGGTGCTGGACGCCGCCGCCACGATGCTCGGTGTCGGCCTGGACGAGCTGGCCGATCTGGCGCTCTCCGCGCCGGCCGGCGCGGACGGGCTGGTCATGGTGCCCTACCTGGAGGGTGAGCGGACGCCCAACCGTCCGCTGGCCACCGGCGCGGTGCACGGGCTGACCCTGCGCACGTCGACCCCCGCGCACCTGGCCCGGGCCGCCGTGGAGGGCATGCTCTGCGCGCTCGCCGACGGCCTGGACGCGCTGACCGCGCAGGGTGCCACCGTCCGCCGGGTCATCCTCGTCGGCGGCGGGGCACGGTCGGCCGCGGTCCGCCGGATCGCACCGCAGGTCTTCGGCTGCCCGGTGGTCGTCCCGCCCGCCGGGGAGTACGTCGCCGACGGCGCCGCCCGCCAGGCCGCATGGGTCGCCCTGGGTGGTCCCACGCCGCCGCAGTGGGAGGTCAAGGGCACCGAGGAGTACGCGGCGGAGCCCGTCCCCGCCGTCCGTGAGCAGTACGCGGCGGCCCGCGGACTGGTCCTCGACCGCCGCTGACACCTCGCAGTCGACGCGGGTGGGAGCCGACCGGCACCCACCCGCGTGGCGACCCCGTCGTCGGAGTCTGGTTGGCTGCCGGTCATGACGGTGACCAGGGGCTGGCACGGCCGGGGCGGCGGCCGGACGCACCGGCTGTACAGCGTCGTGGTGTTCGTGCTGCTCGCCTCGCTGGACAACGTGGCGATCGGGCTGGTCCCACCGCTGTACGGGCCGATCTCCGACGCGTTCGACGTGTCGGGCGGGCTGCTCGGCCTCGTCACCGCTGTCAGCTTCCTGGTCAGCGCGGTGGCCGCGGTCGGCTGGGCGTACGTCGGCGACCGCACCAACCGCAAACCGCTGCTGATGGTGGGCACTCTGCTCTGGGCGGCGGGCACCGGAGGCAGCGCGCTCGCCGACGGCTACCTCATGTTCCTGACCGCCCAGCTCGTCGCGGCGGTCGGTCTCGGCGCGGTCGGCTCGGTGGGCTTCTCGGTCGTCACCGACCTGATCTCACCGACCCGGCGCGGGCTGGTGATGAGCTTCTGGGGGCTCTCCCAGGGCGTCGGCACGCTGGCCGGGACGCTTGTGGGTGGGCTGCTCGGGGCGACCGACTGGCGGCGACCGTTCTGGGTGCTGACCGGCGTGGGCGTGGTCGCCACAGTCGCGTACCTGTTCACCTACGACATCCGGCGCGGCCAGAGCGAACCCGAGCTGGCCGGCGCGTTGGACACCGGCGCCGAGTACGACTACCGGATCAGCCGCGCCGATCTGCCGCGCATCCTGGCCCGGCGGACCAACAGGTGGTTGATCCTGCAGGGCCTGACCGCGCAGGCTGCCTTCGGCTCACTGGTCTGGCTGCCGAGGCTCTTCGCCGAGCGGGCCGAGGCGCAGGGCTACTCGGAGTCGACAGCGGTGGTGGTGGGCAGCGTCTTCGCCACGCTGTTCCAGCTCGGCGGCGTGCTCTCCATCGTCGGCGGGCTGGTCGGCGACGCGGTGCAGCGGCGTACCCCTCGGGGTCGGGCACTTGTCGCGGCGGTCGGCATCCTGGCCGCGCTGCCGTTCTACCTGGTGCTGTTCTTCGTTCCGGTGACCATCGACGTGCCCGACGGCGGCAGTGCGGGCGCGGTCGTCGGCGCGGTGCTGTCCAGCGTGGTCACCGAGCCGTCGGTCGGTCTGAGCCTGCTCACCGCGGTGGTGGCGCTGGCGCTCACCTCGGCCAACTCGCCGAACTGGTTCGCGCTGATCGCCGACGTGAACCCGCCGGAGCACCGGGGCACCGTCTACAGCCTCGGCAACCTGGTCAACGGCGTCGGCCGGGCCGCCGGCAACGGGGTGGTCGGCGTCGCCTTCCAGGGGCTGCGCGCGGCGTTCCCGCCACCGCTGAACTTCGCCGTCGGGCTGGCCGCGTTCCAGCTCTTCTTCATCCCCACCGGCGTCATGTACTGGCTCGCCTCGCGGACCTCGCCGGCGGACATCGACGACGTGCACGACCTGCTGCACACCCGCGCCGACCGTCTCTGACGCCGCACTGCGCCCTGATCCGGGCAACATCAGGGAAAGTGCTGCCTCGGGCGAGCGTGAGGGGGCCAACATCCCTGATGTTGGCCCCTCACGGACTCGGGTCAGAGTCAGCGCAGCCAGACCGTCACGTCGGTCGGGACCGCGTTGTCGTCGTCCAGGGGTGCGCTGGTGGCGAGCACCTCGGCGCCGGCCGGAACCGGCACCGGCGCGTCGCCGAAGTTGGTAAGCACGGTCAGCTCGCCGTTGCGGAAGGTGAGCGTCTCGTCGCCCGAGGACAGCCACTCCAGCGTGCCCCGGCCCAGGCCGTGGGCGCGGCGCAGCCGCAGCGCCGTGCGGTACAGCTCGTACGTCGAACCGGGCACGTCGCGCTGCCGGTCCAGCGCGTACTCCGCCCAGGACGGGGGTTGCGGCAGCCAGCTGGCGTCGGTGGGTCCGAAGCCGTACGACGGGGCGTCGGCCTCCCACGGGATCGGCACCCGGCAGCCGTCGCGGCCCCGCTGGGTGTGCCCGCTGCGCGCCCAGGTCGGGTCCTGCCGGGCCTCGTCGGGCATCGTGGTGTGCTCGGGCAGGCCCAGCTCCTCGCCCTGGTAGAGGTACGCGGAGCCGGGCAGGGCGAGCATCAGCAGGGTGGCCGCGCGGGCCCGGCGCAGGCCGAGCGCGGCGTCCGGCTGCGGGTCGCCGATGCCGATGCCGTTGGGTCGGCCGCCGCCGACCGCAAGGCCGAGCCGGGAGGCGTGCCGCACCACGTCGTGGTTGGACAGCACCCAGGTCGTCGGCGCGCCCACCGAGTCGGTCGCCTCCAGGGAGCGGGTGATCACCGCGTACTGGGCCGGCGCGGTCCACGCGGCGAGCAGGTACTCGAAGTTGAACGCCTGGTGCATCTCGTCCGGGCGGACATAGCGGGCCAACCGCTCGGCCGGCTCCACCCACGCCTCGGCGACCAGCACCCGCTCACCGGGGTAGCTGTCCAGGACCCGTCGCCACTGCCGGTAGATCTCGTGCACGCCCTCCTGGTCCCACATCGGCGGGCGCGGCTTGTCGATCTCGTTGCCGGAGAGGATCTCCTGGGGCTCCTGCCAGTCGGCCAGGTCGGCCTGCTTGACGAGGCCGTGGGCCACGTCGACGCGGAAGCCGTCCACCCCGCGGTCCAGCCAGAACCGCAGGACGCCGAGGAACTCCTCGTGCACCTCCGGGTTGTCCCAGTTGAGGTCGGGCTGGCCGGTGTCGAACAGGTGCAGGTACCACTGGCCGGGCCGGCCGTCCGGGTCGACCGTCCGCGTCCAGGCCGGGCCGCCGAAGACGCTCTGCCAGTCGTTCGGCGGCTGGTCGCCGGCCGGGCCGAGGCCGTCGCGGAAGATGTACCGGGACCGCTGGGCGCTGCCCGGCGCGGCGGCCAGCGCGGCCTGGAACCAGCGGTGCGCCGACGAGGTGTGGTTCGGCACCAGGTCGACGATCACCCGCAGGCCCCGGGAGCGGGCCTCGGCGATCAGCTTGTCCGCGTCGGCGAGGGTGCCGAACAGCGGGTCCACGTCGCGGTAGTCGGCCACGTCGTAGCCCGCGTCGGCCTGCGGCGACGGATAGAACGGGGAGAGCCACACCGCGTCGACGCCCAGCTCGGCCAGGTGGTCGAGGCGGGCGGTGATGCCCGGCAGGTCCCCGATGCCGTCGCCGTCGGAGTCGGCGAACGAGCGTGGGTAGATCTGGTAGATGGCGGCCTCGGTCCACCAGCCGGTGATCGGGTGACCGGAGGAGGTCTGCTGGGTCGGATCGGTGTTCAGGGTCGTCTCCCGTGTCGCGCGGTGGGTGGACTGCCGGCGGTGCTGCTGCCGGCCGCGTCGCCGCCAGCCGCCGGCCGGCGGCGGATGGTTGGGGTTCAGTCTGCCCGGGGCGGCGCGGTGGACTCTCGCACCACCAGCCGAGTGGGCAGGATCACCGGTGTGTCCCCGTCGGCGGTTCGTTGGCCGACGATAGGGCTCAGGCTGCGGGCGCCCAGCGGGTCGAGCAGCATTCGGGCGGCCAGCCGGCCCTGTTCCGCGGCGGGCTGGGCGATGGTGCTGAGTCCGAGCACGCCTGCGAGGTCGTGGTCGTCGATGCCGACGACGCTGACGTCCTGCGGTACGCGCAGTCCGGCGTCGCGCAGGGCGGTCATCGCGCCCATCGCCATCTCGTCGCAGGCGGCGACGATCGCGGTCGGTGGAACGCCGCGGGCCAGCAACTCGGCGGTGGCCCGGTTGCCGCCGTCGATGGTGAACGACGACTCGACGTCCAGGCTCGGATCGGGTCGCAGACCGGCGGCTCGCAGCGCCGCCTGGTAGCCCCGGCGCCGGTCGAGGTGGGTGGTGAAGGCCAGCTCGTCGTCGGGATCTCCGGAGATGTGCGCGATCCGCCGGTGCCCGAGGTCGAGCAGGTGGCGGGTGGCCGTCCGCGCGGCGGCCACGTCGTCGATGCGTACGCACGGCCAGTTGGGGACCCTGCTCCCCGAGCTGATGGTCACGCCGGGCAGGTCCAGGGAGGCCAGCGCGGTCAGGTCCGCGGGGCGCAGCGGCGTGGCGACAAGCATCATGGCGTCCACCCGCTTGTGCAGGTTGGCGGTGCGCAGCACCCGCTGGCGGATCTGCTCCCGACCGCCCAGGTTGTAGAGCAGCAGGTCGTAGCCGGAGTGGTGCAGGTAGTCCTCGACCGCCTCGACGACGGTGCTGAAGAACCACCGGGTGATCCGGGGTACGACCACCGCGACCGTGCCGGTGCGGCCGCCAGCGAGCCGGGACGCGCTCGGCGAGACCGCGTAGTCGAGCTGCTCGGCGGCCGCGAGCACTCTGCGTCGGGTGGCGGCCGAGACCGTCGGCAGCCCGCGCAGGGCCCGCGAGACGGTTGCCGTGGACACCCCGGCCAACCGGGCGACATCATCAATCTTCGTCACGGTTCCCCCGCTCGGTACCCGTCGCCCGCCGCCGCCCTCAGGGGCAGGCGGCGGCGGGCAAGCGGGTCAGCCCTTGACGCTGCCGGCGAGCAGACCTCGCACGAAGAAGCGCTGCAGGGACAGGAATACGACGAGCGGTACAACGATCGAGACGAACGCGCCTGCGGTCAGCCGTTGCCATTCGCTGCCCCGGGTGCCGGCCATCTCGGCCAGGCGAACCGTGAGCGGGGCGGTCTCGTTGCCGCCACCGGCGAAGATCAGCGCGACCAGCAGGTCGTTCCAGACCCAGAGGAACTGGAAGATGCCGAACGCGGCAAGCGCCGGGGTGATCAGCGGCAACACGATGGTGCGGAAGATCTTCGGGTGGGTTGCCCCGTCGACCCGGGCCGCCTCCATCAGGTCGCCGGGGAGCTGCGAGATGAAGTTGTGCAGCAGGAAGACGGCGAACGGAAGCGCGAAGCAGGTGTGCGCGAACCACACCTGGGCGAACTTCTGCTCGTCGACCAGGTCCCACGCTGGCATCAGCGTGACGCCGCCGAGGGAGACGCCTGTGGAGAAGAACCTCAGCAGCGGCACCAGGGCCATCTGCAGCGGAACGATCTGCAACGCGAAGATCGCGATGTAGAGCCAGTCCCGCCCGCGGAAGTTGATCCACGCGAGCGCGTACGCGGCCAGGGACGCGAAGGCGAGCGGAAAGAGCACCGACGGGATGGTGATCGCCAGCGAGTTGATGAAGTAGCTGGCGAGCTGCCCGGACGAGGACGACCGCCCGAACAGGACCTGCTGGTAGTTCTCCAGCGTGAACTGTGGGTTGGTGAAGGCGGTCCACCAGCCGGTGGTCTTGATCTCGTCCTCCGGCCGGAGGGAGGAGACGAGCAGGCCGAACGTCGGGATGGTCCAGACCACCGCGATGACGATCGAGACGAGCGTGGCCGTACGGCTGTTGAGTCGCCGACGGACCCGCCCAGCGGTGGTGGACGGCGTGCCGTCGGTCTTCTGCGTACCGGCGGCGACGGTGGGCGTTGCGGTCGTCATGTCAGCCCTCCCGCTGTCGACGGAGGTTGCGGATCTGGTAGATCACGACCGGGATGACCAGGATGAAGAGGAAGACCGCGAGCGCGGAGCCCTGCCCGTTCTGGCCGTACCGGAACGCCTGGTTGTACATCTCGCTGGCGATCACGTTGGTGTCGTAGTTGCCGTTGGTCGCGGTCCGGACGATGTCGAAGACCTTGAGCGTGGCGATCGTGAGCGTCACGGCCACCACGATCAGCGCCGGCCGAATGCTCGGCATGGTGATCTGCCAGAACATCTGCCAGGGGCTGACCCCGTCGAGCCGGGCGGCCTCCACGATGTCGCCGGGGATCGCCTTGATCGCGGCGGAGAGCACCACCATGGCGAAGCCGGCCTGGATCCAGACCATGATGACGATCAGCAGCAGCGTGTTCAGGGGTGATTCGAGCAGCCACTGCTTCGGTTCGCCGCCGAGGCTGACCACGATCTGGTTGAGCAGACCGATCTGGTCCCCGTCGCCGCGGTAGGCGTAGACGAACTTCCAGATGATGCTGGCGCCCACGAAGGAGATCGCCATCGGCAGGAAGATGAGCGACTTGGCCACGGCCTCGAACCGGGCCTTGTCCACCAGGACGGCGTAGATCAGGCCGAACGCGGTCGCGACCAGCGGGACCAGCACCACCCAGACCAGGGTGTTGATCAGGACCCGGAGCATCGAGTTGTCGGAGAACATCCAGCCGTAGTTGCGCAACCCCACCCAGTCGGTGCTGCTCCCGTTCATCAGGGAGAGCAGCATGGTGCGGAGGGCCGGCACGACCAGGCCGATGGCGAGCAGCAACAGCGTGGGCAGCAGGAAGAAGATCGCGAAGATCCCCTCCCGCGGCTTGTACCGGCGGGGGAGAGGAGCTCCACTCGCCGAGGCAGCGACGAGCTGCGCCTCCCGTCGCCGGGCAAACCAGGCCGGCACGACGTCGAGCAGCAGGAGCAGACCGCCCACCACCACCACGAAGGCGATCAGCCCGTACATCAGCATGAGGAGCTTCGGCTGCTCCTCGGCGAAGTCGAACTCCATCAACCCTCCCTTCCGGGTCCGGTTCGAACGGTGGCCCGGCCCGCTGTCGCGGGCCGGGCCACCGTCGAGATCACTTAGGCCAGCTGCTCTCGATGCCCTGGAGCACCGGGGCGGTCTGCTTGCCGTTCAGCCACTCGATCATGCCCTTCCAGAACGTCCCCGCGCCGACGGCCGCCGGCATCAGGTCGGAACCGTCGAACCGGAAGACGCCGGTCTTGTCCTGAAGGATCTGGACGGAGAGCTTGTCGATCGGGCTGGCGACGTTGGCGATGTCCAGCTTGTTGTTCGCCGTGACCCAGTTGCCGAGCTTCGCGCGGCTGTTGACGTACTCGGCGGAGGCCAGGTAGGTCTGCACCGCCTGGACCTCGGGACGGTCGGCGTAGGCGACGACGAACTCGCCCGCGCCCAGCACCGGCTTGCCCTTGGCGGCGTCGATGGCCGGGAAGTAGAAGGCGAACGCGTCGCCGTCCTCAGCCACCTTGGTGCCCTCGGGGAACTGGTTGGCGTAGAACGACGCCTGACGGTGCATCGCGCACTTGCCGGTGGTCACCGGCAGGCCCGCCTCCTGGAAGGCGGTGGTGGTGATGCTCTTGACGCCGCCGAAGCCGCCGTTCATGTACTTCTCGTTCTTGAGGATCGTGCCGGCGCGCTCCACCGCGTCGACGACCCGCGGGTCGTTGAACGCGATCTGGTGGGTGGTCCACTGGTCGTAGACCTCGGCGCCCGCCGTCCGCAGCAGCACGTCCTCGATCCAGTCGGTGGCCGGCCAGCCGGTGGCGTCACCGGACTCGACGCCCGCGCACCACGGCTTCATGCCACTGGCGGCGATCTTGTCGCTCAGGGCGATGAGCTGATCCCAGGTGGTCGGGACCTCCCAGCCCTTCTCCTTGAACGTCTTCGGGGAGTACCAGACGAAGGACTTGACGTTCGCGCCGAGCGGCACGCCGTAGAGCGTCCCGTTGACGGTGCCGTACTTCAGCCAGTCGGCAGGCATGTTCTGCTCGGCCATGGTCTTGGTGTCGGCGCCGAGCTGCTTCAGCTTGCCGGCGTCCGCGAACCGCTTCACGAGGCCCGGCTGGGGCACGAAGGCGATGTCGGGCGCGTTGCCACCGTCGACCCGGACGGGGAGCTGGGCCTCGAACTCGCCGCTGCCCTCGTACGCGATCTTGATGCCGGTGCACTCGGTGAACTGGGACCACGACCGCTCGAGCAGGTCGGCCTCGGCGTCACGGATGGACGCGTAGATGGAGACCTTCTTGCCGTCGTTGCCCTGGTACTTCTCGTATGGGGCGCACTCCGCGGAGCCCGCCTTGTCGCTCTTCTTGTCGTCACCGGTACCGCAAGCGGTGGCGCTGAGCGCCAGCCCGAGCACACCGGCGATCACGAAGGCCTGGCGTGGTCTGGTAAAGACCGCCATGCCGTCCTCCTTCCTAGCCGGCGTGGTCTGCGCTGACGACCCTCGCCGGTCCGATTGGGCGTGCACACATGTAAGCGCTTGCATCGGGTCTGGTCCACCCCCTGTCAGACACGAGCGAGTAACAATCCCGAAACCTCGTGTCCGCCGTCTGGGCGGGCTGTCGGGCGAAGATCGGGACTCTTTCGAAGATTGGCGATATCTGTCAGGCTAGGGCCACCTCATCGAAGGTTTTCAACATAGGAGGATCTGGATGCGTAAGCGGTGGATCAGTCTGCTGGTGACGGGCCTGCTCGTCGGTGGAGTCCTCGCGCCGGCGAGCCCGGCGCTGGCCGCGCCGACCTTCAAGGTGCCGTTCCCGTGCGGTCAGTCCTGGTCCGGGCAGACCCGGTCGGACCACAGCCCGGCGAACGCGGTCGACTTCAACCGCACAGACGACCTCGGCGACCCGGTGGTGGCCAGCGCCCCCGGCACCGTCGACCGGGTCACGGACCTCGGTGGCACCAGTTACGGCAAGTACGTCCGGATCAACCACGGTGGCGGGTACTCGACCTACTACGCCCACCTCAACGGCTTCAACGTCTCGGTGGGGCAGACCGTCGGCTACGGCAAGGTGCTCGGCTGGGTGGGCAGCACCGGCGGGTCCACCGGCCCCCACCTGCACTACGAGCAGCGCCTCAACGGCAACGACGTCCAGGTCAGGTTCAACGGCACCCTCGGCCTGTACTGGGGCACCAAGACCTACACCAGCGACAACAACTGCAGCTCGGGCTCCGGCAACGCCACTGTCGACACCAGCGGCACGCCGCTGACCGTCCGCTCCGGCCCCGGCACGGGATACGCCTCGGTGGGCACCGTCGCCGACGGCACCCGGGTGACCATCGCCTGCCAGACCAGCGGCACCACTGTCACCGGCACGTACGGCACCAGCTCGATCTGGGACCGCATCGGCAGCGGCCGCTACATCGCCGACGCGTACGTCTACACCGGCTACGACGGCTACATCCCGAACGTGCCCCGCTGCTGACGCGCCAGCGGGCCTCCGGCGGGGCTGCCTCCCGCCGGAGGTCCGGCGTCGGTCAGGTGTTCAGTTGCCAGATCGACAGGTTGAGCGCGGCGGCGAACGTGACCCACGCCCAGTACGGCAGCAGCAGAGCCGTGGCGACCCGGGACACCCGGGTGAAGAGCACGACGGTGAGGCCGATCGCCAGCCACATCACCACGATCTCGGCGAACGCCAGCCCGTACTGCCCCGCGCCGAAGAACAGTGGCGTCCAGATGGCGTTGAGGACGAGTTGGGCCGTCCACGCCCAGAGCGCGGGGGAGAAGCCGACCCGACGCCACACCAGCCAGCCGGCGACGGCGATAAGCGCGTAGAGCACCGTCCAGACCGGCCCGAAGAGCCAGGACGGCGGCGCCCAGCCCGGCTGGCGCAGGCTCGCGTACTCGTCGGTGGTGCCCTGCACCCCCAGCCCGCCGATCGCCGCCGCGACGAAGACCGCCGCCGCGAAGCCGGCGAGCGCCCAGCGCGACCGTCGGCCGGAGGTGGGCCGTGCCTCGCGAGATATCTCCATGGTCGAGATATTGCCGCTCGACGGCCTGGTCAAACCCACAAAAAAGCGCCGGGGCCACCGCGGCCGGTGCTTCTGTCGGGAGGACGAAGCTCCGGCCACGGCGACCCCGACGGGTCTCGGTGTGGTGAAGGAGTGTTTGTTTAAGGGGTACGAACGTCAATTGAAGATGCTGACACCACCCGGGCCGACCAACAGCCCGACGACGATGAGGACGATGCCCCACAGGATCTGCCGGCGGAACAGCGCGAGGATGCCGGCGACCACGAGTACGACTGCGAGAATCCAGAGAATCAGCTCCATGACCTCTGTCTACCCGACCCTCCGATCGGGGAAACCTGGTCGGTGTCGAGTTGATCCCCGACGTGGAAGACGCTGTACGCCTGCTTGATCACCGGGTGCGCCACGTTGCGGACGCGTACCCCTCCCGGGGTGGTGCCGCGCTCGGTGCCGGCGTGCGCGTGCCCGTGCACGGCCAGCGCGGTGGGCGCCGAGTCGATCGCCTGCCCGAGTTGGTACGACCCCAGGAACGGGTAGATCTCCAGCGGCTCGCCGACAAGCGTGTCCGGAACCGGCGAGTAGTGGGTCAGCGCGACAAGCATGTCGCAGTCCAGCGAGCGCAGGGCCGCTCCGAGGCGATCCGCGCTCTCGTTTGTGGTCCGGACGAACGCCTTCATCTCCGGCTCGCCGAAGTCGCTCGCGCACCGGCCGGCGAACCCCCCGCCGAAACCCTTGACGCCGGCGATACCGAGCCGGCCGCCCGCGCAGTCCAGCACCACGCCGTCGCCCTCCAGCACGGTGATGCCCGCGTCTTCGAGCACCTTCACCACCTGCGGCACCTGGTCACACTGGTGGTCGTGGTTGCCCAGCACGGTCACCACCGGCACGGCCAACCCGCCGAACTCCTGCGCCACGCAGCGCGCCTCGGCCTCGGTGCCGTGCCGGGTGAGGTCGCCGGCCAGCAGCAGCACGTCGGCGCACTCCGGCAGCTCCTCGAGCGCCGGGCGGAACCGGCCGACCACGTCCTCGTCCAGATGCACGTCGCCCACGGCGGCGATCCGGATCACCATGAAACCTCCCTCAGGGCAGTTGCTCGATCTCCGTGGGCGCCTGGGCGCGGATCACACCGATGTCGCTGGTGATCGGCACGTCCGGGAAGCGCTCCGAGACCCGGCGCAGGATCTCCTCCCGCCGGTGCGGGCTCTCCACCTCGCCGTACAGCACGATGGCGCCTTCCCGCCGGACGACCGTGATCCCCTGTTCGGCGACGGCCGGATCCTCGGTGAGCAGCCGTTGAATCTCCGCTTCGACGTACTCGTCGGGTGGCGCCACGCCACCGGCCTGATCGTTCGTCACGGTGTCTCCTCTCCTGCCGGGGCGCCGGGTTCCGGCACCACCTCCAGCCGGTCCAACAGCACCAGGAACGCCTCGGCGTACGGCGAGTGCTGCGTCTCCTTGCGTACCCGTTCCCAGTCGATCTGCTCCCGCAGCGATCTGGCCAGCGGCAGGCCGCGGGCGAAGTCGCAGTAGTGCTGGGAGAAGCTCAGCAGCTTGTGCACCATGAGCTGGGTGGCGGACAGGACCGGCATGTGGATGGCGTCCACCGGCCGCACGACGGTGTCGGCGAACGTCTCCTCGGTCACCGGCGTCTCGATCGGCCGGTGGATCAGATCCACCATCCGCCCGTCGTCGAAGACCTTGACCAGCCAGTCCTCCGGCGGTCGCTCGGCGCGGAAACCCGCGGCCACGAGCGCTTCCAGGGACCGCTCGACGTCGGCCTCGCGGATCAGGAAGTCGACGTCGTGGTCGCTCGAGTGGCCGCCGTGGGCGTAGACGGCGAAGCTGCCGCCCAGGGCGAACGGGATCTCGGACTGCTTGAGCACGGCGGCGACCTTCTTCAGGGTGTGCACCAGACTCTCGTCCCCGCGCTCAGCCATCTGGATCTCCCGTCGGTCGTGTTGGTGGACAGGCGGTTGGATTCGAACTCCCGTACCCGGCATTCCGGTCGCCCACACCTGCTGTCGTCGCGGTCAGGTGTCAACGGGGACAAAGGGGTATAAACGTCGCGGGGCGCAAGCATGGGTCGGATAACCTGTCGAGGGTGGCCAGATCATCGGGGATGCGACGCGGCGGGGCCCGGTTGCGCACCGTCGCCCTGATCGGCATCGACGGCTCGGGCAAGACCACGCAGGCGCACCGGCTGGCCGACGCGCTCACCGCCGCGGGGCGTCCCGCCGCGTACCGTCGCAACGCCAGCGGGCGGCGCTGGCTCGGCCGGCTCGCGCACCGGCTCGGCCTCCCGGACGCGCAACGGCTCGTCGGACGGGACGGCGTCCTGGCGGTGGAGTCCGTGCTGCGCTGGCTCGCCATCGCCGTGGCCCTGCTCAGTTGCCTGCTCACCGGCCGGACGGCGGTCATGGACCGCTACTCGGCCTGCCAGTACGCCAGCATCCGCGCACACGGCGGGAACCGCTGGGAGCGGCTGGCCCGGGCCGGCTACCGCCTCTTCCCGACGCCGCAGGTGACCTTCCTGCTCGCCGTCGACCCGGCCGTGGCGTACCAGCGCATCGAGGAGCGCGGCACCGACCACGAGTCGATGGGCTGGCTCACCGCGGCGGACACCGCCTACCGGACCCTGCCCGAGTATCCGAGCTTCGTCCTCGTCGACGCGGGCCGTTCGGCCGAGGAGGTGACCGAGCAGATCCAGGCGCACCTGGCGACCTGGCTGCCGGAGGACGTCCGCCCCGACCCCACCCGATCGTCGGACGGGTCGGCGCCCACCGACGTACCGCAGCCGGCGCCCCCGGCCGCGCCGACCCAGGAGCGGGTCGAGCGCGGCGGCGTCGTGTCGCTGCTCGTTCAGGCGCGTCCGTAGACCGGAACGCTGGCCCCGGTGGTCGGCGCGGAGTCCGTCGAGGCGAGGAAGCGGATCACCGGCGCGATCTCGGCCGGCGTCACCCAGCGGGAGTGGTCGGCGTCGGGCTGCGCGGCGCGGTTCGCCGGGGTGTCGATGACGCTGGGCAGCACGGTGTTGCAGCGCACGTTGCGGGAGCGGTACTCCACCGCGACCGCGTTGGCGAAGGCGAGCACCGCCGCCTTGGCCGTGACGTAGCCGGCCGCGCCGGCGAACGGGCTCACCGCAGCGCGAGCCGAGACGCACACCACCGCGCCACCGCCGGCCGCCACGAGGTGCGGCAGCGCGGCCTGGGTGACCAGGTAGGTGGGTCGCAGGTTGACGGTGAGCATCCGCTCGAACTCGTCGACCGGCGTCTCGTGCACCAGGCCGCCGCTCGCGTACCCGCCGACGAGGTTGACCACCGCCCGCAGCGGCGCCGCCGGGTCGCCGAGGGCGGCCTCGACGACGGCTGCCGCGCCGGCCGGGTCGGTCAGGTCCGCGACGACCCGGACCAGCCCGTCCGCCGCCGGCTCCGACCCGGGCCGGGCTGCCCGCTGCGGTACGACCACCCGCCAGCCCGCGTCGACGAACGAGGCGACGACCGCCCCGCCGAGGCCACCCGTGCCTCCGGTCACCACCACGCTGCGCTCTGCCATGTGCCACACGCTAGCGCCCGGCGCGACTACCGATCGGCCGGCCGGCGCTCTGCCCACAGCAGAGTTCTTGGCGTGATCGGCGGTCGACGGCGCAGGATCGGCGGATGCGAATCCTGATTCTCGGTGGCACCCGGTTTCTCGGGCGGGCGCTGGCCCGACTGGCCGTCGCGCAGGGCCATGAGGTGACCTGCGCGGCCCGGGGCGTGTCCGGTGTCGTGCCGACCGGTGCGCGGTTCGTGCCTGTCGACCGCGACGAGCCCGCGGCGCTGGCGCCACTCGCCGACGACGGCTTCGACGCGGTGATCGACGTGACCCGTCAGGTCAGCCATGCCCGGTACGCCCTCGCCACGCTGGCCGACCATGTTGGTCACTGGTCGTTCGTGTCCACGATCTCGGTGTACGCGGACAACACCACCCCGGGTCAGACAGCGGCCGACGCGCCGCTGCTGCCGCCCGCTCCGCCGGACGTGGACGCTCCGGTCGGCCCCGACCACCGCTGGTACGGCGAGTGCAAGGTCAGCATCGAGTCGCTGGTCCGCGAGCGGATGGGCGCGGACCTGTCGTTCATCTGTCGCGCGGGGCTTATCGTCGGCGCGGAGGACCCGAGCGATCGCTTCCCGTACTGGGTGCGGCGGCTGGCGAACGGCGGGGAGGTTCTCGCGCCCGGCCGGCCGACCGACCGGGTGCAGTTCGTGGACGTCGCCGACCTGGCCGGCTGGTTGCTGCACGCCGCCGGCGCCCGCCTCGCCGGCACGTACGACGGCATCGGCCCGGCGCTGTCCCGTGCCGATCTGCTGACCGGTGTGGCGGCCGGCCTGGGCGTCGCCGACCCGCAGCTCACCTGGGTCGATCAGGACTTCCTGGCGGCGCGCGACGTACGCGAGTGGTCGGGGGAGCGGGCGCTGCCGCTGTGGGTGCGCCTGCCGGAGTGGGCTGGCCTGATGGATCGGGATGCCCGGCCTGCGCTGGACGCGGGTCTGACGGTCCGTCCGTTGTCGGACACCGTTCGGGCGACCGCGTCCTGGATGACAGCGCGGCCCGACACCGTACGGCAGGGTGGACTGGACCCGGCGGATGAGGCGGCGATCCTCAGGGAGTGGCAGGCTGTGCGAAACGCGTGATACGGGTCGTCGACACTATTCCCACCACATATGGTCATGGTTGACGCTCACGCCTCGTGAAAGTAAGTTTCACCCGTGGCGAAGAGTCCGAAGATTTCTGCGAGTCACGAGCCTGGTGGGCTGATCGTCCACATCAGCGGGCTGTTGCCATCGCTGTCGCCCGCCGAGCAGCGGGTCGCCCGGCTTGTCGTGTCCGACCCGGCCGCCGCCGCCCGGCGGACCATCACCGACCTCGCCACCGCAGCGGAGACGTCGGAGGCGACAGTCATCCGGTTCTGCCGATCGGTAGGCATGGACGGCTATCCACAGCTGCGCATCCGGCTGGCCGCCGAGGCCGCCCGGCGCATCGAGCCGCCGGACGCCCGCGTCGTCGGTGGTGACATTCCGCCCGGCGCCGACCTCGCCCAGATCATCGCCACCATCGCCTTCAACGACGCCCGAGCCGTCGAGGAGACCGCCGAGCAGCTCGACCCGGCCATCTGCGAGCAGGTGGTCGAGGCGATCGCTGGCGCCGGCCGGATCGACATCTACGGCGCCGGCGCCAGCGGGTTCGTCGCCTCCGACTTCCAGCAGAAGCTGCACCGCATCGGCCGGATCGCCTTCTACTTCCCCGACGTGCACACCGCGTTGACCTCGGCCGCCCTGCTCGGCCGCGGTGACGTCGCGATCGGCATCTCCCACACCGGCACCACCTCCGACGTCATCGAGGTGCTGGAGCAGGCGCGGACGCGGGGCGCAGCCACCGTGGCGCTCACCAACTTTCCGCGCTCGCCGGTCACGGAGGTCGCCGACTTCGTGCTGACGACCGCTGCCCGCGAGACCACCTACCGCTCCGGAGCGACGGCCAGCCGGCTCGCTCAGCTCACGGTCGTCGACTGCCTCTTCGTCGGGGTGGCCGCCCGCAACCGGTCCCGGGCCCGCAAGGCCCTCGAGGCGACCGCCGAGGCGGTCCAGTCGCACCGGGTGGGTGCCAGTCGGAGGCGGGCATGACGCCCGGCTCCGTGGAGCCGGACGAGGACATGTCAGCACCGCTCGCCCGCCCGACGGTCCGGGTGGGCGCGCCCACCGAACGACGTAACCCCCTCAGCGTCGACCTCGATCTGATGTCGACGCGGGACGTGCTCACCGTGATCAATGAGGCCGATCGGCGGGTGCCCGCGGCGGTCGCTGCGGTGCTCGACGAGATCGCCACCACCGTCGACCTGGCGGTCGCGGCGCTGCGCGGTGGCCACCGGGTGCACTACTTCGGGGCCGGCACCTCCGGCCGGCTGGGCGTGCTCGACGCGGCCGAGTTGGCACCCACCTTCAACTCGCCGCGGCACTGGTTCTGCGCCCACCTGGCCGGCGGCCCGGACGCCATGTGGCGGGCCGTGGAGGACGCCGAGGACGACGACCGGAACGGGGCGGCCGAGGCCGGCGGATGTGTGCGCGCCGGTGATCTGGTGGTCGGTCTGGCGGCCAGTGGACGCACCCCGTACGTCCTCGGGGCGCTCGCCGCGTCCCGCGCCGCAGGCGCCTCGACGGTGCTGCTGTGCGCCAATCCGGAGGCGGAGGCCGCCCGGTCGGTCGACGTGTTCATCGGGGTGGACACCGGACCCGAGGTGGTCACCGGGTCGACCCGGATGAAGGCGGGCACCGCGCAGAAACTGGTCCTGAACACGTTCTCGACAGCAGTCATGGTGCGGCTGGGTCGGGTCTACTCGAACCTCATGATCGATATGGTGGCCACCAACGCGAAGCTCCGGGGACGAATGATCTCGATCCTCATCGAGGCGACCGGCTGCTCTGAGGAGGTCTCCCGGCGGGCCCTCGGCGAGGCCGACGGCGACCTGAAGACGGCGTTGGTCTCGCTGGTCTCCGGAGCCGAGGTGGCCGCCGCCCGAGCAGCCCTGGCGCGCTCCGCCGACCAGGTTCGCGGGGCTCTCGCCCTGCTCGCCTCCTAGCTGGCCCCGCTCGGGAAGCGAACGGGGCTCCGGATTGTTCACCGGGGCGGGGGGTAATCACACCCCCGTGGATGAACCGACCGGTCCACCGCTGCGTATCTGACAGTGACCAGGATCGCAGCGCGGTGGTGACCCGGGTCGCTGCGTGAGCGCGGCGGGCGGTGTTGCCATGGTGCGGGCGATCGGCGATTCGTCGACCCGCCAACCCGTTCGAGGTGCCCAGCGGCGCGCCACCCGGCGGGTGCTGACAGCAAACATGGACCGTGCTCTCAGCTACTACTCAGGCATTCGTGACACTTTCGACTCACGACATGGAATCCCCGACACGTCTCATCTGTTGTGTAGGTGTCAGCGACGGTGGGCACAGCAGAAGTTACCAGGGGCTGACCGGACGTGGGGAATGGCAAGGAACCGGGCAACCGGCGCGAGCGAGGGGACCGTGGGCAACGTGGACAAGAACATCGGCATGCGGACCGACGAGGTTGCCGAGGAGCGCGACCTGGTCGGCGTCTACCTGCACGAGATCTCCCGGACGCCACTGCTGGACGCCGCCAAGGAGGTTGACCTCTCCAAGGCGATCGAGGCCGGCCTCTACGCCGAGCACCTGCTCGGCGAGGACGCCGTTCCCGACGGTGTCGACCGGGCCGACCTGGAGCGGCTGATCGTCGAGGGTGAGCGCGCGAAGGACCTCTTCATCCGCGCCAACCTGCGACTGGTCGTGTCGATCGCGCGTCGTTACGTGCGCTCGGGCATGCCCATGCTGGACCTGATCCAGGAGGGCAACACCGGCCTCGTCCGGGCCGTGGAGAAGTTCGACTACGAGCGTGGCTACAAGTTCTCCACCTACGCCACCTGGTGGATCCGCCAGGCCATCAGCCGGGCGATCGCCCAGCAGGAGCGCACCGTCCGTCTGCCGGTGCACCTGGTGGAGGACGTCAACCGGATGCGCAACGTGATCCGGCAGCTCACCCGTGAGCTGGGCAGCGACCCGGAGCCGGAGCAGATCGCCGCGTCGCTCGGCGTCACCGTCGAGCGGGTCAACGAGTTGCGCCGCTGGTCGCAGGACACCGTCTCGCTGGACACCCCGGTGGGCGACGACGGCGACACCAACCTCGGCGACCTGGTCGCCGACAGCGACGCGCCGTCGCCGGAGGACATCGTCCTCAGCGGCCTGGAGCGGCAGCGCATCGAGGGGCTGCTCAACCACCTCGACGACAGGTCCGCCGGCATCATGCGGGCCCGCTACGGGCTGGAGGACGGCCGTGAGCACTCGCTGACCGAGGTCGCGTCCCGCTTCTCGCTGTCCCGCGAGCGGATCCGGCAGCTGGAGATCCAGGCCCTCGGCCGGCTCCGGGAGCTGGCCCGGGCGGAGGGGCTGCAAGCAGCCTGACCTGGTAGTAATGACGGCGAACGGCCGGCGTCCGATAGGGGGACGCCGGCCGTTCGCCGTATCTGGTCGGGTCAGCTGACCCGGCCGTAGCCGTGGATGGACATCATGTTCATGCCACGCTTGAGCACGTTGCGACCGGCGCTCGGCGCGTCGATGACCTGGCCGCCGCCGACGTAGAGAGCGACGTGCCCGAGCCCGCTGTAGAAGATCAGGTCACCCGGGCGCAGGTCACCCCGGCCGATGTGGGCGACCGCGCCCCACTGCATCCGTGCGCTGTGCGGCAGTGATCTGCCGGCCGCGCGCCAGGCCGCGAGCGTCAGCCCGGAACAGTCGTAGCCGTTGGGCCCGTCACCGGCCCAGACGTACGGCTTGCCGATCGCGCCGAAGGCGTAGCGCACCGCCGTGCCGGCGTCCCCGGCCACCGCGGGCACGTTCTTGGCCTCGACCCCCGCCGCCTTGGGCGCGGGTTTCTCGGTGGCGGTGCCGTACGCCTGCCGGCGCAGCTCGTACAGCTTGGCCAGGTCACTCTCGATGCGCTTCTTGCCGGCCGCCAGCTCGCGGGCCTGCGCGGCCTGCCGGGCCAGCGTGGCGTCCAGGCGTGTCTTCTCGTCGAGCAGCCGCCGCTGGTTGTCCGTGAAGCCGGAGATGCGCTCCTGGCGTTGGCGGGTCAGCTGGTCGAGGGTGCCGAGCCGGTCGAGCAGAGCGACCGAGCCGCCGGGCCGCAGCAGCGCGTCCGCGGTACGCAGGCCACCGCTCTTGTACGCGGTGTTGGCGAGTGCCGCGACGTCGGCCCGGCTCTGCTCGGCCTGCTGTTCCAGGGGGCCGATGCGGGCCTGTAATCGGGCCGCCGCGGTCTTGTTGACCTTGATGTCCTCGGCGAGCTTGTTGTACGACTCCACGATCCGTTCCAACTCGGCGGAGGACGTCTCGATCCGCCGGGTCAGGTCGGCGGGGGACGGCTCGGCGTGTGCCACAGCCGTCGGGGCGATCAGCGCGGCCGACAGGCCGGCCAGCATCGCGGTGCGCAGCAGGGTTCTCAGGGATGACAAGAGCGAAGGGCCCCTCTCCCACGGCCGCCGACGGGGCTGCTGACGCCCTCGGCGACACCGGCCGGGGTCACCCGGGTGGGTGGCACTGGGCCGGACCGGCCTGCCCAACCTAACCCGGGACGGTTGTGTGGCGCAGTTGAAGCAGGGGCGAATGTTGACGAAGTGGCGAGAAGTGCCGCTGCTCCCGGTGACTCCAGCGGGGCTGTTGACTCCTGCGGGAGCACCTTTTCGCATCCGGTGCCCGATATCCGACTTTCGTCGTTCCGGGCGCATGCCGCCGGATGGCCACCGGCAATATCCGATAAAAACCGAAATGGATGCTGTTTCGCGGCCATGTCCCCCGGATGGGGCCGGGGGCGTATCGGTAAATGCCCAGGTGGAGTGGCGGTCCCCCAGAACAATGGAGCCGCAGCCGGGAATCCCGTCCCCGAGGCAGCGATGCCCCCCACGGACCCACCCCGGCAGATCGCCCCCACGGGAGGAACCGTGAATCGTGAAGGCGCACAGACGCGACCGCAACGAACGGTGCCCGGAGCCAGGTCCACGCTGCTGTACGCGCGACCCGGCATCATCGTCACCGTCGACCGGTTCACCGTCGGCCGCACCAGTTATCGCATCGTCGACCTGACCCACCTGCGCACCACCCGAGGCCCGCACGACCGGATCGCCGTCCGGGCCGTCGTGGTCACCGCATCCATGATCGGCGTGGTCGGCCTGCTCCTCGGCTTCAGCGGTGGCCTGCAACGGTTGACCGCCGAGGCGTACCTCATCCTCGGGGCGGTGCTCCTGCTGCCGGCGGCGCTCGCCCTGGTCGGCGACCGCTGGCGTCCACCGCCGTACGAGCTGTGGGGCTGGCACCGGGGCGCGGAGGTGCTCCTGTTCAGCGCCGACGACGAGCGGCAGTTCGGTCAGGTCACTCGGGCGCTGCTGCGCGCCCGGGAGGTCAACCGGTACGGCGGCTGGGTCGACCCGCTCGCCTCGGCCGACCCGTGGCGGCCCAGCCGCTGACCCACCGCCGGGCCGGTCAGCTGGCGACCGGCTCCGGCGTACGGGTCACGGGCCGGTCCAGCCAGGCGGTGACGCGACGCTCGGCGTAGAACGAGACGAACGGCACGGTGCCGGCCAGCATCACCAGGAGCATCCGCTTCAGCGGCCAGTCGGCCCGGCGGCTCAGGTCGAACGCGGCCACCAGGTAGATCATGTAGAGGAAGCCGTGCGCCGGACCGACCGTCTCCACCACGACCGGGTTGTCGAACGCGTACTTCAGCGGCATGCCGACAACGACCAGCAGGATCAGCACCACGCCTACGATCCAGGCGATCACGCGGTACCGGGTAAGGGCTGCGCCCACAGTCGTCCGTCCTTCCGAGCCCCGGGCTTCAGCCGGGATAGTCACCGGGCTTGGCGCCCGGATTGGCGTTCAACCATGACAGGTAGTCGTTGTAGGCGGCCAGGTCGGCGTCGTCACCGGGTGCCGCGGCGACCGGCACCCGGGCCACCCGCACCGGTCGGCGTACCGCCGGTCGGGCGCCGATGGTCGCGGCCGGCGCCGGCTCGCCGGCCGGTGCGTCGGCCAGGTCCGCCGGTGGCTCGGCGGCCGCCTCCGCGTTGCGGCGGGCCAGCCGCACCTCACGCCACCAGACGTACACCACGAAGCCGGCGAAGATCGGCCACTCGACCGCGTACCCCCAGCTGAGGCTGTTGCCGGCCGCGGCCCGGCTGATCTGCCACCAGCCCAGCCCGAGGAAGCCCACGACCAGCACGACCATGGCCACATGACGTGCGATCCACGCCGGGGTCCAGAGCCACCTCATGGCCTCGAGGGTACCGGGAACGGCGGCGCTCTCCGACACGGTGTCGTAGCTGCCACGCGGCGGGAGGGTTTGGCGTCATCAGGTGTGGGCATCCGTCTAGACGCCAGCCCAAACGAGACCAGGGGGGCGATGATGACCGGATCGGTACGCGAGGACGGCTTTCCGTCCAGCGGCAGCACGGAGATGAGCCCGGAGCAGCGGGTGCCCGAGTGGGGCGGCGACCACCTCGCCGACCCCGGGGGCGCCGACCTCGACGGCGACACGCTGGGCGTCGACCCGACGGAGCTGACCGACGACGATCTGATCCGCGAGATGCACAGCCTGCACCGCACCCGGCTGGACACCCTCCGGCACGCGGCGGACTCCGCGCTCGCCAACCACCTGCGGCGCACGGCGGAACTGGAGACCGAGTACCTCGCCCGGCACCCGGGCCGGGAGGTCGACCCGAGCCGCCTGCGGGACGCCTGATGCCGGCGCGAGCGGTGCGCGGCATGTCCGCGCCACCCGAGGTGGTCTTCAACACGGCCACCGATCCGGCTCGGGCCTCGGCCTGGCTCCCGGCGCCGCTGCGCGGGGACGGGAGCCCTCCCGCCGAGATCAGCGGCGAGGAGCTGCGGGCCCGCTGGGGCGACGCCGACTGGGCCGCCGAGATCCGCGTGGATCCGGCCGACTCCGGTGGGGCCCGGATCCAGCTCGACCTGTCCGACGGCTCCGGCGCCGACCCGGACCAGTTGGCCGACGAGGCGCTCACCAACCTCGCCCGCGAGGTCGCCGACAACCTCCAGGCCGGCTGAGACCCACCGCAGGCCACCTACGCGCCACGACGACATGTGAGGAGAACGGTGACCGACACCGGCCTGCGACAGAAGGCGGCACGGCTGCGGCGGGCGTACGCGCCGCACGAGCACCGGCCGCTCGGCGGCTACCTGGCGGCGATGGGCACCTACGCAGGGGTGACCGGGGTGCTCGCCGGCCTGGTCAAGGTGACCGGCCGCCCGGTGCCCGAGCGTCCCGCCCCCGCCGACGTCGTGTTGCTCTCCATCGCCACGCACAAGCTGAGCCGGCTGCTGTCCAAGGACGCGGTCACCAGCCCGCTGCGGGCACCGTTCACCCGCTACGACAGGCCGATCGGCAGCGGTGAGGTGATGGAGCAGGTCCGTGACTCGGGCAGCCCCACTCGGCACGCCATCGGCGAGCTGCTGAGCTGCCCGTTCTGCCTGGCGGTGTGGGTGGCCACGGGGCTGACCGGGGGCCTCGTTCTCGCCCCCCGCCTCACCCGCCTGGTGGCCACCGCGCTGACGGCGGTGGCCGCGTCCGACTTCCTCCAGATGGCGTACGCCACCGCGCAGCAGGCCGCTGAGGGCGGGCACGACGACGACTGAACGACACGACGAGCGCAGCGAGGCGGGGGCCGGCGAAATTCGCCGACCCCCGCCGTCGTACGCGTCAACGCTGCATACCGGACCAGCCGTGCGGCGACTCCGGCTCCCGTTCGTCCTCGTCCTCGCCGGTGATGATGTCCCGGTCCACAGCCGTGCGGTCGTGCTCATTGGCGAAGTCCGGCTCGGGCGTGGTGTCCCTGCCCTTCGGCGGCTGACCCAGCGCCGGGACCTTCTCGTCACGGTCCTCGTGGTGCGTCATGGTAGATGTCCCTTCGGGGTCGCTGGTTCCGCTGGTCCGGCTCACGCGACGGTGCCGCCCAGCTGGTCGCTGGCCTCGTCCACCGCGTACTCGCCCTCGGGCAGCGCGTCGATGCGCGCGAGCAGCCCCGGGGGAAGTTCGGCGGCCACCGCCCGGCGATAGATCTCCGCCTGGGTGACCCGCTCCTGACCTCGGAAGATGTCGTCGAGCAGGTCGTCGAGGGCTTCGGTGTCCGGCTCGTCGGCCACGGATGCGTCGTCGGTCACGCCGATCAGCTACCCGGGCCGGAATCGGTCAAACGTCGCGCCGGTGGCCCCGTACAGACAGCGCCGCCCCCGAGCCTTGTGGGCCGGGGGCGGCGCTGGTGTCGGTGTGTAGGTCGCCTCTCGGCGAGTGGCGCGACGCGGCTCCAGCCGAACGGTATTCCGCGAGGGCTATTTAGGTGAGGCCCGGGGACACTGAGCACACCGACACCTCAGTTAACCAGGCCCCGCCGTTCCGTGTTCCGCGCACCGCAGTGCCGGCCGTCACACCGTCACGCCGGTGTGGGAAGGGTGGCCCGGCGGGCCCGTACGGCGGTGGCCAGGTGGTCGAGCACCTCGGCGGTGTCGTCCCAGCCGAGGCAGGCGTCGGTGACCGAACGTCCGTACACCAGCTCGCGGGTCGGGTCGAGGTCCTGCCGGCCGGGCAGCAGGAACGACTCCAGCATCACGCCTGTGATGCCGCGCTGGCCGGCGGCCATCTGCGCCGCCACGTCCGCGGCGACCAGCGGCTGGTTTCGGTGGTCCTTGCCGCTGTTGGCGTGGCTGGCGTCGATCACCAGGCGCTCCGGCAGCCCGGCCGCCCGGAGCAGGTCGAGCGCGCCGGCCACCGACTCCGCGTCGTAGTTGGGCCGACCGCCACCGCCGCGCAGCACCAGGTGCCCGTCGGTGTTGCCGCGGGTGTGCATGATCGCCGGGGTGCCGGAGAAGTCGATGCCCGGGAAGACGTGCGGCACGCCGGCGGCGCGGATGGCGTCCACGGCGGTGCCGATGCTGCCGTCGGGGCGGTTCTTCATGCCGATCGGCATGGACAGGCCGGAGGCGAGCTGCCTGTGCACCTGGCTCTCCACGGTGCGGGCGCCGATCGCGCCCCACGCGACCGTGTCCGCGATGTACTGCGGGGTGATCGGGTCGAGGAATTCGCAACCCACCGGCAGGCCGAGGCGCAGGACGTCGAGCAGCAGCGCCCGGGCCCGGCGCAGGCCGGTGTTGACGTCGCCGCTGCCGTCCAGCCCGGGGTCGTTGATCAGGCCCTTCCACCCCACGGTGGACCGGGGCTTCTCGAAGTAGACCCGCATGACGATCAGCAGGTCGTCGGCGAGCCGGTCGGCGGCGGCGCGCAGACGCTCGGCGTAGTCGAGGGCGGCGGCCGGGTCGTGCACGGAGCACGGACCGACCACCACCAGCAGGCGGTCGTCCTCGCGGTCCAGCACGCGGCCCACCGCGCGCCGGCCGGTCAACACGGCCGCGGCGAGCGGTGCGTCCAGGGGTAACTCGTGGTGCAGGAGGGCGGGTGTGGTCAGCGGCACGACACGGTCGATCCGCTGATCGCTGACCCGATCGGTCTCCGGGGTCGTCACGGTGGGCATCCTTCCGCCGACCGTGCCCGGGGCCGGTGCCCGGGACGAGCCGGCTGCTCGTACGCAAAAGGGCAGGAACGACAGCTCCTGCCCAGCCGGCTCGGTTTGTGGTGACGTCAGTTCATGGTGAAGTCACCGGCCTGCGAGCCGGCTGCCTAAACCATGGATACGTCCGCGTCACGGGGGCCAGCGTACCCGACCGGGTGGGGATGCCCGCCCCGTCGTCCCAAGATGCGGGGTGAACATCGCGTGCCGAGGGCGGGCCGGGGGTAACAGCTGTGCCATGAGTGACGAGCAGAGCGATCAGGAGCGGGCGGAGTCCCGCGCGCACCACCTCCTTCCCGAGGAGGTGGCGGCGGGCAGCGACGACCCGCAGGCACAGGCGGAGGCCATCCTCGCCGAGTCGGACATCCGCGAGGAGGACCAGAACGCCGCCCCGGACACGGTGCTGGAGCGGCGTACCTCGGATCAGACGGTGGTCGCCGTCGAACCCCCGGACTGAGTCGTCGCGCCGCGGGCCCGGCGTGACCCCCGGTAGGTCTGCTCGCGCAGCCAGGCGAGCGGGCCGGCCGCCCGCAGGTCGGGTGGCAGGTTGCGCACCGGGTCGAACGCGAGCGCGGCGTCCTCCCGGGCGGTGAGCTGAGCGCCGACGGTCACCTGCCCGACCGGGTGCCACGGCCCCACGGCGGACGCGACCGCGAGCACCAGGCGCGGCGCGTCCGTCCGGGCCGCGGCCGCGACGGCGGCCAGACCGCGGCCGAGGTCGACCGCTTCCGGGTCCGCCAACGCGGCCAACCACAGACGGCGCCGGGCCGCGCGATAACCCATGATCGTGCTGTACGTCCCGGTGAAGCCGCGTCGGGGCAGCGGCAGGTTCCGCAGCACCGGCGCGGCGCCGCTGGAGCTGACCAGCAGGTCGAACGGGCGGCCGGCGTCGAGGTGCACGCGCACCGCCAGGCCCAGCACGTCCGGCCAGCCATCAGGTGTGGGCGTCCCCCTGGAGAGCCGGACGGTTGCCGCGTACCGGCCGGGGGCGTCCAGGAGGGCGACCCCGGTGGGCGGTCCGGGCGTACCCCACATCGTCACCTCGCCGGTGAACGAGCGACCGGCCGGATGCAGCAGCCGGCCGCGGCGCAGCCGGCCGAGCGCGACGGAGGCGCGTTCGACGGCGCGGGCGGCCGGTCGGCGCGCGGGCGGGGTGGGGGTCGGTGGGGTCATCCCTGCGCGGTACCCCGACGGGCGGACTCGATGCCCCGCCGGCGAGGCCGGCTCGCCGACCGGCCGCACGTCACCTTTCCGCCCGCGAGATCGGATAGCGTCGTGCCATGCCCGACAGTGGTTACCCCTGGCCCATCGAGACGTCCCGACTGGACAACGGCCTGCGTGTGGTGGTGAGCGAGGACCGCACCGCCCCCGCGGTGGCCGTCAATCTCTGGTACGACGTCGGATCCCGGCACGAGCCGGCCGGGCAGACCGGTTTCGCCCACCTCTTCGAACACCTGATGTTCGAGGGTTCGGTGAACGTGGCGAAGACCGAGCACATGAAGCTGATCCAGGGCTCGGGCGGCTCGCTCAACGCCACCACCAACCCGGACCGGACGAACTACTTCGAGACGGTCCCGGCCGAGCACCTGGAGTTGGCGCTCTGGCTGGAGGCCGACCGGATGGGCGGGCTGGTCCCGGCGCTGACCCAGGAGACGCTTGACAACCAGCGCGACGTGGTCAAGAACGAGCGCCGGCAGCGCTACGAGAACGTCCCGTACGGCGACGCCTGGTTGCGGCTGCTGCCGCTGCTCTACCCGCCGGGGCACCCGTACCACCACTCGACCATCGGCTCGATGGCCGACCTGAACGCCGCCGACCTGGCCACCTTCCAGGCGTTCCACGAGACGTACTACGTGCCGAACAACGCCGTGCTCACAGTCGTCGGCGACGCCCGGGCCACTGACGTGTTCGCGCTGGCCGACAAGTACTTCGGCGCGCTGCCCGCCCGCGACGACATCCCCGCCGCCCCGGACGGGCGCACCGTCGCGGCGACCGGCCGGCCCGCCGTGGAGACGGTGACCGCCGACGTGCCGGCGCCGCGGGTCTACGTCGCGCACCGCGGCCACCCGTTCGGCAGCCCGGGGTACGACGTGCTCACCGTGCTCGCCACAGTGCTCGGCAGCGGCCGGGGCAGTCGGCTCTACCAGCGGCTCGCCGACGGTGAGCGGATCGCCCAACCCGACCTGGTCGGGGCGTACGGGGTGGACCTGGCGCACGCCCCGGCGCCGCTGATCGCCACCGCCACCGCCCGCCCCGGCGTGAGCGCCGAGCGGTTGGCCGAGGGGCTGGCCGAGGTCGTCGACGAGCTGGCCACCGTGCCGGTCACCGCCGCCGAGCTGGACCGCGCGAAGGCGCTGCTGAGCACGGCGTGGTGGCGGCAGATGTCGACGGTGGACGGCCGCGCGGACACGCTCGGGCGGTACGCCACCCAGTTCGGCGACCCCGCCCGCGCCGCCGACCGGCTGCCCGCCTGGCTCGCGGTGACCGCCGAGCAGATCGCCGAGACGGCCGCCGAGGTGCTCGGCGCCGCCGACCGGGTGACCCTGACCTACCTGCCCGAGGAGACCGCATGACGCTGATCGCCGACCGTCCCGGCCCGGGTGCCGCTCGCCCGTACCGGTTCCCGCCGGTGGTCCGCCGCGCGGCCGGCGGTGGCCGGGTGGTCGCCGCGCACCTGCCCGGTCAGAACCTCGCGGTCGCGTTGCTGCTGCTCGACGCCGGTGCCGGCCGGGAGCTGACCGGCAAGGAAGGGCTGGGCGGGGTGTTGGCCAAGGCCCTGGAGGAGGGCACCGCGCAGCGGGACGCCACGGCGTACGCGCTGGCCATCGAGGCGCTCGGCACCGAGCTGGTGACCGGGCTGGACTGGGACTCGTTCCAGGTCAGCGTGCAGGTCCCGGTGGACCGGCTGACCGCTGCGGTGCAGCTGCTCGCCGAGGCCGTCCGGACGCCCCGGCTGGACCCGGCCGACGTCCGGCGCGTCCGCGACGACGAGGCCACCGCGCTGCGGATGGACTGGGCCAACCCCGGCCCGCGCGCCGACGCCGCGCTGCGTGCCGACCTGTTCGGCGCCGACAACAGGTGGGGACGACCGATGTACGGCGACCCGGACTCGGTTGCCGCCCTGGACGTGGAGGACATCACGGTCTTCCACTCCGAGTGGTTCCTGCGGCCGGGAACCCTGATCGTCGCCGGCGACCTGGACCGGATCGACCTGGACGCGTTGGCCGGGGCGGCGTTCGCCGGCACCGGAGGCGGTCCGGCCGAGCGGGGCGGCCCGATCGAGGTGCCGCTGCGCGCCGAGCGCCGGATCATCCTGGTGGACCGGCCCGGCTCGGTGCAGTCCACGCTGCGGCTGGGCCACCCGTCGCCGCACCGGGCGCACCCCGACCACGTGCCGATGACCCTCGCCGGAACGGTGCTCGGCGGGGCGTTCACGTCCCGGCTCAACCACCTGATCCGCGAGGTGCACGGCTACACCTACGGCATCCGGGGCGAGTTCGCCTCGTCCCGCCGGTTCGGGCGGTTCGCGGTCAGCTCGGGCGTCCAGACCGCCGTCACCGCGCCGGCCCTGGTCGAGGCGGTGGGCGAGATCACCCGTACGCAGACGGGCGGCGTGACCGAGGACGAGCTTGCGGTGGCCCGTTCCTGGCGGGCCGGTCAGCTCTCGGTCGAGTTGCAGAGCCCTCGGGCGATCGCGTCCGCGCTGACCACGCTCGTGGTGCACGACCTGCCGGACGACTACCACGCCCAACTGCGCGAGGAACTGCTCAACGCCGACGTCGACCAGGTCTCGAAGGCGGCGGCCACCCACCTGCACCCGGACGCATTGACCCTGGTCATCGAGGGCGACGCGGCAGCAATCCGCAACGACCTGGAATCGGCAAACCTAGGCCCCCTGCTAACCCACCCCTAACCCACCCCTAACCCACCCCGGACCACCCGAGACCCCGTTGATCATGAAGTTATTGTCACCCGGCGCGGCGTGTCGCGACGATAACTTCATGATCAACGGGGTGGGGGGTCCGGTGTGAGGTGGGACCCGGGGGTTGGGAAGGGGTGCCGGTTGTGGGGGCGGGGTCGGTAGCCTCGCGGGCATGAGGATCGGCATTGTGGGGGCCACCGGCCAGGTCGGTGGCGTGATGCGGCAGGTGCTGGCGGAGCGGAAGTTCCCGGCGGAGCAGGTGCGGTTGTTCGCCTCGGCGCGGTCCGCCGGGCGTACGCTGCCGTGGCGCGACGGCGAGGTGACGGTCGAGGACGCGGCCACCGCGGACTACTCCGGGCTGGACATCGTGCTCTTCTCGGCCGGTAAGGGCAGCGCCCTGGAGTTGGCGCCCCGGGTTGCCGAGGCCGGCGCCGTGGTGATCGACAACTCGTCGGCGTTCCGGATGGACCCGCTGGTGCCGCTTGTGGTCGCCGAGGTCAACCCGCACGCCGCCGCGAACCGCCCGAAGGGCATCATCGCCAACCCCAACTGCACCACGATGGCCGCGATGCCGGTGCTGCGCCCGCTGCACGCCGAGGCTGGTCTGGTGAGCCTGGTCGTCTCGACGTACCAGGCCGTCTCCGGCGCCGGGCTGGCCGGTGTTGCCGAGCTGGACGAGCAGGTCCGCAAGGTCGCCGAGCACGCCGCCGGGTTGGCCTTCGACGGGTCGGCCGTGGAGTTCCCCGCGCCGCGCTCGTTCGCCGAGCCGATCGCCTTCAACGTGCTGCCGCTGGCCGGCTCGATCGTCGACGACGGCTCGTTCGAGACCGACGAGGAGCAGAAGCTCCGCAACGAGAGCCGCAAGATCCTGGAGATCCCCGATCTGTTGGTCTCCGGCACCTGCGTCCGGGTTCCGGTGTTCACCGGCCACTCGCTCCAGATCAACGCCCGCTTCGCCCGCCCGCTCACCCCGCAGCGAGCCCACGAGCTGCTCGCCGACGCGCCCGGGGTCGCGCTGACCGCCGTACCGACACCGCTGCAGGCCGCCGGGCAGGACCCGACCTACGTGGGCCGCATCCGCGCCGACGAGACCGTCGAGTACGGGCTGGCGCTGTTCTGCTCCAACGACAACCTGCGCAAGGGCGCGGCGCTCAACGCCGTCCAGCTCGCCGAGTTGGTGGCCGCCGAGCGGCGCTGACCACGGCCATCCAGCGGCGCTGACCGTTGCGATCATTGCGGGCTCCCGGCCGATCGTGGCGGGGGCCCGCAGTCCGTGGTGGTGGCGGTCCATCGGGGGCGGGAGCCCGCCGGTCATGTTTGGATGGATGCAGCCGACCGTGCCACCTGGAGGAAACCGTGCCGGAGGACCCCACCCAGCAGGCGTTGACCGACCTGATCGCCGGCCGCTCGATGGGCGTGCTGGCCACCCTCAAGCGCGACGGGCGACCGCAATTGTCCACAGTGGTCTACGCGCACGACCGCGCGGCCGGCCTGATCCGGGTGTCCGTCACCGACGGCCGGGCCAAGACCGCCAACCTGCGTCGGGACCCGCGGGCCAGCTTCCACGTCGGCAGCGAGGACGGCTGGGCGTACGCGGTGGTCGAGGGGCGGGCCGAGCTGACCGCCCCGGCTGCCGACGTCGACGACGCCACGGTCGAGGAGTTGGTGGGGCTCTACCGGTCGCTGCGCGGCGAGCACCCGGACTGGGCCGACTACCGCACCGCCATGGTCGCCGACCGGCGGCTGGTGCTGCGCCTGCACGTCGAGCGGATCTACGGCATGCCGCCCCGCGCCTGAGCGGGCCGGCCTGCGTCGTCAGCCCGGCTCGATCACTGTCACGCCGGGCCAGCGTTGCGCGGGCCGGTGGCGAGCCAGTCGCTGCCGGGACAGTGCGACGTCCACCCGGGCCGGGTTGTGCCGCCACACCCCGCCCAGCAGATCCCCCAGGCCGTACGGCGCGCAGACCTCCAGCCCACCGGTCGGGCGCAGCCGCACGGCCACCGCAGTGGCGTACTCCGGCCAGGTGGCCACCGCCTCGGCGACGCTGCGGTACGCCGGGATCGGGTCGCCGCCGAACTTCGACGCGTACCAGGTGTGCACCGCCGCCTGGTTGCGTGCCTCCCACGGCGGCGCTGCCCAGGCCGCGGCGAGTCGGGCGGTGGCCCGGTGGTCGTCGTCGCGGGACAGCCTCATCGGGTCGAAGAAGACCACGTCCACGTCGCGGACCGTCGCCGGGTCGAACCCGTCGCCGTACCGCTCGCCCCAGACGAGGTCGCGGAGAGCGCCCGCCCCGATCCAGGCGTCCGGCAGCCCCGAATCGCGGACCACGCTCAGCGCCCGGGTCAGCCAGGCGTTAGCGGCGACTAGCTCCCGCAGCTCCCGTTCGCCCGTCAGCACCCCACCCACGCTAGGTGGTGCCGCCGACACGCGCCGCCCCGCGGCAACGGGGTGGCGAGGCCGTCGGCGGGTATACCGCGCTGCCGTGCCGGCGTCGCCCAGGCGGAGCGCCGGGGAGGATCGGCACCTCGGGGGAGGGGCGGAATGAGCACCGAGCAGGGCAGCGACGACGTCGGGCGGATTCGCGACGGCACCGGCGGCCCGGCCCTGCGGTCGGAGACGTCCCGCCTGCTCGCGTTCAGCGACGGGGTGTTCGCCATCATCATCACGCTCCTGGTGCTCGACCTCCAGCCGCCCCGGGTCGCCCGGGGTCAGCTGTTGCACGCGCTCGTCGAGCAGTGGCCGGCCTACCTGGCCTACGTCACGTCGTACCTGCTCGTGGCGATCACCTGGCTGAACCACCGGGCTGCTTTCCACCGGGTGGCGGGCAGCGGGAAGGGTCTGCAGTGGTGCAACCTCGGGGTGCTGTTCACGACGGCGCTGTTGCCGTTCGCGACCTCGATCGTCTCGCAGGCCGTGCGGCAGGGCGACCGGGCCGACGAGCGCACCGGCGTTGTCCTCTACGGTCTGGCCGGCATGCTGCTCTCGGCGAGTTGGTTGGTCCTGTACCACTATCTGACCCGCCGGCACGACCTGGTCGATCCGGCGGTGTCGCGGGGGTTCTTCCCCGCGGAACGGGCACGGGCCGCGGTCGGGATCCTGGGGTACGGGCTGGCGGCTCTCATCGGATTCTTCACCGACCCACTGTTCGCGCTGACGATCTTCCTGTTGCTGCCGATTTTCTTCAGCCTGACCAGCAGTGGTCTGTACGAGCTGCACCGCCTGCGCCACCGGCGCGGATAGCCGGCTCGCCGCACAGCGGTCCGGCCATCGGCGTTACCCCCTCCCGGGCGGCGGGTAGACGGGCCGTGCCGACACCGAGAGGGGAGCACCATGACAACGGTCGGAGAGTTCATGACGACCCGGTTGGTGACGATGGACGGCAACGACACGCTTATCGCCGCCGCTCAGGAGATGCGCGACAGCGCGATCGGCGACGTGGTGGTGACCGATGGCGACAGTGTCGTCGGTATCGTCACGGACCGGGACATCACGGTCCGTGGTGTCGCGGAGAACATGGACCCGGGCTCGACCCGGTTGAACGAGATCACCAGCCGCGACGTGATCACCGTGAGTCAGTACGACGACGCGGTGTCCGCCGCGGACCTGATGCGTACCTACGCCGTACGCCGACTGCCCGTGATCGACGACGGGCGCCTGGTCGGTCTGGTCTCGATGGGTGACCTAGCGGTCGAGCGCGAACCGCAGTCGGTGCTCGCCGACATCAGCGCCGACGACCCGAACAACTGATCGTCCGCCGCGGACGCGCCGGCCCTTCCCCGACGGGGGAGGGCCGGCGCCGTGCCGTTTCCCTGATTGGTGGCGGCTGAGCAACCCGACACGCCGAGCACCGCCCTGCTGAGCTGTCACCGATCGCCGGGCCGCGACCGACACGACGCTGCGGCTCACCCGAATCGGGCGAGGTTGACCGTGTGGGTCGGCGGGGACCCGTGCGGGGACGTGTGACGCCGGCCGTGCGCGTGACGCGAGCGCGCCGGGTGGGATCCCGGGCCCGGCCAACTGGGAGGAGTGGACCCGATGGTGGACGCGACCACGAGGTTCTTTGAGGACCTGGACCGGCGGGGGTACGAGCCCCTGTTGGCGAAGACCTCCGGGACAGTGCGGTTCGACCTGCACGAAGGGGCGCAGACCCGACACTGGCTGGTGGCGATCGATCACGGGCGACTCGACGTGACTCAGGAGGACCGGGAGGCCGACACGGTGATCGGCGCCAGCCCGGCGCTCTTCGACGACATCGCCACCGGCCGTGAGCACGGCCTGGCCGCCCTGTTGCGCGGGGACATGACGGTGACGGGCGACGCCCGACTGGTGGTGCAGGTGGAGCGGATCTTTCCCGGGTCGCCGGATGCCCTCGGGCCGCGTCGCCGCTTCGCGGGGGAGGTGCACTGATGGGCCAGAGCAACACGGTCCGGATCCTGGACGGCAACACGTTCGTCGTCTGCGAGGACACCGGTGACATCGAGGCGACGCCGAGCGAGCCGACGGGGCTCTTCTCCATCGACACCCGTTTCCTGTCCACCTGGGTGCTGAGCGTGAACGGTGAACGCCTCAACTCGCTCTCGTACGACGATCTGCAGTACTTCGAGTCCCGGTTCTTCCTCGTGCCAGGGATGGCCACGCACTACGTGGACGCGAAGTTGTCGATCATCCGGGAGCGGGCGGTCGGTGGCAGCTTCCGGGAGCAGCTCACCATCCTCAATCACGACGAGAAGGCGGTCGACCTCGAGGTACGGATGGACGCGGCGTCGGACTTCGCCGACCTGTTCCAGGTCAAGGACGAGATCCTGAACAAGAAGGGCGAGATCTACACCGAGGTCGAGGCCGACAAGCTGCGCCTGGGCTACCGCCGGGGCAACTTCCGACGCGAGACGATCATCTCCTCGTCGGTGTCGGCCCGGTACGACAGCCGGGGGTTCGCGTACACCGTTCGTCTGGAGCCGAACCAGCAGTGGGAGGCGACGATCGACGTGCAGACGCGCGCGGTCGGACCCGGGGACCGGGACCTGCGGATGGGTCTGCGGGTGCACGGCGGCGAGCGGCTGGCGCTGCAACACGATCTGGAGCAGTGGATCGCGGACGCTCCCAAGGTCAACAGTGAGCACGGTCGGGTGGCCAGCACGTACCGGCGCAGCCTGATCGACCTGGCGGCGCTGCGCTTCTCGCCGCTCTCGCTCGGCGGCGCGACCCTGCCCGCCGCCGGTCTGCCCTGGTTCATGACCATGTTCGGCCGGGACAGCATCCTCACCTGCCTGCAGACGCTGCCGTTCACGCCGCAGCTGTCGAAGACGACGCTGCGCATCCTGGCGTCCCTGCAGGGCAGCCGGTTCGACGACTTCCGGGACGAGGATCCGGGGCGGATCCTGCACGAGATGCGCTACGGCGAGACAGCCGCCTTCGAGGAGCAACCGCACTCGCCGTACTACGGGTCGGTGGATGCCACCCCGCTGTTCGTCGTGCTGCTCGACGAGTACGAGCGGTGGACCGGGGACGTGGCGTTGGTCAAGGAGTTGGAGCAGGAGTCCCGGGCCGCGCTGAGGTGGATCGACAACTACGCCGACCTGGTCGGTACCGGCTACATCTGGTACCAGCGGCGCAACACCGAGACCGGCCTGGAGAACCAGTGCTGGAAGGACTCCTGGGACTCGATCTCCTACTCCGACGGCACCCTGCCGCCCTTCCCACGGGCGACGTGCGAGGTGCAGGGGTACGCGTACGACGCGAAGGTCCGCGCGGCACGGTTGGCCCGCCAGTTCTGGGGTGACCCGGAGTTCGCCGACCAGTTGGAGCGGGAGGCGGCGGAGCTGAAGGAGCGGTTCAACCGCGACTGGTGGGTGGCCGACGGCGGGTACTACGCGCTGGCCCTGGATCCGGACGGTCGCCAGTGCGACGTCCTCAGCTCCAACATCGGCCACCTGCTCTGGAGCGGGATCGTCCTGCCGGAGCGTGCGGAGCAGGTCGCGCAGCACCTGGTGGGGCCCCGGCTCTTCTCCGGCTGGGGGGTGCGGACCCTCGCCGAGGGGGAGACGCGGTACAACCCGATCGGCTACCACAACGGCACGATCTGGCCGTTCGACAACTCCTTCATCGCCTGGGGTCTGCGCCGGTACGGCTTCGCCGAGGAGGCCGCCACCATCGCCAACGGCATCCTGGACGCGGCCACCTACTTCGACGGGCGGCTGCCGGAGGCGTTCGGCGGATACCCGCGGGAGCTGACGAAGTTCCCTGTCGAGTACCCCACGGCGTGCAGCCCGCAGGCGTGGTCGACAGGTACGCCGCTGCTGTTGCTGCGCACCATGCTCGGCCTCGAACCACACGACGGCCACCTCGCGGTCGAACCGCGGCTGCCGGTCGGGATGGGCCGGATCGAGGTGCTGGACATCCCGGGCCGCTGGGGCCGGGTGGACGCCTTCGCCCGTGGCCGGCTCGACCTGCACAGCCTCGCCGACTGAGCCCGGTCGGCGTACCGGCGGCGGCAGGCCACCCGCGTCGCCGCCGGTACGCCACCGGGTCGCCACCCAGCCGACCACCAGCCGGGCAGGGTAGATTCTGCGGATGCCGGAGCTCGTGTACCCGCCCGTTATCGCCACCGCCAAGACGCTGTTCCGGGTCCTCGACCTGAAGATCACCATCGAGGGCGCCCACCACGTACCCCGCACCGGCGGGGCGGTGTTGGCCAGCAACCACGTCAGCTACCTCGACTTCATCTTCGCCGGGCTGGGTGCGAACGCGTCGGGCCGGCTGGTCCGGTTCATGGCCAAGAACTCGGTCTTCACGCACAAGATCTCCGGCCCGCTGATGCGAGGTATGCGACACATCCCGGTGGACCGGCAGGCCGGCGCGGCCTCGTTCCGCGCCGCCGTGGGCGCGCTCAAGCAGGGCGAGGTCGTCGGCGTCTTCCCTGAGGCCACGATCAGCCGGTCGTTCACGGTCAAGGAGCTCAAGAGCGGCACGGTACGGATGGCCCGTTCGGCGAAGGTGCCGGTGTTGCCGGTCGCGCTCTGGGGCACCCAGCGGCTCTGGACGAAGGGCCGGCCCCGCACCCTGACGCGTCGGCACACCCCCATCACCATCCTGATCGGTGAGCCGATCCAGCCGGCGGACTTCCCGGACCCGAACGTGCTGGCCGATGAGCTGACCAGCCGGTTGAGCGCGCTTGTCGAGCGGGCCCAGCGCGAGTACCCGGATGCGCCGGCCGGCCCGGAGGACACCTGGTGGCTCCCGGCGCACCTCGGCGGCACCGCGCCGACGCCGGAGGAGGCCGCGGCGCTGGACGCCGCCGGGGAGGAGCGCACCCCCAGCGTGTGACGGCGACGCCCCGGACGCGGGCGTCAGCAGCGCCCGGACGCAGCGGCACCCGGACGCCGCGCCTCAGCAGCGCTCGAACGCGCGCCTCATGAGCGCCCGGACGCGCGCGTCACCAGCGCCCGGAGGCTGCGCCGCCGGCGAAGCCGTCCCAGGAGGTCGGCTCCGGCCCCGAGCGGTAGTAGTCGTCCCGGGAGCGGAACTCGACAGGCAGCGAGCCGGGCAGGGTGATCCGCGTTTCCCCGGCGAGCAGCGCGGGGCCGGCGCGCAGCAGCAGGACGTCGCGCTCCTGGGCGGAGAGGTCCACGAGTTGGGGTCGGGTGAGACGGAACATGGCCACCGCCCGGCGGACCTGACGCGCCAGCGCGATGACCTCACCCGGTGACCCACCGAGGGCCAGTGCCGGCTGCTGGATGGTGCGCAACGCGTCACAGACGATCATCAGCTGTGCCGGATCGGTGGGAGGAAGCTCCAGCCGGGACGGCCACTGCCAGCGGATCTGACCGGTCATCAGCCCGGTCAGCCGCCCCGCGAGCCGGGACCGCGGCGTGTCGTCCGCGACCAGCGACAGCTGCGAGCCGGTGCCCACCCAGCAGATCCGCTGGTCGGTGACGGTCACCGAGACCGGCCCGGGGAGCTGCCAGCCGCGTTGTGTCTCGGTCGGCCCGAGCAGGTAGCCCGCGACGAGCAGCCGGTGCCTGCCGAGCACCTTCTCGCCGAGCAGCGGGCGCATGTCGTAACGCCGGTCGAGGGTCGGGCCCACGTCGTCGTCCGTCGCGTCGAACCGGTGTGGGCCGATGAAGAAGGGGGACGCGTCGGCGTGCATCGTCACGACCTCCCGGTCAGCTGGCTGTGGGTTGAGCCTCGCCGATCCACCGGCCACTGTCATGACGCCCGTTAGGGGGTCGGCCGGTCGTGTGTCGCCTGTGACCGGTAGATGCCGATCTCCTCCGGGCGGACGAGCCCGTCCTCGATCGCACGGGCGAGCAGCGCCGCCTTTGTGGCTGCCGGCCGCCCCGCCCGGGTGTACTTGATCCGCGCACGGTCCACATACTGCTTCACCGTGTGCTCACTGATCTGCATGCGACGGGCCACCGACGCCTTGGACATCGACTGGAACCAGAGCAGCAGCGCCTCACGCTCCTTGTCGGACAGCATCGGCCGGTCCGGCCTCGGGTCGCCGACCATCGCGCCGGCCAGCGCCGGCGGCACGTACGGCCTGTCGCTCGCCGCGGCCAGTACGGTCGCCACGCAGTGCTCCCGGCCCTCGTGCTTGGCGAGGAACGCCACCGCCCCGGCGTCCAGCGCGGCAAGCATCGTCTCCGGGTCGGTGTGCTCCGAGTAGACCACCACCCGGCGCCCGGTCGCGCTCAACTCGGCCAGTTTGTCCAGCGCCATCCGGCCGTGCAGCCGCAGGTCGAGCAGGACGACGTCGGCGTCCGGCGCGGCCCGGAGCACCTCGTCCGGGTCGTCCCCGGTGGCCAGCACGGTCAGTCGCGGCTCGCTGGCGAGCCAGGCGCGCACCCCCTCGACGACCACCGGGTGGTCGTCGACGATCGCCACCCCGACCAGCCGGTCACCTGTCACCCCAACCACCGGGTCTGCGCCCATCTGATGTCCCCGTCCCGTTCGTAGAGGTGCTGCACCGGCCCGTCCTCGTGCTCCCCGGGCGGAGGGCCTGTCGTGTCCGGTCCCTCCCGGTCCGGCGTGACCAGACTGACCACCACTTCACCGGGGCCGGACACCACTGTCAGACGCGCCCACCCACGGCCGTCGGCGAGCAGCCCGGTGAGCGGGTCGGCCAGCCGGCGGCGGATCTCCACCGGCAGCGGCGGTGGATTGCCGATGGAGATCAGGTCGATCGGCAGCCCGTTGCGTTCGGCCAGGTCGGCGGCCGCGCGCAGCTCGTGCAGCAACGGGTCGGGCACGTCGTCGGACTCGGCGATCAGGCGCCGCAGCCGGCCCGCGGCCAGCACGCAGCGGCGCTGCACCTCCGGGTCGGCCGGGTCGGCCTCCCCGGCGGCCAGCTCGCCGAGGACGCGTCCGGCCGCCGCGCCGACCAGGGCGAGCCGGTCGCGGCGTTCCTGCCGGCCCCGCTCGGCGGCGGCTCGCTCGGCGGAGAGCGTGTGCATCGCGGCGGCCGCGGCGGCCCGGTCGCGGGCCAGGCCGACTATCACCGCGCTGCCCACGAAGACCGCCACCGGCAGCGAGAAGGTGCCGTAGACGTACATGGTGTAGCGGGCCAAATCGGCCGTTCCAGCGCCGTGCACGAGGACGGCGGCGAGCGCGATCAGGGCGTGCGTGGTCAGCAGCGCGACCAGACCGCTCACCCGCCGGCCCCACAGCGCCAGCACGAAGAACCAGCCGAGCGTGCCCCACACCCAGTTCGCGGCGGTGAACAGTTGCCCTGCGCCGACCCCGGCGAAGACGGCGGCGTCGACGGCGAGCAGCACCCCGGCGAGCGGCCAGGGCGGCAGCGGCCTGCCTCGCAGCAACCGGACGCCGGCCACCGCCCCGGTCACGGCGACCAGGAGCCAGCCGCCGAGCACCACCGCCGGCGCGGCGAACTGCGTCCGGGTCGCCAGCACCGCCGGCAGCCCGATCGCGACGTGCCAGGCCAACGCGATGGCGACGGCGACGATCCGGGCGCCCCGATCGGAGGCGTGCGCCACCGCGGCCGGCGCGGCGAGTAGCGCGGGCTCGGGCGGCTTCGGCCCGTCGACAGGGCTGGGGTGCGGCCCCAGGATGGTCGTCTCGCGGGTGCGGATGCGCTCCGCCGAGGCGCCGAGGTCAGCCGACACCGGGCCACTCCAGTCGGATCCGGGTGCCCGCACCGGGCGCGGAGCGCACCTCGGCCCGCCCGCCGACCGCCGCCATCCGCCCGTGGATCGACTCGCGCAGCCCGTACCGGTGCGGGGGGACGGTGGCCGGGTCGAAGCCGGGGCCGTCGTCGACCACCTCGACCACGACGGCGACCGCGTCGCGGGTCAGCCGCAGGGTGGCCGCTGCGCCCGGCGCGTGGCGGACCACGTTGGACAGGGCCGCGTAGGCGCTCTCGGTGATCGCGTCGGCTACCCCGGCGGGCACCGCGCAGGAGGCCAGCTCCAGGCCCACCGGCAGCTCGGGCAGCCGGTCGGGCACCGCCCGCAACCGCCCGTCGAGGGGCACCGGGCCGTCACCGGGCGTCGGACCGAGGTCGGTCAACGCGACGAGGGTACGCAGGTCGGCGGCGCACCGATCGCGGAAGGAGGCAGATGGGCCGCCCACCGCGCCGAGCCCCACCATGGTCAGCGTGCCGAGCACGGTGTCGTGCAGGTCCCGGTTCTGCTGGCGCTCGGCCTCCCGGGCGGCCCGGGCGACGAGCGCCTCCCGGGTCAGCCGCTGATGCTCCACGAACGCCCGGTCGGCCCGCCCGATCCGGCGGCGCATCACAGCCGTCATCATCGCCGTGCAGGCCGTCTGCACCAACAGTGTGGCGGCGTGCGCCCGGGACTCGGTGGGGTTGCCGGCGGCCTGCGCGCCCGCCACGTACGCGGCGGTGACCAGCAGTCCGGCCGGGACCGACCAGCGGGCCGGTGCGGTGGCCTGCGCGTTGATCACCGTGGTGCTGGCCAGGACCGCGATCCAACTGCCCTCACCGGGCAGCACCTCGGGCGCCACCAGGTGGGGGATGAGCAGGCAGGCCACTGCGGTGATCCCCACGTCACCGACGACCAGTGCCGGGGTGATCCCGTGGCGCAGCGCCCGGCCGGCGTACCAGAGCGACCATCCGGTCAGCGCGGCCACGCCGGGCAGCAGCAGGGCCTCGTCGACCGGCGGGGTACGCACCGACAGCGCCACCGCGCCGCCGACCAGCCCGCACGTCAGCCGCAGCAGCGCCGGCAGCGTGGTGAAGATGAGGCTGAACGCCCCGCCCGCCGGATTGTCCAGAGCGGGCGGTGGCACGGTCCGGGCGGCAGTCGCCGGCATCGGGAGGTGTCCTTCCGACAACGACCCGGTCCGGGTCCGCGCGGCAGAGATCGACATCGGAGAATAGCATGGCGGACAGTGAGCGTTCACCCACCGTGTGCGTCATGTCATCTTGTCGTCACTCTGCGACTCGCGGCTGGATCAGGTCCCACCGATTGCCGTACAGGTCGACGAAGACCGCCACCGAGCCGTACGCCTCGTGTCGTGGCTCCTCCAGGAACCGCACCCCGGCGTCGACCATCCGGGCGTGGTCCCTGGCGAAATCCTCGGTGTACAGGAACAGGCCCACCCGACCGCCGGTCTGGTCACCCACCCGTGCTCGCTGCTCCGCGCTGCTCGCTCGGGCCAACAGCAACGCCGTCTCCCGCGCCCCCGGTGGGCGCACCACCACCCAGCGCGAGCCGTCCGGACGGGCCGTGTCCTCCACCAACTCGAAGCCGAGGCCGCCCACGTAGAAGTCGATCGCCTCGTCGTACTCGCGCACCAGCAGCGCGACCAGTCCCAGATGTGCCATCCGGTCATCATGCCGACGGTTGCGCCAGCCCCGGCGGGCGGCGTCGCCCACGGTCGGCGACGTCACGCGCGCCCGGCGCGGCCGGCTCGGCTACGAGAAGACGATCGGGTGGGACTGGAAGTACCAACTGAGATGACGATTGTCCTGGCCGCGGTCTCTCCAGTAGTCGACAGCGGCGTACCGGCGTCCCTTCTCGGGCATGGTGAACCGCTGGTGCATCTCGGCGCCCGTCTGCGAGGTGGCGGTCAACTCGTGGCTGCCCGGCGCGAGCTTGATGGGGAACAGGATCCAGTTGTGCTGGGCAATCACGTCGAAGGGCTGATCGACGAGCCGGGTGCCGTCGATGCTGACGGTGACGGTGACCCGGTCGTCTTCGAACGACTGGTTGCTCACCAAGAGGTGCAGATCCGCCAGGTCCTCGTCGACGAGGCGGATGGCAGCCGAGCCTGCGCTTGGTGGCAGGTGCGAGACCACGGGAGTTGCTGTTTCGCTGCCGCGTGCCGCAGGAGGCGGCGGGTTCGATGACTCGACACAGCCCGCGGCGGCCAGCAGCGTCGTCACGGCGAGAGCGGCTGTACGGGTTACCGTCTTCGCGTCCATCCCGATCCGACGTCGCAGGACCGGTACGAGTTCCCGGCCCCGGTCGAATTCATCCGCCGGAGTTCCACGAAACCGCCGGGTGGCGGGGTGCGTCCCATCTTTTGGTGGAGAGGTGGTGAGCCGGATGCGCTCGGGCGCAACGACACTGGTGGCGGCGCTGCTCGGCATGGGGCTGTGCGGCATGGCACTGAGCGGCTGCGCGGGCTCGGCCAACACGCCCAACGATCCCGGCCCGGCCGAGATCGTCGAGAGGTGGACCTCCTGCGCCGAGAGCGCACCGCGGGCCGGTGTCGTGCTCCCCGTACCGCCGGGGTCGGCCGAGCCGACGGCGGCGACGCCGACCGTGGTGGAGCCCGAGATCGGGCGGATCGACCCCGCGTTCGTACCGGTCGCCGTCGTGATCTGCCGTCGCGAGGTGCGGCCAGGTGCCGGTGGCGGCCGCGAGCAGGTGACCACCGAGCGTCGCGCCGACGACATCGGCGCGCTGGTGGCCGCGTTGCGCCTGTCCGACGAGGTCCGGGGCCGGAGAGAGATCGCCTGCACTCTCGACCTGGTCATTCCACCCTGGCTGGCGCTGCTCGACGACCGGGGCCGGTGGCTGCGGCCGTACGTGCCGACGGACGTCTGCGGCAAGCCGCTCCCGGAGGTGCGTGCCGCGCTGGACGGGCTGCGCCTGACCACTGTCGACAGTCGTACCGTCGGGCCTGTCGAAGCGTCGGCGGCCGAGACCGTCGGCTGCGCGCAGCGGTGGTCCGACATGGTGTGGGTCGAGACCCACCTCGGCCGTCCCGGACGCGTCGTGGCCGGCGCGAGCCCGACGGCCGGGCCGCTGCGTCTCTGCGTCTACGCGGTGCCCCCGTTCGAGCGGGGCGACGGCAAACCGGCAGGTGACTTCGTGTACGGCGGGCCGCTTCCACCCGAGCGGCAGGCGAAGGCGCTCCGGGCGCTGGCCACCACTCGGCCCGCGGCCGACTGTGCCACCCCGGCGTCCCGCTTCGCGGTGCTGCGGTCCCTCGACGGCGGTGGGCCCGAGTGGTACGTCGAACTCGACGCCTGCCGGCGGTTCCTGGTCGTGGCACCACCCGGCGGGACACAACTCGGGCAGGGCGACGCCGCGTTGGCGGCGCTGCTGGGCCCGATCTGACAGGCCTCAGCGAATCGGCAGCGCCTTCGTGCCACCGCCGGCGATCGACCGCTTGACGGCGGCGCCGCCGGACCAGAAGTAACAGCGCACACCGCGGTCGCCGCGTGCCCACAGTGGGCGGCTCGGGAAGCGGTACGAGGTTCCGGTGCGGTAGGGCAGGTTGCTGTCCACAGGCACCTTGGCGTACCGGGCGATGACCGTCCGGCAGGCCGAGTGGATGGGGTCCTCGTCTCGGGTCGCGTCCGCCCAGGAACGGTCCGGCGTGGTCCAGATGCCGGCGTACTCGAACTGATGCCCGGTAGTGCACGCGACCGGCCGCAGCAAGCCCCACCTGTCCTCGTTCATGCACCCGAGGTGGAGTGGGGAACGGCTGGCCAGGGCGTTACGCAGCGAACCGGCCCGCTCCATCGCCGCATCGCCCTCGCCGTTCGGGCCGCGGATCTCGTCCAACTCGAAGACGTCGCACCGGTACCAGCGGGCACCACCCTCCCAGCCGGCTGGCGACGGCGGCGCGACCTGCACCGACAGTCGGGCATCGCGCCAGTCGCCGCCCACGAACTGCTTGGCCCGGGTGTCGCAGTCGGCAAAGGTCGACCGCATCGTCGCCGACTGCACGCTGGGAGGGGCACTTCGGGCCGCCAGGGTGCCGGTGAACGTGCCCACGTGGAAGGTCTCCAACCTGTGGGTCTTCGTGCAGTCGACAGGGGAGTAACTGCTCAGGTACGAACTGGGTGTGGGAATCAGGTGGCACTCGCCGGCCTGCGGGGCGAACTGCCGCGCCGCCGCCATTGCCGGCCAGCCGTCCAACAGGTCACCGTCCGTGCCGGCCGGCGTGCCGCAGCCCGTCAGTGTCACCGTGAGGATCGCAGCCGTCAGCGCTGCCCTGCCGTGCCGCCGCATGTGAGTCTCCCCGTGGCCCCGTGTGAACGCGGGCAGCATATGGCAGCGGTGCGGCTGCCCGGCATCCGCTTCCGGTGGGGTTCGAACCGCCGATCGCCGTACCTGGTCGGGCCAGGTCGGTGCCGCAGTGGCGCTACCGCCACTGATCGTCGCGGGTGCGGATGACCAACACCAGCAGGAAGGCGCCGAGGGCCGCGAAGGCGACACCGGCCGGGATGACGGTCCAGGCCATCAGGAACGACAACGAGCCGTTGGTGTGCCCGTTCGCCGCCACGAACTTCTGCGGAGCGGCCGGGTCCACCCACACGTCCATGGTCGGGCCGGGAGTCCGGTGGCAGCCGGTCCCGCCCGCGCAGGGGATCCAGGTGCTGTACGACCTCTGCTCGTACAGGTAGGAGATCTCGATCCGGTCGATCCCGCTGCCCCGGCCGTGGCCCCCGGCCCGGTCGGACACCTGGGCCGTGACCGGTATGCCGTCGGCCCGCAGACGGTCCGCCTCCGACGACACGTGCCAGCGGTAGGCCCCGGCGCCGACGGCCAGGCCCAACCCGGGCAGCAACATGGCCAGCGCGATCAGCAGGATCTGCACGCGCGGACGTAGGCCGGTCGGAGCGGGTGTCGGCGACTGCCGCCGTCGTTTGGTCACCGTGCCATCGTCGACGGCGGGCGCAACAGCCGGTGACGCCATGGCGAGTACGTGCTGAACACCCTTCACGCGAGCTGGGGCGGGCGGCGCAGGAAGTGGCAGAGGCTGAAAGCCAGAACCAGTGCCGCGTGGATGGCCACACCGCTCCAACCGCCGGCACCGATCGTGCCGTCGACGATGGCGATGGCGTTGACCACGCCGAGCGCGGCGTTCAGGAAGACGTTGGCGAGGACCGCGCCGGCCGGTGCCCTGGTGCTGGCGCTCGCCGACCAGTTCAGGATCGCGACCGTCAGCAGGATCGCGCCGATGGTTCGCGTGGCGAACACGTCGAACGGCGTCAACGGTTGGCCCAGGCCGGATGCTGCGGCCTGCGGGACGAGCAGCGCGGCGGTGCCGAGAACGCCGAGGTAGATCGCCGTGATCCTGAGCAGCCAGCGGAGCATCAGGCGGCCGCGCCGGTGAATGGGTACGTCACCCCGGTCAGCCGCTCGGACTCCGCCCACAGGCGGCGCTGGGTGTCCACGTCGTGTGACGCCTGGCTTGACCGGGTCGGCACCGGGTGACCCGATGCGTTCAGCAGTCGACCGTCGGGGGCGTAGTAGTCGCCGCCGTTGACCGTGGGGTCGGTGGCGGCGCGCAGGGTGGCGAGAGCGCCGGCCGCCGGGGTGGGTTGGCCGATCAGCTTCCCGACCACCGCGACACCGATGGCCATCGCGCCGGTGACGTGGCGTTGGAGGCCGGTGGAGACGATGCCGGGTTCGACAGCGACCGCGATGGGTTGGGCCTTCGCCGCGGTGAGGCGGCGCTGGAGCTCGTACGTGAACAGGATGTTGGCGAGTTTCGACTGACCGTAGGCGGTCGGCGGCCGGTAGCGGCGGCGCTGGAACTGGAGGTCGTCGAAGTCGATATGCCCTTGGCGGTGCGCGGAGCTGCTGACGGTGACGATGCGGGAGCCGGGGCTGGCGAGGAGCCGGTCGAGAAGGAGCCCGGTCAGGGCGAAGTGGCCCAGGTGGTTGATCCCGATCTGGAGTTCGAACCCGTCCTCGGTGCGGCCGAGCGGCGGCATCATCAGGCCCGCGTTGTTGATGAGCAGGTCCAGCCGAGCGTGGCGCGACCGGAGCTCGTCCGCAGCGCGACGGATCGAGGCGAGCGAGCCCAGGTCGAGGTCGAGCGTGGTGACGTCCCCGCCGGGCAGGGCTGCCGCCGCAGCCGTGGCCCTGTCACGATCGCGGCAGGCCAGGACGACCGAGGCGCCTCGGGCTGCGAACACCCTGGCAGTCTCGTACCCGATGCCGCTGTTGGCGCCGGTGATGACGACGGTGCGGCCATGCTGGTCGCCGACGTCGTCGGCGGTCCATCTGGGCATGGTGGCCCTCCCGATCCCTATAATCGGGACCATCGTCCCGGATGGAGTGAATATACGGGATGGTCATCCCGTTTGGACAGGTAGGAGATGGAACTCGATGACGGGCAAGCCTGCGCGGGCGCCGCGTGCCGATGCCCGGCGCAATCGGGCGTTGGTACTGCGGGCGGCGGCGGAAGCATTCGCCACCGAGGGGCTCTCCGTACCGGTCCACGAGATCGCGCGACGTGCCGGGGTGGGCACCGGCACTGTCGGCCGCCACTTCCCGACGAAGGAGTCCCTGTTCGCGGCCGTCCTGCTCGATCGCATGGCAGTGCTCACCGCGCGGGCGGATGCTCTGGCGACGACGGAGGAGCCGGGGGCGGCGTTCTTTGCCTTCTTTGCCGAGCTCATCCACGAGGGCGCCGACCACCGTGGGTTGGCGGAGTCGCTGGCCGGTGCCGGATTCGACATCGAGTCGGCTGCCGTCGAGGCCGGCAGCGACGTGTCAGGTCGGCTGCACGCCCTGCTGAAGGCCGCCCAGGATGCGGGCGCGGTACGGGATGGAATCACCTTCGCCGACGTGAAAGCCCTGATGAGCGGCTGCCTGGCGCGGGAGGTCGACCCGACCGACACCGGCGCCCGCGACCGCGTCATCGCCGTCGTCTGCGACGGTCTACGCGCCACCTGACCATCCCGCTCAGCCCGTGCGCCACCAGGGGTTCGGCTGTACAGATGGCGGTACGGCAACCAGGATGCGATTGTGGCCGTCGAACCAACGATGCTCCTCGTCCACAGCCCGCTCCTCACCTGGGCGACGTGGGACGCACTGCGTACACCTCTCGAAGCGGCGGGGTGGCGCGTGGTGGTCCTGGACCTTCGCCCCCTGATCGAGTCGCCGTCCTTCCATTCGGCTGTCTGCGGGGCGGCTGCCACCGTCACCTCCGATTCGCCTACCGTCGTCGTCGGCCACAGCCGCGCGGGCGCCTACCTGCCGGGCATCGCCGACGCCGTCGGCAGTGACCGGCTCGACGTCGTCTTCCTGGATGCCCGCCTGCCGCATCCGGGCACGAGCTGGATCGGATCACTGACGCCGGAACGGGCCACGTGGTTGCGGGAGATGGTGGTGTCGGGCCGGCTGCCACGGTGGAACACCTGGTTTCCCGGGGCCTCCCTGGCCGATGTCCTGACGGACCCCGAACAGCGGCGACGGGTGCTCCACGACATACCCGAACTACCGTGGCAGGTCGTCTCCGAGGTGCTACCCGCACCGGGCGAGGCATGGTATTCGGCCCGACACATCTACCTCCGGTTGAGCGCCGCGTACCAGTCCACGGCACAGCAGGCGGAAGAACGCGGCTACCGGGTCCGGAGCGTGGAAGCTCATCACCTGGCGATGGTCACGCATCCGGCGGAGGTGACGGATCTGCTCCTGTCGGCACTGCGGCCATAGGCGGCACACGATCGGCCGGGGCGTCGCCGAGGGCGCCGGTCGGGAAGACGAACACATGGCCGCAGGACCGCTCGACGTCGGGTGCCATGCCGAGCAGGTGGGCTTCCAGCCCGGCGCGGGCAGCGGCCGCCGTCGCGCGGATGGTGTGGTCCACGCAGGTGTACGCACAGGCGTCCAGGGAGTCTGCCGAGTACAGCTCGATGCGGATCGTCGCGGGTTCTCCGCAGGCGGGCAGTTTGGGTACGGTGCTCACGGGTCGCCTCCTCGTTAGGCGATCAAGGCCCTCGATCGGCGTGGCTGCGCTGGTCGAGGGCCGCCTTCATATTGGGTACGACAGACACGCTCGATCCCGGTCTGGTCCGCATGGCCGCCCCAGGCCGTGTCTTTGGTGCTGGTCACCGCATGTCCTCTGGTGCTTGTATCGGCTTACTGAATCCAGTGAAGTCGAAGTCGGACGATGCGCCCATGCAAAGCTGGTGCAACGAGCGGCAATCCGATGCAACGCAGGCGCGGGAGGCGCGATGGCGAGGATGGAGCAGTGGACTGGACGCTTCGCCTGTGCGCTGCAAGCTGCCGCCGGGATGACGAACGAGGGGTTCGCGGCCTGGCTGGGCATCGCGGTCAGAACTGTGGCGTATTGGCACAGCCGACCGGAAACGGTGCCCGGCAGCGCGAACCAAGAGTTGCTGGACGCCGCCGTCGACAGGCTTTCGGACGCGGTCAGATCGCGGTTCTTCCAACACATCGACGGCGTTGCCCGAAAGCAGGGAGGCGCTGGTAGTGGCAGTGATCTTGGTGATGCCGTGAGTGATGCCGCGGATGCAGTCGCCCATGACTCATTGCTGTCGAGCGCCGGGGTGCCGTATGACTCGATTGAAACCTTGCAGCAGGACATGAGGGTCCTCGCGCGGTCTGTTGGAATGGCAGCCTTCGACACGTTCTCAAGCGCTCGGCGGCTGCGTGACGATGCTCGAGCACTCGCCGACCGGACGCGGCGGCCGGGAGACCTGGCTGACCTGTTCGTGGTCATCGGCCAGGGCGTAGCACTCATGGCCTCCACCGCTTTCGACCTCGGGCACTGGAACGAGTCGGCGACGCTGGCCAGGGCAGCTACGCAGTACGCAGATCTTGCCGGTCACGCGTCGTTGAAGGCATGGACGTACGGGCTGCAAATGACGTTGGCGAACTGGCGCAACGAGCCGGATGCGGCACTCAGCTACTTCGGTCGAGCGATGCGGGTGGCCCCTGACGGTGAACCGAAGCTGCGGCTCCGCTACATCGCTGCTTGTTCTCATGCTCTGCTCGATGACCCCGTATCGGTTGTCGCCGTGCTGGACGCCGCCCAGCGAGACAGCGAGGCGGCGGAACGTAGGCCCGACGAGCTGGCTGTGACGACCGGTGGGGAGTTTGCGTTCGGAGCTGCACGCGCCGCAGCCTGCGCTGCCGCTGCCTGGCTCGACCTCCGCAACGGCGAGCAGGCCGCACAGTACGCGGGCGATGCACTGCGCGTCTATCAAGCGCTGCCGGCAGCGCGGCGGCCGCACTCGCAGATCAAGGGTACGAAGATCGACATGGCCGCCGCTCACCTAGACATGGGGGACATGGACGGGGCTACGGAGGCGTTGCGTGCTGTGCTGGCTCTGCCGCCGCAGAGGCGCAACGTCTCGCTGACCGGTCGGCTGGATCGGATGGAACGCCTGCTGAACGAGGCACCGTGGAGCGGTGATGCCGAGGCACGGCAGCTTGGTGAGCGCATCGCGGCGTGGCGGTCGGAGACCTCAGCTCGACCGCTTGTCTGAGCGGTGCCAGGCGGCTAGAACCTGTGCTTCCTTCTCTCGGCTGATTCCGATTTCGGCGGCGCGGTCGTGGTTGCTGATGTCTCCGCCTTCGACCAACCATCGCCAGGTGTCCCGAACGGTCAATTCGAGCGGCCGGGTCCGGAGGCCAGCGGCCTGCGCGGCAGCGGTGTCGACGTTCCACACGCCGTCGAAGGTGCGCCAGAGCGGCAGCTCGGACCACTGCCGGACGCCCTGCGCGAGCAGAAAATCATCAGGCACCCAGGTGAAGGACGCGTCGGCGTGCGTCGAGTGGCCGCAGTGCGTGAGCAAGTCTCCGAAGGTCGCGCTGCCAATGGGAGCGCAGACATTGAATGCGCCAGACGACTGGTCACGGATGGCTTGCAGGGTGAACGCGGCCAGGTCGCGGACGTCGACCGGCTGAATGGCCCGGTCTGCCGAGCCTGGCGCCAACACCTCCCCGCTGGCAGCCACGCGGCGCAGCCACCAGGGCAGGCGGCCCACATACTCACGCGGGCCAACTATGACGCCGGGCCGCAGGACCGTGGTCCGGTCAGCCCCGAAAACGGCGACTGCCGCAGCCTCACAACCTGCCTTCTGGTAGCCGTAGCTGGTTGGCCCGTCCTCGGTGTCGGTGCCGAAGTCTGCGCCGGCGTCCGGCGGGCAGTCGAGCACCTCGGACCGCTCATTCAACGGCTTGACCGGCCAGTCTCGGTACACGCTGAGCGTCGACATGAAGACGTAACGGGCGGCGACGGGCGCGAGTGTGCGGGCGACGGCGAGGGTATTGCTCGGGACGTAGCCCGACGTGTCGACCACGGCCTCCCAAGGGCCAGCGGCGGCAAGGTCAGCCAGGTCTTCTGGGTGGGTTCGATCACCCCGTACGAGCCGAGCGGCCTCCGGGAAGGCGCTCGATATGCCTCGATTGAACGTGGTCACCTCCCAGCCGGCACCGATAGCCGCCCTGACGATCGCGTGACCGACAAACCACGTTCCTCCGAGCACCAACAAACGCATAGGCTTATCACCCCAGAGAACCGGCAATTTGGCGCGGGAGTCACTAGTGTCGCGTGTCTGAATAGGTTTGGCGGTACCGAGCCGTCGTACCGGGCTGTCACGATGCAGACGTGGATGACGCGTTGAGGGTGCTGAGGCGAGAGTTCGAGTCCGTGGAGGAGGGCTTCCTGCTCCGACTGCGCGGTGAACTCGTCTGGGACCAGGCGGCGTTCAGCCGGTTGGAGCAGGCGATGCGGGTGGGTTGTGAGCAGTACGAAGGTCATGACGACCTGCCACGCTGGATGGCTGAGGGGTTCTACGAGGTCTCACACTTCGTGGCGGAGTGGACCGCGCACCCGAACTTCCCTCGGCCGCAGCCTGCGCAGTACTACCAGGATTGCCGGGAGCGGTTGCGGGATCTGACGGACTGGTTCTTCCGCGGGTGGCATGCCTACCAGGAGCCGCACGTTTGGCGTGATCTCTAACGTCACGCGGAATGCGGCAGGTCAGCCAGCGCGGCAATCCTGCCGGCCTCATACCGAGCCCGCCAAACGATCACCGTCTGCCGCGTCATCCCGGCCGGCGGGACGTGGGCGTACGGGTGCCCAGCGACCCGCCGGCGTACCTCAGGTTGGGCTTCTCAGTGGGCGCGGACCGCGACGGCCGTGTACGGCGTGGTCGGGGTCGGTGGCGTGGTGAAGCGGCCGTTGGGCAGGTAGAGCCGGCCCAACGCCTCGGCAACTGTGGTGGGCACGTCGAATCCCGGGTCGGTGATCGTGCCGGTGACCGTTCCGGCGGTGCCGGCGCGGTTCAGCGTTGCCACCGCGATCTGGTTGAGGCTGTTCTGTACGACGTAGAGGGTGCGGCCGAGCAGCAGGAGGCCGTCGCCGTTGGTGAAGGTGTAGCCGGGCACGGCCACGACTGTGGTCGCACCGGTCGCCGGGTCGACCCGGAACAGCGTGCCCGTGTTGGACTGGACGACGATCAGCGCCCTGCCGTCCGGTGTGGCGACGATGCCGTTGATGTTCACGCCGGTGCCGACCTGATCGTATGCGCCGGTCAGCGGGATGGTCGTGAAGCCGTCGGCGGGCGGCAGCGCGCCACCGCGACCGAGCGGCAGCCGGTAGAGCACCGGCCGGTTGGAGTCGGTGAAGTACGCGGCGTCGCGGGTCAGGACGACGTCGTTGACGAACGTCGGGGCGGTGGCGAACTGGTAGCGCGCCAGCACCTCGCCCGTGCGGGGGTCGAGCACGCGAGCGTCACCGGCCGTGCCGCCGGCGACGAACAGCCGCCCGCGCGGGTCGATCTTGAGGCCGAGCGACGGGGTGCCGGTGGGTGCGCTGATCGTCGTGCCCCGGCCGGTCACCAGGTCGGCCCGATAGATCTCGCCCGTCGCGCGGGAACCGAAGTACGCGTAGCGGCCGGCGGTGGCGATGCCCTCGGGCTGGAATCCGTCCGGCAGGTCGATGACGGCCGGCGGTCGGCTCCCGGCGTGCGCCTGGGCGGGCGCGACGGCGACGGAAATCAGGAGGGCGGCGGTCATGGCGACGCCGAACGCGGTCCTGAGGGGTCGGTTCACTGTGCTCCTTCCGGGCGGGCGGAGGGGAACACACCCGCCACGATCACTGGGGCCAGGACGTTCCCCACTGTACGACCGTCGATGGATTGAGGCTGTCCGCGGCCATGCCGCGGGGTATCGAGCTGCCCTCTCGACACGCCACCTAGGGTCGTCGACGCGGGGCATCGCTGCGGGCGAGGAGGCCGCAGTACGAGTCGCCGCTGCGGTCGGCGGTGCACCGACCCCTCGACCGTTCTTATAGGCAGATCCAGCAGTAGATGCTCTCCCCGCTCGTGCGTGCTCTGCGGGCCAGTCCAACAAATTCCCGCAGACGCGACAGCATGACCTCCGGCTGCGTGTCGCTGTAGTAGGACAGCTCCTCGATCTGTGACCACCGTTCGGCCAGGCCCGACAAGTGGTCGTCGGGGATTTCGGCAAGCGCATCCCAGGCGCGCTCGCTCAGTACGACGACCCAGGGGCCTTCGTACTCAGGGTCCTCACCAGCGTCGTCCGGCCAGACAAGTCGTTGCCCGGTCAGGTCGGCGGCCCATGGCACGTCGAGAGCGAACGAGACGACCTTGCCGAGGACTACGGACGGGTCGATCCCCTTGCCGTCCACGGCATCCACGCCAGGAAAATCTCCCTCCCGCACCACGGGGCCACCGTCCGTAGCGGCCATCAGCTTCGCGGCAGCCTCGTCGTCAGGAGCGCGGAAGTAGTCGTACAGAGCACCCACAAGAAGCCTCCCGATCGGTGCCATGCCGCCCGCCGGGGCGACCGGGAGAACATATAGCTCGACCGCCAGGCAGTCTGGTAGCCCTTGTGGTGCCCAATGAGGTGATCCGCAGCGGCATCTGCGGGCCGCCGTGGACGAGGCCGCGAAGCACCCCTTCAGGTGACGTGGCGGTATGAATAGCTGTCCGAATTCGTGGTGGTCGGCGGGGTTGGGCGTGCCAAGCCGCCGAACTGCGGTGATGGGGGTGCGCCCGGTAGGGTTCGAACCTACGACCTTGGGATTAGAAGTCCCCTGCTCTATCCGCTGAGCTACGGGCGCGTGGCGTGGATGTCGCGCCAGAAGGGTACCGCCGACCCCGGGCACGCCGGGGTAAAGGGTGCCCCCGTCCGCGTCGTCGAGCAGGGTCTCACGAAGGCCGGGCGGCCGGCATCCGGGTTCTCGCAGGTCGACCACTCGGCAGCCCGTACCCTCGGCTGGTGTTGCTGGACCCCGACGCCGAGAGCGGCGTCGCCTATGAGCTGTGCCAGGTCGTCGGTCGCGCCATCCTGCCGTACCGCACGGCCGACGCCTACGGCACCGCCTTCTTCTTCCAGGACGGCGACGACCCGGTGGGGGAGGCGCTGCTGACGGCGGCCGACCTGGTCGGCGCTGCGGGCGGTGAGCTGGGCCTGCGGGCGAGCGTCACCGAGCCGGCAGGCGTCGCGCCGGACGCCGTCGCGGAGAGCGAGATCGTGCCCGGCTGGTCCCGCTTCCCGAGCGACGGGGTCGCGGTGCTGCCGACCGCCGGCCTGCACCGGTACGCCAGCGACGGCGGCTGGCGGTGGCGCGTGCAGCCGGTCCCGGCCACGATCGCCGCCGGTCCCGAGGCCATCGCGGCCCTCGCCGCCGACGGCAGTTCCGCTTTCGTGCTGGCCCATGGGGTACGCGAAGACGACTCGCGCCCCCTGGAGGTGGGGATCGAGCGCGTGGTCCGCGACGGGGACGACGTGCGGATCACAAGCGAACTGCCAGCGGGGTACGTCGGAGCGCCCGTCTTCGTCGTGCAGCCCGACGCCACCGGTGAGGTGGCACTGTACTGCCTGGGCCTGGTGCTGCCCGGCGTCGACTGTCACCCGGTCGCGACCTTCGACCGGATCCGGGCCGTCCTCCCGGCCACACCCGGCGACGCCTGAAACGGGGACCTCCGCTCGGTCCCGGCCGGCCGCCTCGGCTCGGGGCGGGCCCGGCGTGTGTCAGTCGCCGACGGGCGTCGCCTCGGCGCGACCGGCCGTCGGCCGACGGCTGCCCGGCACCCGAGGTCCGTCGCCGGCCGGGACGGGGGCCGTGGAAGCGGTTTCGATCGGATTCGCCTCGGTCGTCGCGGGGTCGGCCGGGGCGGTCGGGCCGGCGGCCAGGAACGCCTCGGCCCACCGGCCGACCTCGTCGAAGACCTTCTTGCGTACGGCGGGGCCGGAGAGCGTGAGGTCGTGCAACCCGCCGTCGAAGCGGGCCAGTGTGACGTGCCGGCCGAGGCGGGGCGCGTAGCGGACCATGTGCTCGACGTCCAGCACCGCGTCTGCAAGTGTCGCGTTGTCGTGCCACCTGGTGCCCCGGAAGGAGCGCGTCGAGCAGGCCAGCAGCACCGGAACCGGAATGTCCAGGCCGGCGCGCAGTCGGCGTTGACCGGCGCGGATCGCGTTCACCCAGCCGGCGTGCACCGGGAACCCGGCCAGCGGCTTCCACGCCAGGTCGTAGGTCCACTCACCGCGGTGGTCGGCGTGCAGGCTCTCGCCGTACACCGTGCCCAGACCTAACGGCACGATGCGGTGCGGCGCCCCGCGGCCCAGCCGTGAGACGGCGGCCGCGAGGGGTCGACGGACCGCCCAGGGGGCGTTGAAGTCGAAGAAGGGGCTGTTGAGGACCAGACCGTCGACGGTGCCGGCGTCGCGGCGGGCGTCCGCCCAGAGCGAGAGGATCAGGCCGCCGGTGGAGTGGCCCATCGCCAGCAGGGTGTCGTGCCCGTCGTCGGACCGGATGATCTCGGCGGCGGCATCCAGTTCGGGAAAGTAGTCGCTGATGTCGCGGCAGAAGTTCGGCGTCTGGTGCGCGAGCAGACTGCGGCCGTACTTGCGCAGGTCGAGGGCGTAGAAGTCCCAGCCGCGCTCGGCGAAGAAGTCGGCCAGGTGGGTCTGGAAGAAGTAGTCGACGAAGCCGTGCACGTAGAGCACCGCCCGCCCGGTGGCGCGCTCGGCCCGCCGCCGGACCAGCGTCGCGACCACCGGGCCTTCGTCGTCGGTGCCCAGGTCGATCGTCTGCCGCTCGTAGGGCGGCCCCAACACGTCCGGTTCCACGGACGCGACGCTACGCCGCCGCTCTACCCGTCGGTAGCCCTGGTCGGCGTCCCGCGATCCCACACTCCCTGGCGGGAGCCGAAAGTGCGGGATCGCGGGTGCGGAGCGTGGGTCAGGCCGTTTCCGCGTCGGCGCGAGCCGGGTCCTCGGACTCGTCGATCTCGGCCTGCGGCTGGGGTACGTCCCGCAGGTGCTTGTTGTGCCGGGGCTCCTGCCGGGTCTTGGCGTCGTTGAGCCGCCGGCGCAGGTCGTCGCGGACGTCGTTGAGGGCGGCGTGCAGATCCTCCTCGGCGGAGGTGGTGACGATCTTCTGTCGGCCGGCGATCCAGCACTCCAGGGTGACCTTCTGACCCCGGGCCTCCCGGTCCTTCACCGACACCTCCAGCTCGGTGGCGTCGGCGTGGAAACCGGCCAGCCGGGCGTCGAGGGTGGCGAACTGCTCGGCGATCCAGTTGCGGTCGCCCTGGGAGAACCCCGCGCCCACCCGCAGGCACTCACCCACGGTCGCCGGGTTCGCCACGGCGCTCATCGCCGCACCTCGGAAGCGGTTGCGGAGCCGAAAGTAGTGATCATCATGGCGCTGACCTCTCGTCCACGTGGAGCTTGTCGGTGGTGCGTTGATCAAATCCATACCCAGTTCGGGCGGCTCCGGAACCGTCGGCGCCCGGACAGGTGGGTCGGCCGTACCACATCGGGGATGTGATCAGGGCGTTGTCCACAGGTGGCCTCGTCATCCACAGGTCGGAGATGGGCGCTCGCGGTGGGCGCACCCGGTGTCGATGCTCGATGTCGAGTCGACTCGCGCAGGCAGACCCCGGATCCCCTGGAGGGACGATGTTCGACACGTACGTCACGATTGTCGGCAATATTCTCACGACGCCCGAGTGGCGGCGTACGACCCAGAGCAACACGCTGGTGGCCAACTTCAAGGTCGCCTCCACCGCCCGCCGGCTCGACCGCGACAGCGGGCGGTGGGTCGACGGCAACTCGCTGCGCGTCCGCGTCAACTGCTGGCGCAAGCTCGCCGAAGGCGTGGCCGCCTCGGTGATGGTCGGCGACCCGGTGGTCGTCTGCGGTCGGCTCTACACCCGCGACTGGACCGACGACGCCGGCAACCACCGCACCCTCTACGAGCTGGAGGCGGTCGCCGTCGGCCACGACCTGTCCCGGGGGCGGGCCCGCTTCCTGCGCAACCGGCCGACCACGACCACAAGCATCGTCGAGGACGGGGCCGCCGAGAGCCGCGTACACGGCGAACCGACCGACCCGGTGCCCGACGAGCAGGCGCCGGCGCTGCTGGACGACCGCCCGCTCGACGACGATTTCGAGCTGCCCGAGTACGGCTTGCCGCGTACCAGCCCGCTGGGTCACGGCCCGCTCGACGACATCTCTCTCGATGGCGGTGACCTCGACGACGGCTTCTCCGTCGGCGGCGGGGATGGGCGTGCGGCAGTCGACGACGAGTTGGCCCTCACGGTGAGCGCGGACGACGTCGACCCGGAGGACGAGCCCGACGACGAGTTGGGGCCGGTGCCCGACGAGGGTCGGCCGGAGGTCCCGCCGCCCGGTCGGGGCCGGCGGGGGCGAGGGCGGGTTCCGCAGCCGGCCTGACAGGTCGGCCCGATCGGCGGCGGCCGGGCTGTCGACGGGTAGGGCGAGAGCCCTGGCTGCCTGGGGTCGGTGTCGGCCGGTGACGGTCGAGCGGTTGTTTGTCGCCTGAGGTTGGTGTCGACGACTGTGTGCGCCGGCGCACGACGGGGGCGGGGTGGCGACGCGACAGGCGTCGTCACCCCGCGTGACGGGAGCTGGCGGAGGTGGAGTCGATGGCGGACGGTGGTCGCGGACGGCGCACCTGCCGCTCGTCTAGGCTGGCCGGCCGGGGGGTGGTACGCGTGCGACGGACAGCGCCGGTGGCGAACGCGGTGGGCCTGGTGGCCGGTTACGCGCTGGACAGGCTGTTCGGCGACCCTCGACGGTGGCATCCGGTCGCCGGGTTCGGCCAGGTGGCGGGCGCTCTGGAACGTCGCCTGCACCGGCCGGACCGGACGGCCGGCGCGGTGTTCACGGCACTTGCCGTCGGTGGGCCCGTGGTGCTCGGTGCGGTCGCCGCAGCGGCCACCCGGCAGAGGCCGGTGACCCGCGCGGTGCTCGTCGCCGCTGGCACCTGGACCGTGCTGGGTGGTCGTACGCTCCGACGCGAGGCCGCCGTCATGGGTCGAACGCTGCGTGACGGTGACCTGCCCGCCGCCCGACGGCGGCTCGGCAACCTCTGCGGGCGCGACCCGTCGACGCTCGACGAGTCGGAGTTGGCCCGGGCGACAGTCGAGTCGGTCGCGGAGAACACCTCCGACGCGGTGGTCGCGCCGCTGCTCTGGGGTGCGGTCGCCGGCCTGCCCGGGCTGCTGGGGTACCGCGCCGCCAACACCCTCGACGCCATGGTCGGGCACCGCTCGGAGCGCTACGCGCGGTTCGGCACGCCGGCCGCCCGACTGGACGACCTGCTCAACCTGGTGCCGTCCCGGCTGACCGGGCTCCTCACCATCGCCGTCGCGCCGGTCGCGAACGGCGACCGGGAGCGGGCCTGGCGGGTGTGGCGACGGGACCGCAACGACCACCCGAGCCCCAACGCCGGCCAGTGCGAAGCGGCGATGGCAGGCGCGCTCGGCGTCCGCCTCGGTGGCCGCAACATGTACTTCGGCCGCTCCGAGGTCCGCCCGTTCCTCGGCGACGGCCCCCGTCCCGAGGCGCGACACCTCAAGCGGGCGGCCCGCATCTCCGGCGCTGTCGGCCTGGCCGCACTCGGCCTGGCGGCCGCGTACCCGGTGACCGTGGGCCGCCTGGCCGGCGCCGTCGCCCGCCGCAGCCTGCGGGCCGTCGGCCCTCGGCCCGGGAGCGGCCCGCTGTCCGGCCGGGCCGGGTCTGCCAGCGGCCTGCTCTCCGGCCGGGCCGGGTCGGGGCGTCGCCTGGTTCGTGGCGCGGCGGGGCCGGTGAGCGGGCGGTGAGCGGGCTGTTGGTCGCCGGCACCACCTCCGACGCCGGCAAGAGCGTGCTCACCGCCGGCATCTGCCGATGGCTGCACCGCCAGGGCGTGAAGGTGGCGCCGTTCAAGGCGCAGAACATGTCGAACAACTCGGCAGTCGTCGTCGGGCCGGACGGGCGCGGCGGCGAGATCGGCCGCGCCCAGGCCATGCAGGCCGCCGCCTGCGGGCTCGCCCCGGACCTGCGCTTCAACCCGGTGCTCCTCAAGCCCGGCAGCGACCTCGCCAGCCAGGTGGTTCTCCTCGGTACGGCTGTCGACACGATCACCGCCGGCACGTTCCGGCAGTTGCGGCCGAGGCTCGCCGAGACCGCGTACGGGGCACTGGCCGAGTTGCGGTCGGCGTACGACGTGGTGATCTGTGAGGGCGCCGGGAGCCCGGCGGAGATCAACCTGCGGGCCGGGGACTACGTGAACATGGGGCTCGCGCGGCACGCCAATCTGCCTGCCATAGTGGTCGGCGACATCGACCGAGGTGGCGTCTTCGCCTCGATGTTCGGCACGGTGGCTCTGCTCGACCCGGCGGACCAGGCGCTCATCGCCGGCTTCGTGATCAACAAGTTCCGCGGCGACCTCGGTCTGCTCCAGCCGGGGCTGGACATGCTGCGGCACGTGACCGGCCGTCCCACGTACGGGGTGCTGCCCTGGTCGCTCGACCTCTGGCTCGACGCGGAGGACTCGCTCGCCTACGGCCGGGTGCTCGGCCGTCCCGCCGCCCCGCACGGCGCCGACTGGTTGGACGTGGCCGTCGTCCGGCTACCCCGCATCAGCAACGCCACCGACGTGGAGGCCCTGGCAACCGAACCGGGCGTGCGCGTACGCCTCACCGTCGAACCGGCCGAACTGGCCGCCGCCGACCTGATCGTCCTGCCCGGCTCGAAGTCGACAGTCGCGGACCTCGCCTGGCTGCGCGAGACCGGCCTCGCCGACGCGGTCCTCGCCCACGTGGCGGCCGGCAAGCCGCTGCTCGGCCTCTGCGGCGGCTTCCAGATGCTCGGCCGGGCGATCCACGACCCGGTCGAGAGCCGGCAGGGCAGCGTGCCCGGGCTCGGCCTGCTGCCCATCGAGATCACCTTCGATCCCCGCAAGACCGTCCGGCAGTCGGTCGGCACCGGCCCCGGCGACGTCGCCGTCCGCGGCTACGAGATCCACCACGGGTACGTCTCGCAGACCGACCCGGCCCTGACCCCGCTGCTGACCGGTGTCGACGGCAGCGGTGAGGGCGCGGTACTCGGCGCGGTGCACGGCACGCACTGGCACGGGGCGTTCGAGTCCGACGGGTTCCGCCGCTGGTTCCTCACCGAGGCGGCCCGGCTGGCGGGGCGCACCGGGTTCCGGGTCGCGCCGGCCACCAGCTTCGCCGCCGTCCGGGAAGGCTCGCTCGACCTGCTCGGCGACCTCGTCGAGGAGCACCTGGACACCGACGCCCTCTGGCGCCTCATCGAGAGCGGCGCACCCCCCGGGCTCCCCTTCATCCCACCCGGCGCCCCGCCGACCTGAGCCTGGTCGGGGGTTCAGGGGCGGATGTCGGCGGGGCGGTCCGTGGTGGGCAGGCCGGCCGCCAGCCACGCGTCGACGCCGCCGATCATGTCGGTGGCCCGGCGCAGGCCCAGGGTCTGCAGGCTGGCGGCGGCCAGGCTGGAGCTGTAGCCCTGGCGGCACACCACCACGATCTCCCGGTCGTAGGCGGTGGCCTCCGGGATGCGCCAGGCGCTGGCCGGATCGAGCCGCCATTCCAGCACCGTACGGTCGATGACGACCGCCCCGGGCAGGTCGCCCTGTTCGCGGCGCTGTGTGTCGGTACGGGTGTCGACCAGCAGAGCGCCACCGCGGACCGCCTCGACGGTCTGCTGTGGAGTCAATCGGTGCAGCCCGGCGCGGGCCTGTTCGAGGAGGGCGTCAATGCCGGGGCTCATCACGTCTCGGAGCACCACCCGATCATGCCGACTCGGGTATCGGCCCGCGCGCCGAACGGGCCGCCCGTCACCCGTCGCCGCCCCAAATCCCCCGGACGTGAGAATGACCGACCCGGGCGTCAGCCCGGATGTGTCATCCCGCCGAAAACGCCGTGATCAACTCGGGTTTCCTGAAGTCGGGGTGTCCTGGTCGACCGAACACCCCGGAATCGGTGAACCCGAGTTGATCACGATGGCGGACTCCCGCCTCGGAGGCGGGGGCCGGGGCATACTGCGGTCGTGTACCGGCTCGGGGCCAGAGGGCTGGCCCCCGCGAGGCCCGGCAACGGCCCAGCCCCGACAGCACGGGTGCACGGAGGACCACGGCCGTGGGCAGGGCGAGGTCGTGGGCCAGGGCGGGGACGAGGGCTTGGGCCAGGGCGCGGGGCGAGGGAGTGGGCGAGGTCGTGGGCCAGGGCGGGGGCGAGGGCGTGGATTCGGCCGGACGCGAGGGCGGGGGCGTGGGGATGGACGTCGGCGGGCCGACCGGGCGATCCGCCGCGCTCGTGCCGCCGGTGGTGGTCGTCGAGGCGTACGCCGAGATGGCACGTCGGGTGCTCGCGGGCCCGGCGCGGTTGGGGCGGACCCGGCTGGTCGCTGTCGACGGGCCGAGCGGCGCGGGCAAGAGCCGGTTCGCCGCGCACCTCGCGGACGCCCTGGCGACGCTGCCCGGTGGTCGGCCGCCGGTGGTGCACACCGACGACCTGCTCGACGGTTGGGACGACCAGCTCACGTTCTGGTCCCGGCTGGACGCCGAGGTGCTGGCCCCGCTGCGCCGACAAGAGCCGGGGGCCTACCGGCGCTACAGCTGGGTGCGGCGGTGCTTCCTGCCCCGCCCGGTGCCGGTGCCGGTGACGCCGGTGCTGATCGTGGAGGGGGTCAGCGCGGCCCGTGCCGCCGTCCGACCGGAGCTGACCCTCTCCGTCTTCGTCACCGCGCCCGCGCCGCTGCGGCTGGCCCGTGCGGTCGAGCGGGACGGGTCGGAGATCCTGCCCGAGCTGCGCCGCTGGCATGCGGGGGAGCGGGCACACTTCGCGGCCGACGACACCGCAGGGCGGGCCGACCTGGTGGTCGACGGCGGGCCGACGCTGCCGCTCGACGCGTCCCGGTACTACGTGCGGATCCGCTGACCGGGGCATGGACGCCTGTCACCCGCTGGGGCACGATGCGAGGAGTCACGGCGAACGGGGACCCATCATGACGGCAGCGGACGCGCCAGCTCGGCGCCGCATCACCCTCACCGGCATCAGCTCGCGGGCCTGGGAGCATCCGGCCGACCGGGGCGCCCTGGTCGCGCTGCGGGAGCTGCGTGGTTTCGACGACGTGGTGCGGGCGTTCTTCGGCATGTGGAACGAGCGGGGTTTCCGGTTGTCCGTGCTGGCGTCCGGCATCCGCGTCGATCACCGGCAGTATCCGGCCGTGTGGCAGCGCTACACCGAGGCCGCGGCGGCGCTCGACGTGGCGGAGCTGCCCGAGCTGTACGTGACGCAGTCGCCGTGGTTGGGCGCCGAGGCCGTCGGCCTGGAACGGCCGTTCATCGTGCTGAACTCCGCGTGCGTGCAGCAGTTGGACGAGGACGAGCTGCGCTGCCTGCTCGGCCACGAGCTGGGGCACGTGGGCAGCGGGCACGCCGTCTACAAGACGATGCTCACGATCCTCACCCGCTGGGCGGCCAACCTGAGCTGGTTGCCGGTGGGGGCGTTCGCGCTGCGGGCGATCATCGCGGCGATGCTGGAGTGGTGGCGCAAGGCGGAGCTGTCCGCCGACCGGGCCGGACTGCTCGCCGGCCAGGACCCGGCGGCCGCGCTGCGGCTGCTGATGAAGCTCGCGGGCGGTGGTGACCTTTCGCAGGTCGACACGACAGCCTTCCTGGAGCAGGCAGCCGAGTACGCCGGTGGCGGCGACCTGCGCGACAGCCTGCACAAGATCCGGATGACGGCGTGGAGCACGCACCCGACGCCTGTGGCGCGGGCGGCGCAGCTGCGGCAGTGGATCGACTCCGGGGCGTACGGGCGGGTGTTGGCCGGGGACTATCCGCGCCGCGACGACGACGCCTCGACAAGCGTCTCCGAGGAGATCAAGGCGGCCGCCGAGTCGTACCGGGAGGAGTTCAGCAGCTCCACCGACCCGCTGGTCGGGTTGCTGCGCCGCCTCGGCGACGGCGCGAGTGACGTCGGGGAGTGGGTGGGCGGCACGGCCGGGCGGGCCCGCTCCTGGATGGATGCCGCCACCGACGCCGCCGCTCGCGCACACCGTGCCGGCCGGGCCGCGCCGGGCGCACGGGCGGGCTCCGGCCCGGCGGGCGGCGGTGACCCTACGGGCTCCGCCGGCACGCCTGGGTAAGGCCGGCATACGATGCCGGTCATGACCTCACCGATCATGTCCGAGTCCGAGGTGCGGGCCGCCGTCGAGCGGGAGATGCCCGGCGTACGCGCCGACCTGGAACGTCTCGTCCGCATCCCCGGCATCGCCTTCGAGGGCTTCGACCACTCACACGTGGAGCGTTCCGCCGAGGCGGTGGCCGAGCTGCTGCGCGGCTGCGGCCTGGACGTCGACATCGTGCGCTCCGGCGGCCAGCCCGCGGTGATCGGCCGTCGGGCCGCCCCGCCCGGCGCGCCCACCGTGCTGCTCTACGCCCACCACGACGTGCAGCCGGTCGGCGACCGCTCACTGTGGGAGTCCGACCCGTTCGAGCCGGTGGAGCGCGACGGCCGCCTGTACGCCCGGGGCGCGGCCGACGACAAGGCAGGCATCATGGCGCACGTGGCGGCGCTGCGGGCGTACGGGGACGCGCTGCCGGTCGGTGTGGTGCTGTTCATCGAGGGCGAGGAGGAGTACGGCTCCGACTCGCTCGAGCGACTGCTGATCGAGCACCGCGACGAGATCACCTCGGACGTGATCGTGATCGCCGACTCCGGCAACTGGGACATCGGCGTACCGGCGTTGACCACCTCGCTGCGCGGCGTCGTCAACTGTTTCGTCGAGGTGCGCACGCTGGACCACGCGGTGCACAGCGGCATGTTCGGCGGTGCCGTGCCGGACGCGCTGACCGCCCTGGTCCGCCTGCTGGCGACCCTGCACGACGACGCCGGTTCGGTGGCGGTGGACGGGCTGGTCGCTCGCGAGGGGGCCACCGTCGACTACCCGGAGGACCGGATCCGCGCCGAGGCCGGGCTGGCCGAGGGCGTCGAGTTCATCGGTACCGGCCGGATCACCGACCGGCTCTGGACCAAGCCCGCCGTGGCGGTGCTCGGCATCGACGCGCCGCCCACCGGCGAGGCCCCGAACGCCCTGGTGCCGGCCGCGAAGGCGAAGCTCAGCATCCGTCTCGCCCCGGGCGACGACCCCAAGCGGGCGTACGCGGCGGTGCGCGCGCACCTGGAGAAGCACGCGCCGTGGGGCGCCCAGGTGACAGTCAGCCTGGAGCACGACGGCAACCCGTGCGTGATCGACGCGTCCGGGCCGATGTTCGACGCCGCCCGTTCGGCGTTCCGGGCGGCGTGGGACGGCACCGACCCGGTGGACGTGGGCATCGGTGGTTCGATCCCGTTCATCGCCACGTTCCAGGAGATGTTCCCGGACGCGGCGATCCTGGTGACAGGTGTGGAGGACCCGCACGCCCGCGCGCACGGCCCGAACGAGAGCCTGCACCTCGGCGAGTTCGCGAAGGTCTGCCTCGCCGAGGCGCTGCTGCTGGGCAAGGTGGCCGAGGCGGGGATCTAGACATCTTTCGACCCTGATCAGGGGTTTTCGGCGTGTCGCCGGACGGGTTGTTATAGCCTTTCGAACATGAGTACGAACGAGGTGATGGCCCGGTTGGGGGCCGCCGTCAGCGCACTGGGGGACGTCGACGTCTCCGCGTGGTCCGAGGACACGCTCAACGACCAACTCGGTGAGCTGTCCGCCGCCCTGGTCGCCCTCGACTCGGTGCTCTCCCGGGTGGCCGGCGAGGTCCGCGCCCGAGGGCTGCGCATCGAGGAGCCCGTCTCCGCCTGATTCCCGCCGCCCCTCGTGGGCTGCGGCACCGCGCCGACACCGCCCGGGCACGGCAATGCCCGGGCGGTGTCGGAGGTGGCTGGCAGGATGGGCTTCGTGCGGTTCATCGACCTGGCGGCAACCTCCGCCGCCGTGGGCGCCACCAGTGGCCGGCGGGCCAAGGTGGAGCTGCTCGCCGACGCGCTGCGCCGGCTCGACCCGGCCGAGGTGGAGCCCGGCGCCGGCTATCTCGCCGGTGAGCTACGCCAGCGGCAGACCGGCGTGGGCTACGCGAGTCTGCGTGACCTGCCGCCACCGGCCGCCGAGCCGACGCTTACCGTGGCCGCCGTCGACGCGGCCATCGAGCAGATCGCCGCCGTGCAGGGCACCGGGTCGCAGGCCCGCCGCCGGGCTCTGCTCGGCGCCCTCTACGCGGCGGCCACCGCCGACGAGCAACGGCTGCTCACCGGCCTGTTCGGTGGTGAGCTGCGGCAGGGTGCCCAGGCCGGGCTGCTCGCCGACGCCGTGGCCCGGGCCGCCGAGGTGCCGGTGGCGACCGTCCGTCGGGCGCTGCTGCTCGCCGGCGACCTTCGCGCCGTGGCGGTGGCCGCGCTGACCGGAGGGGCCGCCGAGCTGGCCGGCTTCGGTCTACAGGTCGGCCGGCCGCTGGCGCCGATGCTCGCGCAGAGCGCTCCCTCGGTCGACGAGGCGCTCGCCGCGACCGGCACGCCGGCGGTGGTCGACGTGAAGCTCGACGGCATCCGCATCCAGGTGCACCGCTCCGGCGCCGACATCGCCGTGTTCACCCGCAGCCTCGACGAGATCACCAGCCGGGTGCCGGAGGTGGTCGCGGCGGTTCGCGCCCTGCCCGGCCGGGAGCTGGTGCTCGACGGCGAGGCGATCGGCCTGGACGAGACCGGCCGCCCGCTGCCGTTCCGGCAGACGTCCAGCCGGGCCGCCCGGCGCACCACACCGAGCACCACCGGCCGGACACCTGTCGCCCCGGCGGTGCTCGCGGCCGCCGCCAGCACCGGCGCGACAGTGCTCACTCCATACTTTTTCGACCTGCTGCACCTCGACGGCCAGGATCTGATCGATCTGCCCGGCCGGGAGCGGTGGGCCGCCCTGGCCGGTGCGGTCGATTCGTCGCTGCTGGTGGGGCGGATGGACGTCGACGGCCCGGAGCAGGCCGGTGCGGCGTTCGCCGCCGCGCTCGACGCCGGCCAGGAGGGCGTGGTGGTCAAGGCGCCGGACGCCCCCTACGACGCCGGCCGGCGCGGCGCCGCCTGGGTCAAGGTCAAACCGCGGCACACCCTCGACCTGGTGGTGCTCGCCGTCGAGTGGGGCAGCGGCCGGCGCAAGGGCTGGCTGTCCAACCTGCATTTGGGCGCCCGCGACCCGCGCACCGGCGACTTCGTGATGCTCGGCAAGACGTTCAAGGGGCTCACCGACGAGCTGCTGCGGTGGCAGACCGAGCGTTTCCTCGGCCTGGCCGTGGAGCGCGGCGACTGGGTGGTCCGGGTCCGGCCCGAGCAGGTGGTGGAGATCGCCTTCGACGGGGTGCAGACGAGCACCCGCTATCCGGGCGGGATGGCGCTGCGGTTCGCCCGCGTGGTGCGCTACCGCGACGACAAGTCCGCCGCCGAGGCGGACACCATCGACGCGGTCCGCGCCATCCACGCCGGTCGGCAGAGCGGCTGAGTCGGCAGAAGCGGCTGAGCGCGCAGAAGCGGCCGAGCCGGCAGAGTCAGGCGGACGGGCTCGCCGTCGGCTCGGCCGCCCGGTCCAGCGGGGCCCTCGGGTTGTCGAGGCCGGCCGCCCGGCGTGCCTCGCGGCGGGCCACCCAGCCGTAGCCGAAGAGCGCCATCGCGGCGAACAGCCACCACTGCACGACGTAGCCGAAGTTCTGCCAGTTGTTGGTGTGCCCGACCGGCACGGCCTTGAACACCGCGTCGGCGGCCGGGGTCTGCTCGTCCAGCAGCAGGTAGCCCCCGTAGACCGGGTAGGGCAGCTCGCGGGCCAGACGCGGCACGGCGATCCGCCGCGTCTCCAGCCGGCCGTCGCGGCGGTCCACCGTGCCGGCGCCGCTCTCGGTCTCGTGCACCCGGCCGTTGACAGTCACGTCGCCGCCCGGCGGGGTGGGCACCGACGGCTGGGCGGTCGCCCCGCCCGGCGCGGGCGGGATCCAGCCCCGGTCCACCAGCAGCGCGCTGCCGTCGGCGAGCACCAGCGGCGTGAGCACCTCGAAGCCGACCCGGCTGTCGACAGTCCGACCACGGACCAGGACGGTGTTCGACGTGTCGTACCGGCCGGTGGCGGTGATCCGGGTCCAGACCCTGTCCTTCGCGGGGGCCGGGCCGGCGGTCCCGGGGCCGCCGGTGGGCGCGCGGAACGCCTCGGCCAGCGGGGCCGGGGACATCCGCTCGCCCGCGTCGATCCGCTCGTTGATCTCGGTACGACCTCGGTAGCGGTCCAGCTGCCAGTTCCCCAGCCACACCATGACGGCGGAGGCGACCAGGGTCAGCGCGAGGGCGCCCAACCAGCGTGGGCTCAGCAGGAACCGGTACACGGCACCGAGGCTACCCGTATGACCGGGGCCACTGACCTCGACCGGGCCAGGCGGTGCCGGTTGGCGTGGGTTGGTGGTGCTCGCCCGTCGGGGCGGGCGGGTATCGTCACGCGGACGGCTCGGCCCCCCAGCCGGTCGTCGCGTACCCGCCGCCGCCCGCGAGGAGTCGCTGATGACAGTCGTGCCGCGCCTGGTGCTCAGCGCCCCGTCCTCCGGGCACGGAAAGAACGCGCTGGCGATCGGGCTGCTCGCCGCCCTGGCCGAGCGGGGTGTCGACGTCGCCGGGTTCAAGCTCGGCCCGGACCACGTCGACGCCGCGTACCTCGGTCTCGCCGCCGGTCGGCCCGGTCGGGTGATCGATCCCCGGCTGGTAGGCGTCGACCGGCTCGCCCCGCTCGTCGCACACGGTGCCGCCGGGGCCGCGCTCGCCGTGGTGCAGGGCAGCATGGGCCTGTACGACTCGGTCGGTGGCCGCCCGGAGCAGGAGTCCACTGCCGCCGCGGCCGCCGCGCTGCGTAGCCCTGTGGTGCTGGTGGTCGACGTGGCCGCGATGGGGCAGTCGGTGGCGGCCCTCGTGCACGGTTTCCGGTCGTACGACGAGCAGTTGTGGCTCGGTGGGGTGATCCTCAACCGGGTGGCGTCGTCGCGGCACGAGGCGATGCTGCGCGAGGCGCTCGACGACGTGGGCGTTCCGGTCTACGGCGCGCTGCGTCGCCAGGACCTGCCGGCCGTGCTGCCGTCGCGCCGGCACGGGGTGGCGCCGGTGGTCGACGCCTCGGCCGACGCGCTCCGTGCGGTGAGCCGGCTGGGCGAGGCCGTCGCCGCCACCGTCGACCTGGAGCGGCTGCTCGGGCTGGCCCGTTCCGCTCCGCCACTGCCGGCGGCGGCCTGGTCGCCGCGGGAGGCGCTCGGTGAGCTTGTCGTTGCGGCGCAGCGCCCGCTGGTGGCGCTGGCCGGTGGGCCGGGTGGCAGCTTCAGCCACCCGGAGACCGCCGAGCTGCTGGCCGCCGCCGGCGCCGAGGTGGTCACGGTCGATCCGCTACGCGACGAGACGCTGCCGGCCGGCACCCGCGCGCTTGTCGTCGGGGGCGCGCTGCCCGAGTCGTACGCCGAGCAGTTGTCGGCCAACCGGCGGCTCTGCATCGCGGTGGCCGAGTTGGCCCGCACCGGCCGGCCGGTGGTCGCCGAGGGCGCCGGCCTGCTGTGGCTGGCCCGGGAGCTGGACGGGTTGCCGATGTGCGGTGTGCTGGACGCGGTGGGTGTGAGCCGCGACGGCCTGGTGGTGGGCTACCGGGAGGCGACCGCCCAGACCGACAGCGTGGTCGCCGCGCGCGACACGGTGGTGGTGGGGCACAAGGAGCATCGGGCGGTGCTCACCCCGCGCGCCGGTCAGCGGCCGGCGTGGAGCTGGGACGGCGGCACGCCTGAGGGTTTCGTGTGGCGCAACGTGCACGCCTCGCAGCTCACCCTGCACTGGGCGGGGCACGCGGCGACGGCCGCCCGGGTGGTGGCGGCGGCGGTCAGCGAGCCGGCGGCCGAGGCCGTGCCCGCGCAGCCTCCCGTGGTGCCCGCGTGATCGGTGAGTTGGCGGTCCGCCGGTTTCCGGCGTTGACCGTCTCGACCCCGCGTACGGAGGTGCGTCGGCTCACGGCTGCGGACGCGCTCGTGGCCGGAGAGATCTTCGCCGACAAGCTGACCCGGCGGTGGCTGCCGCTGGCCGACGACTCGGGCCCGATCGACGGCCACGCCTGGTGCACGGATCTGGCCCGGCAGCGGCGCGACAGCGGCGAGGGCGACCACTACGCGGTGGTCCGTCGGGAGGACGACCAGATGGTCGGCTCCCTCTGGACGCGGCGCACCGACTGGGGCGCCCGGCTCACCGAGGTCTCCTACGCGATGGCACCCCACGCGAGGGGGTTCGGCCTGGCCGCCGAGGCGGTGGACGCGGCAGCCATCGCGCTGATCCTGGAGCACGGTTTCCAGCGGGTCGAGCTGCGGGTCGCTCCCGGAAACCTGGCGTCGCGCCGGGTCGCCGAGAAGGCTGGCTTCAGCTACGAGGGGCTGCTGCGCAACGCCGGTTTCGTCGGCGGTGGCCGGGTCGATCTCGAACTCTGGTCGTTCGTGGCGGCGGATCTGCGCTGAGCCGCGCCGTCATCCCACGATGGCGTCCGACGGTGGTGTGAACTCACGGGTAGGCGTTCCCTTCAGGCCGTCGCGCAGGGTCTCGGCGACCGCCGCGATCGGGATCTGGGACTGCCCGTCACCGACCGCGTTGAACGGATTGTCCGGGTCGGAGATGAAGCTCGCCGCGGCCAGCTCCGGCGTGTAGCCGACGAACCAGGCGGACCGGGTGCTGTCGGTGGTGCCTGTCTTACCGGCGACCGGGCGGCCGACCGTACCCCGGACGCTGTCGGCGGTCGACCAGCCGCCGCAGCCTCCGCGTGCCGGCCGGTCGCCGGTCGGGCAGCGGGCGGCGTCGGTGGCCGCGCGGGCGGCGTCGGCGCTGACCACCTGGCGGCAGCGCGGCTTGGCCACCTCCCGGTGCAGGCCGCCCGGAGTGGCGTACGTGGCCGGTGTGCCGTCCCGGTTCATGATCGCCTGCACGGGGATCGCCTCGCAGTAGCGGCCGTCGGCCGCGACGGCGGCGTAGGCGTTCGCCATCTCCAGCGGCGTGGCGTCGGAGACGCCCAGGGTGAACGCGCCCCACTTCTTGGCCTTGCCCGGGGATGCCTGATCCCGGTCGACGTCGGTGCGCCAGCGCAGCCCGAGTTGCTCGGCCAGCCGGACCGCCCGGTCCGCGCCCACCCTCTCCTCCAGCCACACGAAGTACGTGTTGACGGACTTGCCGAAGCCGGACCACATGGTCTGCTGGCCGGTCATCGCGCCGCTGGCGTTGGAGGGCGCCCAGCCGTCGTAGACGTTCGACTTGTAGCGGTACGGGGCGTTGAACGAGGTGGACAGCGTCATCCCCGAGTCCAGCGCGGCCAGCATCGGGAACATCTTGAACGTCGACCCGGCCTGGTAGCCCGGCAGGTCACCGCCGCCGAGCAGCGGCGCCACCGTGTTCGGATAGTTGGCCTTCACCTTCGGCCCGGCCTCGGGGTTGGAGCTGGGCGGGTTGTCGGCCAGATCCAGGGAGTAGTTCCGGTTCACCGCCATCGCCTTCACCCGCCCGGTGCCCGGTTCGGAGACCACGATGCCGTTGGCGAACGGGCTGCCGGTGCCCTCCTTGGCGCCGACGTTCTTCTCCGCCGCGGCCTGGATCTTCGGGTCGATGCTGAGCACGATGCGGTAGCCGCCCCGGCGCAGCTTGTCCATCCGTTCCAGCCGGTTCGTACCGAACGCGGGTTGCGAACTCCACCAGTTCTTCAGGTAGTCGCAGGCGAAGCCCCAGCTGTTGTACTTCTCGATGATCGAGGCGCAGTCGCTCGGCGGGGTGGTGAGTTTCAGCCGGATCGGCTCGGTCTTCGCGGCGGCGGCCGAGTCGGGGGAGAGGTAGCCGAGCTGGCTCATCCGGTCCAGCACGTAGTTGCGCCGCCCGGTGGCCTCCTTCTGGTCGGAGTCGGCCGGGTCGTACTCGGAGGGGGACTTGACCAGCCCGGCGAGGGTGGCCGCCTCGACCGGGGTGAGGTCCTTCGGGGTCTTGGAGAAGAAGATCTCGCTGGCCGCGTAGATGCCGTACGCCCGGTGACCGAAGTACGCCGAGTTCAGGTACCGCTCCATGATCTGTTCCTTGCTCATCTCCTTCTCCAGGTCCAGCGCCATCCGCATCTCCTTGACCTTGCGAATGCTTGTCTGCTGGGTGGCCTCCTGGACCTCCTTGGGCGTGGTCGCGCTGTCCCGCAGGGCCATCCGGACGTACTGCATGGTCAGCGTCGACGCGCCCTGGGAGCCGCCGGAGCGGGCGTTGGACACGAAGGCACGGGCCACGCCCTTGGGGTCGACGCCGTGGTGTTGGTAGAAGCGGGAGTCCTCGGCGGCGACGATCGCCTGCTGGATGTTCGGCGACATGTCCGACAGCTTCGTGTACTGCCGGTACTCCTCGTAGAACATGGTCAGCACGGTCTTGCCGTCCGGGGCGTAGAGGTAGGAGGTCTCGGCGGGCAGGGCGGTGGTCAGCAGCCTGGTCTTCTGCTCCACGGCGTGCGCGGTGGCCTTCGCGCCGAGCCCGGTGAGGGCGACCAGCGGGTACGCGGCGGCGGCGACCACGATCGCGGCGATGAGTCCGGCACGGAGAAGAGGAACGAGTCGACCAGCGGCAGCAAGGGGTCGGTTACTCACGTGGTCAAGTTATGACATTTCCGATTCATTCATGAGAAGAACTCATAAACCCGCGAGGTGGTGACGTGGCTTACGCCGACATCGACTGTCCCGCCGGCCGCCTTCCCGGCAGGATCGCGGACATGCCCGATCAACCGACCGCACCGGCTCCGATCACCGGGGTCGAGCCGGACCTCGCACACCACGGCGACGCGGAGGCGACCGCCGGGCTGATCGACCTCGCCGTCAATGTCCGGCAGGCGCCGCCGCCGGCCTGGCTGGCCGCCCCGATCGCCGCCACCCTCGCCGACCTGGCCCGCTACCCCGACCCGGCGCCGGCCCGCGCCGCCGTCGCCGCCCGGCACCGGCGTCACCCGGACGAGGTACTGCTCACCGCCGGCGCCGCCGAGGGCTTCGTGCTCATCGCTCAGGCCCTGCGCGGCATCCGCCGGCCCGTGGTGGTGCACCCGCAGTTCACCGAGCCGGAGGCGGCGCTACGGGCCGCCGGCCACCCGGTCGAGCGGGTGCTGCTGGACCCGGCCGACGGGTTCCGGCTCGACCCGTCCCTGGTGCCCGTCGACGCGGACCTGGTGATGATCGGCAACCCGACGAATCCCACGTCGGTGCTGCACCCCGCGCGGACCGTGGCCGCTCTCGCCCGTCCCGGCCGGGTGCTGGTGGTCGACGAGGCGTTCGCCGACACCGCCGCCGGGCACACCGGCGAGCCGGAGTCGCTGGCGCAGCGGCGGGATCTGCCCGGCCTGCTCGTCCTGCGCAGCCTCACCAAGACGTGGGGCCTGGCCGGGCTGCGGATCGGCTACCTGCTCGGCGCCCCGGAACTGCTGTCCCGCCTGGCCGCCGTCCAGCCGCTCTGGGCCGTCTCCACGCCCGCGCTGGCCGCCGCCGCGGCCTGCGCCACTCCAGTCGCGGTCGAGGCCGAACGCGCGATCGCCGCCGACCTCGCCGCCGACCGCGACCACCTGGTCGCGCGCCTGGCCGACCTGCCCGGTGTACGCGTCGCGGGCCGCCCGGCCAGCTCGTTCGTCCTGCTGCACCTGGCCGACGGGAACCGGGTCCGGGAGGCCCTGCGCGACCGGGGTTGGGCGGTACGCCGCGGCGACACCTTCCCCGGGCTCGGCCCGGACTGGCTACGGGTGGCGGTACGCGACCCAAAGACCACCGACGCGTTCATCGAGGTGCTGCGCGAGATCATGGAGGCATGATGCTGGAGACCACGATCGCGGCCATCCGGCCACTGGACGAGGCGGCGATGGCTGCTGCCCGCGAGCTGCACGGTCGGCTGACCAAGCCGGCGGGCTCGCTGGGCCTGCTGGAGGACCTGTCGGTACGCCTCGCCGGGCTCGCCGGAGCCTGCCCACCGCCGATCCCCGAACCGGCCGCCGTGGCGATCTTCGCGGGCGACCACGGTGTGCACGCTCAGGGCGTCAGCCCGTGGCCGCAGGAGGTCACCGCGCAGATGATCGGCAACTTCCTGGCCGGCGGCGCGGTCGTCAACGCGTTCGCCCGGCAGGCCGGCGCCTCGGTCACCGTTGTCGACGTCGGGGTGGCCACCCCGCTGCCGGTCGGCGAGGTTCCCGCTTCGGCCGACCCGTCCGCGCCCCGGCTGGTCTCCGCCTCGGTGCGCCCGGGCACCCGGGACCTCACGGTGACCGCCGCGCTCACCCGGGACGAGGCGCTGGCGGCCGTGCGGACCGGCATCCGGATCGCCGACGAGCTGGTCGACGCCGGTGCCGGCATCCTGCTCACCGGGGACATGGGCATCGGCAACACCACCCCGGCCGCCGCGCTGATCGCCGCGTTCACCGGTGCCGACCCGCTCGACTCCACCGGCCGGGGCACCGGGATCGACGACCCGACGTACGCCCGCAAGGTGGCCCTGGTGCGGGCCGCGCTGGCCCGGCACGCACCCGATCCGGCCGACCCGCTGGGCGTGCTCGCCGCCGTCGGTGGCCTGGAGCACGCCGCGCTGGCCGGGCTGATCCTGGGCGCCGCCGCCCGCCGGACGCCGGTCCTGTTGGACGGCGTGATCGCGGTGTCCGCGGCGCTCGCCGCCGCCGCGTTCGCACCGGACGCGGTCGCGGCCATGGTCGCGGGGCACCGCTCGGCCGAGCCGGGCGCGACGGTCGCGCTGCGTCACCTCGGCCTCGATCCGCTCATCGACCTGGGACTGCGCCTCGGCGAGGGCACCGGCGCCCTGTTGGCGTTGCCGGTGGTCACCGGCGCCGTCCGCGTGCTGCACGACGTGGCCACCTTCGACTCCGCGGGGGTGGCCGAGAAGTGACGGTGTCCAACGAGTGGGCGGCCCGGCCCGGTGGTGCGGCGTGAGTGCCAGCCCGTACCCTCTCGGCCTGCGGCTCGACGGGCGGCGCGTGGTCGTGGTGGGCGGCGGCGCGGTCGCCACCCGCCGGGTGCCGGCGCTGCTGGACGCCGGCGCGGACGTCCTGCTGGTGTCGCCGGAGTTGACCCCGGCGCTGCGGGCCCGGGTGGACGCGGGCCGGCTGCACTGGGTGCCGCGCCGGTTCGCGCCGGAGGACCTGGACGGGGCGTGGCTGGTCCAGGTGGCGATCGACGACCCGATGGCGGCGGCCGCGGTGAGCGCCGTCGCCGCCGAGCGGCGGATCTTCTGCGTACGGGCCGACGACCGGACAGCCGCCACGGCGTGGACCCCGGCCGTGACCCGACACGGGCCGGTCACCGTGGCCGTGTTCGGCGGCGGCGACCCCCGGCGGGCGATGACCGTCCGCGACGCCGTCCGTGACCTGCTCGCGGCCCGCGTGGTGTCGGACGGCGTCGCTCCGCCGCAGGGCCTGCCCGGCGGTGCGGCGGGTGCCAGCGGTGCCGCCGGTGCGGCCGGGACGACCGCCGGGCGGGTGGCGCTGGTCGGGGCGGGGCCGGGTGACCCGGAGCTGATCACCGTGCGGGGCTGGCGGCTGCTCACCGAGGCCGACGTGGTGGTCGCCGACCGACTGGTCCCCGGGTTGCTCCTGGACGAGCTGCGCGCCGACGTCGAGCTGGTGGACGCCTCGAAGATCCCCTACGGGCCGTCCCGAGCCCAGGAGGAGATCAACCGGATCCTGGTCGACCGTGCCCAGGCCGGTGCCGTCGTGGTCCGGCTCAAGGGCGGCGACCCGTACGTCTTCGGTCGCGGCGGCGAGGAGCTGCTGGCCTGTGCGCAGGCCGGTGTGCCGGTGACCGTCGTACCGGGGGTGACAAGCTCGATCGCCGCTCCGGCGGCGGCCGGCATCCCGGTCACCCACCGGGGGGTGGCGCACGAGTTCACAGTGGTCTCCGGGCACGTGGCACCCGACTCGCCGGCCTCGCTGGTGCGCTGGGACGCTCTCGCGGGCCTGCGCGGCACGCTGGTGATCCTGATGGGGTTGAAGAACCTCGCCGCCATCGCCGAGACGCTCATCGCGCACGGAAGGTCGCCGCAGACCCCGGCCGCCGTGGTCCAGGAGGGCACGACAGGCGCCCAACGGACGCTGCGGTCCACGCTGGGCGCGGTGGCCGCCGACGCGCGCACAGCCGACGTCCGCCCACCGGCCGTCGTGGTGGTGGGCGACGTGGTGCACACCCTCGACACCTGAACACCCCCACCACAGTTACAGATCTTGGACAGTTTCCGTTCGGGCGGAACGGAAACTGTCCAAGATCTGCCCTGCCTGACGCGACGGGGCCGGAGGCGCTTGCGCCTCCGGCCCCGTCGTCGTACGTGCTGTCGTTACTGCTTGAGCATGTTGTCCAGCAGCAGGGCACAGCGGATCAGACCCAGGTGGCTGTACGCCTGCGGGTGGTTGCCCAGGCCGCGCTCGGCGAGCGGGTCGTACTGCTCTGGGAGCAGCCCGGTCGGGCCGGCGGTGAGCACCATCTGCGCGAACAGCTCCTCGGCGTCGGTGCGGCGGCCGGTGCGCAGGTACGCCTCGATGAGCCACGCCGTGCAGATGTGGAAGCCACCCTCGCGGCCGGGCAGGCCGTCGTCCCAGTGGTAGCGGTAGACGACCGGGCCGCTGCGCAGGTCCGCCTCGATCTTCAGGACCGTGGACAGGAAGCGCGGGTCGTCGCCGGGGAGCAGGCCGGAGAGCCCGATCCAGAGCGACGAGGCGTCCATGTCCTCGTCCCCGTACGCGACGCTGTACGCCTCGACGTCGGAGTGCCAGCCGTGCTCCAGCACGTTGGCGCCGATCCGGTCGCGCAGGTCCTTCCACTCGGACCGGTCCTCGCCGCCGTGCTGGCGCATCACGTGCAGCGCCCGGTCGACTGTCATCCAGCACATCACCTTGGAGAAGACGTGGTGCCGGGGTGGCAGCCGGGCCTCCCAGATGCCGTGGTCGGGCTCGTGCCAACGGCGGCGGACCGCCTCGACCATGTTCTCCAGGACCCGCCACTCGTCGTCACGGACCGAGCCGCGCGCGTCGGCGACGGCCGCGATCAGGTCGGCGATCGGGCCGAACACGTCCAACTGGAGCTGGTGGTTGGCGAGGTTGCCGACCCGGACCGGCCGGGAGCCGGCGTACCCGGGCAGCGTGTCGATGACCGCCTCGGCGCCCAGCTCGTAGCCGTCGATGGTGTAGAGCGGGTGCAGCCGCTCCGGGTGGCCACCGGTGCGCTCGATGCAGCCGTCGACCCAGCGCAGGAACGCCTCGGCTTCCTCGATGGAACCGAGGTCGACGAGCGCGCGGGCGGTCAGCGCGGCGTCGCGCAGCCAGCAGTAGCGGTAGTCCCAGTTGCGGACGCCGCCCAGCTCCTCGGGGAGCGAGGTGGTGGCGGCGGCCAGGATCGAGCCGGTGGCCTCGTGGCAGAGCCCGCGCAGGGTGAGCGCGCTGCGGGCCACCAGGTCGCGGGAGGTGGACGGCAGTCGCAGCGACGCCACCCAGTCCTTCCACGGCTGCTCGGCCGCGGCCTGCCGCTCGTGGATCGGCACCCGGTGGTGCTCCAGGCTGTGCGTGCCGAAGCGCAGCTCCAGCACGACCTGCCCACCGGCGGCGGAGAGGTCGACGACAGCCTTGGCGGTCTCGTACCCGCCGTCGTTGTTGACCTGCCACTCCACCCCTGGGGAGTAGAGGGCGACCGGCTCGTTGGAGCCGAGCACCAGCAGGCCGTCGCCGAGCGGCTGCATCTGCACGGCGACCTGACCGAACTCGGGTCGGGGCGCGAACTCCAGCCGCACCCGGCCGCTGCCGGTGAGCACCCGGACCAGTGTCGAGTCGCCGGTGATGACCGCCGGGCTGTCGTCCGGAGTGGTCTCCCGGGCCGGCTTGTCCAACCAGTCGGTGACGGTGAGCCCGGACCACCGGGTCTCGACTGTCATCGTGCCGGAGCGGTAGCGCTGGCCCAGCGGGATGCCCCCGCGCTCCGGGGCGACGCTGAAGTGCCCGGCCGGGCTGCCACCGACCAGGTCGGCGAAGATCGCCGCCGAGTCCGGCTTGGGGTGGCAAAGCCAGCTGACCTTCGCCTCCGGCGTGAGCAGCGCGACCGTACGACCGTTGGCCAGCATGGAGTGCCGCTCGATGGGCACCGCCCGCTCGCCGAACAGCCAGTGTCGACGGGTCTCCAGCAGCAGCCCGAGCGCGCGGGCGGCCTCGATGGGCTCGGCCACCCGGAAGCCGGCCTTGGTCTCGCCAGGGCCGATCTTGATGCCCAGGTCCGGGCCGTGCAGGTTGCCGAAGGCGTTCTCGTCGGTGACGTCGTCGCCGATGAAGAGCACCGCGCTGGCCGAGAGCTGGGTCCGGAGCTGGTCGACGGCGGTGCCCTTGTGGGTGGCCACCACGGACAGCTCGATGACCTCCTTGCCCTGCGTCACAGTGACGCCGTCGAAGCTGGCCGGACCGTTGCGGACCGCCTCGATGGCCGCGGCGGCGACCTGCGGGTCGACGCCCCGGGTGTGCACGGCGACGCTTGCCGGCTTGCGTTCCAGCCGGATGCCCGGGTGCTCGGCGGCGATCTCGCGCAGCGCGTTACGCACCTGGGTGCGGACGGCTACCAACTCGGGCGAGAGGCGCTCGACGAAGCCGATGTCGAACTCGGAGCCGTGGCTGCCGACGAGGTGCACCTCGCTGGGCAGCCGGGAGAGCGTGGCCAGATCCCGCAGCGCCCGGCCGGAGACCACCGCCACGTTCGTCTGCGGCAGCGCGGCGAGCGCGCGGATCGCCGCCACCGCCTCGGGCAGCGGTACGGCGGTGCTCGGGTCCTCCACGATCGGCGCGAGTGTGCCGTCGTAGTCGCAGGCGATCAGGAGCTGGGGAACCCGGGCGATCCGGCCGATGGCGGAGCGCAGCTCCGGGTCCAGCACCCCGGTGGCGATCGCCGCTCCGTCGTTGACGGACGTGTTCACGCGGCCTCCGCCTCGGGAACTCCGAGCTCGGAGAGGAAAGACTTGGCCCAGTGCCCCACGTCGTGGGTACGCAGGTGACGTTGCATTGTCCGCATCCGGCGGCGCGCCTCGCTTTTTTCCACGTGCACGGCCCGGAGCAGGGCGTCCTTGACCGCGTCCGGGTCGTGCGGGTTACACAGAAAGGCCTGGCGCAGCTCCGTTGCGGCGCCGGCGAATTCACTGAGCACGAGCGCACCGCCCTGGTCGGCACGGGATGCGACGTACTCCTTGGCCACGAGGTTCATGCCGTCTCGCAGCGGGGTCACCATCATCACGTCCGCAGCAACGTACATCGCGGCCAGTTCACTGCGACTGTACGACTGATGGAGGTAATGCACGGCAGGCACGCCGACTCGGCCGAATTCGCCATTAATCCGACCAACCTCGCGCTCCACCTTGACCCGAAGTGCCTGGTAGTGCTCGACGCGCTCGCGGCTCGGCGTGGCCACCTGCACCATAACGGCGTCCGGAACTGTCAACTTTCCGTCAGCTAGCAACTCGCGGAACGCCTTGAGCCGCAACTCGATGCCCTTGGTGTAATCCAGCCGGTCCACGCCCAGGATGATCGTCTTCGGGTCGCCCAGCTCGGCGCGAATCTGCTTGGCCCGCGCCTGGATCGCCGGGTCGGCGGCCATCCGCTCCATCTCCTGCGTGTCGATGGAGATCGGGAAGGCGCCCGCCTTCACCTGTCGACCGTCGACCTGGATCATCTGCCCCTCGTAGCGCAGCCCGAGCAGGTGCCGGGCCAGCCGGACGAAGTTCTGCGCGGCCAGCCGCTGCTGGAAGCCCACCAGGTCCGCGCCGAGCAGGCCCCGCAGGATCTCGGTGCGGAACGGCATCTGCATGAACAGCTCGATCGGCGGGAACGGGATGTGCAGGAAGAACCCGATCCGCAGGTCCGGGCGCAGCTCGCGGAGCATCGCCGGGACGAGCTGGAGCTGGTAGTCCTGCACCCAGACCGTCGCGCCCTCGGCCGCCACGTCCGCAGCGGCCTCCGCGAACCGCGCGTTGACCAGGCGGTACGCCTCCCGCCAGCGCCGCTTGTACGCCGGTGTCTCGACCGCGTCGTGGTAGAGCGGCCAGATCGTCGCGTTGGACTGGCCCTCGTAGTAGCGCTCCAGCTCCTCGGCGCTGAGCGGGACCGGATGCAGCCGGATGCCCTCCAGGTCGAACGGCTCGGGGGCGGCGCCGGTGCCGCCGGCCCAGCCGACCCAGGTGCCCTGGTGTTCGGCGAGCACGGGATGCAGCGCGGTGACCAGCCCGCCGGGGCTGCGTCGCCACTGCCGTCCCTCGGGTGTGCTCACCTCGTCGACCGGCAGACGGTTCGCCACTACGACAAAGGAGCTACGGACGGTCACGATCGGCCACCTCCGGGTGCTGACGGGTCCACCGCGATGAGCGTACTGAGCGTAGCTGCGGCGTCTTGTGCCCCGTGCCGGAGTCTCCTACCCGCCTCGTACTCCTCGAAATCCTGAGGGTGATCTTGTCGACAGCCGCGTCGGTCAGAGGTCGATGATCACCGGGGTGATCGACTCCGGTTTCTTGAAACCGGTGCATCCAGGCGCGGGGGACGGCCCGATTTCCACAAAGTCGAGTGGATCATGGGTTGGCGATCGCTCTCCGCGTACTCCTGGGGCGGGGTGATGTGGGCGAAGCGCGCCGTACCTGTCAGGATTGACGATGGCGTGCGCGCGGCCGGCTCCCGGCCGGCGGCGGCGGGTGCAGGTCCCAGCCCGCGCCGCGCCGCCGACTCAGGCGACAGCAATCCGACGGAGGTAGCCCGCACCGTGGCCCAGTACATCTACGTCCTGGAAAAGGCGCGCAAGGCGCACGGCGACAAGGTCGTGCTCGACAACGTGACGCTGAGCTTCCTGCCGGGGGCCAAGATCGGTGTGGTCGGCCCGAACGGCGCCGGTAAGTCCAGCCTCCTCAAGATCATGGCAGGGCTGGACAAGCCGAGCAACGGCGAGGCCCGGCTGATGCCCGGCTACACCGTCGGCATGCTCGCCCAGGAGCCCCCGCTCAACGACGCCAAGACGGTCCTCGGCAACGTCGAGGAGGCGGTCGCCGAGACCAAGGCCAAGCTGGAGCGGTTCAACAAGATCGCCGAGCAGATGGCGACGGACTACTCCGACGAGCTGATGGAGGAGATGGGCAAGCTCCAGGAGGAGCTGGACCACGCCGACGCGTGGGACATCGACTCCAAGCTCGAACTCGCCATGGACGCGCTGCGCTGCCCGCCGCCGGACGCCGACGTGACCCAGCTCTCCGGCGGCGAGCGCCGCCGGGTGGCGCTCTGCAAGCTGCTGCTGGAGGCGCCCGACCTGCTGCTGCTCGACGAGCCCACCAACCACCTGGACGCGGAGAGCGTCTCCTGGCTGGAGCAGCACCTGGCCAAGTACGCCGGCACCGTCATGGCGATCACCCACGACCGGTACTTCCTGGACAAGGTGGCCGGCTGGATCCTGGAGCTGGACCGGGGCCGCGCCATCGGATACGAGGGCAACTACTCCACCTACCTGGAGAAGAAGGCCGCCCGGCTGGCCGTCGAGGGTCGTCGCGACGCCAAGATGAAGAAGCGCCTCACCGAGGAGCTGGAGTGGGTCCGCTCCAACGCCAAGGCCCGGCAGACCAAGTCCAAGGCCCGCCTGGACCGGTACGACGAGATGGCCAACGAGGCGGAGAAGACCCGCAAGCTGGACTTCGAGGAGATCCAGATCCCGCCGGGCCCGCGCCTGGGCAGCACGGTGATCGAGGCGAACGACCTCAGCAAGGGCTTCGGCGACCGGCTGCTGATCGACAACCTGTCGTTCTCGCTGCCGCGCAACGGCATCGTCGGCATCATCGGCCCGAACGGCGTCGGCAAGACCACGCTGTTCAAGACCATCGTCGGGCTGGAGGAGCCGACCGGCGGCGAGGTCCGCGTCGGCCCCACCGTCTCGCTGTCGTACGTCGACCAGAACCGGCAGGGCCTCGACGGCGACAAGACCGTCTGGGAGGTCGTCTCCGACGGTCTGGACTACCTGATGGTGGGCAAGGTCGAGATGCCGTCGCGGGCGTACATCGCCGCGTTCGGGTTCAAGGGTCCGGACCAGCAGAAGCCGACCAAGGTGCTCTCCGGCGGTGAGCGCAACCGGCTCAACCTGGCGCTGACCCTGAAGATCGGCGGCAACGTCATCCTGCTCGACGAGCCGACGAACGACCTGGACGTGGAGACGCTCTCCAGCCTGGAGAACGCCCTGCTGGAGTTCCCCGGCTGCGCCGTGGTCATCTCCCACGACCGGATGTTCCTGGACCGGGTCGCCACGCACATCCTGGCCTGGGAGGGCGACGACCAGGACCCGGCCAAGTGGTTCTGGTTCGAGGGCAACTTCGAGGCGTACGAGAAGAACAAGATCGACCGCCTCGGCGCGGAGGCTGCCCGGCCGCACCGGGTGACCTACCGCAAGCTGACCCGCGACTGATGTCCGACCGGTTCGTCTACCACTGCACGCTGCGCTGGTCCGACCTGGACGCGTACGGCCACGTCAACAACTCGCGCTTTCTCACGCTCTACGAGGAGGCGCGGGTGGCGTTGATGTTCGCCGGCGGCCGGGCGTGGGGAGTGGGCTCGTTCGCCGACGGAGTGGTGATCCGCCGGCACGAGGTCGACTACCTGCGCCCGGTCGACTACGCGCTGGGTCGGGCCACCGCGGAGGCCGCGCCCACCGTCCGCATCGAGCTGTGGGTGGAGGAGATCAAGGCGTCGCGGTTCACAGTCGCCTACGAGCTGTACGACGGCGAGGTGCTGGCCAGCCGCGCCCGCTCGGTGCTGGTGCCGTTCGACCTGACCCGCCAGGTGCCCCGGCGGATCACCGCCGAGGAGCGGGATTTCCTGCTCACGTACGCCCCGCAGGGCGGCGGGGCGTGACGCGGCCGGGCGCCGCCGGCCCGGACCGGGTGGCGGCGTCGCCGTCCGCGCACGGCGTGACAGGCGTGGCCGACGCGGGCGCCTTCCTGGCCCGGCTGGTCCGGCTGGACGCGGCGGCGCCGGTCCGGCTGCGGCCGGCCGGCGCACCCGGCCGGGTCACCCTGTTCGCCCGGTTGCCGTGGCAGGTGCTGGTGACCCGCACTGTCGCGGGTGCGGCGGCCGGAGACGTCACGGTGGGGGCCGCCGACCTGCTGGCCGAGCTGGAACGCGGTGGCGCGGCGCTGCCGGCCCGCCGCGACGCGCAGTGGCGCTGGCCGCTGCCACCGGCGCGCAGCGAGCCGGTGGAGGTACTGCCCAGCGTGGAGCTGCGACGGATCGCCGAGGCGGCGGCGGGCACCCTGCGCACCGCGAGCGAGCAGGGGGTGGCGGGCCGCGCGGTGGGTCAGCGCGCGTTGCGCGACGCGCTGCTCGACCATGTGGCCGTACGGGTCACGCCGGACGATCCGCCGGGCCCCGCCGTCGAGGTGCCGCAGCGGCTGGTGCAGGGGCTGGTCCGGATGGGTTTCCTCGGCGCGGCCGACGCCCCGGCGGGCTCCGAGGTGCAGGTGCGGGTGGCGGGCCGTTGGGTGGGTCTGGTGGCACCATACGGAGCGGCTTGGTTGCAGAAGGCCACCGATCTTGCCGTGACACCCCTCACAACTCATCCGTTCGGATGACCCCAGCTCATTCTTCTGGGCTGGTGCGGCCGTTGGGGGGATGCTTCAACCCGGCTGTCCGGGTACCGTCCATCCTCGGATCCAACGCACCGTAGGCGTCTGGATCCGCTGGGGAGTGAGGTGCGACGAGCGATGCCGTGGTGGTCATGGCGCCCCGGTCCCGCCGACGGCGGCGATCCGGAAACCCGAAGCGGGATCACAGTGGAGAGCGCGGTCCGGGTCGGCCCGCCGAGCCCTCGCCAGCCGGGGGACGACTGCCCCGGCAGCGACCGACCCGTACTGACCGAGATGCCGGCGACCATCGAGCCGGTGAGCCTGCGCCGTGTCTGTGACGCACTCGACCTGCTCGACGTGCGCTACCTGGCCGACGGCGACGGCAACCTGCTGGCCATGTGGGAGCGGCACGCCGTGCTGGTGACCCTCGAGGGCCCGGAGGACGAGATCCTGGTGATGCGGGCCCGCCCGCACGCCACCGTTCCGCCGGACTGGGCCGACCGGGCCTACCGGGTGGTCAACGAGTGGAACCACACCCGCCGCTTCTGCAAGGCGTACATCGGCGACCCCACCGAGCGGGGGCAACTGCCGATCTACGCCGAGTTGCAGGTGCCGCTGGGCGCCGGCACCCACGACGCTCTGCTGGTCGAGATGCTCGACTGCGGGGCGGCCGTGGCCACCAGCTTCGTGGACTGGCTGCACGACGAGGGCGCACTGCTCTGAGGCAGGCCGCGGCGTCCGTGCCGGAGCGCGCCGTCAGGCGCGCCCGGCCGGGTCCTCCATCATGTTGACCATGAAGTACGCGGCCCGCTCCAGGTAGTCCCAGAGGGCGACGGCGAGCGGCGGCTCCAGGTCGAGCCGGTCCACCGCCTGGCGCATGTGCCGCAGCCAGGCGTCCCGCTCGGCCACGCCGATTCGGAACGGAGCGTGCCGCATGCGCAGCCGCGGGTGCCCGCGCTGCGCCGAATACGTGTTCGGCCCACCCCAGTACTGCATCAGGAACAGGGTCAACCGGTCGGCCGCCGGACCCAGGTCCTCCTCGGGGTACATGGGACGCAGCAGCGGATCGCTCGCGACGCCGACATAGAACTCGTCCACCAGCCGACGGAAGGTGGGTTCACCGCCGACCGCCTCGAAGAGGGTCATCGACGCATCGGGACGGTCGGATTCACCTGCGGGGTTCACCGTTCCATCCTGCCAGGCGCGTCGGCCGCCGGCCCGACCCGGAGACCGTGCGTCGGCTCACGCCGCCGATCAGGTGACCGCGTGCCGGCGACGGTCAGCGACGGGCCCCGGGTCGCTGCCCGCCGCCGTGCCCTCAGCGGCGGTGCCGTCCGGCTCGGGGATCGCCTCGCCGTTCGCGGCGGCGGCGGCCGCCACGGCGTCGTCCACCGTCTGCTTGTCCGGCCAGCGCAGGGCGGTGACCGTCATCAGCAGCACTCCGGCCGCGCTCCACACCCCGACCACCACCGGAATGGAGAACCGTTCGGCGAGCAGCCCGGTGACCAGCACCGCAAGACCCTGGATGACCTGGACGCCGGTGGCCATCACGCCATACGCGCGGGCCCGGAACCCGTTCGGCAGCGCCCGGATGAAGAGCCCGTTGGCCATCGGCGTCATCCCGGCGACCGCGAACCCGCACAGGGCGGCCAGTAACGCCACCACCAGTGGTGGCGGGTCGAACAGCGCCGGCACCAGCACCAGGGGGGAGAACACCGCGAGGGGCCGCATCAGAGCCAGCCGGCGGGCCGGGCCGAAGATCCTGCTGACCAGCAGCCCACCCAGGATGAAGCCCACCGGGTTGGCGGCCATGATCACTGCCTGGGCGGTGCCCGCGTCCATGCTGCCCTTGGTGCCCTCGTTGGCCCACGCTGCCGCCAGCCCCTCGGGGACGATCGAGAAGAGCATCGCGCTGTAGACGAGCACTGCGATGGCCCGCAGCACCGGTGTGCCGAACACGATCTGGAACCCCTGGCCGGTCTCCCGGAGCAGGTGCGAGCGGTCCGCGCTGGTCATCGCCGCCGGCCGGTGCCGCACACCGAGGCGGACGAGAAGCGCGGAGAAGCCGAACGTGGCCGCGTTGAACAGCAGTGCCGCCGAGGGATTGATCGACGCGACACCGGTGCCGAGCAGGTAGCCGACGACCTGCGCGGCCTGCCCGATGCTGGCGTTCAGCGACAACCCGACCACCAGCCGGTCCCCGGCGAGGATCTGTGGCATCAGCGCCGACTTCGCGGCCTGACTCGGCGGGTTGGCCAGCGTGGTCGCGAAGAGGAGCACCAGCACCGCCGGGACCGGCAGGTTCGGGATGGCGATGAGCAGCATCAGCGCCATCCGGATCACGTCGCACGTCACCATCACCCGCCGGTACGGGTGCCGCTCGGCCAGCGCGGCGAGCAGAGGGCCGCCGAGCAGCCACGGCAGGTAGCTCACCGCGAACGCGGTGGCGGAGAGCGCGACGGAACTGGTCTCCTGGTAGACGAGGAGAGTCACCGCTGCCTTGGCGACGTAGTCACCGACCCAGGACAGTGTCCCCGCAGTGAAGACAGCACGGTACTCGCGCTGGGCGAACACTTCGCGAAAAGTGGCCGGGCCTTCCGCGGAAGGTCGCTCGTCGGGCACCGTCGCCTCCATCGGCCCCCGGAACGGCAACTCGTGGCGGCCGGCCCGGAAACTCTCGTCAGATCTACGGATCAGCGAGGATGTGACCACGCTCCGGCGGGAACGCGTGCTCCGGATTCTGCCCGATCGTCTGACAACTAGCTAGTGCGAACGGATCGTTCGTCGCATCCCCGACTGAACGAACGGACGATACCTGAGGGGCCGGGCGGCTCGCGACCCCTGTATCGCCGGCCAGTGTCGCCGACGTCAGGTGGCACCACCCTGGCCGGTCTCACCCTCCGGCAACGGCCGGCTCGACACACCGGGATAGATGCGGGCGGCGGCGATCTGCGCGGTGATCCCCGAGTTCTCCAGCGCCTCCGCCAGCCTGCGGCGCAGCTCCCGGCCCACCGCGAACTGACCGTCGGCGGTCGTCTTCACCACCGTACGGAGCACGGCGCCGTCCACAGTCATCTGCTCGACGCCCAACACCTCCGGCGCCTCCACGATCTCCGGCGACAGCTCCGGGTCCAGCGCGACAGAGGCGGCGGCCGTCCGCAGCACGGCGCTGGCCTCCTCCGTACCGCTGAAGCCGATCGGCAGGTCCACCACCACCAGCGCCCAGCCCTGGCTCTTGTTGCCCACCCGGACGATCTCGCCGTTGCGGATGTACCAGAGCACGCCGCGTCCGTCACGGACAGTGGTGACCCGCAACCCGACCGACTCCACGACACCCGTCGCCTCGCCCAGGTCGACGTTGTCGCCCACGCCGTACTGGTCCTCGATGAGCATGAAGAGCCCGGCGATCAGGTCCTTCACCAGGCTCTGCGCGCCGAAACCCAGGGCGACGCCGGCGATCCCGGCGCTGGCCAGCAGCGGGGCCAGGTCGAAGCTGAACTCGCGCAGGATCATCAGCAGCGCGATGCCGAAGACGAAGGCGGTGGTCAGGCTGCGCAGCACCGAGCCGATCGCCTCGGCCCGTTGCCGGCGGCGCTCCGGCACGAACTCGGCCGGGTCGACGGCCGCCGTGGGCACCCGCTCGCGCAGCGGCCGCAGCATGGTCGGCACCGCGCCGTCGGTGGTCGTCCGGACCAGCCGGTCGATCGTCCGGTGCAGCGCCCAGCGGGCCACCATCGCCAGCGCCAGTATCAGCAGCACCCGCAGCGGTTTGAGCAGGATCCAGTAGCTGCCCTCGGCGAACCAGGCCGACCTGGTGATCCCGTAGATCCACTCACAGTAGGTGCTGCCCTGGCAGTTCACCGACACGGCGTCGGACAGGGCAAGGGGCGTCTCGCTGGCGGCACTCACCCTGTCTTCGTACCGCAATGCCCCGGACCGACCGCCGCCGACCCACCGGCCGGGTGAGATGCGGCCGAGCGCCGGATCGGACCGGGGCGAACCGGCCATCGTGACAGGTGCGGGAAAGAGCTTCATGTCCGACCCCGGATTAGTACGTGCAATCCGGGGTCCGATCAGGGACTATTGGCGCAACGGACGTCGGTGATCGAACGGGCGTCGACGGTGCGGGCCCTCGTGCCCGGCTCCGGTCGGCGGCGTTTCGCAGCAGCCGCTGAACCGGGAGGGTGAGCGCGATGCCTGACATACGACCCACGGTGGGCTCCGGCGCGCTGGTCCTCAACGCCACCTACGAGCCCCTGTGTGTCGTGTCGGTGCGTCGCGCCGCGATCCTCGTCCTCTCCGCCAAGGCCGTCTGTGTCGCCGACGGCGACGGCATCCTGCACAGCGCGCGCGACGCGCTGCCGGTGCCGTCGGTGGTCCGCCTGACCCGCTTCGTCCGGGTGCCCTACCGCACCCACGTCGGCCTGTCCCGCCGGGCGATCTTCGCCCGGGACGGCTGGCGGTGCGCCTACTGCCGGGGGCCGGCCGAGACCATCGACCATGTCTTCCCGCGCAGCCGGGGCGGCCGGCACGCCTGGGAGAACGTGGTCGCCGCGTGCGCCCGGTGCAACCACACCAAGGGCGACAAGACCCCGGCGGAGCTGGGTTGGCGACTGCACGCCCTGCCGACCGCGCCGAAGGGCACCGCCTGGCGGGTCCTCGGGCACCGCGCTCCGGACCCGCGCTGGGCCGACTGGCTCGACCTGCGCGAGCCCGAGGCGGCCGCCTGACCCCGCGCCCCGACGCGCAGGAGCGCGGGTCGGCTCAGTCCCGCTGGCCGGCTGCCCGCCGCGTCGCGCGTTCGTGCCGGTCGACCGCCCGGCCGTGGGCGATCGCGAGTAGCCGGTCGACCTCGGGCAGCATCTGGGGACCCGGCATCACGATGCTGGCGAAGCCGTGCAGCGCGTACCCCGGGTGCGGCGTGACCGTGTCCAGCCGCGCGAAGTCGAATGCGTCGCGGTGCTCCTCGAACGCCTTCGGTGGGAAGCCGAACTCCCTCTCGAACTCGGCCCGGCCCAGGTCCAGGTTGAGCCGGAAGACGCCGGGGCGGTCCAGCTGTGCGGCCTCGTCGAAGCCGGGCACGTCATGCTCGACGACAGTGGCGAACGGCTGGCGGTGGTTCGAGCCGACGAAGAAGAACCGGTCGCCCCAGGCGCCTTCGGGTGACCCGTTCTCCTCGCTCGCCACCACCTGCTCGACGCCGGGCAGCGCGAGGATCCGGTCGGCGAGCACTGCCGCGTCGACTCCGGTCGGGATGTGCAGCACCGCGTCGGCGTGGTCGATGGTGGCCTGGTCCAGTGGGAAGTAGCGGTAGTCGTGCGCTCTCCGCTCGGCCGGCCCGATCTCGGCCGTGCGGACGTACCCGGGAAGGGTGACCTGCTGTTCGAGCCTGCCCTCGTAGGTCGACGCGGCGGGCGAGGAGATGCCGAGCGCGGGGCTCGCGCCGAGGCTGCCGACGATCACCGCGTACCGCTCGCCGAGCAGCGCTCCGACGATCGCGCCGGCACCGGCCCACGACACCTGCGTCGCGCCCGCCGTCATCGTGCTCGAGTGGCGTTGGAGGTGCGTGTTGTGCGCGAAGACAAGCGTGGGTCCACGGTGTGCCTCGGCCGCCCGGATCGCGAGCAGGTTCTCGGCCATCAGCGCGTCCCGCACACCGGCCAGACGGGCGAAGCGTTCCTCCTTTGGTAGTGGCGCCGCGGCCGCCGCGTGGTAGCGCAACAGCGCGACCGCCGACGTGGCGTGGACGAGTGCCGCCGGCCAGCCCGCGGATCGTCGGTGCGCCTGCAGATACAACTCGGTCAACAGGTCGTCGGCGAGCACCCGCAGTCGCTGCGCGTCGGACGAGCGTCCGATCGACCGTCCCGGCTCCCAGATCGCGGCCGTGTCGCTCCACCGGACCTCGTCCCCGACGAGGTCGTCGATCTCCGCCGATCGGTCCAGGTCGAGGAAGTCGCACACCCGCATCAGGTGACGTCGCGGGCTCGGGGCGCCCTCGATCTCCAGTGGGGCGTCGAAGCCATGAAGACTCAGGCGCTCGGCGGCGGGCCTGCCGTCGTTCCACTCGCGCATCCGCAGCAGCAGGTCACGGTTGGCCGGTGCCGCGCCGAACCCGTGGCTGAACCCCTCGCCGAGGGCGCGGTCGAGCGGCACGGCCCCGCCCTGCACGAACTCGTCGGCGAGCAGTCCCGCGGCCCGGTCGCTCTCCAGCGCGATCGACCGGTAGCCGTGCTCGGCCAACGTCAGGAAGGAGTCGTTGCGGATCTGGAGGAAGGCGGATTCGCCGTGCGTCGGCTCACCGAGCGCGAGCACTGTCGGCGAGCCGGCGAGCAGGTCGAGAAGGTTGGTCATTGCATCAACCGTATCGTTGCACCAGCGGTGGAGACTTCAGAGCGAGGGAGCGCGGTGACAACCCCAAAACCCTCAAACCCGCGGGTACGCCGGCCGGTCGACCTCGCCCGCCGGCACGGGCTGTCGGCGCAGGCCGTCCGCAACTACGAACGAGACGGTGTGCTGCCACCTGCCGAGCGCACCGCGAACGGCTACCGCCGGTTCACCGAGGTGCACGCCAAGGCCCTGAGCGCCTACCTCGCGCTCATCGCGGGTCACGGTCACGCGGCCGGCGGCGACATCATGCGGGCCGTCAATCGGGGCGAGATCGAGACGGCGTTGCGCGCGATCGACGACGGTCATGGGCTGCTGCACCGCGACCGGGAGACCCTGGACGCGGTCGAGGCGGCGGTCACGACTCTCACCGCGGCGGAGCCCGCCCCGCAGAGCCGCGGCACCGTGCCGATCAGCGTGCTCGCTCACCGCCTCGGCGTACGACCCGCGACTCTGCGCAAGTGGGAGTCGGCCGGGATCCTGGGGCCGGAGCGCGACCGGGTGACCCGTCACCGCGTCTACTCGCCCGACGACGTCCGGGACGCCGAACTCGCGCACCTGCTGCGCCGGGGCGGATACCGGCTGGACCACATCGCCGACGTGCTACGTCGGGTGCGTGACGCCGGTGGCGCCGATCCGCTCGCCGCGTCGCTGCGCCAGTGGCGCCGACGGCTCACCGAGCGCGGCCGGGCCATGCTCACCGGGGCCGCCCGGCTCGCCGAGTACCTCGACACCGGCGTCGGAGATCAACCATCGCGGGCCTTGACCAGTGAGGCGAAGACCACCAGGTTGTCCGAGTAGCCCCGCTCACCGCCCACCCACCGGCCACCGCAGGTGATCAGCCGCAGGCTGGGGCGGCTGAAGTCGCCGTACACCTCGTCCACCGGCAGCCGGTCCTTGTCGAACCGCTGCACCGAGTCCACCTCGAAGACCGCGACCCGGCCGTCGGAGCGGGTGACCTCGATCTGGTCGCCCGCGCGCAGGTCCCGCAGCTGGTGGAAGACGGCCGGGCCGGTGGTGGTGTCCACGTGTCCGACGATCACCGCCGGTCCGTACTGGCCGGGGGTGGGGCCCTTGTCGTACCAGCCGGCCTCCTGCGCACGGGCCACGTCGGGCACGGCGATGGTGCCGTCCGGGGCGATGCCCACGTCGTGCAGCGGCGCCCGCAGGTCGATCTTTCCGATGGTGAGGGCGGTCGGTCGGCTGGCCGGCAGCACCGGGAACTTCTTCGGCGGCGGTCGCAGGCCGGCGCTGATCCGGTCCGGCAGCAGACTCACGCCGGTCACCTGCTCGACGCCCAGCATCGCCACGATCACCACCATCAGCGCGGCCACGGCCAGGACCGGAATTCCCGGCCCGGTGCCGAGCCCACGCCGCGTCGACCCGACCCGGCGGCGCGGCGGCAGCGGCTGCGCGTCCGGATCAGTGGTGGCGACGCTGGCGAACCCCGCCTGCCCGGCGGCCTGGCGCAACCGACCCGAGGCCCGGGCCGCGAGCCGTCCGGAGGCGCGCAGGGCCGCCGCGGCCCGGAGGCGGGCACGGTGGTCCGACCGCGCACGCGCGGATCTGCGGGTCATGGCAGGTCCGGCTCAGGAGCCGGCTCCGCTCCGACGCCGGCCGCCAGCCATGCCGAGCGCGACCGCGGCGGCCACCAGGGCCACACCGCCGACGACCAGGACCGAGCCGGTGCCCCGGCCACCAGCGGTGCCGCCGCCGCCCGTCGCCGGCCCCTTGCTGGGCGACGCCATGTTGAGCACGGTCAGCATCGTCTGGGCCGTCTGGTTGTTCTGGCAGCGCAGGTCGACCTGGTAGTCACCGGGTTCCTTGTTGCCCGGAACGGTGACCTCCCCCTTGAGGAAGCCGTTGTCCGGTCTGAGCATCACGTGCCCGAACGCGTCGGAGTGCACGTTGGCCTGTCGATCGTTGTTGTTGTCGCAGCTCGCGCGGATCGTGACCCGGCCGCCCGCCGGGACGCTGTTCGGCGTCACCTCGACGAAGGTGTTCTCACCGGCACGCGCGGGCGCGACCGACAACAGGACGAACGCCCCGATGAGCCCCACAAGTGTCAGGACGGACGAGAGCGCGCGGTTGATCGTGCGAAGTCCCTGCATGATTTCCCCCCAACCGGCGACGACCGCCGGAACCCTCCCCTGGGCACGGGCGCTGAGTTCCCGCTGGCCCGGAGGCAAACCAGCGGGCGGGGAGGGTCAGCGGTGTCGGGCGCCGGAGTCGGCGGGAGGCAGTGGGGTGATCGGCTGCCAGTCCAGCGGGGACGACAGGACCATGGTGCTCGACGGCTGGCCGTACGGGGCGAGCCGGTCGATGACCGCCTCGAAGTCACCGATCGAGCCGGCGGCCACCTTGAGCATGCTGCACGCGTCGCCGGTGATCCGGTGGATCTCCAGGATCTCCGGCCAGCCGGACACCTCCGGGTCGTGCAGGATGCACCGCGCGCCGTAACAGGACATCCGGATCAGGGCGACCACCGTCCGGCCGGCCCGGGTCAGGTCCACGTGGGCGTGGTAGCCGGTGATGACCCCGGCCTCCTCCAGCCGGCGGACCCGCTCGGCGACCGCCGGCGGGGACAGGTGCACCCGGCGGGACAACTCGCTGAAGGAGAGCCGGGCGTCGGCCTGCAACTCGCGCAGCAGCGCCCAGTCCATGTCGTCCACGCTCGAACCTTACTTTCGTGAACCGAATTCGCCTAGCTGCCTTTGGTTCGTCAGGTCACGTCGGTAAGTGCCGTTGATTCGGCATTCCGCAGGCCGATCCCACCGCGAGATCATGACGTCGGTTGGTCCGGGGGAGGGAGACGAGATGGTGGATCAGACGGAGCGGCGGGCGCCGAACCGCCGTGCCACGGTGCAACCGGTGACCCCCGGGCAGCGCGCGGCGCAGGCGGAGCGCACCGGCGGTGAGCCGACCCTGGAGTTCGCCGACATGGTGCCGTACGACGCGTACGTGCAGGCCAGCGCTCTACACAAGATGCAGCACCCGCTCAGCGACGACCCGGGCGAGATGTCCTTCCTGATGGTCAGCCAGATCATGGAGCTGTACTTCGGGTTGACCTGCCACGAGCTGCGGGAGTCCCAGCGGCTCATCCGCGCCGACCAGATCTGGGAGGCGCTGGCCCCGCTGGGCCGCGCCGAGCTGCACCTGGAGGGGCTCAACGCCGCCTGGCAGGGCCTGCGCTGGATGAGCCCGGCCGACTTCAACAGGTTCCGCAACCTGCTCGGTGAGGCCTCCGGCTTTCAGTCGGCGATGTACCGGCAGCTGGAGTTCCTGCTCGGGCTTCGCGACCCGACGCTGATCCGCCCGTTCCGGCGGCAGGCCGAGGTGTACGCCGAACTGAGCGCCGCACTGGCCACCCCGAGCCTCTGGGACGACGTGCTCGCGCTGCTCGCCCGGCGCGGCTTCGACCTTCCCGCCGACCTGCTGAACCGGGACGTGTCGGTCGAGCACGACCCGCAGCCGGCTGTCGAGGCGGCCTGGGTGCGGATCTACGACGACGGCGGTCCGGACAACCACCTGCGGCTGCTCGGTGAGGCGCTGAGCGGTGTCGCCGAGGAGTTCGGCGACTGGCGGTGGAACCACGTCAAGGCGGTGCAGCGGACTATGGGCGCCAAGGTCGGCAGCGGCGGCTCCGCCGGACTGGCGTGGTTGCAACGCAGCATGGCCCGGGTGGTCTTCCCGGAGCTGTGGTCGGCCCGCACCGCGATGTGACCGGAGAGCGAGAACAAGCAATGACGACCCCTGAAGCCGAGCCGCTGGGCCTCGCCGCTGGCGAAGCGCAAGCGCACCGCCGCGACGAGGCCGACCCCGGCCACCGGCACCTGTTCCACGTGCCGCCCGCCGACGGCGGCGATCACCCCGAGTCGGCGTACCTCGCCGGCAACTCGCTCGGCCTGCAACCCCGGGCCACACGCGACGAACTCCTCGCCGACCTGGACGCGTGGGGGCGGCTCGGCGTCGAGGGACACCTGGAGGCGGAACGCGCCTGGCTGCCGTACCACGAGCTGTTGACCGGCCCGGCCGCGCGACTCGTCGGCGCCCGGCCCGCGGAGGCCGTGGTGATGAACTCGCTCACGGTCAACCTGCACCTGCTGATGGTCAGCTTCTACCGGCCGGCCGGCGTTCGCACCCGCATCGTCATCGAGGACAGCGCCTTCCCCTCGGACAGCTACGCGGTGCGTAGCCAGGCCCGTTTCCACGGCCTGGACCCGGACGACACCGTGGTCCGGCTGCGCCCGCGCCCCGGCGAGGACGCGCTGCGCACCGAGGACGTCACCGACTACCTGGCCGCCGAGGGTGACCGGGTGGCGCTGGTGCTGCTCGGCGGGGTCAACTACCTCACCGGTGAGCTGCTGGACATCCCGGCGATCACGGCGGCCGGCCGGGCGGCCGGCGCGGTCGTGGGCTGGGACCTGGCGCACGCGGTGGGCAACGTGCCGCTGGCCCTGCACGACTGGGACGTCGACTTCGCTGCCTGGTGCTCCTACAAGTACCTGAACTCGGGGCCGGGCGCGCTGGCCGGTGTCTTCGTGCACGAGCGGCACCTCGGCGACGAGGACCTGCCGCGCTTCGAGGGGTGGTGGAGCACCGCGGCGGCCACCCGGTTCGAGATGACGCCGGTGTCCCGGCCGCCGTCCACGGTGGAGGCCTGGCAGATCTCCAACCCGCCGATCTTCGCGATGGGCCCGGTGCGGACCTCGCTGGAGCTGTTCGACGCGGTCGGCATGCCGGCGCTGCGGGAGCGCAGTCTCCGGCTCACCGGCTGGCTGGAGTCACTGCTCGACGAGGTCACCGCCGACCGGCCGCTGCGCGTGGTCACCCCGCGCGACCCGGCCCGCCGGGGTTGCCAACTGTCGGTACGCGTCGGCGCCGGCAACGCCGCCGAGCTGACCAAGCGGCTGCGGCACGAGCACGGCGTCATCGCCGACGCCCGGGAGCCGGACATCGTCCGCTTCGCCCCGGTGCCGCTCTACTCGACGTACCTCGACTGTTGGCGGGCCGCCGCCGCGTTGGCGGCGACTGTGGGGCGGGTGACCTCATGACCGCGCGACGCGACGAGATCGCGATCATCGGTGCTGGCCTGGCCGGCTGTCTGGCCGCCTGCTTCCTGGCCCGGCGCGGCTATCCGGTGGCCCTCTACGAGCGGCGGCCGGATCCGCGTACCGGCACGGCCGAGCGGGGGCGCTCGATCAACCTTGCGCTCTCCGAGCGCGGGCTGGACGCGCTGCGCCGGATCGGCCTGGCCGAGCAGGTGATGACCGACGCGCTGCCGATGCGCGGCCGGATGATCCACCCGGTCGAGGGTGAGCCGCAGTTCCAGTCGTACAGCGCGGCCGGTGACCGGGCGATCAACTCGATCAGCCGGGGCGCGCTGAACAACGCCCTGCTGGATGCGGCGGCCGCGCTGCCCGGGGTCCGGATCGTCTTCGACCACCGGCTCGTCGGGCTCGATCCGGCCGACGGCACCCTGAGCTTCGACACCCCGCAGGGCCCGGTCGGCGCGAAGGCGTCGGTCGTCCTGGGCGCCGACGGTGCCGGCTCCGCGGTACGCGGGCAACTGCTGGCGTACGGGCTGCTGCGCGAGAGCGTGGACTTCCTCGACTACGGCTACAAGGAGCTGACGATTCCGCCGCTGGGCGGGGACTTCGCCCTGGATGAGCACGCCCTGCACATCTGGCCGCGGGGCACCTCGATGATGATCGCGCTGCCGAACCCGGACCGGTCCTTCACCTGCACGCTGTTCTGGCCCAACGAGGGCGCCGGCAGCTTCGCCGCGCTGGACGATCCGCTGGCGATCGAGCGGCACTTCGCCGAGCACTACCCGGACGTCGTCCCGCTGGCCCCGAACCTCGTCGACGACTACCAGCACAACCCGGTGGGGGTGCTCGGCACGGTGCGCAGCACCCCGTGGCAGGTCAACGGCACCGTCGGCCTGCTCGGCGACGCGGCCCACGCCATCGTGCCGTTCTACGGCCAGGGCGCCAACTGCGCCTTCGAGGACGTGGTCGAGCTGGACCGCTGCCTGGACGAGTGCGCCGACGACTGGTCGGCGGCGCTGCCGCTGTTCCAGCGCCGTCGGCAGGAGAACGCCGAGGCCATCGCGCGGATGGCGCTTACCAACTTCGTGGAGATGCGGGACAAGGTCGCCTCACCGGTCTTCCAGAACTGGCGACGGGTGGAGCACGCACTGGAACGGGCCCTGCCCGGCCGGTACGTTTCCCAGTACGAGTTGGTGTCCTTCTCCACCACCCCGTACGCCGAGGTGCGCCGCCGGGTCCGCCGGCAGCACCGGGTGCTCGGGTTGGTCGCCTGTGGTGCCGCGCTGTTGCTGGTCGGCGCGATCGGCGCGGCACTGAGCCGAGGGAGGCGCGCATGACCGGCACCTGGGACGCCACGCTGATGACCGGCCACGCCCCGGCCGGGCCGTCGCGGCTGCGCAACTTCGTGGGCGGCGAGTTCGTCGACGGCGTGTCGACGTTTCCCAAGGTGAGCCCGGTGACCGGCGAGCCGGTCTTCGAGGTGGTCGAGGCGTCGCGGTCCACCGTGGACGACGCGGTGGCCGCCGCCCGCGCGGCGCTGCGCGGCCCGTGGGGCCGGATGGGGGAGCGGGAACGCGCCGAGGTGCTGCGCCGCGTCGCCGACGAGCTGGAACGTCGCTTCGACGACCTGGTCACCGCCGAGGTCGCCGACACCGGGAAGTCCATCGCCCAGGCCCGTACGCTGGACATCCCGCGCGGCGCGGCGAACTTCCGGGCGTTCGCGGAGATCGTGGCGACCGCGCCCACCGAATCGTTCACCACCGTCACCCCGACCGGCGGCCGGGCGCTCAACTACGCGCTGCGCAAGCCGGTAGGTGTGGTCGCGGTCATCGTGCCGTGGAACCTGCCGCTGCTGCTGCTCACCTGGAAGGTCGCCCCGGCGCTGGCCTGCGGCAACGCCGTCGTGGTCAAGCCCAGCGAGGAGACGCCCGCCTCGGCGACGGTGCTCGCCGAGGTGATGGCCGCCGCCGGCGTACCCGACGGGGTGTTCAACCTCGTGCACGGCTTCGGCCCGGACTCGGCGGGGGAGTTCCTCACCCGCCACCCGGGCGTGGACGCGATCACCTTCACCGGCGAGTCGGCCACCGGTGGCGCGATCATGCGGGCCGCCGCCGACGGCGTGAAGGCGGTGAGCTTCGAGCTGGGCGGCAAGAACGCCGGCCTGGTCTTCGCCGACGCCGACCTGGACGCGGCGTTGGCCGGGTCGATGCGCTCAAGCTTCACCAACGGCGGGCAGGTGTGCCTCTGCACCGAACGCATCTACGTGCAGCGTCCGGTCTTCGAGGAGTTCACCGCCCGGCTGGCGAAGCGGGCCGGCGAGCTGGCGTACGGGTGGCCTACCGACGAGGCAACCGCCACCATGCCGCTCATCTCCCCGCAGCACCGGGCGAAGGTGCTCGGCGCGTACGAGCTGGCCCGCGCCGAGGGCGCCGAGGTGCTCACCGGCGGCGGCACGCCCACCTTCGGTGACGCCCGCGACGGCGGTTCGTACGTGCAGCCGACAGTGCTCACTAGCCTCGGCCCGGACGCGCGCACCAACCGGGAGGAGATCTTCGGCCCGGTGGTGCACGTCGCGCCGTTCGACACCGAGGAGGATGCGTACGCGCTGGCCAACGGCACCGAGTACGGCCTCGCGGCGACCGTGTGGACCCGGGACGTGGGTGTCGCGCACCGGGCCGGCGCCCGGCTGGACGCCGGCATCGTCTGGGTCAACACGTGGTTCCTGCGTGACCTGCGGACCCCGTTCGGCGGGGTGAAGGCGTCCGGCATCGGCCGGGAGGGCGGCGTGCACTCGTTGAACTTCTACTCCGAACTCACGAACGTCTGCGTGGACCTGTCGTGAGCCGTAGCGAGGGAGCGGGCATGGAAGCTGACATCGAGGCCGCCAACCGGGAGCTGGCCGACGCCCGCAGCACCGGCAAGCCGTGCGCGCCGCTGCGGGGCCGGCTGCTGCCGGAGGGCGACGTCGAGGCCGCGTACCGGGTGCAGCAGCTCCAGGCGCGGGCCTGGCAGGGCCGCGGCGAACGCCGGGTCGGCGCGAAGATCGGGTTGACCTCTCGGGCGGTGCAGGAGACCTTCGGGGTGTTCCAACCGGACTTCGGGATGCTCACCGATGCGATGGCGGTCGGCGACGGGGTCGAGGTGCCGATCGACCGGCTGCTCCAGCCGCGGGTCGAGGCGGAGATCGCCTTCGTGCTCGACAAGGATCTCGCGGACCCGCAGATCACCACAGTCGACCTGATCCGCGCGGTGGACCACGTGCTGCCGGCGATCGAGATCGTCGACTCGCGGATCGCCGGCTGGGACATCTCCATCGTGGACACCGTCGCGGACAACGCCTCCAGCGGGCTCTTCGTGCTCGGCACCACGCCTCGCCGCCTCGCCGACGTCGACCTGCGGCTGTGCGGAATGGTGCTGGAACACGCCGGCGAGCCGGTCTCGGTGGGCGCGGGCGCTGCCTGCCTGGGCAACCCCTTGCACGCCGTGGCGTGGCTGGCGAGCACCCTCGCCCGCGCCGGTGACCCGCTGCGCGCCGGGGACGTGGTGCTCTCCGGGGCGCTCGGCCCGATGGTGCCGGTCACCCCGGGCGCCGCGTACGAGGCCCGGATCTCCGGCCTCGGCTCGGTGCGGACATCCTTCAGCGACAGGGGCGGCCAGTGACCACCAACGTTGCGGTGCTGGGATCGGGAAACATCGGCACCGATCTGATGATCAAAGTGTTGCGGCTGAGTGACAGCCTGCGGATGGTGGCGATGGCCGGTATCGACCCGGCCTCCGACGGCCTGGCGCGCGCTCGCCGGCTCGGCGTGGCCACCACCGCCGACGGAGTGGACGGGCTCGTGGCGATGCCCGAGTTCGCCGACATCGAGCTGGTCTTCGACGCCACCTCGGCCGGCGCGCACCGCAGGCACGACGAGGTGCTGCGCGCGCACGGCCGGACTGTGGTCGACCTGACCCCGGCCGCGCTCGGCCCGTACGTGGTGCCGCCGGTCAACCTCGACGAGCACCTGCACGAGCCGAACATCAACATGGTGACCTGCGGTGGGCAGGCGACAGTGCCGATCGTCGCCGCAGTACGCCGGGTCACCCCGGTGGCGTACGGGGAGATCGTCGCGTCGATCGCGTCGAAGTCCGCCGGGCCGGGCACCCGGGCCAACATCGACGAGTTCACCGAGACCACGGCCCGGGCCATCGAGGTGGTCGGCGGGGCCGAGCGGGGCAAGGCGATCATCGTGTTGAACCCGGCGGACCCGCCGCTGCTCATGCGGGACACCGTCTACTGCCTCTGCCCGGACGCCGACGCCGACACTGCCGCCATCGCCGCCTCGGTGGCCGAGATGGTGGCGACTGTGCAGGAGTACGTCCCCGGCTACCGGCTCAAGCAGGACGTGCAGTTCGACCGGGTGCAGGCGTACGTGCCGACGCTCGGGCGGCAGCTCAACGCGTTGCAGGTGTCGGTCTTCCTGGAGGTCTCCGGTGCCGGGCACTACCTGCCGGCGTACGCCGGGAACCTGGACATCATGACCTCCGCCGCGCTGCGCACCGCGGAGCGGCTGGTCGCCATGCGTTCTTCGGAGGTGGCCGCGCCATGACCGACCTGTACATCCAGGACGTGACGCTGCGCGACGGCATGCACGCCATCGCCCACCGGTACACAGTCGACCAGGTACGCACCATCGCCGCCGCGCTGGACGCCGCCGGGGTAGCCGCGATCGAGGTGGCGCACGGTGACGGGCTCGCCGGTTCCAGCGTCAACTACGGCCACGGCGCGGCCAGCGACGCCGAGTGGATCTCCGCTGCCGCCGAGGTGCTGACCACGGCGAAGCTGACCACGCTGCTGCTGCCGGGCATCGGCACGATCGCCGACCTGAGGGCCGCGAAGGCGCTCGGGGTGACGAGCGTCCGGATCGCCACCCACTGCACGGAGGCGGACATCTCCGCCCAGCACATCTCCTGGGCCCGGGAGAACGGCATGGACGTGGCCGGGTTCCTGATGATGTCGCACATGAACGATCCGGCCGGGTTGGCCGGGCAGGCGAAGCTCATGGAGTCGTACGGGGCGCACTGCGTCTACGTCACCGACTCCGGCGGCCGGCTGCTGATGTCCGACGTGGCGCAGCGGGTCGACGCGTACCGGCAGGTCCTCGCCCCGGAGACGCAGATCGGCATCCACGCGCACCACAACCTGTCCCTCGGGGTGGCCAACAGCGTGCTCGCCGTCGAGCACGGCCGGATCCTCGGCGCCGGCCCGCTCGGCTCACCGTCCGGCCGGACCGTCCGCGTGGACGCCTCCCTCGCCGGCATGGGCGCGGGCGCGGGCAACGCGCCGCTGGAGGTCTTCGTGGCGGTCGCCGAGCTGCACGGCTGGAAGCACGGCTGCGACGTGTTCGCGCTGATGGACGCCGCCGACGACATCGTCCGCCCGTTGCAGGACCGGCCGGTCCAGGTCGACCGGGAGACGCTCTCCCTGGGGTACGCCGGGGTCTACTCCAGCTTCCTGCGCCACGCGGAGCGGGCCTCCACCAAGTACGGCGTGGACGTCCGGTCGATCCTGGTCGAGCTGGGCCGCCGCCGGATGGTCGGCGGCCAGGAGGACATGATCGTGGACGTGGCACTGGACCTGGCCGACAAGGAAGGTGGCGCAGCATGATCGGCGTAGACATCGCGGGGATCGCCGACAAGCTGGGTGCGGCTGCCGACACCGCCACCGCGATTCCGCAGCTCGCCGCCGAGACCGGTCTCGACGTGGACACCGCGTACGGCGTGCAGGCCGCACTGGTGCAGCGTCGCCTGGCACGTGGCGAGCGATTGGTCGGGCTGAAGATGGGGCTGACCAGCAGGGCGAAGATGGCCCAGGTCGGCGTGGACGAGGTGATCTGGGGGCGGCTGACCGACGCGATGCGGGTGCCCGACGGCGGTGCCGTGGACCCGGCCGCGTACATCCATCCCCGGGTCGAGCCGGAGGTGGCGTTCCTGCTGGACCGGCTGCCCGAGCCGGGTGAGCCGGTCGGCGACTTCGCCGGCGCGGTCCGCGCGGTCGCGCCGGCCATCGAGCTGATCGACTCCCGGTACGCGGACTTCCGCTTCTCGCTGCCGGACGTGATCGCCGACAACACCTCGGCGGCCGCGTTCGTTATCGGGCCGTGGTCGCCGGTGCCGTCGGGGTTGGACAACCTGGGTGTGCTGCTGGAGGTCGACGGGCGGGTGGCCCAGGTCGGCTCGACCGCGGCGATCCTCGGTGATCCGCGCCGGGCGCTCGACGAGGGCATCCGGCTGGCCGGCCGGCACGGGGTGCGGCTGGAGTCCGGCTGGGTGTTCCTGGCCGGAGCGGCCACGGCGGCGGTGCCGTTGCGTCCCGGCGCCCACGTCCGCGCGGTCGTGGAGAAGCTCGGCACGGCGTCTCTGCGGGCTTCGTCGTGAGGGGTCTCGTGGGCGCGGCCGTGGGGGTTCCGGGCAGCCCGACCGGCTCCGGGCGGTCAAGCTTGATCCCTGCGCCGGTCGGGCTGCCCGGAACCCCTGACCTGGTTGCGGTCCGCACGGCGGTGCCCGGGGGTGGGTGGTCATGAGTGGCGTCGCGCGCGTGGTGGCTGGCAAGGCTGTGCCGCGGGGGGCTTTTCCGCACGTGAAGGTCGCGGGTGGGTTCGTCTTTGTCTCCGGTACGTCGTCGCGGCGGCCGGACAACACGTTCGCCGGCGTGTCGGTGGACGGGTTCGGGACGACGAACCTCGACATCCGGGTGCAGACCCGGGCCGTCATCGAGAACGTGCGGGATCTGCTGCGTTCGGTCGGGGCGGACCTCACCGACCTCGTCCAGGTGACGTCCTACCTGGTCAACATGAACGACTTCGGTGGTTACAACGAGGTGTGGGCGGAGTTCTTCGACGCGTCCGGGCCGACCCGCACCACTGTCGCGGTGCACCAGTTGCCGCACCCGCACCTGCTCATCGAGATTCAGGCCGTGGCCCTTCTTCCCTCGGGAGGTCAGTCGTGAGTGAGATCGCCGAGCCGTTCAGCTTTCCGGGCTGGATCGCGGACAACCAGCACCTGCTGAAGCCGCCGGTGGGCAACAAGGAGATGTTCCCCGGCGGGGACGACTTCATCGTGATGGTGGTGGGCGGTCCCAACCAGCGCACCGACTTCCACGTGGACCCGTACGAGGAGTTCTTCTACCAGGTCAAGGGCAACATGCACATCAACCTGATGACCCCCGAGGGGCCGCGTACGGTGCACGTGCGCGAGGGTCAGATGTGGATGCTGCCGCGCAACACACCGCACTCGCCGCAGCGGCCGGAGGCCGGTTCGATCGGCATGGTCGTCGAGCGGGTCCGCGAGGAGGGCACCCTGGAGACCTTCCAGTGGTACTGCCTGGAGTGCGGAAACAAGGTGCACGAGGTGGAGTTGCAGGTCCGCGACATCGCGGCCGACCTGCCGCCGGTGTTCCAGGCGTTCTACGCCGACGAGCAGGCGCGCACCTGCGCCAACTGCGGCACCCTGCACCCGGGCAAGGGCTGATGCCCGCTGGTGTGGTCGACGTGCACACGCACGTCGTACCCAAGGGATGGCCGGACCTCGGCGCGGCGTGCGGCGGGTCCGGCTGGCCGTGGTTGCGGGTCGACTCCGAGCGCGCCGCCATGATCATGGTGGGCGAGACGGAGTTCCGCCCGGTCGGCGCCGAGTGCTGGGACGCCTCGACGCGACTGGCCGACATGGACGCCGACGGCGTGGCCGTGCAGGTGGTCTCGCCGACGCCTGTCTTCTTCAGCTACGACCGCCCGGCCGACCAGGCGGTGAAGGTCGCCCGGATCTTCAACGACCTGACCCTGAAGGTCACGGCGGCCGGCGGTGACCGGCTGGTGCCGTTCTGCCAGGTGCCGCTCCAGGACCCGGACGCCGCCTGCGCCGAGCTGGATCGCAGCCTGGCCGCCGGGCACGTCGGCGTGGAGATCGGCAACCACGTCGGCGACCGGGACCTCGACGACGAGGGCGTGGTCACCTTCCTGCAACACTGCGCCGAGGTGGGCGCGCCTGTCTTCGTCCACCCGTGGGACATGCCTGGTGGCCCCCGGCTGGACCGCTGGATGGCCCGGTGGCTCGCCGGAATGCCTGCCGAGACACACCTGTCGGTGCTGGCGATGATCCTGGGCGGCGTCTTCGACCGGGTGCCCGAGACGCTGCGGATCTGCTTCGCGCACGGTGGCGGCAGCTTCCCGTTCTGGCTGGGCCGCGCCGACAACGCCTGGCACCGCCGCGGCGACCTGGTCCGGGGCGCGTCCGTCGCCCCGCCCAGCAGCTACGTCGACCGGTTCAGCGTCGACTCGGTGGTCTTCGCGCCGCCCGCGCTGCGGCTGCTTGTCGACACGATGGGGGAGGACCGGGTGCTTGTCGGCAGCGACTACCCGTATCCGCTCGGTGAACGCCCGGCCGGCGCGGTGGTCCGGGCCGCCGACTTCCTCACCGACGCCCAACGCGACAAGCTCCTGTCCATTAACGCCAGGCGTTTCCTGCACGGCTGAGCCCTCCACGTGAGCAGATCTTGGACACTTTCCGTCATCCGCGAACGGAAACTGTCCAAGATCTGCGGAGTGGGCGGGTGGAGCGGAGCGGATCGGGCCGCCGTGTCGACCGCTTCCGGCAGCTCGCAGCGGGCAGGATGACGGGATGGCCGAGCCGCACGACCTGACCGCGCTGGAGCAGGCCGCCGCGATCGTCCGCGGCGAGCTGACCAGCGTCGACCTGGTCGAGCACTGCCTGGACCGGGTGGCGGCGCTCGGCGACACCGTGGGCGCGTTCGTCACGGTCACCCCCGACCTGGCCCGGCAGGCCGCGCGCGCCGCCGACGCCGCCCCGGTGCAGGGGCGCGGCCCGCTGCACGGCGTGCCGACCGCGATCAAGGACCTCACCCTCACCGCCGGGGTACGCACCACCTTCGGCTCGGCCGCGTTCGCCGACTTCGTCCCACCGGTCGACGCCGACGTGGTCCGGTTCATCAAGGCCGCCGGCCTCGTCAGCCTCGGCAAGACGACCACCTCCGAGCTGGGCTGCTCGCTCTACTCCGAGGGCCGCGTCGCACCGCCGGCCCGCAATCCGTGGCAGCTCGCGTACACCGCCGGTGGTTCCAGCGGCGGCGCGGCGGCTGCGGTCGCGGCCGGGCTGGTCCCGATCGCCCAGGGGTCCGACGGCGGCGGCTCCCTGCGCATCCCGGCGTCGCTCTGCGGCCTGATCGGCTACAAGCCCAGTCGTGGCCTGGTCTCCGGCGGGCCGCTCGGCTCCGGCGCGTTCGGACTGCCCACCAGCGGCCCGCTCGGGCGGACCGTCGCCGACGTCGCCGCACTGCTCGACGTCATGGCCGTGCCGGTGCCCGGCGAGCCCTACCTGCCGCCGCCCGCGCCGCCCGGGGGATACCTGGCCGTCGCACGCCGGGCCGAGCCCGGCCGGCTGCGGATCGGCCGGTTCACCACGCCGATGCTCGCCGACGAGCCGGTGCACCCCGACTGCGTGGCCGCCGTCGACAGGGCCACCGCCCTGCTCACCGCCGCCGGCCACGAGGTGGTCGAGGTGCCGCCGCCGCTGGGGCCCCAGGCGTGGCCGCTGTTCGAGATCATCTGGTACGTGCTGGCGCTCGCCCCCGTGCCCCCGCAGCGCGAGGCGGAGCTGCTGCCGTTGACGCGACTGCTACGGGCCCGGGGCGCCACGGTCTCGGCGGGCGCGTTGGCCGCCACCCTCGGTGAGCTGCAGGCACAGGTGCGGCTCGGCGCCGCCCGCACCGCCGGCTGCGACCTGCTGCTCTGCCCCACCCTGGCCGCACCGCAGGCGCCCGTCGGCTGGTTCACCGCCGACGGCGACCCGGCTGCCGATTTCGACAGGCAACGCCGCTTCTCGCCCTACTGCGCCATCTTCAACGTCACCGGCGATCCCTCGGTGTCCCTGCCGGTGGGCGCCACGACCGACGGGCTGCCCGTCGGGGTGCTGCTCACCGGCCGGTACGGCGACGACGCGCGACTCATCGCGACCGCTGCGCAACTGGAGCACGCCAGTGACGGATGGGATCGGCACCCCGCGATCTGGCGGGCCGTCGACTCCGCTAACGTGAATGGTGACGGAGCTGGCCGGTCGCCATCATGATCGTCCATCCGACCCGATTGTTCGAGGTCCTTCTTCCGCCTGGGGGCGTTGGGATTGTCTGTTACCGAGACGTTGCTGGTCTTCGTCGGCATCCCGGTGGCCGCGGTGCTGGTGATCGCCGGCCTGTCGTACGCCGGTAGCCGTGGTGGTAGCGCCGGTGGCCGTGGTGGCGCCAAGCGCTACCGGCCGGGCCGGCCCTTCGACTTCACTCCGGTCTGGTTCCTGGGCCGCCCGGAGCAGCTGGCCGACTCGGCCGGCACCGCGCTGGCGGCGGGCGCGCAGGCCCCCGCGCTGACCAGCCACAAGCTAGAGCAGGCCAGCGTCGAGGCGCCGGCCGGTGGAACCGGAGGCGCAAGTGACCGTTGGTGAGAAGCAGACCGCGACGGACAGTCCGCCCGAGGTGCTGGACGGGCCGTTCTCGACCCGCCAGCTGCTGCGCATCGACGAGGCCCTGCGCCTGGCCGACCAGGGCACCGGCCTGGTCTTCTCGGTGTTCGTCGGCGGCCTCGACGAGCCGATCCGCGAGCACGCCCAGCGGCTGCACCGCCAGCTCGCCGACCCCGACAAGTCGGTGCTGATCGCCGTGTCGCCCAACCAGCGCAAGTTGGAGATCGTCACCGGGCGGCACGCCCGCAAGCGCATCCCCGACACGTACGCCAAGCTGGCGGCGCTCTCCATGGTCGGCGCGTTCAGCGGCGGTGACCTGGCCGGCGGCATCATCAACGGCCTCGACCAGTTGGCCAGCCACGCCGGCAAGGGCTGACCCCTTCCACGTACGACGAAGCCCGGTCCGCTCCTCAGCGGGCCGGGCTTTCACGTGTCAGCGGGGCCAGGCGCTCGGGTCCAACCTCATCGTCCACGGCTCGTCCACGGTCACCGCGTCGTCCGGACCGATGGTGCCGACCAGGTCGTAGTGCACGTCCTTGATCAGGCGGTAGCGGTAGATGATCGGACCGAAGTCGCCTCGCTCCACCCGCCAGTAGTGAGGGATGCCTGCCTCGGCGTAGAGGCCGGGTTTGGTGAAGCGGTCATGCCGGCGGCTCGTCGGTGACTCCACTTCGACAACGAGACTGACGCCCTGCGGTTGATGCCAACGCACACCACGTGGGGTGTCTGGCTTCAGCACCGTCACATCCGGGATCAGGTTGCCCGATGGCAGCCCCAGCCCGATCTCACGAATAATCCGCCACCCATCTGGTGCCGTAGCCCCCATGGCGGTCCGGATTCTGTCGGCCAGTTCGTGGTGATCGTCGTCGGCCGGTGGGGTGACGTGCAGGCTCCCGTCGATGATCTCGTAGCGGTTCCCGTCCTCGGGAAGGTTGAACAGGTCCTGCTCGCGCCACGCGCGCGCCGGGGGCCGCCACTCGTAGGTCGGCTGTGCCATCGCGTCCACCTCCTTCCGCAACCATAATGGCCCGGGGCGGCGTGGACTCGCATCCACGCCGGCCCCGGGCCGCGTACTCGCTGGTCAGCTCTGCGCGGCGTCCTTCGCGCGGGCCTTGAGCGCCCGCACCACACCGTCGCGGCCCTCGGCGACCAGTCGACGCAGTGGACCGGGGTTGCCGTCGCCGGCCAGCCACGCGTCGGTGGCCGCCACCGTGTCGTCGTCCACCAGGTAGGTCGGGTACGCCAACTGGGCGAACTCCTGCGCAGGCTCGCTGTCCCGCGTGGCCCACACCTGGCCGACCGCTGCGAAGTACCTCTCCCGGTACGGGGCGACCAGCTCCACCTGCGCCGGGTGGGCGAGGCCCTGCAACAGCGCCCGGTGCCGCCAGTTCGGCAGCGCGTCCGGACCGGTCAGCAGCGCCCACACGGCCGCCTTGTTCTCCGCGGTCGGCACCAGCGCGTGCGCGTACGCGGCCTCCCGCTCGCCGCTGGCGGTGCGGTCACCGGCCAGCTCGGCCTCGATCTCGGCGGCGCCTGCCGCGCCGTTTGCGACCAGCGCCCCGAGCACCGTCCAGCGCAGCTCGGTGTCCACGGTCAGGCCGGCCGGCGCACCGCTGCCGTCCAGCCAGCCGCGCAGCGTCGCCAGGTCCTCCTCGGACCGGGCGGCCGAGGTGTACGCGCGGGCCCACGCCAGCTGGAAGCCGCTGCCCGCCTCGGCTGCGGCGAGCGCGTCCTTCGCCGTCCGGGCGAGGGCCGCCCAGCCGGTGGCCGCCCACGCCGGGTCGGCGTAGAGGGTGAGCGCGGTGGTGGCCTGGCGCAGGGTCGCGGTCACCAGGTTGATGTCCGTCTCCGCGGGCAGCCCGGCCAGCACCAGCGCCACGTAGTCGCGGGTGGCCAGCTCGGCGTCGCGGGTCATGTCCCACGCGGCCGTCCAGCACAGGGCGCGGGCCAGCGACGAGTCGAAGCCGCCGATGTGCTGCACCACAGTGGCCAGCGACCGCTCGTCGAGGCGCAGCTTGGTGTAGCTCAGGTCGTCGTCGTTGAGCAGCAGCACGTCGGCCGCCCGGACGCCGCGCAGGTCGGCGAGGTCGGTCCGCTCGCCGGTCACGTCCACCTCGTACCGTTCGCGGCGGACCAGCCGCCCGTCGGTCAGGTCGTACAGGCCCACGCCGATCCGGTGGGTGCGCAGCGTCGGGTACGCCGTCGGCGCCTCCTGCCGGACGACCACCTGCTCGTACGTGCCGTCGGCGCCGATCGTCACTTCCGGGCGCAGCGTGTTGACCTGCGCGGTCTCCAGCCACTGCGCCGCGAACTTGCGCAGCTCCCGGCCCGACGCCGCCTCCAGCTCGGTGAGCAGGTCGTCGAAGGTGGCGTTGCCCCACGCGTGCTTGCCGAAGTACGCCCGCAGCCCGGCCACGAACGGCTCCTCACCCACGTACGCGACGAGCTGCTTGAGCACGCTCGCGCCCTTGGCGTAGGTGATGCCGTCGAAGTTGACCTCCACGGCCTCCATGTCCGGCATCTCGGTGTAGACCGGGTGGGTGGAGGAGAGCTGGTCCTGCCGGTAGCCCCAGTTCTTGCGGATGGACAGGAACGTCGTCCACGCCTCGGTGAAACGGGTGGCGTTGGTGTTGCACCAGTGGCTCGCCCACTCGGCGAACGACTCGTTGAGCCACAGGTCGTTCCACCAGCGCATGGTGACCAGGTCGCCGAACCACATGTGGGCCAGCTCGTGCAGGATCGTGTTGGCGCGCTGCTCGTACTCGAAGTCGGTGACCTGCGAGCGGAACAGGTAGTGCGACTCGGCGTGCGTGACGCAGCCGAAGTTCTCCATCGCGCCGGCGTTGAAGTCGGGCACCCAGAGCTGGTCGTACTTCGGCAGCGGGTAGCGCACGCCGAACTTCTCGTGGAAGAAGTCGAAGCCCTGCTTGGTGACGAGGAACAGGTTGTCGGAGTCCAGGTACTGCGACATGGACGCCCGGGAGAACACCCCCAGGTCGATGCCGTCGTGGGTGTCGCGCACCTCGTGGTACGGCCCCGCGCACAGCGCCGTGATGTAGGTGCTCATCCGGGGCGACTCGGTGAAGTGGAGGGTCTTGAACCCTTCGTCGGCCGGCTCCTCGCGCTGCACCGGCATGTTGGACACCACGCGCCAGTGCGCCGGCACCGTCGCGTGCCAGGTGTAGACGCTCTTCAGGTCGGGCTGGTCGAAGCAGGCGAACACCCGCTGCGCGTCGGCCGTCTCGAACTGGCTGTAGAGGTACGTCTCGCCGTCCACCGGGTCGACCGTGCGGTGCAGTCCCTGCCCGCTGTTGGAGTAGGCGAAGTCCGCGTCGACGACAAGGGTGTTCTCGCTGGCCAGCCCGGACAGGGTCAGACCCTTCTCGGCCGACCAGTCGGACAGGTCCACCGGGGTGCCGTTCAGTGTGGCGGACCGCACCGAGTCGGCGGCCAGCTCGATGAACGTGCTCGCCCCCGGTTCGCCGCAGCGGAACCGGACCTCGGTCGTCGACCGGAACGTACGGCCGTCGGCCGCCAGCACGGCGGTCGACAGGTCCAGACTGATGTCGTACCCGGTCACCTCGAGCAGGCGGGCCCGCTCGGTCGCCTCGACCTGCGTCAGGTTACGCACTCCCGGCACTGTTCGTCTCCATCCCACGTCTCGCCGTACGCCCGGCGGCGCCCGTCTGCCGACCGCTCGTGACGTCCGGCCCGATCCGAGTCTTCCACGGACCGGCAGCCGGCGGTGGCCGAGGTCACGCTCTCATTCGGGTACCGGTCGATGTGCTCCGGGGTGAGGATCGGAGGAGACGTCGGACGTCCGGCGTCACCCGTCGCGAAGGGACCGCACCGTGACCGAACGTGTCGCCGTGGACATGTGGTTCGACCCGATCTGCCCGTGGGCGTGGATCACCTCTCGCTGGCTGCTGGAGGTCGAGCAGGTCCGCGAAGTGACCATCCGCTACCACGTGATGAGCCTGTCGGTGCTCAACGAGGGCCGGGACCTGCCCGAGCAGTACCGCGAGTTGATGGACAACGGTTGGGGCCCGGTGCGGGTCTGCATCGCCGTGGAGCAGGCCCACGGCGCGGACGCCGTCCGTCAGCTCTACACCGCGTTGGGCACCCGCATCCACCTTGGCAAGGAGCAGCTCGGCCCGAAGTTGTTCGCCGCCGCCCTCACCGACGTCGGGCTGGACCCGGCGTTGGCCGCCGCCGCCGACAGCACCGAGTACGACGAGGCGCTGCGCGCCAGCCACGAGGCCGGTATGCGGCCGGTCGGCCAGGACGTGGGCACCCCGGTGATCCACGCTCCCGGCCCGGACGGCACGCCTGTCGCCTTCTTCGGCCCGGTGATCACGCCGAGGCCGAAGGGCGAGGCGGCCGGCCGGCTCTGGGACGGCGTGCTGCTGGTCGCCGGCACTCCCGGCTTCTACGAGCTCAAGCGCACCCGCGACCTGGGCCCGATCTTCGACTGAGCCGCGATCGCACGCGCCCCCGCCGGCCACCGTCTCGTGGTCCGGCGGGGGCACGCCGCGCCGGTCGGCGGGTACGCCTCGCGGTCAGGCGTCACCGCTGGGCGGGGGGCGTCGTTTCCCTCGGTGTCCGCCGCAGCGACCCGCAGGGCCGCACCCCGCAGCTCGTGGAGGCAATCCCGATGGCCAAGCACCGCGCGTCCGGTGACGATCAGTTGACCCGACAGGGGGTGAACGAGACTCCCGGAGCGGCGTACTGGTCGGTCGACGACTCCCGCTGGCCGACGGTCCGCCCGGACCTTCCCGCCCATGTGGTGGACCTGCTCGCCCCGCCCATCGTGGTCGGCGTGGCCCGGGTGCCGGTCACCTCGCGCCTGATGCCCGGCCCGGTCACACCGACGCCGGCGATGACGACGCCGGCCGTGCCGATGCCGATCGTGTCGACGGCGCCGGTCGTGGCGACCCCGGTCGTGGCGTCGCCGGTGGTGGCGACGCCGCCTCTCGTGCCGGCGGTGTCGGATCCGGTCGTACCGTCGGCCGTGGAGCCGGTCGTGGCGGCCGCGCCGGCCGAGCCCGCCCCACCCCCGCCGGCACCCACCGCCCCGCGTCCCGTGCCGACGCCACCGCTGAACCCGCGACCGGTTCCGGCGCCGCCGCCGGAACCGCGTCCCGTACCGGGGCCGCCCGCCGCCCCTCGCCGCAATGCGATCACCGGACCCGCCGCGAACGGCCGGCGGGGTAACGCCGGACCGGTCGTGGCCGGCCGACACCGGCGGCACAACGGCGCGTCCGGCCGCGCCGGCTGACCACCACGTCCCGGCCCGGCACTTTCAACTGGTGGACGCCGCGCGGGTCCCCGTCGCCCGCGACGTCGCCGCCGGTAGCGTCAGTGGGCATGACGGTCGTGCATCCGATCGCCCGGGCCTGGATCACCACTGGGGGCACCGGCGCGCAGAACTACGACGAGTTCGCCGACGACGCGGAGATCACCGCGATCATCGAGGCGAACCCGCACAGTGCCCTCGGCATCGAGATGCCGCACCGGGCCCCCGACAGCCTGGGCACGTCGTTCCTCGACGCGCTGCCGGCCTCGGTGGCCCGGCTCGCCGAGGCCAAGGCCGACGGCAGTTACACGCCCGCCGAGCAGGTGGTCGTGCTGTACCGGATCACCGCCCCGGGCGAGGAGACGGCGTACGGCCTCTTCGCGATGGTGGACACCGACCAGATCTCCACCCGCGCCGATGAGCCGGGCCTGGTGATCCGCAACGAGGACGTCTTCATCGCCAAGGTGCGCGAGCGCGTCGCGTTGGCCGAGGCGCTGGGTCACCTGCTCTCACCCGTACTCCTGCTGCAGACCGGGAGCGGCGACGAGCTGCACGCCGCGCTCGCGGCGGCAACCGACGCGGCCGGGGCGCCCGCCGCGACCGACACCGACCAGGCCGGGCGCACCCACGCCATCTGGCTGGTCGGCCCCGGCCCGGAGCAGGATGCGCTCACCGCGCTCGCCGGTGGCGGCGAGCTGGTCGTCGCCGACGGCAACCACCGCAGCCTGGCCGCCCAGACCGGCGGGTTGTCGCGCTTCCTGGCCGTGGTGACGACGCCCGCGTCGGTGGCGATCCAGCCGTACAACCGGCTGGTCAGCGAGCTGACCACCACGCCGGGTGAGCTGCTCGACCGGTTACGCGCCGCGGGGGCCGAGGTCACGCCGATCGACGGCCCGGTCGAGGTCCCGGCGGCCGGCGGCACCGTCGGACTCCGGCTCGCCGGCCAGGGGTACGCGGTGCGCCTGCCCGCCACCGCCGACGCCCGCCTGGAGAACCTGGACCACGCGCTTGTCGAGCGACTGCTGCTGCGCGACGCCCTCGGGTTGGACCCGGGCGACAAGCGGATCACCTACGTGGGCGGTGACTACCCGGCGAGCTGGCTCACCGGGGAGGTCGACGCCGGGCGGGCCGAGCTGGCCGTCCTCATCGCGCCGGTGACCGTGGCGGACTTCGTCGCGGTGAACCTGGCTCGGGAGAAGATGCCCCGTAAGAGCACCTGGTTCACCCCGAAGGCGCGCGGCGGCCTCGTGGTCGCCGAGCTGTCGCGCTGAGTGACCACCCGCACGACCGTGTGACGAACCCGGCTCTCCGGCGCCGCCCCTGCGGCGTCGGAGAGCGCGGCCTGACACACTGCCCGGTATGCGCGTCTACCTGGGATCCGATCACGCCGGTTTCGAGTTGAAGGTGCACCTGGCCAATCACCTGGCCAAGCAGGGGTACGACGTGGTCGACGTCGGCCCGCACAGCTACGACCCGGACGACGACTACCCCACGTTCTGCCTGCACACGGGTGACCGGGTGGTGGCCGACGAGACCTCCCTGGGGGTGGTGATCGGCGGGTCCGGCAACGGCGAGCAGATCGCCGCGAACAAGATCGTCGGCGTACGCGCCGCGCTCGCCTGGAGCGTCGAGACGGCTCAGCTCGCCCGCCAGCACAACGACGCGAACGTCGTCGCTGTGGGCGCCCGCCAGCACACCCTGGACGAGGCCACCGGCATCGTCGAGGCGTTCCTGAACACGCCGTTCTCCGGCAACGAGCGGCACGCCCGCCGGATCATCCAGGTCGCCACGTACGAGCAGACCCGGCAGTTGCCCGACCTGCCCTGACGCGTGTGCGGTCCGCTCGACGCCGACCGGGCCGGTCGCGGTCGGCCAGGCTGGCCCGATCGGGCGCGGTCAGCGCGGCGGGCGGGGCAGCTCTTCGCGGGGCACCCAGTTGCGGCGGACGACGACCACCCGGGCCTCCGCCTCGGCGAGGTCGTCGTCGGTGGGTCGGGCGGCGTCCCGGGCCCGCAGCGCGGCGCTCAGCCCCACCTGGGACGAGCCGGAGCCGACCAGCCCTCGTAACCCCCGCTCGCCGTCGCGGTCGTCGCCGCTGGGCCCCCGACGCCGCGGCGGCGACTCCACGCCGTCGTGTACGCCGGCGGTGTTGACCGTCGCACCGTCGGCGCCGCGCACGGCAGGATCGGAGTCGGACTGGTGGCGCAGCCGTCGCCTGCGTCGCTCCGGATCACCCATCAGCCGACCGTACCTCGCCCGGTGTGGAAATCGACACGTCGTGCCGGGTTCGCGCCGGACGGCGGTCGGCGACCGATTTGCCGGCTGGCTACCCTCGGATTCGGGCGGTGGTGGTGCCGCCGGTCAGGGGGAGGACGAGATGGCAGACCAGACGCAGCCGTGGGCGGAGCGAACCGTGGAGGTCCCACCGCAGGCCGGCGTCGGGGTGCCGCCGCAGCGGGACGGGTTCCGCCGGGGTGTCGCGCCGGTGGGCCAGCCGCGCACCTCACGGACCGAACCGTTCCCGGTGGTGGAGCAGGAGCCGACAGGTACGGGCTGGCCGGGTGAACCGGCGCCGCGCCGGCCGTTGAGCTGGCGCCTGGCCCAGTTGCGTCGCGGCGGAGAGTGGAGCGCGGCGGGCGGACTGTTCGCGTTCGTGTGCTGGGGGATCTGGGCGCTCTCCGGTGGAGGCAACCTGTCCGGTCCGCTGCTGGTGCTCGTGTTGAGCCTGCTGGTGGCGGTCGGCCTGTTCGCGCTTGCCCGGGTGATCGGCCGGTTGGTGCTGGAGCGGCAGCTCGGGCGGGTCCGGCGCAGCGCGCGGGGGGCCCACCTGGCCACCGCCGTCTTCCTCGTCGGTCTCGGCGTGGCCTGGCTGCAGCAGACCGAGTGGGTCGTCTCGGCCTGGAACTGGATCACCTCGAACTGAACCGGCGCGCGCACGGGCGGGCCGGCCACCGCCGCCCGCCCGTGCGTCAGCGTCGCGGGACACCGCGACACCGGTCGTCTCCCCACCAGGCAAGGCCGCCGCTTACCCGGCCGGCCCCGGTTCATCCGCAGCCGGCCGGCGTGACCGTCGTTCGGGTCCGCAAGACCTGCGGGTGCTCAGCGGTCGCCGCCGTGCCCCTCGGCGTCGGCCCGGGGCGAGGCGACCCGGGCGGCCGGGTCCTCGACGCCGGGCTCGCCGCCGTCCGGGGCGACCACCCCGTCGTAGTTGTAGAGCGGTCGACCGTCGTCGTGCTGCTTGGTGGTCTTGATGTAGCGGTGCATCATGCCGTCGATCTCCACCTCGACGAGGGCGCTGCCGCCGGTGTCGTGGGTGCTGCCGTCGCGCGGGCCGCCGACCAGATGGGCTGTGGTGTTGGTGTCCATGTGCTTGCCCTACCCGGCGGCCGGGAGCCAGAAACAGGTGAAATGTCGCCCGGAAGTCCCAGGCGAAGATGCCCAGGGCTCTACTCGGCGTACGCCAACTGGACGAGGGTGGTGCGACGACCACGGCGTACCAGCCGTCCCCGCCCCGGTGGCTGGACCGAGAGATGGGCCTGCGGCCAGAGCTGGCCCTCCTGCCGCTCGCCGGAGAGCAGCAGGCCGGCGCAGCCGACCTCCTTCATCCGCTGCGGCACCGGCTCGTGGACGGCCCGGCCGGCGCCACCGCTGCGGCGGGCCAGCACCAGATGGAAACCGAGGTCCTTCGACTGCGGCAGGAACTCCAGGAACGGCGCCAACGGCCCGGCGCCGCCGGTGGGAAGCAGGTCGTAGTCGTCGCAGAGCACCACGATCTCCGGCCCCTTCCACCACGACCGACTTCGCAGCTGATCGACGGTGAGGGTGTCCGGCGGCAGCCGCTTGCGGACCTCGTTGGCGACACCCTGCACCAGACCCTGGGCGGCGGTGGCGGTGCCGGCGTACGCGCCGAGGTACGCCTCGGGAACCGCGTCCAGCATGGTGCGCCGCAGGTCGACGACCGCGAAGACCACCTGGTCGTCGGTGAACTGCGCGGTCAGGTCCCGGACCAGCAGACGGAGCAGGGACGTCTTGCCACTTGCCGAATCACCGAAGACGAGCAGGTGCGGGTCGGTGCCGAAGAGATCGAGCATGGTCGGCCGTAGCTCCGCCTCGTCGAGCCCGAGGCGCACCCGCCCTTCGGCGGGCAGCCCGCCGGCCACCTCGGCGTACCCGATCATCGTGGGTAGCATCCGGATGGCCGGGGCCGAGGGGCCGGTCCAGGCCGTCGCCACCCGCGACACCAGATCGTCCAGCCCTTTCGGCAACGTGCCCACGTCGTCGCTGCCGTCGATGCGGGGAAGCGCGATGTGCGCGGTCAGGGCGTCCTGGGTCAGGCAGCGGCCGGGGGTGTCGGCCCGCAGGTTCTCCGCGGCCTGCCGCTTGATCGTCGAGTCCAGCGGGTCGTTCAACCGGAACTCGATCTTCGAGCCGATCACCGCCTGGAGCTGCATCCGCAGGTCCGACCATCGACCGGCGGTCAACACCAGGTGTACGGCGTAACCGAGCCCGCGCGCCCCGATGTCCTGTACGAGGTCCGCGAGATCCTCGAACTCCGCCCTGAGCACCGGGTAGTTGTCGATCACCAGCACCACGTCCGCGGCGGGCAACTCGGGCAGCCGGCCCTCCCGGTGCATCCGCCGCATCGTGTCGATGGAGTCGATGCCGTGCGCGGCGAAGAGCTCCTCCCGCTCGGTCATCAGCATGCTGACCTCGGTCACCGTGCGGCGGATCCGGTCCGGGTCCAGACGACCGGCCACCCCGCCGACGTGTGGCAGGCCGGCCAGCGCGTTCAGCGCGCCGCCACCGACGTCGACGCAGTAGAACGCGATGTCCTGCGGTGTGTGGGTCAGCGCCGCGCCGGCCACCAGGCTGCGTAGCAGCGTCGACTTGCCGGTCTGTGGCGCGCCGAGGATGCAGACGTGCCCCCCGCCGCCGGAGATGTCCAGGACGAACGGCTCCTGCTTCTGCTCGGTGGGCCGATCGAGCAGGCCGAGCGGGATCCGCAGCCGTCCGCGCCGTTCCATCGGGGCCACCAGGCCGTACGCCGGATCGGTCTCCAACGGGCCCACCACGGCATCCAGCGGCAGCGCCGCCGGCAGCGGCGGCAGCCAGATCTGGTGCGCCTGACGGCCGTGTTCACGCAACCGGTCGACCACCACGTCCAGCGTGCTCGGCGCCGTGACGCTCTCGTCGGTCTCCGCGTTGTCGGTCGTCAACGGTTTCGGCAGGTGTCGGGCCATGTTGTACATCAGGAACACCATCGGGTCGGGTGCGGCGTCCACCACCTCCTCGCCGGCCGGAGGGCGGTACGTGCCGGACACGTACGCCGCCTTGAACCGTTCGAAGACAGTGGTGTCGACCTTCAGGTAGCCCGAGCCGGGCAGCGGCGGCAGCCGGTACGCGTCGGGCACACCCAGCACGGTGCGGCTCTCCTGCTCGTTGAAGGTGCGCAACCCCAGCCGGTAGGACAGGAACGACTCCAACCCCCGTAGTCGGCCCTCCTCCAGCCGCTGCGAGGCGAGCAGCTGGTGGATGCCTATCGAACGGCCGATCCGGCCGATGGCGATGAACAGCTCGATGAATTCCGGTTTGGCGGTCAGCAGCTCACTGAACTCGTCGATGATCACCATCAGGTTGGGCAGCGGGGGCAGCGGACGGCCGGCGTCACGCCGCCTGTTGTACTCCGTGATGTTTGCCAACTGGCCGGCGTCGAGCAGGATCTGCTGGCGGCGTTTCATCTCCCCCTGGATCGCGTCGTGCAGCCGGTCCACCAGCCCGGCGTCGTCGGAGAGGTTCGAGATCATCGCCGAGGTGTGCGGCAGGTGTTCCAACCCGGCGAAGGTGGCGCCGCCCTTGTAGTCGACAAGGACCAGGCTCAGCCGCTCCGGCGGGTGGGTCATCGCCAGGGTGAGCACCATGGTCCGCAAAACCTCGGACTTGCCGGAGCCGGTCGCGCCGACGCAGAGCCCGTGCGGGCCCATGCCGCCCAACGCGGCCTCCTTGATGTCCAGGTGTACCGGATTGCCGTCCGGACCCACCCCGAACGGCACCGTGAGAAAGTCCGGCAGCATCCGCGGCGCCCACAGCGAGCCCACGTCGTAGCTCGCCTCGTCGACGATGCCGAGCAGGCCACGCAGGTCGACTGTCGCCTCCAGCGGTGCGTCGTCCACCGTGTCGGCCACCAGCCGCAGCGGCGAGACCCGCCTGGCCAGCAGCTCCATCTCCGTCAGGTCGAGCCGGTCGACAGTCCCGGTGGCCGCGCCGCGCATCCGCTCGCGCTGGGCCAGGATCGTCGGCGCCCGACTGTCGGTGACCTTCCGCAGGTCCTGGACGGTGATGCGGTCGTCCTCGCAGAGCACCCGCACGTCCACGTGGGACGGCTCGTGCTGCCGGTCGTCGACAAGCACCACCACCGCCATGCCCAGGTCTTCCGGGGCCAGGCCGGCCTCCAGGTGGGCGAGCGGGTCGGCCCGCCCGGCCGAGATCTGGTCGACCACGACTACCAGCCGGTTGCCCCGGAAGCGGTGCTGCGGGTCGCCCAGTCGCCGGGCCCGGTTGACCTCACCGACGCGCCGGGACAGCTCCGCGGTGAGCAGCGACGCCAGCGACATCGGGTCGGCGGCCACGAGTCGCTGCGGGGCCGGACCGTCGTACTCGCTCGGGTGTAGGCAGTGTGGAAGCCACTTCAGCCAGTCGAACTCCGGCCCGGCGGTGCCGCCGAGCAGCCAGGCGAGGCGTACGTCGTCCGGGGCGTGCAGGGTGGCGAGCTGCGCCACCAGCACCCGGACCAGGTTGCGGGTGGCTGCCGGGCTGCCGACCACCGACACCACGCCGGTGACCGGCACCGCGACGGGCATGCCGTCGAGCAGCCGATCCCGGTCCACCACCAGCCGTGCGGCGGCCAGGGTCACCGGGTCCAGGTCGACGAGCGGGTTGTTCTCGTCGGCCTGGAGGGTGACCCGGCGCCAGAGGCGGTCCTGGCCCTGACCGACCCGCAGCACCAGAAAATCCGGGTCGGCGAGCCGCCGCTCCCACCGCCGGTGCGGGTCACGCAGCAGGTCCGGCAGCACCTCCGGGGCGGGGTGCCGGTGCTGGGCGGCGGCGCGCTGGGTCACCGCGTCGGCCCTGATCTGGTCGCGTACGCGGTCGATGTACTCCAGGTACCGCTGCCGTTGCCGCGCGAAGCGCCGCGCTGCGCCGGTGCGCTGGGTGACGTACGCGGCGATCCCCCCGAACACCGTGGCGACGAGCATGGCGAGCCCGGCGATCATCATGATCGGGTTCTTGTTGGCCATCATCATGAGCAACATGCCGGCACCACCCATGATCGGGAGGAAGACCTGCATGACGCCCGCGAACCCGCCGCCACCGTCGGGCAGCGCCGGTGGCGAGACCACGTCGAGCGCGGTCGGCTCCGGTTCCGGTGGCGAGATCCGGGCCGGTCGGTGGATCACCCGCTGCGTCATCGCGACCCCTTCCGGGCCGGACCGATAGATGCATCGGCCGGGTTACCGGTAGTGCTCCGACTGCCTACAGTAGTACCGGTCGACACACTGAGCCGACCGTGCGGGGACGGAGGGTCATGGCAACCCGATTCACCCGAGTGACAGTGGTGGCCGGCGGGCGCAGCCTCGACATCAGCCTGCCGGCGGCCCGTCCGGTGCTGGAGTTCGTGCCGCAGATGTGCGAGTTGCTCTCGCTCGCGCCCGAGACCGCCGGCCGCTGGAGCCTGTCCACTCTGGGTGGTGGTGGGCTGGATCCCCGTCGGTCGTTGGACGAGGCCGGGATCATCGACGCCGAGACGCTCTACCTGACTCCGCCCGAGCAGGCGCCCCTGCCGCCGCTCGTCGACGACGTGGTGGACGAGGTTCAGGCCACTCTGGACGGTGACGGCAGCGAGTGGCGTGACACCGCCCGGCTGACGGGCACCGCGGCACTTGCCGGTGTCGTGGTGCTGACCCTCACGTACGCGCTCACCACCATGCCCGTGCCGGAGGCCGCTGCCCCTGCCCTGCTGGCCACGGTGGCCGCGCTGGCGGTGCTGGCCGGCCGCGTGCGTGGCGCGCCCGGCGGCACGCTCCTGACTGCGGCGGCCGTGCCGGCCTGGCTGGTCGCCGGCGTCGCGCTGGCCCGCGCCGCCGACTGGCCGGAGTCGGCCTGGTTCACCGCCGGCGCCGTCGGAGGCGGGCTCGGCGCCGCCCTGTTCGCCCTGATTGGCGAACGCTGGTACGGGGTGGCGGCCGGCGGAGTCGCGGTAGCGGTTCTCGGGGGGCTCGGCACCGCGCTGCTCGCCGCCGGGCTCGACGTGCAGCAGGCGGCGGCGGTGGGCTCGGTAGTGGTCGTCTTCGCGGTGGGGCTGGCACCCCAGCTCGCGCTCGGTTCGGCCCGTCTCGTCGATCTGCTGCGCCGCCAGGAGGAGAGCAAGTGGGTCGGGCGGCACCTGGTCGCGGCGGCGGTCCGCCGTGGTCAGGCCGTGCTGTCCGGTGCCGTGGCGGGTGTCGCGCTGGCCGCCACCGCCACCTGCGTCGTGCTGCTGACCGGGCCGGCCGGCGTCGGCGTGGTGCTGGGCGGTGTGCTGGGACTGGTGTTCGCGCTGCGGTCGCGGGTCTTCACCCGGCTGGGTCAGGTGCTGCCCATGCTCGTGCCACCGGTGACGACGGCCACCGTGGCGGTGCTCGGCGTCGTCCGTCTGGCCGACGCCGACGACGTGGTGACGGCCTGGTTGACCGCGGTCGGCGCGTTGGTGGTGGCGGCGGTGGTGCTCTGGGCCGGTCGTCCCCGGCTGGACGACGTCGGTGCCGCCCGGCTGCGACAGCTCTTCGACCTGGCCGAGGTGCTCGCGGTGGTCAGCCTCGCGCCGCTGGTGATCGCGGTATTCGGTGGCTTCGACTGGGCGGCCCGCTGAGCGGGTGGTGAGCGCCATCCGCTGCTCAGCCGCTCAGCGCGGCCGGCGCTGGGTGGGCACGAACGTGGCGGCCGGCTCCGACCGGATCATCGGCTCCGCCGCTCGCACGAGGAACGGACGTACGCCGTCCGGCGGCTGTTGCGGGGCCACAGCGGGGGCCAGCCCGCGTTTCTGCCGCTGTTCGGCGAGCAGTCCGCCGATGGTGGTGACGGCCCAGACCGCGACCAGCAGGAGGGCGCCGACGACCAGGCTCGCGATCACTGCCGCGTAGGGGCGGCGCAGATCGCGTGGGCCGCGCCGTGACCCGTGCAGCAACGCGGCCTTGGCCGTGGCGGTGCGCAGTGCGTGCGCCTCGACCACCACCCGGTCCCGGCTGTCAGCCACGGCCGCGCTCAGTCATGCTCGCCGTCTCGTTGGGTCTCGTGGTCTCGTTCGGCCTCGTGGTCTCGTCGCGCCTCGTGGGCCGCTGCCACCTCGGCCGGGTCGGCGGGGGTGATGCTCTGGGCCACCGCGACGATCACGTCGGTGAGCATCTGCTCCAGCTCGGGATGTGGCGTCGCGGCGCTCAGCACGGCCGTCCAGGTGGTGCCGGACAACGGCAGAAAGAGTTGCAGCACCGTCGAACGGACCCGGGTCAGCCCGCCCGGTGGGACCGTGGAGGCGACGTCGCGGTGCAGGATGCCCGGCCCGAGGGGGGTGTCGACCTCCTCCGCCGTGCCGGTGCGCGGCAGTGTCTGCCGGACCAGCGCGAGGCCTGCCGGCTGCGGCGCGGAGTCGAACCAGCCCAGGTGCAGCCCGGCGCTGCCGACCGCGCCGGTGGACATCCGGCCCAGCCGCACCAGGCTCAACGCGGTGCCGGCCCGTTGACAGTCGGCGACGAGCTGCTCGACGAACTGGAGCACCCCGCGACGCTCGGCAGCGCGTAGCCGCTGCCCGAAGAACCGGTCGTCGACCATCCGGGCAGCGCTGCGCTGCCAGGACTCCGGGTTGGTGTCGAGCAACGCCCAGTCCGAGGGAACCCCGATGAACCACGGAAAATCCGGATGCGGCGCGTGCGGATTGAGTTTCAGGTCGTGGGAGGGCAGCGGGTCGAGCATGGAAACGTCGCTCACGCCGCGCCCCTACGATTCGCTCGGGCGCAGCGCCGCAGCGGTCTGGCTGTCGAAGTCGGCGACCATCTTGCCGATCGCGCTGGAGAGCCCACCCCACTCACCGATGTTGTTCATCAACTCGAGAAGGCTGGTCTTCCACTCGTCGCGGAAATCGGAAATCGCGCCCTGGATATCGGAATGATCATCGCTGAGACCGGCGCAGTCGACCACCCCACGGTGGTCCGTCTCCAGCTGATCGGCAAGGGTGGTGAGATTTCCGCCTAGGCTGACCAGCGTCGCATAAGGATACTGAACGTACGTCATCCTGCCTCCCCGTCATCGCCCAGTAAGGCTAACAACTCACGTCTATACCGGAGAACCCGATGACCGAGTACCGACATATCGGCCGAACGATGGTGCGAGCCCTCGACCCCCGCATCACCGCACAGGTGCGCGCCGAGCGGGAGCGCGCGGAAATCCTCTCCGCCCGGCTCCGCCCGGGAACGATCGCCGTGGTCGGGCCGGGTTCCGGCACCGGCCGTTCCACGGTGGCGGCACTGGTGACCTCGGCACTGGCCCGGTACCAGGCCGCCGCGGTCCTCGCCGTGGACACCGGCCACGGTGGCGGCCTGCACGGCCGGCTGGCGATCCGGTCCGCCGGTTCCACGGACGCGGTGTTGACCGGTCTCGGTCTGCGGGGCGTCGCCGTGGGCCGCCGGCCGGCGGTGGGCCACCGGTGGCTGCGCGAGCGCCTCGCGCTGGCCGAGCGGGCGATGTTGCTGGCCGGCCCGCCGGGCGGCGTCGAGTCGCCGGTGACGGCGGCCGAGTACGGCACGGTCTCGGCCACCCTCAGCCGCTGGTTTCCCGTGCGGGTCGTCGACACCCCGCCGCTGACCGGTGATCCGGTCGTACCGGCGGTGCTGACCCGGGCGGACCGGGTGGTGCTCGTCGTCCCGAGCGATGAGCGTGGCCCTCGGTGGCTCGCCGACTGCCGGTCCTGGATCGCCCCGCTGCTGCGTGAGCCGTTCGACCGGGTGGGCCTACAGGTGCTGGTCCGCCGCGATGCGCAGTCCTCCGTCGCCACGACTGGGCCGTCGTCGGCCGGTACCGGTGGCGTCACGACAGTCGTTCTGCCGTTCGACCCGGCACTACGGGCCGACGGCCCACTGCGCTGGGCCGATCTGACGCCTGCCACCGAGAAGATCGTTCTCGACATGGCCGCGCACATTGTGCGAGATATGCGACTGAGGTAACACCGAAAGGTTGGTGTGGGTCTATGTTCGAATGACTGTGGGTCGAGTTCACGGGAGGGGCTTCGGATGGGTGCGAAGTTTTCGATCACCGACAATGCGGTCAACCAGCATTCGTCAAATCTGGACACTTCGGTCGCCGCGTTGAACAGCCAGGCGAGCTCGTTCATCAGCGCGATCGAGCCGTTGCCGGCCGTCTGGAAGGGCGCCGCGTTCCAAAGCTGGGACCAGCTGACGCAGCGGTGGAACACCGCGATGGCCGATCTCAACAAGGCACTGACGGACATCACCAGCCGAGTGGGCTCGGCCGGGCAGCTCTACGACACCTACCACTCGGAGCAGACCAGCCAGTTGCAGTCGACCATGGGGTCGTCCAACTGGGATGGCGCGAAGTTCCGGGGCTGACGAGAGGCTACGGGGATCATGGGTGACGTCTTCAGCTACGACGAGTCGACCGCTGGGTCGGCGCAGGGCGACATCGCTTCGGTCGCCAACGGGGTCCAGGCAAGCCTCGACGATCTGACCAACTTCGTCACCCGGGTGAAAGCCAACTGGGAGGGCGACGAGATGGAGATCTACAACGGCATCCAGATGCAGTGGAACACCGCTGCGGACACCGTGAAGCAGATCCTCGACTCGGTGAAGCAGGCCCTGGGACAGACCACCACGTCCGTGCAGGAGATGCGCGGCCAGGTGCGGGGGACTCTGCAGGGCTGATCCATTCACGCGGCCGTGTCCGGGCGTCGATCGGTGTCCGGGCGCGTCGCCGTAGCGGTACGGGGCGCCGGGCGAGCAGACGTTCCGGGTCGGCGCTTACCCGAAGCTGACCCCTTCGTTCGTTGAGAGGGGAGCACCTGCTGTGCGCCCTACTGTTGTGCTCCTGACTCCCACCAGCAGCGGCAAGGAATTGGCGGATCGGCTGCGGAGGGCCGGCGCGTACCAGGAGGGAGAGTTGTTCGATTACCTTGATCGGGAAACGTGCCGTTTTGGGCTGGATTTCTCCGGGGACGTGATCCAAGATCTCGATGAGGAAGATATCGATCGGATCCGGGGTGAGCTCGGCGATTTCAGCGCTATTACTGTCGAATATTCCGACATCTCGTGCATCCGTGATCTCCTCCATGACGTCACCCAGGGCATCGATGGGTTGATCGACACGAACTACGGCGAGATCCTGAGTTGGGCCGAAGTTCTTCAACGGTTGGATGCCGATCCCTCCTGGGACTGGCGAAGCTGCTAACCGTCAGTTTCCGAGTCGTTTCGTGAGTTTCGCCGGCCAGCCCTCTGCGCTGGCGCGATCGGCGATGGGGAGTCTCGCCGACGTTCGCGATGCGGCCACCCGGGTGATCGACCTGGCTGGCCGCGTCCACACCGAGTTGGTCGGCCCGGACGGCGAGGTCGCCTGGCAACATCCACGCACTCGGCGTGGCCCCCGGGTTCGGTCTTCGCTATGTCGATTGGCGTGCCGGCGCGATTGCTCAGATGGTGCGAGATGCGACCGAAGCATGGGCGGAATTCGTTGCATGTCTATGTTCGAATGACTGTGGAACGACCGCACCCGTGCTGCGTGGTGCCGGGCGGGTAGTTGCCTCCCGCGCTGCGGCGTCTTGCGGGTTGCGGATACGGGCTTGTTGGCGTGGACACGGGGAGGTCCGGGCGGCATGGCGGAGTTTCCGGCGCATCTGTTTCGGATGGAAGGCGACCCGTCGGCGATTCGATCGTCGGCGGTGCGGTGGCAGGGTTTCGGCTCGGCGGCGACGCAGGCTGCGGGTCAGATCACCGGCTTGGACACGAGTCAGTTCGTGGGGCCGGAGGCCGATCTGTTTCGGGAGGGCCTGAACGCGCAGATGCCGGATCATCTGCGGATTACCGGTGATGCGTTCGGCAGGGTGTCGAGCGGGTTGACGGCGTTCGCAACCTCGCTGTCGTCGTTGCAGGATCGGATGCGTCCGTTGGCGCAGCGTGCTCCGGGTTTGTGGGCGGCGTTGCAGGCCGCGCGGGGGCGGGCGGATCGGGCGGAGCAGGCTGACAAGCGTCATGAGCGGGAGGTTGCCGACCGGCCGGCGGACGAGGCTGCTGCCGAGCCGGACACGTACCGGTCGGACAGTGGTGCGGCGGGTTCGGCGTTGTCGCAGGCGCAGCGGGACTGGGATGAGTGCGTGGCCCAGGCGGGCACCCTGCGGGGTGAGTTGTCCACGGCGGTGCGCGACTGCGTGCGGGTCGTGAACGACGCCAAGGGTTTGCGTTTCAAGGAGAATCCGAAGTGGTGGGATCTGAAGGGTCAGTTCACCAACTTCGTGCGCGATAATCAGGAGCTGCTGGCGCAGCTTTCCGGCGCTTTGAAGATCGTCTCGCTGGTTGCCGGTTTGTTGTCCTTCATTCCGATCCTCGCGCCGATCACGGGACCGATCGCGATCGCCGCGGGTGCGGCGGCTCTGCTGATCGACGCGTCGCTCTATGCGGCGACGGGTAAGGGCAGTCTGACCAATCTGTTGATCGATACGGTGTTGACGGTCGTGCCCATCGGTCGTTTGGCCAAGTTGGCCAAGCCCGCCCTGGCCCTGGCCAAGCGGGGGCTGCCGGCGCTCGCGAGGGGTTTGACCAAGGCGCGTGCGGCGCTCCCGAACCTGCCCCGTCCGAGTATTCCCTTCGGCGCGCGCAAGGTTGCTGCCGATCCGATCGACGTGGCCAGCGGCGAGGTGGTGCTGACCCAGACCGACGTCGAGTTGCCCGGTCTGCTCCCGCTACTGCTGTCTCGTAGTCACCTGTCGTCGTACCGGGTGGGTCGGTGGTTCGGGCCGTCCTGGGCGTCGACTCTGGACCAGCGTGTCGAGGTCGACGACGAGGGGGTCTGCTTCGTCGCCGAGGACGGCATGGTCCTCACCTACCCGACGCCCGTGGACGGCGGGCAGGCTTTGCCGGAGACAGGCCCCCGCTGGCCGCTCACACCGACGGCTGACGGATACCGGGTCGACCAGCCCGAGACCGGTCGGACCCTGCACTTCCGGCAGGTGCCCGACCTTCCGGAGCCGGAGGGCGACGCCATTCCCGTACGGGTGCTGCCCCTGGATGCCGTCACCGACCGCAACGGTCACCGCATCGGGCTGGAGTGGAGCGACGGCGCGGTCACCGAGATCCGGCACAGCGGCGGGTACCGGATCGCGGTGGACACCCTGCACGGACAGGTGGCGGCGCTGAGCCTGCTCGACGCCGACCCCTCCGGTGACGCACGGACCCTCGTGCGGTTCACCTATGACGACGATGGCCACCTCGCCGAGGTGATCAACGGTTCGGGGCTTCCGCTGCGGTTCGCCTATGACGACGACGGTCGGTTGACCCGCTGGCAGGACCGCAACGAGCAGGAGTATCACTACACCTACGACGAGCAGGGACGCTGCGTGGCCGCCGCCGGCTCCGGCGGCTACGTGTCGGCGCAGTTGCGCTACGACCCGGCCGAGCGCAGGACCGCGGTGGTCGACTCGCTCGGCTCCACCACGACCTACGAGCTGACCGAACGCGGCCAGGTCCACCGAGTCACTGATCCACTCGGCAACGTCACGGCCTTCACCTGGGACAGCTTCGACCGGAAGCTGACCGAGACCGATGCTCTCGGCCGCACGACTCGTTGGTCCTACGATGACGACGGCAACCTGGTTGAGGTCACCCGCCCGGACGGTGCGCGGGCGACTGCCACGTACACCGATCTGCGTCAGCCGGCAGTCGTCACCGACGTCAACGGATCAATCTGGCTGCGCTCCTACGACGAGCGCGGCAACCTGACCATGGTCACCGACCCGATCGGCGCTGTCACCCGCTACCGGTACGACGAAGCCGGGCACCTCACCGAGGTGACCGACGCGCTCAACGACACCCTCCTGGTGACGACCGATGCGTCTGGGCTTATCAGCCGGGCCACGGAGCCGACCGGCGCGGTGACGAGTTACCGGCGGGACTCGGCCGGACGCCCCACCGAGGTGACCGACCCGGTCGGCGGCACAACCCGTTTCGGCTGGACCGTCGAGGGTCGTCTCGCCTGGCTACGAGCCCCGGACGGGACGAGCGAGGAGTGGACCTACGACCCGGAAGGCAATCTGGTCACCCACACCGACCAGACCGGGGCGACCACCGAGTTCGAGATCGGGCCCTTCGACCTGCCGGTGGCGCGCACCGGGCCGGACGGCGCGCGGCTGTCCTTCGCCTACGACACCGAGTTGCGGCTCACCACTGTCACCAATGCGCAGGGGCTGACCTGGCGCTACGACTATGACCCGGCTGGTCGGCTGATTGCCGAGACCGACTTCAACGGCAGGACCCAGACCTACGGGTACGACGCCACCGGTCAGCTCGTGGCCCGCACCAACGGGGCCGGGCAGAGCACCGAGTGGGTCCGCGACCTGCTGGGTGACGTCGTGGAGAAGCGCACAGTCGAGGGCGTCACCACCTTCGCGTACGACCTGACGGGCCAGCTGCTGCGCGCCAGCTCACCCGACGCCGACCTTCGGTTCGAGCGGGACCCGCTGGGTCGGGTGCTCGCCGAGATCCGGGATGGCCAGGTGCTCAGCTGCTCCTACGACGTGCTCGGCCGGCGAACGCACCGGCGTACGCCATCGGGAGTGGAGAGCGTCTGGGAGTACGACGCTGGGGACCGGCCGGTGGCCCTGCGCACCGGCACCGCGACGGTGGGTTTCACTCACGACGCGGCCGGGCGGGAAACCCGACGGACGGTCGGCGCTCTCGCCCTGACCCAGAGTTGGGACGCCAACCACCGGCTGCTCTCGCAGATCCTCACCGCCGCTCCCGCGGGACCAGCCGCGGTGCCGGACCTGGTCGCTCACCGCGCCTACCGGTATCGGGCCGACGGCTATCTGACCGACATCGCCGACCAGCTCACCGGTGAGCGTCGGCTGGAGCTGGACCGGGCCGGCCGCATCACCGCCGTTCGGGCCGGTGACTGGACCGAGTCGTATGCGTACGACGACGCCGGCGCCATCGCCACCGCAAGCTGGCCCGGGTCGGATGACAGTGGCTCGGGAGGGAGCGGGCGGGACTACACAGGCACTCTCATCCGTCGGGCCGGGAATGTGCGCTACGAGTACGACGCGGCCGGCAGGATGACGCTGCGGCAGCGCAGGGAACGCTCGACGAAGCCGTCCACCTGGCGTTACACCTGGGACAGCGACGACCGGTTGACCGGCGTGACCACGCCGGACGGCACCCGCTGGCGCTACCGGTACGACGCGCTCGGCCGTCGTGTCGCCAAGCAACGCCTCGACGCCAACGGAGGCGTGGCTGAGCAGGTCGACTTCGTCTGGGACGGCCCGCGACTGATCGAGCAGACCCACCGCGGCGAGGACGGCGGCCGGACCAGCACCTGGGAGTACGCCCCCGGCACGAGCACGCCGATCAGCCAGACCGAGGGGCAGGCCGATCAGGCTGAGGTGGACCGGCGGTTCTACGCGATCGTGACCGACCTGGTCGGCACGCCCACCGAGCTGGTCAGCCCGGCCGGTGACGTCGCCTGGCAGCAGCGGACGACCATCTGGGGTGTTCCGACCCACGTCAGCAGCGCCGGGGTGGACTGCCCGCTGCGCTTTCCCGGTCAGGTCCACGACCCGGAAACCGGCGCTTCGTACAACTATCACCGCTACTACGATCCGCACACCGCCCGCTACGCCTCCGCTGACCCTCTCGGTCAGCAAGCAGCGCCTGATCCGCATGCGTACGTGCCGAATCCGACGTATGAGATCGACCCTCTCGGTCTGGCTCCCTGCACGCCGAACATATTCGCAAAGTTCGGAAAGTGGATCAATGGGGGCAACAACTTCATCCGTGTCGGCCGGATCATTCCCGGCACGCCGGTGCGGGTGTCGCTGGGGCCTGCCCCCAAGCACTACAAGAAATTGGGTCCTCTGGGTAAGGCTCTGTCACCCATCCATCTCCACCTCGAGCTGCGCAAAGTCGGTATTGACCTGAATTGGTTCGGCAAATCTTATTACAAGAGTTGGTAGCTGATGGCTCAGAAGATGGACAGCGAGATTGATCTCGTGATGGCACGGCTCAGCCAACGCGGCTTCGACGTCAACCTCGATGCCAGAGGCGAGGTGCGCTCGTACCGGGTCTCGGGGAAGCTCTTCCACCTGCGGGTGGGCGTCGGCCCGACCGGCATCCTGCTCGAGTTCGTCGTCGACCGCGACGGGGAGTCACCCGAGCTCCGGTACAGCATCGACACCGACCTCTACGACATCTCTGATCCGCGGCAGCGGTGGTTCGCGGACGAAGTCCAGCACGACATCGCGTCCTTCCTTGATGCGCTGGGAAACGGAAGCCTCAAGGTGAGTCGTGGGCGGAACAGGACGGTGATCGCCTTTCCCCACGAGGGAAAATATCTGCGGGTGGAGCGGGGGCGCGTATTCACCCGTCAGCGTGAGTACGAACGTGCGGCGGACGCGGAAGCCGATGGCCAATTCCAGCCGTTCGGAGCGTGACCAGCAGCCCGGTCGGTGCCGGAGGCTGCTTGTTCGGTGTCGCCGGCTCGACGCCGGGCACCCCGAGATCGCTCAGGCGATGGACACCTCGCCGGAAGTGGTCGACGGCGGCTGTGGTTGGCACGCAACATCCGGAGCAGGGGAGGCAAACCCGCCCAGGCAGCGAGATCATGCGGTCCACCTGGGCCTTCGAGGGTGGAGCGGGCGACGAGAATCGAACTCGCGTAGTCAGTTTGGAAGACTGAAGCTCTACCATTGAGCTACGCCCGCGCTCGCCCCGCCGAAACGGGACGCGCCGACAGCTTACCCAATGCCCGTGTCCGATGCACAGCCGCGCCACCCGCCCCGCGGCGCCGCAGGCCCTCGCACCGCGCGCGAGCCGCGCAGGTGCCGGACTGGGAGACCGCTCTGGGGTCTTTCGGATGACTTGTCCGGGTGGGGGACGCCCCGGCACTGCCTGGGGCGCGGCGACGGCATAGACTGCACGTCGCCACGGGGTGTGGCGCAGCTTGGTAGCGCACTCGCTTTGGGAGCGAGGGGCCGTGGGTTCAAATCCCGCCACCCCGACTGTCGTGAGTGCCCGGGTCGCCCCGGGCACTAGCAGCCGGCCGTGTCGGCTCGCCTACACTCGATGGGCCAATCGAAGGCCCAGAATCAAACCCAGATCCGTCAAGGAGTACGCCTGTGAAGAGCACCGTCGAGACTCTGAGCCCGACGCGCGTGCGGCTCGCCATCGAGGTGCCGTTCGTCGAGCTCGAGCCGAGCCTCAAGAAGGCGTACCGGGAGATCGGTTCGCAGGTCCAGGTCCCGGGCTTCCGCCGGGGCAAGGTGCCGACCGCCGTGATCGACCAGCGGGTGGGCCGGGGGACCGTCCTCAACGAGGCGGTCCAGGACGCCATCCCGGAGAACATCCTCGCCGCGGTGCGCGAGCACGACCTGAAGACGCTGGGGCGTCCGGAGGTCGAGATCACCGAGTTCAACGACGGTGACTCGCTGAACTTCACCGCCGAGGTCGACGTCCGTCCGGAGATCACGCTGCCCGACGCGTCCACCATCGAGGTGACAGTCGACGAGCTGCAGATCGACGACAGCGAGATCGACGAGCAGGTGAAGAACCTGCGGGAGCGGTTCGCCACCCTCAAGACGGTCGAGCGGGCCGCCGCCGAGGGCGACTACGTGCAGATCGACCTGAACGCCACCGTCGACGGCGAGGACGTGCCGGGCGGCCAGGCGAGCAACATCTCCCATGAGGTGGGCAGCAAGCAGCTCCTGCCGGGCCTGGACGAGGCCGTTGTCGGTCTCGCCGCCGGCGACAGCACCACCTTCACCACCCAGTTGGTAGGCGGCGACTTCGCCGGCCGGGACGCCGACGTGGCGGTGACCGTGCGTACGGTCAAGGAGAAGGAGCTGCCGGAGCTGAACGACGAGTTCGCCCAGATGGCCAGCGAGTTCGACACGATCGAGGAGCTGCGCGGCGACCTGCGGGGGCGGGTCACCCAGGGCAAGCAGGTCGAGCAGATCTACGCCGCCCGGGACAAGGCGCTGGCGCAGCTCGTCGAGGCCGCCGAGGTGCCGGCGCCGGAGGGCGTCGTCCGCGAGGAGGTCGAGAGCCGCAAGCAGGCGATGGTCGACCAGCTGGAGCGGATCGGCGCCTCCCTGGAGGAGTACCTGGCCGCCGAGGAGAAGACCGAGGAGCAGATCGACGCCGAGCTGACCGAGGCGGCGACCGAGGGCGTCAAGGTCCAGCTCCTGCTGGACACGCTGGCCGACGCGGAGGACGTCCAGGTCTCCGACGACGAGTTTGGTCACGAGATCGTGCACCGGGCGCAGCGCGCCGGGATGGCCCCGCAGCAGTACTACGACCAGCTGGTGCGCTCCGGCGCTGCCGCCGCGGTCTTCGGCGACGTGCGGCGGGGCAAGGCGCTCGCGGCCGTCATGGAGCGCATCTCGATCAAGGACTCGGCCGGCAACGAGGTCACCCTGGACGCGCTGCGCGCCGCCAACGAGGCGGAGCACAACCACGAGCACTGATCGTCGGGTGGGGCCGCCGTCCGCCGCTGCGCGGTGGGTGGCGGCCACATCCTTTCCGGGTACGCCCGGGCAGCAAGCACTGCCGGGTCCGCCCGGAAGCCCCGCGCCGCGGGTGCGCCCGACGCAACTGCGCTGAGAGCGAACAGTGCCCCGACCGGGACTCTGCCGCCCCGCACAGCGGTTAGTGTCGGGAAAGACGGTACGGAGAGCGAAGGGCTGCCATGACCGACATGCACATCCCCAAGAAGTCGCTCCGGGCGATTGACGCGCGCGGTGGCGACTCCATTGGCAACCTCGACGACTCGGTCTACAACCGGTTGCTCAAGGAACGCATCATCTTCCTGGGCAGTGAGGTGACCGACCAGGTCGCCAACCGCATCTGCGCGCAGCTGCTGCTGCTCGCCGCGGAGGACCCGGACCGCGACATCAACCTGTGGATCAACTCGCCGGGTGGCTCGGTCTACTCGGGCATGGCGATCTACGACACCATGCAGTTCATCGACAACGACGTGTCGACAGTGGCGATGGGCATGGCCGCCTCGATGGGTCAGCTGCTGCTCTGCGCGGGCACCAAGGGCAAGCGTTACGCCCTGCCGCACGCTCGGATCATGATGCACCAGCCGTCCGGTGGTCTGGGCGGCACGGCGTCCGACATCGCCATCCAGGCGGAGCAGATGCTCTACACGAAGCGGATGTTCCAGGAGCGCGTGGCGCACCACACCGGCCAGAGCCAGTCGCAGATCGAGGCGGACTCGGACCGGGACCGTTGGTTCACCGCCCAGGAGGCCATGGACTACGGCTTCATCGACAAGGTGATCATCGGGGCCGCCCAGGTTCCGGATGGCGCCGGGACCCTGAGCTGAGGAGCTGACGATGACCGATCTGAGCTTGCCGCCCCAGTTCGCGGCCGTGCACAACCGCTACGTGCTGCCGTCGTTCGTCGAGCGCACGTCGTACGGGGTCAAGGAGTCGAACCCGTACAACAAGCTCTTCGAGGACCGGATCATCTTCCTCGGTGTCCAGGTGGACGACGCGTCGGCAAACGACGTGATGGCCCAGCTGCTGACGCTTGAGGGCACCGACCCGGACCGCGACATCATCATGTACATCAACTCGCCGGGTGGCTCGTTCACCGCGATGACGGCGATCTACGACACCATGCAGTACGTCCGTCCGGACATCCAGACGGTCTGCCTCGGGCAGGCCGCCAGCGCGGCGGCCGTGCTGCTGTCGGCGGGCACCGCTGGTAAGCGGATGGCTCTGCCGAACTCGCGGATCATCATCCACCAGCCGGCCACCGAGGGCGGCTACGGGCAGGGCTCGGACATCGAGATCCAGGCCCGGGAGATCCTGCGGATGCGGACGCAGCTGGAGGACATGCTCTCCCGCCACTGCAACCGCCCGATCGAGCAGGTTCGCAAGGACATCGACCGTGACAAGATCATGACGGCCGAGGAGTCCAAGGAGTACGGGCTGGTCGACACGATCCTGACCAGCCGCAAGAAGGGTCTGCTGGCGACCCACTCCGCCAGCTGAGCAATACCGGGTCAGAGGTTGGCCGGGGCGCCCGTTCCCGGCCGACCTCTGACACACCCGTTTTGGGGGTCGGAGAATGCCCCGCCAGCGGGTAACGTCGGGTCCGTACCGCTTCGCCGGTTGAGCCGGCGAGGTGAAACAAGCCGGGCGGCGCGCAGCGCCCGCAGGTCAGGGCCGGGTCTCCGGCCGATGAGTGCAGGGAGAACGTAGGTGGCACGGATCGGTGACGGCGGCGACCTACTGAAATGCTCCTTCTGCGGTAAGTCGCAGAAGCAGGTCAAGAAGCTCATCGCGGGCCCAGGGGTCTACATCTGCGACGAGTGCATCGATCTCTGCAACGAGATCATCGAAGAGGAGCTGGCCGAGTCCGGCGAGGTGAAGTGGGAAGAGCTTCCCAAGCCGATGGAGATCTGCCAGTTCCTCGACAACTACGTGGTGGGTCAGGATCAGGCCAAGAAGGCGCTCGCCGTCGCGGTCTACAACCACTACAAGCGGATCCAGGCAGAGGCGGCCAACGCGCCGGGCTCCGGCAGTGATGCCGTCGAGCTGGCCAAGTCCAACATCCTGCTGCTCGGCCCGACGGGTTGCGGCAAGACCCACCTCGCGCAGACCCTCGCGCGGATGTTGAACGTGCCGTTCGCCATCGCCGACGCCACCGCGCTCACCGAGGCGGGCTATGTCGGCGAGGACGTGGAGAACATCCTCCTCAAGCTGATCCAGGCCGCCGACTACGACATCAAGCGCGCCGAGACCGGCATCATCTACATCGACGAGGTCGACAAGATCGCCCGCAAGTCGGAGAATCCGTCGATCACGCGGGACGTCTCCGGCGAGGGTGTGCAGCAGGCTCTGCTCAAGATGCTGGAAGGCACGGTGGCGAACGTGCCGCCGCAGGGCGGCCGCAAGCACCCGCACCAGGAGTTCATCCAGATCGACACCACGAACGTGCTGTTCATCTGCGGCGGCGCGTTCGCCGGTCTCGATCAGATCATCGAATCCCGCACCGGTCAGGGCGGCACCGGCTTCGGCGCCCGGCTCCGGTCGGTCTCCGACCGGTCGACCGATGACATCTTCAGCCAGGTCATGCCGGAAGACATGCTCAAGTTCGGGCTCATCCCCGAGTTCGTCGGCCGGCTGCCGGTGATCACCAACGTGCGCAGCCTGGACCGCAGCGCGCTCGTGCGGATCCTCACCGAGCCCCGCAACGCTCTGGTCCGTCAATACCAGCGCCTGTTCGAGCTGGACGGCGTCGAGTTGGAGTTCGACGAGCCGGCTCTGGAGGCGATCGCCGATCAGGCCATGCTGCGGGGCACCGGCGCCCGTGGCCTGCGCGCCATCATCGAGGAGGTCCTCCTCTCCGCGATGTACGAGGTGCCGAGCAACCCCGACGCCGCCCGGGTGCTGATCACCCGCGAGGTCGTCCTGGAGAACGTCAACCCGACAATCGTTCCGCGCGAGTTCACCGGGCGTCGGGCCCGGCGGGACCGCGAGGAGAAGTCGGCCTGATCCTCCCCACCTCACGCCGGCCGTTCGCTACTGACGCGGCCGGCGTGACCGTGTTCGGCGGTCCCACTCGCCCGACGGGGTGACAGTCACCATCATCAGCCGGGCTGGCTCTCCGGCGTCGTTGCGGTAGCCGTGCTCCCGGTCCGCGTGGAACTCGATCGTGTCACCGGTCCGGACGGCGTGGTCCTGCCCGTCGACGTGGACGATCACCGCGCCGGTGAGGACGTGCAGCACCTCGCGGGTGCCACGGGGGTGGTCGGCGGAGCGGTGTGCCTCCCCGGGTTCCATCCGCCAGTCCCAGAGCTCGACCAGATCGGGCTCGCCCAGCCCGCTCAGCAGGCGGCCGGTGCCGCCGTGTTCGCCCTGCCAGAGCACCGGTGCCTCGGCCGTGGGGCTGATCCGCACCACCCGCTCCTCGTCGGGTTCGACGAGACGGGCGATGTTGACGCCGAACGCGTCGGCGATCCGGCACAGGGTGCCGACGCTGGGGTTGGTGCGCGCGCCCTCGATTTGCACGAGCATCGCCTTGCTCACCCCGGAGCGGCCGGCCAGTTCTTCGAAGGACCAGCCCCGGGCGGCGCGCAGCTCCCGTACCTGCCGGGCCACGGCGGCGGTCACCGCGCCCACCCGGCCACCTGTGTCGGTCATTAAACTATCCCTTGCGGTCACTATTGTGGTACGACAGTGGCATGCTACCCATTCTCCTGGCAGCGGTGTCCGCGCTCGCGTTCGGCACCGCCGACTTCTCCGGCGGCAAGGCGTCCCGTCGTGCGGACCCGATCGCCGTGACAGTGGTCTCCCAGCTACTGAGCGTCCCCCTGCTGGTCGCGCTGGTGCTGGTGGTGCCCGGGACACCGACGGGGGCCGACATCGCCTGGGGGCTGCTCGCCGGGGTGGCTGGCACCGGCGGCGTCATGCTGCTCTACCGAGCCCTCGCCGGCGGAATGATGGCAGTGGTGGCGCCGGTCACCGCGATCACCGCCGCGGTGGTGCCGATCGTCGCCGGCCTGTTCACGTCGAGCTTCCCCGGCGCGCTGGCGCTCACCGGGGCCGGCCTCGCCGTGGTGGCGATCGCCCTGGTGAGCCTGGGCGAAGGGGGCAGCGGCTCGGGTGCTCCCGCGCGGCTGGTGGGCCTGGCCCTCGCCGCCGGCGCGCTCTTCGGCGTCTTCTTCACGCTGCTCGGCCAGGCCAGCGAGAGCGCCGGCATGTGGCCGGTGGCGGCGGTCCGGGCCAGCTCGATCGCCTTCGGCCTCGTTCTCGCCGCCGGCACCGGGGTGCGGCTTCGGCTCGACCGGCGGGTGCTGGGCTGGGCGGCCGTCGCCGGTCTGCTCGACAGCGCCGCCAACGCCCTCTTCATGGCGGCCGCCGCGCGGGGTCACCTCAGCATCGTGGCGGCGGTCGCCGCGCTCTACCCCGCCAGCACGGTGCTGCTCGCGCTCGCCGTCGACAGGGAACGCCTGCGGCCGGTCCAGATCGCCGGCCTCGGGTTCGCCGCGGGGGCCCTGGTGCTGGCCAGCATCTGACGCTGTCCGCGTCGGCCGTCCCGGCCGTACTCTGGGCTCATGCGCGTCGCCGTCTGCCAGCTGAACGCCCGGGATGACCGCAAGGCCAACCTGGCCGCCGCCGAGGTGCTGCTGGAACGCGCCGCTGACGGCGGCGCGGACCTCGCCATCCTTCCGGAGTACGTCGACTACCTCGGCCCCGCGGCGGGTCTGCCCGCGCCGGAGCCTGTCGACGGCGAGGTGGGCAGCTTCTTCGCCGGGGTCGCACGGCGGCTGGGCATGTGGGTGCTGGCCGGGTCGTTCCACGAGGCCGGCCCGGACCCGGAGCACACCTGGAACACGTCGCTGGTCTTCGACCGCGCCGGCAGCCTGGCCGCGAGCTACCGCAAGATCCACCTGTACGACGTGGAGATCCCGGGTCGGGTCTCCTACCGGGAATCGGCGAGCGTCGCGCCAGGCGTGCAACCCGTCGTCGTGGACGTGGAGGGTCTCCGGGTCGGGCTGTCGATCTGTTACGACCTGCGCTTCCCCGAGCTGTACCGGCGGCTCGCCACCGAGGGTGACGCCCACCTGTTGGTGGTTCCGGCGGCGTTCATGCTGCACACCGGGCGGGACCACTGGGAGGTCCTGCTGCGGGCCCGGGCGATCGAGAACCAGTGTTTCGTGGCGGCGGCCGGCCAGACGGGTGACCACGAGCCCGGCCGCACGTGCTTCGGGCGCAGCATGGTGGTCGACCCGTGGGGGACTGTCCTCACGCAACTCCCGGACGGCCCCGGGGTGGCCGTCGCCGACCTGGACCTCGACCGCCTCGCCGCGATCCGGGCCGAGCTGCCCAGCCTGGCCAACCGCCGGCTCTGAGCGTTCAGCCCTCCAGCAGGACGCCGATCGTCGCAAGACCGGCGATGACGACTGCGGTGACCACCAGGGCGGTCGTCATCCGGGATCTGCCCCGGCGGGCCAGTCTTCCCACCGAGAGCACGAGGACCACCAGCACGACCGCGCCGATCACCAGCTGCCAGAACGGCAGGAGGACGCCGAGCAGCGCTTCCTCGGCAAACACCGTGGCGTCCAGCCCGGACTCATCCATGCCTGACACTCTGGCACGACGGCGCGCGCCGCGTTGCCGACCGCAGCGCAGACCGCGCCGATCCGCTCGCCCGAACCAGTGATGAACCCTGATTTGCCTTCTCCGGGCTGTCCGCGTAACTTTCTCTCTGCACGGGGGAGGCCGGACGAACTGGCCGAGACCGGGCACCAGGATCGTGGCGGGAACGCCGAGCGGGACTGGGGATCGGGCGGTGCGGAACACTCCGGAAACGGAGTTGCGAACGCGAAGCCGACCGGGTAGAGTTCTGAAGCCGGCAGGAGCCGGGCGGAGAGCCGCGAAGCGGTGATCGGCCGGTCTGCGGCTTCCCACGAGAGTAACGACCGCCGGGTACGGCGTGCGTCATCGTGGGTCCGGACGAACCAGATTGATCACCTCGGATACGAGGTTGACAATCAAAGTTCGACCAAGTAGGTTTGAGCGGTTGCCCCGAAACGGGGTTCCACTGATGTGGGGCTTCTGATCGGTGTGTGGTTGTTCTTTGAGAACTCAACAGGGTGCTTGTAAAGCCAGTGCCAATTATGATTTATACCCCGGACTGGTCGGGCCTTCGGGTCGGGCTGGTTGGGATTCCTTTGGCAACATTTGTTTGTTGTCAGGATGCTGTTCAACTAATTTTTTGTTGGAGAGTTTGATCCTGGCTCAGGACGAAC
>NZ_JBICSN010000013.1:0-169659 GCF_043197115.1 Micromonospora sp. NPDC049275
CAACGACCGCCCCCGTATGACCCTGGGCTGGGCCACCCCAGGTGAGAAGATGACCCAGCTCCTGAGTGTTGCAACCACCAGTTGAGCCCGCCCCGCTAACGGAAACTGTCCAAGATTGCCAGGGTCTGGCCTCCATGGAGGCGGGGTTTGCGCCGTACAGCGGGCGGCGGCCGGGCCGGGGCCGGGGCCGGGGTCGGGGTCGGGGGTCGGGTTGGGGGTCGGGGCCGGAGCCGGGGTTGAGGGTTGAGGGTTGAGGGTTGGGGGTCGGCGGGTCCGGGGGGGGGGGCGGGGGAAGCTGCCTCATTCGCGGGGCAGCTCGACAGGCTGTATGGACCGCTCGACAGGCTGCGCGGCCTGCATGGCAGGGGCAGTGCGTTCAGGTCGGGGGCGGTCCCTCGGCGAGATTGGGCTGGCGCCCCAATCGGGGCACGCGGGCACGGAGGTGCAGCTCAAGGGTGCTCACATGGCGCTTGTCCACTCTGGCAGGCGCACACCGCCGAACGCCTGTGCCGAAATATTTCGGTCGGGGATTTTCCCACGAGCAAGGAATTTATTATCCTGGATACATTCGTGCCTCACCATTGAAGACATCTATCCCCTTCGATGGAGGTCTCCATGAACGTCTCTCGGCTCGGCGGGCCGACCCTGTCCCTGTTCCGCATCGTGACCGGCCTGCTGTTCATGCTCCACGGCCTGTCCTCGGTCTTCGGGTTGTTCGGCGGCAACCCGATGACCGGCGCGGCCATACCCTTCGGCTCCTGGCCGGGCTGGTGGGCCGCGCTGATCCAACTGGTCTGCGGCGCGCTGGTGCTGGCCGGGCTCTTCACCCGGCCCGCCGCGCTCCTTGCCTCCGGCTCGATGGCGTACGCCTATTTCGTGGTCCACCAGCCCGAAGACCTGCTTCCGCTGCACAACGGCGGTGAGCTGTCGGCGCTCTTCTGCTGGTCGTTCCTGCTGGTCGCGGCACTCGGCTCGGGCCCCTGGGCGCTCGACGCGCTGTTCGCCCGGCGTCGCGCCGACGCTCCGCCGGCGGCGGTGGCCGACCCCAGTCCCGCCTCTGCCTGACCGCCCCGTACCGCGCGCCGCCGGAGCCTCGACGAGGCGGCTTCGGCGGCGTGGCGGCGTCAGGCTGGAGGGCGCGGGGTGAGGACGGCGTCCAGGAGGCCCGGATACCGCTTGTCGACCTCGTCGCGGCGGAGTCGGACCAGTCTGCTGGTGCCGGCGGCCCGGGTTCGGGTCAGGCCCGCCTCGCGCAGCACCTTCAGGTGGTGACTGCGGGTCGCCTTGGAGACGCCGAAGTCGAAGCTGCCGCAGGCGGCCTCGCCGCCCTCGGCGAGCGCCCGCACGATCTGCAGCCGCACGTCGTCGGCGAGTGCGGCCAGCACGGCGGTGACTGGTACGGCGGTCAGGTCGGGTTCGTGCGGCTCCATGTGACCAGCCTAACCCTTGTTCGACAACTATCAAACAACACCCTATGGTCGGTGTCGTTGGTTCGAAGATACTCGAACAAGGAGCTGACGATGCGATCTCGCGCCGCCGCCTATCCGCTGCTCGCCGTGCTCGCCTGGGGCGCGATGTTTCCGATCCTGGCCAGCGCGCTGAGCCGGGTCGACCCCCTCAACCTGACCACCGCCCGCTACCTGCTGGCCGCCGTCATCCTGGTCGCCATCCTGCTGCTCCGCGAGGGCTCGGCCGCGCTGCGGCTCGGCGGACGGGGCGTCGAGGTGGTGGTGCTCGGCGTCGTCGGCTTCGCCGGCTTCAACCTGCTCACCAACCTGGCGCTCGAACACGCCGCCCCGCAGCAGATCTCCCTCTTCGTGGCCACCACGCCGGTCATCACCCAGCTCGTCCGCTGGGCCCGGGACGGCGTACGACCGAAGCCGCTCCTGCTGGCCCTCTCGCTGGTGGCGCTCCTCGGAGTCGGCCTGGTGATCACCCGCGGGAGCCTGGCCGGGCTCGGTCAGTTCGGTCTCGGCGGGCTCATGATGATCGGCGCGGTGCTCGGCTGGGGCATCTACACCCACGGCGCCAGCCGGTTCGGCGCCTGGTCGCCGCTGCGCTTCACCACGCTCACCGCGCTCGCCGGCACGGCCGCCATGCTGGCCGCGAGCATCGGCGCCGACGCCGTCGGGTGGCAGCACGCGCCGGCCGCCGCCGACCTCGTGGCGGTCACCCCGCAGTTGGCGTACGCCGTGATCGTCGCCGCCGTCGTCGCGGTGCTGGCCTGGAACACGGGTGTGCAGCGGCTGGGCGCTGCCAACGCCGCCCTGTTCATGAACCTGGTCCCGGTCACCACGTTCGTCGTGCAGATCGCCCGCGGCTACCGGCCGGAGACGATCGAGTTGGTCGGCGCCGCGATCACCATCGCCGCCCTGGTCGCCGCGAACCTCGCCACCAGGGCGCGGACCCGGTCGTCGTCCCTGCCGCAGTCCAGCGCGGTCACCGACCCGGCCGCGGTGGTCGACCCGGTGGCGGTGGCCGCCCGCTGACCCACTCCCTGGGATACCAGGTGGAGGCCACCGGCAACGTTGCCTAGACTCGACGACACAACTGCATACCTCATCCAGAGGGGCTGAGGGATACGGCCCGACGACGCCCCGGCAACCACCCCGCGGCTCACCGCTGAGCGACAGGCGGGGCAGGTGCCAATTCCGTCCCCGCCGCACAGTGCGATGCGGGGAAAGATGAGAGGACTCGACATGACGTCGACGCTCGCCGCCTCCGGTATCGACACCTCCGCCAGCCCCGCCCGCGCCCTGGTCTGCCGCGCCTGTTCGGCCCGCTACCCGCTCGCCGCGCAGCACGCCTGTTACGAGTGTTTCGGCCCCCTCGAGGTGGACTACGACACCGCCGCCCTGGCCACGGTCACCCGGGAGCAGATCGAGGCCGGCCCGAACAACATCTGGCGGTACGCCGCGCTGCTGCCCGCCGGTCAGGACCCGGCCACCCGGGTCACCCTCGACCCAGGGCTGACCCCGCTGGTGGCGGCCCCGCACCTCGCCGCCGAGCTGGGTATCACCGCGCCGCTGTGGGTCAAGGACGACAGCGCCAACCCGACCCACTCGTTCAAGGACCGGGTCGTCTCGGTGGCGCTGACCGCCGCGAAGGCGCTCGGCTTCACCCGGTTCGCCTGTGCGTCCACCGGCAACCTGGCCAACTCGGTGGCCGCGCACGCCGCCCGCGCCGGCGTGCCCTCGGTCGTCTTCATTCCCAGCGACCTGGAGCAGGGCAAGGTCATCACCACCGCCGTCTACGGCGGCGAGCTGGTCGCCATCGACGGCTCGTACGACGACGTCAACCGGCTCTGCGGCGAGCTCGTGGAGACCGACGAATTCGAGGACACCGCGTTCGTCAACGTGAACGTCCGCCCGTACTACGCGGAGGGCTCCAAGACCCTCGGCTACGAGGTGGCCGAGCAACTCGGCTGGCGCATCCCGGCCCAGGTGGTCATCCCGATGGCAAGCGGCGAGCTGCTCACCAAGATTGACAAGGCCTTCTCCGAGCTGGTCGAGATCGGCCTGGTCGAGGCGCCGGCCGGCGGCTGGAAGGTCTTCGGCGCCCAGTCGGCCGGCTGCAACCCGATCGCCACCGCGCTGCACGCCGACACCGACACGATCATCCCGGTCAAGCCCACCGGCATCGCCAAGTCGCTCAACATCGGCGACCCGGCCGCCGGCCTCTACGCCCTGGAGGCGGTCCGTCGCACCGGCGGTTGGATGGAGTACGCCGACGACGACGAGATCCGCGCCGGCATCCGTCAGCTCGCCCGCACCACAGGCGTCTTCGCCGAGACGGCGGGCGGGGTGACCGCGGCGGTGCTGCGCAAGCTCGTCGAGTCGGGTCGGCTCGATCCCACTGCGGAGACGGTCGTCTTCAACACCGGCGAGGGTCTGAAGACCATCGACGCGGTGGCCGGTCAGGTCGGCCCGACCCACCACATCAAGCCCAGCCTGCGCGCCGCGCGGGATGCCGGCCTCCTCGGCTGACCCCCGAGTCGTCCGGTAACTGGGTTTTCGCTGTGAGTGTGGAAAACCCGCCGGTCTGGACTTGACGGCAGGAACCGGACGGCGCAAGATGCTCCGTGCGGGAGGGCATTTCGCCGGAGACTTTTGAAGTTCTTGCGACCCAACGCCGGAGGCGTTGTGCGAGTGTCCCTCCCGACCACGTTCGATCGGGCCAGCGATTTAATCGCTGGCCCGATCGCTTTCCCGGCTGTCAGGCTCCCCGTCATGAGCATCACGATCGCGTCGTTCGACGGCACCGACCGGGTCGCGGTCGACGAGGCGTACCGGGTCGGGGTGGCGGCCACCGAGGTCGATCTTCCGGACTTCCCACCCTTCTGCCGGCGGCGCTTCGACGCGCAGTTCCACACGCCGGCCCCCGGCACCCGAACGCTCTGGGCGCTGGCCCGGCTGGACGGGGTGCCGGCCGGCTACCTCCAGCTCGACCTGCCGCAGCTCGACAACCCCGAGAACGCCACCGCCGAGCTGACGGTGCGTCCCGCCCTGCGGCGGCGGGGCGTCGGCCGGGCACTGCACGAGTACGGGGCGCGCCTGCTGCGTGAGCACGGCCGCAAGCGGGTGATCGGGATGGCCGTCTCCGCGCTGCCCGCTGGGCCGGCCCGATCGGGCGCTGGCGGAGCGTTCGCCGCCTCGATCGGCGCCCAGCCCGCACTCGCCGAGGTGCGACGTCGGCTGGAGATCGCCGACATCGACCGGGTGGCGCTGCGGGCGGCCCTGGCCGAGGCCCAGCCGCGGGCCGAGGGCTACCGGTCGGTCTGCTGGCAGGGGAACACCCCGCAGGAGTACGTGGCGGACGTCGCCTACCTGGACGGCCGGCTGATGATGGACGCGCCCATGGGTGACGTGCAGTGGGAGCCGGAGCAGGTGGACGCCGAACGCATCCGGGGCAACGAGCGCGCGTTGGACGCGAAGGGCCGGCGGCGCTACCACCTCGGGATGCGGCACGAGGCGTCCGGCCGGTTGGTGGCCTGGACGCTGCTCGACGTGGGCGCCTCCGCCGACTGGCACGCCTTCCAGCAGATCACCCTCGTCGACCCGGCCCACCGTGGGCACCGCCTCGGCCTGATCGTCAAGGCGGAGAACCTGCACCACCTGCTCACCCACGAGCCGGCGGTACGCGTCATCGACACCTGGAACGCGGCCAGCAACAGTTACATGGTGGCGATCAACGAGCAGCTCGGATTCCGGCCGGTGGACGCCTGGACCGACTGGCAGCTCACCCTCTGACAGTGGGCGGCCCGGCCTCCGGCTTTTCCAGCCGCCGAGCCAGCTCCCGAACCGCGGCGTGGAAGTCCTCGTCCGGGATGAAGCGGTGTCCCCGGACCGGGGGCGGCACGGTGTCGGTCGGCGGCACCAGCAGGGTCTTCGGGTCGCGTACCCAGCGGTCGACCTGGCTCGCCGGGTCGTCGGGCGCCTCCGTCTCGTCGGGGCGGAAGATCCGCCCGCCGATCGGATCGGTGTACCGCCACAGGTTGACCCACCGCCAGGACAGCCGGTCACCCAACTCCCGCAGCACACGCTCGTTGACGTACGCGGGGAAGTACCTGGTGTACCTGTTGCCGAGCGGCGCGGCGTAGGTGAGCAGCGCGACCCGCCGGCGGGAGTCGTCGGGAAGTTGGAGCACCGTCGCCGCGGCCAGCACGCTGCCGTGGCTCTGGCCGGAGAGCACCACCCCGCCCCCGTCGGCGGTGAGTTGCCCGATCCGGCGGGTCAGCTCGGGAACCGCCCGCTCGGCGTAGCAGGGCGGGGCGAGGGGATGGGCGGCGCGTGGCCAGAAGGTGGCGAGGTCCCAGAGCACCCCGACCAGCCGGATCGGGCCGGACCGGTAGGCGACGAGTCCCGCCCCGGCCAGGAATACGGCGAACAGGCCGATCAGCAGGGCGCCCAGATCGGTCACGAAGACCACCGGGCGGGCCAGCGACAGGCCGCCCAGCCGCAGCGCGAGCGCACCCGGCCCCTGCCCTCGTACCGACAACCCCGCCGCCGTCAGGGTGAGCACCGCCAGCACCGCGTACGCCGTCGGGAGCAGCGGCCAGAGCCGGTCCGTGCGGGCGGCACGGACGACGGCGTCCCGGACGGCCCGCACCCGCTCCGGCGGCACCTGGGGCGCCTCGGGGAAGTCCCGCCGGACGAGCTCCTCGGCTGCCCGGAGCTGCCGCGCCCGGCCGATCCGGCTGCCCAGCACCGCCACCAGGACGACCACCAGGACCGCCAGGGAGAAGCCGAGGGTGGCCCAGCGGTACGCGGTCGGGGGCGAGAGCGGTGGCGCGCCGGGCGGCAGCGGCCGGACCGGTGTGGGGCTGGAGCCCCGGTCCAGGTATTCGGCGAGGGTGTAGGTCAGCCCGGACGAGTACGACACGGCGAGCCCGATCGCTATCGAACTCATCAGCGGGGCACCCAGCCGGCTGATCAGGGGGCGCGGGCGCGGCAGGTGGTGGCGCTGGGCCAGGACCACCAGTCCCAGCACCGCGAGCAGGACGACCTGCGCGGCGAAGAGCAGGGAGACGAGGCGACCGTACCCGGGCAGTGTGCCGGTGGCCGACCACGGCGGCCGGGGCCACAACGCGTAGCCCAGGGTCAGCGCCGTGAGCGCGACAGCCGTCCACCGCAACCCCCGGGCGGTGAGCAGGCGCTGCTCGCCGTGCCCGTCCATGGCCGACCGGCAGAGCGCGACGAGCGCGACGACGAGCAGCAGCCCGTCCGCGACCAGTAGCACGTAGCCGGGCGGGGCACCGTCGTGCGGGGCCAGGACCACCAGTAGCGTGGCGTCGAGCGTGCCCAGCGCCACGGCCACGTGCACCGAGCGCAGCCGGCGCAGCAGCACCCGGTTGTCCCAGAAGGCGGGGGTGTCGAGCCGATCCGCGCCCACCCCGGGCATGTGCACGCCGTCCTCGGGTAGCTGCGAGGTGCGAGCGCCGGCCCGCCAGATGAGGGCGACCGCGATGATCGGCAGCACGGCCAGCAGGGCGAGGCGCTGACCCGGCGGCACGCCGCCCAGCCAGGAGATCTCCCGTCGCCCCTCCAGGCACCGCGGGTACGCCGCGCACTGCCAGGCGATCAGGTCCAGGGTGGCACCGACCGCGGAGAGCACGTACATCGCGGTCATCGACGCGGCCAGCAGACGGCAGAGCGCCCGAGCCACGCCGCCGGGCCGACCGGCCACCGGCAGCATCCAGACAGCGATGTTGCTGAGCATGAACGGCAGGAGCAGGACCAGCGAGAACGTCCGGGTCGCGGTGCCGCCGGTCAACCTGCTCCAGCGGTACGCCTCCAGCGCCGGCCCGCCCGGACCCTCCGGATCGCCGAAGCCCGGCCGGGGTCGGTAGAAGCCGGCCTCGTCGTCCCCCGCGACCCGCGACACCACAGGCCGGTCGAGGATCGTCTCCGGACCCTTGTCGGCGACCCCGTGCACCCGGATCTCCGTGATCCTCACCCGTTGTCCTCTCCTGGCCCGAGGACGGCGGGTACCCGTCGGCGTCACGACCAATCCCGGGCCGGGCCGCGCGCTGCCGCTCGGCCGTGCCTGCCGCGTCGGCATCCGCCCCTACTGCTCGTGGGCCCGGCTGTTGCATGATGGCGGGCATGACGGAGACCCCGCATCCCCTGTACGACAGGCACGCCGACACCCTCAACCGTGCGCTGACCGCGATCACGGAGCGGGGCTACTGGTCCGCGTACCCCGAATCCCCCAGCCCTCGCGTGTACGGCGAGACCGCCGCCGCCGACGGCAAGGCCGCCTTCGAGGCGTACCTGGGTGGTGACTTCCCCCTCGACCAGCCGGGTACCGGCGAGCGGATCGCCACCGAGACGAGCCCGTTCGGGGTCGAGCTGGCGGTGCGTTACCCGCACGCCGGCACCGACGAGCTGATCGCCGCCGCCTCCGCCGCGCTGCCGACCTGGCGCGACGCCGGCCCGCAGGCCCGGGTGGGTGTCTGCCTGGAGATCCTCGACCGGCTGCACAAGCACATCTTCGAGCTGGCCAACGCGGTGCAGTTCACCAGCGGGCAGGCGTTCGTGATGGCCTTCCAGGCCGGCGGCGCGCACGCGCTGGACCGGGCGCTGGAGGCGGTGGCGTACGCCTACGCCGAGATGACCCGGCACCCGGGCACGGCCGGCTGGGAGAAGGCCGCAGGCAAGGGCGACCCGCTGCGGATGACCAAGACGTTCCACGTGGTGCCGCGTGGGGTGGCGCTGGTGATCGGCTGCAACACCTTCCCGACCTGGAACTCGTACCCGGGGCTGTTCGCCTCGCTTGTCACCGGCAACCCGGTGATCGTGAAGCCGCACCCGCGCGCGGTGCTGCCGCTGGCCATCACCGTGAAGTACGCCCGGGAGGTGCTCGCCGAGGCCGGTTTCGACCCGAACCTGATCATGCTGGCGGCCGAGGCGCCCGGCGAGAAGCTCGCCAGCGACCTGGCCCTGCACCGCTCCGTCAAGATCGTCGACTTCACCGGCTCCACCGAGTACGGCGACTGGCTGGAGACGCACGCCCGGCAGGCGTCGGTCTACACCGAGAAGGCCGGGCTGAACACGGTAGTCATCGATTCCACCGACGACTTCGCCGGGCTGTGCCGCAACCTCGGCTTCACGCTGACCCTCTACAGCGGGCAGATGTGCACCACCTCGCAGAACATCCTCATCCCCGCCGGTGGCATCGAGACCGACCAGGGTCACAAGAGCTTCGACGAGGTGGCCGGTGGGATCGCCGCGGCGGTCGGCAAGCTCACCGCCGACCCGGCCCGGGGCGTCGAGCTGACCGGCGCCATCGTCAACGACGGGGTGCTGGAGCGGCTGGCCGAGGTCACCAAGGTGGGTGAGCCGGTGCTGGAGTCCCGGTCCGTGGCGCACCCGTCGTACGCCGACGCGGTGGTGCGTACCCCGACGATCGTGAAGCTGACCGCGGACGACGCGGAGACGTACGGCCGGGAGTGGTTCGGGCCGATCTCGTTCGCCATCGCCACCGACTCCACCGCGCACAGCCTGGAGCTGCTGCGCCGGACGGTGGGGGAGAAGGGCGCGCTCACGGCGGCGGTCTACTCCACCGACGAGGCGGTGCTGGACGCCACCGAGGCGGTGGCGGTCGAGGTCGGGGTGCACCTGTCCTGCAACCTCACCGGCGGTGTTTTCGTCAACCAGTCGGCGGCGTTCTCCGACTTCCACGGCAGCGGGGCGAACGCGGCGGCGAACTCGGCGTTGACGGACGGGGCTTACGTGGCTAACCGGTTCCGGATCGTGCAGTCTCGGCGTCACGTGTAGTGGTTGCGGTTTGGGGTTTCCGGGGCAGCCCGACCCGCTTCGGGCGGTCAGGCTTGATCCCTGCGCGGGTCGGGCTGCCCCGGAAACCCCTCCGTGAGCAGCGTTGTCGCTGACGCATCCAGCTTTTGGGGCATCTCAGTGGTTCTGCCCTGGGAGGGTTCTCTGGTTAGGCGGTTCGGCGCATTTGTAGTTCGTTCAGCTTGGGGATCGTGGGGTGGGGGACTCGTACGCCGGTGTCGGTGAAGCCCAGCCGCTGGTACGCCCGGTAGGCGCGGTCGTTGCCGACCACCACCTCCAGCAGCAGCTCCGGCCGGCCGCAGGCTCGCGACCAGGAGGCCACCCCGTCGATCAGCTCGCCGAGCAGCCCGCTGCCCCGCCAGGCCGGCGTGACGTACACGGCGTAGATGACAGTCACTCCCGGCTCGTTCGGAGCGACAGTGCCGCCGGCGTGGCCGACCAGCCGACCGCCCGGATCCGCGACGAACTGCGCGTTGTTCGGGCCGGCCGAGGTGTACGCGACCCGGGCGGCGTACTCGCGGTGCGGCCGGGCCGCCGCGTCCGCCAGGGTCTCCAGGAAGGCCAACGGCGCGTCGGCGAGCATCTCCAGACGTAGCGCCCGCATCCGGGCGGCGTCCTCGGGTCGAACCCGGTGGATCTCGGCCTGCCGAGCCGCGGCTGAGCCGATATCGGTGGTCATGTCTGCATGCCTACCACAGGGCGGGAGCGGCTTCGGGAGTGCCAGGGGCCACCGTCGCTCGGCCGGATGGGCCGGTGGGCCGGGCTGCCGCCGGCCGCTCGGTCGACGAGCCGGTGCCGCTCCGGACCGGTCGTCCACGACCCTTTCCGGCCCTGCCCTGGCCCTGGTCGGCCACCCAGGAATATGCCCGATTTGGGGTCGTGCGCGGCCGTCACTCCTCGTGTAGCGTGCGATTTCGGTCACCTCTTTCAGCGGCCGTCGTCGATCGCTGGGGCGGTGGTCGAGGGCGTCCGGCCGTGCCGCGCGCCCGGGCAGGCAACGCCGCGCAAGAGTGAGGGAAGTGCACCGTGGCACAGGGCACCGTGAAGTGGTTCAACGCCGAGAAGGGCTACGGCTTCATCGCCGTTGACGGCGGTCAGGACGTGTTCGTCCACTTCTCCGCGATCGAGATGGACGGTTACAAGGCGCTGGACGACGGCCAGCGGGTGGAGTTCGAGATCGCCCAGGGCCAGAAGGGCCCGCAGGCGGAACACGTACGCGTCATCGCCTGAGCGATCTCCTCAATCTCCTCGCTCGCGGATCGCCCCGATCGGCTGGCGGGTCGGTGCTGCGGTGTGGACACCCAACCGGGAAGATCGTGAACCGTTCCAGCCGATGCTGAGGAGGGTTCATGACCGACCAGTCGCCCCCACCCACCACGCCCTCCGGGCCGGGTGAACCGAGCCCGTCCGACCCCACCTCACCCGCCTCCGGCGTCCCGGCGGGTCCGCCGGATCCCACCGTTCAGGGCGGCTGGCAGCCGCCGGCCGGTCCGCCTCCCGGCTGGGACCCCGTGCCGGGTGCCTGGGCGCCACCCGCTGGTCCGCCTCCCGGCTGGGATCCCGGGCAGGGTGGCGGGGGCCCGCCGCCGCAGGGTTGGGCCTATCCGCCCGCCGGCGCCTATCCGCCCGGTACGGGTCCGTACGGTGGGCAGCCGTGGTATCCGGGGGCGCCGGTCGGCTGGTACCCGCCGGGTCACGGGCTCGACCCGCACGACGCCCTGGTCACTCCGCCCGGCGCCGGCATCGGGGCATGGTTCGAGCGGTGTGGGGGCGCGCTGCGCCGGGGCTGGCGGCAGTTGGTGCCGATCATGCTGCTCACGCAGGTGTTGCCGGCGGCGGTGCTCTCGGTCATCTCGCTCGGTCTGGACCCGTCGCCCGGCTGGGAGGCGCAGGCCGAGATGGATCCGGCCGCCGGACTGCCGGACAACTTCGTCGCCACCCTGGCAACCCTCGTCGCCGTGCTGGCCGGCGGCAGCCTGCTGATCGGTCTGGTGCAGGCGCTGGGGTGGGCCGCGGGCAGCTGGGTGATCACCCAGCAGGCGACCGGCCGGCCCGGCGACCTCGGCTCGGCACTGCGGTACGGCCTGCGCCGGGCGCTCGGTCTGTGGGGTTGGACGCTGCTGGTCAGCCTGCTCGTCGGCATCGGTATCTGCTTCTGCGTCCTGCCGGGCATCTATCTGGTGTTCGCGTTGAGCATGGCCGGCCCGATCTACCTCTTCGAACGGCAGAACCCGATCGGCCGGTCGTTCGAAATGTTCCACGCCCGGCTCGGGCTGATGCTCGGTCGGGTGGCACTGGTGGGCGCGGCCGTGGTCGTCGGCACCGCGGTTCCCGGTTTCCTGGAGTCGGCGGGCACCACCGCGATCGGTACGGATCCGTTCGCCTCCCCGGGCTCGGCGGCCGGGGTGGTGGCGGTGATCGGCGTCACGGCGGTGTTGGCGCTGCCTGCCCACCTCGCCCAGTTGATCGGTCTGCTGGTCACGTACGCCGAGCAACGCGCCCATGAGGCGCCGGTGAACGGGGCCGCACTGGCGGCGGAACTCGGCTGAGCGGGCCCATCGTGCTTGCACTCGACAGGTGAGAGTGCTAAACAAGTCATTGGCACTCGCATACCGTGAGTGCCAATGGTCGGGACGGTGGGGCCAGGTTGCCCAGGCGTGGAGACGCCGGGGCGGCACATGGCCGGTCGTCGCGGGCTATCCGGCCCGGCCGAAGGACGTCGTCGTCGCCAGGTGGCGACGTCCCAAGGTGCGTACACCAGGCGGCCCATCCGGGGCACACATCTCGGGTGGCCCGTGAGTGTCCAGGAGGACAACGCCGTATGGCCAAGATGATCGCGTTCGACGAAGAGGCGCGCCGCGGCCTCGAGCGGGGCATGAACCAGCTCGCCGACGCCGTAAAGGTGACCCTCGGCCCCAAGGGCCGCAACGTCGTGCTCGAGAAGAAGTGGGGTGCCCCCACCATCACCAACGATGGTGTGAGCATCGCCAAGGAGATCGAGCTCGAGGACCCGTACGAGAAGATCGGCGCCGAGCTGGTCAAGGAGGTCGCCAAGAAGACCGACGACGTCGCCGGTGACGGCACGACGACGGCGACCGTCCTGGCCCAGGCCCTGGTTCGCGAGGGCCTGCGCAACGTGGCCGCCGGCGCCAACCCGATGGCCCTGAAGCGGGGCATCGAGGCCGCTGTCGCGAGCGTCTCGGAGGAGCTGTCCAAGCTCGCCAAGGACGTCGAGACCAAGGAGCAGATCGCCTCCACCGCCTCCATCTCCGCTGGCGACAGCACCGTCGGCGAGATCATCGCCGAGGCGATGGACAAGGTCGGCAAGGAAGGCGTCATCACCGTCGAGGAGAGCAACACCTTCGGGCTGGAGCTGGAGCTCACCGAGGGTATGCGCTTCGACAAGGGCTACATCTCGGCCTACTTCATGACCGACCCGGAGCGTATGGAGGCCGTCTTCGACGACCCCTACATCCTGATCGTCAACAGCAAGATCTCGTCGGTCAAGGACCTGCTCCCGATCCTCGAGAAGGTCATGCAGGGCGGCAAGCCGCTGCTGATCATCGCCGAGGACATCGAGGGCGAGGCCCTGGCCACCCTGGTCGTCAACAAGGTCCGGGGCACCTTCAAGTCGGTCGCCGTCAAGGCGCCGGGCTTCGGTGACCGCCGCAAGGCCATGCTGGGCGACATCGCCATCCTCACCGGTGGTCAGGTCATCAGCGAGGAGGTCGGCCTCAAGCTGGACGCCGTCAGCGTCGACATGCTGGGCCGTGCCCGCAAGGTCGTGGTGACCAAGGACGAGACCACCATCGTCGACGGTGCCGGTGACGCCGAGCAGATCCAGGGCCGGGTCAACCAGATCCGGGCCGAGATCGACAAGAGCGACTCCGACTACGACCGCGAGAAGCTGCAGGAGCGGCTGGCCAAGCTGGCCGGCGGCGTTGCGGTCATCAAGGTCGGCGCGGCCACCGAGGTCGAGCTCAAGGAGCGCAAGCACCGCATCGAGGACGCCGTTCGCAACGCGAAGGCGGCCGTCGAGGAGGGCATCGTCCCGGGTGGTGGCGTCGCGCTGGTGCAGGCCGGCAAGACCGCGTTCGACAAGCTGGACCTGGTCGGCGACGAGGCGACCGGTGCCAACATCGTCAAGGTCGCGCTGGACGCCCCGCTGCGGCAGATCGCCGTCAACGCCGGCCTCGAGGGCGGCGTCGTGGTGGAGAAGGTCCGTAACCTCGAAGCGGGTCACGGCCTCAACGCCGCCAACGGCGAGTACGTCGACCTGCTGGCCGCGGGCATCATCGACCCGGCCAAGGTGACGCGCTCGGCGCTGCAGAACGCCGCCTCCATCGCGGCGCTCTTCCTCACCACCGAGGCCGTTGTCGCGGACAAGCCGGAGAAGACCCCGGCTGCCCCGGCTGGCCCGGGTGGCGGGGACATGGACTTCTGAGTCCAGTTCCGACACACCGAACGGGGCGGGCCGCTGACGCGGTCCGCCCCGTTCGTCGTCAGGTGGGCAGTGGGCGTTGGTTGCGGCGTTTCTGCGCCCGGTCGTACGGCGGCAGCAGTTGGATCGGCGCGTCCACCATCTCCTGCGGATCCTCGGCCAGCGGCTCGCCGTCGGTGGTCATCTCGGCCAGTTGCTCTGCGTCGCCGTAGTCGAGCCGGTCGAACGGCAGTTGGCCGGGCAGGTCGCCGACCGGTTTCCAGGTGATCGGCGGGCCGTCCTCGGTCTGGTCGTCATCCGTGGTCATGGCTGCCTCCTCTACCGAAACGGTAGGGGGCGTCGATGGGTCATGAGGGCAAATGGCTTCATGTCCCATTTGCCCTCTCACGTCACCGGTAGGGTCCGCCGGTACAGGAAGAAGACCCGCTCGATCCGGGCGCCAGCGCTGCCGGAGTAGAACGGCACCGGCCCCACCCAGCCGATCTGCGCCAGGTCCACCCCCGCCGCCCGCTGGTCGCGCAGGCAGCGTCGCAGCAGCACCCCGCCGATGCCGGAACCCTCGGCGGAGGGCGCGGTGCCCATCGGCCCGAACCAGCTCGGCCGGGACGATCCGTAGGCCGCGAAGCCCAGCACCTCGCCGGCCCGCTCCGCCAGGTGGCAGCCGGCCCCCGCGCGGCCCACCGATCCGGCCAGCTCACCGTCCCAGGTGCCGCCGAAGGTGGACCGGGCGAACGCCTCCAGCGCCGGCAGGTCGGCGGGCTCCGCCCGGCGTACCGTGACGCCCTGCCCGGCCAGTCGCCGCTCCGCGGCCTCCGTGGACCGCAGCGCCGGCGACTCGTCGTACGACAGGTCAGCGGTCATGTTCCACGCGGTCCGGTCCTGGTGGTAGCCGAGCGCCAGGGCGGCGCACACCGCTGGCGTGTAGCGCACGTCGATGCCCGGCCAGGCGTAGTACGGCGGGTTTCCGGCCAGCAGCACCTCGGTGACGCCGCGCTGGCCGAGTGCCTGCTCGGCCCGCGCCAACAACGTGCGGCCCACCCCCCGACGGCGCTGCCCGGGGAGCACCGCGACCAGGTCCACGTGCCCGATGCCCACCTCGGTCGGCGACACCGAGCCGAGCAGCACCCCGACCAGGTCGTTTCCCCGGTACGCGCCCAGTCCGACCACCTGACGATCTGCGGCCGCCCGGGTCCACAACACGTCCACGATGGCGGCCGCCTCGGCGGCGTCCTCGGGCAGGTCGAGCGCCTGCGCGCAGAACCGTGCCACGGCGGGCGCGAGGTCGGGGCTGAGCTCGGTGACGGTGATCTCGGCGTCCATGGTCGCCGACCCTAGATCACCTGCTGGCGGTGGCCGGCTCCGCCCTCGTTCATCCCCGGGCGGCGCGGACTGCGGCGTACGCGTCGACCTGGCCTGCCCCTGTGACGTTCGCCGGGCCGCCGCAGGCGTCGGTGGGTTTGTCGGAGCGGTACGTCGGCTCGGCCGGCGTGGCGGTGTCCCGAAGGATCTGCCGGGTCCGGGTCAGGTCGCCGACCAGCGCCGGGTTCGCCGACCACATGAGCGCGACCACGCCCGCCACCTGCGGGGTCGCCATCGACGTGCCGTCGAGCGCCGCGTACCCGCCGCCGGGCATGGCCGACACCACTCCCACCCCGGGCGCGAGGACGTCCGGTTTGCCCGTGCCGCCCGGCACCGGCCCGCGTGAGGAGAAGTCGGCCACCCGCCGCTGCGCGTCCACCGCGCCCACGGTCAGCACGTTCGGGTACGGAGCGGGCGGGTCGTCGATCGACGCGCACCACGGGCCGGTGTTGCCGGCCGCGGCGACCACGAAGATCCCGGCGGCGTCCAGCGCCGTCGTGGCCGGGAGCAGCGCCCCCGGGTCGCAGCCCTCGATCGCCGGGCACCCCCACGAGTTGGTAAGCACCTGCGGGGCGCGCTCCGGCCGGCCGTCGGTGAACGGGTCACCGCCGGCCGGGAAGGGCGCCAGCATGAACTGGAGGCAGTCCAGGTAGTGCCCCGGGCTGCCCAGGTTGCGGTCCAGGTTGACGCAGCCCACCCACTGCGCGTCCGGCGCCACCCCGATGCCGTTCCGCCCGACCGCGCTGCCCACCGTGTGGGTGCCGTGCCCGCCCTGGTCGTTCGGTGCCCGGGTGCCGTCCCACGGGTCGTACCAGGAGTCGTCCCCGCCACGGAAGCCGGCCCGCAGCGCCGGATGGCCGCCGTCCACGCCGGAGTCGGAGCTGCCGACCACGATGCCCCTGCCGGTCACCCCCAACTGGGACCAGACACGGTCCGCCCCGAGCTGACGGATGTTCCACTCCGGGCCGCTGGGCGCGGGCGCGGTGCCCCGGGACTGCCCCGCCGGGGCCGGCAGGGGCCGCAGTCGCTGGCTGACCAGCACCCGGGCCACCTCGGGTCGCCGCGCGAGCCAGGCCCGTACCACCGGGCCGCCATCCACCTCGACCGCGTTGACCAGGTAGTACGACACCGGGGCCAGCCGTAGCCGTTTCGCCGTGCGGCGCAGGTCGGTCTGGCTGCGCTCGGCGGTGGTCACCAGCCGTCGGTAGACCTCCGCCGCCCGGGCGTCCCGGCCGGCCTGCCCGGGGGCGCCGGCCGGGATGCCGGTCAGGTCGGCCTGCTCGCGCAGCACCACCAGCAGCCGCTCCCCGTACAGGCCGGGTTGGCCGGGCCCGACGTCGACGACACCCACGGTCACCAGCAGGACCGCCGCCGCCAGCGCCGCCGTCCGGCGACTCGGGGTACGCGCCGCCGGCCGGGCCAGCAGCACCGCGTACCCGATGGCGAGCACTACCGCGACGGCGAGACCGGCGCCGGCGGCGGCTGCCACCCAGAACGGGACGTCCCGGGTGCCGATCAGCAGGAGCGTGATCTCCTCCGGGTCGGTGAAGGCCAGCGGTCCCAGCGCGGCCAGGCCCACCAGCCAGCCGGTCGCCGTCCGGCCGGCCCGTGCGGCGTCGGCCGGGTCGGCGGTGGGCCGCCAGGCCGCGGCCCACAGCGCGGCGAGCGCGAAGCCCGTCGGTGGCAGGGTCAGCAGGGCGGGCAACTGCGCGCCCGACTGGCCGGTGCCGGCCGCGAGGAGCAGCAGTGCCACCCCGGCGACCAGGCCTCCGAGCAGGACCAGCCGGGCCGGTCGGGGCGGTCGGCCGACCGCGAACCGGGCCCAGAAGGTGGCGTCCAACAGCGTCGCGGCCAGCACCCCGAGCGCGGCCGCCGCGAGCAGCGCGAGAGTTGTCTCCAGGAGCCCGCCGAGCGCGCCCAGCCAGACCCACGGCAGCAGCAGCGCCAGACCGGCGGCGATCGCGAGCAGCGGCACCGGCCCGGGCCGGCGCGATCCACGCCGGCCCCCGACCGGCCCCGGGCTCCCGGCGGCCGACGACGCGGCGTCGTTGCCCGGCTCCGGACTCTCGGCGGCCTGGGCTACGTCGCGGTTCAGCGCCGCGTCGCCGGCCCGCGACGCGGTGGCGTCGGGGGCGGTGCCGACGTCCGAGCCGGACGACCTTCGCGTCGACCAGGCCACGGCGAGTGCGCTGAGCAACGCGGCGCCGGCCAGCCCGGCGAGGTACGCCTCGTGGTGTACCGGCGGCAGGGCCCGCAGCACTGTGAGCACCCCGAGGACGAGTGCCCCGCTCAGCCAGACCCGCCCGACGGCCCGAACCGTGGTCGACCGGGGCAGTACCGCCAGCAGCAGGGCGGGCGTGCCCACCAACACGACGACGGTCAGGCCGAGCACCGGCCAGAGCCAGCCGACCCGGTCCCGTCCGAAGCCCAGCAGCACCTGGTCGGTGACCCAGCCGCCGGTCTGGGTGGCCGCGGTGACCGCAACGGTCCAGCAGCCGGCCAGCACGGCGGCGACCACCGACCATGGCGAGGTGCGACCGGGTTGCGCAGGTTGACCGTGCATCCGAGCACCTTACGACCACGACGAAGGGTTCCGACCCGCCCGTCGCGGGACGGGACACCGAAGAATCGCGCAGATCTTGGACAGTTTCCGTCAACGGCTGACGGGAACTGTCCAAGATCTGCGTTCGCCGCTGGAGGGGCGGGGCGCGGCGCTGAATGTCGACTCGCTCGCCTGGCGGTTACGGTGGATGGGTGCGTGACCCCAACATCTCCCGATCCGTCGCCGGGCAGCTCTCGCCGGTCCGCCGTACGGCCGACCTGCGCCGACTCCGCGCCGAGCGCTTCGACGTACTGGTCATCGGGGGTGGGGTGACGGGTGCGGGCGCCGCCCTGGACGCGGCGTCGCGGGGCCTGAAGGTGGCCCTGGTCGAGGCGCGCGATCTCGCCTCGGGCACGTCGAGCCGCTCCAGCAAGCTCATCCACGGCGGGTTGCGCTACCTGGAGCAGTTGGAGTTCCACCTGGTCCACGAGGCGTTGACCGAGCGGGGCCTGCTGGCGACCCGGCTCGCGCCGCACCTGGTCCGCCCGGTGCCGTTCCTGGTGCCGTTGCCGGCCGGCCGGGGCCTGCGGGACCTGCCCGCCCGGATCTTCCGCCGCTCGTACTACGGGGCGGGCGTGGCCGCGTACGACGCCTTCGCCGGTCTCTTCGGCGGTGGCCGGGGCATGCCGCTGCACCGGCACCTGACCCGGGAGGGGGCGCGGCGGATCTTCCCAAGCCTGCGGGCCGATGCCCTGGCCGGGGCGATCCGCTACTACGACGGGCAGGTCGACGACGCCCGACTGGTCGTCACCCTGGCCCGCACCGCGGCCAGCCTCGGCGCCACTGTGGTGAGCAGTGCCCGCGCCGTCGGGCTGATCCGGCAGGCGCGGGAGGTGACGGGCGTCCGGGTGCGCGACCTGGAGGCGCCGGCCGGCTCCCCGGACGCCGAGTTCGAGGTGCACGCCCGCACCGTCATCGCGGCCACCGGCGTGTGGAGCGACGACATGTCCCGGATGCTCAACGACGTGGGCCTGCGGCCCGGCGTCCGGGTGCGCGCCTCGAAGGGGGTGCACCTGGTGGTGCCCCGCTCGGCGATCACCGGCGAGACGGGGCTCATCCTGCGGACGGCCAGCTCGGTGCTCTTCGTCATCCCGTGGGGCGGGCACTGGATCATCGGCACCACGGACACCGACTGGCGACTGGACCGGTCCCACCCGGCGGCCTCGGCCCGCGACATCGACTACCTGTTGCAGCAGGTGAACACCGTGCTGGACCGGCCGCTGACCATCGCCGACATCGAGGGTGTCTACGCCGGGTTGCGCCCGCTGCTGGCCGGCGAGGCCGACTCCACCTCGAAGCTCTCCCGTGAGCACGCGGTGTTCGAGCCGATGCTGGGGCTGCTGCTGGTCGCCGGCGGCAAGTACACGACGTACCGGGTGATGGCGTCCGACGTGGTCGACCGGGCCGTACGCCGGTTGGGTGGCGGCCGTGCGTCGCGTACCGCCGATCTGCCGCTGCTCGGCGCCGACGGCTACCCGGCGATGTGGCGGGACCGGGCCGACCTGGCCCGCCGACACGGGGTGCCGGTGGGTGTGGTGGAGCACCTGCTGGAGCGGTACGGCACCCTCGCGCTCGACCTGCTGGCGCTCATCGATGCCGATCCGTTGCTGGCGTCGCCGCTGGCCGGCGCTCCGGAGTACCTGGCGGCGGAGGTCACCTACGCCGCGCGGGCCGAGGGCGCGCTGCACCTGGAGGACGTGCTGACCCGTCGGACCCGGATCTCCTTCGAGACCAGCCACCGTGGCCTGGAGTCGGCCGAGCACACCGCCGAGCTGATGGGTGCGGTGCTCGGGTGGGACGCGGCGAGGAGCGCCCGCGAGGTCGAGCACTACCGCGCACGGGTGGAGGCGGAGCGGCAGTCCCAGCTGATGCCGGACGACGCCGGAGCGGACGCGGCCCGACTCGGCGCGCCGGACGTACGGGGTTACGCGGCGGACCGCGGCGACGACGACCAGGCTGAACTGCGTCCGACGGCGAGATGACCGGAAAGCGACGTTACCGAGTGGTAACTATCGATACCGGCCCGGATGGTGGTTTCTAACGCTACCTACGGTGGGGTAGGTTTCCGCGCGTGCTGTACCGCGCGCGCCCCCGTCTGGTCACACCCCTTCTTGCCGTGGTGCTCGCCGCCGCCCTGGCCGGGTGCTCGCTGTTCGGCCGCGATGACGCAGACACGCCTGTCGCCCCACCGCCGGCCGGCTCGGCAGCCGGCGGATCGACACCCGAGATCCCGACGACTGTCGCCAAGGGCCAGGTCAGCCTGATCCAACGGCTCGGCGCCGACGCCCCGCTGCGGACGTTGAGCGTCGAGCGCGACGGCTCCTGGCAGTGCCTCGACTGCGCCGGCGACGGAGTCACCTCCCGGGGCCGGCTGGCTCCCGAGCAGACCGAACGCCTCCAGGTGCTGCTCGCCGACCCCCGGCTCACCGAGGAGACCGACCAGGTCCGGCACTACCGGACCACCTGCATCGACGCGCTGACGTCCAGCCTGCTCACGTCGTCCGGGCTGATCACCTCGCAGGACTGCCCGGGTGAGGAACGCCCGACGGTGGCGGGGGAGATCCTTCTGCTGCTCACCCAGGCCACCCCGGCCGAGGTCAAGGGCTGACCCCGGTCAGAGCACCTTGCCGGGGTTGAGCAGGCCGGCCGGGTCCAGCGCCGCCTTGATGGCCTGGTGCACGCGTACGCCGACCGGGCCGATCTCCTGCGCCAGCCAGTCCCGCTTGAGCAGCCCCACCCCGTGCTCGCCGGTGCAGGTGCCGCCCAGGTCCAGGCCGAGACGCATGATCTCGTCGAACGCCCGCCGGCCCCGCTCCACGCTGGCCGGGTCGGCCCGGTCGACGACGATGTTCGGGTGCATGTTGCCGTCCCCGGCGTGGCCCACCACGCCGATCGGCACGTCGCAGTCCGCCGCGATCCGGGCCACCCCGTCCAGCAGCGCGGCGAGCGCGCCCCGCGGCACCGCCACGTCGTCGATCACCAGGCCGCCGCTGCCGTCCGGGTGGGTGTCGGCGGCGAACTTCTCCATCGCCGGATGGGCGAGCCGGCGTGCCTGCAACAACGCCGCCGCCTCCACCGCGTCGGTGGCCGCGTAGACCTCCTCGGCGCCCGCCGTCTCGCACACCTCGGCCAGGGCGGCCAGGTCGTCGCCGGCCCGGCTGCCGGTGTCCGCGGCGGCCAGCAACAGGGCCTGCGCGTCGGTCCGCAGCCCCATCGGCTGGTACGCCTCGATCGCCCGCAGGTGGGTCTGGTCCAGCAGTTCCAGCAGGCTGGGCGTGAGGCCCCGCGCGGCGATCTGGGCCACCGCCGCGCCGGCCGCCGCAGTGGAGCCGAAGACCGCCACCAGGGTCAGCGAGTCGGCCGGGGCGGGCCGCAGCGCCACCGTCACCTCGGTGATCACGCCGAGGGTGCCCTCCGAGCCGACGAAGAGTCGCGTCAGGTCGTAACCGGCCACCCCCTTGGCCGTCCGCCGCCCGGTGCGCAGCACCTCGCCGGAGGCGAGCACCACCTCCAGGCCGAGCACGTACTCGGTGGTCACGCCGTACTTCACGCAGCACATTCCGCCGGCGTTGGTGGCCACGTTGCCGCCGATCGTGGACGACTCCCAGGAGCCGGGGTCCGGCGGGTACCAGAGACCCTGTCTGGCGACCGCCGCGGCGAGCGCGGCGTTGACCACGCCGGGCTGGACCACCGCGATCCGGCTCACCGGGTCGATCTCCCGGATCTCGTCCATCGCGACGGTGCTGAGCACCACCGCGCCGTCCACCGCGTTCGCCGCGCCGGCCAGCCCGGTCCGCGCGCCCTGCGGCACCAGCGGTACGCCGTGCCGCGCCGCCGCCCGCACCACCGCCACCACCTCTTCCGTGGTGCGCGGGCGGGTCACCACGAGGGGTACGCCGGCGGCGCAGAGGTCGGCCTCGTCGCGCTGGTGCACGCGCAGCAGGTCCGGGTCGGTGAGCACGGCGTTCTCGCCCAGGGCGGCGCGCAGGTCGTCGAGGAGTCCGGTGGGGGCCATGCCGCCGAGGCTAGGTCGCCGACCACCGATCATCAACGCGGGCTAACTTGGGCACCATGCTCTACCTGGACCGGCCGGCCTGGCCGTGGCGCGGTCGACTCTGGTCGCACCTGATCAGCGACGTCTCCTACGCCGAGTTGCACGCCTTCGCCGAGGCGCTGGGCGCACCCCGGCGCGGCTTCGACCGGGACCACTACGACATCCCGGCCGACCGGTTCGCGGCGGCGGTGTGGCTCGGAGCCCGGGTGGTGCCGAGCCGGGAACTGGTCCGGTTGCTCCGGGACGCCGGACTGCGTCGACCGAAGCATCTGGTCAACCAGGGATCGTCGGCGGCCCGGTGAGTGCGGTCAGCTCACGGCGCAGGTTGTCCCGGGCCGGCTGCTCCCACCGGTCGGCCAGCGGCGGCAGCCGGAACAGCGCGGGCAACGCCAGCAGGCCGGTGAGCACGGCGGCCCGTCCGGTCCGGAAGGCCGGCTCGGGCACGTGCGCGTACTCCCGCCTGATGGCCGCCGCGTAGCGGTCGTAGGCGGCCGGCGGCCCGGCCAGCACGGCGAGGTCCGCGTCGCAGAGCAGGGCGCCGTCGGCGTCACCGGGCGCCACCGCGTGCCCGGCGGTGAGCAGGACGAGCCGGCGTACCTCGGCCACCGCGGTCGCCGGCACCTCGAGCCCGGTGAGCAGGCGTCCGGCCAGCGCGGCGCTGTCCCGTTCGTTGGTGTCGCCCGGGGCGCGGGGGTCGTAGATCGCGTCGTGGCACCAGGCGGCCAACCGGACCAGGTCCGGCCGGTCGGCCAGTGCGGCATGCCGGTCCACCACATCGAGGACGACGCTCAGGTGCGCCACCGTGTGGTATTGCCGGTGCGGCTCCCGCCACCGGGCGAGCAGTTCCTCCCCGGCCCGGGTGCAGCGCTCGTCGGGTTTCGCTCCGGCACCGCGGGCCGTCGCCCGCCACCGGTCCAGCAGATCGGCCACCGCCCGAGTCTGCCGCATGCCGGGCGCCACGCGGGCGGGAGGATTCAGCGCGCCCGCCACGGGTAGTCGCGCCCATGGCGGTGGCCCGGGACAGAAGACCTCCGGTGGTGCGTCGTGCCCCGTTGCGCGAAGGTTTGGTGGACGTCGACGGGGCGCGCATCGCGGAGGCCACCGAACAGCTGCGGCACCGTGGCCGTGCCACCCTGCACGACCGGCTGCACCGGGTACGGATGGCGGGTGGGCTGGCAGTCCAGGCCGGGTTGGCGGCCGGGCTGGCGTACCTCATCTCGCACAAGGTGCTGGGCAACCCGCAGCCGGTCTTCGCGCCGATCTCCGCGGTGGGCACGTTGGCCGCGTCGGTCGGGCAGCGGTTCCGCCGCACCATGGAGCTGATCATCGGCGTGGGCGTCGGGGTGGCCGTCGGCGACTTCCTGATCTACCTGCTCGGCACCGGCGCGTGGCAGCTCGGGCTGGTGGTCACGGTGGCGATCCTGCTCACCATCTTCGCCGGGGCGAGCGTCGCCATCGTCATCCAGGCGGCGGCCACGGCGGTGCTGATCGTGACGTTGAGCCCGTCCACCCAGAACCTGGAGATTCCCCGCTTCGTCGACGCCTTCCTCGGCGGTGGCGTCGCGTTGCTGGTGACGGCGGTGCTGCTGCCACTCAATCCGCTCCGGGTGATCAACCGGGCCGCCCGACCGGCGCTGGATCTGCTCGCCGCCCAGCTCGACGCCACCGCCGACGGGCTGCGCGGCCGGGACCGGGCCGCCATCCAACGGGCGCTGGAGCGGTTGCGCAACAACAAGGACGAGCTGGCCACCCTGGCCGAGGCGATCGAGGGCGCGAAGGAGACGGCCACCCTGTCGCCGGCCCGCTGGCACCGCCGGGGCGAGCTGATCCACTACGCGGAGGCGGCCGACCCGATCGACCGCGCGATGCGCAACAGCGGCACGCTGATCCGCCGGTCCGTCACCCTGATCGAGGACGACGAGCCGGTACCGGACACGATGCCCGACTCGATAGGTCACCTCGCCGAGTCGGTCCGCCTGCTCAAGCACGAGTTCGCGGCCGGCGAGGAGCCGCAGAAGGCGCGGGAACGGTCACTGCGGGCCGTCAGTGAGGCCGGCCGGGCGTACGGGGCCGGGGTCGGCTTCTCCGGGAGCGTGGTGATCGCCCAGATCCGGACCACGGCGAGTGACCTGCTGGTGGCCTCCGGCGTCGAGCAGGAGGAGGCGAACCGGTGTATCCGGACGTCCTTCGGGGAGCAGGAGCGGCCGGTCGGCGAACCGGCCGAGCCGGGCGAGGCGCCGAAGCCACCCACCGCCCCGCCCGTCGGCTGAGCGCGGACGGCCGACACGGCCGCCAGCCCAGCGCAGCTCAGCCCAGCTCGGCGAGCGCGGCGAGCAGCCTGTCGACCTGGGCGGCGGTGCTGCCCAGACCGATGCTGGCGCGCAACGCGGTCGGCGGAAGATCCCGCCGGCCGGTACGCCCGGCAGCCTCACCGAGCAGCCGCCGGGCCAGCGGGTGGGCGCAGAACAGCCCATCCCGTACGCCGATCCGGTGCTCCGTGGCCAGCCGGGCGGCCACCGCGGCGGAGTCCCGGCCGGCCACCACGAACGAGACGATGCCGACCCGGGGCGCGTCCGGGCCGAAGGTACGCAGCTCCACCACGTGCGGCAGCGCGGCGAGGCCGGCGCGCAGCCGGGCCAGCAACGCCTGCTCGCGGGCGGCCAGCGCGGCCCGGTCGGCGTCGGCCAGCGCCGCGCACACCGCCGCCAGCGCCACCGCGCCCAGCAGGTTCGGGGTGCCGCCCTCGTGTCGGGCCGGGCCGCTCGCCCAGGTCACGTCGTGGGTGGCCGGCCCGACGTGGCTGGTGGCGCCGCCACCGGCCAGGTACGGCGTGGCGGCGTCCAGCCAGTCCGCGCGGCCGATGAGCACACCCGCGCCGAACGGGGCGTACAGCTTGTGGCCGGAGACGGCCAGGTAGTCCACGTCGAGCGTGTGCATGTCGACGGGCGCGTGCGGGGCGAGTTGCGCGGCGTCGAGGGCGATCCGCGCGCCGTGCCGGTGGGCCACCCGGGCCAGCTCGGCGACCGGCCACAGCTCGCCTGTCACGTTGCTGGCCCCGGTCACCGCGACGAGCACCGGCAACGCGGGGTTGCTGTCGCGGCGCAGCTCGGTGAGGGCGGCGGCGAGAGCGCGTACCGCCCCGGCGGGGTCGGCGGGCACCGGCAGGCGCACCGAGCCGCGTGGCCAGGGCAGCAGGTTGGCGTGGTGCTCGCCGGCGAAGGTGACGACTGCCGTGCCGGCCGGCAGTGACCGGGCCAGCAGGTTGAGGGCGTCGGTGGTGTTCCGCGTGAAGATCACGTGGTCGTCGGCGCGGGCGCCGAAGAAGTCGCCGACCGTCTGCCGGGCCCGCTCGTAGGCGAGCGTGCAGCGCCGCGACAGCGCTCCCGCGCCACGGTGCACGCTGGCGTACCAGGGGAGCAGTTCGGTCACCGCGTCGGCCGCGGCCCGCGCGCACGGCGCGGTGGCCGCGTAGTCGAGGTTGATCTCGCCGGGTACGCCGAGCACGTCGAGCGCCCCCGACGGTGCGGGCGCGACGGTGGGCAGGGCGGGCAGCGAGGGTACGAGGGTGACGGACACGCCGGAACCTCCGGGGTCAGGGACCCCGGGTGTGGTGTCGGGACGGGGTCCGCGCTTGCCCAGCACGCCTATCGGGCTGGGCCCGGTCATCACCCGGGGCACCCCACCGCGAACTCGACGAGGGTTGCCGGCCAGCAAGCCGGGGCTGAACGCTGGCACTCGTGACCTGCTCGCAGCATAGCGGCTGTGGATGCGACCGGACCAGCCGGCGGGGGATGGCTACGCTGACCGCATGGCCGACACCCCGCCCGGTGCACCCCTGCCGTCGTCGCCGCCCGCGCCCGCCGATCCGGCTGTCGTCGCGGCGCCCCGGATGCCGCCGCGCCGACCGAACTGGCTGCGGTTCCTGGTGCTGGCCGGGGTGGTGCTGTTCATCGCCGCGTGCGCGGTCTTCATGGTCTACAAGCTCGGCGAGTCGCTCGGCGTGCAGGCCCTGCTGGTCGGGGTGGGCGCCGCGATCCTGCCGGTGCCGGTGCTGATCGCCTGCTTCCTGTGGCTCGACCGCTACGAGCCGGAACCGCTGAAGTACCTGATCTTCTGCTTCGCCTGGGGCGCGTTCGTCGCCACCGCCGCCTCCCTCAACGTGAACGAGTTCGCCGCCGGGCGGTTCGCCGACTGGGGGCTGCCGTCCGCGCTCACCGGGGTGCTGGTGGCGCCGTTCATCGAGGAGCTGACCAAGGCCCTCGGGCCGATCCTGCTGCTGGTGTTCAGGCGTCGGGAGTGGTCCGGGATCACCGACGGTCTGGTCTACTGCGGGCTCTCCGCGGTCGGCTTCGCCATGGTGGAGAACATCCTCTACCTCGGCGGGTACGGCTACGCGGCAGGCGCCGACAGGTACGGCCCGGCGACCGGCGCCCAGCAGGTGATCGCCATCTTCATCGTGCGGATCCTCCTGTTCGGGTTCGCCCATCCGCTCTTCACCTCGATGACAGGTGTGGGGCTCGGTGTCGCCTCACGTTCTGCCGACCGGCGGGTCCGGGTGCTCGCCCCCATCGCCGGCCTGCTGCTGGCGATGATGCTGCACGGCACGTGGAACCTGCTGCCGACGCTGACCCAGGCCACCGGCGAAGCGGTGATCATGCTGTACGGCTTCCTCGGCCTGATGGTGCCCGTGTTCTTCGGCATGGTCGGGCTGGCGCTGTGGCTGCGCGCCTGGGAGGGGCGGCTCACCGAACGGACCCTGCCCGACTACGTGCGTGCCGGCTGGTTGAGCCCGCCCGAGGTGGCCGCGCTGAGCAGTCTCGGCCGCCGGCACGCGGCGCGCAGCTGGGCACGCCGGGTCGCCGGCGACGCAGGGGTACGGGCGATGCGCGGATATCAGCTCGCCGCGACGCGGCTGGCCCTGCTGCGCGACGGGACGCTGCGTGGTCTGGACCGTAAGCCGGCCGATCGGGAGCGGGCGGTCGCCGAGGAACGGCAACTGCTGGAGGCGATCACCGCGCACCGGTCGTTCTTCGTGGGTCGTGACCCGCAGGCGCCGGTAGGCGTCTGGGACGGCAGTCAGTACCACCTGCGCTTCCCGGACGGTACGTCTCGGCCGGTGGCCGCGCCCGACGAGCCGGTGGTTCCGATTCCTGTGGTGCTGGGCGCGCCTCCGCCTCCAGTGGGCTACGCGCCGCCCGGCTGGCCCGGCCTGCGCCCCGCGGCGCCCTGGCCGCCCGGTCACTCCTGACGGCGGTCGGCGGTGCTCAGGTCATCAGGGTGGTGAGGAAGTCGCCGAGGCCCTGGAACATCGCCATCAGCGCCGCTCCGATCGCCTTGAACATCTGCGCGGCGCCGTCCGGCCGGAACGCCACGAAGTAGATCAGGAACGCGACGCTTCCCCAGGTGAGCAGCTTCTTCACGAATACCGGCATCGTCCCTCCCCAGGGCCACGGTCGCCGGCTGGCTTCCCGCGCCACGGGCTGGCAAACGGCGCGATGGTGCCCGCCGGGTTTGTCGGAGCCGGGGGAGGTGCGTCAGAGATAGAGGCCTGTGGAGTCGTTGTCGACCCGTTCGGCGGCCACGGCGTGCACGTCGCGCTCCCGCAGCAGCACGTACCCGCGGCCGTGCAGCTCGACCTCGGAACGGTCGTCCGGGTCGAAGAGCACCCGGTCGCCGGAGACGATGGCCCGGACGTTCGGCCCCACGCCGACGGCGGTGGCCCACGCGAGGCGTCTGCCGACCTGGGCCGTCGCCGGGATGACGATGCCCGCGGTGGAGCGGCGCTCGCCCTCGCTGCCGTCCATCCGTACCAGCACGCGGTCGTGCAGCAGGCGGATCGGCAGGCCGGAGTCGAAATCCTGGTCGGCGGTCACGGGGCAGACGCTACCGTGTCGCCGGCGACCGTCCGCCGGTGGTTACGCCCGAGGTGGTCTGGGCATTGTGTGGCGGAACTGCCCTACGGTGTCGGGAACGGACGTATGCTGTCCGACCTGTCGCCGTGGGCCGACGACTCTTCTGCCAGGAGGTGCGCTTGAGCCGCTTCGAGCGGGTACGCGGGCGGCTGCGCCGCGCCTACCGGTCAGGACAGGAGTCGGTTCACGCCGCCGAGGAGACGCCGAGCGACGCGCCGGAGCCGCTGGGCCTGGCCTCGCCCGCCGTTCCGGGGCCGAGCGCCCCACCGAGCGCCACTGTCGTCGGTGCCGGACCTCAGGCGGACCTGCACACCTCGACATCCAGCCGGGACGACGCGGACGTGCCGCACGGGCTGCGGATCGCCGCCGCGTGGTGCTGGCGGCTGATCGTGATCGGCGTGGTGGCCTGGGCGCTGCTCCGGATCGTCGGCACGATCAGCATCGTGATCATCCCGCTGGCCATCGCGCTGCTGCTCTCGGCGCTGCTCGCGCCGGCCGTGGGCTGGCTGCTGCGGGCCCGACTGCCCCGGTCGCTGGCGACGGCAGTGGTGCTGGTCGGCGGCCTGGTGGGTGTCATCGGCACGCTGACCCTCGTCGTCAACGAGTTCATCCAGGGCGTGCCCGAGCTGAGCGAGAAGTCGTCGCAGGGTGTCCGGCAGATCCAGGACTGGCTCAAGACCGGCCCGCTGCACCTCTCCGACACCCAGCTCGACCGCTACATCGACGAGGCTCAGGCCTGGATCAACGACAACACCTCGCGGTTCACCAGCGGCGCGCTGAGCACCGCCGCGACGCTGGCGGAGGTGCTGACCGGCACCCTGCTGGTGCTCTTCGCGACGTTCTTCTTCCTGCGCGACGGTGCCCGGATCTGGCGCTTCCTGGTCCGGCTGCTGCCGGTGGCGGCCCGGTGGAAGGTCGACGACGCCGGCCGCGCCTCCTGGCACACGCTCGGCGCCTACGTCCGGGCGACGGTGCTTGTCGCCTTCATCGACGCGGTAGGCATCGGCATCGCCCTGGTCGTCTTCAAGATCCCGTTCGCGTTCCCGCTGGCCGCGCTCGTGTTCCTCGGCGCGTTCATCCCGATCGTCGGCGCGGCGCTCTCCGGCGGCGTGGCGGTGCTGGTGGCGCTCGTCGACAGCGGCCCGGTCACCGCGTTGATCATCCTGGGCGCGGTGATCGTCGTACAGCAGGTCGAGGGGCACATCCTCCAGCCCCTCATCATGGGCCGGGCGGTGGCCATCCACCCGCTCGGGGTGATCATCGGGATCGCGGCCGGCGTGGTGCTCGCGGGCATCACCGGCGCGCTGGTCTCGGTGCCGCTGATCGCGGTGCTGAACACCGCCGTACGCCGACTGGCCGCCCGTGCGGTCCCGGACACTCCGCCCGACGCCGTGGTCGTCGCCTCGCAGGCCCCCTGACCCGCGCGGTCAGGTGGTGGCGAGGCGCTGCAGGGCGCCCCGGGCGACCTCGGGGCGTGTCGTGTACCAGAAAGGCGGCAGCGAGCGGCGCAGGAACGGCCCGTAGCCGCGGGCCGTCTCCAGCCGTGAGTCGAGGACCGCGACGACTCCCTTGTCGCCGGTGGCCCGGATCAGCCGCCCCACGCCCTGCGCCAGCCGGACCGCCGCGATGGGCACGCTGACCGCGGCGAAACCGGAGCCGCCGCCCGAGTCCACGGCCGCGGCGCGCGCCGCCGCGAGGGGTTCGTCCGGCCGGGGGAAGGGCAGCCGGTCGATGACCACGAGCTGACAGGCGTCGCCCGGCACGTCCACCCCCTGCCAGAGCGACATCACCCCGAACAGGCAGCTCGACCGCTCCTCGCGGAAACGGCGGACCAGCAGCGGCAGCGCCTCCTCGCCCTGGAGCAACACCGGCAGGTCGGTCCGCGCGCGCAGCAGCTCCGCCGCCTGCTGCGCGGCCCGTCGGGAGGAGAAGAGCCCCAGAGTACGACCGCCGAGCGCCTCGACGAGCCCGAGCAGCTCCTCCCCGGCGGCGTCGGGCAGCCCGGAGACGCTGGGCCGGGGCAGGTGCGCGGCGACGTACAGGATGCCCTGCCGGGCGTAGTCGAACGGGGAGCCCACGTCCAGCGAGCGCCAGCCCGGGCCCTCGGTCGCCGGCACGACGGACCCCGGGTTGGTGTCGCCGGCGAGCCGGCGGCCGGGCGCCTCGGCGACCGGGCGGCCCGGGGCGGTGCGGGCGGCCTGCGCGGCGGCGGCCGGGGACGGCGGCGCGGGCGGCGGCGCGTCCAGGCCGAGGGCGCGGGCCACCGTGTCGAACCGGCCGCCGAGCGCCAGGGTGGCCGAGGTGGCGACCACTGTGCGTTCGTCGTACAGGTGGGTGGCGAGGGTGCCGGCCACCGACAGGGGCGCGACCACGAGGGCCCGCCGGCTGCCGCCGTCGTTCTTCTCCACCCAGGCCACGTCGTGGTCGGCCTCTTCGAGGAGCCGCTGGGCGGTCGTGGAGAGGTCGTCCAGCGCGGCCTTGGCCTGCTGCTTGCGGACCGGGTCGGGATCGTCGGACTTGACCTCGCCGATCGCGTCCAGAGCGGTGCGGGTCGCGGCGTCGAGCAGCGTGCACGCCTCTCGCAGCGGTGACGGCAGGCCGGCGGTGAGTCGACCGGCCGGGGCCTCGGCCAGCCCGACGGCGAGGGCGTCACCGGCGGCGGTGAGCGCGTCGGCGGTCTCCGGCCGCAGCAGCGTACGGGCCCGCCGGGTGGTCCGGTCGATCAGCTCCGGCACCAGCTCGGCCTGGGCGGCCGAGGAGACCCGGTCGGCCAGTTCGTGCGCCTCGTCGACGATGAGCAGCTTGTGCGGCGGGACGATGTGCCTGTCGGCCAGCATGTCGACCGCCAGGAGGCTGTGGTTGGTCACCACGATGTCGGCCTCGCGGGCGCGGGCCCGAGACGCCTCGGCGAAGCACTCCGCGCCGAACGGGCAGCGGGCCGCGCCGACGCACTCCCGCGACGGCATGGAGACCAGTCTCCAGGCCTGGTCGTCGACGCCCGGGTCCAGTTCGTCGCGGTCGCCGGTGTCGGTCTTCTCGGCCCAGTCGCGCAGCCGCTCGATCTGCTTGCCCAGCCGGCCCGCCTCGCCGAGCCACTTCGTCCCGCCGCCGGGGCGGGCGGCCGGGGCGTCGAAGAGGGTGTCCTCCGGCTCGTCAGCTGTGGAGTTGTCCAGCCGGGCCAGGCAGAGATAGTGGTGCCGGCCCTTCAGTACCGCGAACGTGGGCCGGCGGCCGAGCAGCGGCTCGACAGCGTCGGCCAGCCGGGGCAGGTCGTGGTCGACGAGCTGGGACTGCAACGCCAGCGTGGCCGTGGAGACGACCACCGGGCCGTCCACGGTCAGGGCCGGCGCGAGGTACGCAAGTGACTTGCCGGTGCCGGTGCCCGCCTGGACGAGCAGGTGTTCGCCGCTTGTCACGCACTCCTCGATGGCTGTCGTCATCTGCTGCTGGCCGGGCCGCGCCGTGCCGCCGGGGACCGCGCCGACCGCCGCCGCGAGCAGGTCCGTGCCGCTGGGCCGGGCACCCCGCCGCCGGCTTCCACCACGGGCCGACGGGGTGGCGGAACCGGTGGCGGTGCGGGGCGGAGTCACCGTGCGACGGTACCCGCCGCCGCCGACAGCGACCGCGCCCATCCGCCCGCGTGGCGCGGACCACCCATCGACCCCGCTGGTCCACCCCGTCCGGTTACGGCTGTGCTACGACGCGTGGGCAGTATCGGTTAGGGTGCGAATCATGCCGAGCGACGTGGTCCGAGTGATCTACCGCAAGTACGACGGCAGCGCGCACCGTGACTACCCGGCCCGTCGCCTCGCGGAGGACGACCTCGGCGTCTGGCTCGGCGTCCCGTTCGGCACCGAGTCGGTCTACCACGGCCGACCGTCGGTGGAGAAGATCCCCTTCGTCCTTCTGGTGCCGCACCACGCCTGGTGGACGGGGATGTTCAACCCGCCGCCGCGCACCAGCGAGGTCTACTGCGACATCGCCACCCCGGCCCGCTGGGAGTCCGACGACACCGTCCACCTGATCGACCTCGACCTGGACGTGGTCCGGCGACGGGCGACCGGTCTCGTGGAGCTGCTCGACGAGGACGAGTTCGCCGAGCACCGGGTTCGTTTCGGCTACCCGGAGGACGTGGTGGTCGAGGCCGAGGCGGCGGCCCGGTGGCTGTACGACGCGCTCGGCGACGGCACCGAGCCGTTCGCCACGTCGTACCGCAAGTGGTTGGCCCTGGTGGTCTGAGCCGGCGCGGGCTCACCAGCGCGGCGGCCACCGGTCGTCGTCGCCCAGCGGCGGCAGGTCGGCCAGCTTCTCCGGGTTGAGCTGGTTGAAGATGCCGGTGATCAGGCCGCCGTCGACCGCGAACGCGGTGACCAGCCGGATCGGCCGCCCGTCGCTGTGTGTCATCTCCAGGTGCAGGCCGAGGACGCCGTCGACAAGCACCGGGCGGGCCCGCATCCGTTGCGCGTACCGCCCGGTCCGGCCGAAGAGGCCGAGCGTGAAGCGACCCACCGTGTCCGTGCCCACGACCGGCCGGCGTGCCGTCGGGAAGTGCCCGCCCGAGTCGCCGACGAGGACCACGTCCGGGGCGAGCACCCGCAGCAGCGGATCCAGCTCGCCGGACTCGGTGGCGGCCACGAACGCCGCGAGGACGCGCCGCTGCTCGGCCGGGTCGGCGGTGTGCCGGGGCGCGTCCGGTGCGGTGACGGCCCGCCGGGCCCGGGAGGCGAGCTGGCGGGCGGCCACCTCGCTGGTTCCCAGGACGTCCGCCACCCGGGCGAACGGCACCGCGAAGACGTCGTGCAGCACGAGTGCGAGCCGCTGCTCGGGCGCGAGCCGTTCCAGCAGCACCCGCAGCGCCGTGCCGACCTGGTCGGTGCGGACCGCGCGTTCGGCGGGGTCGGGGGCGTACCCGCCGCTGGGCGGCCCGCCGTCCAGCGGGCCCACGACCGGCTCCGGGAGCCACTGCCCGGGGTACGCCTCGCGGCGGACCCGCGCCGAGCGCAGGACGTCCAGGCAGATCCGGGCGCAGGTGGTGGTCAACCACGCGGAGAGATCGCGGATCTCGGCGCGGGCGTCCGGGTCGGTGAGCGCCCCGGCGTAGCGCAGCCAGGTCTCCTGCACCGCGTCCTCGGCCTCGCTGCGGCTGCCCAGCATCCGGTGGGCCACCGCGAGCAGCCGGCCCCGCTCGGCCTCGAACTCCGTCGCCAGGTCCTGCACGACCTCACCACCCTCCCCCGTGCCGCCACCGCGCCCTGGCGTACATCCTCCAACCAACCGGACGAGTCGGCGGCCCCGGACGTGACGGCGGGCCGGGCGGCCTCGCCGGGCTGGGCGGCCTCGCCGGGCTGGGCGGGCTCGGCGGTTTCGGCGGGCTCAGCGCCCTGGACGGGCCTCGCCGGGCTGGGCGGGCCTTGGTGGGCCTCGGCGGGCGGATGGCCGGCGAGTGGGCGATGATCCGAGGATGAGCGAAACCCGGCAGGGGCAGAGCGAGCGGGTCGTGGCGCCGGAGGGCGGGTCCGTGCGGGACCTGTTGCGGGTCGCCGCGCCGGTGGATCTCTCCGCGATCGATCCCCGGTCCACGCCCGGCCTGCCCGCGAAGGAAATGGGCGGGGAGCGCCGCAAGGCCTGGGCCCGTGCGCAGGTGGAGCTGGTCGGCGAGGAGCTGGGCCGGCAGCAGGAGATGCTCTTCGCGATGGCCAAGGCGGGCTCGGCGCGGCCGCCGCACCGGGTGCTGCTGGTGCTCCAGGCGATGGACTGCGGCGGCAAGGACGGCACGATCAAGCGGGTGGCCGGCGCGATGAACCCGCTGGGTCTGCACATCCGCTCGTTCGGTCCGCCGACCCCGCAGGAGCTGCGGCACGACTTCCTGTGGCGGATCCGCCGGGCGCTGCCGCCGCCCGGGTACGTGGGGATGTTCAATCGCTCGCACTACGAGGACGTGTTGATCGCCCGGGTCGGGTCGTTGGTGCCGAAGGCGACCTGGCGGGCCCGCTACGACCAGATCAACTCCTTCGAGCGGGAGCTGGTCGACGACGGCGTGACAGTGGTGAAGGTGATGCTGCACATCTCCTACGCCGAGCAGGGCGAGCGGCTGCTGGACCGGCTCACCGACCCGCGGAAGCACTGGAAGTACAACCCGTCGGACATCGACTCCCGCTCGCACTGGGACGACTACCAGGCCGCGTACGCCGAGGCGCTGAGCCGGTGCACGACGGACGCTGCGCCGTGGTTCGTGGTGCCGGCGGACCGCAAATGGTATCGGGACTGGGCGGTGTCCCACCTGCTGCGAGAGACGTTCGACACGCTCGATCTGGGGTATCCGCCTGCCGATTTCGACGTGGCGCGCGAGCGCGAGCGGTTGGCCGCTGGGGGAGCGGGGACGGTTGGGACGCCCGAGATGAACAGCAGGTGAACGAGCGGTGAATGTCGCCTGGCCAGGGGTGGGCCGGCGAATTCACGGTTCTGGCGTTTCCTAGCATTCACCGAGCGGACGCCCACGGACGCCGCCACCCTTCCACCGACGCGACGAGGTCTGTGCTGTGAAGTTTTCCTTCCGCCCCACCGAGGGCGCCTTCTACGAGCTCTTCACCAGGGCCGCGCAGAACCTGGTCCGGGGCACCGCGCTGTTGAACGAGCTCGCCCTGCCCGGTGTCGACGTGCAGTCGGTGAGCGAGCGGCTGACCGAGGTCGAGCACGACAGCGACCAGATCACGCACGATCTCTACAAGAAGATCAACTCGACCTTCATCACGCCGTTCGACCGGGAGGACATCTACCGGCTCGGCTCGCTGCTCGACGACGTGATGGACCACCTGGAGGCGGTCGGCGACCTGCTCTACCTGTACGGGCTGACCGAGCTGCCGGCGCTGCCCCGGGAGCTGCACGAGATGGTCAACGTGCTGGACCAGCAGGCCAAGCTGACGGCCGAGGCGATGCCCCGGCTGCAGTCGATGAAGGACCTCGAGGACTACTGGATCGAGTGCAACCGGCTGGAGAACGAGGGCGACCGGATCAACCGGCAGCTGCTCGTCCGCCTCTTCTCGGGTGAGTACGACGCGTTGACGGTGCTGAAGATGAAGGAGGTCGCGGACGAGCTGGAAGCCGCCTGCGACGCCTTCGAGCACGTGGCCAACACGGTCGAGACCATCGCGGTCAAGGAGTCCTGAGCCGGTGACACCCGAACTCATCGCCGTGCTGGCGGTGATCGTCGCCGCCATGGCGTTCGACTACACGAACGGCTTCCATGACGCGGCGAACGCGATCGCCACGAGCGTCTCCACCCGGGCGCTGACACCCCGGCTCGCCCTGCTGCTGGCCGCGGTCGGCAACTTCATCGGCGCGCACTTCGGCGCCGGGGTGGCAAAGACCGTCGGTGACGGGCTGGTCACGCTCCCGACCGGCGTGAGCAGCCTCGGCGTGGTCTTCGCCGGTGTGCTGGGCGCCATCGCCTGGAACCTGATCACCTGGTACTTCGGCCTGCCGTCGTCCTCCTCGCACGCCCTCTTCGGTGGCCTGGTCGGCGCGACCCTGCTGTCCGCGGGCGGCGTGGTGCAGTGGGCCACCATCGGCGAGAAGGTCATCCTGCCGATGGTGCTCTCCCCGATCGTCGGCCTCACCCTCGGCTACCTGCTGATGCTTGCCATCCTCTGGCTGTTCCGGAAGGGGCAGCCGGGCAAGCTCAACAGGGGTTTCCGCTGGGCGCAGACCCTGTCGGCGGCGGCCATGTCCGTCGGCCACGGCATGCAGGACGCGGCGAAGACCATGGGCATCATCGTGTTGGCGCTCTACACCGGCCACTTCCAGGACGACAAGACACACATCCCGGGCTGGGTGTTCTGGACCTCGGCGACGATGCTGGCGCTCGGCACCTACTCGGGCGGCTGGCGGATCATCCGTACCCTCGGCCGCAAGATCATCGACCTCGGTCCTCCGGAGGGCTTCGCCGCCGAGACGGTGGCCAGCGCGGTGCTCTACTTCAACGCCCTGGTGCTGAAGGCGCCGATCTCCACGACCCACACGATCACCTCGGCGATCATGGGTGTCGGCGCGACCAAGCGCCTCTCCGCGGTTCGCTGGAACGTCGCCGGCAACATCGTGATCGCCTGGATCATCACCTTCCCGGCGGCCGCGCTTATCGCCTGCGTCGCCTACCTGCTGGTCCGGCCGCTCTTCGGCTGACAGGTCCCCGCAGGCAGGAAGGCCCCCGGTCCGGGGGCCTTCCTGCGTTCACTCGTACCGCACGCCGATCTGCTCGCGGACCGTGTCCAGCAGGGTCATCACCTCAAGCGTCGTGGTGTGCGGCACCAGCGGGCTCTCGGTCAGCCCGGCGTCCAGGCAGCGCTGCACCTCGATCGCCTCGTACTGGTAGCCGTTGCCGGCCTCCTCGGCGGAGATCGTCTCGGGCGCGAAGCCGTCCCGGTGCAGGGTCACCGAACCCGGCCGGAAGAACGGCTCCGGCAGGTCGATGCGGCCCGCGCTGCCGGTGATCGAGGCGGACAGCTCGCTCGCCCCGACCATGCCGCAGCTCAGCGTGGCCACCGCCCCGCTGTCGTACCCGAACAGGATGCCTGTGTTCTCGTCGGTTCCCTCCGGGCCCAGGTGCGCCCAGGAACGGATGTGCTGCGGCACGCCCAGCAGCAGGTGGGCCAGGCTGATCGGGTAGATCCCGAGGTCGAGCAGCGCGCCCCCGCCCAGCGCGGGGTTGCGCATCCGGTGCTCCGGCGGGAACGGCCCGGCCACCCCGAAATCGGCCCGGACGTTGCGGAGCGTGCCGATCGCCCCCTGCTCGACCAGCTCGACCACCCGCCGGATGATCGGGTTCAGTCGCATCCACATGGCCTCCATGAGGAAGACCCCGGCGGCGCGGGCAGTGTCCACCAGTTCGGTGCTGCTGGCCAGGTCGAGGGTGAACGGCTTCTCCAGCAGCACCGCCCGGCCGGCGGTCAGGCAGGTCATCGCCGCCTCGTGGTGTGCGGCGTGCGGCGTGGCCACGTAGATCACGTCGATCTCCGGATCGGCGGCCAGCTCCACCCACGAGCCGTACGCGCGCTTCGCGCCGTACGTCTCGGCGAAGCGCTGGGCGCTGTCGGCGGCGCGGGAGCCGACCGCGACCAGTTCGGCGTCCGGCACCAGCCGGAGGTCTTCGGCGAAACGACTGGCGATGTGGCCGGTGGCCAGGATGCCCCAACGAGTCATGCTCGGCACGCTAGCCGAGCCGGGTGAACCACCGGCCCGCCGGCCCTTACTTGATCAACACGAGGTCGGCGATGTCGCGCCATCTCCCGCGTCGGGTGCCCCCACAGCGCCGATCTCGAGTCGATCAAGCCACGAAGAAGAGCGCCACCGTCGGGAACTAGGCTCGCGTCATGACGATCGACAGTGACGGCTTCGCCGCCCCGGCCGCCCTGGTCGAGCACGCCCGCCGCTTCCGGGCCGAGGGCGGCACCCCGGCCACACCGCGGGTCGCCGCCACCGTGCTGCTGCTGCGTCCGACCGACACCGACTTCGAGGTGTACGTCATCCGCCGCGTCGCCGCGATGACCTTCGGCGGGATGTACGCCTTCCCCGGCGGCGGGGTGGACCGCTCCGACTCGGCGGCGCACCCCGACTGGGCCGGTCCCGCGCCGACCGAGTGGGCGGGCCGGCTCGGGGTGGCCCCGGACGCCGCCCAGGCGGTGGTCTGCGCCGCCGCCCGGGAGGTCTTCGAGGAGGCCGGTGTCCTGCTCGCGGGGCCGGACCGGGCGACAGTGGTGGGTGACGTCAGCGGCGACGACTGGGAGGCCGCCCGGCAGGACCTGGAGGGACGCCGGCTGGGCTTCGCGGCGCTGCTCGCCGACCGGCACCTCACGCTGCGATCGGACCTGCTGCTGCCGTGGAGCCGGTGGGTCACCCCGGAGTTCGAGCCGCGCCGCTTCGACACGTACTTCTTCGTTGCCCTGCTGCCGGCGGGGCAGCGGACCCGGGACGTCTCCGGGGAGGCCGACCACACCCTGTGGATCCGCCCGGCGGACGCGCTGGCCCGCGCCGAGGCGGGCGAGCTGACCATGCTGCCGCCCACCCTGGTCACCCTGGCCCAGGTGGCGGCTGCCGGGGACCTGGCAGGCGTGGCCCGCGCGGCGGCCGAGCGGGATGCCGCCACCCCGATCACCCCGCGCCTGGACCTGCCGGCCGACGGCGAGCCGCCCCGCTTCGTGCTCGGCTGACCGGCGGTCCGCCGCATCCGGGGGTACGGCGGACCGGCGGTTCGTCCGTCAGTAGTGCCCGACGTACCGGTAGTTGGCGTTGAGGCTGCCCGGTGCGGCGTGCGCCGGCGCCAGCGCGTCGAACGGCGACACCGTGAGGAAGCGAACGAACTGCTGGTCCGGCTCCTCGTTGGGCGCGTAGGTGAGGACGTCGATGTCGCCCGGAGCCACGTCGCGTTCGACCCAGTCCATCAGCGGCTGGAGGAACTCCGGGATACCGACCTCCGACGGGTGCTCGGTCGGCTCCGGCCCGAACAGGCAGTGGTAGCCGGCCGGCACCATGTACAGCCGCGTGAACGCCTCGCTGCCGCCGCGGCGCTGCACTGCCGCGTAGTAGTCGACAGTCGAGAACGGGGGGACGGACGGGTCCGCCCAGCCGTGGTAGAGGATCAGCCTGCCGCCCCGTGCGCGGAACTCGGACAGGTCCGAGTCGGTGGCGTTGTAGATGGCGTCACCCACCACGTTGAGCCGGTCGAACGTGGCCCGGGTGAACCGCACGTCGGTCAGCTGGAAGTCGGCGGGCGGGTTCTGCGGGTACGCGAGGTACCGCAGGTAGTTGTGCGCGATCCTCCCGGTGTTGCCGTCCGCCGGGGAGCCGGAGCGCACCACGAACTCGTCGATCCAGCCCAGCTCCGACCCGTACGGCATGCCTCCGGGGTAGAGGCCGTTCGGGCCCCGGTAGAACGCCACCACGGCCGCCACCTGGGCCGGCGTGAGGCAGTCCGGCCGGTCCGTGCCCCGCGGGCAGCGCAGCGACGACGGCTGGAACCCGCACCGCCGTGGGTCGTCGATGACCTCACCGCACTTCTCGACGACAGCCTCGTGCAGCGCGGGGATCTTCTCCGGGCCGAGGATCTGCCGGCCCGACGCGTCGGTGTTGCGGAGCACCACCCAGGCGTTGAGCAGCGCCAGCGGCGCCAGGTTGTGCACCGGCGCGCCGGCCAGGATGCCGTCGAAGTCGGCCGGGAAGCGCTGCGCCAGCATCAACCCCTGCCGGCCGCCTGTCGAGCAGCCGTCGAAGTACCGGTACGTCGGGCCGTGCCCGTAGTACGCGACCATCACCGCGTCCGCCACCGACCGTAGCCGGTGCTCGGATAGCAGCCCGAACTCCAGCCGGGCCCGCGGGTCGGCGCCCCAGGTCGCCGGCTCGCTTGTCATCGGGTCGCCGGTGTGCCCGGTGTCGTCGGAGGCCAGCACCAGTTTGCCGTCCCGGGCGGCCGCGCACTGGAACCCGAAGAGCGGCAGGGTCAGGTCGGGCACCTCCCCGCACAGCCCGCTACAGCCCTGCTGTACGTACTGCCCCGTCCATCCGGAGACGGGCAGCTTGACGGTGAACCGTGTCTGCGGCCGGATCACCCCCTGCACCACGCAGAATTCCTGGCCCTCGTCGTTCGTTTCGCGCTCCGCCGAGGCCACCGACACCTGCGGGATGCGCGCCCCGGCCAACCCCGCGCAGCGGTCGGCGGGCGGGTCGGTGGCGGCTCCGGGCGTGACGACCAGGGGTACGGCGGTCAGCAGTGCCAGCAATGAACGGATCATGCTTCCCTCCTCTTTGGAGGGAGGTTAGGCGGGTCGGCGGGTCTGCCGGATCGGTCCCGGGACGGGACTTCCGGTCATCCCCGAGGCGGAGCGGTGCCCGGCCGGACCAGGCCGCACTCGTAGGCGAGCACGGCCGCCTGCACCCGGTCGCGCAGGCCGAGCTTGAGCAGGATCGCCGACAGGTGTGTCTTCACGGTGGCTCGGCTGAGGACCAGGCGCTCCGCGATCTCGTCGTTGGAGAGCGCCCGGGCGACGAGCGTGAGCACTTCGATCTCCCGGGCGCTGAGCGCGTCGAGCGCCGGCGGGGACGTGCCGCCGGGCAGCTCGCTGGCGAACCGGTCGAGCAGCCGCCGGGTGACAGTCGGCGCGAGCAGTGCCTCGCCGCGCGCCACCACCCGTACCGCCGCGGCCAGCTCGTCGGGGCGGATGTCCTTGAGCAGGAAGCCGCTGGCGCCGGCCCGCAGCGCCGCGAACACCGGTTCGTCCAGGTCGAACGTGGTCAGCATGATGATCCGCGCCGGCTGGCCGGAGGCGACCAGCCGGCGGGTCGCCTCGATCCCGTCCAGCCGGGGCATCCGCACGTCCATCAGGATCACGTCCGGTCGCAGGCGCTCCGCGAGCGCGATGGCCTCCAGACCGTCGCCCGCCTCGCCGACCACCTCGAGATCCGCGCGGCTCCCGATGATCATCGCGAAGCCGGCTCGGACGAGGGCCTGGTCGTCGGCGATCAACACCCGGATGGCAGTCGTCGTCATGCCGAGGTGAGCGGCAGGTCCGCCCGTACCCGAAAGCCCCCGCCCGGCGCCGGCCCGGCGTCAAGCGTCCCGCCCAGTAACCGGGCCCGTTCCCGCATCCCCACGATCCCCCGGTGGGAGGAACGGTCGACCCGGCCGCTCGGACGGGCCGGCCCGTCGTCGCGGATCTCCAACCGCACCGAACGCGGCGAGCACCGCACCGTCACCCGGGCCAGGGTGGCCTGACTGTGCCGCAGCGTGTTGGTGAGCGACTCCTGCACGATCCGGTACGACGACAGGTCGACCGCCGCCGGCAACGGCGACACGGCCGGTTCCCGATCCAGCTCGACGATCAGCCCGGTGGCCCGCAGCGACGCCGCGAGGGTGTCCAGTTGCGCCAGACCGGGCTGCGGGGTTGCCGGGTCGGGCCCGGCGTCGGCGCTCATCGTCTGCAGCAGCACCCGCAGTTCGGACAGGGTGGACCGGGCGGCCAGATCGATCGAGGTGAGCGCGGCGCGGGCCAGGTCGGGCCGGCGGTCGAAGACGTCCTGCGCCGCCCCGGCCTGCACGATGATCACCGACACCGTGTGGGCCAGCACGTCGTGCAGCTCGCGGGCGATCCGTTCGCGTTCCTGGGTGACGATGCGACGCTCGGAGTCCTGCCGCCGCAGCGCGCGGGTCCGGCCCAGCTCACCGAGGGTCCAACCGAGCGCCGGGCCGGCGATCGCGAGCAGCACGTTGCGCCAGTCGCCATGGGCCAGCTTCCACGGCGTACCGGCCAGCAGCAGGGCGAGCACCCACAGCGACCGCGACGGCGACCGCAGCCGCGCGTACCCGGCAAGCACCGCGGCGACCTGACCGAGCCAGCCGATGGCCGGGCTGAGGAACTCGATGCCGATCCCGGCGAGGACGGCCGCCGTCATCGCGCCCTCCGGGTGGTGCCGCAGCATCGCGATGGTGCTTGCCTGCACCGCCGCCAGGGCGAGCGCGGCCGCGTACCCGATGGGCTGGTGTGGGCCGTTCGGCGTGACCACGATCAGGGTCGCGAGCACGACGAACAGGCCGACGGCGACCCGCAGGTCGGGCCGGCATCCGCGCAGGAGTCCGCCGGGCGTACGCACCAGGTGATCGTAGGCAGCGCACGGGGCGACGGTCATCGGCCGCGGGAACGACGAAGCGGTCCGTCCGGAGACGGACCGCCTGCGTCGCGGAGAGCGGAGGAGACCAGCGGCTCAGCCGAAGCGGCCGGTGATGTAGTCCTCGGTCTTCTTCACGCTCGGGTTGCTGAAGATCTTCTGGGTGTTGTCGTACTCGATCAGCCGGCCCGGGTCGCCGGTCTTCTCGATCGAGAAGAAGGCGGTCCGGTCCGACACGCGTGCGGCCTGCTGCATGTTGTGCGTCACGATGATGATCGTGAACTTGTCCTTGAGCTGGAACATCAGATCCTCGATCGCCAGCGTGGAGATCGGGTCCAGCGCCGAGCACGGCTCGTCCATCAGGACTACCTGCGGCTCGACCGCGATGGTCCGGGCGATGCAGAGCCGCTGCTGCTGACCGCCGGAGAGGCCCGCGCCGGGCTTGCCCAGCCGGTCCTTCACCTCGTCCCACAGGTTCGCCGAGCGCAGCGCCTTCTCGGCCGCCTCGTCGAGGATCGACTTCTTCCGGACGCCGTTGAGCTTCAGCCCGGCCACCACGTTCTCGAAGATGCTCATGGTGGGGAACGGGTTCGGCCGCTGGAAGACCATGCCGATGGTGCGCCGGACCGCCGTGACGTCCACGTCCCGGTGGTAGATGTCCTGGTCGTCGATGGTCAGGCTGCCCTCGACCCGGGCACCCGGCAGCACCTCGTGCATCCGGTTGATCGACCGCAGGAAGGTGGACTTGCCGCAGCCGGACGGCCCGATGAGAGCGGTGACAGTCTTCGGCTCGACAGTCAGGTTGATGTTCTCGATCGCCTTGAAAGCGCCGTAGTAGGCGGTGACGTTCGAGGCGGAGACGCGCTTGGCCATGGTGGTACCTCCGGGGTTCATCGGCTGAGCCTGTTGCGACGGGCCAGCAACTTCGCCGCGATCGTCAGGATGAGCACGAGGGCGACCAGGGTGAGTGCCGCGGTCCACGCCCGTGCCGGCGAGTACTTCGAGGCCTCGCCGGCCTGCTGGTAGACGTAGAGGGCCAACGACGACTGGTTGTTCTCGAACGGGTTGAAGTTGATCGCGGCGCCGCCCCCGGCGACCAGGAGCACCGGGGCCGTCTCACCGGCCGCGCGGGCGACGGAGAGCATGACGCCTGTGACGATGCCGGGCAGCGCCGTCGGCACCACCACCCGCAGGATGGTCTTCCACTTCGGCACGCCGAGCGCGTACGCCCCCTCGCGTAGCGGCGGCGGAACGAGGCGGAGCATCTCCTCGGTGGACCGGACGATTGTCGGCAGCATGAGCACACTGAGCGCGAGCGCGGCGGCGAAGCCGGAGAAGCCCGGCCGGCCGTCGTTGAACCACGGCGACACGATCAGCACCCAGAACGCCAGCACGAACAGGCCGGTGACGATCGACGGGATGCCTGTCATCACGTCGACGAAGAACCGGATCGCGAAGGCGAACCGGCCCCGGCCGTACTCGACGATGTAGATGGCGCAGAGGATGCCCAGCGGCACGGTGATCAGGGCGGCGATGCCTACCTGCTCCAGCGTGCCGACGATCGCGTGGTACGCGCCGCCGTTGGGGTCGCGGGCGCCGATGTTGTTCATCGAGGTGTTGAAGAAGTTGGCGTCGAGCCGTTCGGTGCCCTTGCTGACAAGCGTCCAGACCACCGAGGCGAGCGGCACGACGGCCAGCACGAACGCGGAGTGGATCAGGGCACTCCAGGTGCGGTTACGGGCCGAGCGCCGCCCCTCGACGGCGTTGGACGCCGCGAAGAGCCCGACCAGGTAGAGCACCGCGCCGAGGACGATCACGAGGACCGGCCCGCCGATGCTCGCGCCGTAGACGATCGCGGCGGCGAGCGCCAGCGCGGCCACGGCGATGACAGGTGCGGCGTACGCGGGCAGCCGCCGAGCCCGCAGCGTCTCCGGCTGTGCCGGCGGCCGGGGGCGGTGTGAGGTGACCGTGGCGCTCATGCGGCGGACTCCGTGAACTCCCGGCGGCGGTAGATGATCGCCCGCGCGATGATGTTGACGACGAGGGTGATCGCGAAGAGCACCAGACCGGACGCGATCAGTGCGCCCCGGCCGGTGTCGTTCGCCTCGGCGAAGCGGTTGGCGATGTTGGCGGCGATGGTGTTGCCGCCGCTCTCCAGCACGTTGAACGAGATGGCGTACGTGGATCCGAGGGTCAGCGCGAGCGCGATGGTCTCACCCAGCGCCCGGCCCAGGCCGAGCATCACCGCGGCGATGATGCCGGGGCGGCCGTACGGCAGCACCGCGGTGCGCAGCATCTCCCACCGGGTGGCGCCCAGGGCGATGGCCGCCTCCTCGTTGGCGGTAGGCGTCTGCAGGAACACCTCGCGGGTGAGCGAGGTGACGATCGGCAGCACCATGATCGCCAGGACCAGCGATCCCAGCAGGATGGAATTGCCGTACGGGCCGTCGCCGCCGAAGATCGGGATCCAGCTGAAGTACTTGTTCAGCCAGCCCGAGAGGTCGGTGACCGGGCCGATGAGGTACTCGCGACCCCACAGACCGAACACCACGCTGGGCACGGCGGCCAGCAGGTCGATCAGGAAGCCGAGCGCGTTGCCGAGCCGCCGGGGCGCGTAGTGGGACAGGTACAGCGCGATGCCCATGGCCACCGGCACGGCCATCAGCAGCGCCAGGGCGGCGCTGAGGACGGTGCCGAAGGCGAGCGCGCCGATGCCGAACGTGGGCGGGTTGTCGTTCGGGAACCAGCCCTCGAAGGTCCAGAAGTTCGCCGTGTTGGCGCGTAGGGCCGGGATCGCCTTCGCGATAAGGAAGGCCGCGATGGCCACGATGATGACCAGCACCATCGTGCCGGCTGCCATGGTGAGGCCGTGGAAGGCCCGCTCGGCGCCGAACTTCCGGTTTCTCGGCAGCGCGCCGCCGCCTCCCAGCCCGTTGCCGTCGGGGGAAGGCGCGCTGACTGGTGCCTCGGCCACACGCGCCGAGGCACCGGCGGGCCACGCGTGACTCTGGGTCACGCGCGTCCCGCCGGTGCCGGCGTCGGCCGAGCGGTGAGGGGTTTCACCCATCTGCTCGCTCGATTCCGTTGCTGAGGTGGTGGGGTCGGATCAGGAGAGGTTCTTGACCGCGGCTTCGACCTTGGTGCGGACCGTCTCCGGCAGCGGGGCGTAGCCGAGGTCGGTGAGCGAGTTCTGGCCCTCGGCGCTGGCGGCGTAGCCCAGCAGACCCTTGACCAGCTTGAGCTTGTCGGCCGCGAGGCCCTTGCTGCAGACGATCTCGTACGTCGCCAGGACGATCGGGTAGGCCCCGGCCTGCGTGGTGTTGTAGTCGATCGACAGCTTGAGGTCGTCGCCCTGGCCCTCGATCTTCGCCCCGGCGATGGTCTTGCCGGCCGACTCGGCGGTCAGCGCGGCCCACTCGCCGGCACCGTTCTGCACCTTGGCCATGTTCAGGCCGGAGTTCTCGGCGTACGACCACTCGACGTAGCTGATCGTGCCGACCGTGCTCTTGACCTTGCTGGCCACGCCGTCGGACTTGGCGGCGCCGACGCCACCCGGGGCCTTCCACGCCTTGGCGTTGCCGAGGGTCCAGTCCGACTCGGCGGTCTTCGACAGGTACTTGGTGAAGTTGTCGGTCGTGCCCGACTCGTCCGAGCGGTGCACGGCCTGGATCGGGGCCGACGGGAGCTTGGCGTCCGGGTTGTCCGCCTTGATCGCCGCGTCGTCCCACTTGGTGACCTTGCCGGCGAAGATCTTCGCCAGGGTGGCCGGCTTGAACTGGAGGTTGTCCACGCCGCTGCCGGCGTTGTAGACGACCGCGACGGGGCCGATCACCATCGGGAGGTTGAGGGCCTTGCCACCGGCGCACTTGGCGTCGGCCTGCGGCTGCTCCTCCGGCTTGAGCGCGGAGTCGGAACCGGCGAAGTCGGCGGTGCCGGCGATGAACGCCTGGATGCCGGCGCCCGAACCGGTGCCCTCGTAGTTGATCGTGGTGCCAGCGCACTTCTGCTGGTACGCCTTGATCCATTCGGCCATGGCGTTCTTCTGGGCCGAGGAGCCCTGGGCGTTGACCGTGCCGGTACCGCAGTCGACCGCGGCGGCGGAGCCCGAGGCGCTGGCGCCGGAAGTGGGCTCGTTGTTGTCCGAGCCGCATGCACTGAGGCCGAGCGTCGCGGCAAGAGCGAGGCAGGCAATAGTGCCGTACCGCTGGAGCTTCACCTGAGGGGTTTCCCTTCGCGTCTGACTTGGTGCCCCGATACCGGGGCCCGAGGACCGGCACTGACCGGCTGACACGAAAGTTAGGAGGGCCAGGTAGCCGGTTCGCCGGTCGCAAGTGAACGCAAGGTGAACACGTACGGCCCCCTGGGTGACCGCTTGCTGAGGGTGAGTTGTCCGTTAAGTGAACCGGGGTACACCTGTCGGAAGTATGGGTATATTTCCGGTTCGCCGTTATGCCGCCGTGGCTCGGCCGTTACCCGCCGGTGACCCGGCCGTCGCGGTGCCCGCGCGTCAGCCCAGGTGGTAGTTGATGTGCGCGGACCAGCGGGCGAAGCCCAACCGCTCGTAGAGCGCGACCGCCCCGCTGTTCGAGTCGTCCACGTAGAGCATCACCCGGTCGAGACCGCGCTTGTCCCGCAGGTACGCGAGCCCCGCGGTGGTAAGCGCCCGACCGAGCCCACCACCGTGCGCGGTCGGCTCCACGCCGAGCACGTACACCTCGCCGATGCGGGCCGACCCGGGCTGCTCGTGCACCTTCGTCCAGTGGAAGCCGAGCAGCCGGCCGGTCGAGGTCTCCTCGGCGAGCAGGAAACCGGCCGGGTCGAACCACGGCTCGGCGAGGCGGACCCGCAGGTCGTCCGACGTCCACCGCCCCTGCTCGGGATGCTCGGCGAAGGCCCGCGCGTTAAGGGTCAGCCAGGCCGCGTCGTCGGCACCGGGCCGGAACGCGCGCAGCGCCACACCGTCGGGCAGGCGTGGCTCGCCCAGCGGGGCGGCCAACGGCCGGCGGAGCTGCCAGAGCACGCGTGCCCGGGTGAACCCGAGATCCACGGCGAGCGCTGCCGCCGACGGGTGGTCGCCGTGCGCCCACGCCCGCAGCGGCCCGGTGGCCGAGGCGAGCACGCCCCGGGCCAGCGCCCGACCGGTGCCCCTCCGCCGGTACGCGGGGTGCACCACCAACTCCACCCCGATGCCGTCCACCGGGTCGCTGGTGTCCAGGTGGGCGTACCCGGTGAGGGTGTCGTCGTCGGCGCGGGCCAGCAGGTGCACGGCGGGCGCCTCCGGATCGCGCATGCGCAGCAGGACGTGCTCGTCGAGCGGGTCCGCGCCGTCGGTGTCGCCCGCCGTGCGGGCCAGGGCCAGCACACCGGCGATCTCCGCCGGGGCCAGTCGGTCGGTCCGGGTCACCTGGTCGCTGGTCGGCTCCGCGCTGCTCATTCCGTCACCGTAGCGGCTGCGCCTCGTACGCCCCGGAGGGTCGCCGAGTAACGGGCCGTGGGTCACGTCGGGTTGGTCGGCAGGGCCTCCAGCTCGAACCGCGCGCTGAGCTCGGGCAGGATCCGGCTCAGCGCGTCGACAGTGCCCTGCCGGTTCCCGCCGGCGTCGTGCATGAGGACCACCCCACCGGGTCGCGCCTGCGTGAGGACCGTCGTGGCGATCTTGCTGGCGCCGGGCGCCTGCCAGTCCGACGGGTCCACCGACCAGTGCAGCGGCGTCATGCCGAGCCCCGTGCACACCGACACCACCGGAGCGGTCCAGGCCCCACCGGGTTGGCGGTACCAGACGATCGGCGCGTCCGGCACTGCCGCCCGGATCGCCTCGTTGGTGCGTACCAGGTCGGCGCGGATCTGATCGGTGGACCGGTTGCCGAGAGAGACGTCGTGGTGCCAGGAGTGGTTGCAGAGGGTGTGGCCGTCGGCCACGATCGCCTGGATCAGGTCGGGATGGTCCTGGGCGTTCTCGCCCACCACACAGAACGTGGCCTTGACGTCGTACTCGCGCAGCGCCGCGAGGACCTGCGGGGTGTAGCGCGGGTCCGGCCCGTCGTCGAAGGTCAGCGCGACCCGGCCGCTGCCGGTGCTGGTGTGGGCGCCGAACAGCCCGCCCTCATTGGTGTCCTGCCCCGAGCCGTCCTGGCCGGCCTCGCTGGGACCGGCGCTCTGGCTCGTGGTCGGAATGCCGGTCGCGGTGCCGGTCGAGGAGCCGGTCGAGGGCTTTTCGGCAGGCTGATCGGCGTAGTGCGGCCCGTCGCCCTCGGTGGTGACACCCGTGGCGTGCTGCCGGGTCTGGTCGGGGACGAGGCTGCGGCCCAGCACGTACGCCGAGCCGAGCAGCGCGGCCACCACCACCGTCACGATCCCCGCCGCCCGCGCGGTCGAGCTGACCCGCGTCACGGCTTCCGCCCGGCTGGCCGGTCGTGCCGGCCCCTCGCCCCCGTGCTACCTGCGCGCACCGCCGCCCCCTTTTACAACAAACCCGGCAGTCAGAATAGAACTGACGAGCTGCGCAAAAGGGGCATATGGGAAATCGCCCGGCTGAAGCTAGACGGGCAGCGGCGCGTGCTCCGCCTCGGGCAGGGACCGCGACGGCGGCACGACGAACTTGTAACCCACCTGGCGGACCGTGCCGATCATCGACTCGTACTCCGAGCCGAGCTTGGCGCGCAGCCGGCGGACGTGCACGTCCACCGTCCGAGTGCCGCCGAAGTAGTCGTAGCCCCAGACCTCGCGCAGCAGCTGATCGCGGGTGAACACCCGGCCCGGGTGCTGGGCCAGGAACTTCAGCAGCTCGAACTCCTTGTAGGTGAGGTCGAGCGGGCGACCCTTCAGCTTGGCGGCGTACGTGTCGGGGTCGATGTTCAGCTCGCCGGCCCGGATCGAGCCGCCGGCGCCGGCGGTCGCGTTGCTCAGGCGGCCGACCGCGAGCCGCAGTCGGGCCTCGACCTCGGCGGGGCCGGCCGACGCGAGGATGACGTCGTCGACGCCCCAGTCCGCGTTGAGCGCGATCAGGCCGGCCTCGGTCACCACCGCGACCAACGGCACCCCGAGCCCGGTGGCGTGCAGCATCCGGCAGGTCGCTCGGGCCTCACTCAGCTCCGAGCGGGCGTCGACGAGCACCGCGTCGGGACTGGGCCCCGCAACCAGGGTGCGGACGTCGCGCGGCGCGGTGCGAACCGAGTGTGGCAACAGGTCGAGCGCCGGCAGCACAGCCGACGGTTCCCCTGCGCGTGCGGTCACCAGCAGCAGGATCTCCACGATCACCTCCGTCCCGGCGGCGCGAGGCCGCACGCGACCAGACACACTCGTGGCAGAGTGCGCTGAGAAATTGCGTGGTCCCGGCGTCGCTGACGGGCGGGTAACGCGTTGAGCGTAACCGATCGCCTCGGCTGCGCCGTCAGGCCATTTCCCGTTTGTCTAGCTTGCCCCTGATCGTGGCGCAGGTTTTAACGTTGCGGAAACCCGTGACCGCCGCGTCGGGCAGCCGATCTGGCACGATCGGGGCGTGTTTCCCTCCACCTCGCCCGACGCCGGCCGCGAATCGTGGTCCGACGGTCCCCGCCCGGGTCCGGCCGCTCCGACCCGTGGCCATCCCCCCGCGCCGCGCACCGGGCCGGCCGTCGCCGACGGCGAACGCCGTGAACGGGGTAAGCCGCGCCGGGCCCGCCGTGCCGGGGAACCGGCCCGGCGTGCCGAGGACGAGGTCGACGAGCCGGAGGAAGAGGCAGTCGTCCCGGTGGAGGTGCAGCGTCCGCTGGCGTTGACGATCGCCGGCTTCGCCGCGCTGCTCGGTGTGGGCCTGGTGCTCGGCGCGCAGACGTCCGGGCCGGGCCACCGCCTGCCGTTCGCCTTCATCGTCTTCGGCGTCCAACTGCTGTTCGTGCTCGCCTGGACGATGGCCATGCGCCCGCCCGCGCTGCTGCTGGTCGGCGGGATCAGCGCCGCGGTCGCCGCCGCCGCCGACATCGCCGCCGTCCAGAGCGACGTCGCCGGTCTGGCGCCGCTGGGCTACCTGGCCGTCGGCGGCCTCCTCGCCGCCGTACTCGGCCAGTTGGTCCGCCGGGTCGACCGGGTCCGGGTGACCGACTCACTCGGCGCCACACTGCTCATCGTGGTCGGGGTCGTGGCCTTCGGCACCCTGATCGTGCTCAGCCGCATTCCGGCCGGCACCCAGGCGATCACCGTCTGCCTGACCGCGAGTGGGGTCGCGCTTACCGTCGCCCGGCTCACCGACTCGGTGCTGCCGTGGCCCCGGCTGGCCCCGCAGGTGCCCCGGGGCGCCGCCGGCGTCGTCGCCGGCGCGATGGTGGGCACGCTGGGTAGCGCGATCCTCGGCAGCTACCTGGTGGCCCCCTTCACGCCGACCCGGGCCGCGGTGCTCGGCCTGGTCGCCGCCGTCACCGCCGTCCTCTCCGATCTCGCCGTGGGGTACGCGGAGGCGGGTCGTCTGATGGCCGGCGAACCGCCCACCATGTGGGTCGCCCGGCACATGCAGGGTCCGCTCGGCGGCTTCGCCCTGGCCGCGCCGGCCGCGTACGCCATGTGCATGCTCTTGCTCTGAGCCCACGGTTGAGGCCGGTGTCGGTCGGGTACCTACGGGTGCGCCGCGCTGCGGCACCGGTTCGGACGTCCCGCCGCATCGCGGCGGGCGAAGACAGGAGGCAGCGTGGCCCAGGAGTATCCGGCTGGCGAGACCCGGCCCCGACGGCGCGGCCGCAAGCTGCTGATCGGCCTGGTCGTCCTGCTCCTCGTGGTGGCGGGTCTGCTGGTGGTCGCCGACCGGGTGGCGGTCGGCGTGGCCGAGCGGCTCATCGCCGAACGGGTCAGCCAGGAGATCAGCAAGCAGGGTGCGCAGTCCTCCAAGCCCGAGGTGGAGGTCGGTGGGATGCCGTTCCTCACCCAGGTGCTGGACGGGCGGTACGAGCGGATCTCCATCACGCTGCGCGACGTGCAGGCGTCGGTCGAGGGTGACGCCGTACGGCTGCCGGTGCTCGATGTGGACGCCCGCAACGTGCGTGCCTCGCTGGACACGCTGCGGTCCGGGCAGGGCGACGTCGTCGCCGACACGGTGAACGGCACCGGCACGATCAGCTACGAGAGCCTCGCCGCGCTGCTGAAACGACCCGGGCTCACCCTCGGCGAGCAGGGCGGCAAGCTCGCCGTCACCGCCCCGGTCGACATCCTCGGCACGAAGTTCACGGTGGCCGGCACCGCCGACGTCACAGTCGCCAAGAACGGCAAAGTCGCCCTGCGCTTCAACGACCTGGACGCTGCGGGCCTGCCGAACCTGCCGTTGGCCCGCACCCTCTTGAGCAACTACGCCAAGAGCATCTCCATCGACGTGCCGCTGCCCGACCTGCCGTTCCAGCTCGCGGTCCGGGAAGTCCGCCCGTTGCCCGAGGGGTTGGCGGTCACCGCCGACGCGAAGAACGTACCGATCAACTCCGCCGGCTGAGCCACGCGTCAATCGTCCGGGCTGCCGGGACACCGCAACGGTCCCGCAGCCCGGGCGATCCCGGATGGTGGTCGGTCCAGTGGCAGCCCGGTCACTGGCTGGTAGGCTCCGTGCTCATGGGGACCCACCTCACCAAACGGCGCGCGGTCGACCTGTGCCGCGTGGCCACCTGCCTGTGTCGCCCTGTCATCTGACGGCGGGGCTGTTTTCGGCCGCCTGACGGCGGCCACCGGCACGCAGGGTCCTCGACCCTTTCCGGTGATCCCACCGAACGCCCGGCAGCGGCGCCGTCGCACGAACCCGTGATCCCGTCCTTCCGCTGGGTCCCGCGCGCGGTGCGACAGTTCAACCCATCGATACTCGCGCGTTGGCTCACCATCCATCCTCACCAGGGAGTGATTCGATGAGTCGCGACACCGCACTCGTCTCGGTCGAGTGGGCCGAGAAGAACCTCGACGCCCCGGGCGTCGTCTTCGTCGAGGTCGACGAGGACACCTCGGCCTACGAGACCGGCCACATCGCCGGCGCCATCAAGATCGACTGGAAGACCGACCTCCAGGACCAGGTCCGCCGGGACTTCGTCAACAAGACCCAGTTCGAGGCGCTGCTCTCCGAGCGGGGCATCAGCAACGACGACACCGTCATCCTGTACGGCGGCAACAACAACTGGTTCGCGGCGTACGCCTACTGGTACTTCAAGCTCTACGGCCACCGCGACGTCAAGCTGCTCGACGGCGGTCGCAAGAAGTGGGAGCTGGACGCCCGTCCGCTGGTCACCGAGACGGCGACCCGCCCGGCGACCCAGTACGTCGCGCAGGAGCCGGACACCTCCATCCGGGCCTTCCGCGACGAGGTCGTCGCCGCGATCGGCACCAAGAACCTGGTCGACGTGCGTAGCCCCGACGAGTTCGCCGGTCGGCTGCTCGCCCCGGCGCACCTGCCGCAGGAGCAGGCGCAGCGGGCCGGTCACATCCCGACCGCGATCAGCGTCCCGTGGTCCAAGGCGGCCAACGAGGACGGCACCTTCCGGTCCGACGACGAGCTGCGCAAGATCTACGGCGACGCCGGGCTGGACGACGGCAAGGAGACCATCGCGTACTGCCGGATCGGCGAGCGTTCCTCGCACACCTGGTTCGTGCTGCAGGAGCTGCTCGGCCACCGCAACGTGAAGAACTACGACGGTTCCTGGACCGAGTACGGCTCGCTCGTCGGCGTGCCGGTCGCGCTCGGCGACGAGCCCGGGGAGGCCTGATCCGCCATGACTGCTCCCACCGCTGCGGGTTGCGCCGCACCCGACCAGGCCGCGCCGCTGCCGGCCAGCCTGGACCTGGAGAAGGAAACCGTCATCACCGGCATCGTCCGCTCGGAGGCGGAAGAGGCCGTGCCCGGCGCGTACGTCCGGCTGCTCGACTCGACAGGTGAGTTCACGGCCGAGGTGGTCACCTCGGCGGCCGGTCAGTTCCGGTTCTTCGCCGCGCCGGGTTCCTGGACGCTGCGGGCGCTGTCCCGGCACGGCAACGGCGACGCGGCCGTCACCGCCGGCCGGGGCATCAACGAGGTCTCCGTCACCGTCGCCTGACCCACCGCTCTGATCGATCGGGGCCGGTCACCCTCCCGGGTGGCCGGCCCCGATCGTCGCGAGGCGATCAATAGGCGCGCATCCTGCCCTGGTTGTCGGCCGGTACGGAGTCGGGCGGCACGACCTTGTAGTCCAGCTCATTCAGTGCTCGCGCCGCGAGGCTTGGCGCGTCGCGCACCGCCGCGAGTAGTTGGAGCTGCCGCCACTTCTCGCGGCCTTCGTCCACCGCGTTCCGCCATCCGTCGACGGTGTCGACGCAGATCTCCTCCACGACGGCCTGGAGGACGTCCTCGACGCAGGGCCGGAAGCGGTGCCCGCCGAGCGGAAAGTGAAACTTGGCCAACCTTGGCACTTCGTGTCGGCGCTTGCGGGCCTTGGGACGCCCCCGTGCCCCGTCCTGCATGACGAAGGCGAACTCGTCGCGGTGGCCGTGGACGTGCAAATGAGCGCAGGGGGCGGTGTCTATTGTCGATGTACAAGGGAAAGGTGCCGAAATCGTCTCCCTCGACGACGCCCACCATGACCCGGCCGCCGTTCTTGCCGGGCATCAGCAGCGCCGACAGGCTCTTCTCCGTCTTGACCACCCGATGTAGTCGGGCAGTGATGTCGTCGGCGAAGGCGCTGGCTCTGGCAACGAGATCGGGAGAGACGGCGGGACCGTCAGTCGTCATCGCCGAGCAGGTAGTCGATGGAGCGGACCATCTCGTAGACGCTGCGTTCGTCGGCGCGAAGCTCGAAGTTACGCCCCAGGTCGTACAGCGTCTCCTTGTTCATGTGGACGCGCTCCAGGAGACGCGCTCGCCATTCGCGGAGCTCTTGCGGGGTCTTGACGATGGCGGTGCCCATTGCTGGTCCTCTCGCCGTCGACGACGTCGCTGTTGGCGTCACCCTACTGCCTCCCTCCGACGACGCGAATCACTTCGTGGATCCTCGCGTCACTAGTCCACTACCCACCGTTCATCGATGGCACTGGCTTTCCGGGTGTGCCGGTGCCGGGTAAGCGACAGTGCGCGGAGCCGACGTCACGGGTGGCCGGCGACCAACACGTCGCCGGCCACCAGCGGTCAGATGCCCGTGGCTCTCGTGCAGGACGAGGCCGTATCGAGTGTGAAGTCGCGCGTGTCGACGATGCCCGCCTCGATCCGCGTGCGCTGCGTCTGCGGCACCCAGCCGTCCTTGGCGACGATCACCTCGTAGCGGCCCTTCGGCAGCCACCAGACGTACCGGCCCTGCGCGTCCGCGGTCAGGGTGTAGCCGGTCGTCGTGCCCAGCAGGTTCACCCGGACCGTCGCCGCGACCCCGACGGCGACCCCTGCGCAGGTGACACCGGTGACGGTGCCCTGGATCCTGCCCCAACTGGCCGGCGGTGACACGTTCATCCGTACCGGCACCGCCGCCACCGGGTACGGCGTGTCGGAGGCGACGGCCACCTCCCCGGAGTAGGTGCCCGGCTGGGCCACGCCGGCCGTCACCGTGGCGGTCAGCTTGACCGTCACCGTCCGGGACGCGCCCGGGGCCAGGGTGAAGGTGCCGGGCGTGGTGGTGAGCCACGGCAGGTCCGCCTCCCCGCCGCACAGTTCCAGGCCGCTCAGTCGCTCACTCTCGGCAGAGCCCACGAAGGACGACGGCGATCCACCGATCTTGTACGCGCCGCAGGCGGCGGCGCCTCGGTACCTGCCGAACTGGACGTTGGGCAGGTCCCTCCAGCTCCCGGCCACCGGGTCGTACGCGATGGTCCGGTTGGTGACGGTGGTCGACGCCGCCGTGACCCCTCCGGCCAGGACCAGGAGGTCACCGGCCGCCGTGTACTGGGAACCCCAGAGGTCCACCGGCAGGTTCGGCAGCGGGCGCCACGTGTCCGCCGCCGGGTCGTAGCGGTAGGCGTCGGTGTACTCGGCGCCGCCGGTGCCGCCGGCACAGTAGAGCGCGCTGCCGATCCCGCCGCAGGAGAGCCAGGAGACCGGATGCGGGTAGGTCGCGCCGGTGTGGAACGCGCCGGTCGCCGGGTCGAAGACGACGAGCCGGTCCGAGTCGGTGCAGTCGTCGTCCAGGCAGCCTCCGACCAGGTAGACCTTTCCACCGTTCACCGCGCCGCCGGCCGCCGCCGCCGGGAACGGGTTGGTCGCCCCGGCCACCGTGCTCCAACCTCCGGTGGCCGGGTCGAACACGTCCACCGAGGCGACCGTCTCGTCGTCGACGCCCCAGCCGCCGAGGACGTACAGCTTGCCGCCGACGGCCGCCGCGACCGGCTTGGCCCGGGCGGTCGGCAGGTCGGGCAGCGCGGTCCAGGTGTCCGTGTCGGGGTCGTAGCGCCAGGCCTTGCCCTCCTGGCCGCTGCCGCCGCCACCGCCGACGGAGTAGACCTTGCCGTCTAGGGTGGCCGCCGCGTTGTCGTAGACAGCCGCCGGCAGGTCGGCGATCCCGGTCCAGGCGTCCTGCGCCCGGGGCGCGGCAGTGGTCCCCGCGCCGCCGTACGCGGTGCCCGCGCGGGTCTTGCTGATCCCCTTCACCTTCTGCTCCCGCAGCGGCGCACCGGCCCTGGACAGCCTTTCGAACCGGCCTCCGCGCTCCACCAGGTTGACGGCGGCCGGCGCGGTGCCGGTGTTGCGGACCGTCACCTTCGTGGTCCGGCTGCTGGCGTACGGCTGGTACGACTGGACGCTCGACGGGGTGACGGTGAGTCGACCGGCGGCCAGGGCGACGTCCAGCCGTCGGGCGCCGTCGCCAACCACCGTCGCCGTCTTCGTGCTCGCCTGGTACGGGGTACGGCCGACGGCGAACGGGTGGGCCCCGGTCAGCCCGGAGAAGAGCCAGTAGAAGCCGTCCGGCAGGGTCGGGTCGTCAGGTGTCGACGCCGACCTGCCACGGTCCGCCTGTCGGTCGGCGCTGACCACCGCGACCCCGTTGAGGGGGTTGCCGGTGTTGCGGTCGGTGGTCACGCCCAGCAGCAGGCCACCGGCGGCCGGCACGCAGTCGCGGTTGACCACCTGCACGTCGTCCACCTGCCACCACCAGGCGAAGGTGCCGTGGAAGCGGAAGCGGACCCGCACGGCGGAGGCCCCGGCCGCCGGGTCCAGGGGCACCTCCTCGAGCAGCGGTCCACGCCGACTGCTGGTCTGGTGCCAGACCGTGGCCCAGGTGGCGCCGCCGTCGGTGGAGACGTCCACGTCGGCGGCGTCGGTCACGCCGACCGCCCGCCAGTCGCTGCGGAAACGCAGCAGCGGCGCCGGTGTGTCGCGCAGGTCGACGGTCGGGGTCACCAGGTCGGTGTCCTGGGTTCTGTCCGAGCCGAGGCGGTCGCTGTCGGCGATGGCGAAGGCGCCGCTGCCTCCGGTGAGGTTGCCCCGCTCACCGGGGTCGGTGAAGGCCCAGCCACCGTCGCCGGTGCGGTCGCGTACCGACCAGCCGTCCGGCGCGGTGCCGCCGTCGAAGCTCTCGTCCAGCACCGGCGTGCCGAAGCTGCCCGTGTAGCCGGCAGCCGTGCAGACGGCCTCGACGGGTACGGCGACGTCGGCAGTCGCCGGCCCGGCGCCGGTGGCCACGTCCCGGGTGACCGTGCGGTAGCCGGGGTAGCGGGCGGTGACGGTCAGCCGGTACGTGGTGTGGCCCGGCACGGTGAACGAGTATCGCCCGGTGGCCGGGTCGGTGAACACCGGTCCACCGGGTCGCCCGGTGACCTCGATCCGGGCGTACAGCGGCCAGCCGTGGCCCGAGCCGTCGGTGACCCGGCCGCGCACGCTGACCGTCGGGTTCGCCGCCATTGCGAAGTCCTCGGTGGTTGTGCCGTCCTCGGTGACGGTGACGGTGGCCGTCTGCCCGGCGTATCCGTAGGCGCCGACGGTGACAGTGGCCTCGCCGGCCGGCAGGGTGAGCGCGTACCGGCCGTCGGCGCCTGTGGTGACGCTGCGGGTGCCGTCGCCGACTGTCGCGCCGGCGATCGGGTCGCCGTTCCCGGTGGCGGTGACCGTGCCGATGATGCGCCCGAGTGCGCCGCGCGGTGCGGCCCGCACCGCCGCGTACGCGTCCAGCCGACCCTCGCCGAAGACGTTGTTGTCGGCTGTGGTGCCTCCGCAGGCGGTGGCGTCGACATCGCGGGCGGTCCGGTCCAGCAGTTCCTCGGTGGCCGTGACGTCGCCCTTGAGGCCGGGTGCCCCCGACCAGATCAGCGCGACCGTGCCGGAGACGTGTGGCGCGGCCATCGAGGTGCCGTCGAAGGCGGCGTAGGAGTTGCCGGGGACGCTGGAGCGCACGTTGCTGCCCGGAGCGGCGATGTTCGGCTTGTACGACCGCGCGTCGGTGGCGTCGCCCCGGCCGGAGAAGTCGGAGATCGCGTCGTGCACGTCGTACGAGCCGACCGCGTACGCGTTGGCGTTGTCGCCGGGCGAGGCGGCGCTGCCGCAGTCGGGGCCGTCGTTGCCCGCCGAGAAGACCCCGAAGATGCCGGCCGCCCGCCAGGCCGCGATGGTCTGCTGGAACCACGGGTCGCCGCCGGCGCCGCCCCAGGAGTTGTTGACGACGTCGGGGCGCAGGTCGGTTCGCGGGTTCTGCCCGTTCAGGTCGGTCGGGGCCAGCACCCACTGACCGGCCGCGAGCAGCGAGGCGTCGGAGCACGAGTCGGTCTCGCAGCCCTTCGCGGCGATCCACTTCGCGCCGGGGGCGACGCCGATCTGGTTGCCGGCGCGGTCGTCGCCGACCATCGTGCCCATGGTGTGTGTGCCGTGGGCAGAGTTGTCGCAGGGCGCGGCGCTCGGGCACACGCCGGCCGGGTCGTACCAGTTGTGGTTGTGGTCGAACGCGCCGCCGCCGAGGTTGCCCCGGTACGCCCCGACCAGCGCCGGATGGTCGTACTGGACGCCGCTGTCGATGGTGGCGACCACCACGCCCTCGCCGTGGTCGCCGAGCTCGTTCCACACCTGCGGCGCGTTGATGTTGGTGAGGCCCCACTCGGCGCCGGTGGCGTCGACGCGGCTGCCGGTGGCCGGCGTCGGGCGCACCAGGCGGTAGCTGCGGGTGGGCTCGATCCGGGCCACCTCGGGCCGCTTGGCGATCTCGTCGAGCAGCGCGCGGTTGCCTGTCACGCGCACGGCGTTGGCGATCCAGTAGGCGGTGTGCGGGGCCCTGCGGGTCGCGAGCAGCGAGCGCAGGCCCTTCTGGGTGCGCGTGGCGGTCGTCGTGAGCAGCCGGTGCACCTCGCGGGCCCGGTCGTCCGGGTCGGGCAGCTTCGCGGTCCGCGCCACCGGTGCGGTGTTCCGCAGGTAGACCAGGAAACTCGCGCTGCTCGTCGTGCCGAGCTGGCGCAGCAGTCGCTGATCCACGCGGGCCGGCGCGGGCGCGGGGCGGGCGGCGACCGCGGGCTGGGCGGTGAGTGTCAGCAGGGCGGCGCCGCACGCGACGGCCGTCCGCCAGAGAGCGGACCTCAGGTTTGCTGGTCGGAGCACTGTTCCTCCCCACATTGGGTCCCGATGGGTTCGGGACGGGCGCGCACCGCCGGGACGGCCGCGCAGCGGGCGGTTGGGGTGGGGTGGAGCCCCACGCCCGCTGACAGTCCTGCTCTGGCGTGCTCGAACGGTGCTCAGTGAATAACGCCGATCAGTGCCTGGTCGGTGACGTGGCGTCATTCCGACGATGGACGGGACCACGAGATACATCGGCATACGTCACTATCATCGGGTGGTGATCGCGGGTGGTGCGCAGGAGTTCCCGATCGTCGTCTGCGTGAGCGCGGACGTTTCGGTGCGCGAGCGGGTACTGCGACAGCTCGACGGGATCGGACCGGTCGTGACCTGCGCCGACCTCACCCAACTGCGGGCGATGCTCTTCCCGCCGTCGGGAGGCTCGACGCCGGCCGACAGGCCGACCACCCCGCCGCCGCAGGGGCGCGTCAGCTGGGGCGCGCTGGTCGTCGACCGGGCCGGGCACGTGGTCACCTGGCGCGGCGATCCACTCCCGCTCACCCGTACCGAACGGGAGCTGCTCGCCCGGCTCGTCGGTCCGCCGCTTGTGGTGTGGAGCTACGAGCAGCTCTTCGCCGCCGTCTGGACCGGCGCGTACCTCGGCGACACGGCGATCCTGCACTCCGCGATCAAGCGGCTCCGGCGCAAGCTGCGCGGCCTGCCGGGAGGGCCGCGGGTGCACACCGTGCGCGGCGTCGGCTACCGGCTCGATCCGCCGCCCCGGCCGGCCTGATCCCCAGCACCTCGGCTGCCGACCGCTGCCTCCGGTGCGGCGGACCGCCCGTGACACCATGGCCGGGTGAGCGGTGCTGTCCAGACGGGTCGGGCCACGTCGAACGATCCCGCCGCGCCGGCGCCTGCCCGGCGTGGACGGCGCTGGTTGCTGGTCGCGACCACGCTGTGGGCCGTACTGCTGGCCGGGCTCACCTGGATGTCGGTCCGCGACGACCCGCCGACCGTGCGCGAGCAGCGCTCCCTCGACGAGGCCGCCCCGGTGGTCGACCGTGCGGTCGGTGAGCTGGCCCGGGCCGCCGGCGCGGCCGGGCTGCTGGAGCTGGGCCCGGTGCGGGTCGACGCCGGCTGTCGCGTCACGCCGTTCGCCGACGGCGCGGCCCTGCGCCGCGAGGTGGGCGTGCTCGCGCCCGCAGGCACCGAGCGCGCCGTGCTGAGAGGCATCGCCGATCGACTGCCGGCGACCTGGCGGGCCGGGGTCGGCCCCGGCCTGGACGGCCCGGAACTGCGCGCCGACGCCGGGGACTTCGTCGCCGTCGAGGGGCGACCGACCGGGGACGGTCGGCTCCGGTTGACAGTCGACACCGGCTGCCGTCCGCTGGGCGCCGGCTACGACCGGAAGCCGGCCACCGGCGCCGGCCCGGAGGCCGCCGCCCTGACGGCTGCCCTCACCGCGCTCGGCCGCCCGACCGACGCCGCGCCGGAGCTGGTCACCGCGCCGTGTCCGGACGGCGCCCTGGCGCGTACCGCACGGTCCGCCCCCGGGTCCGGCCCGGCCGCGACCGACGCGCTCGCCCCGCTGGCCGGCGGCGCCCCACTGCTGGACAACCCCCCGGTGTACGCGTACCGCGCGGGCGACGTCACAGTGCTTGCCGAAATCGGCCCGGACTCCGCACGGGTGGCCGCCACCGTCGGCTGCCCCGGTTGAGCCGACCGTCGCGTCGGGGTCAGCCGTCCGCCTCCTGATCCTGCGGACCGCGGCTGCGACCCAACGCGTCCACGTGGCCCCACCGACCGGGAATGTCCAGCAGCTCCACCCGCCCCATGCCCGGTGGCACGGCCGGATCGATGATCAGGTGCTCGCCCTGCGGCTCCAACCCGAGCATCACCCGCAACAACAGCAGCGGAGTGCCGCTCGACCAGGCCTGCGGGCTGCACGCGGTCGGATACTCCACCGGGTAGCCGGTGCGGCTGCGGGCGTAGCCGGCGAACGCCTCCGGTAGCCGCCCGCCGAAGTAGCGGGACGCCGCGAGCATCGCGTCGCAGATCCGCCCGGCCTCGTCCCGGTAGCCGTACCGGCCCAGGCCCCAGGCGATGATCGAGTTGTCGAACGGCCAGACGGTGCCCACGTGGTAGCCGATCGGGTTGTACCGACCCTCGCCCTCGGCGAGGGTCCGCACCCCCCAGCCGGAGAAGAGTCGTGGCCCGAGCAGGTGTTCGACCACCGCGCCGGCCCGGGACTCGTCCACGATCCCGCTCCACAGCAGGTGCCCGATGTTCGACGTCAGCGCGTCCACCTGTCGACCGTCGGCGTCCAGGGCGAGCGCGTAGTACTCCCGGTCGGCGATCCAGAAGTCGTGGTTGAACCGCTGCTTGAGCGCCGCCGCCTCCCGCTCCAACCGGTCGGCGTACGCCGGGTCGTTCCAGACCTTCCGGGCCAGCCGGGCGGCCCGGACCTTCGCGTCGTACGCGTAGCCCTGCAACTCGCAGGTGGCCCGGGGGAAGCCCGGCATCCGGCCGTCGGCGTACGAAATGGAATCCCAGGAGTCCTTCCAGCACTGGTTCTGCAACCCGGTCTCCGGGTTGCGCGTCCGATACCAGAGGTAGCCGGTGCCGAGCAGGTCGCCGTACGTGTCGATCCACTCCAGCGCCGCTCGGACGTGCGGCTCCAGCCGCTTGACCAGCGCGGTGTCGCCGGTCCACCGCTCGTACTCGTCGATCAGGATGACGAACAGCGGCGTCGAGTCGGCCGCTCCGTAGTACGGCGAGTGCGGCTGCTCCTCGAAGCCTGCGGTCTCGCCGTACCGCAGCTCGTGCAGGATCTTGCCGGGTTCCTCGTCCCGGAAGTCGTCCACCCGGTGCCCCTGGAGACCGGCCAGCATGAGGAGCGTCGGCGGGATCATTTCCGGCAGGAACGGCAGCACCTGCAACGAGGTGATGATGCTGTCCCGACCGAACAGGGTCATGAACCACGGCAGCCCGGCGGCGATCAGCCGTACGCCCAGGGTGATCGACTCGTAGCGGAGCGCGGCCAGGTCGCTGAGGCTTCGCCGGTACGCCCCGGCCAGCGGCTCGCAGTCACAGCCGAGCTTCGGCGCCCGGTTGACAAGCTGCTGCTGTTCGGCGCGGATGGCGTCCGCGCCACGGCTGCCCGCGTACGGCAGGGTGGCCCGGATGTCCTCGCCCCGCGCGCCGTAGACGACTGTGGAGATGTGCAGCCGGGTGGTCCATTCGCTGTTGCTGCCGATCCGGACCCGGAAGGTCATCCCCGCGGTGTCGACCTGCGCCGGCACCGTGGAGCGGACCAGCGTCTCCCGGTGGAACGCCTCCCGCCGGTACGTCAACCGCAGCTCGTCGTCGGTCACCGTGACTGTCGTCCGGCCCACCTTCTCCCGGGCGTGCTTGATCTCGAACAGGTCGGCGAAGTCGCTGCCCATCTCGAGCCGTACGGTGAAGTCGACCTCCTCGCCGGCGTGGTTGAGCACGGTCAGCTCCTCGTCGAAGCTGCCCCCGATCGCTCGGCTGCGGATCACCGACACCTTGGCGTCCAGGTAGTGGGTGGGTTCTCCGGGGGCGAGGAAGAACGTCGTCCGGTACGACTCGCTGTCGTCGACGGAGAGGGCGTGCAGGCGCTCGCCGTTGAGGGTGAGCACCCAACTGGACAGAAAACGCGTGTCGAAGGAGAACAGGCCGGTCGGGAAGGCGAAGGATGGCTCGATGTCTCCGCGACGGTCACTGACCAGGAAGGTGTTGCCGTCCAGGATGCTGACGAGGTCCTTCACGTCGGCCGCCCGACTGCCTCCCGGGCCACCTCGCGGGGGTCGCGGGTGCCGGGCGGGCTCGGGAAGAATCGGCGGAAGGCCAGGAAGAGCGCCACGTCACCGCTGAAGGTGCTCTCGTTGCGCAGCGTCGCCGCGAGCGCCTGAGCTTCTCCGCTGATCAGCCTGTCGAACAGGGTCGAGCTGCTGTACCAGATGGCGTCGGCCGGGCCCCGCTCGCGGCTGGCCTGCACCGCCCCCGGCCGCATCCGGACCAGCCAGTGCTCGGTCCGGTGGTCGGTGTCGAGATCGACCTGGAGGGTCCCGGTGACCAGGCCGCCCAGGACGGCGGGGGCACGCGTCGGCAGTGATTCGAAGAACCTCTCCGTCGCCTCGGTCACATCCGAATCGTAGGCAGCCGTCCGAGATGTCGGGTCGGTATCCGTACTCCGCGTTCGCCGTCGCCCGGAGGTGTCGCGGGGGTCAGTAGACCAGCGCCTGTGCGCCCTCGGCCAACGCCTCCTCGACGAAGGCCGCGGCGCCCGCGATCCGCACACCGGGCAGTACGTCGTCCGGGCCGATGTCCCGCCGGGCCGCGCACTGGGTGCAGGCGGTGACCCGAGCGCTGGTCAGAATGACGTGCAGCAGCTCGGCCAGCGGCGCGGAGTGCGGTAGCTCGAACTCCTGGGCGCGGCCGGGCAACGCGAACCAGGTCGACTCCCCGGTCAGCCAGAGCGAGACGTCCACGCCGGCCGCGACCGCCGTGGCGGCGACGGTGAACGCCTGCGCGCACCGCTCCGGGGCGTCCGCCCCGGCGGTGACCTTGACGACGAGTGAGCGGGCCATGAGGCCCAGCATAGGATGGCCACGATGGTTACCGAGATCGGGTTCGTCAGCCTGCTGGTCGCCGGCCTGGGCGGACTCGCCGGCGGCCTGGTCTACCTGGCCGTACGCATTTCGAGGGGACGTTGGTGAGCGCGAGGAGTGAGCCGGGCCTGCGAGCCCCGCAGTCGCGAACGAAGGCGGCACGGTGAGCGCGAGGAGTGAGCCGGGCCTGCGAGCCCCGCAGTCGCGAACGAAGGTGGTCTCGTGAGCGACGAGAACCCGCTGCAGCCACCGTGGCTGAACGCGCCGCCGGTCGAGGAGTACCCGTTCGAGGAGAGTCACGACCTGCGGGTCGGCCCGAAGCTGCACCCGGCGCTGGACGGCCTGCTGCCGTACATCGGTCTGTGGCGCGGTCGAGGCAAGGGTGGCTTCCCCACCATCGAGGACTTCGACTACGGGCAGGAGATCCGGATCAGCCACGACGGCCGACCGTTCCTGCACTACGAGTCGCGCGCCTGGATCCTCGACGAGCAGAGCAGGCCCGTCCGCCCGGCCGGGCGTGAGGTCGGTTGGTGGCGACCGGTGCTGGTGGACGGTCGCGCGACCGACGAGCTGGAGGCCCTGCTCACGACGCCCACCGGGGTGATGGAGCTGCACCTCGGCAAGCGCACCGGCACCCAGGTCGAGTTCGCCACCGACGCGGTGGTCCGGACGGCGACCGCCAAGGAGGTCACCGGTGGGCGCCGCCTCTTCGGCATCGTCGAGGGCGCGCTGCTCTACGCCCAGGATATGGCGGCGATGGGTCACCCACTCAGCCCGCACCTCTCGGCCCGGCTCGTCCGGGTCGGCGGCTGAGGCGCACCGTCCGGGTCGGCGGCGGAGGCTCAGACGACGGGGAAACCCAGCAGCGCTTGCAGGTCGGGGGTGCGCGGGCAACGGTCCCTGCGCACCCCGTCCAGGGTGTGGACCTCGGTGAGCCCGCGTACCGAGGAGGCGAACCACACCCCGTCGGCGGCGTGCAGCTCGGCGGGGGTGGCCATCCGTTCGGCGGCGCTCAGGCCCAGCTCGTCGGCGTGGGCGAGCAGCCAGGCGACGGTCGTGCCGGGCAGGATGCCGGTGGTGGCGGCCGGCACCGTGCCGAGCGTGTCGCCGGTGAGCCACACCACGCTGGCCGTGGGCCCCTCCAGGGCGTACCCGTCGGAGGAGACCCAGAGCACGTCGTCCACCCCGTTGCCGCGCGCCCAGCGGCGGGCGGCGCTGTTGACGGCGTACGAGGTGGACTTGATCCCGGTAGGCAGCCAGGTCAACTCGGCGCGGGCGGTGGCGGGCACCCCCAGCGGCAGGATGGCCACGCTGATCCCGTCCCGTCGCGCCCTCCGCGCCGCCGCCGGCACCTCGCTCAGCGTGGCGTAGACCGTCGGCTCGCCGGCCTCCGGACCCCGGGTGCAGACCAGCCGCAGGGCCCCCTCGACCCGTGCCGGCCAGCCGGCGCAGACCGCGTCGAGCAGCTCGGTCAGCGCGGCCGTGGGGGGCAGTGGCAGGTCGATGGCGGCGGCCGACGCGGCCAGCCGGGCCAGGTGCTCGTCACGCAGCCACGGGCGGCCCTGGCGCAGGTGCATGCTCTCGAAGAGTCCGTCGCCGTGCAGGACGCCACGGTCGTCGCCGCGTACCACCGGCTCGGTGGCCGGGACCGTGTCGTGCCCGAGCACGGCGATCCGCGCGGTCGGGCCGACCGGGGCCGGCCCGGTGCAGGACGTCGCCATGAGGATCGAGGGTAGCGACGGCCGTCGCGCGGCGGGGGCAGCCACGGCAGCCGAACTATGATCGGACGGTGTCCGAATCCTCCCTCGCGGAAATGCTCCGGGCCCGTGGGCTGCGGCTGACGGCCCAGCGGCAGCTCGTCCTCCAGGCCGTGCTCGATCTGGGTCACGCCACCCCGGAGCAGGTGCACACCGCCGTCCGGGAGGTCGCCGCCGGCGTCAACATCACCACCATCTACCGCACGCTGGAGCTGCTGGAACGGCTCGGCCTGGTGACCCACACCCATCTCTCGCACGGTTCGCCGACCTACCACGCGGCGGGTGAGCACCAACACGTCCACCTGGTGTGTCGGGAGTGCGGCGCGATCGACGAGATCGATCCGGAGCTGCTCCGGCCTCTCGCCGACCAGTTGGCAGCGCAGCGGGGCTTCCGGGTGGACATCGGGCACGTGTCACTCTTCGGCGTCTGCGACCGCTGCGAGAACGGGGATCACAAATGATCGACATCGCGGGCGCGGTGGCCGTCGAGAGTATCGACGAGGCCAGCCGCGACCAGCCGGCCCCGGCGCACGTCGCGGCCGGGGTGCGGGGGGTGGCCGCGCACTACGGCGACCCGCTGCGGGAGCAGCGCATCCTGGACACCGAGGTCGGCCTGGTCGACCGGTCGCACCGGGGGATCATCGCGGTGCCCGGCGAGGAACGGGCCAACTGGCTGCACACGATCACCTCGCAGCACCTGAGCGCGCTGGCCGCCGGCGACGGCACCGAACTGCTGGTTCTCTCCCCGCACGGGCACGTCGAGCAGCACGCCCTGGTCGCCGAGGACGGCGAGACCACCTGGCTGGACACCGAGCCGGGGGCGACCGAGGGTCTGCTCGCGTACCTGGAGAAGATGCGGTTCTTCACCAGGGTCGACCCGCGCGACGCGACGGCCGAGCGGGCACTGTTGTCGTTGGTCGGCCCGGCGGCGACGGAGGCGCTGGGCACGCTCGGCGTGACCGGGCTGGCCGCACCGGACCTGATCGCGGTGCCGGGTCCGAAGTTCGCCGCCGGGGCCGTGCCGCCCCGAGCGAGCATCCGGTACGACGTCAAACCGCTGCCGATCGGCGGCTGGGCGCGACGTGGCGTCCTCGGGGTGGACCTGCTGGTCCCCCGCTCGGCGATGGAGCAGGTGGTGGCGGAGCTGCGCGGCGCGGGCGTGCCGGTCGCGGGCCTCTGGGCGTACGAGGCGATCCGGGTTGCCGCCCGCCAGCCCCGGGTCGGGGTGGACACCGACCACCGGACCATCCCGGCCGAGGTGGACCTCATCGGCCCGGCGGTGCACCTGGACAAGGGCTGTTACCGAGGTCAGGAGACGGTGGCCCGCGTGCACAACATGGGCCGGCCGCCGCGTCGCCTCGTACTGCTGCACCTGGACGGGATCACCACCGACCAGCCGCCGGCCGCCGGTACGCCGGTGACCCTCGACGGCCGGGCGGTGGGCTTCGTCGGCACCGCGGTGCTGCACCACGAGCTGGGTCAGGTGGCCCTCGCCGTCCTGAAGCGGAACGTCCCGGACGACGCCGCGCTGATGATCGGCGAGACCGCGGCGGCGATCGACCCGTCCTGAGCGCGGCGTCTAGGATCGCCGGCATGACGACAGGGACGTTGATCACGGTGGCCCCGACCGGCGCGGAGTCGGCCAAGGCGGAGGTGCCGGCGCTGCCGGTGACCCTGGATGAGCTGCTGCTCACCGCCAAGGAGTGCGAGGCGCTCGGCGCCGCCGTGATCCACGTCCACATCCGCGACGACGAGGCACGGCCGACCCTCGACCCGGCCCGGCTGGCCGAGACGGTGGCGGCACTGCGGGAGAGCACCGACCTGATCGTGCAGCTCTCCTCCGGTGGCGCGGTGACCGACCCGGAGGCGTCCCGGCTCGCTGTGCTCGATGCCGGTCCGGACATGGCCTCCTGCACGATGGGCACTGTCAACTTCGGCGACGACGTCTTCCTCAACCGCTGGGAGTTCATCGTCGACCTGCACACCCGGATGCAGGAGCGCGGCATCGTGCCGGAGTACGAGATCTTCGACCTCGGCCACCTGTCCGCGTTGCAGCGGCTGCTCGGCAGGTACGGGCTGCCGGCCGGCGGGCACGTGCACGTCGACTTCGTGATGGGGGTGCCGGGCGGCATGCCGGGCACCACCGAGACGCTCGTCGCCGCCCACCGGATGCTCGCGGACCTGCCCGCGGGCACCACCTTCTCGGCCACCGGTATCGGCCGCAGCACGATCCCGGTGCTGCTGGCCTCGCTGTCGGCCGGCGGACACCTGCGGGTCGGCATGGAGGACACGGTGACGTACGCCAAGGGCCGCCCGGTCGAGTCCAACATGCAGTTGGTCGCCCGCGCGGTCGGTTTCGCCCAACTCGCCCAGCGCCCGCCGCTGACCACCACCGAGGCTCGCGCGCTGCTCGGGCTGTAAGGCCGGGTCGGTTCCGCGCTCCTGTCACCCGGGCGGTGGACCCCCTGGTCACCCCGCCGTCGGGCACCCCCGGGCCGTCGGTACCGTCCAGCGGGTGACGAAGACGTACGAGGGCGGCGTGCCGCTCGCCGAGGTGGTCCGGTCCGGGTTCGTGGAGGGCGGGCACCGGGGCTCGGTGGTGGTGCTGGACGCCACCGGGAAGTCGCTGGCTACCGCCGGTGACGTGACCGCGCCGATCTTTCCGCGCTCGGCCAGCAAGCCGATGCAGGCGATCGGGATGCTCCGCGCCGGCCTGACGCTCACCGACCCGGCCGACCTGGCGTTGGTCTCGGCCAGCCACGCGGGGGAGGACTTTCACCTGTCCCGGGTCGGCGCGCTCCTCGGCCGGGCCGGGCTGGACGCCTCGGCACTGCACTGCCCTCCCGACCTGCCGGTGGGCGCGGCGGCCCGGGAGGCGGTGCTACGGGCCGGGGGCGGGCCGAGCCGGGTGCAGATGAACTGCTCCGGCAAGCACAGCGGAATGCTGCTGACCTGCGAGGCCGCCGGCTGGCCACGGGACGGTTACTGGCGGCCGGAGCATCCGTTGCAGCAGGGGTTGCGGGCGGCCATCGAGGAGTTCACCGGCGAGCAGGCCGCGGCGGTGGGCGTGGACGGTTGCGGCGCCCCGGTGCTCGCGGTGTCGCTGACCGGCCTGGCCGGGGCGTACCTCCGGCTTGTCGACGCCGAGCCCGGCTCGGCGCCGCGCGCCGTGGCGGACGCCATGCGGGCCCACCCGGAGATCGTCGGTGGTACCCAGGCCGACGACACCCGGCTCATGCGCGGTGTGCCGGGCCTGCTGGCCAAGGTCGGTGCCGAGGGCGTGATCGCGGTGGCGTTGCCGGGAGTCGGCGCGGTGGCCCTGAAGATCGACGACGGGGCCGACCGGGCCCGGATGCCGGTGCTGGTCTCCGCGCTGCGCCGGCTCGGCGTGGACGCGCCGGTGCTGGCCGAGTACGCCGAGGTGCCACTCTTCGGCGGTGGCGTTCCGGTCGGGGCTGTCCGCCCACTCTGGTGACCCGGCCGCCCACCCGGCCGCGCCGCTGACCCGGCCGCGCCGCGTCGCCCGCCGCGACGGCCCTGCGTTCAGCTCAGGAAGTCGAGCAGGGCGGTGGCGACCGCTTCGGGACGCTCCAGTGGCAGCAGGTGCGCGGCGTCCGGCACGTCTGGCAGCCGCGTCGCGTGAGGGGCCTCGGCGGCGATCCGGTCGGCGAGCCGGCTGATGTCCGGTACGTCGGCGGCACCCGCGGTGACCAGGACGGGCATCTTCAGCTCGCCGAGGCGGCCGATCGCCGGTGGCGTCAGCTCTTCCACCTCGACCGCGCCCAGCGCCAGTTCGGCGGCCAGGGCGCGCTGGTCCATCTCCTGGGCGAACGCCAGCAGTTCGGGGTCGACGTCGGCCGGCTGGCGGCCTGGGCCGACCACCCAGAACCGCACCTCACCGGCCGCTCCGGCGACGAAGTCGTCCGGGTCGACCTCGCCGACCAGGTCGTCCCAGAGGTCGTTGGCCTCCTCGGACCACTCGTTGCCGGAGACCGCCGTGTCGAAGAGGGCGAGCGTGGTCACCCGGTCCGGGTGCGCGAGCGCGGTGTCGACGGCGACCGACCCGCCGAAGGAGCAGCCGACCAGCGCCGCCCGGGGCACGTCGAGGGCGTCCAGCAGGCCGATCACGTCGTCGTGGTGCGCGAATGGTGCCGGGGGCAGCTCGGAGTCTCCGTACCCGCGCAGGTCCGGGACGATCACCCGGTGTCGGGCGGCGAGCGCCGGCACGACGCCCCGCCACATCCGCCGGTCCGCGATGCCGGCGTGCAGCAGCACGACTGGTGAACCGGTGCCGGCCTCGTCGTACGCGAAAAGTGCTCCGTTGACTGTGATCTTGTGCACCAACGGACCGTACGGATCCGGCGAGCGGCACGCAAACGGGATGCTGAGACCTTGCTAACTCTGGCAAGCATTTTGCTTGCAGGAGCTAGCAGGGCGCACTAGCGTCGGCGGCATGGCCACACCCAAGGACCTTCCCGACGTCGGCGGGTTCATCCGCGATCTGCGGCGCAACGCCAAGATCTCGCTGCGGCAGCTCGCCGAGCAGGCGGGGGTCAGCAACCCGTACCTCAGCCAGATCGAGCGCGGGCTGCGCAAGCCCAGCGCCGAGGTGCTCCAGCAACTGGCCAGCGCGCTGCGGGTCTCGACCCCGGCGATGTACCTGCGGGCCGGGCTGCTCGACGACAAGGAGGGCCACGGCGTGCTCGCCGCCATCGCGGTGGACGCCGACCTCACGATGGCTCAGAAGCAGTCACTCAGCCAGATCTACGAGACGTTCCGCCGGGAGAACGCGCGGCTCTCCGAAGCCCAGGCCGCCGCCGAGGGCGCCGCCGCTGGAAGCCCGGCCGCCGACAGTCCCGCCACCGCCGGAGCGGCCGGGGTGACCACCCCGACCGACGTGGCCGACGAGCCGGCCGACGTGGCCAATCTGGCCGCGACCGGCCCCACCACCGCTGGCGGCACTCCCACCGAGGCCGTGCTCGAGTCGGTCGCCGTCACCGAGGCGGGCGGCACCCCCGCCCCGAGCAGCACCCGCACCCCCCAGAAGAGCAGCACCAGCACCCCCGAGAAGAAGGCCGCCGGACCGGCGGTCCGGAAGGCCGCCGAGGCGGCCGAGGAGGAGACGTCATGACCGAGCCGAAGACCAATCGCATCCCCGCCCCGATCTACGCCGCCGCCGGTGCCGCCGAACTGGCCCTCGAGCAGCTGCGCAAGCTGCCCGCGGTCGTCGGTGTGCACGGCACCCGGGTCGTTGCCGACCTGGGCGGTCGGGCCGTGCTGACCGGCTTCGAGCTGCGCCAGAAGGCCACCGAGACGCTGCGTACCGCCAACGAGACCGCCGGCACCCTGCGCGGCCGCGCGCAGGCCGAGCTGGACCTGACCAAGCTGCGCGAGTCGGCCGACCTGGCCAAGCTGCGCGAGGTCGCCGACATCGACAAGCTGCGGGCCGCCGCGACCCGCAACGCCGCAGTGGTCGTCGCCGGTGCCCAGGCCGCGCAGGAACGGGCATTCGCCGCGTACGGCGCGCTGGTGGCCCGTGGCGAGCGGGTCGTCGGTGCCGGCGTGCTGGAGGCCGCCGAGACGGTAAACGCCGACATCGAGGCCACCCAGGCCGCGCCCGCCGCGACGACGGCCCCGGCTGCGACCACGGCCCCGGCTGGGACGACGGCCCCGGCGGAGGTGCCGAGCCCGGCCGAGGTTGCCGAGATCGCCGAGGCCAAGCCGGCCGCCGTCAAGAAGGCGGCGCGGGCGAAGGCCGCCACGCCGGCCGAGACCCCGTCGGCCAAGCTGCCCCGGGCCACCAAGCGGACCCGCCCGGCGGCCGAGTAGTTCGGCGTGTCGACGATCCCGACGGCGTCCTTGTCGGACGTAGTCGGGGTCGTCGACATAAACTTGCCGGCATGGCCAACGCCGCGCCGATCTTCGCGTTCGAAGTCCGTTACGTGATCGAGCTGATCCTGCTCGTCTTCGCGCTGATCATTCAGGGTGTCGCGCTGGTGCACGCCATCACGCAGCGCTCCGACGCATTCTCCGCCATCGGCACGCTGCCCAAGGGTGGCTGGATCGCCATCCTGGCGGTCTGCCTCGTGCTGATCCTGCTCAGCCGTGGCCCGATCAGCTTCTTCGGACTGATCGGCATCGCCGCCGCGCTCATCTATCTGCTCGACGTCCGGGTCGGTCTCCGCGACCTCAGTGACGGCAAAGGCTTCTGGTGAGAGGTTTCCGCTGGCCGCCTCCACCCGACAGCGGCCCCCGCACCTGGGGGCCGGGCCCGGGCGGGCCGCGTACCGGCCGCCCCGCGCTGCCCGAGCCGGAGACCGAGCTGGTCGCCACCCCGCACGGCGTGGAGTTGGAGCGCCTGGTCACCGGCATCGGTGACCCGGTCACCGTGTTCGCGCACGGGCTGGGCAACGGGATCGCCACGACACGTCCGTTCGGCAGCGGGGTGACCGGTCGCCGGGTGTTCTTCCAGTTCCGAGGTCACGGCCGCTCGGAGGCTCCGGCCGGCCCGTGGACCTACCTCGACCTCGCTCGGGACCTGCGGGCCATCGCGGATCTCGGCGGCGCCAGCCGGGCGTTCGGGGCGAGCCTCGGCGCGGGCGCACTGTGCCGCCTGCTGGCCGAGAGCCCGGAGCGCTTCGAGAAACTGGTGTTCTTCCTGCCGGCGGTCCTCGACCAGCCACGCGGCCCGGTCGCCCACGGCCGGATCACCGCCCTGCTGGAGGCCGTCGAGAGCGGCGAGGCCTCGGCTGTCGCCGACGTCGTCTCGTTGGAGCTCCCGACCGCGGTCCGTAACACGCCGGCCGGTTGGGCGTACCTGCGACAGCGGCTCGACCAACTGCTCCGCGACGGTCTGGCCGACGGGTTGGCCACGCTCGCGGAGCAGGCGCCGCTGCGCGACGCGTCCGCCCTGGCGGCGGTCACCGCGCCGGCCCTGGTGATCGGCTGCGCGGGCGACGACCTGCACCCGGTCGAGGTCGCCGAGCAGCTCGCCGCCGCGCTGCCCCAGGCCACCCTGCATGTGTACGACCGGCCAGGGGTGCTCTGGTCGGAGCGCGCCGACCTGCGGGAGCGCATCTCCGGCTTCCTGAACGAGTAATCTGCCCTGTCATGGGCGTCACACAGCATGGCCGGACGCACCGGCTGGACCTCGCCGACCCGACCCTGCGCGAATGGACCTGCACGGTCCTGCACGCCGACCCGGAGCAGGGCATCGTGTTGGACCGCTCGGCGTTCTACCCGGGCGGCGGCGGCCAACCGCCGGATCACGGCGTGCTGCTCTGGCAGGGCGTGCAGACCCGGATCGTCGGCACCCGCAAGGGCGACGACCCGTACCTGATCCCCGCCGAGGGTGACCCGCTGCCGCCGGTCGGCACCGCTGTCGTCGGCGCGGTGGAGGACGAGCGCCGCACCCGTCTGATGCGTACGCACTCTGGGCTGCACGTGCTCTGCGGTGTGGTGTTCCGCGACTTCGGCGCGCTGGTGACGGGCAACTCGATGGAACCGGGCGAGGCCCGGATGGACTTCAACCTCCCCGAGGTTCCCCCGGACTTCAAGAGCCGCATCGAGGAGCTGGTAAACGCCGAGGTGGCAGCCGACCGCTCGGTCGCCACGCGTGTGCTGCCGCGCACCGAGGCGCTTGCCCTTCCGGACATCATCCGTACCCAGTCCAACCTCATCCCGCCGGACGAGCAGGAGGTCCGAATCGTTGACATCGTCGGGTTGGACGTCCAGGCCGACGGCGGCACCCATGTCGCGTCCACCGCCCAGATCGGCAAGGTGCAGGTGGTCAAGGTGGAGAGCAAGGGCCGGGCCAACCGTCGGGTCCGCGTCCGGTTGGTGGACTGACAAATTCGGACGATGGTTGTCAGGTATCGCTGACAGCCTTCGAGGCATGACACAACCGCTCGCAGGAAAGATCGCGCTCGTCGCCGGCGCCACGCGGGGTGCCGGTCGACAGATCGCGGTCCAGTTGGGTGCCGCAGGCGCCACCGTGTACGCCACCGGTCGCAGCAGCCGCGCCGGCCGTTCGGAGATGGACCGCCCGGAGACCATCGAGGAGACCGCCGAGCTGGTCACCGAGGCCGGCGGCACCGGCATCGCCGTTCGGGTCGATCACCTGGTGCCGGAGCAGGTCGGTGACCTCGTCGCCCGGATCGACGCCGAGCAGGGCCGACTCGACGTGCTGGTCAACGACATCTGGGGTGGCGACCCCCTGGTGACCTGGGACAAGCCGGTCTGGGAGCAGCCGCTGGAGGCGGGTTTCCGCACCCTGCGGCTGGCCGTCGACACGCACATCATCACCAGCCACTTCGCCCTGCCGCTGCTGATTCGCAAGCCCGGCGGTCTGGTGGTGGAGATGGGCGACGGCACCAAGGCGTACAACGACGAGAACTACCGGCTGTCGGTCTTCTACGACCTGGCCAAGGTCTCGGTCAACCGGCTCGCCTTCAGCCAGGCGCACGAGCTGAAGCCGCACGGCTGCACGGCCGTGGCGCTCACTCCCGGCTGGATCCGTTCCGAGGCGATGCTGGAGCACTTCGGCGTGACCGAGGAGAACTGGCGCGACGGTGCCGCCACCGACCCGAACTTCCTCATCTCGGAGACCCCGGCCTTCGTCGGCCGGGCGGTGGCCGCGCTCGCCGCCGACGAGGAGAAGGCCCGCTGGAGCGGCAGATCCGTCGACGCCGGCACCCTGTCCAAGGTGTACGGCTTCACCGACGTCGACGGCAGCCAACCGGAGGGTTTCCGCTACATCACCGAGGTGGTCGACGCGGGCAAGCCGGCGGACGTCACCGGCTACCGCTGACCCGCTCGGCCTGCCGGCCCGCCGTAGCGTGCGGCGGCCCGGCGGGCCGCGTCCGCCATCCGTGCGCGCAGCTCCGGCGGGTCGAGCGCCTCCACCTCCGGGCCCAGCGCCAGCAACTGGGCGTACGCGACGTCGACCGACTCGACGGGCAGCTGGGCCACCACCCAGCCCTGCTCGTCCGGTTCGCTCGCGGCGGCGACCACCTCGTCGTACACATGGGGGGCATCGACCAGGTGTCGGAGCTGGCGCAGGCCGGCGGCGCTGAGCCGGACGGTCACCTCGGCCCGCAGCATGGTCCGCAGGAACGCGGTGGCCTGCTCCCGCCAGTGCCCCGCCAGGTCGAAGCCCTCGTTCCGCTCGAAGTGCTCCTCGCCCACCTCGACACCTGTCACCCGGTCCACCCGGTAGGTGCGCGCGTCGTCGCCGATCCGGCCGACCAGATACCAGACCCCGTTCTTGAGCACCAGCCCGTACGGCTGCACCCGGCGGGTCACCTCCCGGTCGCCGCGTCGGTAGCGCAACTCCACCACCCGGTCTGCCCAGACCGCACGGGCCAGCTCGGCCAGCCACTGCGGCGGCCCGGCCTCCCGGAACCAGCCCGGCACGTCCAGGTGGAACCGTTGCCCGGCGCGGACCGGCGCGTCGCGCAGCGCCGGCGGCAGCGCGGCGAGCACCTTCAGCTCGGCGGACGCGACGGCGTCGGCGAGCCCCATCTCGCCGGCCGGCCCGGGCAGCCCGGCGAGGAAGAGCGCCTCCGCCTCGTCGCGGGTCAGTCCGGTCAACCGGGTCCGGTAGCCGCCGAGCAACCGGTAGCCGCCGGCGCGGCCCCGGTCGGCGTACACCGGCACCCCGGCGGCGGAGAGCGCCAGCACGTCCCGGTAGACGGTCCGCTCGGAGACCTCCAGCTCCCGTGCCAGCTCGCCCGCCGTCATCGACCCGCGCGACTGCAACAGCAGCAGCAGAGAGATCAGCCGGGACGCGCGCACCCGCCCATCCTGCCCGGTGGCGCGCTGCCCGGCGGATTCGATCAACGCTGGTTAGGCTGCTGGATCGTGGACGCCAGCAGAATCGCCAGCCCGGTGACCGGGGCCGTCGGACGCTTCTTCCTCGGGGTCAGGCTGCTCCTGCGCGGGCTGGGCCTCTACGTCCGCAGCCCGGGGCTGATGCTGCTCGGCCTGATACCGGCGCTGATCTCCGGTGCGCTCTTCGTGGCCGCGCTCGCCACCCTTGTGTACTTCGTGGACGACCTCGCCGCGCTTGTCACCCCGTTCGCCGACAACTGGTCGAGCAGCGCGCGCAGCCTGGTCCGGGTAGTCGCCGGCCTGGCCTTCCTGGGGCTCGGTGGCCTGCTCGGTGTCCTCGGGTTCACCGCGGTCACCCTGGTCATCGGTGATCCGTTCTACGAGAAGATCTCCGAGCGGGTCGAGGAACGGCTCGGCGGCACCACGGACGCCGTGGACGTGCCGTTCTGGTCGTCCCTGCGCCGCAGCCTCGCCGACTCGGTACGTCTGCTGGCCCTCACGGCGCTTGTCGGCATCCCACTCTTCCTCGCCGGCTTCATCCCGGTGGTCGGTCAGACGGTCGTCCCGGTGATCGGGGCGGCGGTGGGTGGCTGGTTCCTGGCCGTGGAGCTGGTCGGAGCGCCGTTCTACAGGCGGGGGATGCGCCTGCCGCAGCGCCGGACGATCCTCAAGGCGGACCGACCCATGGCGCTCGGCTTCGGGGTGGCGGTCTTCCTGTGCTTCCTCATCCCGCTCGGCGCGGTGCTGATCATGCCGGCTGCGGTGGCCGGTGCCACCCTGCTGGCCCGTCGCTCGTTGGGCCAGTCGATCGAGGAGAGCTGACATGGAGATCACCCTGGTCGAGGGGGACATCACCGTCCAGCGGGTCGACGCCGTGGTGAACGCCGCGAACTCGTCACTGCTGGGCGGCGGTGGTGTCGACGGTGCGATCCACCGGCGGGGCGGACCGGCGATCCTCGCCGAGTGTCGGGCGCTGCGGGCGTCCCGCTACGGCCGGGGCCTGCCCACCGGCCAGGCGGTGGCGACCACTGCCGGGGAACTACCGGCCCGCTGGGTCATCCACACCGTCGGGCCGGTCTGGTCTGGCGGGGAGGACCGCTCGGCGCTGCTGCGGGACTGCTACGCCAACAGCCTCCGGGTGGCCGACGAGCTGGGCGCGACGACGGTGGCCTTCCCGTTGATCTCCGCCGGCATCTACGGCTGGCCGGTCGACGACGCGGTCCGCCAGGCGCTGACGGTACTGCGGGCGGCCACCCCGACCAGTGTCACCGAGGCCCGCCTGGTCCTCTTCGGCGCCGACACCCACGCCACAGCGCGCCAGGTGTTCGACGACACCGCCGCCTGACGCCGGCGGCACCTCCAGATCTTGGACAGTTTCCGTTCTCGCCGAACGGAAACTGTCCAAGATCTCGGCGTGCACTGGGCGGTGGGCACCGTCCGGGCGGCGGGTACCGCCCGGTGGACGGTGCCCTCAGGTCAGGTCAGGTCAGGTCGGCCAGGCAGGACCACTCGGCCGCGACCGGGCGATAGCCCAGCCGGGCGTTGATCGCGAGCATCGGCGCGTTCGCCTCGTCGTTTGAGGTGTACGCGACGCGTACGCCGTTGGCGGCGGCCCGGTGCAGTGCTGCCGTTTTGGCCAGTCGGGCCAGCCCTCGGCCCCGGTACGCCGGAACGCTGCAGGTGTAGTCCGACCACATCCGGTCGCCGTCCCGCTTCACCACGCTGTACGCGGCCACCTCGCCGTCGACCTCGGCGGCGGTGCTGGCCGTCTTGTCGAGGCCGAGGTTCTCCCAGACGTCGTACAGCCAGCTCTCGTAGCTCATCGCGTCGACCGGGACATCGCCCGGCTCGTCGACCGCGGAGGCGACGTCCGCCTCGTACAGGAGGTGCGGGTCCAGGTCCGCCAGCGGGCGCAGCCGTACGCCCGGCGGCGGGTCGGGCAGCGCGGGTGCCGGATCCAGGTCGAGTGCCGAGAAGCGCAGCTCGCGGCTGGGCTCGTAGCCGCGCCGACGAGCGAATGGCAGCGCCTCCGGCTGCGCGAAGCCCCGGAGCCGGTGGATCCCCATGGGGGCGAGGTGATCCGTGGCGGTCGACAGCAGCGCGCTGCCGATGCCGCGCTGCCGGTACTCCGGGTGGACGTGCAGGAGGGTGATGTCACCGAAGTTCGCCGTCGAGGTCGAGGCGTTGCGTTGGGCCGTCACCCAACCGACGACCTGGGCGTCGACCTCGGCCACGAAGGCGGCCCATCCCCTTCCCGGTATCGGCTCGGCGATCATCTTCCGGGTCGACTCGACGCCGCGCACCAGGTACGGGTAGACGATCGCCCGCAGGGCCACCACACCCGGGGCGTCATCCGGCCGCGCCACTCGGATCCGCATGTCAGGCCCCCGTCCGTACGGCGGCGACGGCCTCGACCTCGACGAGCTGGTCGGTGTAACCGAGCACGGCCACCCCGAGCAGTGTGCTGGGCGGGTCGTGGTCACCGAAGAAGTCCCGCACCACCTCCCAGACCGTCACCAGGTCCGCCTGCCGGGACGACGCCACGTACACGGTGGTCTTGAGGACGTCGGTCAGCCGCGCGCCGGCCGCGCCGAGCGCGGTCTCCAGGTTCGCCAGTACCTGCCGGGCCTGGGCGGCGTGGTCGCCCGGCGCGACCGTACGGCCCTCGGCGTCCAGCGGGCACGCGCCGGCGGTGAACACCAGCCGGGTGGTTGGTTCGACGGTGGCCGCGTACGCGTACTCGGCGACGTCGGACAGGGCGGGGACGTGCAGCAACGCGACAGGATCCGGCATGCCGGCGACGCTAGCCAAGATCGCCCGCCGGAGCGACGCATTAACGCGCCGGACCTCGACGCCGCTGGTCGGGGCCGAAAACCGCATTGACTGTGGCCGACGTCCTGTCAAAGATCAGTCGATGCCCAGCGACCAGCAGACCGGTGATTTCTCGATCAAGCCGACCCTCACCGGAGAGCGGGTGATCCTGCGTCCGTTCGTCGACGACGACGTGGCCACCTTCCTGGCGGCAGTGGCCGACCCGGAAGTGGCTCGGCTGACCGGCAGCCCGGCCGAGGACGCTCCCGACGAGGAGATGACGCGTTCCTGGTACGGCAGCCGCAACGCCCAGACCGACCGACTCGACCTGGCCGTCGTGGATCGGGCAACCGGGGCCTGCGTCGGCGAGGTGGTCCTCAACGACTGGGATCCGGACAACCGGAGCTGCAACTTCCGTACCCTGCTCACGGCTGCGGGCCGCGACCGCGGTCTGGGCACCGAGGCGGTACGCCTGGTCGTCGGCTACGGCTTCGAGAGTCTCGGCCTGCACCGCATCGCGCTTGAGGTGTTCGCGTTCAACCCGCGGGCCCGGCGCGTGTACGAGAAGGTCGGCTTCGTCGTTGAGGGCGTGCTGCGGCAGGTCCTGCGCGACGGCGACGACTGGATCGACGCGACGGTGATGTCGATCCTCGCGCCCGAGTGGGCGACCCACCGGCGAAACCCCGAGCGCTGAGCCGGACCCCTCAGGCGGAGGCGCGACGGATCAGCTCGGTGGGAAGCATCACCGCCGGCTCGATGGTTTCCCCGGCGGCCAGCCGGAGCAGTTGCTGGGTCATCCGCCTGCCGAGTTCCACGATCGGTTGCCGGACGGTGGTCAGCGGCGGCTCGGTGTAGGCGGCGGTCTCGATGTCGTCGAAGCCGATCACCGCGACGTCCTCCGGCACCCGCCGGCCGGCCGCGCGCAGGGTGCGCAGGGCGGCGTGTGCCATCAGGTCGGAGGCGGCGAACACGCCGTCCAGGTCGGGATGGTCGGTGAGCAGGCGGTCCATCGCCGCCGCACCGGACTCCCGGGTGAAGTCGCCGACGGCGATCAGCTCGGGCAGCCCGGCGGCGTCCATCGTCTCCCGGTAGCCGATCAGCCGTTCGATCCCGGCGACCATGTCCTGCGGGCCGGCGATGGTGGCGATCCGCCGACGACCGCCGTCGATCAGGTGCCGGACGGCGGCGGTGACCCCGCCGACGTGGTCCACGTCGACGTACGGCACGGGTACGTCGCCGAGCGGCCGACCGCTCACCACCACGGGGATGCCGAGCCGGGCCAGCGTCCCGGGCAGCGGGTCGGCGCCGTGCAGCGAGGCGAAGAGCACCCCGTCGACGTGGCGACCTGTGGTGTACCGCTCGACCCGCTGGTGCCCGGCCGGTGAGCCGGCCAGCATCAGCACCAGTTGCTTGTCGGCGGCCTCCAACTCCTGGCTGACGCCGCGGATGATGCCGGGAAAGACCTGGTCGTCGGAGAAGACCCGGGTGGCGGCCTCCGGCATGACCAGGGCGATCGAGTCGGTGCGCTGGGTGACGAGGCTGCGGGCGGCCAGGTTGGGCACGTACCCCAGTTCGGCGACCGCCCGGTTGACTGCCTCGCGGATGGGCTCGGCGACGGTGGTGGAACCGTTGACCACTCGGGAGACGGTGGCCCGGGACACCCCGGCCCGGGCCGCCACCGCCTCGAGCGTCGGTCGCTGCGCCGTCGTCATCGCGACTTCCCCCGCTCGTCACAGCCCGTTCCGGGAGATCACCTCCTGGTACCACCGGGCGCTGGCCTTCGGAGTGCGCCGCTGGGTCAGGTAGTCGACGTGCACGATCCCGAACCGCTTGCGGTAACCCTCCGCCCACTCGAAGTTGTCCAGGAATGACCATACGAGATAGCCGCGCAGATCCACGCCCCGGGAGATCGCCTCGTGCGCGGCCCGCAGGTGCCCGTCGAGGTAGGCGATCCGGTCGTCGTCGATCACCTGTGCGGGCCCGTGAGGCGAGTCGACGCCCGCCTTGTCGGGGAACGCCGCGCCGTTCTCGGTGATCAGCAGCGGCACGCCGGGGTAGTCGGCGGCGATCCGCTCCAACAGCCGGGTCAGCCCGGCCGGCTCGATCATCCAACCCATGTCGGTGAGCGGCCCGGCCGGCGGCAGGAAGTGCACCGCGCCCTCGGTGCCCGGATAGGCGCCGTCGCCCTCGCCGTCGGGCCGGCCGGCGACGTAGGTGGGCGCGTAGTAGTTGATCCCGAGCAGGTCGATCGGGGCGGCGATCAGCTTCTCGTCGCCGTCGCGGATGAACGTCGGCTCGACGATGCGGGCCACGTGCTCGCGGACGTCGTCGGGGTAGCCGCTGGCCAGCAGCGGGTCGAGGAAGATCCGGTTGTGCAGGCCGTCGACCAGGCGGACGGCGGCGGCGTCGGCCGCGCTCTGCGGGTCCACCGGTCGGACGTCGGCCGGGTTGACGGTGATGCCGACGCTGCGCGCGCCGGCCGCGCGCAGCGCCCGCGCCGCCAGGCCGTGCCCGAGGAGCAGATGGTGTACGGCCGTGAAGGCCGCCGCCGCGTCCCGCTCGCCCGGCGCGTGCACCCCGTTGGCGTAGCCGAGGTAGGCCGAGCACCACGGTTCGTTCAGTGTGGTCCAGACGTCGATCCGGTCGCCGAGGCGGGCGTACACGGCTGTGGCGTACGTGGCGAAGTGCTCGGCGGTCTCCCGGTTGGTCCAGCCACCCCGGTCGGCCAGACTCTGCGGCAGGTCCCAGTGGTAGAGGGTGACGATCGGGTCGATGCCCCGGGCGAGCAGGGTGTCGGTGAGCCGGTCGTAGAAGTCCAGACCTCGCGGATTGACCGGGCCGCTGCCGTCGGGCTGGATCCGGGGCCAGGCGACCGAGAACCGGTACGCCCGCAGGCCCAGCTCGGCCATCAGCGTCACGTCGTCGGCGTACCGGTGGTAGTGGTCGCAGGCGACGTCGCCGGTGTGGCCCTGGTACACCTTTCCCGGCGTACGGCAGAAGGTGTCCCAGATGGACGGCCCGCGGCCGTCGTCGCGGGCCGCGCCCTCGATCTGGTACGCGGCGGTGGCCGCCCCCCAGAGGAAGTGTTCAGGAAAACGGATCTCATTCACGCCTTGACCGCACCTTCCATGATCTCGCCGATGATCTGGCGGCCGAACAGCACGAAGACCAGCGCTATCACGTCAGCGTGGAAGATTCCGCTGACACTGTCAAGAGAGCGCTCTCTCGAATCCACTCCCCACCACCCGGAGCGACAACGAGTGCGTCACCCCGGACGGGGTGGCGCACTCGTCAGGTCCGCCGGGGCGCACCCGGTGCCCGGATCAGCCGGTACGCAGGCCGTCGAGCAACGCGCGGTCGCCCGTGACGTCGAGGGTCTCGAAGCTGACCCGGCCCCAGAGCGCCAGCAGCAGATCGCTCGCGGTGCCGCTGACCTGCGCGCGGGCGTGGTGATCGTCGTGGTCGAAGATGGTCGCCGTGTCCAGCAGCGCCACGCCCTCGCCGCGCAGCCGCAGATACCACTCCTGATCCGCGTCCGTCGCGGCGAGCTGCACCACCCCGTGCCAGTCGCCCTTCACCTGCCGCCGGCCGGCCGGCAACCAGGTGTCCAGCACCTCGCTCACCCCGTCGGCGGCGAGCTTGGCCTCGACCGGCTCACCGGCGGCGATGGCGAGCTGGGCGTCCCAGCGGTGCACCGCCGTCTCGTGCGCCATCCGGCGCGGCCAGAAACCGGCCTTCTTCGGCTGCGGCGCCCAGTTCCACGCCGGCGCCTCCGGGTCCAGGCCGTCGAAGAGGCTCATCAGCTGGTCGTACCCCTGCTGCCAGAGCTGGAGCGCGGTCAGGCCCGACTGTGCGTCGGACGCACCTCGGCGGGGCGGCGCCTCCGTCCGCCCGGACCCGGCGAACGAATAAACCCAGTGGTAGATCCCCGCGAGGTGCAGGGTGAGATCATTGACTGTCCAGCCCGGACAGGACAGCACGGGTGTCTCGGGCGGCGCCTCGGCGACCGCCGCGGCGAACGCCGGGCCCTCGGCCCGGAGCGCCCCAATCCAGAAGTCCTTGCTGCCCTGCAGTCTGCTCATCGCCATCCTCCCGGGGGTGCCGGGCCACCAGTAGGTGCCACGGCTGCCCATCAGCCTAAGGTGAAAGACGTGTCAGACGCCTACGCCCAGCCGACAACCGAGGCCGATCGTGCCATCCCGGGTCCACTGGCTGGCTACACCACGCTACGGATGGGCGGACCGGCCGGGCGGATCGTGGCCTCGACCAGCGCCGACGAGATCATCCGGGCGGTCCGGACCACCGACGGGCCGATCCTGATCCTGGCCGGCGGCAGCAACGTGGTGATCGGCGACACAGGCTTCCCCGGCACGGTCGTGCTGGTGCGCTCCCGCGGGCTGCGGATCATCTCCGAGGACGCCGGGTCGGTCACCGTACGCGTCGAGGCCGGCGAGCCGTGGGACGACCTGGTCGCCGCGACGATCGGCAACGGCTGGGCCGGTCTGGAGTGCCTCTCCGGCATCCCCGGCTCGACGGGCGCCACCCCGATCCAGAACGTCGGCGCCTACGGCCAGGAGGTCGCCGAGACCATCACCGGCGTCGAGGTGTACGACCGCCTCGACGGCACCCGTCGGATCATTCCCGCGGCAGAGTGCGGCTTCGCCTACCGGGGCAGCATCTTCAAGTACCAGGACCGCTGGGTGGTGCTCTCGGTCGACTTCCGGCTCACCCGCTCGCCGCTGTCCGGCCCGGTGCGCTACGCCGAGCTGGCCCGGGCGCTCGGCGTCGAGGTGGGCGAGCGGGTGCCGCTGGCCGACGCGCGGGCGGCGGTGCTGCGACTGCGCGCCGGCAAGGGCATGGTGCTCGACGCCGCCGACCCGGACACCCGCTCGGTCGGCTCCTTCTTCACCAACCCCGTGCTCGACCGGGCGACGTACGAGCTGCTGCGGGAGCGCTCCGCCGACCTGGGTGAGCCCCCGGCCTGGCCCGGGGCGGACGGCCTGGTCAAGGTGAGCGCGGCCTGGCTCATCGACAAGGCGGGCTTCGCCAAGGGCCACCCCGGCCCGGACGGCGTGGCCATCTCCAGCAAGCACACCCTCGCCCTCACCAACCGCAGCGGCACGGCCAGCACCAGCGACCTGCTCACCCTCGCCAGCACCATCCGCGACACCGTGCACGCCCGTCTCGGCGTGACCCTGCACCCCGAGCCGGTCCTCATCAACTGCGTCCTCTGATCCCCACCCCGTTCACGGCAGCGGCCAGCGGAGGGTCAGTTCGCCGTGCCGCCAGCGGCGCGGACCGTCGAGCACGGGCCAGCCGTCGTCTCTGAGCCTGCCCACGGCCCGCAGCCAACGTTGACGTGGGCCGAAGGTGGCGTAGGGAGCTGCGGCGTGCCAGGCGTCGTCCAGGGCCCGGATCAGGTCGTGCACCGCCTCGCCCGGAACGTTGCGGTGGATCAGCGCCTTGGGCAGCCTCTCGGCCAGCTCGGCGGGACTGCCCAGCGTGGTGAGCTTCGCGGCCAGGGTCAGCGTCCGCGGGCCGTCCACGTCGACAAGCAGCCAGCTCGCCAGCCGGCCCAGTTCGTCGCAGGTGCCCTCGACGAGCGCCCCACCCGGGGCGAGCGCGGCGGTCATCGTCCGCCAGGCGTCGGGCACCTCGCTCTCGTCGTACTGCCGCAGGACGTTTAACGCGCGGACCAGGACCGGCCGGAGCCCGGCCAACTCGAAGCCACCCCGGGCGAAGGTCAGGCCGGGCGGGTCGGCGGCCGGTGTCGCGGCCGCCACCCGCGCCGGGTCGATCTCCAGCCCGACCAGGCGTACGTCCCGACGGACCCCGGCGGCCAGCCGGGCCCGCAACTCCACGGCTGTCACCGGCGTGGCGCCGTACCCGAGGTCCACCACCAGCGGGTCGGCCGCCGCCCGCAGCCGGTCGGCGCAGGTCGCGACGATCCAATTGTCCACCCGGCGCAGCCGGTTCGGGTTGGTCGTGCCCCGGGTGACCACGCCGAGCGGCCGGCGTCGTGGAGCCCCGCTCATGATCCTGCTCCCGACTCAGGAGACCCGGTGCACCTTGTGCTGCGCCGCCTGCGCCCGTGGCCGGACGACCAGCCGGTCGATGTTCACGTGTTCGGGACGGGTGGCGCACCAGGCGATGCAGTCCGCCACGTCCTCGGCGACAAGCGGCCCCGGCACCCCGGCGTAGACGGCGGCCGCCCGCTCGGCGTCGCCCTCGAAGCGGACCAGCCCGAACTCGTCGGTCTTCACCATCCCCGGGTCGATCTCGATGACCCGCAGCGGGCGGCCACACAGCTCCAGGCGGAGCGTGCCGGCGATGGCGGTCTGCGCGTGCTTCGCGGCGGTGTAGCCACCGCCGCCCTCGTACACGGTGAGGCCGGCGGTGGAGGAGACCACCACGATGGTGCCGGAACCGGAGGCTTCCAGCGCCGGCAGCAGCGCCTGGGTGACCCGCAGCGTGCCGAGCACGTTCACGTCGTACATCCACTGCCAGTCGGCGACCGAGCCGGACTCCACCGGGTCCAGGCCCCGCGCGCCGCCGGCGTTGTTGACCAGCAGGGTGACCGGCCCGGGGGCCCGCGCGGCAGCCTCGGCGAGCCCCGCGACCGACTCGTCCGAGGTGATGTCGCAGGTCACGGCGGTGGCCTGCCCGCCGGCGGCGGTGATCTCGGCGACCAGCTCGGCGAGACGGTCGGCGCGGCGGGCGGCGGCGAGCACGTGGAAACCCTCGGCGGCCAGCCGGCGGGCGGTGGCCGCCCCGATCCCGCTGGACGCTCCGGTGACGATGGCGACTGAGGTCATTGCGTCATTGTCGCCCCGGTCGTCCGGGCCCTTCCGATCGGGCGTGGGCGTCGCCGCTTCGGGCCGATGGTTGATGAGGTCCGTCACCCTGGCCGGCCGCGCCGAGGCATTTCCGTTGCCCGATGGGGAAGATGACATCTGGCGTACAGGTTGAGCGAGAAGCGCCGGTCGTGCGAGACGGCATTAACCGTGACTGAAGGAGCGGACGTGGCGGAACTGCACACCGGCGTTGGCCGTCAGCGAGGTGCCCGACCGTGGCCCCGGCCCCGCCGGATCGCCACCCTCTCGGTGCACACCTCACCACTGCACCAGCCCGGCACCGGCGACGCCGGTGGGATGAACGTCTACATCCTGGAGGTCGCCCGGCGGCTCGCCGAGGCCGACGTCGAGGTGGAGATCTTCACCCGGGCCACCTCGGGTGACCTCCCCCCGGTGGTCGAGATGGCCCCCGGCGTGCAGGTCCGGCACATCACCTCCGGCCCCCTCGAAGGGCTGACCAAGGAGGAGCTGCCCGGCCAGCTCTGCGCCTTCACGGCCGGGGTGCTGCGCGCCGAGGCGTCCCGCCCACCCGGGCACTACGACCTCATCCACTCCCACTACTGGCTGTCCGGGCAGGTCGGCTGGCTGGCCAAGGAGCGCTGGGGCGTGCCGCTGGTGCACACCGCGCACACCCTGGCCAAGGTCAAGAACGCCCAACTCGCCGCCGACGACAGGCCGGAACCGAAGGCCCGCGTGATCGGCGAGGAGCAGGTAGTCGCCGAGGCCGACCGGCTGGTCGCCAACACCCGGGTGGAGGCCCGCGACCTCGTGGAGCGGTACGACGCCGACCCCGACCAGGTCTCCGTCGTGCAGCCGGGCGTCGACTTGGCCCGGTTCCGACCCCCGCCGGGCGACCGGTTCGTGGCCGCCCGTGCCGCCCGCCGCCGGCTGGGACTGCCGGTCGACGGGTACGTGGTGGCCTTCGTCGGTCGGATCCAACCACTCAAGGCGCCGGACGTGCTCGTCCGCGCGATCGCCGCTCTGCGCGAGCGTGATCCGGCCCTCGCCGACGAGGTGACGGTCGTGATCTGCGGCGGGCCCAGCGGCAGTGGCCTGGACCGGCCGACCGCCCTGATCGAGCTGGCCGCGACGCTCGGGGTCGCCGACCGGGTCCGTTTCCTGCCGCCGCGTACCGGCGACGACCTGCCGGCCCTGTACCGGGCCGCCGACCTGGTCGCGGTGCCGTCGCACAACGAATCCTTCGGGCTCGTCGCCCTGGAGGCCCAGGCCTGCGGTACGCCGGTGCTGGCCGCCGCCGTCGGCGGCCTGGTCACCGCCGTCCGGGACCAGACCAGTGGGGTGCTGATCGACGGGCACGATCCGGTGGACTGGGCCCGGGCCCTGGGCCGCCTGTTGCCGGACCGTGCGCTGCGGGCGAGGCTGTCCCGGGGCGCCGCGCAGCACGCCCGACACTTCTCCTGGGAGCGCACAGTCTCGGGCCTGCTCGACGTCTACGGCGAGGCGATCGCCGCGCGCCGGGCCCGCCTCGCCGCCGACCTTGCCGGAGACCCCGCCCTCTCCTGCTCCTGGTGACCGCCCGCCGGTCGTCAACGGGTGCGTGGGCCGGGGCGGTCGTAGAGTGGGTCCGGTGAGCCCGAAGAGCGATCTTGCGACCCTGATCGAGTCGGTCTGTGCCGAACGTGACCTGGCCTGGGAGTCGACCGGGCCCGGCTCGTACGCGATCACCCTGCCGGGCACCCACAAGCTCAAGACGATCTGCAACCTGATCGTCGGTGAGCACGCGCTGCGGATCGAGGCGTTCGTCATGCGCCAGCCCGACGAGCGGCGGGAGGAGCTGTGGGCCTGGCTGCTCCAGCGCAACGCCCGCATGTACGGGGTCTCCTTCTCCACCGACGCCGTCGGCGACGTGTACCTGACCGGGCGGGTCAACCCGGCCGGCGTGGACGCCGACGAGCTGGACCGACTGCTCGGCTCGGTGCTCACCTACTCCGACGAGTCCTTCGACACGATGCTGGAGATCGGCTTCGGCAGCTCGATCCGGCGCGAGTACGAGTGGCGGGTCAAGCGCGGCGAGTCCACCGCGAACCTGGCCGCCTTCGCCCACCTCTTCGAGCCGTCCGGAGCGGACCCCGCCCCCGACCCCGCCTGACGCCCGCCAACCCTCCCGCCTCCGGCCGGCTTGAGGCGTGGTTCGAGCTGGTTGGTTGCTGGAGGTTCGGACTGCTCCTGACGGGTATGCCGCACCGCGCGGTGCGGCAGAGGGACCCCCGCGCGCCGAGGACGGAGTGTCGAGGAGCGTGAGCGTCCCATGGCTCAGCGGAACAGCTCAGGTCGCGGCGGGACTGCGACCAGGACCAAACGACAGGCCGGCAATCAGAGTCCGGCTACTCCAGGGGTTTCCGAGTCGGAGATCTCCCGGATGCGGGTGGAGGACATCCGCGGGCAGTTGCGCAAGCGCGGGGTCTCCGGGATCTCCGCGCTGCGCAAGCCCGACCTGGTGAAGCAGCTGGTGCGTTCGATGCGTTCGGACGCGGGTGGCGCGGGTCGGCGCAGCACCGGACCGGCTGGTCGGGCGACCGGCACCAGGGCGTCGGCCGGTCGGGCCGCCGCGACGAAGAAGTCGGCGTCGAGGGCGGCACCGGGTCGCGCGAAGGCCGCGCCCGCGAACAAGAGCGCTCCCGCGAAGCGGGCCGCAGCGAAGAAGACGACCGCAGCGAAGCGGACCACGGCCGCGAAGCGGACGACCGCAGCGACCAAGTCGACCGCCGCGAAGCGGACGACCGCCACGAACAAGGCGACCGGGGCCCGGAAGGCGGCCGCGACGAAGAAGACGACAGCGGCGGCCAAGTCGACCACCGCACGCAGGACGTCGGCGACCGCGCGCACCGCGCCCGCGCGTAAGGCGCCCGCGAAGAAGGCGCCGTCCCGACCGGCCGCCAAGCGGTCGGCGCCGGCCAAGCGGGCCACGGCCAAGGCGGCGCCGGCGAAGCGGTCGGCGCCCGCCAAGCGGGCCACGGCCAAGCGGTCGGCGCCGGCCAAGAGGGCCACGGCGAGCCAGCCGGCGGCCGGTGGGATGGCGGCCGGTGGGATCCGGACCGGACGGGGCACCGGACGGTCGGTCCGCAGCTCGCAGGTGATCTCCTCGATCGCGGACCGGCCGGAGCGGCCGGGACGAAGCCTGATCACCGCGAATCACGAGGTGATCCAGCGTTGGGCGGCGGAGCGCGGCGCGAAGCCCGCGACCATCGCGGGCACCGAGCGGGACGGCCGGGCAGGAGTGCTGACCTTCAACATCCCCGGTTACCGGGAAAGCAGCCGGATTCGTGAGATCACCTGGGATGAGTGGTTCTACACGTTTGATCTGCGCCGCCTCAACCTGATCTTCCAGGAGCAGATGCGCGACGGCCGGCAGAGCAACTTCTTCCGGACGGAGTCACCCGATCGTGAGGACGGCTGAGGTGTTTGCGGGAATGCCCGACGGGTACCCGGCTGTTGCCACAGACCGAGGCCCGAGCTGGGGATACTCGCCAGTTGTGACCGGCGAGACAGCCCATCTGGGTTGAATCCAGAATCCGGCCGAACTAGCTTTATTGCACCGCGCCACGCTTGGAAACGTTCGGGGGAGCGGCGGATCGATCAGATCCGCGCACCAGGCGAGGCGCGATGGGACGGGTGGACCAACCGTTGGGGGACGGTGCCCACCTGTTTGGACCGGCGGCGTGAGCGGGCGATGCTTACGGGGGTGAGTGTTGCCCGCCGCCGCCGGCCCCACCGGCGAGCGCCCACCATGACCTTCGGGACACGGTGGGCGCTTTGCCGTCGTACCGTCGATCAGCCCGTCTGGACGCGGTCCACGCGCGGTGCCGGCTCCCGGCCGGCGGCCCGGCGCAGCGCGGCTACGTGCCGGTCGCGAGACGGCCCGGCCAGCAGGTGCCCGAGCGCGGCCAGCAGGCCCAGCCCGCCCACGATCAGCCAGTGCCGGTCGCCGAGGTGCTGCAGGCTCACCCCGCCCAGCGTGGGTGCGACGAACGCCGCAGCCGGGAACGTCAGGTAGAAGACCGACTGGTACCGCGCGCGCAGGTGCGGCGGTGCCAGATCCGCGTTGATCTGCGCGTTGGGCGGCGCGGCCAGCATCGAGCCGACCGTCCAGACCACCGCCGCACCGAGGTAGACGCCCAGTTCGTCCGCGACGGCGAGCACGCCGAACCCGATCGCCAGCAGCGCCGTGGAGACTGCCAGCACGACGTCCTTGCGGTGCCTGTCGATCAGCCGGGGCACGAACAGTTGCCCCAGCACGATCAGCGCGCCCCCGAGTGCCACCACCACCCCGTACGCGGACGGTCCCAGGCCGTCGGCGCGCATCGCCAGCGGCATGATGGTCGAGGTCTGCAGGGTGAGTACGGCCAGCACGAAGGTGAGACCGACGAAGACCAGGAAGGTCCGATCGGTGAGCGCGGTGTGCAGCCCCTGTCGGCGAGAGCGGCCGACCTGCGGGGAGTCGGCCGGCGCGGGAGTGGCGGCCCGTCGCAGGGTCTCCGGCACCTTCCAGCCGATGACGGCGGCGGCGGTCAGCGTGGCGGCGGCGTCGACCAGGAACAGCGCGGTGAAGCTCGCCTCGGCCAGCACCCCGGCGAGCAGCGACGCGACAGCCATGCCCAGGTTGAACGCCCAGAACTGGAGGTTGAACGCGCGTGACCGGCGCTCGGCGGGCACCACGTCGACGATCGCCGCCACGAAGGCGGGGCTGGGCATCGAGTGCACCACGCCGACAAGCGCGGACAGCGCCGCGATCAGCAGCAGGGGCCGGCTGAAGGCCAGCGCCACCATCAGGGCGACGGTGGCCAGGTGGGCGGCGAGCAGGGTGGCCCGCCGGCCCCACCGGTCGGCCAGCACCCCGCCGAGCAGCACGCCGGCCGCCCCACCGGCCCCGTACGCCCCGACCACCGTGCCGGCCACCGACTCGCTGGCTCCCCGGGCGTCGGTGAGGTAGAGCGACAGGAAGAGCATGGCGAACGCGCCGGCGCGGTTGATCAGCAGCCCCGCCCAGAGGTACCAGAACGTGGCGGGTAGCCCGCCCGCGGTGTCGTGCCACCCGCGCCGCAGGGCGTGCATCAGTCCTCCCGACAGTTCAGTTTCTTAACCGTTTCTCCAGGACGGTAGGAAGTCGGGCCGATTCGCGCCAGTCGTGTCCCCGATCATGAGCCGTACGTCTCAGGGGTCACGCCCCGCTCAGGCTGCCGCCTCGGCGGGCTGCGCCGCCTCGGCGGGCTGCGCCGCCTCGGCGGGCTGCGCCGCCTCGGCGGGCTGCGCCGCCGCGGGGCGGGTACCGGCCGGCGCGGACGCGTCGGCGTCGTGACGTAGCGCGACGGCCCGCCGTTCCCGGGCGGGACCGGACGCGAGGTGGGCCACCGCCGTCAGTACACCGATCACGGCGCAGCCGAACCAGAGCGCGGCGTTGCCGACGTGTTCCCGCACCAGGCCGCCGAGGATCGGCGCGCTCGCCCCGGCGATCTGCCAGGAGAGCCCGAACACGCCCTGGTAGCGACCGCGTAGCTCGGCCGGGGAGAGCTCGGCGATCAACGTGGAGTTGGACGGCGAGTTCAGCATCTCGCCGAGCGTCCAGATCAGCACCGTCAGCCCGTAGAACCAGGCGCTGCCGGCGAACGCGGTAAGCCCGAACCCGACCCCCATCACCACGGCGGCGAGCGCGAGCACGTGCGAGCGGTTCCGGCCCCGGATCAGCCGGGGCACGAAGAGTTGGCCGACGACGATGAGGAGGCCGTTGAGCGCGATCACCGAGCCGTAGGTGGCCGGGCTCAGGCCCGAGTCGCCCATGGCGATCGGCAGCATCGAGATGTGCTGGAGGAAGACCATCGCGGCGAACAGGTTCAGCGCCACGAAACCGAGGAAGACCCGGTCGGTGAGGATCGTGCGCAGCGCGCCGCGCGGGGCGGTGGTCGCCGCGACCGCGTACCCGCCGCGGCGGGTCTCCGGCACCCGGACGAAGATGATCAAAGCGGTGATCAGCATCGTTCCCGCATCGACCACGAACAGCAGCAGGTAGTCGGCCTGCGCGGCCAGACCGGCGAGGACGGCGGCGCAGGCGAAGCCCAGGTTGATCGCCCAGTAGTTGAGCGAGAAGGCACGCAGCCGGTCCCTGGCCGGCACCACGTCGATCATCATGGCGCCGAACGCCGGCCGGGCCGCCTCGGCGAACATGCCCAGCAGCAGCGCACCCAGCGCCACTGCCCAGAGGTCACGGGCCAGCCCGAGGGCGAGCATCATGGTCGCCGCGCCGAGATGCGCGGTGAGCAGCGTCGGCCGTCGGCCCCACCGGTCGGCCAGGGTGCCGCCGGCGGTGGTGCCGACCGCCCCGCCGACACCCCACAGGCCGATCACCAGACCGGCCTGCGAGGCCGAGAAGCCCCGTTCCTGGGTCAGGTAGATGGCGAGGAAGACCAGGACGAACGAGCCGAGCCGGTTGATCAGCGTGCCCGACCACAGGTACCAGAAGGTGGCCGGCAGGCCGCCTGTGGTGTCCCGGAACCAGCTCCGCATTGTCCGCACGTGGTGCCCCCGCTTGCAAGTAATGACCGATGTGACTAGAGCGCCTTACAACCCTAGTGGCGGCCGGATTCGCAGGTCACTGGCTTTTTCACGTGGTGGTCGTCACGACGGGTGCCCGCGTGTCCGGTACGGGGTTGAGGCAGGATGATCCGCATGACTGCGAGCGAGGGGCCCACCGTCGGGACGCTGGTCCTGCTGCGGCACGGCGAGAGTGACTGGAACGCGAAGAATCTCTTCACCGGCTGGGTGGACGTCGACCTGACCGAGAAGGGCGAGGGCGAGGCACGGCGCGGCGGCGAGCTGCTGCGTGAGCACAGCCTGCTGCCGGACGTCGTCCACACGAGCGTGATGCGCCGGGCGATCCGCACCGCCGAGCTGGCGCTGAACGCCGCCGACCGGCACTGGATCGCGGTGCGCCGGTCGTGGCGGCTCAACGAGCGCCACTACGGCGCCCTGCAGGGCAAGAACAAGAAGCAGACCCTCGACGAGTACGGCGAGGAGCAGTTCATGCTCTGGCGTCGGTCGTACGACACCCCGCCGCCGCCGATCGCGGACGACGACGAGTGGTCGCAGGTCGGCGACCCGCGGTACGCGCTGCTGCCGACCGAGCTGATGCCGCGCACCGAGTGCCTCAAGGACGTCGTCGAGCGGATGTTGCCCTACTGGTACGACTCGATCGTGCCGGACATCCTGGCCGGCCGGACGGTGCTGGTGGCCGCGCACGGCAACTCGCTGCGCGCCCTCGTGAAGCACCTCGACCAGATCTCCGACGAGGCGATCGCCAAGCTCAACATCCCGACCGGCATCCCGCTGCGCTACGACCTCGACCCGCAGCTGCGCCCGCTCACCCTGGGCGGCACCTACCTCGACCCGACGGCGGCGAAGGAAGCCGCCGCCGCGGTCGCCAACCAGGGCCGCTGAGAGTAGAGAAAGGGGGCCCCTGCGACGCAGGGGCCCCCTTTTCTGCCGTGTGTCAGTTGCCGGTGGGCGTGCTCTCCCCGGTGATCAGGTAGATCACGTGCTCGCCGGCGTTTACCGCGTGGTCGGCGAAGCGCTCGTAGAAGCGGCCCAGCAGGGTGGCGTCGATAGCGGTCTCCACCCCGTACGGCCAGTCGTCGCCGAGCAGCACCGAGAACAGGCTCTTGTGCAGCTCGTCCATGGCGTCGTCGTCCCGGTCCAGCTCACCGGCCAGGTCGGCGTCGGGCTTGGCCAGCACCGAACCGATCTTCACGGCCATCCGGTCGGCGATGTCCGACATCTCGGTGAAGATCGTGCGCAGCTCGGCCGGTACGGCGGGCGAGGGGTGGCGGCGCAACGCCGTTTTGGCCACGTGGTCGGCCAGGTCGCCCATCCGCTCCAGGTCGGCCGCCACGTGCAGCGCGGTGATCATGGCACGCAGGTCGGAGGCGACAGGCGCCTGCCGGGCGAGCAGGTCACACACCCGCTCCTCGACATGTCGGTAGAGGTCGTCGATCTCGGCATCCCGCTCGATGACCGTCTCGGCGGCCTGCCTGTCGGCGGTGAGCAGGGCCCGGGTGGCCTGGCGCATGGCAGCGCGGACGCCCTCCGCCATGTCCACCAGCAGTTGGCTGACGATCTGGAGGTCGGCCCGGAACTCGTCGCGCATCATCACGTCCTGTGGTCGGTCGCCGCCGACGGGTGCCGGCGCAGGGGTTGAGCAGGTGCGACGCCAACGGTAGGGCGCGGGAACGGATCCCGGATGAACCACGGTGAACGACGTCAGACGTGGGGGTGAACACTTCCGAAAGTGCGGGTGGTTCGTCCCGTTCTGTGTGGTAGCCAGGTTAACAATGACCCTACGATCGCCGGGTGGAGTGGGCGGTGGCGGTCGTGGTGGCCGTGGCGTTGGCGACCGGACTGGTCGTCGGCCTCCTGCTGCCCCGGTTCCTGCCGGTAAGCGGCCGCTCCACGTCGACGGGCAGCGCGAGCTCCCGCTGGAGCAGGGGGAGGCCCGCGATAGCTGACGAGCAGCAGGCCGGGCTCGGCCGCCGGACGATCGATTCGCTCCGGGCCGGTGTCGTCGTACTGGACGACGACGACGTGCCCGTACTGATCAACCCGGCCGCCCGCGCGATGGGTCTCCTGCGTACCGGCAGCACCCCGGGCTCGATCGCCGCGCACCCGTTGATCCGTACCCTCGCGGGCCAGGTGCGGCGCACCGGCGTGCGGCGCGAGATCGAGCTGGACCTGCCGCGGGGTCGCGACAGCGCGGGGGAGAACCCGCTCGGCGTGCACCTGCGGGCCATGGGCCTCGGGAACGGCTTCATCGCCGTGGAAGCGGTCGACGTGACCGAGTCGCACCGGCTCACCCGGGTTCGACGTGACTTCGTGGCGAACGTGAGCCACGAGCTCAAGACACCGATCGGCGCGCTCCAACTGCTCGCCGAGGCGCTGCTGGACGCCACCGAGCCGGCCGACGCCGCGGTGCCTGACCTCTCCGAGGATCTGGTCGCCGCCCGCCGGTTCGCCGAACGGATCCAGCACGAGTCGACCCGGCTGGGCCGGCTGGTGCAGGAGTTGCTGGAGCTGACCCGGCTCCAGGGCGCCGAGCCCCAGCCGCCGCCGGAGCCCGTCGCGCTCGACTGGGTGATCGCCGAGGTGGTCGACCGCACCCGCACCACGGCTGCCGCCCGGGGGGTCGAGGTGACCGTCGACGGCCAGCGCGGTCTCACCGCGTACGGCAGCGACAGTCAGCTCGCCACGGCGGTGGCGAACCTGGTGGAGAACGCCATCAACTACTCGGGCGAGGACACCGCGGTGCGGGTCACCCTCCGTGGGGACGGTGAACATGTCGAGGTCGCGGTCGCCGACCAGGGCATCGGCATCGCCCCGACGGACGTGGACCGGATCTTCGAGCGGTTCTACCGGGCCGACCAGGCCCGCTCGCGCGCCACCGGTGGCACCGGGCTCGGCCTGGCCATCGTCAAACACATCGCGAGCAACCATGGCGGTCGGGTGGAGGTGTCGAGCACTCTTGGGGGTGGATCGACGTTCACCCTACGGTTGCCCGCCAGCCCCCCCGACGACCTGCTGGCGACACTGCCGCCGGTTGGGATCGAGACCGGTCCGGCCGAGCTTCGGCAGGTCTGACAGCAATGGAAAGGAAATCCCCCTTGAGCCGCGTTCTGGTGGTCGAGGACGAGGAGTCGTTCTCCGACGCCCTGTCGTACATGCTCCGTAAGGAGGGCTTCGAGGTCTCGGTCGCCGCGACCGGCACCGATGCCCTCACCGAGTTCGACCGAACCGGCGCCGACATCGTGCTGCTCGACCTGATGTTGCCCGAGATGTCGGGGACCGAGGTGTGCCGGCAGCTCCGGCAGCGCTCGGCCGTACCGATCATCATGGTCACCGCGCGGGACAGTGAGATCGACAAGGTGGTCGGCCTGGAGATCGGCGCCGACGACTACGTCACCAAGCCGTACTCTCCCCGGGAGCTGGTTGCGCGGATCCGCGCGGTGCTGCGCCGGCAGAGCCCGGAGGTGGCCGAGGCGGGCGCCCCGACGTTGGCAGCCGGCCCGGTCCGGATGGACATCGAGCGGCACGTGGTGACCGTCGAGGGTGGGGCGGTGCAACTGCCGCTCAAGGAGTTCGAGCTGCTGGAGCTGCTGCTGCGCAACGCGGGCCGGGTGCTGACCCGAGGCCAGCTCATCGACCGGGTCTGGGGCGCCGACTACGTCGGCGACACCAAGACGCTTGACGTGCACGTCAAGCGGTTGCGCTCCAAGATCGAGCCGGAGCCGTCGGCGCCGCGCTTCATCGTCACCGTCCGCGGTCTGGGGTACAAGTTCGAGCCGTGATCGGCCCAACCCGAAGGGGGTCCACGCTCGGCGTGGGGCCCCCTTCGGGCTGTCGGGGTCCGCTCAGCGGACGACCTTGAGATTGAAGTCGGCGGTGCCGAGGCGGCCGTAGAGCCGCAGCCAGAGTGGCATCAGCATCTCGGTGCCCCGGGCGGTGGAGAGGTCACCGAGGTCGATCACGTCGGTGTGGCCGAAGCTGACGAGCAGCTCGGTGACGATCCGCTTCGCCTCCGCGTCGTCGCCGGAGACGAACACGCTGTGCGCGCCGTCGGCGAGCTGGCGCGGGCGCACCATCAGCTCGGCGGTCAGCGTGTTGAGTGACTTGACCACCTTGGCCTGCGGGAACTCCCGCTGGATCTGCTCGGCGAGGGAGTCGGTGTCCGGCACGGTCAGGGTGGGCGGGAAGCCTGCGCTGAAGTCGAGCGGGTTGGCGATGTCGAGCAGAACCTTGCCGGCGAGGTTCGCCGCGCCGGCCGCGGTGAGCGCCGGCAGGGAGCCGCTGCCACTGGTGGCGTTGACCACCAGCTCGGCGTCTGCGGCCGCGTCTGCCTGGGTTGCCAGGCCCACCTCGGGGTGCTCCGCGGCCCAGGCGGCGTAATCGCCGGCCAGGGTGGTCGCGACATCCCGCGTGCCGATGGTGACCTGATGGCCCAGCTCCGCAGCGCGGGCGCTGATGGTCCGGCCGACCGAGCCGGTGCCGAGAACTGCGATGCGCATGTCGATCGATCCTCCACTCGGGCGCGGAGTGGCGTCGCGCCGGTTGCGAGCAGGCTAACAGACAGGTCTGTCTACTGTCTGCCCCCATGACGATCCGTGGCCCGGCGTGCCCGGAGTGGTCCGCTGCGCTCAGCGCTCAGCGCTCAGCGCTCGATGCCCGTTCCCGGTGGCGTGCCCGGCTGTGCGCCGGCGGCGTGCCCCCGTTGCGGCCCGGCGTGCCGGCATGATCTGCGTAGTCGGGCGCCGCGTCGAGCACGCCAATCCAGGCGTCCGGGGTGGGTCGGATCAGCAGTGGAGCCGTCTTTCGCTGCCTGTAGAGCTGCCCCAGATGTGGGGCTGACGCATGTCGCGCCCGCTCCAGAGACTGGGTGGGCGGGAGGCTGTCTACGAGAGCCAGAGGTGCCGCCCCACATCTGGGGCAGCTCTACAGGGTGCGAAGAGGTGTCAGGCCCCTGGCGGCGGCGAGGTCTTCCACCCTGGCGGTCCTGGCCACCCCGGCGGTCCTGGCCGGCCCAGCGGTCCGGCAGTCCTGGCTGGTCGGCGATCTAGTAGCCCAACGGGCCAACGTGTCGGGAGACCGGCGGCGCCATGGCCCGGGTTTGCGTGAACGGCGCATCTGGCGGAGATGGTAGACGGAGCTGTCTGTAGAATCGGCCCGCCACCAGCACGTCGAGGGAGTACCGATGCCTGCCCAGCGCACACCGGCCGGCTCGGCCCGGGACCGGATCCTGGAGACCGCGTTCCGGCTCTTCTACGCCCACGGGCCGCGCGGCGTCGGGGTGGACACGGTCATCGCCGAGTCGGGCGTGGCCAAGGCGACGCTCTACAAGCACTTCCCGCGCAAGGACGACCTGGTGCTGGCGTACCTCGACCGGGTCGACCAGGCGTGGTTCGGCGCGCTGCGCGCCGCGGCCCGGGATGCCGGCGACGAGCCGCGCGACCAGTTGGTCGGGATGTTCGACGCGCTGGCCGGCGCCTGCCGGCGGGACGGCTACCACGGCTGCGCGTTCATCAACACGGCCGCCGAGTCACCGGCCGGCGGCGCGGTGCACGCCCGTACGGTCGAGCACAAGACGGTGGTCCGGGCCTGGGTGACGGAGCTGGCCCGGCAGGCCGGCGCGGCCGACCCGGAACTGCTCGCCCGGCAGCTCACCCTGCTGCTCGACGGCGGGCTCGCCGGCGGTGTGCTGGACGGCGACCCGGTGATCGCCGAAGCGGCCCGGCGCAGCGCCCGCACCCTCGTCGACGCGGCGTTGCGCTGACGGGTATCAGCTAGAGATTGTCGGCGGGGTGCGGGGCGACCATGCCCTGCTTCACCCGGGCCGCGCACAGCTCGGCCAGCCGCTCGTAGGCCGCAGCGCCGATCAGGGCGGTCAGCTCCGGCCCGTAGGACAGGTACATCGGCTCGGTGCCCACGTGGGCGTCCGTCGAGGAGGTGCACCACCAGTCCAGATCGTGCCCGCCGGCGCCCCAGCCGCGCCTGTCGAACTCGGACAGCGTGGAGACCAGCACCTTGGAGTTGTCGGGGCGCTTCACCCAGTCCTGGTCCCGCCGGATCGGCAGCTGCCAGCAGACGTCCGGCTTGTATTCCAGTGGGTGCACACCGTCGCGCAGCGCCTGGGCGTGCAGCGCGCAACCTCCTCCGCCGGCGAAGTCGGCGTCGTTGAGGAAGACGCACGGCCCGTCGGCGCCCTGGGTGGCGGTGCGGCGCGCCGGGTTCTTGCCGTCGATCGTGTCCTCGTCGGTCCAGTTCTTGAAACCGCGCCGGAAGTGCTGCCACGTCGACGGGGTGAGCCGTTTGACGGCGGTGCGGACGCGCTTCTCGTCGTCCGAGTCGGTGAAGAACGCCCCGTGCGAGCAGCAGCCGTCGGCGGACCGGCCGGCGATGATGCCGTGGCAACCCCGACCGAAGATGCAGGTCCAGCGGGAGAGCAGCCAGGTCAGGTCGGCCCGGATCAGGTGGGTCTCGTCCGCCGGGTCGGCGAACTCGATCCACTCCCGGGGAAAGTCCAGCGCCACCTCGCGGCTGCGCGGGTCGCCCGGATCGTCCACCAGCACGCGGAGCTCCATCGTCACCCGGACCAGCGTACGCGCGGTGACGTCGGCAGGCCGGCGAGCCGCACGAACGTGTTGCACCTAGGGTCTTCACCATGCGACTGGGTGTCCTCGACGTCGGATCCAACACGGTGCACCTGCTGGTGGTCGACGCGCACCACGGCGCGCACCCCTGGCCGGCGCACTCGGAGAAGGTGGTCCTTCGTCTCGCCGAGCAGATCGGCCCGGACGGCGCGTTGACCGAGGCCGGCTCGGACGGCCTGGTCAAGGCGGTCGGCATGGCCAAGGCGGCGGCCACGGGGTTGGAGGCCGACGACCTGATCGCGTTCGCCACCTCGGCGGTACGCGACGCCACAAACGCGGCCGACGTGCTCGCCCGCGTCCGCGACGAGACCGGCGTACGCCTGGAGGTGCTCTCCGGCGCGGACGAGGCGCGCATGACGTTCCTGGCGGTGCGGCGCTGGTTCGGCTGGTCCGCGGGGCGTCTGCTGGTGCTCGACATCGGTGGCGGCTCCCTGGAGATCGCCGCGGGGATCGACGAGGACCCGGACGCCGCGATCTCGCTTCCGCTCGGCGCGGGTCGCCTGACCCGGGAGCGGCTGCGGGTCGACCCGGACAGCGCGACGCCGCCGTCCGCCGAGGCCGTCGAGAAGCTGCGGGAGTACGTGGACGGCCGGCTGGACAAGGTGGTCGACCAGATGACCGAGGTGGGCTGGGGTCGGGCGGTGGCCACCTCGAAGACGTTCCGCACCCTGGCGCGACTGGCCGGCGCGGCGCCCTCCGGGGCCGGGCTCTGGGCCCGGCGCAGCCTGACCCGTGCCGGTCTGCGGCAGGTCATCGGCTTCATCCGGCACATTCCGCCCACCCAGTTGATGGAGCTGGAGGGGGTCAGCGCGGGTCGCGCCCACCAGCTGCTGGCGGGCGCGGTGGTCGCCGAGGCGGTGATGCGCAGGCTCGACCTGGACTCGCTGGACATCTGCCCGTGGGCCCTGCGGGAGGGGGTCATCCTCCGCCGACTCGATCAACTCGAACCAATCTGACCGGGCTGCCGGGTTACGGTCGGTTTGCCGGCGCTCGTCCTGATGGCCCTACGACAGCCGGGCTACGCTGGCTGATGTGACTTCCCGCGTTCCGGTGCTCCTGTCCAGCTCGTCGGTCTTCCCCGAGCCGACCGCGGCGGCGTTCCAACTGGCCGCGGCGCTCGGCTACGACGGCGTCGAGGTGATGGTCTGGACCGACGTGGTCAGCCAGGACGCGGGCGCGCTGCGCGGCCTGTCGGCGCACTACGACGTGCCGGTGCTGTCGGTGCACGCGCCCTGCCTGCTGGTCACCCAGCGGGTGTGGAGCCCGGACCCGTGGCAGCGGCTGCGCCGGGCCGCCGAGCTGGCCGAGACGCTGGGAGCGCCGACGGTCGTGGTGCACCCGCCGTTCTCCTGGCAGCGCGACTACGCGCGTAACTTCGCCGAGGGGTTGGCCACGATCGCGGACCGCTTCAACGGCCTGCGCTTCGCTGTGGAGAACATGTACCCGGTGCGGATGGCGGGCCGGCAGTTCGTCCCGTACGTCCCCGGGTGGGACCCCACCGACGCGGGCTACCCGTCGTACACCCTGGATCTGTCGCACTGCGCGGCCTCGCACAGCGACCCCCTCGAGATGGCCGACCGGATGGGCGCGGGCCTGGCCCACGTGCACCTGGGCGACGGCACCGGCGAGGGCCGCGACGAGCACCTGGTGCCCGGTCGCGGCACCCAGCCCTGCGGGGAGCTGCTCTCCTCGCTGGCGGCGCGGGGCTTCACCGGCGCGGTGGCCGTCGAGGTGGCGACCCGGGGCGCGAAGAGCCGCGCGGTGCGCGAGGCAGACCTGCGCGCCGCGCTGGAGTTCGCCCGGCAGCACCTGCCCGCGCAGTCACCTGTCGACGTCTGACCCCGCAGGGCCCGGCGTCAGCTGACCGGGGTCAGCGACTCGGTGGTCGCCGTCGGCTGCGGGGCGACCGGCAGTTGCTCGCCGATGGCGGCCCGCTTGCGGGCCCGGTGCGCCGCCACGTGGGAGCGGGTGGCGCAACGCTCGGAGCAGAACCGCCGGCAGCAGTTGGACGACGTGTCCAGGTAGACGTTGCCGCACCGCTCGTCGGCGCAGACCCCGAAGCGTGCGCTGCCGTACTCGCAGAGCCACACCGACAGTCCCCAGACCGCGCCGGCCAGGTATTCGGCGCTTACCGACGCGCCCCGGCTGGTCACGTGCATGTGCCAGTCGCTGGAGTCGTGCCCGGAGATGCGCGGCTGGACCGGGAACGCCTCGAGCAGCGCGTTCAGCTCGGTCACCGCCTGGGCGTCGCGCCCCGAGGTGCCGTACTCGAAGACGTCGCGGAGCCGCTTCTGCGCCCGCCGGAAGATCGCGATGTCGCGATCGGCGACCTCGTCGCGCATCCAGGCGTTGTCGTCGGGAAAGAGGGCCCGCAGGTCGTCGAGGTCGTCCAGGCGGGCGTTGACCAGGTCAACGCCGGTCCGGGCGTACGCGTCGAAGTTCACGCCCCCAACGGTAGACGACTCACGGGGTGCGCGGCGCGTCGATGTAGTGCGGCAGGAACCGCGCGTAGCCGTCGGTGATCAGACTCGCGCTCTCCCGCACGCCCACTCCGGCCGACTCGCCGTCGACGATCCAGCTGCCCAGCACCGTCCGGTAGCCGGCGAACTGCGGTAACGCCCGGAACTCCTGGTAGCACCAGCCCTCGTCGCCGTAGATCCCCGGGTTGGTGATCTCCTGCTCGGCGGTCACGATGCGTACCGAGCCACCCTCCCGGCCGAGCAGCGGCTTGGCCACGTACTCGGGCATGCCGCGCGGCGAGTCGAGGTACGCCGGGAGCAGGTACTCGTGGTCGGGGTAGAGCTCCCAGAGGATCGCGAGCAGCGCCTTGTTGGACAGCAGGAGCTTCCACGCCGGTTCGATCCAGGTGGTCGGGGTGCCCGGGGCCAGCGCGGGCGGCCCGTACGGCTCGGCCAGCATCCACTCCCACGGGTAGAGCTTGAAGCAGGTGGTCACCGGTTGGTCGGCGGCGTCGACGAAGCGTCGGCCGTCCCAACCGATCTCCTGGATGGGTTGCAGCTCGACGCTCAGGCCGGCCTGCCGGGCGGTCTCGGCGAGGTAGCCGGCCGTCATGTGGTCCTCGCCGGACTCCTCCTCGTTCGACCAGAGCACGTGCACCAGGGGGTCGTGCAGCCCGGCACCGATCTTGGCCCAGGCGCCGACCAGCCGCTCGTGCAGGCTGTTCCACTGGTCCAGCTCGGGGCGGGTCTGCTCCAGCCAGTACCACTGGATGATGCTCGCCTCGACGAGCGCCGTAGGCGTGTCCGCGTTGTACTCAAGCATCTTCGGCGGCCAGGTGCCGTCGTACGCCAGGTCGAAGCGCCCGTAGAGGGTGGGTGGCGCCTCCCGCAGCGACCGGGCCACCGCGTCGGCCGCCCAGGCGGGGATGCCGAACTCGGCGTACCGGCCGTGGGTCACCACGTGCTCGGCGGCTGCCACGGACATCCGGTGCAACTCCTCGGTGGCCTCTTCCAGCCGCAGTACCTCCTCGAGGTCGAAGGCGTACGCGGCGGTCTCGTCCCAGTACGACATGATCCCGCCGTCGGGCAGCTCGGTGTCGACGTACACCAGCCCCTGCGCGCGGATGGTGGCGTCCCAGTCGGGCCGGGGCGGCACGGACTCGCGGCGCACGTCAGCCGCCGCAGGAGGCGAGGTGCGTGCCGAACCCGCCGCGTTCGGGCAGGGCGGCGGTCGTCGGCTCGCCGGCGGGGCGCCCCGCGACGGGGGCGGGCACCCGCATCGCCAGCGCGACCGTGTCACCGCCACCGACCGGCCCGAGGGCGCAGTCGTCATCGTCGTCGTCCGAGGTCATGTTGCAGCCGGAGAGGGCGAGCGCGAGAGCGGTGAGCGCGCCGAGCTGCACGGAGGCCGACCGGAGGCGGCGGCGGGGGCGTTGGTCCACGGGATCGTTGTAGCCGATCGACGCCAGCACCGCAGCCCCGGCCGCCCCCCGGCGGGGGTCCTGGCAGGGGCGATACGCTCGGCTCATGCTCCGTTCCGTCATCCTCGCCGCCTCCCGGTCATCCCAGGTCGAGCGGCTCGTCGCGACCGCCCCGTACACCCGGGACGTCGTTCGCCGGTTCGTCGCCGGCGCCTCCACCGACGACGCGTTGCGCGCGACCCGCGGGCTCGTCGACGACGGTCTGGCCGTCACCCTCGACCACCTGGGCGAGGACACCGTCCGTCCCGAGCAGGCCACGGCCACCCGGGACGAATACCTGAAGCTGCTGAAGATGCTCTCCGGCGCGGGGCTCACCCCGGCGGCCGAGGTGAGCGTGAAGCTCTCCGCGCTCGGTCAGATGTTCGACGAGCAGTTGGCGTACGACAACGTTCGGGCGATCTGCGCGGCCGCCGACGCGGCGGGCACCACCGTCACCCTGGACATGGAGGACCACACCACCACCGATTCGACGCTGGAGGTGCTGGCCAAGCTGCGCAAGGACTTCCCGTCGACGGGCGCGGTGCTCCAGGCGTACCTGCGGCGCACCGAGTCGGACTGCCGCGAGCTGTCCTCCGCCGGCTCGCGTGTGCGTCTGTGCAAGGGCGCGTACCGGGAGCCGGAGTCGGTGGCGTACCAGTCGGCCCGCGAGGTGGACAAGTCCTACGTCCGCTGCCTGAACATCCTGATGTCCGGCGACGGGTACCCGATGCTGGCGACCCACGATCCGCGGATGATCGCGATCGGCGAGGACCGGGCCCGCTGGTTCGACAGGGGGCCGGAGCGCTTCGAGTTCCAGATGCTCTACGGCATCCGCCCCGAGGAGCAGGCCCGGTTGGCCGGTGAGGGCTACACCGTCCGTACCTACGTCCCGTACGGCGACGAGTGGTACGGCTACCTGATGCGTCGGCTCGCCGAGCGCCCGGCGAACCTGGTCTTCTTCGGCCGTGCGCTGGTCTCCAAGAAGTAGCCGGGCTTGACGGGGTTGGCTAGTTGGCTTAGCTTTATGGCTATGACAGCTAGCCAGGTGCGGCGGGACGGCGGACACATCGCCTACGAGGTGCACGGCGACGGCCCACTTGTCGTCCTCGCGCACGGCATGGGCGAGAACCGGGCGAGCTTCCGGCACCTCGTGCCCCTGCTGGTGGCCGCCGGTCACCGGGTCGCCTCGGTCGACGTACGCGGGCACGGGGAGTCCAGCGTCGGCTGGCCCTCGTACGCCCCGGCCGAGGTCGGCGGCGACCTGCTGGCAGTCGTCCGTGACCTCGACGCCGGGCCGGCCGTGCTTGTCGGCAGCTCGTCCGCCGCCGCTGCGGTGGTCTTCGCCGCGACCGAAGCACCCGAGCTGGTCTCCGGCATCGTGCAGATCGGCGCGTTCGTCGGTCAGCCGAAACTCAACCCGCTGCTGCGGGCGGCGATGGGAGCTGTGCTGCGCAGTCCACGACTGTTCGGGATGTTCCACAAAACGCTGTTCCCGGTGCACCGGCCGACCGACGACGCGGCGTACCGCCTGTCGATGGTGGCCAACCTGCGCGAACCCGGCCGGATGGCCGCGACGCGCGGCGTGATCGCGCCTGTCGAGCCGCACTGGACCGCCCGCGCGCCGCAGGTACGCCAACCGGTGCTGGTGCTGATGGGCGCCAAGGACCCGGACTTCCCCGACCCGGGCGCCGAGGCGCGGGCGGCCCGCCGGCTCTTCCGCGTCGCCGAGGCCCGGATGATCGAGGAGGCCGGGCACTACCCGCACGCCGACCGGCCGCAGGCCACCGCCGACGAGCTGGCGGGTTTCCTGGAGGTGTGCGCGGGTGCCTAGGGCAGGGCTCAACCAGCAGACCGTGGTGCGGGAGGCCGCCCGGCTGGCCGACGAGGTCGGCTACCAGCAGCTCACCCTCGCCGCGCTGGCCAGCCGGCTCGGCGTCGCGCTGCCCAGCCTCTACAAGCACATCCGCGGGGCGGACGCGCTGAGCCAGAAGCTCGCCGCGCTTGCCAGCGCCGAGCTGGCCACCGAGCTGACCACGGCGGCCGCCGGTCGCTCGGGAGGGGACGCGCTGCGGGCGATGGCGGACGCGTACCGCGCCTACGCCCATCGGCACCCCGGGCGCTACCCCGCCACCCAGCAGGTGCCCGACCCGTCCGACCCGGAACACGTCGAGGCGGGCGAACGCGCGGTCGGCGCCATCTTCGCGGTGCTGCGCGGCTACGGACTCACCGGCGACGACGCGGTGGACGCCACCCGGGCGCTGCGCAGCGCACTGCACGGTTTCGTCGCCCTGGAGGCCGCCGGTGGCTTCGGCCTGCCGCGCGAGGTCGACCGCTCGTACCACCAGTTGGTCGCCGGCCTGGACGTGGCATTGCGCTCCTGGCCGGCTCGCGGAGCCTGACCCGGCCCGATCGGCCCGGGTCGGCCTCGCCCGATCCGGCATTTGGTCGTACCCTTCGGCGGGTGACTGACGGGGTGCAGCAGCCGACACCGCGGCGGCTCTGGCCGCTGTGGACCGTGCTCGTCGTGGTGGTCCTGCTGCTGGGCTGCGGCCTTCCGGCGGCGCTGGTCGTCGGTACGGTCCGCGAGGCCGGCGGCCGGGCCACGCTCAGCCGGGCCGGCGCCACCGCGGCCGACGACCCGGCCACCGCCGTCGCCCGTGGGCTGTCGGACCGGATGACCGCGCAGCTCCAGCGGCAGTCCACGGCGCTGCTCGGCGGCGACCGGGCCGCCTTCCTCGCCGTCGCCGACCCCACCACACACCCCGACCTGCGCCGTCGCTACGCGGCGCTGCGCGCCCTTCGGGTGACGGTGTGGCGGGCCGAGCCGAGCGGCCTGCCCGTACCTGTCGTCGGCAGGCCGGGCGAGTGGCGGCTGCTGGTGCGCTTCCAGTACTGCTTCGTCTCGCCAGGCTGCCGACCGAGCCCGGTGCTGATCGGCACCCGCTGGCGGGAGAACGGCGACCAGCCCCGACTGGTCGCCCTCGAGGAGTCCAAGTCCGCCGAGACCGGCACCCGACCGTGGGAGATCAGCGAACTGGCCGTGGCGGTCGGCGCGCGGACCATCGTCGCCACCACGCCGGCGCTGCGCGGCAAGCTGCCCACCCTGCTGGCTCAGGCGGAGGCGGCGGCCACGGTCGCCGACACCTACGCCGTGACCGGCTCGCCGCCGGACCGCTACCGGATCTTCTACGCCGGTCGGACGGAATGGCAACGCTGGTACGGCGGCGGACGACCACAGTGGACCGGTGGCTACGCGGTGACCGTGGGCGGCGGCCACCACGAGGTGGTGCTCAACGCCGACGGGCTGCCCAGCAGCGGCACCGACGACCTGCTCCGGCACGAGTTGACCCACGCCGCCTCGCTGCCCGAGCGCGGTTACCCGGGCAAGACGACCTGGTGGCTGGTCGAGGGGCTGGCCGAGTTCGCCGGCTCGGGCGGCCAGCCGGTCGACAGGTACGAGGGGCTCGCGGAGGTGCGCAAGCTGGTCCGGGGCGGTTGGGACGGCCGACTGGAGGGCGTCACGCCCGCCGACGACGCCCCCGCCGAGCGGGTCGGTGGCAGCTACGGCATCGGCTACCTGGCCGTCCGCCACCTCGTCGACAGGTTCGGGCCGGAGCGGCTGCTGACCTTCTTCAAGGCCGTGGTGCACGAGCGCAGAACCCTCGAGGTCGCCGCCGAACAGGCGTTCGGCGAGCAGTGGTCCACCCTGCACGACGAGTGCGTGGCGTACGTCCGCGCCACCGCCGCCTGACAACGGTCGGGCCAATGGCGTGCGGCGGTGGGCCGGGTGGACACCCGACCCACCGCCGTGGTTCACCAGCCGGCAGCGATCGCCGCCCGGGTGCCGAGGGTGCCGTTGGCGGCCCCCGGGTACATCCAGAGAATGCCTGTCACGTTCTCCCGGGCGAGGATGTCGGGCTTGCCATCCCCGTTGAAGTCGGTCATCCCGAAGGACGTGTAGTTGGCCCAACCGATGCCGACCTGGGTGATGGCCCTCGCCTGTAGGTCGTACACCCGGAGGAGACCGGTGTCGCTCTCCCGCCCGTACAACTCGGGCGTGGTGTCACCCACGACGTTGGCCACCCCGAACCCGGTGAACTGGGTGCTCCAGCCGTCGCCGACGTCGATCCGGGTCAGCTTGCCGCCCGCCAGATCGCCCGGGTAGATCCACAGGTCGTTGGTTGTGCCGGCGGTGAAGACGTCCTGGTAGCCGTCCCGGTTGTAGTCGGCCACCCCGAACGGCCGGTAGCTGCACCACTGAGAGCCGAAGAACGTGGGCGTGGGGCTCAGATCATCGGCGGTTCCCAGGAACACCTGCAGGTTGCAGGTGACGTTGTCACGGACGACCACATCCGGGTAGCCGTCGTGGTCCATGTCCGCGATGCCGAACGCGGTGAACTGGTTCCACCCCGACGAGATCAGCCGTGGTGCGGAGAGTTGGGTGTTCACCCTGCGGTATCGCCACAAGGTGCCGATGGTGTCCGTCGCGTAGATGTCGGTCTGCTTCGTTCCAGTGCCCGGTGGTGTCCAGGTGATGGCGCCGACCGAGGTGAGCGAGCCGCTCTTCGTGACATTGGTCGCCCCGACCTGGATGGGGGTGAGTGCCCGCTTCCACACCTGCAGATTGCTGAGCATCCCGGAGTAGTGCGCCGTCGGTGCGCCCTGGTACTTGTAGCGGCCGACCACGAACTTGCCGGTGCTCGGCCACGTGGGCGTGGCGGTGTACTGGGCGCTTCCCTTGACCACCCCGTTGACGTAGAGCGCGATCGTCCGAGTCTCGGCGTTGTAGGTGCCGACCAGGTGCGTCCAGACCCCCAGCGCCGTACCGGCAGGTGCCACCACCTGGGTGTACGACCAACCGCTGTCGGCGTTGCCGAGCCCGAACCGCCAGGTGTTGTCGCTCTGGTTGTTCCAGAGCAGGAAGCGCGACGCGTTCGCGCCGTCCTCACTGGCGATGACGCCACCGGCGGCGGTGGGCTTGGCCCACACCGAGATGCTGAACGACTTGCTCGTGTCGATCAGCCGCTCGGGACTGGTGAGCGCGGTCTTGTTGGTGAGGTCGACCTGGGTCGCGGTCGCGTCCGTGTTCAGCACGACGACCTGTGGGAAGAGTTCACCGCTGCGCCATTTCGCGCTCACGCCGGGCGCGGTCGGTGACGGCTCGGTCACCTCGACGCCGAGTGACTTACCCCCGGAGATGTCGGTGGCCGTGCTGAGGACGCCGTCCCCCTCGTCCGCGAACTCGTCGTCGAACTGCCAGGTGTGGTCGGAGGTGATCAGCGCCTGCCGGGGCCGGGCGGTGATGGTGGCACTGCCGGCCTGGACATTGGTGACCAGCCAGGCTGTCGCGACCGCGCCGGCGCCGACGGTCCACAGGTCGGGGGTGCCGTCGGCGTTGATGTCCCCGGCGCGCAGGCTGAGCGTCGTTCCGGTGTTCCAGCCGGTGGCGGCCAGGGTACGGGCGGTGTAGGTGAGTTGCCCGGTGTCCTGGTTGTAGGCCAGGTTCGACCAGAGGTGCAGGGCTCCGGTCGTCTTGTTCCACAGGAACATCGCAGTTCCGGTGCTGGTCTGTGCGGTGGTGATCGTCCAGTTGTTCCAGTCGGCGCCGCCGGTCGGAGTTGACGCCCCGGTGGAGACCGCTCCGAAGAACAGGCTGGTTCCGGGGAAGCTGGGGTAGTAGGTGAGCTGGTAACCGTTGGTGGCGTCCCCGCTGGTGCCGATCAGGTCGGGGAAGTCCGAGCCGATGCCCCGGCTGTCACCGGCGTTGGCCAGTTGGATCGGCGATCGGCCAAACTCGTCGAGAAGGTATTCGGCCATGAGGCTGGTCTGGACGCCGCTGCGCTCCGGGATCAACGTGGAGCCGTCGCCGTTGCCGGCAAGGATTCCGCCACCGCCGGCGTTGTTGCCGGCCGGGTAGTAGACCAGGACGTCCTGCAGGTTGCCGCCGGTGAATCGACCCGTGAGGACCTGGGCGCCGTTGAAGTCGGCAGGAGAGTTCTCACCGGTGACACCGTTGCCTCGCGAGCCCATGTTGCTGATGCTCGGGTTGACCCCGGCTGAGCCGTCGTTCTCTGCCAGCCACAGGCCGGCCTTGAGACCGTTGACCGAGCCGCCAGTGAGCAGGTCGGCCTTGCCGTCGCCGGTCAGGTCGCCGTCCGGTGCGACGACGGGTGACGGATTCGCGTTGAACGGCAACGTCGCGGTCTCGCCGAAGTTCTTGCCGGCCGCAGTGACGCTGGTCACCGAGATGGTGTTGGTGAAGCGGTTGGGAGTGACCTGGATGGTCGCGTTACCGCTCGCGTCGGGGGTGACGCTCTGCGGGGGTGCCGCGTTCAGTTGGTAGACGTAGTTGGTGGGCACGGTTCCGGTGGACGGCGGCTTGACCGCAATGGTGATCGGCTGCCCGATCGTTGCCTGCTGAGTGAGTTCCGGGATGTTGGGCGGCCCGGCTCGGGTGGAGTCGAAGGTGAACCGGCAGGTGGTCGACCAACTGCTGGAAGTCTGGAAATCGGTCGTCTGGACCTTCCAGGCGAACGTCGTGGGCGTCCCCGTGCTGGTGCCGGTGACACCGGCGGCGGCTGCCAGCGTCGCTCTCGGCACGACGTACACCGCTGTGGTGCCGGAGGAGTACGTCAGCAGGTTGGGGTTGGTGGTGGCGATGGCCGTCTGGGCGGGATCGCTGTTCTTCCACACCTTGAAGGTGACCCCGAGGGCTCCCTTGTCCGGGTCGGAGACCGGGGCGTACAGCGACACAGCCGTATCACCGACCACCGTGGGATTGGCGGCGGTGCAGGCGGTCGTGGGAGAGGTGCTGAGCCCGCTCGGTGCGGCGGGTGCGTGGTTGTAGCGGATGGTCAGGGTGGGGCTGGTTTCCAGGAATTCCTTCCAGCTCTGGGTGTCGCTGGCCTCGTTGGCGGCGACCATCCACAAAGTTCGGGTCGACTTCTTGTTGGTGACGTCGGTCTTGATCTGGCCGGTGATGTCGAACGAGACACCGTTGGCGTCGCAACCGCTGTAGCCGTACGCGAAGCTCTTGCTGGCGATGGCGCTGCCCTTGCTCACACCCTCCCAGTAGTTCCAGGTGGCGTTGCTGGAGCTCAACGTGGTGCCTGGGCCGTAGATGTAGACCGTCTTGTCGGTGCAGTTCCACGACCGGGTGTTCGTGATCTTGAAATATGCGTCCGCGATCGTGGCGCCGGCCAACGTCGAGTACGGCACCGGGAAGTTGATCAGAGTGTTCGACCGCTGGCTGCCCGAGTTGCCGACCTGCATCCGGCCGATGGGGTCCGGGGTGTTCTTCCAGTAGTTGGTCGACTGGTGCTGGTAGGAGATCGAGGCCCAACCGCTCATCTTCGGGCCGACGGAGCTCCAGTTGAACGTGGGGTCGATGTAGACGGGGTACACCGCTGCCGGGTCACTCAGCATCGCCCGGTCGGGGGTGAGTCGTAGCTTCCCGGCACCCACCTGGACACCGATCGCGGCGGTACGCGCCCCACGTCCGGGCCCGCCAGGGGTGGACGCGGACTGCCGTTCGCCCGTGCCCGTCCTGGTGCTCGCGCCGCGGGCGGAATCCCACATCGCGGGGGCCGAGGCGGTGAGTACCGTCCGGCCGGCGCGGTCGCGGCCGGTGATGTTGCCCGCCGTGTCGGCCGCCAGGGTGACGCCCTTCGTGGCGGTGCCGAGGTCGAGGGCGGCGAGCCGGGGATCGGCTGCCGCCTGTCGGTTCTTGACCACGAAGACGTGCGAGAACGAGCCCTCGGTGGTGACCCGGACGGTCAGGTCGACCCCGGGCAGCACCTCGGCATAGGTGGCGGTCGGCCCGGAGAGGGTCGGTGCCGGCAAGGGCAGCGGTGCGGTTACGGAGAGTGCGCGATCGCCGCTTGTCATCTCGGCGAGTGGGGCACTGCCTCCGGCGGAGACGCGGATCGGGTTGGTGGTCACGGCCGCGCTGATGGTGCCGTCGGCGTTTCGGACCAGCGTCGGGTCGAGGTTCTTCCAGGCACCGTTCACCCTGGTGCGAGTGGGTACGGCCGACTGGGTCAGCTCGATCGTCCCGTCCGGGCGGGCCGTGTAGGTGGACGTCGAGGTGCCGGCGCCGGTGGCCTCGACGGGCTTGCCGGTGTGCTTCGCCTCAACCAGTGCCCGATCGACGGTGAGTGATCCTGCGGCCGGCTTGGGTGCGGGCCTGCTGGGCGCGGCGGTGGCCGCAACGGCGGGTAGGAACGTGGCCGAGCCGCTCAGGACGATGCTGGCGGCGACGCCGCTGGCGAATGCGCGTCCTGGTGTCCAGGTCCGAAGTGGTGGACCGATTCTGGGCATGAAGGTGGCTTCCCCCGTGAGTCTGACCGGCGGACGCGGAGTGCGTCCGTAGGGCGGCAAGTGAACCAGCACAGCTGGCCATCGTGGAACGTCGGACGTCACGCGGGGTCGTCCCTTTGGGACCATCTGCGACGGAAATGTCGGCCGTGATCTTGGTAATTCGTTATCCGCCCGTGACCTTCCGGGGAGGTGGACATGAAACATTGTTCGCGCCACGGGGGTGCACGATTGAACACCCTGCGTGGTTTTTCTGGATCTCGCAGAGGTGAGGGTGACATGGCCGGGCACGGGGGATTACGTCTGCTGAAACGTCCCAGACGTCTGGTGGCGTTAACTGCGGCAACGTCGCTGGTGGCGAGCCTGCTGACGGGTACGCCGGCGGTGGCGAAGCCGGAAGACGGCGGGTTGTCCAAACTGCCGCCCATGTCGCCCGGGCGGTCGGTGACCGGTGTCAAGCCCTTGCCGACGAACTTCGTGACTCCGCCCGACCAGGCGAAGTCGACCTACCGTCCGTCGCGGACGGCATGGCCGAAGGCCGCGTCGGCGACCGTGGAGCTGACCGGCGCGGCGGCCACGGCCCGGGCTGCGGCACCGGCGAAGACCCGCGCCGCGGGCACCCCGGTCTGGGTGGCGCCGGTCGCCACGGGCGGCCGCTACACCGGCCCGCAGCAGATGCGGGTCCGTGTCGCGGACCGGGCGGCTGCCGAAGCGGCCGGCGTGGACGGCGTACTGCTGTCCGTGACGCCGTCGGCGGGTGGACGCGTCAGCGGCTCGGTACGGGTCGGCCTCGACTACGCCGAGTTCGCCGAGGCGTACGGGGGCAACTACGGTTCCCGCCTGCGGCTCGTGCAGCTGCCGGCCTGCGCGCTCACCACGCCGACGCTCGCCGCCTGCCGGACACCGGTCCCGGTGCCCTCCACCAACGACACGGCGGCCAACACCGTGTCGGCCGAGGTGCCGCTGACGGCAGCCGCCGACAGCCGATCGGCCGGCTCTGCGATGGTGCTCGCCACCGTGGCCGGCGTCGGCGACGAGGGCGGCACAGGCGGCACCTACGCGGCGACCGATCTGAAGCCCTCCGGCTCCTGGACCGCGGGCGGCAGCACCGGGTCCTTCGCCTATTCGTACCCGTTGACCGTGCCGCCGTCCCGGTCGAAGCTCGTGCCGCAACTGGCCCTCTCCTACGACTCCGGCGGCGTCGACGGTCAGACCGTCGCGACCAACGCGCAGGCGTCCTGGGTGGGCGACGGCTGGACCACGCCGAAGTCGTACGTCGAGCAGACCTTCGTCTCCTGCTCGGACGACCCGGGCGGCAGCCCGTCCCCGGTCAAGACGAACGACCGCTGCTACGCCGGTCCGATCCTCACCCTCGCGCTGAACGGATCGTCGAGCTCGCTCATCTGGGACGCCGGCAAGAAGACCTGGAAGGCGCAGAACGACTCCGGCGCCGTGGTCAAGCGGGAAATGAACTCGGGCAATGGCAGCGGAACCAAGGACACCGACTACTGGCGGGTGACCGAGCGGGACGGCACGGTCTACGAGTTCGGCCGCAACCGCCTGCCCGGGTGGACGACGAACAAGCCGGAGACCAAGTCTGTCGACCACATCCCGGTCTACTCGGCGCACTCGGGAGACCCCTGCTACAACTCGGCAGGTTTCAGCTCCTCGGTCTGCACGATGGCGTACCGGTGGAACCTCGACTACGTCAAGGACGTCCACGGCAACGCCATGGCCTACTACTACAACCAGGCCACCAACTACTACGGGCGCAACGAGGGCGCGACGGACGTGATGTACATCCGGGACAGCAACCTCGCCCGGATCGACTACGGCTTCCGCGACAACGGCGCCTACGGCATCGTCCCCAACCAGGTGGTCTTCAACAGCGACGACCGCTGCCTCTCCGGCACCTGCAAACCGCTCAACGACGCGAACAAGGCCAACTGGCCGGACGTGCCGTTCGACCTGGTGTGCAACTCCGGCACCGACTGCAAGGCGTGGAGCCCGTCCTTCTTCTCCACCGTACGGCTGACCTCGATCGAGACCCAGCAGTACGACACCAGCAGCACCCCGTACAAGAAGGTCGACTCCTACGTTCTCGGCCAGACCATGCCGGCGACCGGGGACGGCACCGCGCCGACGCTGTGGCTGAACTCGATCACCCGCACCGGGCACGACACCACCTCCGGGGGCTCGGCCAGCGCCATCACCCTGCCCTCGGTGTCGTTCACCGGCATCAAGCTGCCCAACAGGGTGGACGTGAGGGGTGGCTACCCCTCGTTCTACCGGCAACGCATCGCGACGATCACCACCGAGACCGGCTCGGTCATCTCGCCCAGCTACGAGCTGCCGGAACCCTGCACCGCGCCGGTGACGCTCAATCCCGCGTCCAACACCAAGTCCTGCTTCCCGGTCTACTGGACGCCCGAAGGGGTGCCGGACCAGATCCGCGACTGGTTCCACAAGTACGCGGTCACCCGGGTCACCGCGACCGACCCGACAGGTGGCGCGCCGGCCACGTCCACCAGTTACCAGTACCTCGACGGTGCCGCCTGGCACTACGACGACAACGAGGTGGTCAAGGCCAAGTACCGCACCTACGGCCAGTTCCGCGGTTACGGCAAGGTCCGGGTGCGCAACGGCGACGGCGCGAACGACCCCCGCACGCTGGCGGAGACCACCTACTACCGGGGCATGAGCAGGAACAACAGCACCACGGTCGTCAACGTCACCGACAGCGCCGGCGGGGTCCACGAGGATGTGGACCAACTCGCCGGGCGTGCCCTTGAGGCAACCTCCTACCTGGGCGACGGCGGCCCGATCGACGGTTCGTCGATCACCTCGTACTGGGTGTCGGACGCGACCGCGACCCGTACCCGCACCGGCCTGCCGGCGCTGACCGCGACCTTCACGGCGCCGGTACAGACCTGGCGGCGACAGGCGGTCACATCCGGCGCCAGCACCACCTGGCGCTACAGCCAGACCGACATGTCGTACGACGCATCGATCACCTCGCCGACCTTCGGTCTGTTGCAGCACTCGTACGACCACACCGTGCCGGCGAACACCACCTATGACCGGTGCACCAGCACGACGTACGCTCCGGCCAACACCGATCTCAACCTGGTCGGCCTGACCAGCCAGGTCGAGACCGTGTCGGTTGCCTGCGCTGGTTTCCGCGCCGGCTCGCCGACGTCTGTGCCGGGCAGCACGAACACGCTTACCGCTCCGAGCACGGTCAGTCGGCCGGCGCAAGTTGTGTCGCACGTTCGGACCTACTACGACGACACGCAGTTCGCGACCACGTTCCCGCAGACCGCCCCGACCAGGGGCAACGTCACCATGGTCCGCAAGGCGTCCGACTGGGTCTCCGGCGCTTACGTCTACCAGACCACCGACCGGGCCGAGTTCGACCCGTACGGGCGCGTGACCGGCAGCTGGGACGGCAACGGCAACAAGTCCGTCACCAGGTACACCGACAACGCCGCCGGCCTGACCACCGGTATGACGTTGGAGAATGCGGAGGGCCACGCCTCCTCCACGACCATGACCACGCTGCGCAATCTGCCGGTGAGCAGCACCGACGCCAACAGCGTGGCCACCAGCACCCAGTACGACGCGCTCGGTCGGCTGACGGCGGCCTGGGTGGCGTCCCGGCCGACCAGTGCTCCGGCGAACGTCAAGCACAGCTACACGGTGTCGAAGACCGGAATAACCGCCACGACGACCGAGACCCTCAACAAGAACAACTCGTACAGAACCTCGACGACCATCTACGACGCCCTCTACCGGGTGCGGCAGACCCAGGCAGACACCAACCTGGGTGGCCGGATGGTCACCGACTCGTTCTACGACAGCCGGGGGTGGGTGCGGGCGACCTACAACGGCTGGTGGGACGCCGCCAGCGGACCGAACACGACTCCCGTCTACACCGACACGCTGCTCAAGAAGGCTCTGAACCAGACGTTCAACACCTACGACGGGCTGGGCCGGGTCATCCTGGCCGAGAGCGCCCGCGACGGCGTGGTCAAGTCGTCGACCAGGACGGTGTACAACGGCGACCGCACGACGGTCATTCCACCGACCGGTGGCACCGTGACCGCGACGGTCAATGATCCGATGGGCCGGCTGGAGAAGCAGCTCCAGTACACCGTTGCACCGACGCTGGTCTCGCCATCCAACCCGTTCACCGGCATCTACCGGCTGACCGGCGGCACCACGGTGGACAGCAGCTACGGCTACGACGGCCACGACAACCAGTCGACCCTGACCGACACGGCCGGCAACGTCTGGACCAGCACGTTCAACCTGCTGGGACAGGTGGTCGGCAAGGACGACCCGGACGCCGGAACCAGCACCATCCGCTATGACGGCGCGGGCAACGTCATCGAGTCGACGGACGGCCGTGGCAAGACCGTCTCGTCCACCTTCGACAAGATCAGCCGTCGTACGGCCAGCTTCGCCGCGTCGACCTCGGCGCAGTCGACCAGCAACCAGTTGGCCGCGTGGGTCTACGACAACGACAACAACGTCGCGCCGATCACGAACGCGATCGGCAAGCTGACCACCGCGACCGCCTTCCGCAACGGTGCGGCTTACAGCACCCAGTGGATCAACTTCGACGCCTACGGCAACTCGAAGGGCGAGACGATCACCATCCCCGCCGCGGAGGGGGCCCTCGGCAACACGTACGCGTTCGGGCACACCTACTCGGCGACGACCGGAATTCTCCTCAGCGACACCTATCCGGCGCGCGGTAACCTGCCCGCCGAGACCGTTATCCACAGCTACGGCGGAGTGCTGGACCTGCCGACGATCGTCGGTGGACTTGCCGGCTACAGCGCGTCCGTCGACTACGACGCGTGGGGTCGGATCACCCGCAACGTCGTCGGTTCGCCGACGAGCCTGGCCTCGATCGTCAACATCTACGACGACCACGACGGGCGACGCAAGCAGCAGCTGGTAACCAAGACGACGGCCACCACGACGGACGTCGACAAGCAGGAGTACGAGTACGACGTCTACGGCAACATCACCAAGACGATCAACACCCGGTACGAGCCGACGACGGTGTCCGAGACAGAGTGCTACCGGTACGACTCACTGCGGCGACTCACCAAGGCATGGACGGCGAAAGACGCGTGCGCGGTCGCCCCGACCGTCGGTAACCGCGCCATGGTCGGCAGCGGCATCGGCGCCACCAGCGCCTACTGGACCGAGTGGGACGTCGACTCGCTCGGCAACCGGAAGAGCCAGACCCAGTACTCCACGACCGGTGGGACCGACACCACCACCACCTACGCCTACGACGGCAACGGCAAGGGCCAGCCGCACACGTTGACGGGTACGACCACCACCGGTGGCCTGACCGGCAGCACCTCGTACGGCTACGACGACGCGGGCAACATGACCGCCCGCAAGGCCGGGCAGGGCACCCAGACGCTGAACTGGGACGACGCCGGCGAGCTGGCGTCGGTGACCGGCGGCACGGACGGGAACAGCTCGTTCCTGTACGACGCCGACGGCAACCTGCTGATCCAGAAGGACCCGCGGGTCACCACCCTCTACCTGCCCGGTCAGCAGATCACCCTCGACACCGCCACCCAGGCACTGAGCGGCACCCGCTACTACCCGCTGCCGGGCGGCGCGATGGCCTATCGCACGGGGAGTGGCAGCGCGTACGGGTTCACCATTCCGGACCACCAGGGCACGCCCAACCTCTACCTGAACAACACGGCCCAGGTGCCGACCTGGCGGCAGTACACCCCGTACGGCGCGCCCCGCGGCGCCACCGTGACGGCACCGGACAACCGTGGCTTCCTGAACCAGCCGCTCAACACCAACACCGGCCTGACCCAGGTCGGCGCCCGGAACTACGACCCGACCATCGGGCGGTTCGTCTCGGTCGACCCGTTGCAGGACCTGACCGATCCGCAGCAGTGGAATGGCTACTCGTACGCCAACAACTCCCCGGTCACGATGAGCGACCCGGACGGCCTGATTCCGGCCGACTGCATGGAGTATGACTGCTACGGCTACGATCCGCGGCCCCTCAAGGAGGGCGACGGCCGTGGTGCCGGCGGCTGCCCGGGCGGCTGTGGCACCGAGGCGAACAAGGACTGGGGCAAGAAGAACGGCAAGACGACCACCAGGAACGGGAAGCGGACTCACCCGCGGATCCTCGGGAACGTGATCTTTGTCCCCGAGACGGTGCCGCTGGAGGAGTTCACCCGTCGGTGGAACGACCAGCGCGCCGAGTGGCTCTCGGCGTCGGCCTTCAGCAACGACCTACTTGAGGCCCAGGACGAACGCGCCCTCGCCATGAACATCTGTCACGAGATGGGGCGGCCGGGCGGTTGCCAGGAGTGGATCGAGCAGCTCTACAGCCCTTACATCGATACTTTGGCAGCGACCCTGCCGGCAGACGAGATGTTCCAGAGCGGTGCGATCGCCGCGGCCAGCGGCGCGGCAGGTGCGGCGCTGAAGGGTGGGCGTCCTACCGGCGGCGGTGGCTGCAACTGTGGCTGCAAGAGCTTCAGCGGTGACACCGAGGTCCTCATGGCCGACGGCACCACGAAGCGATTCGACGAGATCAAGGCCGGCGACGAGGTCATGGCCGCGGACCCGGAGGCCGGCGAGCAGGGCCCCCGAGTCATCACCCATGTGTGGGTCCACCAGGACGACCTCATCGAACTCCAGCTCGTTGGTGCGACAATCACAACGACCGAGGATCATCCGTTCTGGAATCAGACCGACCGGGAGTGGCAGCGGGCTGATGATTTTGATCCTGGCGACATGGCTCTTCTGGCGGGAGGCGGCACTCGATCGGTCGTCGGCATTCGTCCGAATACCGCTCATCTAGCGCTCGCTTACAACCTCACCGTGGATGGCATCCACACATATTATGCGCTGGCCGGAACTTCCGCCGTTCTAGTTCACAATATCGGGCCTGGTGGCTGTGTCCCGGGACCGTCGTCGTGGAAGGAGGACTACACTAAGTTGACGCCGGGCGACAGTACTGGCGTCAAGGTAGTCCGTACCGAAGCTGAGTTGAAAATACTCTTCAGGCGCTGGACTCAGGGTGCAGAAGCGCTCCCTGCTCGTGGCCCGAAGATTCCGGAAGTTTATAAAACGTCCGACGGCACGGTCGTGCAGTGGCGGACTTTCTCGGGGAGCGGCGGAAATACGATCGACATCAACCCTCCCGGCTCGAGAGGTTACAAGGTTCATGTCCAGCAATGACGAGATAATTCGGGACCTGTTGGATGAGGGGCTAGACGATGTGGTGCCCCTCGGTCGAATCATTGGTTCCGCCCGAGAGGCATGTGGGCCGAGGTCTGACCTCGTCCGAGAAACAGCCATTTCCCTGATCTCGCAGCTTATCGAAGGTGAGCTGATGATCCCAGGGGATCTTGGCCATAGCGGGTTCGAAGCTTGGTCGGGGTCAAGGGATGAGCTGGTTAAGCGTGTAGTCGAGGAGTCCGAGCGACTGGATTGGGAACCTCTCGGTGCTGGTTGCTGGTGGTCCAATACCGAGAAGGGAGATAGATTGGCGCAGGCCTGACTAGCGTCGCTCAATGGGTTGGCGGACCTATTATTCATGGCCGCCAACCCATTGACCTTAGGGCCACTATCCGTCGGGTGCCTACTCCCCGGTCAAGCTCGCCCGTACGATCGATGGGTGCGCCGCCCCCACCCGCTGCGGCCCGCGAGCGCCACGCGGCCCCGCCTGCTCATCGCCCTGACCGCCGTCGCCGTCCTCACCGCCACCACCGCCGCGTCCTGCGGCGACGAAGATCCGGATCTCGCCTTGGCCTCGGCCGCCCGCAACCCGGTGACCGAGGTGATCGACGCCCCGGCCACGGTTACCGCCCGCGCCGCCGCCACCCTCACCGCGCCCGCCGACGGCACCCTGGCCAGCCTGCGCGTCCAGCCTGGACAGCGGGTCAAGCGCGGTCAGGTGCTCGCTGTGGTCAACTCACCGAGTGCCCAGCAGCGTCTCCGCCAGGCGAAGGAGGCGCTGACCGCCGGGAAGCGCGCCGGCCGCGGCGTCGGAGCGGGCAACCTGAGCAGCAGCCGGCGGGGCACCGACAAGGCCGCCGAGGAGGCGTTCGACGCCGCCCGCAAGGCCGCCGAGAAGATCGCCGACCCGCAGTTGCGCGACGCGCTGCTGACCCAGGTGACGTCCGCGCAGCGGCAGTACGCCGCCGCCGCGCGCAGCGCCGACCAGGCGGTCCGCGCGGTGCAGCGGGGGATCAACGGGTTGAGCTCCGCCGTCGGCTCGCTCGCCGCGGCGCAACGGCTCCAGGCCCAGCAGGCGTACGACCTGGCGAAGGCGACGGTCGACGCGCTGACCCTGCGCGCTCCGATCGCCGGAGTGGTGCAGCCTGGCGGCACGCGGGCCGGCGGCGGTGCCAACGGTGGGCTGGCCGGCTTGCTGGAGCAGGCCGGTGGGGCCGGGATCGACCCGTCCGCGCTGGCCCCCGCCCAGGGCGGCCCGCCCGCCGGGGTCGACGACGCCGTCGCGGTCGGCGGTCAGGTCACCGCCGGCACGCCGGTGCTGACCGTGGTGGACACCGGGCAGTTGGGGCTGCTCGCCGACGTGGACGAGACCGACGTGCTGCTGGTCAAGGCCGGTGTGAGCGCCACCGTCGAGCTGGACGCGGTGACCGGCGCAAGCTACGACGCCACCGTCCGGTCCGTCGACGTGCTTCCCACCAGCTCCGCGCAGGGCGGCGTCACCTATCGGGTACGCCTCACACTGGGCGCGGGGAAGCTGGTCGAGGACGCGCCCGCCCCGACGCCCCGCCCCGGCATGAACGCGATCGTGCATCTGCGCGTACGCGAGGCCTCCGACGCGGTGACCGTCCCCGCCTCCGCGGTGTTCTCCGCCGACGGCCGGGACGCGGTGTGGGTGGTCCGCGACGGCAGGGCGGACCGGGCGCCGGTGACAGTTGGCGTCCAGGGGTCCGACCTGGTGCAGATCCTCAACGGCGTCCAGGCCGGCGACCGGGTCGTGGTGCGCGGCACCGACCAGGTGCGCGACGGCCAGGAGGTCCGGTGACCGACACCCCGCCGGCCATCGAGGCGGTGGACGTGTCGCGGACGTATGAGTTGGACGGGGTGTCGGTCGAGGCGCTGCGCGGGGTGTCGTTGACCGTGCAGCCGGGTGACTACGTGGCGCTGGTGGGGCCGTCCGGCTCGGGCAAGTCCACGCTCATGCACCTGCTGGGGGGTCTCGACCGTCCGACAGGTGGCCGGTTGGTGATCGGCGGGCGGGACGTCAACGCCCTCTCGCCGCCGGAGATGGCCGCCCTGCGCAACGAGACGATCGGTTTCGTCTTCCAGGCGTTCCACCTGCTGCCGCGTACGTCGGCGGTGGAGAACGTGGCGTTGCCCCTGGTCTACCGGGGTGTGTCGGCCCGTCAGCGCCGGGAGCGGGCGGCGGCGATGCTTGGTCGGGTCGGTCTCGGGCACCGGCTGGACCACCGGCCCAACCAGATGTCCGGTGGCGAACAGCAGCGGGTCGCCATCGCCCGCGCGCTGGTCACCGAGCCGACGGTGCTGCTGGCCGACGAGCCGACCGGCAACCTGGACAGCGTGACAGGCGCGGCGGTCCTGGAACTGCTGGAGCGGTTGAACGCGGAATCCGGGGTGGCGTTGGTCATGGTCACCCATGACCAGGAGGTGGCGGCTCGGGCCGCCCGGCGGATCACCATGCGCGACGGTGTGGTGGTGGCGGAGAGCGCCGCCGACCTTCATGATCGACCGCTGTCCGTCGATCACGGTCGACCTGAGACACTGGTCCCCGCTCCCAGCGCGGAGCCCCGGTCCGTTTCCGGAAGCGGCCCGGGGCACCCGTCCGGTGGCTCCGGTGGCGCCGCCGGAGCCACCGGGCGCCTTCCGCAGCCGCCGACCGGCGACGGCACCTCCGATCAGGCCGTCGGAGCCAACGCGACGCACGAGCCGACAAGTGCCGAGGCCGTGCAACAGTCGTCCGCCGACAACCGGAGCGAGTCGTGAGGGTCGCCGAGGCGTGGCGGGTCGCGTTGGACGCGCTACGGGCCAACCGGCTGCGCAGCTCGCTCACAATGCTCGGCGTGATCATCGGGGTGGCGTCGGTGGTGCTGCTGGTAGCGATCGGCACCGGCACCAAACAGAAGGTGGAGCAGCAGGTCGAGGGGCTCGGCTCCAACCTGCTCCTGGTCGTCCCCGGCAAGATCGAGGTAGGCACCGCGCCCGTCGTCTCGCCGTTGACGCTCAAGGACGTGGACGCGGTCTCCCGGGTCGTCGGCGATCCCCAGCGGGTCGCGGTCACCGTCGCCTCCGGGGCGACCGCACGGGCCGGCGTCCACTCCGACTTCACCACCGTGCAGGGCGTGCTGGAGACCACCCCGACGGTGTTCACCCGGTCGCTGGCCCGGGGCCGCTACCTCACCGGCACGGACGTGGACACCAGCCGGCGGGTCGCGGTCCTCGGTGACTCGGTGGCCCGCGCGTTGTTTCCCGACCGTGATCCGCTGGGTCAGCAGGTGACCCTCGCCGGGGTGCGGTTCCGGGTCATCGGCGTGTTCGCGCCCCTCGGGCAGAGCCTCGGCGTCGACCGGGACGACGAGGTGCACGTGCCGGTCACCGCCGCGCAGCGACTGTGGGGCACCCAGCGGGTGGACGGCATCGCCGTGAAGGCGCCGGACCGGGAGCGGATCGACGAGTTGGGCGAGCGCATCGTCGCCGAGCTGAACCGCCGCCACCCGGACACCGAGTTCAGCGCGGTCACGCAGCAGCAGATCCTCGGTGTGCTCGGCGACATCCTCGGTGTGCTCACCGGTGTACTGGCCGCCATCGCCGGAATCTCGCTGCTCGTCGGCGGCGTCGGCGTCTCCAACATCATGCTGGTGAGCGTCCGGGAGCGGACCCGGGAGATCGGGCTGCGCAAGGCCGTCGGCGCCCGCCCCCGCGACATCAGCGTGCAGTTCCTGCTGGAGGCCGTGCTGCTCACCACGATCGGCGGGCTGACCGGGATGGCGCTGGGCGTGGGCACCGCCCTGCTGGTGGACGCGCTGTCCCCGATCCCGGCGGCGATCACCTGGTGGTCGCTGGCGCTGGCCTTCGGGGTGTCGGCCGCGGTGGGAATCATCTTCGGGGTGGTTCCCGCGCAGCGCGCAGGTCGCCTCGACCCGGTGGTGGCGCTTCGCGCCGAGTGAGACCGGCCGGCCAACCGGACGACCGACGCAGGCGGGGAGATAGCGGGAGCACGGATCGGGTGAACCGACGATCCAGGCATGATCAGTTGTACGAAGGGATCGCGCCGGTCACAGCCGCCCCGCTACCGTACTGGTAACACGCGCGTCGCCGCCCGACCCGGAGCATCCGTCGGGTTGGCACGCGCCGGGCATGGGATGGGTCGGTGAGCCATGGCCGGGTCGCAGTCCGATGGACGGCTGTCGGAGGTCAAGTTCCTGACCGTCGCGGAGGTGGCGACGGTCATGCGGGTGTCGAAGATGACCGTCTATCGCCTCGTGCACAGCGGTGAGCTCACCGCTGTCCGGGTGGGGCGGTCGTTCCGGGTGCCCGAGCACGCGGTGCACGAATACCTGCGGGGCGCGTTTCAGGAAACCGCCTGAGCCACCGGTCCGCCGGTCGAGTGCCACGTAGGCGGCATGGACGGGGGCGCGTTGGTCCTGCTGACGCTCTCCGGCTACCCTGGAGCCCGACCGAGACCCCACCGGTGCGCCCCGCCACCCAGACCGGTCCGGTCCGTTGTCCGCATGCGGTCGCCGTCGCCACCTGCGTGGTGTCATCCGGCCCGCCCCGCACGTTGTATCGAAAGGCTGTCGTATGGGCTCGGTGGTCAAGAAGCGCCGTAAGCGCATGGCTAAGAAGAAGCACCGCAAGCTGCTGCGCAAGACCCGCGTCCAGCGTCGCCGTCTCGGCAAGTGATCGTCGCCGGGCGCAGCCCGGCACTTCGACGTCACTTGCCAAACAGTCGACCTTCGGAGGCTCAGGTGATCAGGCCGTGGTTCTCCCGGCTCGATCCCTCCTGTCGGCGTAGGTGCGTCAGATGACCCCCGGTAGCACCCCAGGTGCTCCGGGGGTCGTCGTCGTCACCGGGGTCGGCCGGTACCTGGGCGCGCACGTGGCGGCCCGGCTGGCCGCCGACCCCCGCATCGAACGGGTCATCGGCGTGGACGCGCCGGAGCCGGGCGCGGAGTTCACCGATCTGCTGGACCGGGTCGAGCGGATCCGCGTCGACCCGGGGTCGCTCGGCGGGCTCCTCGCCGACCTGGAGGTCGACGCGGTGGTCCACCTCGCGTTGGTAAGCGCCCCCGACCAGCAGCATGGCGGCCGGTCGGCCATGAAGGACCAGAACGTCATAGGCACCATGCAACTGCTCGCCGCCTGCCAGCGGGCGCCCCGTCTGCGCAAGCTGGTGGTCCGGTCGTCGACCGCCGCGTACGGGGTGTCGTTCCGCGATCCGGCGGTGTTCACCGAGGAGACCGAGCCACGCGAGGTGCCGCGCGGCGGTTTCGGCCGCGACATCCTCGACGTCGAGGGGTACGTTCGCGGCTTCCGCCGTCGCCGGTCCGACGTGACCGCGACGGTGCTGCGCTTCGCCCCGTTCATCGGTTCGACAGCCGACACGACGTTGACGCGCTACTTCGCGCAGCCGTTCGTGCCGACCGTCTTCGGCCGCGATCCCCGACTGCAGTTCCTGCACTTCGACGACGCGTTGGAGGTGCTGCACCTGTCGATCGTGGAGGATCACCCGGGCACCTACAACGTCGCCGGTCCGGGGGTGCTGTCGCTGTCCCAGGCGATCCGGCGGGCCGGTCGGGTGGCCGTGCCGGTGCTGGAGCCTGGTCTCTCCGGCGCCGCGGCGCTGGCCCGCACCATGGGCTTCGGCCGCTACGGCCTGGACCAGGTCGATCTCTTCGTGCACGGGCGGGTCGTCGACACCACCCGACTGGAGCAGGAGTACGGCTTCACACCCCGCTCCACCGCCGCCGCGTTCGACGACTTCATCCACGCCCACCACGGTGGGGTGGTGCTCAGCCGGGGTCAGTTGGCCGCTGCCGAGCAGTTGGTCCTGGACGGCATCCGGCAGGTCCGAGCAGCCGTGCGGGAGCGGACGCCATGAGCGCCAGGCGTACGCCTGTCGTGCGCGTCGCCGAGGTGCCGTCGTGACCGGGCCGGCGCACGGGCGTGAACCGGCGGGTCTGGGGCCGTTCGACGTACCGCCGGGGCCGCCCGTGCCGGACGCGGAGCCGGCGCGGCGCAACGGCCACCGACCGGCGAGCCGGCTCGCGCCCGCCGCGACGTCGGGCGACGAGGTCGACACCGCGACCGACGACCCGGTGAGCGCGGGCGACGACCCGACCGCCGGCGGCGGTCCGGCGGTGCGGGATCGGCCCGGGGACCAGTGGGACCGCCGGGTCGCGAACGGGCTGGCGTTCCTGCGTCGGCGGTTGGCCGGTGACTACGAGGTCGACGAGTTCGGGTTCGACCCGGAGCTGACCGACGCTGTCTTCCATCCGCTGCTGCGGCTGCTCTATCGGGACTGGTTCCGCACCGAGGTCAGCGGGGTCGAGCACGTTCCCGTCGACGGGCCCGCGCTTGTGGTCGGCAACCACTCGGGCACCGTGGCCCTGGACGCGTTGATCCTCTCGGCGGCCTTGCACGACAAGCACCCCGCCCACCGCTACCTGCGCCTGCTCGGCGCCGACCTGGTCTTCCGGATGCCTGTGGTGTCGGAGATCGCCCGCAAGACCGGCGGCACGGTGGCCTGCAACCCGGACGCCGAGCGGCTGCTCGGCGGTGGCGACCTGGTCGGCGTGTTCCCCGAGGGGTTCAAGGGCATCGGCAAGCTCTACGCCGACCGGTACAAGCTGCAACGGTTCGGCCGGGGCGGTTTCGTCTCGGCGGCGCTGCGCACCGGCACGCCGATCGTCCCGGTCGCCATCGTCGGTGGCGAGGAGATCTATCCGATGCTCGCCGACATCAAGCCTCTGGCGCGGCTGCTCAAGCTGCCATACTTCCCGGTCACGCCGACGTTCCCCTGGCTCGGGCCGCTGGGCATGGTGCCGCTGCCCAGCAAGTGGCTCATCGAGTTCTGCCCGCCGATCCCCACCGCGCACCTGACCGACTCGGCGGACGATCCGCTGGTGGTCTTCAACCTGGCCGACCAGGTGCGGGAAACCATCCAGCAGACCCTGCACTCGCTGCTGGAGCGGCGACCGGACCCGTTCGGCCCCTGAGTCAGCCGGCGCGGCGGCGGCGTTGCAACGCCAGGCCGGCGGTGACCGCGCCGGCGACCAGGCCGGCCGCCGCCGTCGACGGTACGGCGATCTTGACGGCCCGACGGCCGGTGCGAAAGTCCCGTACCTCCCAACCGTGCTGGCGGGCCTGGCGCAGCAGGGTGCCGTCCGGGTTGACCGCCACCGCCCGGCCCACGGCGGAGAGCAGCGGCAGGTCGTTGGCCGAGTCGCTGTAGGCCGCGCAGCGGCTCAGGTCCAGCCCTTCCACGGCGGCGAGCTGCGTGACCGCCTCGGCCTTCGCCGGGCCGTGCATGAGGTCGCCCACCAACCGCCCGGTGTACGCCCCGGCCCGCACCTCGGCCACCGTGCCGATCGCACCGGTCAGGCCGAGTCGGGTGGCGATCACCCGCCCGATCTCCACCGGGGCGGCGCTGACCAGCCACACGCGCTGACCGGCGTCGAGGTGGCGCTGGGCGAGCTGCCTGGTGCCGGCCCAGATCCGGGGCGCCATCAGCTCGTCGAAGATCTCCTCCGAGAGGCGTTCCACGTCGTCCACCCGCCAGCCTTCGACGAAGGCCAGCGCGGTCTCCTTCGCCTGTGACATGTCGCCGGCGTGCTCGCGGGCGAGCAGCCGGAACCGGAGCTGCTGCCAGGCGAAGCGGGCCAGGTCGGCGGTCGTGAGGTAGTTCCGGGCGGCGAGCCCGCGGGCGAACCAGTAGATCGACGCGCCCTGCATCATCGTGTTGTCGACGTCGAAGAACGCCGCGGCGGCCCGGTCCGGCGCGGGTGGGGTCACCGGCGCGAGCTCGGTCTCCGCCCACCCGGCGGTGTGACCCAGGGCGTCGGTGCTGACCGTCACCTTGCGGCTCACGCGACTCCCTTCTCACCAGGTACGACGGATGCCTCCAGCGAGGGTAGCCGGAGCACACGGTCGAACGGCCGGGCCACAGGGAACTGTGGTCCGGCCGGTCAGGCGTGCGGTATGGGGAGTGCCGGGCGGGCGGGTCAGCGGTCGCCGGGGCAGGTGGTCGGTGTGGGTCCGAGCGCGTCGCTGCCGGTCGGAGCGGGCAGGCCGCAGGCGATCGCCGCCCGAACCGAGTCCGAGCGCTCCCGGATGGTGTCCAGCAGGGCCAGGGAACGCCGGGTCCGTTCCCGGTCGGCTCGGCTGGCGCCGTCGAGCAGGTTGGTCACCGCCCGACGCTGGCTGGTGACGAACGTGTTGACGGTGTCCAGGCTGGCCGGTTCGGCCCGCTGGACGGCGGCGGCGGTGAGCAGGCGAATGCCCTGCCGGGTGTCGGCGTCCATGTCGTCGAGGACGGCGCTGTAGCCGATGCGGTCACCGCGCAGCTCGGCGGCTTCGCCGAGCCTGGTCCGGGCGAAGTCCAGGAACAGTTGGCCGCGGCTGATGTCCGAGCTGGCCAGGGCGAGCTGGGCTCGCTCGGTGGAGCGCTTCATGCCGTACAACGCGTCGCCGGGGACGGCGTTCTCGCTGGCGGCGGAGATCCCGGAGACGGCGATGGCACCGGCAGCGATGCCGACCAGGATCGCGCCTCGGGCGCGGGCCCGTCGGGCGGTGACCGCGGGTAGCAGCGAGCCGCGGCTCGTTGCTGCGGCCCGCGGGGCAGCCGGCTCGGCGGTCGCCGGGGTGGTGCCCATCCCCTCGCGCTCGGCGGTGGCGAGCAGCATCGCTCGCAGGCCGGTGCGGAAGTCGGGGTTCACCTCGGCCGTGGGGGGATCGACGCTGAGTCGCTGGCCTACTGCGACGAGCGGTGCCAGCTGGCTGTCCACTCGGGACCGCACGTGGTGCCGCCGGCCGCCGTTGGCCTCGTCGAGAAGCTGCGCGAAGCGCTCGGCGCGCCGGCGGGAGAAGAGGATGTCGTCCACCGCAGGCACCTCCTCTCGCTGGTCACGGCCGGTCGGCCGCCATCGTTGCCAGCGACCGGGCGGCTCTGTGACACCACGGAGGTGAGGCCCCGTCCGGCGTGCCGGTCGGACCTCGGTGCCCCGGGCCTGCCGGGACAACCACCGGTCGCACCCGGAGAAACGCGGCGGACCGGGCACGGGTTACGGGCCTGGCGGGGCGGAAATCACACAAAGTGATCGACGTCACCGGGCAGCACCCACCCTGAGCTGCCCGGACATTGATCGACGCCCGTCGGTTCCCGCGGCGAGAATCACGGTTGGAAGCCGTCGGGCAGGAGCCGGGCGAGCGCGCGAACGGCCCGGTACTGCAGGGCCTTGATGGCACCCTCGTTCTTGCCCATCGTCCGGGCGGTCTCGGCGACCGAGAAGCCCTGGAGGAACCGGAGCACGATGCACTCCTGCTGCTCCGGGTTGAGCTGCTTGACGGCGGTGAGCAGGGCGACGTTTGTGATGTGTTCGACCACCGCGGCTTCCGGGCTGCCCTCCGGGCCCCGGTCCTCGCGGTCGGCGTCGAGCACGTCGCCGGTGGTGACCTCCAGCCGGTACCGGCCGGACTTGAAGTGGTCCGCCACCAGGTTGCGGGCGATGGTCACCAGCCAGGCGCCGAGATCGCGGCCCTGCCAGGTGAAGCTGCCGATCCGCTTGAGGGCGCGCAGGAACGTGTCCGAGGTGAGGTCCTCGGCGAGCTGGCGGTTACCGACCCGGAAGTAGACGAACCGGAAGACGGTGTCGACGTACCTGTCGTAGATGAGGCCGAACGCCTCGGACTCGCCTGCCTGTGCCCGCTCGACAAGCGTCCAGACCTCGGTGGCCGGGTCAGACGGGTCCGGGCGGCTGGGGAAGCCGGTCGGGGTGATCGGGGCGGTCGGGGTGTCCGCCGGGACCGCCGGGATCACCGCCGTCTCGCCAGCCGCCGGATCGGTGACGGGCGCCGGCGCGTCGCCGACCCGACGGCCCTGGGAGGGCATGGTCGGCCGGGCCGGTGCGGCGACACGGCCACCGGTCGGCATCGCGTTGCCACCGGGGGCCGCCGGTCTTGGTGGGGGCTCGTTGGTGTGCGGGCGATTGCGAGTGCGCTGGGCGGCGTTGTCACCGCGCGTAGCGCCGTGCGGGTCGCCCAGCGGCGCACGGGCCGCCTGTCGTTCGTTGACGGGGGAGCGGGGCGTCTGGCCGGTCAGGCCGACCGGGCGGTCCGCGTATCCGAAGGTGGTCACCGCGCGGCCCCCGTCCCGTTGGTCACCGGGCGGGCCGGTTTACGGGTCGTCGGTGCGGACCGACCGGGCAACCGGTCGGGCAGGACGGTTCCGGGGTGTGCCGACGGGCGGCAGTTCCCCTTGAGGTGCTGGTCCAATGCGCTGACAGGCACGGGGGCCTCCTCGGGCTGAGGGGTGTCGACTCACGGCAAATGGGGTGAGCCGACCCGAGTGATAATAGGGCCAACGTCACCCGCGCGTGGCAAGTCCGTTACACAGGGCGGAAGTATTTCCCGCTGTGTCGCACCTGTGGCGGACCGGTTGTCCGTCGTGTGCGTTTGACATTCGCCTGGGCCGGTGTTCCAGGATGGATCCCCAGGTCGGGGCCAGTTTGGCCGATCGGGTGCGCCGCCTCGGCCGGCCGCCGGGCGAGCCGGTCCGAAGCGTCCGTCGAGCACGCCGGTCGTCCCGCCGACCGGACCGGATGGGATCACCCGCGGCACGGCGACTGTCCCGTTGGCGGGACAGTCGACAGTCCTCGCCGCCCGACCGTCGGACGTGGCCTGTCGACCGCCGCTGTGCCAGACTCGACCACCGTGCAGGACCACTCGGCAGACCCCGCGCCGAACCTCGCCGCCCGGGTCCGTCGGGCGGCTCTCGACAGTGGTGACCGTCCCGCGCTGCATTGGCGGGAGGGGCGCGTCAGCTGGTCCGAACTGGACGCCGCCGGGACCGCCGCCGCACACGGCCTGGCCGCCGCCGCGCCGCCGACCGCCGCCGCGCGTCCCCTTCCGCGCCGGGGCGGCGACGACCTCGCCGTACTGCTCTATACGTCCGGGACCGAGGGGCGTCCGAAGGGCGCGATGCTCTCCCACCGTGCGCTGCTGGCCGACCACGTACGCGGACTCGACGCCTATCCGCACGAGGTCGAGCTGGTGCTCGCCGGGCACCCCGGGGTGGTCGAGTCGGCGGTACCGGGTGTGCCGCACCCGCGAACCGGCGAGACTGTGCGGGCGTACGTGGTGCCGGCACAGGGCCGACCGGTGACCAGCGAGGAGCTGCTCGCCCACTGCGCACGCAACCTGGCCCGGTTCAAGTGCCCGACCGCAGTCGAGTTCGTCGACGCGCTGCCGCACTCGTCGATCGGCAAGGTACGCAAGACCCAGCTCCGGTCGGCGACGCCGACCGCCCGCACGGAGGTAACCGATGGCCAGTGACGCCCGACTCGCCCTGATCACCCGACCCGGCTGCCACCTGTGCGACGACGCCAAGGCGGCGCTCGACCGGGTGGTCGCGGTCACCGGCGACAAGTGGGTCGAGTGGGACGTCACAGGCGACGAGGGGCTGGAACGGGAGTACGGCGACCGCCTCCCGGTGGTGCTGCTCGACGGCAAGGAGCACGGCTACTGGCGGGTCGAGGAGGACCGGCTGCTGCGGGACCTGACCACCCCGCAGCTCTGAGCGGTGCCTATGGTGCTCCGATGACCCCTGCGCACCCCCACCTCGTCTGGGACTGGAACGGCACCCTGCTCAACGACCTCAGCCTGGTGGTGGCCGCCACCAACGCCGCGTTCGCCAGCGTGGGCGGGCCGGTGGTCACGCTCGACGAGCACCGGACGCGGTTCCGTCGGCCGATCGCCGACTACTACGCCGAGGTGCTCGGCCAGGCCGTGGACGACGACGCGTTCGGCCGCCTGGACCGGATCTTCCACGACGCGTACCGCGACGGGTTGACCACCTGCGAGCTGGCCTCGGATGCGCAGACCGCGATGGCCGCCTGGGAGGGCAGCCAGAGTCTGCTCTCCATGTGGTTCCACGAGGAGCTGGTGCCCACCGTGCACACCTACGGGCTGACCGGCCACTTCACCCGCGTCGACGGGCTGCGGGCCACCGTCGGCGGTGACCGCAAAGCCGAGTCGCTCCGGCGGCACCTGGCCGAGCTGGGCGTGGACGGCAGCGCTGTGGTGCTGATCGGCGACTCCATCGACGACGCGGACGCGGCCCTCGCCGTGGGCGGCCGGGCGGTCCTCTACACCGGCGGCTTCACCGACCCGGCCCGGCTGCGCGCCTCCGGCCACCCGGTCGCCGACACCCTCACCGACGCGGTGGCCCTGGCCGCCCGGGAGGTCAGTTCCGCAGGTAGGTGAGGACGGCAAGCACCCGCCGGTGCTGCTCGGTGTCCGGCGGGAGGGTGAGCTTGGTGAAGATGTTGCGCACGTGCTTCTCCACCGCGCCGTCGCTGACCACCAGGGCGCGGGCGATGGCCGTGTTGGACCGGCCCTCGGCCATCAGGGCCAGCACCTCCCGTTCGCGTGGGGTCAGCTCGCGCAGCGGGTCGTCGCGGCGGCGGCGGGCGAAGAGCTGGCCGACCACCTCCGGGTCGAGCACCGTGCCGCCGCCGGCCACCCGGCGCAGCGCGTCCAGGAACTCGTCGATCGCGGCCACCCGGTCCTTGAGCAGGTAGCCGATGCCACCGCCGGCGCCGCCGGTGGTCGCCAGCAGGTCATCGGCGTACGACACCTCGACGTACTGGGAGAGCACCAGGATCGGCGTACGCGGCACCAGCCGACGCGCCTCCACCGCCGCCCGCAGTCCCTCGTCGGTGTGCGACGGCGGCATCCGGACGTCGACGATCGACACGTCCGGCCGGTGCTCCACCACCGCCTCGACCAGAGCGTCACCGTCCCCGACGGCGGCCACCACCTGGTGCCCGCTCTCGGTCAGCAGCCGCACCAGCCCCTCCCGGAGCAGGACGGCGTCGTCCGCGATCACAATGCGCATGGCTGTGGTGTCTACCACGTCCGGCCCACCGTCCGGGCTCGGCGCGGTGTTCGGCGGCTCACAGCGGAAGCTCCGCGCGGATCTCGGTGGGCCCGCCGGTCGGGCTCACCACTGCCAGCTCCCCGCCGGCCGCCCGGACCCGGTCGGCGATGCCGGCCAGCCCGTGGCCCTTGGCGAGGTGGGCGCCACCCTGCCCGTCGTCGCCCACCCGCACCTGGAGCTGGGTCTCCTGGCGGGCCACGGCGACCACGGCCTCGGTGGCCCGACTGTGCTTGGCGATGTTCGTCAGCGCCTCGGCCACCACGAAGTACGCGGTGTTCTCCACCGCCGGGTCGAGCCGCCCGCCCGGCGTGCCGAGCTGCCGGTCGACCTGGAGCTCGATGGGGATGAGCCCACGGCCGGCGAGCGCGGCCAGGGCGCTGGGCAGGCCCCGGTCGACAAGGATCGGTGGGGCGATGCCCCGGGACAGCGCCCGCAACTCGGCCAGCGTCTCCCGGGTCTGGGTCACCGCCTCGTCGATGGTCCGGCCGGCGGCCTCCGGGTCGGAGGCGAGCTGCATCCGGGCCCGGCTGAGGTCCATCGCGAGCCGAACCAGGCGCTGCTGTGGGCCGTCGTGGATGTCTCGTTCCAGCCGGCGCAGCGCGGACGCCTCGGCGGACACCGCAGCCCGCTTCTGCTCCTCCAGCACGGTGATCCGGTCCCGCATCTCGGCCACCCCGGTCAGCAGGGCCTTGGCGAAGCTGCCCTGCAGGAGCGCGCAACCCCGAGCCACGATCGGCAGCGTGATCAGGAAGAACACCCCGATCGCGGTGGTCACCCCGATCCGGGCAGTGGTCGAGTCGCCCAGGCCGAGCAGCTGGGCCAGGTCGCTGTCGTCCCTGCCGTGCGGCAGCGCCCAGTCGTACACCCAGTAGAGGGAGCCGGCGGCAGCGGCGATCCACCAGGCCAGCGTCAGCACGAAGGTGACCAGCGCCACGATCACCCGCAGGATGCCGTGCGCCAGGTCGAGCCAGGACTGGGCGTCGCGCATCGGCAGGAAGATCCGCCGCCAGGCGTTCGCGCCCGCCTCCGGGAGTCGGTAGTGCGGTCGGATCCGGGGTTGTCGCAGCACGGCGGGCAGCCGCAGTCGCTCGATGTCGGCCAGCCCCCGGGCGGCGTACAGGGTGCCGCTGAGGATCGGCAGGCCGATCACGGTGACCACCAGGCCGACACCTGCCACGAGGCCCACGGCGAGGACGACGAAGCTGGCCACCGCCAGGGGGAGGCCGAGCAGCACGTAGCCGGAGTCGACGAAGAGCTGGCGGGGGATGCTCGGTGCCAGCGTCGGATGGTCGCTGGCGGCAACGGCGGTCATAGCCACAGGCTAGGCAGCCGGGCCCGCTGTCCCCATCCCGAAGCCCCGCCTCTCGCCCGTAGTGCTGTCCCTACCGCCGTCCTGACCAGGGCTTGACCGCCGTCGGAACCGGCCGACGCGGGATTGGTCAGAGAAGTCGGGATTGAGCAATAATCGCCCGGGCGGCGGGCGCAAAGGGCCGCTCAATCGATCTTGTGGAATGGAGGGGCTGGTGGGGTCGCGTCCCGGAGCGACAAGATCGCGATTTGTGCACGTCTTCACAAGCGCCTACTCTGTAGTTCCGACGCGCCCTGCTAGCACAGCCGGCAACCTCGGTCGCCAGCGGGAGTCCATAAGCGGCCGACCAGCGGAGTTGGCCGAGGATCGCACCGCACGGAGTCTCATGAGTCAGCACCGTCAGCCAGGTGCGCCCGGCCGCGCCGGTGCCGTACCGGCGCTCCCGGATCTTCCCGAGGCGACAGTCGCTCGGCTCCCGGAATACCTGCGCGCGCTGCACAACCTCGCCGACGCCGGGCACGAGACGATCTCCAGCGAGGGTCTCTCGGCCGCCGCCGGGGTCAACTCCGCCAAGCTCCGCAAGGACCTCTCCCACCTCGGCTCGTACGGCACCAGGGGCGTCGGCTACGACGTAGCGCTGCTGATCGAGCAGATCGAGTACGTGCTCGGGCTCACTCAGCGTCGTGCTGTCGCCCTGGTGGGCGTGGGTAATCTCGGTCACGCTCTGGCCGGCTACGACGGCTTCGCCAGCCGGGGCTTCCGGATCGCCGCACTGCTCGACGCCGATGCCTCCCGGGTCGGTGAAGAGATCAACGGCCTGGTTGTCAGGCATGTCGACGAGCTGCCGGCGGTCGCCACGGAGGAATCCATCGCGATCGGCGTGATCGCCACCCCGGCCGCGGCGGCCCAGCGGGTCGCCGATCAGCTGGTCGCGGTCGGCGTGACGAGCATCCTCAACTTCGCGCCGTGCGTACTCTCTGTTCCGGAGGGGGTCGACGTGCGCAAGGTCGACCTCGCCATCGAGCTGCAGATCCTGTCCTTCCACGAGCACCGCAAGGCGTCGCTGACCGCGCTGCCCGCCACCGGCGGGTCCGCTCTCACCGCCCTGCCCGGCGGGCTCTCGGCCACCGACACCCAGGAGGCGATCGGCACGTGAAACTGCTCGTCGTCGGCGCGTCCTACCGGACCGCCCCGGTCGCCACGCTGGAGCAGCTGGCCGTGCCCCCCGCCGACCTCACCCGCACCCTGGACCGCCTGGTCGCCCAGCCGTACGTGAGCGAGGCGGCGCTCGTCTCCACCTGCAACCGGGTGGAGGTCTACGCCGCCGTGTCCGGTTTCCACGGCGGGCTCGGTGACATCTGCGCCGTCCTGGCCGAGCAGGCCGGCAGCTCGCCGGCGTCGCTCGCCAGCCACCTCTACGTGCACTACGACACCGCCGCCGTGGACCACGTCTTCCGGGTCGCCACCGGGCTGGACTCGATGGTCGTGGGCGAGGCGCAGATCCTCGGCCAGCTGCGCGACGCGTACCACTGGGCCACCGGCGCCGACTCGGCCGGCCGTCTGCTGCACGAGCTGATGCAGCAGGCGCTGCGCGTCGGCAAGCGGGCCCACGCCGAGACCGGCATCGACCGGGCCGGCCAGAGCGTCGTCACCGCCGCGCTGGAGCTGGCCGCCGGGCACCTCGACGGCGACCTCGCCGGCCACCCGGCCCTGGTGATCGGGGCCGGCGCGATGGGGTCGCTCGGAGTGGCCACGCTCTCCCGGCAGGGCGCCGGGCCGCTCACCGTCACCAACCGGGGCGCCGACCGTGCCGTCCGGCTCGCCGAGTCGTACGGGGCGGCCGCCGCGCCGATGACCGAGCTGGCCGCCACGCTCTCCACAGTGGACATCGTAGTGGCCGCCACCGCGTCCACCGAACCGGTCCTCACCCGGGCGGTGGTCAGCGCCGCGCTCGCCGAGCGGGGTCCCTCGCGGGGGTCGCTGGTCCTGCTCGACCTGGCCGTTCCCCGCGACGTCGAGGAGGGCGTCGCCGACCTGCCCGGCGTCGAGGTGATCGACATCGACCGGATGGCGGCGCTGCTCGCCGACGGTCCGGCCGCGGCCGACGCGGCCGCCGTCGAGCGGATCGTGCTCGGCGAGGTGGAGGGTTTCCTCACCTGGCTGCGCGGCGCCGACGTGGCACCCACCGTGGCGGCGCTGCGCGGTCGCGCCGACGACGTCGTGGCCGCCGAGCTGCGTCGTCTGGCCCAGCGCCGCCCCGACCTCGGCGACGACCTGCGAGCCGAGGTGGCCCGTACGGTGCACCGCGTGGTGCAGCGACTGCTGCACCAGCCCACCGTCAAGGTCCGCCAGCTCGCGGCCGAGCCCGGCGGCGACCAGTACGCGGCCCTGCTGCGCGAGCTGTTCGACCTCCAGGTGCCGCAGACCTCGCCGGTGGACACCGTCCCCGACGTGTTGAGCCCCGACCTCGGCATGGCACTGCCCGGCGCCGAGCCGCCGTCCGACCCCGACACCGTCGAGCCGACCCCGCCCGCCGGAGGTGCGCGATGACCACCCCCCTGCGCCTCGGCACCCGGGGCAGCGCCCTGGCGATGGCCCAGTCCGGCCAGATCGCCGAGGCGTTGACCGCCGCCACCGGCCGCCCGGTCGAGCTGGTGGAGGTGGTCACCGCCGGTGACCGCTCCAGCGCTCCGGTGCACCGGCTCGGCGTCGGGGTCTTCGTCTCCGCGCTGCGCGACGCGCTGACCGCCCGGACCATCGACTTCGCGGTGCACTCCTACAAGGATCTGCCCACGGCCGCCGCCGCCGGGCTGCACATCGCGGCCGTGCCGGCCCGTCAGGACCCGCGCGACGCGCTGATCGCCCGGGGTGGCCGCACGCTCGCCGAGCTGCCACCGGGAGCCACCATCGGCACCGGCGCGCTGCGCCGCATCGCCCAGCTGCACGCGCTCGGCCTGCAGCTGGAGGTCACCCCGATCCGCGGCAACGTGGACACCCGGCTGGGGCGGGTACTCGGCCCCGAGGCCGACCTGGACGCCGTCGTACTGGCCCGGGCCGGCCTGGCCCGGCTCGGCCGGGCCGATGTGATCACCGAGACGCTGGACCCGATGCTCATGCTGCCCGCGCCCGCCCAGGGCGCCCTGGCCGTGGAGTGCCGGATCGACGACCAGGATCTGGTCGAGCTGCTCGCGGTGCTGGACCACGCACCGTCGCACACCGCGGTCACCGCGGAGCGCGCGTTGCTGGCAACCCTGGAGGCCGGGTGCAGCGCACCCGTCGCCGCCTATGCCGAACTCGCAGAAGGCGAGGACGGCGATGAGATCTACCTGCGCGGGGCGGTGATCAGCCCGGACGGCACTCGTGACCTCCGGCTGTCCCGCACCGGAACGCCCGCCGACGCGGCGGAGATCGGTAAGGCACTCGCCGCCGAACTCCTCGAACTCGGCGCCGACTCGATCCTCGGCCACGAAGGACACACCGGCCCGGGGACCCAGCAATTTGGGAGCACAGAATGACCCGCACCCGTAAGCCCGTCGGCCGTATCGCGTTCGTCGGGGCGGGCCCCGGCGACCCGGGCCTGCTGACCCGCCGGGCGCACGACGCCCTGGTCGACGCCGACCAGGTGATCTACGACCGGGGAGTCCCGGAGTCGTTGCTCTCCGTCGTCCGCGCCGAGGCCAGAGACGACGCCGAGTTCACCCCGGCCGAAGGCGCGCCGGGGGATGTGGCGAAGGTGCTGATCTCCGCTGCCCGGTCCGGGCTGAACGCGGTGCACCTGGTTGCCGGTGACCCGTTCGGCCACGACTCCGTGGTCAAGGAGGTGCAGGCGGTGGCCCGCACCGCCGCCCACTTCGAGGTGGTCCCCGGCGTCGGCCAGGCCGAGGGCGTCGCCACCTACGCGGGGGTTCCGCTGCCGGGTGTGCGTACCGCCGCCGACGTCGAGGACGTCAGCACGCTGGACTTCGACGCGCTGGCCGCGGCCGTGGGCCGGGGTTCGCTCGCGCTCGCGGTCGACGCCGGTGACCTCGCCGCCGTCCGGGACGGCCTGCTGGCCGCCGGGGTGGACGGCACCACGGGTGTCGGGGTGACCGGCGACGGCACCGGCGAGACCCAGTACACGACCACGTCGACCGTGGACAGCTTCGTGGCCGCCGCGCTCGGCTTCACCGGCCGGGTGGTGCTCACCGTCGGCGCGGGCGTGGGCCAGCGCGACAAGTTGAGCTGGTGGGAGAACCGCCCGCTGTACGGCTGGAAGGTGCTGGTGCCCCGCACCAAGGAGCAGGCCGGCGCGATGAGCGCGCGGCTGCGGGCGTACGGGGCGATCCCGTGCGAGGTGCCGACCATCGCGGTCGAGCCTCCGCGCACCCCGGCGCAGATGGAGCGGGCCGTCAAGGGCCTGGTCGACGGCCGGTACGCCTGGGTGATCTTCACCTCGGTGAACGCCGTCCGCGCCGTCTGGGAGAAGTTCGCCGAGCACGGTCTGGACGCCCGGCACTTCGGCGGCGTCAAGATCGCCTGCATCGGCGAGGCGACCGCGGACGCGGTGCGCGCGTTCGGCATCCAGCCGGAGCTGATCCCCGCCGGGGAGCAGTCCTCCGAGGGCCTGCTGGCCGAGTTCTCGCCGCACGACGAGATCCTCGACCCGGTCGGCCGGGTGCTGCTGCCGCGCGCCGACATCGCCACCGAGACGCTCGCCGCCGGGCTCACCGAGCGCGGCTGGGAGGTCGACGACGTGACCGCGTACCGGACGGTGCGGGCCGCGCCGCCGCCCGCCGAGATCCGGGACGCGATCAAGTCGGGCGGGTTCGACGCGGTCCTCTTCACGTCTTCTTCCACAGTGCGGAACCTGGTCGGCATCGCCGGGAAGCCGCACGCGCGGACTGTTGTTGCCGTGATTGGGCCCAAGACGGCGGAGACCGCGACGGAGTTCGGCCTTCGGGTCGACGTCCAGCCACCGCACGCCTCGGTGCCCGACCTGGTGGAGGCGCTCGCCGCCTACGCCGTCGAGCTGCGCGAGAAGCTGGCCGCCATGCCGGCCAAGCAGCGCCGCGGCTCGAAGGTGCAGGGGCCGACCGCCCTCCGCTTCCGGTAGTCGTCTTCAGGAGGGCCCTTCCATGTCGTACCCCGAGATCCGGCCCCGCCGCCTGCGCCGCACCCCGGCGATCCGCCGGCTGGTGTCCGAGACCCGGGTCGACCCGGCCGAGCTGGTCGTGCCGATGTTCGTCAAGGAGGGGCTCACCGAGCCGCGGGCCATCGGGTCGCTACCGGGGGTGCTTCAGCACTCCCGGGACTCCCTGCGCAAGGCGGCCACCGAGGCGGTCCAGGCGGGTGTCGGTGGGATCATGCTCTTCGGGGTGCCCGAGCGGCGTGACCCGACCGGGTCCGGCGGCATCGACCCGAACGGCATCCTGAACGTCGCCATCCGCGACGTGGTGGCCGAGGTGGGCGACAGCACGGTCGTGATGAGCGACCTGTGCCTGGACGAGTTCACCTCGCACGGGCACTGCGGTGTGCTCACCCCCGGCGGTGAGGTGGACAACGACGCCACGCTGGCCGCGTACGCCGAGATGGCGGTGGCCCAGGCCGCCGCCGGGGTCCACATGGTCGGGCCGTCCGGGATGATGGACGGCCAGGTCGGCGTGGTCCGCCGGGCGCTCGACGCCGCCGGCCACCAGGATGTGTCGGTGCTGGCGTACGCGGTGAAGTACGCGTCGGCGTTCTTCGGCCCGTTCCGGGATGCGGTGGAGTCGGCGCTGGAGGGCGACCGGCGGGCCTACCAGCAGGACCCGGCCAACCTGCGGGAGTCGCTGCGCGAGGTGGAGCTCGACGTCGCCGAGGGCGCCGACCTGGTGATGGTCAAGCCGGCGCTGCCCTACCTCGACGTGGTGTCGGCGGTGCGGGCCGCGGTGGACGTCCCGGTCGCCGCCTACCAGGTCTCCGGGGAGTACGCCATGGTCGAGGCGGCCGCCGCGAACGGCTGGATCGACCGGGAGCGGGTCATGCTGGAGACGCTCACCTCGATCAAGCGGGCCGGCGCGCAGATCATCCTCACCTACTGGGCGGTCGAGGCCGCGGGTCTGCTCCGCCAGCGCTACTGACCGACTCCACGGATCCCGGCGGGTCGACCGCCCCGTCGGCACCCGCGACGGCGGCCGGAAGTCGCCGGCTGGTCAGCCAGGCGAGCGCCAACAGCACTGCCGACACCGCCAGCGCGAGTCGGGTGGCCTGCGCCAGCTCCGGGGCGAGGTCGAGCCGGCTGGCCGGGTCGAGCCGGTTGGCGGCCGTGATGCCCCCGCCGCCGAGGCTCGGGGCGAGCCGGTCCGTCAGCCAGGACAGGGTTGCGGCGATCAGGGCGGTGCCGGCCGCCACCGAGGTGTGCGACACGGTGGTGAGCAGCGTGGAGCCGGACGGCAGGTCGTCGGGCGGAAGCGACCGGCTGGCCGCCGTCATCGTCGGCATCAGCGTCGCACCCATGCCCAGGCCGATGACCGCACCGAGCGTGGCCAGCAGCGGGTACGACGTGTCGGCGTCGAGCACCAGCACCCGGGCCACCGTGCCGGCCACCGCGGTGGCGATGCCGAACCCGACGACCCGTCGCGCCGACACGCGGTCGACGAGCCGGGTCGCGACCTGGAGCATCAGCCCGGTGGTCAGCGCCTGCGGGATGCCGATCATCCCGGCGAGAGTGGCCGAGTCACCGCGTACCACCTGCACGTAGGCCGGGATGATCAGGAACGAGCCGAAGTATCCGGCCGCGAAGAGGGCCACCGTCGCGGCGCCCGCGGCCATCCCCGGGAAGCGCAGCACGGTCAGGCGCAGCAGTGGCTGCCGGATCCGGCCGGCCCGCCAGGCGAAGGTGACCACCAGCGCGGCGCCGAGGGCGAGCGGCAGCAGCACGGACGCGGTGACGACCCCGCCCCGCTCGCCGGTGACGCTGAGCCCGTAGACCGCCAGCGCCAGGCCGGGGCTGAGCAGCAGGAGCCCGACGACGTCCAGCCGGACCGGTGGGCGTCGCGGGTTGGCGACCGGCAGCACCGACCGGCCGAGCCACACCGCCAACAGCCCCACCGGCAGGTTGATCCAGAAGATCCACCGCCAGGACGCGTGATCGAGCAGCAGCCCACCCAGCACCGGCCCGATCAGGGGCCCGATCAGCACCGGAAGGCCGAGCAGGCTCATCATCCGTCCGCGCCGCCCGGGCGGCACCGCAGCGAGCGCGACGGCCATCCCGACCGGGTTGAGCAGTCCGCCACCCAGCCCCTGGAGCACCCGGAACGCGATAAGCGACTCGACGTTCCAGGCGGCCCCGGCCAGCACGGAGCCGGCGGTGAACAGCAGCAGCGCGGTCAGGTAGGTGCGGCGGGCGCCGAAGCGGCCGATCGCCCAGGCGGCGGTGGGCATCACCGCGACGAGGGCGAGCGCGTAGCCGCTGGTGACCCAGCCGATCGTCGTGAGGTCGGTGTCGAGGTCGTCGACCAGGTTCGGCAGGGCCACCACCGTGACAGTGGTGTCGATCACCGCGAGCAGGCCACCCAGGGTCAGGTACCAGCCGAGCCGTCGTGCGGACGCGTCCATGTCGCGGCTCAGGGCCGGACCCGGCGGGCGGCGCGCAGCGCCTCGGCCCACCAGGCCAGCTCGCTCAGGGTGGCGTCGGCGGCCTGCCGCAGCGGCTCGTCGTCGACCAGCCGACCGGTGGCGTCGAGCCGTTCCCAGGGCGCCCGGAGCACCACCCCGGAGCGGGTCGTGGCGGCCTGCACCTCGGCGAAGACCAGGCGGAGCTGCTCGACCGCGCGGATGCCGCCGGAACCGGCGCCGTACGACACGAAGGCCACCGGCTTGCGGGCCCACTCCCGGTAGTGCCAGTCGATGGCGTTCTTCAGGGCGGCCGGGAAGCTGTGGTTGTACTCGGGTGTCACCACCACGAACGCGTCGGCAGCGGCCAACCGGGCACTGATCGGGCTGGCCGCATTGCCGCCCGGAGGGGTGTCGGCGAAGGGCAGCGGCACCTCGGCGAGGTCGACGAGGTCCAGGTCGAGGTCCCCGCGGCGGCCCGCGTGGGCGACGAACCAGTCGGCGATCGAGCGGCCCACCCGAGGTTGACGGACGCTCCCGACGAGCACGGCGACGGTCGGCGGTGCGGTGTCCTCTTGCGTAGTCATGTCTCGGACGCTAGGACTTGAAGTAATGGTGAAGTCAATGGCGGCGGGGGAGTGGCGATGGGCACGTTGACGGTCGGCGAGGTGGCCCGGGAGAGCGGGGTCAGCGGCTCCGCCGTGCGGTTCTACGAGCGGCAGGGCCTGATCTCGGCTGCCCGCACCGGCGGCAACCAGCGGCGCTTCGACTCCGACGCGGCCTGCCGGATCAGGGTGGCGCGAGTGGCCCAGCGCATCGGCCTGACCGTCAACGACATCCGCGACCTACTCGCGGCCCTGCCACCCGACCCCCAGCCGGCCGACTGGCAGGGTCTGCACGATCGGCTGACCGCCGAGGCCGAGCGGCGCATCCGCGCCCTGCACGAGGCACTTGACGACATCGGCTCCGGCCGCCGCCTCTGCGACCTCTGACCCCCTGGTGGCCGCGGCCCACGGCAAGATCGCCCGGGGCCCACGGCAAGATCGTGCCCAAACACGGATGTAGTGGCCTCCTGGTCGCCGGAAGCCACTACATCCTGGATCGAGCACGATCATCCGAGCACGAGCGGGACCTCAGTCGTCGTTGCCGATCGTGCCGACCGCCAGCGGATCGGTCAGCCGCAGGCCGGGCACACCGGCCACCAGCAGGGTCAGCTTCTCGTCCGACTCGCGCCTGCGGTCACCCCGCACCGTCACCGGGAACGCCACCGCCGTCTGACCGGCGGCCAACACCCGGCAACCGGTGTACGAGTCGAAGTCCGAGCCCGCCTGCGCCGTGAGCCCGACGGTTGCGGCGCAGAGCAGCACGGGCTGGGACAGCGGCCGGGACACGGTCGCCGTGAAGGTGAGCTGCCGGGTGCCCTGGTCGCCCTCGACGACTGTGACATCGGCGACGGTCAACGACGCCCGGGACCGGAAACGGGCCACCTGTGGGTCGTGGTCGCTGGACCCCCGCGACCCGTCACCTGTGAACTCGGCCGGCCAGTCGGCGTTGACGTGCGCCGCCCGTACCTGCACCAGGTCACCGTAGAGCGCGTCGTTGACGAACAGGTGGTCGAGCGTCTGCGCCTGCCCCTCGAAGCTGTACGAGTAGGCCGACGCCGGCACCTGGGCGACGAGGGTGTCCCACAGGTTGTGCAGGCCCGCCTCGTAGAGCGGGGCGAGTTGGTCCGACGGCGTCGGCAGGCTGCCGGTGGCGATGGGATCGTCCGGGCGGGGGAAGACGTTCAGGTCCCCGCCGTAGACCACCCGGGCGCTCTGGTCGGTCGCCTCGATCGCTGTCACGATCGCCGCGCCGTACGCCGCCTGCTCCCGCCGCTGCCCGATCCGACCGTCGGGGCCGGAGGAGTAGTGGTTGCTCAGCGCGTACAGCGTGAACCGCTCGGTCGAGCCGGGTGCCGCGGCCACCGAGAACTTGCCCAACTGGGGTGCGCGGGTGAAGACGTTGTTCCCGTCCTTGCCTGTCGACGTGTCCACGTCGGCCGGCAGCACCGCGTTGAGGGCCTTCGGGTTCTGCACGTCGGCGTTGCCCGGCAGCCCCGCAGCCCGGTACTGGACCGCCGGCGCCGAGCCCAGCAGCGGGTCGCCAGCCGTCGCGGCCGCCAACGACAGCCGGTCGGTGCGGTACAGGAACGCGGCGGTGATACCGCGGGCGTCCGCACCGGTCCGGTCATAGGCAGCGGCGTACGCCGGCCCGCCGGCCGTCGCCACCGCGAGCGCCAACTCCTGGATGCTGTCCGGAGCGCCGTCGGCGTTGTTGGTGTCGCCGCAGGCCAGCGCCGCCCCGGATACCGTGCAGATGTCCTGGTCCTCGGCCTCCTGCACCAGGATCAGATCGGGCGCGTGCAGATCGGAGACGATCTGGTCGGCGAGCGACGTCAGGTGCTCCCGGTAGTCCGCCTCGCTGCTCGGCACGTAGTCGAACGGGGGGTCGACACCCGGGCAGCCGGCGTTACCGGTGAAGTCGCAGCCGTCGAACGGGTCGTCACGGTAGTCGTACAGGTTCTCCACGTTGTACGTGGCGACCGCGACCTCCTGGGAACGGTCGGCAGGCTTCGGCGGGTTGTTCTTCGACGGGTCGGCCCCGGCGTCGAACTCGGCCCGCTCGACCTGCACGCCGTACTTCTCGAACGAGTAGTAGACGCCGCCCACCGCGTCCGCGCGCAGCGTGTCGAAGGTGTGCGCCGGCGGGAGCAGCGCGGTGCTGTCCCCGGTGGTGCCCTTCACTCCCATGCTGCCGAGCAGCACGCGCTGACCGTTGCCGTCGTCGAAGCGCCGGGTCGGGTCGTTGTCCAGCGGGTGCGAGTCCCGGAAGACCCGCCGGGCGTACGGGTCGGCGCGGTCCAGCAGCGGATCGTCCCGGTCGACCACCCACAGCTCCGCGTCCGCCGTGGACGAGAAGACGTCCCGGCCGCTCACCGCGCCGCTGCCCGCCCGTACGCGTAGCCGGGCGCCCTCGTGCCGCTCCCAGAAGCGCTGCGCGTCGGCCAGCTCGACCGGCGGCACCGCGTCGGTCACAGTGACCGTCGTGTCCACGTCCAGGCCGGTGGCGATCCGGCGGACCAGCGACGCCCCGGAGAGCTGGGTGAAGGTGTAGTACTCCGACACCCGGGCCCGCAGCACGACCTCGTCGCCGACCGTCGGGACGTAGCCGCCGATCAGCGAGGTGAACGCGCCCATGAACACGAAGATGCCGTCGGAGCTGGTCGGGTCACCGTCGGTGTCACCGCTGCGGCTCTGCAGGAAGAACCCGTGCTGCTCCGCGCCGGCCGACGTACGGGCAAGCGTCAACTGGGTGATCACGCCACGGACGTCGTACATCGTGCTGCTGGTGCCGTTGCCGCTCGCCGGTGCGAGCGGCGACCTGTCGGCGGGGCCGGACTCGGTGTCGGTGGTCGGACCCTGCACCTCGCCGACGGTCAGCTCCCGGGTCACCTGCACCGCAAGCGCGCAGGTGGCGGTGCCACCGCCCGCGTCGGTAGCGGTCACGGTGACGGTGTACGCCCCGGCGGCGAGGTCGGCGCTCGCGCCGATCGTGGCGCGAGCGGTGCCGCCCACCTGCTCGGCGGGGGTGAGGGCGGTACGGGTGATCGAGCCGGAGGTGGGGCTCGGGCTGACCGCGGTCACCGCCAGGTCGACGATCGTGTCGTCGGGGTCGGTGGCGGTCACCTCGCGGCTCGCCGCCGTTCCACCGGCGGTGACCAGGGGACCGCCGCAGGTAAGCGTGGCCGGCACGTCGGCCGGCCCACCGCCGTCCACGGTGTGCGAGCCGAGGCCGTCGAAGGTGTCGACCGGGAGACCGGCCCACTGCGCGGCGGGGTCGAACGCGTCCGACGGGTCGGTGTCGCCCGCCGTCACCGAGGGCAGCCGGCGCAGCGTGTTGTCGGCCGTGCTGGTCGCCCCGGCGCCCCACTCGGCACCCGGGTCGACGCCCACCTGGCCGATCGAGTCGAGCACCGTGGTGCCCCGGCGCAGCACGATCGCGTCGTCGCCGTTGAACAGGCTCGCCCCGGTGGTCTGGTCGGCCTGGGCGAGGATGGCCGCCCCCGCCGAGGCGCTGGCGAACACGAACGCGTCCCCGGCGGCCACGTTCCCGGTCAGCGCGATGGTGGTCGCCGTGGTGGCGCCGTTGAAGTAGAGCTGGAGCTGGTAGCCGCCCGCGGTGAGGTCGACGGCGGCGCCGGTGCCGTTGAACAGCTCGATCGCCTTGTTGTTCGACGAGCCTTCGACGTACTCCGAGATGAACAGGTCGGTGGGCGCGGCGCTGGCCGCGGTGGGTGTGACGCCGAGGGCCGTGACGGTCACTGCGGCGGTGGCGATCGCGAGCGCTGCTGTCGTGCGGCGCGGACGCATAGGGCCTCCACGATGGGTGGATGGGAGTCAACGCACGTTAAGGTGCGTAACCGTCCATCGTCCATCCCCCACCGGACAGTTTCGTGAATTCCTCAGCGGGACTGGTCGAGCCGGTGTACCAGCTCGGCGACGTCGACGCTGTATTCGCACCAGTCCCGGTCGGGCCGGTAGCCCAGCTCCGCGTTGACCTTGAGCATCGCCTCGTTGGCCTGAGCGTTCCAGGTCTGCACCTCGGCCAGCTCCGGCTCGGCGGAGCGCAGCTCCAGCAGCATCCGCGCCTTGATGGCTCGGTCGATGCCGTAACCCCTGTGGTCCTGCGCGACGATCGTGTCGTACTGGTCGGCGCGGGTCGGATGCTGCGCCGGCACCACGACCTCGGTCAGGCCGGCCACCTCGCCGCTCTGCTCGTGCCGGGCCAGGACGATGTACGGCTTCATGCCCCGCCGATGCAGGGTGTCCAGGCTGTCCCGCAGCCGCTCCGGGTCGTACGAGCTGGGGCGCAACTCGCCGTCGTCGACGTCACGCACCTCGGCCTTGGCCCGCGCGTACGACTCGATCAGGTCGTCCGGTGGCCCACCGGGGTAGAACTCCAGGTGGTAGCCCGCGCCGATCCCGCTGGCCATGTCGGTCAGCTCGGCCCAGTCCACCGAGGTCAGGTCGAGCACGCTGCGAGTCTCCACGTACTCCCGGCTGAAGCCGAGCGACTCGTAGAAGCCCACCGCCGGCGTGTCGCCGACCACCTCGACCCCGATCGACTGGAAACCCTCCTGGTAGACGCGCCGGGCGGCGCGCAACACCAGCTCACGGCCGAGACCGCTACGTCGGACGGAGGGATGCACCAACACCTCGAGCACCCCGATGTCGCCCAGGAGCAGCACGTGGACCTGCCCGAGAACGGTGCCCGGCTCGCCGGGATCGCTCGGCTCGGCCTGGGCGAGCCAGGAGATCCGCCGCTCACCGGGCATCACCTCGGCGAGATACTCCCGCAGGGAGGTCTCCCGCCATGGTGGGTCCTGCGGTAGATCTGCCGCCAGCACCGCGTTCAGCGCGGTCAGCAGCGACGCGATCTCGGCGGACGAGGCGGTCCTGGGGTCCCACTCGCGCACCATCACCCGTCTAGCTTGCCGCTAACGGCTGCTTGGGGGAAGTGTCCAGTTCTCCAAAGTACGCGGACGATCACATCAGGTGCGGCTGGCCCGTCCGTACCGGTCAGCGGTGTCGTAGACGGCCTGGGCGTACCGGCGCACGTCGTTGTACGACAGGATCGCGTTCCACCAGTCGCCCGGAATGCTCAGATTGCGGCCGCCCTTGCACAGGTAGTTGCCGGCCGCCAGAGCGGCGTCGTCCAGGTCGTGCGGGTCCTTGCGGCCGTCGTTGTCGGCGTCCGCGCCGATCTCCTCCCAGGTCGTCGGAATGAACTGCATCGGCCCGATCGCGCGGTCGAAGACGCTGTCATTGTCGAGGGCCCCGCGATCGGTGTCGATGATCCGCATCCGGCCGCCGTTGCCGTCCAACGGCGGCCCGAAGATCTGGGGCAGCGCCTTGCCGTCCGATCCCAACCGTGCGCCGTTGACCGAGCCGTGCCCGGACTCGACCTGGCCGATCGCGGCCAACGTCGTCCAGCTCAACGCGCAACTGCGGTTGGTCTGGGCGAGCACCAGCTCGGCGTACCCGTACGCCTGCACGGCCGTCGCGGGAATGTTGAGCCTGGCCCCGACCTGCTGCGCCCAAGCGGCCAGGGCGTCCGAGGGACGACCGCCGACGGTCGGCCCGGTCGGCATGCCGCCGCTCGGGAACGCTCCGGTGGGAAGCGGCCCGGTCGGCAGGGGGCCGGTCGGACGCGGGTCGAGCGGCAACGCCGACGGTACGGCCACGGTCGGCGCGGTCGTGACGTCGGCCGCCGCCGGTCGGGACCCGCGGATGGTCGCTGGGACGAGCAACGCCCCCGCCGCGGCGGTCGCGGCCACCAGGGCCAGCAGGAAGACCCCCGGAACCGTGAGCCGACCGCTGGGCCGGCGGGACCAGGCGCGGGTCGCCCGCGCGGCGGTCACCGCGGCCTGACGTGGCGGTGGCAGGCGTACGGCGTGCGCGAACGGCATTCGCCGCCGCCGGCCACGCTCGGCTGTCGGCACCACGGCGACACCGTCCACCCTGGTCGCCGTCAGGTCGGCGGCGGCAGCGTCCACCGCGCCCGGGGCTGTCGCGGTGTCGGTCTTCGCGTTGTCGGTCTTCGCGTTGTCGGTCTTCGCGACGTCGCCCTCGGCGTCGGCGCGTTTCGGGCTCCCGGCCTTCGACTCGTCGGCTGCCGCGTCGGCGCTGCCAGCTTCGGCGTCGTCGGCGTCCACGGTTGAGGCGTCCGCGGCGGCGGTTGGTGCGGCGGCGGTGGTGTCCGAAGAGGTCCTCGCTGCGGCGAGATCGCCAGTGGCGGACTCTTCCGGCCGGTCACCGGTCGCGGCATCGAGGCTCGGCGAGACGGCCGGCGTGGTGGTCACCGACGCCGCGGGCGCCGCGGTCTTCGCGTCGGGTGTGCGGCCGCCCAGCCACGGCCGGCGGGGGCGGGGCACGGCCGAGGGCACCGGATCCGGCGCGGCGCCCGACTCGGCCAGCGGCCCGTCCAGCGGCGCGGCCGGTCGAAGCGGTCGCACACGCGTCTTGTCCTCGCCGTCCACCACCCGTCGAGTATCACTCATCTCCCCGGCGGGCGTCAGGCCCACGTACCCTGGTCGCCATGCCCCGGTACGAGTTCCGCTGCCGCGCCTGCGGCGACACGTTTGAGGTCAACCGTCCGATGGCGGAGGCCGGCGCGCCGGCCACCTGCCCGCAGGGCCACGTCGACACGGTCAAGCTCCTCTCGGCGGTGTCGGTCAGCGGCCGGAGCGCGGGTGGCGCGCAAGCTCCCGCGGGCGGCGGCTGCTGCGGTGGCGCCTGCGGCTGCTGAGCCTGTCGTTCCGGTGGCCAGCTGGTGGGCTGGCCTTGCCGGGAGCGGGTTCTAGTGGCACTTTGAGGCGGCACGTGCCCGGCCGTTCTCACGATGCGTGACCGCCCGGAGTCAGGCAGCATGAACCCGACGTCACGGGCGGAGGTTCCACGCATGTCGCCACGGATCCAGCTCCCGAGCGGTTGGGTGACCTTCGTGTTCACCGACATCGAGGGCTCGACCCGGCTGGCCCAACTGCTCGGCGCGGACTACCGCCCGGTGCTCGCCGAGCACCGCCGGTTGCTGCGCCGCACCCTGGCCGCCACCGGTGGCGCGGAGCTGCTGACCGAGGGCGACTCGTTCTTCCTGGCCTTCGATGACGCGGCGGCGGCGTTGACCGCCTGCCTGACGGCCCAGCGGGCGTTGGCAAGCCACGACTGGCCCACCGCGGAGGCTGCGCCCCGGGTACGGATGGGCCTGCACACCGGCTACGCCGAGCCCCGCGACGGGGAGTACGCGAGCCCCGAGGTGCACCGGGCGGCCCGGGTCGCCGCGGCCGCGCACGGCGGGCAGGTGCTCTGTTCGGCGTCCACCGCCCGCCGGGCCGATCCGCTGCCACCGGGTGCCACCCTGCTGGACCTGGGCCTGCACCGGCTGCGGGGCTTCGACGACCGGGAGCGGCTGTTCCAACTGGTCGCCCCCGGCCTGGAGCGACAGTTCCCCCGCCCCCGCACCGCCGACGCGGTGGCGCACAACCTGCCGACCCAGGTGACGTCGTTCGTCGGGCGGCAGGTGGAGCGCGCCGAGCTGGGCCGGCTGCTGGAGCAGCACCGGTTGGTCACCGTGCTGGGCGCGGGCGGCGCCGGCAAGACCCGGCTCGCCGTGGAGTTGGCCGGTGGCGTGGTCGAGGCGTACCCGGATGGGGTGTGGTTCGTCGACATCGCCGCGGTGACCGACCCGGGGTTGGTGGCGTTCGCCATCGCCGCGGTGCTCGGGCTGCGACCCGAGCCGGGCCGCCCGATGCTGGACACCCTGGTCGAGTACGCGGCCGCCCGCCGGATGCTCGTCGTGCTGGACACCTGCGACACGCAACCGGCGGCCTGCGGCGAGGTCATCTCGCGGCTCCTCTCCGGCGGGGGCGGTGTGCGCGTGCTGGCGACCAGCCGCGAGTCCTTCAGCCTGCCCGGCGAGGTGGTGTGGCGGATTCCGCCGCTCTCGGTCGACCCCTGCCCGGACGGCGCGGAGAGCGACGCGGTCGCGCTGCTGCTGGACCGTACGGCCGCCGCCCGTGGCGGTCGGCGGCCGGACCCGTCCGAGTCGGCCGACCTGCGTCGTGTGGTGCAGCGGCTGGACGGGCTGCCTCTCGCCATCGAGTTGGCGGCCGCCCGGCTGCGGGTGCTCTCCGTGGGTCAGCTCGCCGAGCGGTTGGACGACGTCCTCGGCACGCTGGACGCGGGTCGTGAGGATCCGGATCCGCCGCCGGTGGAGCGGGGTTGGTCCGGCAACCAGCAGGACACCGTGGACCTGGTGGCCGCGGCGATCGGGACACCGCCGCCCACCCCGGCGAGCAGGGCCGTGCAGCGCTCGGCCACCGAACGGCACCTGACCATGCAGGCCACCGTCACCTGGTCGTACCGGACGTTGGGGCCACGGGCCGCGCGGCTGTTGCGCTGGCTGGCGGTCTTCGCGGGGCCGGTGGATCTGCCGACGGTGGAGTGGTTGCTGGGCGACGATCCGCTGGATCCACTGTCGGTGCTGGTGGACAAGTCGATGGTGTTGGCCGAGCCGCGCGCCGCTGGCAGCTCGTACCGGATGCTCGACCCGATCCGGGCGTACGCGGCGCGGCGGCTGGCCGAGGCGGGTGAGGAGCAGGCTGCCCGTAACCGGCACGTGGCCTGGTCGGCGCACGCGCTGGAGCGGGCGCACCTGGGCCCGGACGGCCGTCCGGTGACGTTGTCGCTCTACTCCCTCGACCCGCTGGCCGACGAGCTGCGGGCGGCGCTGCGGTGGTGCGCCACGGGTGGCAGCGCCCGTGCCGGTCTCCGTCTGGCCGGTGGGCTGGACCAGTGGTGGCGCGAGCGCGGGCTGGCCCGGGAGGGTCGGCTCTGGCTGTTCCGGCTGTACGGGCGGATCGCCGAGACCGGCGAGCGCATCCCGGACGCCGAGCTGGCGGCGGCGTACCACATGCACTCGCTGCACGCCGGCGCCGACGGCGAGTTCGCCGAGGAGTTGCGCTACTCGCAGCGGGCGGAGGCGGCCGCGCGGCAGGCGGGCGACTCCGGGCTGCTGGCTCGGGTGCTCGCCGGCCGGGCCGCGCCGCTTGTGGACATGGGCCAGTTCTTCGAGGCCGAGCGGGTCTGTCGGGAGGTCATCGACTGGGCGCACGGGCAGGACGTGGTCGGTGAGGCGCTGTTCGCGGTGTTCAGCCTGGCCGAGCTGCTGTGGCGGCGTGGCGCGTTGGACGAGGCGGCGGAGTTGCTGGGAGCGGCGCGTCCGGTGGAGGCCGCCCGGCCGGTCGAGCGGGGTCGGCGTTCGGTGGACATGCTGCTCGGGATGGTCGCGCTGGCCCGGGGCGACGTGATCGCCGCGCACGAGCACCTGCTGGTGGCGCTGCGCTCGCGGATGGGTCACGGCTACCACGGCCGGGCATGCGACACGCTCAACGCGATCGCGGTGCGCTGCGCTCTCAGTGGGGACCGGTTGACAGCCGCGCGGCTGTTCGGGGCGGCGCAGGCCACCCGGGCGAGCATGCGAGCGACGCCGGGCATCTACGGCGGCTACTGGGCCGAACAGCAGGCGGAGCTGCGGTCGATGGCGGGTGACGCGGCGTTCGACGACGCGTACGGGGAGGGCGCCGAGATGGGCCTGGACGAGGCCGTTGCGCTGGCGCTCGACGTGGAACACCCGGATCTGGCAGCGGATTCGACTCGCTTCAGCACCGACCTGTCCCCCCACCACGCACAACCCCCCGCCCACCCCGCCCACCCGGCGACCCGAACGGAACGCGCCTGACCTCTCGCCGTTGATCATGAAGTTATTGCCGCGACACGCCGGGCGGACGGGCAATAACTTCATGATCACCGCGTGGGGGTTGGGGGTGGGGTGGGGGTGGGGGGGTGGGGTGGGGTTAGTGGGTGCGGGCGCGGGCTTCTGCTTCGGTCTTTAGGCGGGCGGCGCGGTCTATGTCGGCTTGTTGGACCGCCGCTACCGAGCCGAAGATGTGGACGGCCTGGTAGTACGTCCAGGCCAGGCTGTAGCAGGCCGGGCGGACGACCGCGTTGTACGTGACGCACACCCGCTTCAGGTCTGCGTAGAAGGCGTTGTCCAGGCGGGCTTTGTTGGCGGAGAACTGGCCGGCCGCCTTGTAGTTGCGGTAGCCGAAGTCGTGCCGGTAGCAGCCCAGGTTGAAGGTGAACCCGAGCGGGTTGTCCGGGCTGGACGAGCAGTAGTCGGTGGACCAGTTGAAGGCGTACTCGACCCAGGGTGCCCGGTTGACGCGGGCGTTGTTCCACGAGTTGTAGCTGGACGCGCTGGTCTGGGTCCAGCTCGACAGCACGGACAGTTTCTCTGCGGGGGTGACGGCGGCGGCGGCGGGGGAGGCGACGGTGAGGGTGGCGAGCAGCGCGAGCGCGCCCGAGGCGAACAGGGTGGCGATACGTCGGGGCACAGGTGACCTCCGCGGGGTGAGCGGTGGGACGGAAGTTACCGGCGGGTTACCGGATGTCGACAAGTTTCGATCAAGGGGTCGACCAGCGGGAATGCGCCTCGCGAACTATTGGTGACATGTGTCGAAACAGGCGAATGCCCCGGACGTGCGGGACGTCCGGGGCATTCGGGCGGGTCAGCGCAGAACGAACGCCGGCAGGCTGGCCGGGCTCTCGTTTGCGCTACGGTCCAGCGCGGTCACCCGATAGGTGTAGCGCCGGCCGGGCTCGGCCGACGTGTCCACCCAGGACTGGCCGCCGCCGAGGGTGGCCCGGACGGTGTCGACCAGGTGTGCGGCGTCCGCGGTGCCGCACCGGCCGGGCACTGTGGTGCCGTCGAACCGGTAGATCGCGTACGACGTGGCGGTGCCCAGCGGGCCCACGCCGTCGGCGGGCTGACGCCAGGTCAGCCGTACTCCGTCGGCCTGTCGGGCCGCCCTGGTGACCACCGGGAAGAGCAGCGGCTTGGCCGGCAGGTGCGGCATTGTCGGCACGAGGGCCGGGCGGGAGTAGTGCTCGGCCGCGTAGATGTCGGTGGCGCCGAGCCGGTTGGCCCGCACCTGGACGGCCGAGAAGTGCACGTTGCCCTGCACCTCGGGGTACGACCGGTTGAGCGTCAGGTGGTCGGACAGCTCACGCGGGTTCTGCCAGTACGGCCCGTACGCCGGATCGCCGCTCTTGTAGTCGGCCTGGCCGATGTAGAGCTGGACACGGGTGCCGCGCACGGTCTCGGCCCACCACGGGACCAGCCGCGCGTAGTCGGCGGCCGGGTACTGGCCGATGTACCAGTAGAGCTGCGGCACCACGTAGTCGATCCACTCCTGCTTGATCCACTTTCGGGTGTCGGCGGAGATGATGTCGTACGACTGGCTGCCGGTGGTGTCCGAGCCGAGCGGGTCGGCGGTCTTGTTGCGCCAGATGCCGAACGGGCTGACGCCGAACTTCACCCACGGCTTCGCCGCCTTGATCTTGCCGTTCATCTCCTGGATCAGCAGGTTGATGTTGTCCCGCCGCCAGTCGGCCCGATCCGTGAAGCCCCGGTTGTACGCCGCGAAGGTGGCGTCGTCGGGCACCTGGTAGGTGCCGCTGGGGTAGGGGTAGAAGTAGTCGTCGAAGTGCACGCCGTCGATGTCGTACCGCTTGACCGCGTCCATCATCGCGGTCTGCACGAACTCGCGGACCTCGGGAATGCCGGGGTTGTAGTAGAGCCGGCTGCCGGCCACGCCGGCCGGCGGGTAGGCGAAGGTCCAGTCGGGGTGCTGCCGGGCCGGGTGGCCGGGGGCGAGCTGGGCGAGGTCGGTGCCGGCACCGCCGGGGGCCGGCATGGAGACGCGGTACGGGTTGAACCAGGCGTGGAACTCCAGGTTGCGCTTGTGCGACTCGTCGACGAGGAAGGCCAGCGGATCCCAGCCCGGGTCCTGGCCGCGTACGCCGGTCAGGTACTCCGACCACGGCTCGTACGGCGAGGGCCAGAGCGCGTCGGCGGTCGGTCGGACCTGCACCACGACGGCGTTGTGGTGCAGCCGTTCGGCGAGGTCGAGCAGTTCCCGGTACTCGGCCTGCTGGGCGGCGACCCGGTCCGGGCTGGTCTGGGACGCCTTGCTGGGCCAGTCGATGTTGACCACCGACGAGATCCACATCGCCCGGAACTGTCGTTTCGGCGTGGCCGGGTCGGTGACGCAGGTGGTGGTGGCGGCATCGGTCGCGGCGCTCGCGGGGTTGGCGGGCGCGGCGGCGACAAGCGTGCCGAGCAGGGCTGCGACCAGCCCGGCCGCTCCGAGTCGAGGTGCCTTCATGCGGTGTGTCCCTTCGGTGGGGCTCCCGGTGCGCAGGGGCGGCAGGGATCGGCAAGATTCGCCGCTGCCTATCTGCGCCTAGAAGGAAATTTTCATACTCCGGGTCCTCGCCGCAAGGGTCTGGCACCAGATCGACGCGGCAGTCGGCTACCGGGCCGATCGTCCGATTGCTCCCCGTGACCGGTCTCGCACACCTCGTTGTTGCGCCGGCGCGATTGGCCCAACCCGCCGCTGGGTAGCAACCCCGATCGCCGGCCGCTGCGGTGGTGGCCGCACGGTGGGGAGGGGTGAGCGCATGTCGGTGCTGCGAACCAAACCGATCAAGGACGTCATAGCCCAGGGTGATGCCGACGGCAGCGACGGCCGGCTCGGGCTCAAGCGGCGACTCGGTGCCATCGACCTCACCGGGTTCGGCATCGGCATCGTGATCGGCACCGGCATCTTCACGCTCACCGGCATCGAGGCCCGCGACAGCGCCGGTCCCGGCGTGGTGATCTCCTTCGCCATCGCCGGCGTGGTCGCCCTGCTCGCCGCCCTCTGCTACGCCGAGCTGGCGTCCAGCGTGCCGACCGCCGGCAGCGCCTACACCTACGCGTACGCGACGATGGGCGAGATCGTCGCCTGGATCATCGGATGGGACCTGCTGCTGGAGTTCGCACTCGGCGCGGCGGTGGTGGCCCGCGGCTGGTCCGGCTACCTCGCCGAGCTGCTCGACCTGCCGACCCGGTGGTTCGGTGAGGAGGGCAGCACCGTCAACATCGGCGCTATCGCCATCGTGCTGATCCTCGGCATCGTGGCGATCGTCGGCATCCGGGAGTCCGCCCGGGTCACCAACCTGCTGGTGCTGGTCAAGGTGGCGATCTGCGTGTTCGTGGTGGTCGCCGGCCTGTTCTTCGTCAAGGCGGCAAACCTCAGCCCGTTCATCCCGGCGGCCGAGCCCGCCGGCAGCGGCGACGACGGCATCAAGCAGCCCGTCACGCAGGCGCTCTTCGGGTTGGAGCCGTCGGTCTTCGGCTTCGTCGGGGTGCTCAGCGCCGCCGCCGTGGTCTTCTTCGCGTACACCGGCTTCGAGGCCGTGGCCAACCTGGGCGAGGAGACGCGCAAGCCCAAGCGGGACCTCACGCTGGGTCTGCTCGGCACGTTGCTGATCTCCACAGTGCTCTACATCGGCGTCTCCCTGGTGGTCGTCGGCATGGTGCCGTACACCGAGATCGACAGGGGCGCCCCCATCGCGTCGGCGTTCGAGTCGGTGGGCGCCGGCTGGGCGGCGACGCTCGTGTCAATCGCCGCCGTCGCCGGCCTGACAAGCGTCATCCTTGTCGACCTGGTGGCGATGGGCCGGATCGGTTTCGCCATCGCTCGGGACGGCCTGATCCCGCCCGCGATCGCGGCAGTGCACCCGCGCTGGGGCACCCCGTACCGGATCTCGGCGATCATGACGGTGGCGGTCGCGCTGCTGGCCGGCTTCCTGCCGCTCTCCGCGCTTGCCGACCTGGTCAGCATCGGTGCGCTCTGCGCGTTCGTGCTGGTGTCGATCGCGGTGCCGATCCTGCGCCGCAAGCGCCCGGACCTGGAGCGTCCGTTCCGGGTGCCGTTCTCCCCGGTGCTGCCGATCGTCTCGGCGCTGGCCTGCTTCTACCTGATGCTCAACCTGTCGGTGGAGACCTGGCTGCGGTTCCTGGCCTGGATGCTGCTCGGCGGGATCATCTACTTCGGCTACGGCTACCGCCGCAACCGCCTGGCCCGGCACGAACCGGCGGTCGCCCCGGCGCCGCGCGAGCCGAGCGCCTGACCGAGGTGCGGAGGGGCCGCGCGCCCCTCCGCACTCGTCAGCTCAGGGGCGGGGTTGCGGCTCCGCCGTCGGGCCCTTGACGACAGGCTTGCCGTCGACCCAGGTCACCTCGTCGAGCCACACCTGACGGCCCGGGTCGGTGCTGCCCTCCTGGCCGGGAGGCCAGGCGTGGTACAGCAGCCAGGTGCGCCCGTCCTTGACGACCATCGACGCGTGGCCCGGGCCGGAGGCGGCCGCGTTGCTCTTCAGGATCGGGTTCTCGGCGGCCTTCACGCACGGGCCGGTAGGGCTCTCGCAGACCGCGTAGCCCTCCGCGTACTCGGCCCGGTCGTAGGCGTTGGCGGCGAAGAAGAGCAGCAGCCGACCGTCCTGACGGTGGAAGAACGGCCCCTCGATCAGGGTGCCCTCCCACGGCTCGGTCTGCTTGAGCAGCTTCGTCGGCTCACCGAGGAGGGTCAGGCCGTCGTCGGCGAGGCGCTGCGACCAGAGCCAGGTGTCCACCCCGATGGCGTTGCCGTCGTTCTTCCACAGCAGCCAGAGGCTGCCGTCGGTGTCCCGGAACGGGCTGGCGTCGATCGCCCCGCCGAGGTCGGCCTGGCAGATCAGCGGCCCGCCCGTGTCGTCGGAGTACGGCCCCTGCGGCGCGCTGGCCACCGCCCGCCCGACGCACTGCCGACCGGACTCCCGGCCCGCGACCGTGTAGTAGAGCAGGAAGCGGTCGGGTGTGAGCTGGATGGCCTCCGGCGCCCAGGTCTTGCCGGCGTCCGCCCAGTCCGGCAGCGTCGGCAGGGCGTCCCCGGCCTCGGTCCAGTCGACCAGATCCGTCGAGGTCAGCACCGGGACGTTGCGGCCGCCGGAGTTGGTGTGGAACAGGTACCAGGTGTCGCCCACCTGGATCGCCTGCGGGTCGGGGGCGTCGGTACGCACCACCGGGTTGGTGAACATGCTGGAGTCGCTCCCGCTGCTCGTGGGGGTGGGTTGGCTGTCGCCGGTGCAGCCCGCAACGAGCAGCGCGGCGGCGAGAATGACCGCCGCCGCGCCGACCCGTCGGGGGAACGCCCGCGTCATCCCTTCAGACCGCTGCGGGAGACGCCCTGGATGATGTGCCGCTGCGCCAGCACGAACAGGATCAGCACCGGCAGACTGGCGAGCACCGCGCCCGCCATGATCACCGGATAGTCGGTGACGTACGAGCCCTGGAGCAGGCCCAGGCCCGGAGGCAGCGTCAGCTTCTCCGGGCTGAACAGCACGAAGATCGGCCACAGGAAGTCGTTCCAGTTGGTCAGGAACGACAGCACGGCCAGGGTGGCGAGCGCAGGCTTGGACAGCGGCAGCACCACCTTGTAGAAGATCTGCCACTGGTTGGCGCCGTCGAGGGTGGCGGCCTCCTCCAGCTCGCTCGGCAGCGAGAGGAAGAACTGCCGCAGGAAGAAGACCCCGAACGCGCTGGCCGCGCCGGGCACGACCACCACGGCGAGGGTGTCGATCCAGTTGAGCTGGTCGACGATCAGGAAGTTCGGGATGATCAGCGAGGTCGGCGGGATGAACAGCGTCCCGACGATCAACGCGAAGGTCACCCCGCGTCCGCGGAACCGCAGCCGGGCCAGGGAGTACGCGGCCATCGAGGCCGTCACCAGCACCAGCAGCGAGTGCAACGTCGCGGCCACCATGCTGTTGAGGAACCAGCGCAGCACCGGGTTCGCCGAGTTGTTGATGATCTGCTCGTAGCCGTAACCCGCGAGCGGGTTCGGCAGCCAGCTCGGCGGAATCTGCTGGGCGGCCGTGTAGGTCTTCAGCGAGGTGATGACCATCCACACCAGCGGAACCAGGAAGACCAGGGTCAGCGCGACCAGGATGGCGTAGAGCCCGACCCGGCGCAGCCCCGATCCGGAGCCGTTGGTGGTCGGCGTGGGCGTCGTCATGGCGGTCCCCTCAGTCTTCCTTGTAGCGGAAGAGGCGGAAGTTGGCGATGCTCACGACCGCCAGCAGCAGGGCGAACACGATGCTCATCGCGGCGGCGCGACCGGCGTTGTTGTTCCGCAGGCCCTCCTCGACGATGAACCACACCACCGTGCGGGTCTCCGTGCCGGGCGTTCCCTGGGTGATCAGGAACGACTGGCCGAACATGTTCGCCGAGGCGAGCACTGTCGTCGTGATCACGAAGAGCAGCACCGGACGCAGCCCGGGCAGTGTGACGTTGCGGAACCGCTGCCACGCGCTGGCCCCGTCCATCCGGGCCGCCTCGTACAGCTCCGGTGAGATGTCCTGGAGGCCGGCCAGGTAGATCACCGCGTTGAAGCCCGAGGTCCACCAGACGGTCACCCCGACCAGGGAGATCCACGCCCACGGCATGTTCGTCACCCACGGGGTGTCCGACGGCAGCCCGACGACTCCGAGGAGCCTGTTGACCAGGCCCAGGTTGGCGTCGAGCAGGAACCGCCAGAGCAGGCCGATCACCGCCACGCCCAGCACGTACGGGGCGAAGTAGACAGCCCGGAAGAACGTCCGGCCCGGAAATGAGCGGTTCAACAGCAGCGCCAGCCCGAGTGGTACGACCACCAGCAGCGGCACCGACAGCGCCGTGAAGATGGCGGTGGCCCGGATGCTCTGCCACCAGTCGCCGTAGACGGCGGAGTCGCTGGAGAACAGCTGCTTGTAGTTGTCCAGCCCGACGAAGGGTCGGTTGGGCAGCTGGAAGTCCCACTGGTGCACGCTCAGCCAGAGGCCGAGGATGATCGGCAGGAGGCCGAAGACCCCGAACAGGACCAGGTACGGGGCGAGGAACAGGTATGGCGTCGCCCGGCCGGTCCGGCGCGCCGAGGCGCCCCGGCGGCGGGCTGCGTTGGCCGCCGGGGGCGGCGCGTCACCGCGCGCCGCCCCGACCTCGATCACGTCCGCCACGGGTTATCAGCTCCCGTACTTCTTGCGGTTGTCCTCGAGCTGCCTGTTGGCCTTCGCCACACCGTCGTCGAGAGCCTGCTTGGGCGTCTTCTTGCCCAGCGCGGCCTCGTTGAACGAGTTGTAGAAGGTCGTCATGGCCTCGCCCAGGCCCGGCGCCGCCGGCGGGAAGGCCGCGTACTCCAGCTCGGGGGCGAGCGACGAGATCTCCGGCAGCGCCTTGAACTCGGCGCCCTCACGGACCTCCTTGCGGGCCGGGATCTGCCCGCCCTTGGCCCAGTCCAGTGAGTGCTGGCTCAGCCAGTTGATGAAGACCTTCGCCCCGGAGACCTTGTTGGCGTCGTTGGCCCGCTGCTTCACGATCGTGAAGTTGTGCGAGTTGGCCCACGCCGCCGGCTTGCTACCGATCTGGGGGAGCGGGGCGACGCCCCACTGCACCTCGGGGCTCTTCTTGAGGTCGTTGATCTGCCAGATGCCGTTCCAGGTGAAGGCGTTCTTGCCGCTCTTGAACGACAGGTAGTCGGCGTCCTGGCCGACGTTGGCCGGCGAGTAGCCCTGCTTGATCATGTCGACCAGCCAGGTGCACGCCTCGATCGCCGGGTCGGAGTTGAACGTCGCCTTGGCGACCTCGGCGTCGAAGAGGGTGGCGCCCCACTGGTTGAGCAGGGAGTAGAACGTCATGCCGCCGGTGAACTGGAACGGGCTGACCCAGAAGCCCTGCACGCCGGCCTTCTTGAGCTCGACCAGGGCCGACGTGTACTCGTCCTTCGTCGTCGGCGGCTTGTTCGGGTCGAGGCCGGCCTTCTGCATGACGGTCTTGTTGTAGTAGAAGCCCAGCGGGTGCATGTCCAGCGGAATGCCGTACCGCTTGTTGTTGTAGATCCCGCCCTTCCAGACGGTCGGGGCGAAGTCCCCCTCGGAGAGCTCCAGGTTCTTGGCCACGTCGTCCAGCTCGGTGATCACGCCGCGGGCGGCGAAGGTGGCGAGCTGGTCCATGTGCATGACCGCGATGTCCGGGCCATTGCCGCTGGAGGCCGCACCGGGGAGCTTGTTGTAGTAGTCCTCCCACTGGTACGTGGCCACCGACACCGCGATGTTCTTGTGCTCGGTGTTGAACTGGTTGACAAGCGCCTTGAAGATGTCGCCGTCGCCGCCGGTGAACCCGTTCCACAGCTTCAGGTCGACCTTCGGGCCGGTGTACTCCTTGCCGCCGTTACCGGCGGCCGGCCCGGAGGTGCTGTCGCCACCGCCGCAGCCGGCGAGGGTCAGCGAGGCCGCGGCACCGATTCCGAGACCGAGGCCGAGCAGGCGCCGCCGGCTCATATCGTTCTGGATCATGCTTTATCTCTCCTTGGAGGGGGACGGGATGAATTGTGCCTGCTCAGAACCGGTACGACATCAGACGCCGGTCGGGCCGAAGCGCAGCACGCTCCACGACACGGCGGGCAGGCGCACTGTGCACCGGCCGCCGTCGGGGGTGGGGGTGGGCAGTTCCCGTGGCGTCACCCGGTCGGGCTCGGCCTCGGTGTTCGTCGCCGACGGGTCAGACCCGGCAGCGATGCTTTGGAACGACAGACCGGACATACCCGGCAAGCCGCGCAGGTCCAGGTCGAGGGGGAGGTCTTCGGAGCCCCGGTTGACCGCGAAGACGGTCAGCTCGCCGGTCTCCTCGTCGTGCACGGCGACCGTGTCGAGCACCGGCACGTCCCCGTACTTCTTCGTGTCGTAGCGCGGCGACACCGGCTCGGTGCGCAGCACGGTGCCCCGGGCGTACCGGGCGGTGAGCGCGAACGGGTGGAAGATGCTCTGCCGCCAGGCGGGGCCGCCGTTGCGGGTGCGGATCGGCGCGATCACGTTGGCCAGCTGGGCCTGGGCGGCGACACCTACCCGGTCGGCGTGCCGGAGCAGGGTGATCAGCAGGTCGCCGACCACCACGGCGTCCACCGCCGTGAAGTCGTCCTCGATCAGGGCGGGCGCCTCGACCCAGCCACGCCGGTCCAGGTCGGCCTGGAGGCGGGACTCGTACCAGACGTTCCACTCGTCGAACGAGATCTTCAGCTTGCGCTTCTGCCGCTGCTTGGCTGCCACGTGGTCGGCGGTCGCCACGACCTCGGTGATGAAGTTGTCCATGTCGACGGCCGAGGCCAGGATGCTTGCCTGGTCGCCGTCGGACGGGTCGTAGTAGGTGTGCGCCGAGATGTAGTCGACGTGCTCGTAGGTGTGCTCCAGCACTGTCGCCTCCCACGCGGCGAACGTGGGCATACGCCGGTTGGAGCTGCCGCAGGCGACCAGGCTGATCGACGGGTCGATCATCTTCATCGCGCGAGCGGCCTCGGCGGCCAGCCGCCCGTACTCGTCGGCGGTCTTGTGGCCCACCTGCCACGGGCCGTCCATCTCGTTGCCCAGGCACCACAGCTGGACGCCGTACGGGTCCTCCGCGCCGTGTTTGCGACGCAGGTCGGACAGCGCGGTCCCGCCCGGGTGGTTCGCGTACTCCAGCAGGTCGAGTGCCTCCTGGACGCCCCGGGTGCCCAGGTTGACGGCCATCATCGGCTCGACACCGGCCTCGGCGGCCCAGGTCATGAACTCGTCCAGCCCGAACGCGTTGGTCTCGATCGTCTTCCACGCCAGGTCGAGCCGGCGCGGCCGGTCACCGACCGGGCCGACGCCGTCCTCCCAGCGGTAGCCGGAGACGAAGTTGCCTCCCGGGTAGCGGACCACCGTGACGCCCAGCTCGCGGGTCAGGTCCAGCACGTCGCGGCGCAGGCCGCGGGAGTCGGCGTTGGGGTGGCCGGGCTCGTAGATGCCGCCGTAGACGCACCGCCCCATGTGCTCGACGAACGAGCCGAAGAGACGTCGGTCGGCCGGCCCGATCGAGAAGGCCGGGTCGATCGTCAGCTGCGCGGTCCGCAAGGGATGTCACCTTTCCTCGGTGCTGGAAACCGGGTGACCGCAGTCACCGCCCACCCGGCGTCCCTCGTTTCTACAACGTTGTAGGCAACGTTGTAAAGAGCTGGTGACGAGGTATGGTGCGCTGGGTTACATCGGGGAGGTTGCGGCGTGCGACACAGGCTCAAGGACGTGGCCGAACGGGCGGGCGTCTCGGTGAAGACCGTCTCGAACGTGGTGAACGGGTACGTGCACGTCCGTCCGGACACCCGGGCCCGGGTCGAGGAGGCCATCGCCGAGCTGAACTACCGGCCCAACCTCTCCGCCCGCCACCTGCGCAAGGGGCGTACCGGGGTGATCGCCCTGGCAGTGCCGGAACTGGACATCCCGTACTTCGCCGAACTCGCCCGCTACGTGGTCACCGCCGCCGCCGACTACGGCTGGACGGTGCTCATCGACCAGACCGGCGGCCGGCGTGAGCAGGAGCGGGTGGTCGCCTCCGGCATCACCGACCACCTCATCGACGGGCTCATCTTCAGCCCGCTGGCACTCACCGCGGAGGACCTGGCCGGCCTGGACGGCACCCCGATGGTGCTGCTCGGCGAGCGTGTCGACCACGGCCCGGCCGACCGCGTGGTGATCGACAACGTGAGTGCCGCCCGCCAGATCACCGAGCACCTGATCCAGCTCGGCCACCGCCGGATCGCGGCCATCGGCTCGCAGCGTACCGACGAGGGCGCCAGCGCCCGCCTACGCCTGGCCGGCTACGCGGAGGCACTGCGCGCCGCCGGCCTGGCCTACGACGAAACCCTCGTGGCGCCCGCGCCGGCCTGGCACCGCGCCGACGGCGCGGCCGCGATGCGCGGCCTGCTCACCACGGGGGTACGCCCCGACGCCGTCTTCTGCTTCAACGACACGCTCGCCCTCGGTGCCCTGCGCGCCCTGCACGAGGCCGGCCTGCGGGTGCCCGAGGACGTGGCGGTGGTCGGATTCGACGACATCGAGGACGGCCGGTTCTCGATTCCGACCCTGAGCACCGTCGCTCCGGACAAGGAGCAGATCGCACGGCTGGCGGTGGAACTCCTCGCCAACCGCCTGGACGGCGACCGCACCGCCCCGGCGAAGGAACTCAAGGCCCCCCACCACCTGGAACTCCGCGAATCAACCCAGACCCCACCAAACCCCACACCCCGGTGATCAAGAGGTTTGTGTCAAGAATGGCGCTCATCTTGACGCAAACCTCTTGATCACCGGGGACAGGTGGGTGGGTGGGGGGGGGTTAGTCGAAGAAGCGGGCCAGGTGGGTGGGGGGTGCCGGGTCCACGTCCGGGGGGAGTGGGGTCAGGTCGGCGAAGATGGAGGCACCGTCGCAGCCCGCGTGCAGCGGGTACCAGCGCGGGGTGCCCGGCGGGCGGAGCTGGCAGATCCCCTTGAACGTCTGCACGTCCATCAGCCGGACGTGGGTCGGGTCCGCCACCGCGTTGACATGGCCCCACCAGGGGCTCATGACGTGGAGGACGCCGCCCGGGCGAAGCACCCGGTGGCACTCGTCCACCAGGGGCAGGAAGTCGATCAGGTGCTCCAGGATGTGCACGGCGAACAGGACGTCCACCGAGTTGTCGGCAAGCGGTAGCGAGCCGGAGAGGTCCGCCACCGCGTTTACCCCCGGCGCCGGGTAGATGTCCAACCCCAGGTTGCCGGACCACTGCTTGGTCGGCCCGCAGCCGAGGTCCACCACCACCGGCTCCCGCCCACCGACGCCGACCCGGCACCAGACGCCGTAGACGCCGGCCAGCCGTCCCACCAGGTCGCGTACCAGCCGGAGTTCCCCGGGCTCGGCCACCTCGCCGTTGAGATGGGCGACCCCCCGGTCGAAGCGCACCTCGACCGCCAGAGCGCGCAGCCGGTCGTCGTGCCGGACCTGGTCCGCCCACGCCTGCGCGAGGGCTTCGTCGATCAACCGCAGCCGGTCGGCCGAGGGCGGAGTCTGTGCCAAAGCGACCATTCGGGCCACCTCCCGCCGCGCGTTACCCGCAATCCCGCCCGGTATGCCGCGTTCGGGTAGCGAGTCGGGATCAGCCCGAGAGGGTACGGCGGCCCGGTCGGCCCCCGCCGCGCATCCGCTGCCGGGGCGGGGGAGCTGCTGCCTTCGGCCGCTTGAGGTGGTAGCGGTGCAGTTCGTGGTGGCCGGGCAGCGAAGGGTCCTCGCTCATCGCGACCAACTCCCAGCCCTGGTCACCGGCCCGGTTCAGGTGGGCCAGCGAGGTGTCGCCGTACGGCGTCACGTCGACCATCGAGCCGTCCGGGCCGTACCAGACGAAGACGACCTCCCAGCCGAGGTCGTTGGTCGCCGCCTGGCGGCGGCGGACCAGCAGGGCGTACTCCCACTTGAGCATGGCGTCATTCTCACCCCGCGCCGGCGCGGGGGCACGGATCAGTCCTCGGCGATCCGCCCGGCGTCGACCCGCAGCCGACGGTTCGTCTCGATGGCCGCCAGCATCCGCCGGTCGTGGGTGACCAGCAGCAGCGTGCCGGGGTAGCTGGCCAGCGCCGATTCGAGCTGCTCGATGGCGGGCAGATCCAGGTGGTTGGTGGGCTCGTCGAGCACCAGCAGGTTGACCCCGCGACCCTGGAGCAGGGCCAGCGCCGCGCGGGTCCGCTCGCCGGGGGACAGGGTGGCCGCCGGTCGCGGGACGTGCGCCGCGCGCAGCCCGAACTTGGCCAGCAGGGTCCGCGCGTCCGCCGGCGACAGGTGCGGTACGGCCGCGTGGAACGCGTCGATAAGCGGCGCGTCACCGAGGAACAGTCCCCGCGCCTGGTCCACCTCGCCGACCACCACGCCCGGCCCGAGCGAGGCGGTGCCCTCGTCCAGCGGCAGCCGCCCGAGCAGCGCGGCCAGCAGGGTGGACTTGCCCGAACCGTTCGCCCCGGTCACCGCGACCCGGTCCGCCCAGTCGATCTGGAGGTCGACCGGCCCGAGGGTGAACCCGCCTCGGCGTACCACCGCACCTCGCAGAGTGGCCACGACGGCGCCGGCGCGGGGGGCGGCGGCGATCTCCATCCGCAGCTCCCACTCCTTGCGAGGCTCCTCGACCACGTCGAGCCGTTCGATCAGCCGTTCCGTCTGCTTGGCCTTGGCGGCCTGCTTCTCGCTCGACTCGCTGCGGAACTTGCGGCCGATCTTGTCGTTGTCGGTGGCCTTGCGGCGGGCGTTCTTCACGCCCTTCTCCATCCAGCCACGCTGGGTACGGGCCCGCGCCTCCAGGCCGGCCTTGGTGTCGGCGTACTCCTCGAAGTCCGCGCGGGCGTGCCGCCGCGCGACCTCGCGCTCCTCCAGGTAGGCCGCGTAGCCGCCGCCGAAGTGATTGACCTGCTGCTGCGCCAGGTCCAGCTCCAGCACCCGGGTCACCGTGCGGGTGAGGAACTCCCGGTCGTGACTCACCAGCACCGTGCCGGCGCGCAGTCCGGTGACGAACTCCTCCAGCCGCTCCAGACCGGCCAGGTCCAGGTCGTTCGTCGGCTCGTCGAGCAGGAACACGTCGTAGCGGCTGAGCAGCAGCGACGCGAGCCCGGCACGGGCGGCCTGGCCGCCGGAGAGCCCGGTCGTCGGGTGGTCCAGGTCGACCGCGAGCCCCAGGTCCGCGCTCACCTGCTCGGCGCGCTCGTCCAGGTCCGCGCCGCCGAGGGCGAGCCAGCGCTCCAACGCGTCGGCGTACGCGTCGTCGGCACCCGCCGCCCCGGCGGTAAGCGCCTCGGTCGCCGCGTCCAGCGCCGCCTGCGCGGCGGTCACCCCGGTCCGGCGGGCCAGGAAGTCGCGTACCGTCTCGCCCGGCCGCCGTTCCGGCTCCTGCGGCAGGTGCCCGACGCTCGCGGTGGGCGGGCTGAGTCGCACGCTGCCGGCCTCGACCGGCAACAAACCGGCGAGGGTACGCAGCAGCGTCGACTTGCCGGCCCCGTTCGGCCCGACCAGGCCGATCACGTCGCCCGGGGCGACGACCAGGTCCAGCCCGGAGAAGAGTGGGCGGTCCCCGTGCCCGGCGGCCAGGTCCTTGACGATCATCGTGGCGCTCATCAGGACGGCAGCCTATCCGGCTGCTCGCATAAGAGCCGACGGCAGCGGGCAGACTCAACGACGTGGTGACCACTCTCGCGATCGACTGCGGTGGCGGCGGCATCAAGGCGTCGGTCCTCGACGAGGCCGGCACGATGCGGGCCCGGCCGCTGCGGGTGCCGACCCCGTACCCGCTGCCTCCCGCCCTGTTCGTCCAGACGCTGCGGGAGCTGGGTGGGCGGCTGCCTCCGGCGGACCGGCTGACGGTCGGCGTGCCCGGCATGATCCGGCACGGGGTGGTGGTGGCCACCCCGCACTACGTCACCCGCAGCGGGCCCCGCTCACGCGTCGACCCGGACCTGCAGGCCGAGTGGTCCGGCTGGGACGCGCGGGGCGCGCTGGCCGACGCGTTCGGGGTGCCCGCGCTGGTGCTCAACGACGCCGAGGTGCACGGTGCCGGTGTGGTGGCGGGTACCGGTTGTGAACTGGTGTTGACCCTGGGGACCGGCCTGGGCAGCGCCCTCTTCGACGGCGGGGTGCTCGCACCGCACCTGGAGCTGTCGCACGCGCCGGTGCGCTGGGGCACCACCTACGACACGTACGTGGGTGAGCCGGAGCGTCGGCGGCTCGGCGACGCCTTCTGGTCCCGGCGGATCCGACAGGTGGTGGACGGACTGCGCCCGGTGTTCCGGTGGGACCGGCTCTACCTGGGCGGGGGCAACTCCCGGCTGATCCGGCCGGAGCAACTGACCCGGATGGGCGACGACGTGGTGGTGGTGCCGAACACGGCCGGGATCGTCGGCGGCGTCCGCGCCTGGGAGCTGGCCGCAATCCGCCGCGACGCCCGCACCTGACCCCAATTCGACCCGGGGAACAGTCGCCAAACGCCGAGCGTTGTGCCAGCGTCGGAACAGGTGACGGCGCGACCCGAGGAGGTGGGCAGATGGATCTTCTGGCGGACTACCGGCGGGCGACCATGTTCTTCGAAACCGGTGACCCGAGCGGAGCGGCCCGACTGCTGGAGCCGATCCTGGACGCCGAACCCGGCAACGCCGCCGTCCGGCAGCTGCTGGCCCGGGCGTACTTCCAGACGGCCCAGCTCAGCCGGGCCGAGGAGCAGCTGCGGGAGCTTGTCGACCGGAACCCGAGCGACCACTACGCGCACCACGTGCTGGGCCGGACGCTTGAGCGGCTGAACCGGCACACCGACGCGCTGCGGCACCTGCGGATCGCCGCGGCGATGTACGCGGCCAACGACGACTATCGGATCGCGCTGCAGCGGGTCGAGGCCCGCGTGGGCGGCACGCGCTGAGCGTGGAACGGTGACGTGGCAGGGGCGGTCCTCCGGGGCCGCCCCTCCGTCGTCCGGCGGGTGGGCCGCCGGACGTGCCTAGGATGGCGGACATGGGACCTGACCGGCCGGGGGCTGCGGCATGAAGCTCAAGCTGGACCTGCACGAGATCTTCAACAAGGGGCAGGACATCGACCGCGCGCTGCGCGGGATCATGGACGAGGCGGTGGCGAAGAAGGCCACCCTCGTGGAGATCATCCCGGGCAAGGGGTCGGGTCAGCTCAAGAAGCGCGTGCTGCGATTCCTCGACCAGAAGGACGTCAAGCAGCTCTACCACCGCGTGGAGAAGGACTCGAAGAACTTCGGCCGCCTCTTCGTCCACTTCCGCTGGAAGTAGCGACGGCGCAGCATGGGGCGGAGCCGAATCTTCGTGATGAGACGCCGCAATGCGTCCGCGCCACTGGCCGGATACTGGGCGGGTGACGGAGGAGCAGGTTACCGAGTCGACGCAGTGGAAGATTCACGGTGAGCGGGTGGTGGACGGCAGCCGGCGGGCGCGGTTGAGCATTGCCGACGTGGAACTGCCGGATGGGGTCCGTTTCGAGCAGTACGTGATCAGGGCGCCCCGGTCAGCCATGGTTGCGGTGCTCGACGAGCAGGAGCGCCTGCTGCTGATGCGGCGGCACCGGTTCGTGTTCGACCGTTGGGTGTGGGAGCTGCCCGGGGGTTACGTCGACGACGGTGAACAGCCGGCGAGATGCGCGGTCCGGGAGGTCGAGGAGGAGACCGGATGGCGTCCGGGTGCGGTGGAACCAATGCTGTCGTTCCAGCCGTGGGTGGCGACTGCGGACGCGGAGAATCTGCTGTTCCTTGCGCGCGATGCGATACACATCGGTTCGCCGGTGGACGTCAACGAGGCCGAGCGGGTGGCCTGGATGCCGTTGGCGGAAGCGCGGGACCTCGTGTCCCGGGGTGAGATCGTGGGATCCGGCACAGTGATCGCGGTGTTGGAGCTGGTCGCGCGCAAAGCCCGGGGTGAGCTGTAGTCAGCGGCGTTGACCGAGGGTTACGTCGACGCGGTTGATGAAGTGTCGGACGGCTGGCCGGCGGCGGTGCGCTGTGAGGTCGGTTTGCAGGTCACGTAGGTACCGGACGGCTCGGGCTGACCGCAGTTGAGAGGTCAACGTGAGCGCTTTGGCCCCGATGGCGCTGGCGCGATCGGGCTCGCCGTGGTGGGCGTAGATGGAGGCGAGGAGAGTGAGGTTGAAGGCCTTCCCGCGTATGTAGCGCTCGTCCATCCGCAGCGAGCGGACGGTGAAGCGTTCGGCCTGCTGGTAGTGGCCGAGGGCATGGAAGCAGTGGCCGAACTTGGCCGACAGGTATGCCTCGTCGAAGTAGCCGAGCCATTGCGGGTCGCTGCTGCGGTCGGCCCGGTCGAGGGCATGTTCTGCCTGGTGCAGTGCGGTGGCGCAGGCGCGTTCGTTGCGCGCGGCGGCGTGGGCATGAGCTTCCATGACCAGCGCCTCGGCCGTCAGCACCGCGAGGCCGGCGCGTTGTGCCGTCTGCCGGGCGGCGCGGGCGAGATCGACGCCGGTGGCATTGTGACCGAGGTAGGTGGCTTGGTGGCTCATCGCGGCGAGGATTTCGGCGCCGAGCCCAGCATCGTCGGCAGCTCGGGCGAGGTCGAGGGCATGGGTGAGGTAGCGCTGGGCGAGGCCGTGTTCGGCCGTGTCGTACGCCTGCCAGCCGGCGAGCTGAGTCAGCTCGGCGACGGCGACGAGTAGCTTTCGGCCGGTCGCCGGATCGTAGCGGCCCTCGGTTAGCAGGGGCGTGACCTCGTGGTTGAGGTAGCGGGCGAGGGTTTCGCGGGCGTGGCCGCCTCCGTGCTGGTTGTCGAGTCGCCGGTAGATGGAGGTCATCTCGCGGATGGTGTCGATGTCGGGTTGACCGACTGAGCGGTGACCTCTCTGTGTGACGGGTTGTGTCGTGGGGGCGGTGAACCAGCGCAGCGCGGGCAGGGTGTAGCCAGCGGAGCTGAACACTGTCTGACGGAACAAATCTCGGCGGTTCACGTCGCCTTCCCACAGTTGCGTGGCGGCGCGGACGTCTTCGCGCCAGGATCGGTCGTTTGGCACATCACCCCGCGGGCTGCCGGGGGTGGGGCGACGTGCTTGGTGGCGCGGTGCAAGGCCGAGCGACATCCGGGTCTCGTCGGGCATGCCGCAGCCGTCGGCGATCCGCTCCAGCACGTCGATGGAGGTCACCTTCCGGCCGGCGATCACCCGGCTGACGTAGCCCTGTTCCAGGCCGACCACGGCCCCGATACGCGTCTGACTCGCCCCCGTATGCCGGGCAAGCAGCCGGAACAGAGTGCCGATGTCGCGGACACGCACTGCGGTCCTGACGTCCTCCCGCGCCCAGAAGCCGTCCGGAGTCCGAAGATGGTCGAGTAGCACAACCGCCTCCACCGTCGTCGAATGACTACGCATCGTGCTCAACCTGGAGCCTAAGTCCGGTGTCCGTGCAGGTCGAGCCCGCTCATGTCACCGTGACATGGCTAGTGGACATGGCCGCGAGACCGCAGCCGGCAGGACCGTCTTGGGCATGTTGTTCGATGTTGATAACCCACCGGTCGAGCCGCCTGACGGCTGTCGCCATCGGCTGCTGTGGCGTCTGTGCCGAGCGCTGTGGGAAGACCACCATTCCGGCCACTACCTCATCGTCGGCTGCGTGCACGACGACCAACTTGTGTCGTGCCGCCTGGCACGCCTCGCCGTAGAAGGCATGCGAACCGCTAGCGGCGAACAGGCTGTCGCGTCATCGCTGTGGCTCGATGTGGCCCGGAGCCGCATCGCCACGCGCGACATCAACCTCGCCGCCGTCATGGCGGAGGCACGCTGGCATCGTCGCCGTGCAGGCCTGACGGGGTGAGGATGGCTGCTATTCACGGCCTAGAGGCCCTCATCGACCACGCCCAGGCTCAAGTCGACGCCGCCGATGAACTCCTGACCCGCCACGACGAGATCGGACTCGGCCTGTGCCGGTGCGGCCGGCCCCACCCCTGCCCAGAGCGACTGCGGTGGCTCCAGAGGCGGGCGCACTTCGTACACCTTGTCGGCGACCCGCGGTGACCACCCACGGCCCGGTGATGCCAATCTGGACCTGCGGAGGCTGCGACGCGCCCTGGCCCTGCCGGATCCGACAGCAGGAACTACGCGCAGAGTACGAGGGCGCATCCGTTTCCTTGGCGCTCTACATGAGCGCTCAACTGGTCTGCGCCTCGCGGGACCTGACCTGGGTGCCGGCAGGGGTCCTGCACCTTCGCTTTCTCGGTTGGACCCGATGAGCATCCTTCGACGGGGCGACGAAAAGTTCCATTACAGCGATGGCTCCCACAAGTGGATCCCACCGGACCCGGACTACGACCAAACGGTCTGGGACGAACAGGTCCGCCAGCACAAGCAAGCCCACCTGAGAGGCGAGCACTCGAAGGTACGCAACCAGCGTCTCGTCTGAGCCCAGCGATTGTGCAACTCGTGCCAGCAGAAACGGACCGAGATATGCGCGAAAAGACGGATGGCCTTGAGCGTTACAGTGCAACTCGGATCGACAAACTCCGCGACGTCGGCCAGGGCCGCCGGACGGCCTGGCTGCTAGCGGCTGCCGTCCCTCATGCTGTCGTCCCTGCATGTAATCCGAGTAGTTCCTCTGCGAGAACTCTCTGTACAAGATCAAGGCGGCCCGCTTCGCAGGCCGCTCGCGCCGCCGACCAGGGGCCGACCCAATGGGTCGCCGATCGGGGACCCCGCGCCTCTTAGCGCAAGCGCACGAGGCGCACCCCGAACGGTTGCAGCCCCGCCGGCGGCGCGACATACGAAGGAAGCCCCGGGCCGCCGTGGTGAGTGGCAGATCCGGGGTTTTGATGTAGATCGCGACGACCAGGGCGTGCCTCCGGCGGGCGCTCAGGCACTCCAGGATGGTTGGCGCCATCCCGACAACCTCTGTCCGGGCAGAGCCGAGCAGGTGGGGCCTGCCCGGTCAAGGTCGTTCAGACGGTGGGGTGCTCCACCTTGACCGGGCAGGCCCCACCACTCCACGGGGTGCGGACGAAGGCCGACGGGATGGCTAAGGAGGCGAAGGGCTGGCAGGCTGACGAGTCTGCTGCGGGTGAACGTGGAGGGGGCAACCTTGGTGAAGACACATAGACGCTTCATTAAGGCCTTGCGGAGGCGATGGTCACTGATGATTTGGTGGCTGCGGCGGAATTCCGTGGGCAAGCGTCGAACTCGTGTGGCTGGCGCTATTCTTCTATCATTCCTCGCTGCATCCGGGGCGCTCGGACTGGTTCTCGGCCCGTTGGCATGGCTTGCTACTCCGGCGAAGCACTTGCAGGGTATGGAAAAGGTGGAAGCCCGGAACGCGACTCGGCAAATGCTCTTGACCGGCTTAGGGGGGCTCGCGCTTATCGCAGGGTTAGCGTTTACCGCGCGCACCTTCCAACTAACCCGGCGTGGCCAGATTACGGATCGCTACAATAAGGGCATAGCTTTATTGGCGTCAGAAAAGATGACGGAGCGGCTCGGTGGAATCTACGCCCTAGAACACGTGATGCTCGAATCAGAGAGCGAACACGAAACGATCGTCGCCGTCCTTTCGGCATTCATCCGGGAGGGCGTTCCGCTCAGTTCTGCCGAAATCGAACCTAGAGCGGAGAGCGGACGTCGATCTGAGGTGCTAGCGACAGACGTCCAGGCGGCGCTTACGGTCCTCTGTAGAAGGCCTGACAGATTAGAGGCCTACCCGATCGATCTTTGCTTTACCGATCTGAGGGGCGCGCGTATGGCACATGCTCGCCTAGACGGAGCGCTATTTGAGGGATCCTTCTTGAGGGGGTGTGACTTTTTTGAAGCTAAGTTGCGAGGCTGCGAGATGAAAGACGCTGATCTGCAAGGGGCAATTCTTGAAAGGGCCGACTTCAATAAGGCCTATATGGGCAGAGCGAATCTTGCTGACGTGAATGCTCCAGGGGTTAACTTCGATCACGCTACTCTGAACTTCGCGGTCTTGTCTGGCGGGTCGCTGTGGGATGCTAAGTTCCGCTCGGCGAGAATGTGGAAGTGCGACTTGGAAGACGCAAATCTGATGAGGGCGGACCTGTCGAGCGCACTGATGTCATCTGCAAGCCTGAAAAGCGCATTGCTTGCTGGTGCCAACCTGACTCAAGCGGAAATTGGGGAAGTAGACCTTACTGGGGCGAGCTTCGTCGACTGGGCCGGAGATTCGGAGCTGCATGCCCTAGGGTTGACAGTGGACCAGTTGGCGGAAGCAAAGCTCGATGAGATCGGCGAGATTTCGGCCGATTTGCTGCGCAAAGCGAGAGAGCGGCGCGTCGTAGTGCTGAAGGACCGGGAAGTGCAGGCTCGGCTCACTTTTGGCGATGCCCTATACGAGGAGTTGGCCGGTAAGCTGCAGGGGCTGCGGGAGGGCCAGGAGCGCAAGCCGCCCTCTGCCGAGTAGCGCGGTCTCGGGCTCGTCCCTGCCCGACGTGGCCGCGCCAAGATCATGCCGTTGCCAGGCCGTCTAACGAGAGCCAGCAGTGACCACCGTTGACCATCCATGTCAGGTCTAGCAGCTCAGACGCCAGGTCGTCCGGTTTGATCGACTAAGCCTCTGGCCTAGGCCGTGTTTCGTAGGGCGTTGATGTTGGGGCGTGGCGGTGGTCGCTAATTGAAGAGGTCTCCGGTAGTTGGTTCAGCGACCAAGCTAGAAC